>NZ_CP120849.1:1519220-3005940 GCF_029581355.1 Parabacteroides chongii | reverse complement strand
ACGGTTCGCGACCGTCCGGTTTCGACTTGAAAAAGCCGTTATCCAACCAATACTGATACCACTTTCCCTCTACTTCTGCGGGATTGTACTTACTTGCAATTTCCATATTGTTTTATTCAAATTATATCTATGTTCAATACAGACAAAAAAGTCCGTCATTTTTCAGACGCAAAAGTACAAAAATAATAGTAATATAGATAAGCCCGTAAATGCTAAATTTTATATTTCCTCACATTCAGAATTAATCATTAATGCTAATTCCGAACTGCATCTGTTATTTTTCTTGCTATTTACAAGAGGTCTCCCTATCTACTTATTATTTCTCTCCGAACTTCTCCTGTTGGATTTCAACATCCTCCAGGTCTTTTTCAGATATTATTTTCTGCAATCGTAATATTTCCTTTTTCATCATCTGTACATCTGAACCTTCCGGGATCTTAGTATTTGTCACATCTTTGCTTGCTACTTTCATCGATATAAGTTCAGAAGGTTTATAAATAAACTTCATTGAGGGTTGTACGGATTCAACTTCCAACTCTCCGGGCTCGATAGCATTCACTCCGTCACCAAAGATTTCCGCTTTTATCCGTATTTTCCCGGGACGTATTGTGGTACGCAACAAGATAGGTGCACTCCCCCAATTAGCCCGAACAGGATTGACTCCAATAGATTCATCCTCCAATAAAAGCCCTTCACCTTCTATTGAAAAACGGACAGCAAAGTTGTTCAATCTGTTCACTATGCCATTATGATCCACTATTTCCGCAACAACAACAGCAATATCCGATCCATCCGATATTAGAGGAACACCGTCATTATCCATCCGCAATCTTATTTTCATAGGCTTACGCGAAGGAGAACGTTTGTAAGTAGCCACAACCTTTCCGTCAATCAATCCCTCTGCCAGTAGATAAACATCTTTTTGTTTTCCAGCCCGCGATAGCGCTTTAGTATCCATAAAATCAAATACATTCTTGAAAGTAATAATGGGTGACGGCATTTTTAAAGAAGAGGAAGATCTCTTCCACACATATTGCTTCCCCCCTTCATAAACAGTCAGTCGCACCTCTTCACAATTAGAATATACAGTCACATCAGCCGGAGAAAAAGGAGTCATCTGATGGGCTATATAAACCATTGGCCCACTTTCAACGGGAGAAGAGTCATTCATTATATTCGGACGTTGGGATTTAAACATGTAATAAGCAGTTTTAGGTTGCCTGTAAGCATCCATTATCCCTCCATAAAAAGCGATCGGATGACATCCACGCTGATGATCAAATGAATGCCAAAGAGTTCCTCCCAAATGATTACTCTCCGCACGACAAAGTGCTTCTATCGTAGTAAAACGTGAAGAATAATAAGGAGCAGCATAATGTTCTGCTTGTACCAGCATCGGCACTTCTCCCCAAGATCTACAAACACGACTTGAAGAATTGTTGGCACTCCAGTCATCCACATTATCACCGAATTCACGTGTAAAATAAACTTTCGACGGATCAGCCTTATCCACACTGACACTACTTTTTTGCGGACTTATGCTTAGCGGATGAGTATAGACCACGGGAAAATATTCACTTCCTTTTGAACCCGGATCAATAGCAGAATAAGCATTTGGAGTACGCATTTCTTCATCCACACACTTTTTGGCTTGCAAAGCGAATTCCAAAGGAAAACCTGTCTCATTAAGTACCGGTTCCCAGAAAAGTAAAGAAGGACGATTTCGATCCCTACGAACCATATTCCGAATATCATCATATACACGCTCCACAAAGATAGAATCCTTATTATAAAATTGCCACCCAGGAGTCGCCTCAATATAGAACAGACCTAATTCATCACAAGCATCTATAAAGGCTGGATCTTGCGGATAATGGGCAGCCCGAATCACTGTCATACCTGCATCTCTCAACCGAAAAGCATCTCGCCAATGTAACGAATTAGGCAAAGCATTCCCAATCACGGCAAAATCCTGATGACGATTTCCGCCAATCAACTTTCGGTGATAAGGTTTGCCATTTAGCCACAAGCCCTCAACACCTTTCATTTCGATACAACGAACCCCTATTCGTTGCTTATAACCATCTATCACCACCCCCTTTTCATCTTTCACATAAACGTTGAGCCAATAAAGGGATGGAGATTCGGGAGACCATAAAGAGGGATTCCTTACCTGCAAATTCGACTGAACCACGATCGCTTCTCCCGAACTCACTCGATAAGCATTCTTTCCGGTAGCAACCACTGTACCCTCTCTATCCGTCAATGCATAAGAAACCATCCCCTTCCGAAGTTGTTTATATTCATTTCTCAAATGAAGCCTAATATCCACTTTCGCTTTTTCTTCATTTACCTCCGGATAAGAAATAAAGATACCTCCGCCACCTTTTTCTTTTTCATAATTCGGATCAGTAATAAACAATTTATCATGTGTTATAAGCCAACAATCCCTATATATACCTCCAAAATAAGAAAAATCAAGTGCACGCTGCGGTTTTCCGGGAGGATAAGACGAGTCATCACTATTATCAGCACATACGGCTATCACATTCTCTGCCCCATACTTCAACCAAGAACTTAAATCTGCAATGACAGGCAAATATCCTCCATAATGCTTTTTGATCAATTGACCATTTATCCAAACTTCAGATTTTCCCATAATCCCTTCAAAATGGATCATTACTTTTTTATTTCTCCATTCTGCATCAACCAAAAAATGTTTGCGATACCAAACCTTTCCCTGATAATTGATATTTCCACTTGCTTCTTCTGGCAACAGTTCTATTCCATTAGGCAAAGAAACGACCGCCCAAGTAGAATCCACCAATTCTAGAGCACCTCCATTGGCTATATCTCCTTTATGAAAGCGCCAAGCAACGTTCATATTATATACACACCTACCACTATTAGTCAACTCATAAAATCCGGCAGTTGAAAATCGAGATTCGCTTCCTTTCCCCCTGTTAATACCCGTCAGCAGACACAATAATACTATAACTATCGATCTCATTTTTTTACTTTATGATTAAAAAAACATCCCGGATCCTATCAACGAATTCCGGGACATTTTTATTTCAATTCAATCAAATTACCAATTGGGATTTTGTGTCAAATTTTCATTCAAATCACGGGCATCTTGAGGCACAGGCCACAGATACATGTGATCTTTCCACACTCTTGTTTCCATGAAGATATTCTCCCGCTTACCGGATTCTGTCATTTTAGCAAAACCATAGGCATCGCCTCCTCTTACCTTATCACAAATTTTCCAACGGATAATATCATAATAGCGCAATCCTTCCATAGCAAATTCCACACGACGCTCATGGCGCAATTTGTCACGCAAATCACTCTGATTCGTTACTTGTACATTTTTCGGCAACCTTGCCCTATCACGCACATCATTAATTAAAGCAACCGCCTCATCCAAATTTTCATTTTTCTCAATCAAAGCTTCAGAACGCATCAATAACACATCTGCATACCGAATTATGCTCAGATTCTTACCACCTAAAGTACGGTCGGCCTCTTCACCTTCCAAATCGACATATTTCGTAACCAAGAAGCCAGTATAAGAAGGATTTTTCTGGATATAATCTTTACTGTTCGGATCTTCTACACCAAATACAGATCTAACCGTCCCATTCGCTTTCCACTCCCAGCCTGGAGTTATAATAGTAGACTTCAAACGGGGATCCCGATATTCATATTCTCCATATCCACCATTTGCCGATACCTCTTCTCTCATTTGCACATACTTACAGTCCAATCTTTCACACTCACTTGTTGCATGACCACCCAAACATTCATACTCATCTACCAGACTTTGCAGAGGGCGTAGACCAGTCCAACCCAAATATACAGAAGATGCGGGTGACAAATTACGATTTAATGCATGTACCTTCAATGGAGCCGAATATTGTTTCTCAAAAATAATTTCATTATTGTTTCCATCAGCCTGCGGGCGGAACAATTCTTCATAACTATTCTTGTCCGCATTTCCATCAAATGCGCGGTATAAGCCATAATTACCAGAATCGATAATCGCCTTCGTATATTCCAAAACTTTATCGTAGTTCTTTTCATGCAAATAAATTCTAGCCAAGAAAGCTTTCACAACATTCTCATTGACACGTCCTGTTTCAGACGAAGTATCTTTCTGAATATCAACCAGGACTTCATTCAATTCTGTCAAAATAAAATTCAACACCTCTTCACGTGGCTGACGAGAGGTCTGTCTGGATTCATCAATTGTCAAAACTTTCGTTACTAACGGAATATCACCAAAGTAGAATAACATATCGTAATACAAGAAAGCACGAATAAAACGAACTTCTGCCCGCATGTGATCATACTGTTCCGAACTTACGGATTCTTTCGCTTTCTCCAATCCTTCCAATACATAATTCAAATTAGCGATCTCAGAATATTTCCATTCATTTTTCACTTTTCCGGTATAAGCCGTCATGGAACCGTCCGCCATCACTGCATTCCCGCTCCAAATAGCATTATCTGTAAATCCATCCCGGAAAACAAGAAGATTATCCCCATCATCATTATACAGATGGACATAACAATTATCCACCATCATTTTTGCCTGGCTTTCATCTTTCCACCAATCATCTTCCGTTATTTGATCAAGAGGAGGCGTGGTCAAAAAATCATCACAACCTGTCAAAACAATCATCCCCAGCAATATCAGATAATATTTTATATTTTTCATGACTGTACTTTATTAAAATTGAACATTCAAACCAAAAGAATAGGTTCTTGACAAAGGATATGTATACGCATTGGATGTTTCCGGATCATAGCCCGGAACAAAATTATCAATCGTAAACAAATTAGAAGCTGAGAAAAACAGACGCAAATTAGAAAAGCCTGAATTCTTCAACAAATCATTAGAGAAATTATATCCCACTTGCAAATTTTTCATACGAAAATACCCTGCATTGATTTTCCAAAAATCCGATTTTTCATAATTGAAAGAAGCTTGATCGGAAGTCAAAATACGCGGATATTCAGCATCTCGATTATCCTCTCTCCAATAATCCAACTGGTGCACAAACACCGGGCCTCCTCCTCCATCGCTTAACGGCTGGATACCAGGACCACTCATAATATAATCCTTCTTCCCAATACCTTGAAACAACATACTTATATCAAAGCCTTTCCAAGCAGCATTCAAACGCAAGCCATACAAATAATGCGGATTAGGATCACCTATAACAACACGGTCATCTCCATCGATCTTGTCATCATTATTCTGATTCTTATATTTGATATCTCCCGGTTTATTTTTCACATTTTGGAATGGAGAATTTGCAATATCTTCTTCCGACTCGAAAAAACCCAATGCTTCATATCCATAAATAGATTTCATCGGCAGTCCTTCAGCCGTATAACCATCTTTCCAAGGACCTGTTCCTGCCAAATCCAAAACTTTATTCTTATTATTTGAAAGATTGGCTTGGATAGAGTAACTTACTTCACCGACTTTATCGTTCCAACTTAATTCCATTTCCCAACCACGATTCTCTACTTCTCCGATATTCACATTCGGTTTTCCAAAACCATATTCCATCGGGACAGGTAAACCGATCAAAATTTCATTCGTATTCTTGATATAATAATCGAATGTAACTCCCAAGCGATTTTTCAAAAAATAAGCATCAGTTCCCACATCGAACATGGTCGTTTTTTCCCAACCCAAATCGGTATTACCCAACGTTTTCAAATAGGCAGTCTGTACATAAGAGTTATTCAATGCGACTCCTCCCATCGCTATCGTTGTATAACTCGGATACAATCCTAATCCGGAAGAAGCTCCGGTTTTACCCCATGAAGCACGAATTTTCATATCATCCAGAAATGAAGAGGTCACCCCCATGAAGTTTTCCCCTGAAATACGCCATGCAGCTGAAACAGAAGGGAAAGTTGACCAACGATGGCCACTGGCAAAACGAGAAGAACCATCAGAACGCACCTTCAAAGACAATAAATATTTACCCGCATAATCATAATTCATACTTCCGATAAAAGAAGCAATTGCCCAATGTTCTGCATTCCCATCATTACTCCAATTATCTTTAGATCCTCCAGTCAAAACATGTACGATATCCGTCGGATAACCATCCCGATAAGCATTGATCCAATCATAACGCTGATTTTCCTGCTGATAACCGGCTAAAACATCAATAGAATGTTTTCCAAATGTTTTCTGATAAGTCAACAACGCCTGCAAATTATAATATGCAGTAGAAGTACGTTCTTCTTTCATTGAATTGATCCCCTTGGTAGTCACCTCCTGTGTGAAAAAATCCGTAAAAGAAATTTCACGCCCAAACGTCGAAGTCTTACCAAAGATATAATTTACATTGGCTAGTCCGGTCAACTTCAAACCGTCAATAAACTCATAACTCATCTTAAAAATACCGGAAGCATCATGTTTATCCCACAAATCATGCCCAAACTCATGTATATAAGCAATCGGATTTATAATTGCTTTCGGATTATATCCATAACTTCCATCAGTATAGTAAGCGATGTTGGTCGGATTCATTTTATATACATCTATAATATTGTTATCCATTGAGATAACTTCATCTTTCTTACGTAGAATATATCTCATATCAAAAGATATATTAAACTTGTTCGTTACCTGAACATCCACATTTGAACGCACGTTGAACACATCATGTTCTACTTCAGGAATCACACCTGTCTGATGGTCAAAACCTCCACTCAAATAATATTTTACACTTTCTGTTCCACCAGTTGCTGCAATCGAATGGCGGGTTGTAATACTATTCTGAAACATCAAATCCAACCAATTGGTATTTGGATAACGGTTCGGATCTTCGCCACTTGCAAATTTTCTTATATCATCTTCTGAATAGACATCACTACGTCCTATATTACGCTGAGATTCATTATAAATTCTAGCATATTCGGCAGATCCCACCATTTCCGGCATATCAGTCGGAGTATTTACACCGACATATCCATTATAGCGAAAAGTAGGTTTTCCCAGTTGCCCACGTTTTGTTGTTACCAAAATAACGCCATGAGCTGCCCGAGAACCATAAATAGCAGCAGATGCAGCATCTTTCAAAACAGTTACACTTTCTATATCTTCTACATTCAAATAATTAAATTCACTCGGAACTCCATCCACTAATAAAAGAGGAGATCCGCTTTCATTCAAAGATGTAGCCCCGCGTAACTGCATGGATGAAGCGCTACCCGGACGACCTGATTGTACGATACTCAAGCCAGGAACGGCTCCCTGCAAAGCATCTGTAATCGTTTGAGACGGTTTATTAGTCAAAACATCTGCTTTAACAGCAGTTACTGCTGTAGTCAGATTCCCTTTTTTCACAGTACCATATCCGACAACGACGACTTCTTCCAAACTTTGCAAATCTTCTTTCAGAGTAATCGTCCAGTTTTTCCTTCCTTTCACCGGAACTTGTTGCTCCACATAGCCAATGTAAGAGATCACTAAAGATGCATTCTCCGAAGGTATTTCCAATGAGAATTTTCCATTGATATCTGTCACCGTACCGATTGTTGTTCCTTTCACAAACACATTCGCTCCAATTATCAACGTCCCTGCCTCGTCTGTAATAATTCCCTGGATAACTTTTCCTGATTGCTGAGCGACAGTCTCTCCCTGTATCTTCACCCGTTTTGTCAACACGATATAATCGTCTTCGAAAACGTATGACACACCCGAGTTCTTAAAAATACGGTTCAAGCAATCGGCTACAGCATTTTCGCCTTCATTCAATGAAACTGTTTTATTTACGTCAATTTCTCCCTTATTATAGACAAACAGATAGTCGGTCTCCTTTTCAACCTGATTGATAAAAGTCCCGATTGTCATACGACCGTTTGCGATGTTTACTTTTGCCGTCTGCGAATTTACATTCGACGCATAAGATGCAAACAAGCAGACAAACAAGAACAATGTTGAAATTCTCATAATATTAAAAAACTTCTTAAAGTGTTTTCTTTGAAATAATAAGATTGACAAAGCATATTTTTCCATACCTTTGTATAATTAAATGTTTAATACTTTTTCGACTAAGAGTGTTAGATGTATTGCTGACAGGTGGTGGAACACCTGTCAGCTCTTTATTTATAAAAAGATTTCTTATTTTTAAACCATAGGCATATTATTTTTAAGGTTACACATACTTTCCTGTATTTATATAGTTAACTCCTCCATATGGAAATCTGGAAATTATTTATTGCAAAAGAATCTGATTACGATCATCGTCTTTGGTGTAAGTGAACGGATATACTATTTGCAACTTTTTCAAAACACTTTCTACCCCATCCCTTTGTCGAAATTTCCCCGTATAGCGGAAATTACCGAGTTTTGTATCCTTCACAATAATTGAGACATCATAGTAAAGCTCTAATTTCTTTATAATATCAGTTAATAGCATATCATCAAAAATGAATACGCCATCCCTCCAAGACATAAAATCAGTATTAGTAAATAAAGAAATTTCCGATGAATGATCGGACACAACTATTTGTTGCTGCGGACGTAGTGCATAATTACGACTCCTATCATTTACACAGGATACAGAAACGCTTCCTTCAAGTAAGGACGTTACAAAATACATTTCAGAATCATATGCACTCACATTGAATTTTGTTCCAGTCACTTTTATATCCATCTTATTCGTTTTTACGATAAAAGGACTTCCCGTATCCTTTTCGACCTCAAAGAAAGCTTCCCCATTCAGTTCGACTTCCCGTTGTTTCAAATCGAAATGTTCAGGGTAACGTAATCTGGAATTAGCATTCAGCCAGACTTCCGTACCATCAGCTAACAAAACTTTCGCCCGCTGTCCTGCTGGCGTTGAAAATTCCTGATAACGAACCAATTCATCCTTCATATTCCCCGTATATGTCATCAATAAATAAGTCGACAAGACAGAAAAAATCATTATGGCTGCGTAACTAGCAATCTTCCTGGAACCTAAAAAGAACGTACGCTTTCTTCGTAAACTGACAAATGAACGATACTGCATATCGGAAGCCATACAATCTTCCTTAGCCATAGAAACAAGTGCTGATAAATTTTGCATATCAGCAGCTTCCTTCCTGTCACCGACATCTTCTTTCAATCGACGGAAAAGAGTTTGCTTTTCTTCAGACGAGATATTTCCCGTCAAATACTTTGATAATAAATCCAACATATTTCTTCCTTATATATAAGTTAAACTCTTATCTCAGGAAAGACCACTATAAGCCAATCAGAAATAAATATTATTTAACAAGGAATAATAATAGGGGCAGATAATCTTTTAGTTCAATACGTAGTTTCTTTAAAGCTGTGACTATATGATTTTCAACAGTATTTACAGAAATACCCAATTCTTCCGATATTTCTTTATACTTCAATCCTTCTATACGACTTTTAATAAAGACTTCCCGGCAACGCTCCGGCAGGGCATCAAGAGCCCGTTTTATGACTTCCTGCAATTCCGTTTCCGATTGATAAGAATAATCCAACGATTCCAAGGCATACAGTTTGAAACTTAGCTCTTCCTTCATCTGAAGATTATATTCTTCCTCTATCAGTTTGTGTCGCAGAAAACTAAGGCACTTATTCTTAACAAGGGTAAATAAATAGGTGGTTAATGTATAAGTAATTTCAAGTTCATCTTTTTTTTCCCAAAGCACCAAAAAAACATCCTGTACTATATTCTCGGCGTCTTCATCTGCCAAAACATAGTTTTTGGCAAATCCAAACATCTTCGGATAGTACAACTTATATATCCTTTCAAAATCACTTTGAATATAATTCATATTTATATACTTATTCCCTATTAGCAAAAGTAATATATTATTTCAACTTTTAAGCAATCGGATAAAATTAATGTATTTTCTCTTCTAATAAGACATCACAACAAGAACTTCCCCAATAACATATAAACATCTATATGTAATAAATAAAAATAAAATGAAAGCATATACGCTTTTCACATAACTATCCTAACTGACAAAACATCTCTACCAGCCATTTATCAGTTCGTTTACAGTAATTTTTCGAGATAAAGTCCGTCCTAATAAATATTACCTGCCGGGAAACCAACACTCAAGTCCGAGATAATTGTTATAAAGTCCGAGACAGTTGGGATTAGCTGCCGGGTAATGGAAAGAAGTCCGGCAGATAAATGATTTTCTGAAGATGAAACCTCAAAAACAACCATAGATTGTAAAAAAAAGGAACTCATTCTCTCTGGAAGCATTTACAGAAAACACTTTTTCCACCTAACATTTTTATGCAGAAAGAAGTCGGAAAATATCCCCTTTCTCATTTACCATCCGGATAATCTCTAACAAAAAAGCAGCATGCTACCTTTTCTGCCTTTTTTCTTTCTAAATATCATTCAACAACTATAACTTCACAGCATTATTCAAAACAGATTGAGCAACCAGCCGTCTATACAACATTCTCAAAGAGATTAATTATCAAAATGACATTTTGACAATTCGTATATTGCATCAATAGACGCTACAAGCGAAAACAAAATAGAAATATCCTTTACGGAGCGAAAAGGACAGGAACAATAACCTGGGTCGTATCCACCTTCCAGTCCGGACCTTTTTCGATCAGGCGAAGCGCTTCCTTGTCTGCTGATGCGCACAGGCTTCGTTTGACTTCCAGATCGACCGGACGGCCTTTTTCATTGATATGGAATGCAACAACGACAGTTCCGGTCACCCCTTTACAGGTTGAGTCCTGCGGGTGAATCAATTCTTTACGCAAATATTCCTCATAGGCTTTATAGCCTATAACAGGTTCCGGCCGGTGTATCGAGGCACGAGCCATAGTTGCATCCATCGCTACTTCTTCTTCCGCCACGATCATTTCTGCTACATTGGCATCATCTTCAACGATAGACAAGACTTCAGCTCTCGCAGGAGCAGCAGCCAAAGGGGCCGGCGTAGGTGTTACCTGCCGCATTCTAGCTTCGGGCTTTTTTGCAGCTACCGGTGCTTGTTTTTGCATTGCTTCCGTTTCTTCCTGTAATTCAGGGGTAACAGCAGCCTGGGCGATCGCCGGTTCAGGAGGTGGTGGCGGTGTCACAGCTTTTTCCTGTATAACCATCGACTGTAACTCTTTCGGCATAGCGGCATCTCTGTTAAACCAAAAATAACTGCCAAATCCCAGACAGATCAACAAGCTGGCAGCAATACTCCATTTCGCAATCTGATCTCTTTGAGAACGGGTACGGCGGGAGATACGGCGGCGCATTGCTTCGATACTTTCCACATGGTTGCCCTCCACTGTCTGAAAACCATCCAGTGCGTCGGCCAGGAAAGGATCTTTCATCGCCTCTTTTTCCAGACGATGGGCTTCCTTGCCTTTTCGTGAACCTTGTATGTATTGCAACAGATTTCTCATTGCGCCATTCTCTTTTCAATACAACTTTTCAGATTGCGTTTGCCATTCTGAATATAACTTTTTACGCTTTTGAGCTGATACCCGGTCTGCTCTACGATATCGACGTACGACATTTCTTCCATAAAAAAAGACAGGATACAACGTTGCTGCGGTTCGGGCAGCTTCTCCAGACAGTGCTTGAGGGCTGCCGTACGGGCATCGTCACTCGTTTCTTCTTTATCTAATAGATGCAATAAATCGTACGATTCCACAAATTGCCGGTCGAAATCGGTTGCTATCTCGGGATTTTCTTTTCGTAACAGCTGGAAGCAATGGTTCTTTGCCACACTGTAAATCCAGGTTCTGAACTCCCGTATCTCGTAACGCGAAAGCTTTGGCAGCAAGTCTTCGAACAATTGCATGACAGCATCCTGTGCTTTCTCTTCTTCCTGCAAATATTTCAGGCACAACCCGTATAGCAATGGGATATAGCGATTATACAGTTCACCGAAATAATCGCTTTTCCCGGTTTCCTTATATAATTGCAGCAGTTCGCTATCTGAATAGGTTGATATGTTACGTCTGAAAAACAGCAAGTTGTTCTCGTTTTTTCTACAAATGTAAACTTTAAATTAAAATCTTTCTCAAAAAAGTCCGAAACATTTATGGAATTCCCCTTTATCGCGGCATCTATCAGGTAAAAGCAATTCATTAATCATTAAACAGGATCAGTCATGAAAACGAAAACAACAATCATCAGCTTACTTACGGCAGCTATCCTGGCTGGCGGTCTGTTTCTTCTTGTAAAAAAGCCGTTAATCTGTACGCCTCCTCCGGTTCCGCATCCGGCACAGGCTGAGGTACAAACACAGAAAACAGCGAAGGCACAGGCTGAGGTTCTCTCTATCGTTGAAGACGCAGCTCCCATCATTGCAGAAGAAGAAGTCGTTTGTTGCGAAGCTTTGGTGACCACATCTTCATCCTATGATTACGATCAGGAAACAAACAGGAACGAGTATAACCAATTGGCAGAAAACAAATTCAGGAAAGTCAATAACGAACCGCTTTCTACTTTCTCGATCGATGTCGATGCCGCTTCTTACGGGACGATCCGGCGTTATATCAATGAAGGGCAAAATCCTCCGGCCGATGCTGTCCGCGTAGAAGAATTAATCAATTATTTCTCCTACAATTACGAGGAACCAACAGGAAAAGATCCTGTAAATATCACCGCCGAAGTAGGACCATGTCCCTGGAATAAAGAAAATCGCCTGGTACGTATCGGGTTAAAAGCGAAAGAGATTCCTTCTGAAAATCTGCCGGCTTCCAATCTGGTTTTCCTCGTAGACGTATCAGGTTCTATGTATGGGCCGGACCGTCTGGGATTGGTTAAGTCATCCCTGAAACTCCTGATCAATAATCTGCGGGAAGAAGATCGCGTAGCCATCGTGGTATATGCCGGAGAAGCAGGTGTGGTACTACCATCCACCTCCGGAAGTAATAAGCAAAAAATACGTGAAGCACTCGACGAACTGACGGCAGGAGGTTCGACTGCCGGTGGTGCCGGTATCCAACTTGCCTACGATATTGCACGGAAGAATTATATCCGGGAAGGAAACAACCGCGTGATACTCTGCACCGATGGCGATTTCAATGTGGGAGTATCATCTTCCGAAGGATTGGAGCGATTAGTCGAAAAAGAACGTAAAAGCGGTGTATTCCTAACCGTTCTGGGTTATGGTATGGGAAATTATAAAGACAGTAAGATGCAGGTTCTTGCCGAAAAAGGAAACGGCAACCATGCTTATATCGACAATATCCAGGAAGCAAACAAAACACTCGTCCATGAGTTTGGTAGTACAATGTATGCCGTAGCCAAAGACGTGAAGTTACAGATCGCTTTCAATCCCGATCAGGTACAGGAATATCGTCTGGTCGGTTACGAAAGTCGCTTATTGAATAACAGGGATTTCAACGACGATACCAAAGATGCCGGTGAAATGGGTGCCGGACATACGGTAACGGCTTTTTACGAAATAAAGCCGAACAATGCTCCCCGCACCATGCAGTTTGCAGAACCGGAGTTACTGGCTATACGCCTGCGCTACAAAGCTCCTGACAGCGACGTCAGCCAGTTGATCGAGACTAAATTGAAAGCAAGCGGCAGCAACAAGCTTTCCCCCGATTTCTATTTTGCATCGGCTGTCGCCATGTTCGGCCAGTTACTGCGCAACTCCGAATACAAAGGAACAGGTTCATATAATCAGGTGATCTCTCTGGCACAAAGCGGACTGGTAAATGACCGCCAGGGTTACAAACGGGAATTTATCCGGTTGGTTGAAACAATGAACGGGTTGACTGCTGCAACTCACTAACCAAGCGAGAAAAGCATCGCCGACGATTAAGAAGCCAGCCGGCTTTATGTATTCCGATCGATTTTGGGCGTCACTTTTTAAAACGCAGAGTATACAGATTGATATTCAACAATTAATGGATGACGCCGGAAACTGCCTCCGGCGTCATCCATTAATTGTTGAATATCATCATCTAAGTACCATGTATACATATAGTGACTCCGATTAAAGACTAAATATCAACAAACAACAGAGCCTGAAAACGAGTACCTATCCATGAATAAAGCGATGCCTACCCATTTGAAAAAAGCCGCCGAGCGGTTGCAGAAAATACTTATGTATTTAACAGGCCAAACATACGTCTTTTGTTATCAAAACATATATGATTTAACGACAAAACACCTATGTTTGAAAAGATGAATGTTTGCACAAACGGGAAAAAGTCAATACAATGTTTATTGAATAAAATTTAAACAGACCCCAAGATTATGAAACACAGCTTGCAACATTCCGCAAATGCCAGTATCTTTGTGAATTATTTATGATAATAAAATGAGAAGACGCTCAGGTTACAAAGACACAAATCAAAAAAAAGCCCCTCGCGGACGCAAAGTTGCGGTGAAGGAAGAGAATACACTGCTTCCTTTTCTGTTCCAATTGTTGAGCGAACAGAGCAAAAGTTCCGTCAAGGCCTTACTTGCCCACGGACAAATCTTGATAAACGGGAAAGTCACTTCCCAGTTCAACGCTCCTTTAGTGCCGGGAGACGAAGTCGAGATCAGTTACGAACGAGGAAAGGTGGAGTTCAGCAATCCTCTATTACACATCGTGTGGGAAGATGACGACCTGATCGTCGTCAACAAAAAGAACGGGCTCCTGTCTGTTTCCAGCGATCGTGTAAAGGAACGTACCGCTTACCACCTGCTCAGCGATTATGTCAAGAAGAATGATCCGCGAAGCAAAATTTTTGTACTGCATCGTCTTGACCGTGACACATCCGGACTGATGATGTTTGCCAAGAACCAACGTGTGCAAAAGGCTTTACAATCAAACTGGAACTCGGCAATCACACAGCGTACGTATGTGGCCGTCGTAGAAGGCCGTCCGGAAAAAGATTCTGACCTGATCGTCTCCAACCTGGTTGAAAACGCAAAGATGCAGGTGTATATAACAGCAGAAGGTGAAGGGAAGGAAGCCATCACCCGTTACCACGTCTTGCATAGTAACGGACATTATTCTCTATTGGAGCTTGATCTGGAAACAGGTCGTAAGAACCAGATACGCGTCCAGATGGAATCTATCGGACACCCGATTGCCGGCGATTACAAGTACGGCGCAGAAACCGATCCCGCCGGAAGGCTGATGCTTCATGCCCGACGGCTCTATTTTATTCATCCGGAGACAGGAGAAGAGATGCGTTTTGAAACGCGTATTCCGGATGCTTTCGTTTCATTAGCTAAATAAACTAGACTGAAATATAAACATTGTAATGAAGAAACTCTTTAGCATCTTATTGCTGGTGTTCGTAACACTGGCTGTACAGGCCCAAATCCATCAGCCTGTCAAGTGGAAAATTAAACTGGAAGACTCCCAGTCTGCCGAGAAAGAAATCGTATTCGCCGCCACAATCGATAAAGGCTGGCATTTATACGATATGAATCTGCCGGAAGGAGGACCTGTATCAACCTCGTTCACCTTCGAGACACTTCAAGGGGCAGAATTGATAGGACAGCCGGTATCCAACATCAAGCCGACCGTTGTATATGACGAACAGTTCGCAATGGATCTCCGCTGGTTTCCAGGTGCCGTAACTTTTACCCAAAAGGTAAAAATCCTCAATCCTAAAAAGTTCAAGATCGAAGGTGAAGTAGAATTTATGGTCTGCAACGACGAAACTTGCCTGCCGCCCGACCGTGTCAGCTTTGCTTTTGACAGTAAAAATACAAAATTGACATTGCCGGCCGATGCACCCGTCGTAGAGAAAGACGATGTGACCGAAGAACAGCCGGACACCAATCAAGTAGCGGAAGAAGGGAAGACTCTGACCACTCCGGATCCGGTCGCCAAAGAAGAAACGGTTATCGCCAATCCGGAAAAGATCGCTAACGCATTGACAAACGATGCCGCTCTATGGACACCGGTTATCGATGACTTGAAAGCGTATGGAGACACGACTGTTACGGCAACGGATACTTCCTGGCTATTCATCTTCTTCGCCGGATTCCTGGGCGGACTGATCGCTTTGCTGACTCCATGCGTATGGCCGATGATCCCGATGACGGTTAGTTTCTTCCTGAAACGTACCAAAGACCGGAAGAAAGCGATCCGCGATGCACTCACCTATGGAATGTCCATCATCGTGATTTACCTGGTGATGGGATTGCTTATCACAGGTATTTTCGGAGCTAGTGCCTTGAATGACCTGTCGACAAATGCGATCTTCAATATTATATTCTTCCTACTGCTGGTCGTATTTGCCATCTCGTTCTTCGGAGCATTTGAAATGGTATTACCTGCTTCCTGGACAACCAAACTGGACAGCAAAGCGGATTCTACGACTGGTATATTAAGTATCTTCTTCATGTCGTTTACGCTGGTACTGGTATCATTCTCCTGCACAGGTCCGATCATCGGTACACTGCTGGTACAGGCGGCATCCATGGGTACGGCAGTCGGCCCGGCTATCGGAATGTTCGGGTTTGCCCTGGCACTTTCCATTCCGTTCAGTTTGTTCGCTATCTTCCCGAATATGCTGCAAAGTATGCCTAAATCCGGCGGATGGCTGAACTCGGTAAAAGTAGTATTAGGCTTCCTGGAGCTGGCACTGGCACTGAAGTTCCTTTCTGTTGCCGACCTGGCTTACGGCTGGCGTCTGCTAGACCGCGAAGTATTTATCGTTCTGTGGATCGTGATATTCTTCCTGTTAGGACTTTACTTGCTAGGAAAGATCAAATTCAGCCATGACAGCGATGTTAAGTATGTATCCGTACCGCGTCTTTTCATGGCGATCATCTCGTTCGGTTTCGCCATTTACATGGTTCCGGGACTTTGGGGTGCACCTCTGAAATCAATCAGCGCTTTCGCTCCACCTTTGTATACACAGGATTTCAGCCTGTATAACGACGAGGTACATGCCCCTTATGATGATTATGAAAGCGGTATGGCTTATGCCAAACGGGTGAATAAACCAGTCATGATCGACTTCTCCGGCTTCGGTTGTGTTAACTGCCGTAAGATGGAAGCATCCGTATGGACCGATCCGAAAGTAAAACAATTGCTTGAAAAGGATTACGTCCTGATTACTCTGATGGTAGACGACAAGACCAAACTGCCTCAACCGATCGAAATCGAAGAACACGGCAAAGTGCGTAAACTGAAAACAATCGGTGACAAATGGAGTTATCTTCAGAGAAGCAAGTTCGGAGCCAATGCACAACCTTTCTACATTCTGCTGAATGACGAAGGCAAACCGCTCGGTCCGTCATATGCATTCAACGAAGACGTATCAAAATATATACAATTCCTTGAAAACGGATTGAAAGCGTTCAAAGAGCAAAATAAATAATTAATCAATTTGCCAATATGCCAATGTGCCAATAAAGAACCCCTGTCCATAGTACAGGAGTATTTAATTGGCACATTGGCATATTAACACATTGGCATTAACATTTTGGCATATTATTACAATGGCAACAAGAGAAGAAAAAATGGAAGCTTTCGGGCAACTGCTCGACATCCTGGATGAACTCCGGGTGAAATGTCCCTGGGACAGAAAACAGACAAACGAGAGCCTGCGTACCAACACAATCGAGGAAACCTACGAATTGTGCGACGCAATCATGAAGAATGACAATTACAACATCAAGAAAGAATTGGGAGACCTGCTTCTTCATATCGTTTTCTATGCAAAGATCGGTGAAGAGAAAGAAGCTTTCGACATCAAAGATGTATGCGACAGTCTTTGCCAGAAACTGATTTTCCGCCACCCGCACGTATTCGGCGACGCTTCTGCCGACACTGCCCAGAAAGTAGAGCAGAGCTGGGAACAGATAAAATTAAAAGAAAAAGGCGGAAACAAAACCGTTCTGGAAGGTGTTCCTTCTTCTCTCCCCTCTGTCGTCAAAGCCCACCGTATCCAGGATAAAGCCCGCAATGTCGGTTTCGACTGGGAACAACGTGACCAGGTATGGGATAAAGTACATGAGGAGTTTACCGAACTGAAAGAGGAGATCGACAAAATGGATGCAGACAAGATGGAAGGCGAATTCGGAGACCTGTTCTTCAGCCTGATCAATGCCGCCCGTCTCTACAAGATCAATCCGGACAATGCACTTGAACGTACGAACCAAAAATTTATCCGCCGTTTCAATTACCTGGAAGATCATACCATTAAAGAAGGCCGTTCACTGAAAGAAATGTCTTTGGAAGAAATGGATAAGATATGGAATGAAGCCAAATTGAAAGGCCTATAAAAAACAAAAGGGGAACCGACATCACGTCGCCACCCCTCCCTTAACTTAAACGCCAAAACTAAATCTAAACAAAAAACACAAATAATGATAATATTTTATTTTTTCTTGTTTTCTTCTTTCTTATCGTCCGGACCTTTCATAAAATTCCGTGCAAATTTGTATTCAGCACGCCGGTATTTATAAAGTTTCTCAGGCGATAGTATCTTTTTAAATTTTTCGTAATATTCTTTCTCTAAAGCAGCCTCCTTCATTTTCACTCCGATACATTCATCATTTACTTTTGAATAATCGTTTTCTGTCGGAGATTTCATGTGCTTTAGTTCCTTTGACAGTTTACGGCATTCACGACCAACCTCAAACATCTTTTCTTGCAATTCATTACATAAAGGAATGAAAGCTTCAGCTTCTTCCGGTGTCAAACCTACTTCAGCTGTAATAAAGGCATTTCTTTTTGCCTGAAAGGCCTCTTTGTCAAAATGTCGATGTTGTTTATCTCCCTGTGCCAACACTCTCGAAGAGAATAAAACTGAAATCGCCACAAATGTAATAAAAAATATTTTGCTCATACAATTATTATTACAAAAATATGCTAATAACTTCTTTTTTTCGTCAATTTATTCGTAATTGCCCAATTCTTCTGCTAAAAGATAATCTGTATACTGGGCTTCCAGATATTCCAGATATTCTTCATTTTCCGCTTCCAATATAGCAGCTTTAGTTTCCGATGCATCTGTCGACTGCACCAACAGCGTATCAGACTGGCTCTTTTCACCGTCGAAACCGACTATTGCTTTAAAGAACAATCCCAGCCCGGCAAATACTGCAGCCATATACAACCACGGACGGACACGGTCCGTCATAGAGACTTTCTTTGCCTCCACATGCGGCTTCTCCGGCAGCTGGCTCATAATATTAGCCGTGAGATCCTTCATGTACCCATCAGGCACACTAAAAGGATTCTTTCCTTTAAAACGATCCAGATTGTTTTGTTCTTTTTCCATACTCTTCCGTTTTAATACACCTTTGACGAGCTTCGAGCCAAAAGGTTTAAATGTCTTTAGTTAAAAACTCCTCGACTTTTTTGACTGCATGATGATAAGAAGCCTTCAAGGCTCCGACAGAGGTTCCAAGAACATCCGACATATCTTCATACTTCATCTCGTCAAAGTATTTCATGGTAAACACCAAACGTTGTTTCTCCGGCAAGGTGAGAATTGCTTTCTGCAACTTCAACTGGGCTTCATCACCGTCAAAATACTCGTCCCCTTTCAGACGTTCCAGCAAAAAGACATCAGTATCGTCAATCGATACATTATTTATATTCCGCTGACGGTTCAGAAAGGTAAGACACTCGTTGATGGCAATTTTATACAGCCAGGTAGATAACTTCGCTTCACCCCGGAAATAGTCGATATTCGTCCAGGCTTTCAGAAAAGTATTCTGCAAAAGATCGTTTGCATCGTCATGGCTCAATACCATCTTTCGTATCTGCCAATACAACTTTTCCCCGTAAAGGCTCACGACACTGGCAAAAGCATCCCTTTGCCGAGCCGGATCCCGCAGTTGTTCTACTATTTCATCTTCCGTATATTGCTGCATCCTCTCCATTTTGGCTCAAATATATAAAAAAATACGGACATAAAAAAAGCGGGCAACTTTATCAGTTGTCCGCTTTCGGAAGTGCCCAGAACAGGACTCGAACCTGCACGCCTCGCGACACACGCACCTGAAACGTGCGCGTCTACCAATTCCGCCACCTGGGCAATTCATCATTTTCAGGTAAGCAATCTCTCGTGATTGCGGTGCAAAGGTAGTGTTTTTTTTTATAAAACAAAATATCCGGCAATTATTTTTCGAGAATATTTTATCGTGATACCCTTTCATTTGAAAGGATACCACGATTATTTCTCCGGTATTTATTCAACTCCCCACGAATAATTAGGTTCCGAGGACATTTCAAGAGTCAGAGAGCCTCCTTTCAATAGTTCAGAAGCCGGGAAACGGAAAGACTCTAAAGGCGTACAGAGGACTTGCTATTTCGTACACTGGCTCTGTACTACAACCTCCGTCCGTTTGGAAGAAGCAATCTTCTGCAATTCCGGCAAGTCATATTATTCCGATTGAGTTGTACAATATTCCGATTCTGTCCTCTGATACGCAAAAAGCCCCGCCGGATAACCAGCGGGGCTTTGTTGTATGTAACCTGTCAACCTAACGGTTTACCAGGAATTGTCCTACTTATTTAACGATAGCTTTTACAGCTTCTTCACCGTCAACAGAAACAACCACGATACCTGCAGGAGCAGAGATTGTTACGTTGTCAGAAGAAATAGTCTGAGTAGCTACTGTCTGACCAAGGATGTTGCTTACAGAAACTTTCTTACCAGCAGCATTTGTGATAGTGATAACACCTTCACCAGCGATTACGCTAACTGTTGATGTAGAAACACCTTCGTTAGATGTTGCGAAATCTTCAGTATCTTCCAGGTTGAAGATCTGAGCCTGGTTGATAAGTTCTTTCATCTTATCGTCATCATCCTGGTGGTTACCGTTATCAACTTCGTATTCAGCCAATACAGGAACTCCGTTGTGGATTTTCACCCATGCACCCTTGAATGATGCTACGTGTGATACACCTGCCTTGTTAGATTCCAGTAAGAAATCTTTATGATCGTCGTCTGTGTAACGCAGAGAGAATGCATAGTTTTTGTGTAAGCCTGTCAGTTCTTTCTTTTCGAACTTGCTGGCATCGTACAGATCACGAGGATCAAGAACACCGTCTTTATTCTTCAGATCAGCCAACTTCAGACCGTTCTTCAGGATATACAGATATTCATTTTCGCCATCTACCTGGTGAACACCTTCTACGAATCCAAGGCGAGTGTAAGACTGCCATTTGTAAACGTCAGGATTGTTCAACATGTTAGTACCGCCTTCGATAGAGTCAGTCAGATTGATCAGGAAGCTACCTGCCAGGTAACCGTTGTAATCAATTTCATGTTCGCAGTTCGGGTTGTAACCGTGAGTGTTACACCATTTGCCGTCTTTCACTGAATCCGGACGCACAACAAACAGATACTGAGGCATACGGTCTGTAGAACTTACCACATAATCAGCATACAAAGCAGTTGTTTTACCTTCACCGATCGGTTTGATCTTTTCAGCAGTCATACCCAGGTAACCGAAACCCTTAACAACTTGCGGAGCGTTGCTCTGGTTGTTAGTATCTTCGAACAGATATTCAGCGCCAGTACCTCTTCCACGGAAGATGTTGATGTTCTTACCGATTTCACCCAGATCCATATATAATGGACGAGGATCAATATTGATAGAGAATGCTGTAGCTCTTTCCTGAGCCATGTTGTCAAGACGCAGGTAAGTCATATCACCCGGAGCATCTTCGCAGTTAGCCTGCATCCAACCGTTATTAACATCCAAAGTTGTACCATTGTTAATGTCAATCAATACATAAGCACGAGTGTCAAGATCGCTATGCATGCGCTGGTCAGCCTTCAGATAGAATACAGCCAGTTTCGGATTTTCATCCGTAGCAGCAGCAGCTTCCTCTTTCGTCATAGCCTTGTAGTAAGGAGTCTTACCCTTCGGTTCAACCAGATATACATAAACCTTATCGTTATCGATCAAGTTTTTATCGCTAACTTTCAATACATAACCGGTTCTGATCAACTGCGGTAAACCGATTTGAGCACCGTAACCGAAAGGAACATCAATAGCAGTACCATTAACGTCAAATACATTCTTAGCTTCAGTCAACTCATAAGTAGTAGCCTGACCTTCAGTCGGAGCAAAGCTCTTAGTAGCAGTTACATTCAGATACAAGTTCGGATTAGCGAACAAGTTATAGTTCAGATAATACTTAGTATAAAGCAGATCATCAGAAGTTAAATGTCCGTAACCATGGTAAACGCTAGTTGTAGCTTCACCGTCTGCAACAGTATTAAACTTATAGTTGTCAGTATGCAGTAGTTGTTTATCTGTGAAAGAATCAAAGTTCTGATTGATAAAGTAAACGCTACCATCTTCATTAGAATAAAGCTGACCTTCGTATACTTCGTCTGCATATTCACGGTTGTAAACAGCAACTGTCGGAACTAAACCGCAACCTGTAGTCTTAACAACCCACATAGTAGCCGGCATATCATTATAATTCTGAACAGCTGTTTCAGCATCCAGCATCAGTTTACCAACGAAATTGTCAACAACATACTTTTCAGTTGCTACATCTTTGATGAAATACAAGCCCTGATCAACTTTCGTACGAGTCAGATACTTGAAAGTTCTGTCTTTGAAATTAAACTTAGTCTGCAGAGAACCCGGCATATCATAACCATTCAACTCTGTGTTCTTAGCTGTAATAACAGCCTGATCGTCTGTCAAATAAGCGATACGAACAACAACTTCGCCATAAGTATCCTTGTTCAAATCAGCCTCAGTAGGCGCAGCGTCTACATGTATTGCATTTTCGTTATTGTTTGTAGAGTTAAATGCATAATCAGCATTCTGCCATACATCGCTAGTAGGATTCTTTGATAAAGCATTCATCGGTTCAACAACCAGACTATCCTGAGAAGGATAATAAGTAAATTTGAACAAGCTACGAGCTTCCCATGCTGCATCACTCATAGAAGCGACAGGTTTATCTACATCTTTAGGAAGACCTTCCAATAAAACCATTGGCAACTCTTTACTACTGCTAGAGAAGAATTCTGTACCAACGCTCAGTACTTTATTCGTACCAGTTGTCAGATAAACAAAATGATCAGCATATAACCCTACAGCCGGATCATCAGAAAGACCTAATTTCTTTCTATTAGCTTCAACACCTACTGCAGTATTAACACTCGGGAAATCCGTGTCATTATAATCTTTTGCAGTAAATGCATTCGCTAAGAACGGGCTAACTGTTTTAGGAGCAACAGCAGAAGCAATAGTGAATTTTCCACCATACTGGAAATCAACTACATTGTTCAGATCAGCCGCTTTCAAAACGATACCACCAGCTAATACAGGTTTCAACGTTACAGCATCAGTGATAGATACTACACGGTCACCGGCAACTTTCTTAGAATATTTAACTGCGACAATTTCATCATCCTGGTTTTTCTGCAATACAACAACAGAATCCTGATTGTTAAAATAAGAATAAACAGGAGCCAACTTGAAATTGTCAGTCTGCACATCTGTTGTATACCAACTCCAATCTGTCAGACAACCTTCAAGAATACTTGTTGCTTCATCTGTGTCAGATGTTTTTTTCGGAGCATCACCATCAAATACAGCTGCATTAACATGTGCATAAACCAGTTCAAGGTTTGTTTCTTTGTTTACAAAAGTATAGCTGTAACCGCTAGTGAGGTCACCTTTTACCTTTATAGACCATAAAGAAGCATTGATAGGAGCATCTTCCACAGCAACCAACTTCAAATTCAATTCTCCGGTAGTGTAATTACGAGTCTGGATCAATACTTTTCCATCTGCATCTGCGTCTGTCAACTGATACAATTTGTTTGTATCAAAACGGTTAACACCATCACCTGTTTCAGCGCTGGCAGTTGCAGTTGGGCGCAGTTCAATACCGTGACCAATTTCATTTACATTGGTATGTACGGCAGTTGTACCTTGCGCGAAAGCTCCAAGACTAGTTGTCAGCAGGGCGCCGACAAAAAGAGTAGAAAACTTTTTGTTCATAATCAAATAATTTAATTAGTAATAAAATATAAAGTTCTAATAAATCTATCTTATAATAAAAATAAAGCTCGACAACGGATATCATTTAATCCCGTCGGTGCATACTTCGCACCAAAAACATAGCACAAAGATACATATCTTTTTTAGTTAGACTATTTTTTTGATATCTTTTTTTCCCTTTAACCTTGCTTTCTTATCCTATTCCAAGCTTAAAAAGGACAAATGACAGGTTTTCACGTACAACCTTCATCATTCCTATCAAACTATCCCGTGCTCCGACTCCCGTTTCCGGTATTCGGAAGGCGAGAGGCCCATCACTTTCGTGAAAGTACGCGAAAAGTAAGCGGGCTCTTCAAAACCAAGCTTAGTAGATATCTCATTCAGTTTCAAGCCAGTCAGTACAATATACTGGCAAGCCTTCTGGATCTTCAGCCGGATAAAATAACTGATCGGTGCCACACCTGTTTCTTTTTGAAACAGCATAGAGAAATGAGACGGGGAATACTTGAAATAGGCCGCCAACTGATCCAACGTAAGGTTTCGCTCGACATGCTCATTCATATAATGGATCACCCGCGAAGCAAAAGAATACTCCTTATGGTTAGGCAAATTTATATAACGATACTGTTCCAGATATAAAAAAGAGGTAAGGAACATATAAAGACACATGGAAGAATAAACCATATATTCCTTTATATACCCCATCGAGAAACAGGCATATATCTCCTCGAACAATTGTATCCGATCCTGAAGACGTGAATATTCCCCCGGAAGGATCGATCCGGGTATAGGAGTGGACGGCAGAAACTGGTCACTCAGTTCTCCCATAAAGTGAACCCAATAAATAGTCCACGGATCAGTCTCCGAAGCACCAAAAGAATAAGGAACATTCGGGGGAATAATAATGTATTGGTTCTGCCTGACGGGATACGTCTTTCCATGAACCGTATACCAGCCCTCCCCTTCCGTACAGTAGATAAGCATGGCATAGTTGCATCCCTTATCCTTTTGTACGTAATGGTACTTGACTTTCGGGAAGAAACCGATCTTACGGACATACAAATTACCTATAAGCGGTTCTCGACTATACGTTTCAAGCAACTCGTCCGGCAAAGAGACGAATCGTTCTCCTTTGAATCCTTCTTTAATCTTTATCACTATACATTATTATATATGTAAACCGCAACAAATATAATAAAAAAACGGCCACTTCCTTTTTCGGAAGCAGCCGTTTATAATTTATCTTATGGGACGAGATTACATCATGCCGCCCATTCCGCCACCCATACCCGGGTTCATCGGAGGCATAGCAGGACCTTCTTCTTTCTTTTCAGCAATTACACATTCTGTTGTCAGGAACATACCAGCGATAGAAGCTGCATTTTCCAAAGCAACACGAGTAACCTTAGCCGGGTCGATTACACCTACTGCGCACAGGTTTTCATATTTGTCTGTACGAGCATTGTAACCGAAGTCACCTTTACCTTCTTTTACTTTCTGAACGATAACGGCACCTTCTTTACCAGCATTGGCAACGATCTGACGCAACGGTTCTTCGATAGCACGTTTAACGATTTCGATACCTGTTGTTTCGTCTTCGTTTTCGCCCTTCATTCCTTCCAATGCTTCGATAGCACGGATGTAAGCTACACCACCACCAGGAACTGTACCTTCTTCGATAGCAGCGCGGGTTGCATGCAAAGCATCGTCAACACGGTCTTTCTTTTCTTTCATTTCCACTTCAGAAGGAGCACCTACGTAAAGAACAGCTACACCACCTGCCATCTTAGCCAGACGTTCCTGCAGTTTTTCTTTATCATAATCGGAAGTAGTGTTTTCGATCTGAGTCTTGATCTGACCGATACGAGCCTGGATAGCAGCTTTGTCGCCTGCACCGTTAACAATGATAGTAGTATCTTTGTCTACAGTGATCTTTTCGGCAGTACCCAACATATCCATTGTAGCACCTTCCAGCTTCAAACCTTTTTCTTCGGAGATAACAACACCGCCTGTCAGGACAGCAATATCTTCCAACATGGCTTTACGACGGTCGCCGAAGCCCGGAGCCTTCACTGCACAGATCTTCAGAGAACCACGCAGACGGTTCACTACCAATGTAGCCAATGCTTCACTGTCGATATCTTCAGCGATGATCAACAGAGGACGTCCGCTCTGAACAGCCGGTTCAAGAATAGGAAGCAGGTCTTTCAATACAGAGATCTTCTTGTCGTAGATCAGGATATACGGATTTTCCATCTCGCATTCCATCTTTTCTGTATTTGTTACGAAGTACGGAGAGATGTAACCACGGTCGAACTGCATACCTTCCACTACGTCTACTGTAGTTTCAGTACCTTTAGCTTCTTCCACTGTGATAACGCCTTCTTTCTTCACTTTTTGCATAGCTTCTGCAATCAGCTTACCGATAGTTTCGTCACCGTTGGCAGAGATTTTAGCAACGTGTTCGATCTTTTCGAACTGGTCGCCTACTTCTTCAGCCTGGTCGGCGATCTTTTCAACCACTTTGGCAACGGCTTTGTCGATACCGCGTTTCAAGTCCATTGGGTTAGCACCTGCTGTAACGTTCTTCAGACCAACACCGATGATGGATTGTGCCAATACAGTAGCAGTAGTAGTACCGTCACCTGCATTGTCGTTAGTCTTGGAAGCCACTTCTTTAACCAACTGTGCACCCATGTTTTCGAACGGGCAAGCCAATTCAACTTCTTTTGCAACCGTTACACCGTCTTTTGTAATGTGAGGAGCACCGAATTTCTTTTCGATGATCACGTTACGGCCTTTCGGGCCTAATGTTACTTTTACTGCATTTGCCAGTTCGTCCACACCTTTCTTCAAAAGGTCGCGGGCATCCATATCGTACTTAATTTCTTTTGCCATGATTATATTATTTTTTTATTGTCCGTTAATGAATTAGATAATAGCTAAGATATCAGACTGACGCATGATCAAATACTTTTCACCGTCCAGTTCGATCTCTGTTCCTGCATACTTTCCGTACAGTACAGTATCGCCACTCTTCACAACCATTTCTTCATCCTTTGTTCCGTTACCTACGGCAACAACTTCACCTTTTAAAGGTTTTTCTTTTGCTGAATCAGGGATAATGATTCCGCCAAGTGTCTTTTCTTCTGCTGCAGCCGGCTTGATAAGCACTCTGTCTGCTAATGGTCTAATGTTCATCTTTGATATATTTTTAATGTTAATAATATTATGTTTTACTATGAATTTCTAATTCACGTTTACTCCTATGCGAAATCTGTGCCAAATTTACTGACAGGAAAAAGACTGACAATTTTGCATAAACAGACCGGTAGATACACCGACATGACTGACAGGATGACTATACATTCCGCCCTCCATGCTTCCCGACTAGAACAAAAGTAACAGTATGGTAGTTCATAAGCAGCCACCTTTTAACCTAAAGCTAGTAATATTTAGTCTATCTGCAGCGTGGCAAAGGAATGCGCAGACAGTACGGGTTGGTAGACACGACCGTCGATTTCGACAGATACCTGGCGGTCTTCATTCCCCTCGTTTGCCAAAGCGACAACTATACTTTTATCGGGATTGACAAAAGCCATCAGATTGCTGTACCGGCCGGTGGTTTCGAGCTTCCGGGCACCAGGCTGAACGTAATGGCTCAGATGTTTCATGACATAATATTCGGGGGTATAACGGAAGGTTTTCGTATCGGGATCGACAACGACCAACGAATTTTGCGCCCATCCCCAACGGCTGATGCCGCCTTTGTCGAGCGAGATATTCCAGTACATATATGCCGAGGCTCCGTTATCCAGGTAATGACGCATCAGGTTCCAGGAATAGACGGCACCGCTCCAGTCGTTCTTACCGTCGCCGCATTCCTGCTCCGTCTGGTAGAGTTTCATAGCCGGATAGCGTTCGTGGATTCCTTTGATGGCTCCTTTCCCTGCCCATTGGAAACCGACACCGCTGATATATTTTCCGCTTGCCGGATCAGTCAGGATAGTATCGACCAGGGCTTCGTTGCCACGCTCCATGGTTCCGAACATGACTTTGACATCCAGCTCCTTCATAGCCGGACCGAGGTAGTTGCCGACAAAGTTAGCCAGCGAGGCAGCCGTCCAGCAACAGCTGGGAAATATCTGTGCCGAGTTAAATTCGTTCTGCGGCATGACGGCAAAGATGTCGATGCCTTGTTCGCGGTAGGCTTCGATGAATTTGGAGAAATAAAGGGCGTACGCTTGCAAGTAAAGCGAATCCTGGATAAACATGTCCGTGCCTTCGTAACCGACTTTATCGGCAGGCAGGCCGTTGCGGTATTTCTCGTTATAGGCTTCGCCGGTATAGGCGGAGGCGTAATGCTTATTGTGTTTCATCCAGGATGGAGGACACCAGGGGGAAGCCCAGATACTCAGACCGGGATTGTATTTTTGCGCACCTTTGATGAAAGGGATCAACGTCTGCTGGTCGTTGGCGATGGTGAAATATTGCATGTCGAAATCACCGTCGGTTTCGTTGTACGAGTACCAGTCGCGGGAGAAGTCATTGGCTCCTACCGGCATACGGCAGATGGTAAAGTTTGCCCCTATCTCGGGGAAGAAGAGTTCTTCGAGGATTTCTTCACGGACTGTCGGGTCGAGTTTACTCAGAGAGATCCAGCCCAGTTCGTTGAAACAGGCACCGAAGCCGTCTATCTTCTGGAGTTTCTTTCCGGTATGGACAACGGCGTCGATGTCGGGAATGGTATCTACAGAGGCCGATACCAGGTCGGGACGTTCCACCCATTGATCATTTTCGGTCGTTGTCACCCACGATGCACGCGGTTGGATAGTACAGGCCGAAAGACATAATGCGAATGTGAGAATTAATTGATATGCTTTCATGATAAATAAGGATAAACGTGGTATCTAAGTTTGTAAACGGCACACAGATGACGCGGATTGAGCAGATGACCACTGATTGTTATTATTAATAAATACTTTATCTGTGTCAATCCACCTAATCTGTGTCATCTGCGTGCCATTTACAGACTTTTATCACCGGCTTTTTTATTAGAACCGGGCGATCAGCTCTTCCACAGTGACAGGGACCTGTTCGCCTGTGATCATATTCTTCAGGTTGATCTTGCCTTCGTTCATTTCCGTTTCACCAACGATGGCGACAAACGGGATTTTCTTCGTATCGGCATAGCCCATCTGTTTCTTCATCTTGGACGCTTCCGGGAATAACTCCGTACGGATTCCGGCAGCACGCACTTTCGAGATAATCGGCAACAGGTAGCTCTCTTCCGTGGCTCCGAAGTTGACAAACAACAGCTGCGTTGTCATTAATGAATCGGCAGGATAGAGATCCAGCTGGTTCAGCACGTCGAAGATACGGTCTGCACCGAAAGAGATACCGACACCCGACACACCGTCCATGCCAAATACGCCGGTCAAGTTGTCATATCGTCCGCCACCGGTGATACTTCCGATCTGTACGTCGAGGGCTTTCACTTCAAAGATGGCTCCGGTATAATAGTTCAGTCCGCGCGCCAATGTCAGGTCAAGTTCCAATTCGGCACGCATAGGCAGCTGATCGATACGGTCGAGGATGAAGGTCATTTCTTCAATACCCTTCATGGCGATCTCGGAGGTTGCCAGCTGTTCTTTCAATACGGCCAGTTTCTCGCGGTTGGTTCCTGCCAGCATGATGATCGGCTGCAGGCGGGCAATGGCATCTTCGGTAAGGCCTTTCGAGCGAAGTTCTTCGTTTACATTATCCAGGCCGATCTTATCCAGCTTATCGATAGCTACGGTTATATCGACAATCTTATC
Organism: Parabacteroides chongii; assembly: GCF_029581355.1. Taxonomy (NCBI): domain Bacteria; kingdom Pseudomonadati; phylum Bacteroidota; class Bacteroidia; order Bacteroidales; family Tannerellaceae; genus Parabacteroides; species Parabacteroides chongii. Next base: position 2,976,173 of record NZ_CP120849.1, on the reverse strand, counting down.
TGCTTCACCGATGATCTCGGCAATACCGGATAAGATCTTACGGTTGTTCATCTTGATGCAAACGCGGATACCGAAACGGTGGAATACCTCATCCATGATCTGGATCAGTTCCACTTCATTGATCAGCGAGTCGGAACCGACCACATCTCCATCACACTGATAAAACTCACGGTAACGTCCTTTCTGCGGACGGTCAGCACGCCATACGGGTTGTATTTGATAGCGTTTGAAAGGGAATGTTATGTCATTGCGGTGCTGCACCACGTAACGGGCAAAAGGCACGGTCAGGTCGTAACGCAAACCTTTCTCGCAGGCTTTCACACCGAAACGTACAGGATTACGTTCCAGCAGTTCCTCATCAGTAATACCGGAGAAGCAATCGCCTGAGTTTAATATCTTAAAAAGCAGCTTATCACCTTCTTCACCATACTTGCCCATCAGGGTCGACAGGTTTTCCATGGCTGGGGTTTCTATTTGCTGAAATCCGTACAGATGATATACTTCACGAATCGTATTGAATATATAATTACGTTTCGCCATTTCTTCAGGCGAAAAATCTCTGGTACCTTTTGGTATAGACGGCTTCTGCATATATCGTTTGCTCTTGTTTATCGTCGGAGCTAACCGACTTCTATATATTAAATTATTATTCGGCAGGCAAAGGTAGGTATTTTGTTTCAAATTCGTAGATTCCGAAACAAGTTCATTGTTTTATACGTTCCTTTTTGCTACATTTGTAACGTACGCAAAATATAACGAGACTATACCATCACTATTTATTTAAGTGGAATTATCGCAGTTGCCGTCTTTCTTGGACTAGGCTTGCGATTCATAAAATTAAAGGAGGAGTAATTATGACTAACATTCTTTTAGCATTTTCAATTCCTATGATATTGGCAATCGTAGCCTTTATTTGGTCTCTCTATATCGAACGAAAATTCAGTCAAGAGAAGAAAAAGAAGAAATAAAAATAGCTGCCCGAGCCATTCAAAATGACTCGGGCAGCTATTTTTAGTGGGTGCAGCAGCCAGTCCCTATTCACTGCAGCAGCCAGTTTTATCCGCTGCCGCAGTCATTTCCGTTTAGTCACGGCTTCTTCCGCCCAGGAAGATCATTATATAATATAATAATGTAGCCAACGAACCTAAAGCAGCCACCACATAGGTATAAGCAGCAGAACGCAAAGCATCTTCCGCCATTCCATGCGTACTGACATTCGTTATACCGGCACTACTCAACCAAACCAACGCACGCTGGCTGGCATTGATCTCGACCGGCAACGTGATAAAGCTGAACAATGTCGTCGATGCAAACAGAATGATACCGAACAGCAGCAACTGCGGGAACTGATGGATCAGCAACATACCGCCCAGCAACACCCACGTCATGATATTCGAAGCGAAGCTGACCACCGGAACCAATGCCGACCGCATCTTCAGCGGAGCATACGAAGTGGCATGCTGTACCGCATGACCGCATTCATGGGCTGCAACGGCTGCCGCAGCAATACTATTACTGTAATATACCGATTCACTAAGATTCACCGTTTGATTTGCAGGATTGTAATGGTCTGTCAAATGTCCGGGAGTAGAAATCACCTTCACGTCGTAAATGCCGTTATCATGCAACATCTTCTCAGCCACGTCCTTTCCGGTCATACCGTTAGGCATAGGGATCTTAGAATACTTCTCAAACTTGTTTTTCAGTCGGGAAGATACCAGCCAGCTTAACAAGGCAAAACCAATAAATATAATCCAATACATGCTCATAATGCTCTAATTAATTAAGTGTTATACAAGAAATGTCTTACAAAAAGTCTGCCAAAAACAAAAATGGCAGAAGATAGGCCTGCTGAGAGGTGGTCTTCTGCCATTTTGTAATAGTATATGAGGTTTATTCTTCCGTATACCGGATAATTGTCTGTTCACGGTCAGGTCCTACTGACACGATTTTAACGGGAACACCCAACTCTTCTTCCAGGAAGGAAAGGTAAGCGTTGAATTCTTCAGGGAATTCATCTTCGCTCTGCATCTTTGTCATGTCAGTCTTCCAACCCGGCAGTTCAACGTATACCGGTTCGATCGTATCGTCGATCTCGAACGGAAATTCCGTTACTTCTTCGCCGTTGATCTTGTAAGCCACACAAGCCTTGATCGTTTCGAAGCTATCGAGCACGTCGCTCTTCATCATGATAAGCTGGCTTACGCCGTTAATCATAACGGCATATTTCAAAGCTACCAGGTCGATCCAGCCGCAACGACGTTTACGTCCTGTTACAGAGCCGAACTCATGCCCTAACGTACAAAGCTGATCGCCTGTTTCATCGAACAACTCTGTCGGGAACGGACCGCTGCCGACACGTGTACAATACGCCTTGAAGATACCGTATACTTCACCGATATTACGCGGAGATACGCCCAAACCTGTACAACAACCGGCACAGATCGTATTCGAAGAAGTAACGAACGGATAAGAACCGAAGTCGATATCCAGCATAGTTCCCTGTGCGCCTTCTGCCAAAACAGACTTACCGTCTTTCAGGTAGTTGTTTACCACATGTTCGCTGTCGATCAGGTTGAATTGTTTCAGATATTCCAAAGCTTCAAACCATTGAGCTTCCAATTCCTTGATATCATAAGAATAGTTCAGTGATTTCAGGATTGCTTCGTGACGTGCTTTGGCAGCAGCATATTTTTCATCGAAGTTATGCAGCAAGTCACCTACTCGGAGACCGTTACGGCTGATCTTGTCTGTATATGTCGGGCCGATACCTTTACCGGTCGTACCGATCTTACCTGAACCTTTAGCCGCTTCGTAAGCAGCATCCAGCATACGGTGGGTAGGCAGGATCAGGTGTGCCTTCTTGGAAATACAAAGTTGTTTGGTCAGGTCGTGACCACTGGCAGCAAGCGCTTCGGCTTCCTGCTTAAACAATAACGGGTCGAGAACGACGCCATTACCGATTACATTCACTTTTCCACCCTGGAAAATACCTGACGGAATAGAACGAAGGATATACTTTTCTCCGTTAAACTCCAATGTGTGTCCTGCATTGGGACCTCCCTGAAAACGAGTGATTACATCGTAATTCGGAGTCAGCACGTCGACAACTTTACCTTTGCCCTCGTCACCCCATTGCAATCCTAATAAAACATCTACTTTCATGTTATCTTTATAATAGACTATTAATATTCTTATTTACCATTCTTCTGCTGAAGCTTGAACTTGCATTTACTGCATATCCCATAAATATACAACGCATGAAACTCAGGTGTGAAACGGGATATCTTCAGATTGTTGACATCCTTTTTCAGCATACTGTCTTTCATTTCCCGGATCGCCCCGCACTTCATACAGATCAGATGAAGATGCGTTTCCGCCAAAGCCCGGAGTTCGTATTGAACCGATTGGGCGTTGAGTTGATGCCGCACGATCAGGCCACCGTCTTCCAGCACGTCCAGCGTATTGTAAAGCGTTGCCTTGCTCACATGGAAGTTCGTCTCTTCCAGTTTTTCCTGGAGTGAGTACATGTCGAAATGACCCGAGAAACGACATATGCATTCAAATATAGCATATCTTTCCTCCGTCTTTCGTAGTTTTTTCTCAGTCAGATACTCCGTAAACGACTGCTTCATCTCTATGTACTTCTTTTCATCCATTTCGTTGCGACTCTACGCGACCGACAAAGTTAGCGCATTTATTTTAAACGCAAAGCCTTAGCTATAATATTCAAATTCAAATTTTAAATCATTATATATTTCCTGTCCTTCCGGTGTCTCCATGAACTCCGGAAACTCATCGAAACCACTTAACATTTGCCGGGCATGATCGGCAGACTGGCGACCGTAAAATTTCATTGCTTTTACAGCTGCCTGCTTCTCTTTCCAGGTAGCGCCGAAGTCGGGCCAGGCAATAGAACGCATACATTCCACAATAAATGCGGCTCTTACCGGTGCAACTACCGTTTTCCCCTCCTTGAACAGTTCCGCCCAAATCAGGTAGGCCACCGTACGGGCATACTCGTCTTCCACATTGAAGATTAATCCCAAAAGAAGGTTATCGACATAAGGCAACTTGCAAAACAGATTACGGCTGCATTGTTCCGCGATTTCCAGATAGGGTATTTCTTTCACCCATTGCTTTGCCTGATCGAAAGGAAAATCATCCGCAGGCTGTAACATGGATGCCAGTATCTTGAACTCACGGATATCTTCTTTCCACAGAGCCGCTGCCAGCTCCGAACCGGGTTCGTGCATAGCGGCAATCTGCTTTATTTCGGGCAGAGGAACACCGAAGTTCAGTTTATAGTTTATCCCTTTCTCGCGCATGCTGGTGGATGTAATACCATTCATTGCCATGCGGAGCTGGGTTCTTATTTCTCTTAATTGGTCCTGCAACATAACTTAGTCGTTGTAAGATGGGAGGAATGAATAATCGTTACTGTAACGAAGCATCTGGTCCGTGTAGCCTTCGGTATAATCGAGGACGATATCGGTCACTTCTCCGTTATCGTTCTTCACTTCTTTCATAACCGGGTTCACAAAACCTTTGTAAGGCGCCAGGTTTAGTTTGGCATAACGGGCAAGTACCTCGTCGTGTAATGCCTGATCTACTTTTACGCCATAATCTTCCACCAGCTTCTTTCCGGCGGCAAAATCGCCTTCGCTCTTGATGCGCTGTACCTCTGCCAGTAATGTACCGAAGAGGGTACGGAGTTTTTCGTAATCGTTTACAACGACGTATGTTTTGCCGTCACGTTTTTTATATTCGATCACATTATCGGCTTTGCCGTTTTCGTAGGCCCATTTGGCAATCAACTGGCGGTTACGCATGTGGGCTTCTTCCACATTCTTACCGGCTTCGATACGGACAAGTTGTGTCATCAGGCCATTCATGATATACTTATAATACTCTGCTTTATAAGCTTCTGCATCCGGCACCAAACCTAATTCCACCAATTTCGAATCACCCAGATAATACAATCCGAACAGGTCGGCACGAGTTTCTTCGAGTGTAGAATCGTAGGCTTTCAAGGCTCCGGATTCCGTATCCGGCAACAGTTTACCGGAACCATGCCCCAGACATTCGTGCAAATCCGTATGTAAATTATCCGTGATAAATCCGTATTTCTTCAACGCCTCGCGTTCAACGTCACTCCAAACGAACTCTTCGCTAAAACCGTTGCCTTGCGAAGCCTTATCGTAGGCTTCCGTTATATTCTCGATAGTAACTGATTTCGAACCGTGGTCGCGGCGTATCCAGTCTGCATTCGGCAGATTGATGCCGATCGGAGTTGCCGGATAGCAATCGCCTCCCAGCATGGCGACGGTAATCACCTTGGCACTTACACCTTTCACCTTTTCTTTTTTGAAACGTTTGTCTACCGGGGAATGGTCTTCAAACCATTGTGCGTTGTCGCTGATAATCTTTGTACGCTTTGTCGCTTCCTTGTTGATAAAGTTCACGGTAGATTCCCAACTAGCCTTCATTCCCAGCGGATCGCCGTAGGTTTCGATAAAGCCGTTTACAAAGTCCACATCCGATGTCGTGTCTTCCACCCAAAGGATGGAATAAGCATCGAACGTCTTCAGATCGCCCGTCTGATAGTATTCGATCAGTTTTTCGATGATCGCCTTCTGTGCATCGTTCTCGGCAAAAGGCACGGCTTTCTGCAACTCGCCGACTATCTGTTCGATGGCTGCCGAATAAAGACCGCCGACTTTCCACACCTTCTCAACGATCTTTCCGTTCTCTTTCACCAAACGACTGTTCAAACCGTAAGAAATCGGGGTGATAGTATCTTTTCCCGCTTTCATGGCAGAATAAAAGCCTTCCACCTCTTTCTCGGTAACACCTCCGCCATAGTAATTATTGGCGGATGCCAGAATCAGATCCTGATCACCGCTCTGCACGGTACGTTTCGCCAATACGGACGGATCAAAGATCACCGGAGATATCTCAGCGACAAACTGCTCCAGTGTCTGCCCTTCACGTAAAGGAAGATTAGCCACGTCTACCTGTTCCAGACAACTCTTGAAAAACTCAGGTGTAAATCCGGGAACAAACTTATCCTCTGCATAATGATGATGGATGCCGCTTGAAAACCACACCCGTTTCAGGTAAGTCTCCAGCGCCTTGAACTGCGCATCTTCCCGGTTGCCCTTATACGTTGTATAAATCGTCTCCAGCGTGCGACGGATCGGCAGGTTATAGCGACAATTCTGATCAAAGAATATATCACGCCCCATCAGCGCAGCCTGCGACAAATGATATAATAACTGTTTTTGTTTCAATGAAAGAGACTCGAATCCGGGAACCTGATAACGAAGAATCTGCAGGTCGGCGAACTGGTCTACCACATAATTAAAATCCTCCTGCGGTGCCTGTCCTTTATTTTCTTTCGGACCAGCACAAGCAGTCAATGCCATTGCTGTCATAAACGATACTATTGTATTTCTCATATTATTTATAATAACTCTTTTATTTTTTCTGAAGTATTACAACGAAAGGCTCTCCCGCAAAGGTAACGAATAAATCGAAGCCATAGGAATATCACCCCAATATTTTGTACCTTTGTACCCGATATACTTAGAAAAGAATGGAAATAGCAGCATTAGTATCAGGAGGTGTGGACAGCTCTGTAGTTGTCCATCAGTTGAAGGAGGCAGGATACGATCCTACCATCTTCTATATCCGTATCGGTATGGAAGATAAAGACGGATATATCGACTGCCCTGCCGAAGAAGACATAGAAATAACATCTTACATAGCCCGCAAATACGGTTGCCGCATGGAAGTGGTATCCCTGCATGACGAATACTGGGACAAGGTGGTCAGCTACACGATCGACTCGGTAAAACGCGGCCTCACTCCCAACCCGGACATGATGTGCAACAAATTTATCAAGTTCGGCTGCTTCGAAGAGAAATGGGGAAAAGACTTCGATAAGATCGCAACCGGCCATTATGCCACAACGACCGAGATAGACGGCAAAGTATGGCTTTCTACCGCCAAAGATCCGGTGAAAGACCAGACCGACTTCCTCGGACAGATCACCCGTCTGCAAATCCGGAAGCTGATGTTCCCGATCGGCCACCTGATGAAATCCGAAGTACGCGCCATCGCCGCCGAACAGAAGTTGCCCAGCGCCATGCGTAAGGACAGCCAGGGTATCTGTTTCCTCGGCAAAATCAACTATAACGACTTTATCGAACGTTACCTGGGAAAACGTGTCGGCAAGATCGTCGAACTGGAAACGGGTAAAGTCTTAGGTAAACACAACGGTTACTGGTTTCACACGATCGGACAGCGCAAAGGTCTCGGATTGAGCGGCGGTCCCTGGTTCGTTATCAAGAAAGATATCAAACGCAATATCATCTACGTCTCCAACGGCTACGACCCGGAAACACAATACGGCAAAACAATCAACCTGCACGGTTTCGACTTCATCACCGAAGACCCGTGGGGAGAGTTTACCGACGAGAAGGAAATCACCTTCAAAATCCGCCATACACCGGACTTTACCCCGGGACGTATCCGCCGTATCGGAGATTTGTATCGTATCGAGTCCGAGAACAAAATACAGGGAATTGCCCCCGGCCAGTACGGTGTTGTCTACGACAAAGACCACCGTCTCTGCCTGGGTAGCGGTATGATAATCGACGAGGAAAAATAAACCTTTGTCAATAATTATACCTATCCTTGTATCAGACTATAATATAAACAACTATGGAAACAACAACTTTAAAAACATTCGAAATCTCCATTCCCGAAAAATACGTATCTGCTATACGTAAACTGGTAAAAAGCATGGGAGGAAGCATCACGGTTCGCAAAGAAAAGAAATGCGGACTTGATGAAGCATGGGAAGACGTGAAAGCCGGAAGAGTATCGAAAGCCTATACAGATATGGATGAACTCTGGAAAGATCTAACAGCATGAAATACAGCGCTCGTTATTCCAACAAGTTTAAAAAGGATATGAAGCGCTGTGAAAAACGTGGATACAATACTCATCTTTTACGTGATGCAATATCCTTATTATGTGAAACCGGAACTCTCCCCCCCTTCGTATCACCCACACAAATTAAGCGGCAAATACGAAGGTCTGTGGGAATGTCATATAAATCCAATCAGATAGGATAGAAAAATAAATTTATACCAGATCAGTCTATTTTTTTTTCTGTTTTATTTGGTTTATATTATAAACCATTTTATATTTGCGGTGTGTAAGTGAGAAATGCGCAGCTCCTTGCACTTTTTTAATCCATATATAGTTTATAATATAAACCATTTTACAAACAACAATTAAAGAGAGAACAACAATGGAAGCAACAGTAAACTCAAACAAGAAAAACAATTCATTTCCAGCACAGCTGAAGATGAACATCCTCCGCTATATCGTTATATGCAGCTTTTTAGCAGTAGTAAATTATGTCACAACCCCACATTACTGGTGGGTTCTATGGGTAATTGCCGGCTGGGGCATCAATCTGATATTGGAGATAGTTTGTCATTACATGATCAAAGAAGAGCGAGAAGAAGACTGTCCGACAAATGACATTAATGTAAAATCAACCTGTTACAAACAACAATAAAACATATAAAATCATGGAAGACAAAAAATTGAACGAGAAAGAGAGTCTAGCGCTCATCACTCAAATGATAAACTCCAGTAAAAAGAACATGGAGATTGGGCAAGGGAATATCATGCTAATATATGGCTATTTCACAACGGCCCTATCAATCGTTTTATTTGCACTGATCAGTCTTACACACGACTTTATATGGAGTTGGGGATGGATGCTGATGTTCGTTATATGGCCGATAATGTCTTACAGACAAAGACAAAAACCTCCGAAAGTCGTGACTTACACCGACAAAGTCATCTCAAAGGTATGGCAGGTAATGGGCTGGATGTTCATCGTTACTTTTCTGACGATCGGTATCATCGAATTTAGTTTCGCCCGGTATATCGACTTCATTCTGATGCTGCCGCTCTCTTTGATTTATTGCGGAATCGGCGTTTCCATTACCGGCATTATCATACAGGAGCGCTGGATGACTTATACACCTCTGATCGCTTTTATTATCGCAATCTATATGCTTACCATGCTGATGATTGGTGAAAAAGCGACCACTTTATGGTATCTTTACTTCGGTTTGTCGTTCGTGTTTATGATGATTATTCCCGGACATATCGTCAACAATAAAGCCAGAAAGCAATGTTTAAAGAACTAGATCCGTTACTTCATTCACAATTGCGGCTTGCCGTGATGTCCATCCTCCTTTCGGTCGAGGAGGCTGAATTCGTCTATCTGAAAGAAAAGACACAGGCTACGGCGGGGAACCTAAGTGTACAGATAGACAAACTGAGCGAAGCCGGTTATATAGAAGTAGAAAAGAGCTTTGTCGGAAAGAAACCCCGTACGACCTGCCGGATAACAGCCGCAGGACGGCAGGCTTTCGAGAATTACGTAAACGCCCTGAAAGATTACATCGGATAACCCCAAGGATCAAACATAAAAAAGGCTGCCATCAACAGACGGCAGCCTTTTTATATCATTAATCCCGCTAATTAAATAGCATATAAAGAACTGATAGATTCGCCACTGCAAACACGACGGATCGCTTCGGCAAACATATCGGCAACAGACAAAACTTTCACCTTCTCGCATTTCTTTGCGTAAGGAATAGAATCAGTAAAGATCATTTCCGTCAATGCAGACTGATCTACACGGGTAGAAGCCGGGTCAGACATGACAGCATGACTGGCAATCGCACGTACCGACTTAGCACCGTTTTCCATCATCAGGTTAGCAGCTTTCGTAATCGTACCGGCTGTATCGACCATGTCGTCTACCAACAGGACATCCAAACCTTCCACATCACCGATGATACGCATTTCTGCAACTTCATTGGCACGCAGGCGTGACTTATGACAGATAACCATCGGCAATCCCAGATATTTGGAATAGCTGCTGGCACGTTTCGTACCACCTACGTCAGGAGTAGCGATACACAAGTTATCCAAAGGCAGTTCACCCTTGATATAATCCAGGAAGATAGAAGAAGCATACAAGTGATCGACAGGAACATTGAAGAATCCCTGAATCTGGTCAGCATGCAAGTCCATCGTAATCAAACGGTCGATACCGGCTGTACTCAACATATCAGCGATCAGTTTCGCACCGATAGATACACGGGGTTTATCCTTTCTGTCCTGACGGGCCCAACCAAAATAAGGAACTACAGCAATTACAGAGTGTGCGGAAGCACGTTTAGCAGCGTCAATCATCAGGAGCAATTCCATCAGATTATCCGAATTAGGAAATGTCGATTGAACCAGGAACACATCGCGGCCACGGATAGATTCTTCATAAGAAACTGAAAATTCTCCGTCAGCAAAATGTTGAATGTTCATCTGTCCCAGAGGACAACCAAGACTATTGCAAATTTTCTCTGCAAGATACCGGGAGTTGGTTCCCGAAAACACCAAGAAAGGAGTTTGTGCACTCATTATTCCGAATATTTATCTTAAGTAAATAGATTTGAATTGTGGTGCAAAAGTACAAAACAATTGACAATTGACAATGCACAATTGACAATTAAAATATAAAACAATTACAAGAAGCTTTTATTCTAAGATAATTCTTTACTCTTAATTGTCAATTATCAATTGTCAATTGTCAATTACTTATCATACGTAAACCGCAGTATCCTACCGGAATAGGCTGGTAAAACCAGCTGGTACGGACAAGCCGTCGTCAACGTACTGATACAAGTATCTCCCGTCAGCAAATCGGTCTGCACAGCCGCTTTATTGTCGTCAAAGTCCAATATCTGAAAAGCTTCAATAGGAATTTTCACTCGTACGGTCTGTTCATTCTTATCAAAATTAACGACAATCAGCACGACCTCATTACGGTATTTACGCATAAAAGCATACTGCCGGTGCGTATTAAAATACGGATTTTTCGAGTTGGCATACATCAAATCGAAGAAAGCCCCCTGTGTGATCGCCTGTTCTGTCTTCGCCACATTCAGTATCTTAGCGTACTTTTCGCGCAGGGCACGCTGTTCAGCCGTTAAGCCGGCACCGTCGAACTTCCAGTCGTTAATCCATTTACGCAAACTATCGACGCTCCAGTAATCGAATATCGTCGTACGACCGTCGCGTCCGCTGAAACCCTCCTCGTCCATGCCCGGTTCACCCAGTTCCTGACCGCTGTAGATCATGACAGGATTCGTATTCATCATCGCCGATACGATCATACCGGGAATACCCGGGCGGGCATCGCCTGCAAAGAAATAAGATGCAACACGCTGTTCGTCATGGTTTTCCAGGAAATTCAGCATATTCGACTGGATACCTTCCAGCCCTTGCCAGCAGTAAGAGATATTACTTGCCGGAGCCTGGTTACACATAACCGCACGCACCGTATCGTATAAGCCCACTTTATCATACAGATAGTCAAAATGACCGTTAAAGATGTAGTTACGATACTCCGCCGGATTATACACCTCGGCAATAAAACACACTTTATGTTTTTCTTTTACTTTCGGGATCACCCAGTTCCAAAATTCCACCGGCACCATTTCCGCCATATCGCAACGGAAACCGTCCACACCTTTATCCGCCCAATACAACAGGATATCCAGCATCTTCGTCCAGGTATTCGGAATCGGGTCGAAATAACCGGTCCGTCCGTTCACATAATCCACTCCGTAATTCAGTTTGACCGTTTCGTACCAGTCGTTCTTTCCGGGAGCAGGACTGAAACAGTCATTTCCGGTTACTTTTGCCGGGAACTCGCTATAATCATATTCGCCGTGCGAATCGGCAAACGACAGGTGTAACGGGCATCCCGGAATATAATAGAAATTGTTATTACGGTCGAATCCTTTCGTCGTATTATCATGCTGACCCAGGTCTTCCACATACGACATGCGCGCATCCGAATAATACTCGCGTGCCACATGGTTAGGCACAAAGTCAATGATTACTTTCATACCCGCCTCATGCGTACGTTTCACCAGCGCTTCGAACTCTTTCATACGGTTCTGCACATTTTCCGCCAGGTCGGGATCTATATCATAATAATCTTTTATCGCGTAAGGAGAACCGGCTTTTCCTTTCACCACGTCCGCATGATCCTTACGTATCTGATAAGCGGTATAATCTGTTTGGGTAGCATGTTCTATCACTCCCGTATACCAGATATGCGTAGTGCCCAACTCCTTGATCTTAGCCAGTGCCGTCGACGAAAAGGCAGAGAACTTACCTACTCCGTTCTCATCTTTACTGCCGTTCTTCACCAACGAAGATCTCAAATTTCCGAACCAACGGGGAAATACCTGATAAATGACCATCTTATCCATTTGTTTCATCGCTTTATCCACTTTAAAAATTATCGGTAAAAGTTACCCGGTCCAGTGCCGTGCCAAACTATGGCAAGAGTATATTATTCTTTCGTGCCACAATCGCTTTCACCAGGGTTTCATATTTATTCTCTTGTATCACCAGTTCGAATGCCCGGATCGCCGCATCATAGCCGATACGTGCAATCTGTTCCACATTCTCCAGATCAAAGGTTTTATACATGCCAAATTCCTCCGCTTCGATCAGTACGTCGCACATTTCGCGGTCTTCCAGCGTATTCGCCCGGAACATATAGTGATAGGAACGCTCTGCTATATGAAATATCGTTTGCTTGTATTTCTGGGGGACAAGCGGACTGACATTCACCCCGATCACCCTCTCGCACATATCGCGGATAATGGATACCGGGAAGTTATGGAACAGGCCGCCATCCACATAATGCACTCCGTTGATGACCACCGGGCTGAAAATGATCGGAATACTGCACGAGGCAGTCACCGCATCCACGATAGGTCCGCTCTTGAACTCATGGCTTTCGCCGTTATCGAGATCGGTCGCTACCACTATCATAGGAATCTTCAGCTCTTCAAACGTCTTGGCTCTTAAATGGCGTTTCAGAAAATACCGGAAACGTTTGCTGTCAAACAATCCGGATTTGGGGATCTGAAGCTGTGCAAATTCGGAGAATTCACGACCGGTAAAGAGTTCTTTCAACTCATCCGCCGAATAACCGTCGGCAAACAAGGTACCCATTAACGATCCGACGCTCGTCCCAACGATCACATCCGGCTTCAATCCGCACTCCTCCAGCAACTTGAATACTCCCAGGTGTGCAAAACCTTTCGCGCCACCTCCGCTCAAGGCCAATCCCAGTTTATAGGTCTTATGGTTCGATTCTTGCGTCATTGTATGTTTTCTCTCTTTTATGTGACAAATATGCTGTTTTTTTTAGAATGAAACATTATTATTTACGAAAAAGTTTCTCCACTTCTTTATTTTCGTTACATTTACGGGAGACAAAATAAGGTCTTGAATCACTTTAAATCGAATGACTATGATAACTAGTATTTTCTGGATTGTACCCGTAGCGTCGGTTCTGGCGCTGGTATTTGCCTGGTTCTTCTTCCGGCAAATGATGAAAGAGAGTGAAGGAACGGAAACGATGGCAAAGATCGCTTCTTATGTACGTGAAGGTGCGATGTCGTACCTGAAACAACAATACAAGGTCGTAGCCTCGGTCTTCCTTGTATTGGTTATCTTGTTTTCCATTATGGCTTATGGTTTCGGCGTGCAGAATGAATGGGTTCCCATTGCCTTCCTGACCGGCGGTTTCTTCTCCGGACTGGCGGGATTCCTGGGGATGAAAACTGCGACCTATGCTTCTGCCCGTACAGCCAATGCAGCCCGCTCATCTTTAAATAAGGGACTACAGGTTGCCTTCCGCAGCGGTGCCGTAATGGGACTCGTGGTTGTGGGGCTCGGACTGCTCGACATTTCTTTCTGGTATATCCTCCTGAATGCTCTTATCCCCGATGAAGCATTGAATCCGACTCATAAACTGACCATTATCACCACTACCATGCTGACGTTCGGAATGGGTGCTTCCACCCAGGCGCTCTTTGCCCGTGTAGGTGGCGGTATCTATACCAAAGCAGCCGACGTAGGTGCCGACCTTGTCGGGAAGGTGGAAGCCGGTATTCCGGAAGACGACCCGCGCAACCCTGCCACCATCGCCGACAACGTAGGTGATAACGTAGGTGACGTAGCCGGTATGGGTGCCGACCTCTATGAATCTTATTGCGGATCGATACTGGCGACCGCCGCCCTCGGCGCAGCCGCCTTTGTCGCTTCCGGAGATATAGAAATGCAGTACAAGGCTGTTGTCGCACCGATGCTGATCGCAGCCGTGGGTATCGTCCTTTCCATCATCGGGATATTTGCCGTACGCACGAACGAGAATGCCACGATCCGGCAATTGCTGAAAGCGCTGGCTGTCGGCACCAACCTAAGCTCCGTTCTGATCGCCGTTTCCACCTTTGGAATCCTTTACCTATTGGGGCTCGACAACTGGCAATGGATCAGCTGCTCGGTAATTGTCGGCCTATTGGTCGGTATCGTGATCGGACAGGCTACGGAATATTACACTTCGCAATCGTATAAACCCACCAGGCGGGTATCCGAAGCAGGACTGACCGGACCGGCCACCGTTATCATCTCCGGATTGGGATTGGGAATGATGTCTACCGCTATCCCCGTACTGGCCGTCGTTGTCGGTATCATCTGCTCCTTCCTTTTTGCTTCCGGATTCGATTTCAGCAATGTCGGGATGGGATTGTACGGGATCGGTATTGCCGCCGTCGGAATGCTTTCCACGTTGGGAATTACACTGGCGACCGATGCATACGGACCGATAGCCGACAATGCCGGAGGTAATGCCGAAATGTCCGGCCTGGGTAAAGAAGTGCGCAAACGTACCGATGCGCTCGATTCGCTCGGAAATACGACAGCGGCTACGGGCAAAGGTTTTGCCATCGGTTCAGCAGCACTGACGGGACTGGCGTTGCTTGCTTCGTATATAGAAGAGATCAAAATTGGTTTGCTTCGCCTGGGAGAAACCGTCCTGTCATTCGCCGACGGACGGACGATGGAGATTTCGAAGGCTTCTTTCTCCGACTTCATGATTTATTATGATGTGACATTGATGAATCCGAAAGTACTTTCGGGCATGTTCCTCGGCTCTATGATGGCCTTTATGTTCTGTGGATTGACGATGAATGCCGTCGGACGTGCTGCCGGACATATGGTGGAGGAAGTACGCCGCCAGTTCCGCGAAATACCGGGTATTCTGACTGGCAAGGCAGAACCCGATTATGCCCGTTGCGTGGAGATTTCGACGAAAGGGGCACAGCATGAGATGATTGTTCCTTCATTGCTGGCTATCATTGCTCCAATCGTTACCGGACTGATATTCGGAGTTACCGGAGTGATCGGACTGCTGATAGGCGGCCTTAGCACCGGCTTCGTCCTAGCCATCTTCATGGCGAATGCCGGAGGAGCCTGGGACAATGCAAAGAAGCATATCGAAGAGGGTAACCACGGTGGCAAAGGCAGCGAAGCCCACAAGGCAACTGTCGTTGGCGATACGGTCGGCGATCCGTTCAAAGATACTTCCGGACCGAGCCTCAATATCCTGATCAAGCTGATGAGCATGGTGGCGATTGTGATGGCTGGACTGACGGTGGCATGGAGTCTGTTTTAGCACAAATGACAGGTTCGGCTGTAGGGGCGGGCAGACCCGCCCCTACGGTCGAACTTGCCTGTTCCATTATGACGGCGCCTGTAAGGGCGGTTCGCGAACCGCCCCTACCAACGACGCTACATTCACATCTGACAAACATTGAGCTCTCTCCCTCTCTTTCTATTGCTTTCTCCTCCCCAGCAGGAATCCCAGCAAATCCATTATAAACTGAAGTATTCCTCTCACCTTGTTACTGTTTCCATTCTCGCTCATACACTTTCTTTATTATTAAGATTATACACTATGGGGACCAGCGACCGTGCAATACGTTCCAGCATATTGCAATACGCTTCGCGATTATCCCCGTTCACTTCACTGATATACCGGCTGTAAGCAATCTCACGGGCATAAGCCGCCGGATAATGGCTCACGGCAGCCGCCTGTTTGTAGACCGTCGTTATCAGGCGGGCAAAATCGAGGAAGCTGTTTTCAGGACGGTCATACCGGCGGAACAACAGGCCGTCCGGCTTATCCGGAACTGTCTTGCCGCCATGCCAGTAGGCATTCGCCACACCGTAGCCCGTCAGCCCGAAAAAGTTGTTGTAGAGAGTAGCCAGGGTGCTCTCACCCCAGCCGGATTCGATGGCAGACTGCGCCAGGATAACCACCGGGTTCAGTCCGTACAACTCACCCGCCACACGTGCGGCGGGGAGGTACTTGCGGGTAAACGACTCTTTATCCATATACACAGGGGGTAAGGATATTATTCGATTACCGGACGGTCGTCTTCGCCACTGCCGCCACCTGTGTCCGTTTTCGGCTCATCCAATTTGAAACGCTCGCCTTTGGCTGTCGCGATCAGGTTGCGCAACTTCTCGCCGGGACGGAAACGAAGACGTGCACGATACAACATAGATGAAGAGAAATCATCGACCGTGACACTTCCGGAGCTGGTCTGCACCAACTGGAAGGTTCCGAACTCGCCGC
Organism: Parabacteroides chongii; assembly: GCF_029581355.1. Lineage (NCBI taxonomy): Bacteria > Pseudomonadati > Bacteroidota > Bacteroidia > Bacteroidales > Tannerellaceae > Parabacteroides > Parabacteroides chongii. The sequence continues at coordinate 2,959,567 of NZ_CP120849.1, read as the reverse complement.
ACTGAACCACTTCACCACGTGCCAGGAACAACAGGAGAAATTCTATCAAACGGTCGATCACCACCTTCACATCACCACTCGAAGCCGTGGAACTCTGTGCCACCAGGGCACACAACTCTGCGAAGGTACACGTCCCCGTCGCACGGGTCTGCGCATAGAAAAGTTTCTCCTTCCCTTCCTCTACATTCTTACTGAGGTTCTTCCTGAGAACCAAATGATACTGAAATGCCATAATCCAATTGTTTTTAGTTGATTATTAATGATATATCAAAGATACGACAGCCATGAGGGGCCCTTGAAGCCGTAGGTGACAGGACGTTACGAAGCGACAGTTTTTTTCGCAAAAAATATCAAAAAGATCATCTTCGAGAAGAAATAATTCATACATTTGTAAACTAACAATAATCATTAATTAGAAATAACTATGAAAAGAAAAAATGCAGACTATAAACAACCGGAAAATAGTTCTTCTACCCTGCAGGAACCTGTCGTTAACTATCATCCCAATCATAATAAAATCGACAATCAGCATTTTGCATTCATTTCAGAAGACGAACTGAGCACTAATTGCATGCCGCTAGCCGAATCAAAAAGGCTTTTATTGGAAAGAGTACACAAAGAATGAAAACCGATAAAAAACCCTCCTCAAATACTTGCTTTATTCATTGATTTTCCGTACCTTAGAAGAATAAAACCAATCTTCTCATGGAACAAACGACCTTCACGATACGAGCCTACGGGATAGGCGAACTTGCCGAGCTTTACAGCCCCCATCTCAGCCGCAGGGCGGCAACCCTGCAACTTTGGCGGTGGATCAACTTTCATGGCGTATTGAAAGCCAAACTGCTTGAACTGGGCTATCATCCCGGAGTCAGGAGCTTCACGCCCCTCCAGGTGGAGTGTATCGTCCTGCATTTGGGAGAACCTTGAACGGTAACTGTTTTTCCGTGGCTGCCACAGCTATTTGAAACCGCTGCTGCAACCACTCAAAACAGTTGCAGCAGCCACCGGAAACGACTGCAGCAGCCACCCAAAATGGCTCGGGCAGCCACCGAAAAGAAATATATATCAAAAAGCAGGGCAGCGATGAAAAAGGCAGGATAAGGCAGCCTAAAAGCCCTCTCCGGGAACCTTTTCCGACCCGTTCCTTTTATTCCTTGCGGTTTCGGGAGAGAGGGAACAAAAGGAACAGGCTAAAAAAGTTTCGGAAAACATCTTTTGCCTGCCCCATCCTACCCCCAGCTTTCAGAATGGTAGTTTCGGATCGGTCTGATCGTCTCCTATATCTTTCTCTTTATCTGTGTCTTCCGGATTTTCCGACGGATCGTAACCGAACCCTTTACGTCGGGCCTCCACCTGTTCGGAAGTCAGCTCGATCACCCTGTAAAGTTGCTTGCCATGCTTCTTCACCCACTCGAAACCTTCTCTTTTTAACATTTTTCCCATGATATTTATACCGGAAGCAGTCACCGGAAAACGTGTCCGCTCGGCAATACGGGTGACCAGTTCGCTACAGGAGAGCAACAACGGCATCTCGAAGCGTACCGGCTTACGGTAATAGGTATAAAGCAGCTCCAGCTCCGGGCTGACCAGCTGGAAAGGTTCGTTGTTACTGTTGATCTCCGCAATATCCGCATTGGCAAACCAAAAACAGAAACCTTCGCGAAACAAAGCCAGCGCCTGCGCATAAACGGCGGTATGGTCGACCGGCAGGGTATAGTCGATGCGCGTGGCCTCGAAACAGAGGAAACGGCGCGATCCGGTGCGGTCGGTCAGCACCTCGCTGTCGTTGACAGTAGCGGCAAAGGAGGCACGACGCACATAGGTCTCGGCATTACGGGCATAGGGACGGCGTTCGTACACGCTATTTTTCGTGATCAACGCCTTCAACTGGTTCAGCTCCGTGCGGCTCTGCCCCGACAGCTCGTCGAGGATGATCAGGAAACAGTCGCTCATCATCAACGACGAATCCTTGGCCGTCGGGTCGAGGTTGCCCGAATAGACATACTGCCGCAACCGGGGAGGCACCAGGTTACGCAGCCAGGTGGTCTTGCCCAACCCCTGCGCACCGCTCACCATCAAAACCGTATGATTCTCCAACCGCTCGTCGCAGGCACAGGCAACGAGGGCAACCAGCCATTTTCGCAGGCATTTCTCCCAATACGCCGGGCGGGTCGTGCAGACAGTAGCCGCCAATGCCCCGATCGGATCGGTCTGTCTGTCCCAGGCAGGCAACTGATCGAAATAAGAACAGAACGGATCATACTGCGGACTGAAATCGGAATGGATCACCGACCGCAGCTCGGAGACACTGCACAATACGCCCTCCTTCTGCAAGGCACACCAGACGGAGTTTTCCCAATAGTCGTTGACCGGCGTAAACGACTCATCCGTACCCTTCGGTCTACACTCCACCAAACGGCGCACCACATTGCGGCGCAGATCATAGTGAGCGGACAAATGTTCCTGTATCTGCACCACATAACTCGCTCCTCTCCTGCCGGTCTGCAAAAAAGCGGTGGCATGCTGTTCATCGTGCGCATAGGCGCTGTCGATAACCGCTGCACGTTCATCCGCCGGGAGATCGGCAAAAGCTTTCGCGGCATAATTCACCACATCGGCCCGGTTAATGCCCAGGCGGTTGCAATGGCTGGCAAAAAGATGGACATAATTGTTACGGTTGCCTTTGTCGTAGGCATACTTACGGGTGGTCTTCTTGCGGGCAGAAGCGAGCAGGCGCGCCGCTTTCGGATCGACCGGCGGCTCGATGGGAGCAATCCCTTCCGGCTCGCCGCTTTCTCCTTTCAGCCAGGGTTCGAAACGGGGAGAGATATACAACGTCGGATCGTACGACAACAGGCACAGACGCCCGATGTCGCTCCCCGACGCATCCGCCCCGATACCCAGCAGGTTTTCATACCAATCCTTCACTAGGGTGTAGACCGCCTTATGGTTCTTCAGGCTGCGCTCCATGCGGACAGCCGGATAAGCGATGATCTTGATTCCGTGTCCGCGCGGACTGATCCAGCAGGCCACCGTATAGACAGCCTGGCGTGCCGTTTCCAGCAAGCGGGCAAGATCTTCTTTCTTCAATTCATCGAAATCGAGAATCACCAGCGGGTTGTAAGCAGTGATACACTTAGCCAGTCGCTGCCCCGCATAGGTAGCCGAGAGGGTGACGGCAGGCAGCTCTTTCTTCAGTGTCTCGGCAGCATCGGGGTTGCCCTTATCCATATACACACGGATTTGGTTGACTTTGGTGGCATACTTCCCGCTACGGATATCCTGCAGGACATCGATCAGGTTTACATCTCCTTCATTGCGCTTGAACCGGGCAAACTGTGTTACTTTCAGCATAATAAATTGTATTAAAGAGGTTGATTAACAAATGCTCAATGTAAGAAGTAAAAAGAAGGCCGCCTATTGTTTTACACTATTTTAGGGAAACAATAGGCGGCTTGAAAAATAAGGAATTAATAACCTAAGTGTGAACGACTTTCACGGTGTTCATCCATATAATTCCGTACCAGATTTTCGAGTGATCCGAGTGTCAGCGGCTCTTTCTTCGAATCATAGCATATCTGAAAGACGGAATAAAGCGAGCGGAGGAAAGCTTTCACGGCATGTTTGTCGTTGACAGTCCATTTCCCGCTCATCAGCAAGGGGCCGATCAGCTCGACGAACTCAGTGCCGGTTCCATTGAAAACGATCGTTTCTTCCACGACCATATCTTCGTTCCACATAGCGTTTTTCAAAAGCCGACACATATAGTTGTCGCTTTTCTTCACTTCATTCAATACGCTTTCCAGTTGTTCACACTGGTTCCTGAAATCTTGTGCCGCGTTTGTCAGTAGTGCGGCGTCCAGTTTTTTTTCATATTTGTTTGTTTTATAAGAATTGAATGTCACTTTTCTCTTGAAAGAAAAGTAACCAAAAATTCAAGCCAAAAGTAGGTTCAATATTTTCTAACAACGAAGCCCCGGCGGAATGAACCGTCGGGGCTTGTTTTTGTCTGTCTTTGCTCTTCACAGAGATCGAACAGAAGAACTTTATTTCATTACTTTAGTATTAATATCTACCGCTTGTTCGCCTGTCACAGGCTAATTGGTTCTTTGTGCGTTGCATGCAATATGAACCGCGCGGTAAACAATTTAGAATTATTTGATTTTAATAATTACTTATTTTACGATTGCTTTTACAGCTGCTTCGCCTTCTACTGCAACAAATACAACACCTGCAGGAACCGCAATAGTTGCTTCACTGGAAGAAATCACTGTGTTAGCAATTGTCTGACCGAGAAGGTTACTGATAGCAACTTTCTTGCCTGCTGCGTTTTTCACAACAACAGCACCCGAAACAGCTGTTACAGAAACTGTCTCTGCAGAGATAGCAGGCTCATTGGCTGTCGGATTTTCAGCAGTCTTTTCTACGTTAAAGATTTCTGCCTCATTAGCCGCATCAGCAAATGCTGCATAGGAAATTACAGGAACACCGTTCTGGATCTTCACCCAACCACCCTGCATCGGAGCGATCATATTATTATCAGTTTCTGCCGATTCGATCAAGAAGTTATCAGAACCTTCTTCCAACAGACGGAAAGAGAATACTACGTTCTTATGAAGGTTATTATCCAAACGAACTTTTGTCGCTTTCAATGTAGAGAAGTCTACAGGATCTGCTAAAGCCGATTCCTCACCATTCAGAATATACAAGGTATCTTCTTTATGGATAGCTTCTACAAATGCCAGACGAACCTGATTGTTCCAAATATAATCAGCATCACGTATAGCATCCAAATAGTTTCCGTCAACCTTAGCAGAATCAACGGCGTTGATCAGATAGCGACCTCTTACGTAACCATCAGTACCTGGAGTTGCATGTGAACAAGTCCATTTATCAAGAGGATTACCATTCTGATCGAATCCGTGATTATGTTCTAACGGACATGGAACAGGATCAACACCCGGAACAACATGTACACCTACAGCCAGCATATATTGAGGTTTGATATAACCTGTACCACGCTTTACATAAGCAGTATCTACATAGATAGCACGTTTCGCATCCGGATACTGAATGTTATTATTAATACCCAAGAAATTAATTTCTTTACCTTCAGAATATACGCTGTGAGCATCTTCAAACAACATGTCTGCAGAATTGTTTACACGGAAGAACTTCACTGTATCAGGATCATCAGAAGCGATCTCACCTTCTTTGGTTGTATTAAATCTCCTGTACAAAGGAGCGTCGTCTACTTCTACAGAGAAAGCTGAAGTACGAGATTCCGTCATGATCTGATTCTTCATCCATAAATTGTTGTCATCTGTACCGACTTTAGTCGTATCTGCACCAGTTTTAATGAATGCATAAAACAATGTCTCAACATCGTCGATCGCTTTCTCGTTATTGGCTTTCATTAAGAATGTTACCGGAGCAACTTTCTCAGAAACAGCAAAACGACCTTCTTTATCCAAAACTACACTGTCAGCTTTAGCACCAAAGATAAGTTTAGCATTACGGATCTTCAATGTATAGACTTTACGATACAGTGGTTTCAAGTCAGTAACTGCAGATGATGTATAACCATATACTTCATCTGTACCTTTCTGAGCCAGAGAAAATGCAGATTTAGCACCGACATACAAAATAGAATCGTTTTCCTCCGTATTTACACCAGCAAAATATTCATCAGAAAGTTCATGCAAATAACGGAACTTGTAACGAGTAACCATCAGATCCTGTGTATCCAAATATTTATAACCCAGCAAGCTATCCTGTTTAATTTCAGATGTTGCAGCAATGAAACCAGCCACATTTACAGTCTTAGAGACAGTCTTGTCATCTGTCAGTTCAGCATAAGAAGCTTCATCCGTATCCAGTTGAACATTTGTAAAGTACTTTATTGCCGTACCAAATTCACGGTTAGTAATAGTAATCTTTGAAGTGTTCGAATCTTTTCTTTGTTTTTCAACAACCCACTGGAATGATGGCATTGTCCAAACATTCACATTCTTTTCCAATGTAACCCACTGAACAGTAGAATCGCCATGGATCGGAGCTGCCAAATATTTACCATCTGTACTCTTAATCACATACAAATCACTGGGAACAGTAGTCTTAGTAGAAGTAGGAGCTTCACCACAAGTGCCAAATCCTAATTTAATATAAGTAGAAACAGAGTCAGTACCAACTGTCAACACTTTTGAGCTTACCAAATCCTGAACATATACATGTAAGCTATCACGGTTTGTAGACTCATAAGAATCAGCCCAGCTTTTGCCATCTTCTTTTACAAGACGAGCTCCTGCAACTGTGATAAATACGCTATCGGATGCCGGCGCATATTCGAATTTGAATGCATACTTATTTCCTTGGCTTGCAGCTTCGTCAGCAAGATAAGTAGCTGCTTTAGTTGTATCTGTCAACATCACAAACTTAACGCCAGTTGTATTATTATAGGCACTATCTACACGTAAATATTTACCTGTTGACTTGTTTGCAACAATCACATAATCCACAAGTGTATCTTTCACTGCAGTCAACTCATTTGCAAATACATTAGGATTAGCCGTCTGCTCAAAAGTCAATTTGAATGATGTTCCATTTGCATTTAAACCTAACATAGTATTCAATGCTGCAGCATTCAGAATTATACGAGACGGTTTCTTCAAAGTATACTTCGCTGCAATATCACCAACTTTGTCCGCACCATATTTCATAGCTACGAGATCATCACCAACTTGTTCCAATGCGATCACAGAATCTGCAGTAAAATAAGAATATAAAGGTTTGTCTTCTTCAATACCCTCAGCATAAGTAGAGGAGAAAGCCCAACCATTAACATCTGCTTCATCATTCACAACCAAAGGTGAAGATGCAGTTTCTTCAGCCAGATCTTTCAATGCTTCATCCATAAATACTTCCAATAGACGACCTTCCTTTTTATTGGTAAAATCGAATTTGGGATTTTGTCCTTGACTCTGGGCATCAATATTCACACACCACAATGTAGAAGCCAAATCTGCTGCAGCTACAGTAGCACTTTCCTTAAATACGAAGTTACCAGCAGCATCGATAGCCAAAACACTATCGCCCTTTGCAATCTGGTACAAACCGTCATTAGGTCCCACTTGCAACTTAATGTCAGAATTCACCGCAGCAGAGGCAACCGATGAAACCAACGCCAAGCCAGCTAATAAAGTAGAAAACTTTTTGTTCATAATCAATAAATTTAATATTAATAATAGTGTTATTAAAAGTCCTATTCTGAAGAAGCGTCTTAATGTTGTCAATTGTTAAATGACTAGTTTAAACGTCCCTTTTTTCTCGTCACTTTTTGGGAATTCGTTTTCTAAAGCGAGTATTTCGTACTAACTTTGCTATCCAATTGATAAGAAAGGATATAGGAAAAGAAAAATTATTCGGAAAAAGATTGGCGGTTAGAAAGAATGTTGTAATTTTGCTGACGAGAAAAAAGGGACGTTAAAATTAGTCACTCATTTTCAGCCTTCCAATATATAATATTCAAAGTCTACACAGCATTATACGCTCCCAAAAACAATCATTAAAATAAAACATATCCTTATATAATGTACGCGTGTGTACATTAATTTAATTAGTTACCTGGAAGAATAAAATCAAGAGAAACGGGAATAATCGCATTTTTTACATTCAAAAAGCCATTCTGAACACCAAATATTGGATAAAGAATAAATATTTATATCTTTGCATAAAAGGAGGATTTATGAAAGTCGATTATCAATCCATGTTAAGCCAAATAAAAGAGAATGTGTTGGAAGTCGAGCCTACGGCACAAGTTTGGTTATATGGTTCCCGTGCCAAAGGCAACGCACGGGAAGATTCCGATTGGGATATACTTGTCCTTTCATCCAAAGAGAAATTGTCCGTCAAGGAAGAAAGTCTATTCATCGACCATATATGCGACTTAATGGTCAAAACGGGACAGGCTATACAATTATTCGCCTATGGACTGAAAGACTGGCACACACGCCATTCCGTAACTCCATTCTATAACAGTGTTCAATCAGAGGCAATACAATTATGAATAATGAGAGGGAAGAAAATATGACTGCCTATATTCGTTATAGGCTAGAGAAGGCACAGGAAGTTTACCATGCAGCTCACATTCTTTATGAAGCACAACAATGGAACTCTGTTATCAATCGTTTATATTATGCTTGCTTTTATTCGGCTTCCGCCCTCTTATTGTATAAACGTATATCTGCAAAATCCCATTCCGGAGTTATAGGGCAGTTTTCCGAACAAATAGTACGCCCTGGCATTATTTCGATAGAAGAATTTAAAATATACGCTAAATTATTAAACTGGCGCTCGAAAGGAGACTACAACGATTTGTTTGATTTCTCAGAAGAAGATGTCCAGCCGATAATGGAACCGACAAAATGTTTTATCGACAAAATCGCTTCACTAATAGAACTTCCATAAAATCAAGAGAAACGGGAATAATCGCATTTTTTACATTCAAAAAGCCATTCTGAACACCCAATAAAAGAATAATTTGCGTTGATTTCTTGAAAATAAAAAGTCGAATAATTTAGGAAATGAAAACTAATCTTTATATTTGCATTGTTACTTGATGTTCGGTAACTCAAAACTTTTATACTATGAATAAGTGTATTAATCCTTCCCAGTATTATTGCTTCACTATTGGATATAGAATTGAAGCATGTAAAAAATCATTTCTTCGCTTTTCGAAAGAAAAACAATGTATTTATGCTAAGATGCAAAAGAATTTAGTGAATAACCTTTGATATATACACATAATAATCTAAATTTGTATGAAGAACGAAGACATGCTGAAGGAGCTTGGCAAATATTTTATTGATAAAAGAAACAAAATGGACGATAGACTTATAATTCAGCTTTTTCTAGTGGCTTGCTTGTCTATTGTATATTTTTGGGCAAGGCATAAATGGGGGAAAAAAGACTCCGAAGAAGATTGTAACGAGAAAAAATAGAATACCCTACTTTTGCTCCATAATAGTGCCCTTGTTAGCTCAGTCCTAACATACTGCACTCTAAAAAAGGATAATCGAAGCTCATCCCAAGTCGGATGGGCTTTGTTTCTTTTTAACTACCCAATGAAAGCATAAACCAAGATTTGCCCGTATCTTTGCAGCCGGTAAAACAAAAAAATAATCCGTATGTCAATCTCACGCTTTAATGCAGTGGAGAAAGCTTCCAACCGTAAGGCCGTAGAAGCCATCACTCCCAAACAGAAAGTATCCGAGTACTATGGCGAGAACGTATTTAACCGCAAGGCGATGCAAAAGTATCTCTCCAAGGAAACGTACAAAGCCCTGACCCACGCCATTGATAATGGAACACCTATCGACCGGGAAATAGCCAACCATGTAGCTGCCGGTATGCGTATGTGGGCACTGGAAAAAGGAGTAACCCATTACACACACTGGTTCCAACCGCTTACCGACGGAACAGCCGAAAAGCACGACGCTTTTGTAGAACACGACGGCAATGGCGGTATGATCGAAGAATTCAGCGGTAAACTGCTCGCCCAACAGGAACCGGACGCATCCAGCTTCCCCAACGGCGGACTGCGCAACACATTCGAAGCCCGCGGATATTCTGCCTGGGACCCCTCCTCTCCCGCATTTATTGTAGACGACACCTTGTGTATCCCGACTGTCTTTATCGCTTATACCGGTGAAGCACTCGACTACAAGACACCGCTTATCCGCTCGGTTGAAGCTCTGAACAAAGCAGCCAAAGAGGTCTGCAACTACTTCAACGAAGATGTTCATAAAGTGATCACTTACCTGGGCTGGGAACAGGAATATTTCCTGGTAGACGAAGAATTGTATTCGGCCCGTCCCGACCTGTCGCTGACAGAACGTACGCTGCTCGGACACGAAAGTGCCAAGAACCAGCAGTTGGACGACCATTATTTCGGTGCCATCCCTTCACGCGTACAGGAATTTATGAAAGACCTGGAAGTGGAATGTTACAAGCTGGGTATCCCGGTGAAGACCCGTCATAACGAGGTTGCCCCGAACCAGTTCGAGTTGGCTCCGATCTATGAAGAATGTAACCTGGCAAACGACCATAACCAGCTGTTGATGTCGGTCATGAAACGTGTTTCACGCCGTCATAATTTCCGCGTACTGCTTCACGAAAAGCCTTTTATGGGTGTGAACGGTTCGGGTAAGCATTGCAACTGGTCAATGGGGACCGATACGGGTATCAATCTGTTTTCGCCGGGTAAAGACCGCGAAGACAACCTGCGTTTTATCACGTTCGTGGTTAATACGCTGATGGCCGTTTATAAATATAATGCCTTACTGAAAGCAAGTATCGCTTCTGCTACCAACGCACACCGCCTGGGAGCCAATGAAGCGCCTCCTGCTATTATCTCTTCTTTCCTGGGAACGCAGATCAGCGAAGTACTGGATAAATTCGAGAACAGTTCGATCGAAGATGCGATCGAGGTAGACGACAAGAAACGTCTGAGCCTGGGTTTCGGACAGATACCGGAATTGCTACTGGATAATACCGACCGCAACCGTACCTCTCCGTTTGCTTTCACCGGAAACCGTTTCGAGTTCCGTGCACCGGGTTCTTCCGTGAACTGTGGCTCGGCTATGCTGGCTGTTAACTCGGCAGTCGCTCATCAGCTTCAACAGTTCAAGAAAGATGTAGAAGCACTTCAGGCTGCCGGAAAGAGTAAGGAAGTGGCTATCTTCGAAACACTGAAAGCATATATCAAAGAATCCAAACCGATCCGTTTCGACGGTAATGGTTACTGCGACGAATGGAAGGAAGAAGCTGCCCGCCGCGGACTGGATTGCGAAAACAGCGTTCCACTGCAATACGATGCTTACCTGAAACCGGAAGTGATCCGTATGTTCAAGGAAACAGGCGTATTGAATGAAAAGGAGCTGGAAGCCCGTAACGAAGTAAAATGGGAAATCTATATTAAGAAAGTACAGATCGAAGCCCGTGTATTGGGTGACCTGTCGATGAACCATATTATTCCGGTCGTATTGCATTACCAGTCTTTGCTGCTCAGCAATATCACCAAGCTGAAAGAGACATTCAGTCCGGATGAATACGAAGACTTGTCAGCCGAACCGCGCCGCCTGGTACGTAAGATTTCCAAACACGTGAATGCCGTAACACGCATGACGGACGAAATGATCGAAGCCCGTAAGAAGGCAAACGTCATCACCGACCTCCGCAGCAAGGCGATCGCTTATCATGATACGGTAGTTCCGTTCCTGGACGACATCCGCGAGCATATCGACGAACTGGAACTGATGGTGGATAACCAAATGTGGCCGTTGCCGAAATACAGGGAACTGTTGTTTATCCGGTAAGAAACAGATAAGTACGATTCTAAATACAATGTCCTGTGTAAAGAGCTTACACAGGACATTCTTTTTTTACACTGATCGGTTGTTAAAATCATTAAGTGCCTGATAAAACGCCTCGATATTCTCAGAGGGAATATGAGGGGGGACATCACAACCTGTCGATAAAACGAAATTCTTCCATTGGCTGGTATTCTTTAAGAGAGTCATCGTCTCTGCATATACTTGTTCAGAAGATGCCTGTTTGAAAAGTCCGACCGGGTCCAGGTTACCCATAACCAACCGGTCTTCCGGACAGTTAGCCAACGCATCTGCCATATCTATCTTATTGCCGAAATGAAGCCCGACAGCTCCCGACTGAACCATGGCTTCCGTACAATGCCCGGAGTTTCCGCAGTTATGCAGGATCACCATAAAGTTTTCATCCTGCACCGCATCCACGATCTGACGGACATAATCCGTCGAATACAAGATACAATCTTCGTTAGAGATCAGACCTGCCGCCGGTTCCGCCATGATCACACCGTGAACGCCTGTCTGTTTGATCGCACGGGTATAGTCGATCAGAAAACGGGTGCACTTTTCGAGCAAGACGGCTATATTCTCCGGTTCCACATACAGGGCAATCATCAATTCGGACAAACCGAACAAACGTCCTGCCAACGAAAACGGACCGATACAACCGGCAAAGACAGGTTTATCCTTTACCCGCTCAGCCGTCAGGCGGTTTGCTTTCAGGTATTCAGGCACACGTCCGGCATCCAGCGAGGGGATCTGCAAATTATCTATGGACTCTTTGTCGGATACCAACGGTTCCGTTACACTGGGTACTTCATCTTCCGGAAAAACTACTTTCGCCCCGAAAGCTTCGGCCTCTACCGTCAAATCCATGATGACCGTCGGGGCTGCCGCCGGATATTGCTCGTTCAACCGGCAGATAGCCTCTGCATGTACTTCACCGCTGGTAACTGCATCTTTCACTGTTTTACCGCATAGTTCGATACCGGGATGCGTCATGATAGGAACGGCCCTTCTCTCCTGCCGGCTCATTGTTTCCTGTAACCATTTCTGTATTTCCATTATTTCTTCAATCTTTTTCGTTTATAACAGGTTTCTAACTCACAAAACTGACAACCATACTTTTTCTCATCCACTTCAGGTCCGATACCGATCACGCCACTGATAGACTTAATCGGCGTCATCAAACAAACCTCAGACAAACTGATGCCGCAAGGATGCTCGCCCATCAACCGGAAGAGGGTCTTCTGACCGGACAGATGCCAACCGCAATAACCCGGACTCATACGGTTGGTATGCCGTTCGCCGCCCAGCTCTTTTTCGAGTAATCGCTCCATGTAATCTCCGGCCTTTTCGGCAATGCAACTTCCGATTACATCGGCTATAAAACATTTCAGAATATCGCCTTCCGCCTTCAAACGATCTTGATAAGCTTGAAAAGCAGCACCAGCCGTGGCCGCAAAAAGAACAAAACGTTGAGAGCTCTTCATTAGGGTAGCGATGGTAGCCCCTACCTGCAAGCGTTCACCGCCGTTTATTACGACCTCCTCACCTTCTATCTGTCCGCCAAACAGACCGAATGTACAACGCGGCTTTACCCAAGAGGATATATCTTCCAGCATGGAGACAACTAATGTCTCCACAGGTTCTTCCGGTTGTTGCGTCTTGCTGTATCCCATCTCCACGAACAACTCGTGTGGCGTCAGGGACAGCTGACCGAAATCCAACTCGTACTCCTGCATACGATCAGGCGGATAATAAGGATTTAGCAAGCGTTACGGCGGCATTGGCATTGTCGCTATAACCGTCTGCTCCGATCTGACGGGCAAAGGATTCAGAAACCGGTGCACCGCCTACCATGACTTTCACCTGACTACGAAGACCGTTTTCTTCCAGGGCTTTGATAACCTCCTGCATATAGTTCATCGTCGTAGTCAACAGCGCTGAAAGGCAAAGTATCTGAGCCTGGTTTTCTTTCAAAGCATTGATGAACTTTTCCGAAGAAATATCGGTACCCAGGTTGATCACCTCGAATCCGCAACCTTCGAGCATGGAAGCTACCAGGTTCTTTCCGATATCATGCAAATCACCTTTCACCGTTCCTATCACCACTTTTCCCAAACTATGGGAAGCAGCACCTTTCATTTGCGGTTTCAGCAGGTCGAGCGCACCTTTCATGGCACGAGCTGCCATTAATAGTTCAGGGACAAAGGCTTTTCCTTCCTCAAAACGTTTACCGATGTCTTCCATGGCCCGCGACATATAGTTATTAATGATCAAATGCGGGTCGATATTCTCTGCGATAGCCTCGTTGGTTACCTCCTTGGCTACATTCAGTTTTCCTGTCAAAATAGCTTCATACAATTTATCTAAATCTGCCATAACTTATTCTTCTTTTAGTATTTAACTTCGTAACTCACGCAATGTCTCTATCATTGCCACTACATTCCGTACCGGTGCGTTGGCCTGTATATTATGGACGGCATTAAAGACGAAACCGCCGTCTGCCCCCAGTATCTCACATTCCTGCATGACGTGGCTCCGCACCTCTTCGGGTGTTGCATTCGGCAGGATACGTTGCGTGTCGATGCCTCCGCCCCAAAAAGTAAACTGGTCGCCAAACTCTTTCTTCAAAACGCGCGGATCCATATCCTTGGCATTGATCTGTACAGGGTTGAGAATGTCGAAACCAGCCTCCACCAATCCTGGGAGAATAGGAAGGACAGCCCCGCAAGTATGTTTGAATACCTTCCAGGTAGTATTCGCGTGAATCCAGTCATTCATCCGTTTATAGTGAGGGAGCCACAACTCGCGGAAGGTATCGAGGGAGCAGAATTGAGAATCCTGTGTACCGAAATCGGTTCCGCAGGTAAAGACTACATCGACTTTTTCACCCACTGCATCCCAAAGGCGCTGATAATTTGCTATCGCGATATCGGTCTGCTTTTCAAAGACGGTTTGTACATAGTCACGGCGCATGGAGGTAGACATATACCATTCCGCCACATTCCGGATTCCTTTCGGATCTTTCAGTCCCATGCCCGGAACGAAAGCAATATCGCCCAGTGCCGTACCTCCGAAGCTGGCTACGACCGCTTTTCCCGTGGCAGCAGCCTTTTCGACTGCCTCCTTATAATACTGAAGATCTTCTTCTGAAATAGGACCGAATTCTTCCAGGTTATCTTCCGGCTGAATCGCATCATCGTCGACATACTCCTGCCGTTCGGTTGCATTGATAAAATAACAGTCAGCCGGCATCACGGCACTGGGGGGATAAGAACGGTCGCCACCCGCATAGATATGCACGTCTCCCTCTGCATCGGTCGTCAGGTCGATACCGGAGGCGATCATCACTTTCTGTCCCCAGGGGGTTATTTGTTCGTGAAGTTGAGTTTCATCGATGTCGAACATATCCTTCCGCCCGAAAACAGGGACACAATCTACGCCGATAATCTCCTGCAGGTCACTCTCGATCTCTCCCAGCATCTGGAAAGGTTCGATGACGCGGACAGGATGCGGGTCCAATCCATAATGTTGCCGCAAAGCCTCCACGACCTTGCAATGGATACCGGTAACTGAAGTTGCTCCGAAGTCGACCGGTACGCAATCGGGCATACGATGGGCTAGTGCGCTTTGCACACGCTGTTTAGATGTCATGTTCAATAATAATTTTAGATTACCATACTTTTATTCTGATCTCACCGTCTTTGATGGACTCCAAAGGCCCCGGTTTGGGCTGGTTTCCACGTGCATTCCCCAGATAGTCGGTCGCTATTTCAATCGGGCTGCCGTCAGGTTGCTCATAGGCTTGTCTAGGGAGTTTAGCTTTTCCCAGTCTCTCCGTATTGACACGGCTGGTCTGCAAATCGCTCAAACCTTTTACGGATAAAGACAGATAAACGCCGTCAGCCGTTTCTTCGATCTTCACATTCGGGTTGAAGTCGGGAAGCACAACGCTATTCTTTTCACCTTCGAAAGGTAAGGCTTTGTTGTAATAAACATTACCTTCAACCATCATCGGATAAACCGTTTTGTTATAGTCTGCCAAACCGTATTTCCGCTTATTCTCTCCTTCTGTCACCGGATTCGTCGTAGCAAAGAGGTTATTGATATAACGGTCGTCCCCACCGGGGATAATGGACAGGCCGGCAACCTCCGTCGAATGAGGTAAGAAGTAAGGTGTGTACCGTCCATGTTCTACGTAGCGGTAGATATCTCCGGCGATCAGGTTGTGAACGTAAGCACCTCCCTGGGATTGTTCCAGGATGCCCCGGCGTGAAGCGAAGATATTATTGTCGACCAGGAACGGGCCGTGGTTTACTTCCAGGAAGATATCTTCCAAATCATTATCATAAAACAGGTTTCCGGAAACCCGCGTTCCCTGTGTCATCCAATCCAGCCAAAGGGAACGGCCTGCGTTATGGATACGATTATGGATAATACGGGTATCTACTGCGGCATGAAACTTTATTCCTCCGATTTCGGCACCGGTAAACTGGCGTTTCACCCAGATATCGTGGATATGATTGTTTTCGATCAGACTGAAAGCGGCTCCCATACTTCCACAGATACCGGTTTGTTCACAATGGGATATCTCATTGTTACGGACGATATGCGAACCGATGTTCTCTTTATTCCAGCCATTCCGGATCGTATTGAACGTGACTTCGATATAATGCAGAGAACCGTCGAGACTCGTATCGTTCAGCCAGACGTTATGTCCGGTTTTACGTTCCTTTCCCAATGTAATACCTGAACATTTGGAGTTACTGATCACATTATTCTCGATGATCCAACCTTTATTCCAGTGAGTAGCTACCATACCGATCTGCTCTGCTGTGGGAGCACCCCATTGGGTAGCAGCCTGGCTGATGTTAAAACCTTGGATAGTCAGGTAGTCGATACCCGGTTTCTCCGGATAGAAGCAGGTATTGCGGGTACTTATTTCCACTAGTTCCTTATTCGGGTCGTATTTATGGAAATTCGCCCAGATGATCGTATTCACACCATCATTCTCGCAATACCAGGTGTAGGTGGAACCTTCCTTGTCTTTGCTCTTTTCATTCGGGACCGGATGCAACACCTTGTCCAGTGTTTCTTTCTCATAAAGCGATTTGTTGTTCAGGAACACTTCACCGGTATGATGTTCACGTCCTATACCGTCAAACCAGTCGCCATAGATCAAGTCGGTATAGGGATTATAATCACCAAAGAACGTATTCGGTATCGTTACTTTCCAAACACCGTCTTTCTCTTTCGTCCAGTTGGAGATTCTTTCTGAGCCTTTTATCTCAACCTTTTCTCCCGGGGCCGCACGATAGACAATCCGCTTCTCGTCGCTTTCGCCACCTCTCGGAGGATTGATCCATTCACGATATGTACCGGCATGTACGGTAATTATATCTCCCGGGAAGGCATATTCTGCAGCTTTTCCTATTGTCCGGAAAGGAGCTTTTTCGGTTCCTTCATTCGCATCGTTTCCTTTGACGGAGACGTGATATTCTTTCGCCTGCACTGCCGCACAGCATATCAGAAATAGTATAAAAAGTAACTGCTTTCTCTTCATGGTATTTCGATTGTTATTGTAACATCAATTATAAGAACAATGCAAATATAGAGGGTCCTTTTCCGATATAAAATAGCAAAAAGTTGCCTATTTTGTGGATTATTATTGCTAATTATACACATCTGACAAAAGATGACGATTTCATCGCACTAACACTATAATGCTAGCCATAGTAGCACTATAGAGCTGAATAGGTAGGACTATAGTGCTAATGGTAGGAACACTATAGTCCTAATACTTATTATTCTCCAATAAGAGAAACTTGTCCTGAAGCCGTTTCCAATCCGGTATTTTCCATTTGTATCTGTAGCTCTACACCGTTATTCCCACGAATATCATCCGATAAGGTTACCGGATAAACGATTCTCAATTTATCTCCGTGCAGGATTTCTTCTGAAGTATCGTCTATCAGCACTTTTCCATCTGCGACCAGTTTCAAACGGGAACAAACGACCGAACTTTTCCCGGCTTTCTTTTCTATTCGAACAGCCGATAGTTTATCCAGCCTGTCTGCCGGAATCTGAAATGATATGATTTCTGTCTTTTTAGCACCTACCGTCCATGATCCCAACTGACCTTTTTTCCCATCAGGTATTAAAGAAGGAGTTATAAATGCAGCATAATCAACCAGTGAACGGGCTGTATTTACGATGTCGGCAGGAGGTGTCTGCGGAGAACAACCATCCGATTCAACCCAGGTCTTCTCCCATTCAGCAAAGTTAAAACGAGTACCTGTTTTTCTGCTTGCGAAATAATGTTTCCAACGCGGCAAATAATAGTCACGGATCAAACCGGACCAGACACGGGCGGAGTAATCATCTACCGGAGGTCCCCAGATCGTGACGATACGTTTCGCATTTCTTTCATATTGTTTATGTTGTTCAGGAGTCGCCGCTTGTTTGTGGGCGAAGTCGATCCAACGCTCCAAACGTAATGTAGGATGAGCAGATAGCAGAACATCCATTCCCTTCAGTATATATTCAAAATCCTTTTCAAACTTTGCGGCACGCACCGTATCTCCTATTTCATATTGCCAATCTATTGCCTTCACCAACAATTCAGCCTTTCCTCCCAGGTAAAGGGCTGTAAACTCCGAAAGGTCAGCCAAATAAAGAGGGTTATCTTTCAGCTGACCAGAAGCACTGACAAAAGATTCCAATGCCTTGAAAAACGATTCACTTATATTGATTGAACCGTTCCGAACTGTCCCCGGACGCAACTGCCAATTGTAACGAGGATGGTCGGTAAATGTCCCATAAACAGATTCTAACAACGCATCCCAACATTTACGAACGGCTGTCGGATAGCCTCCATAACGGTTATAAGAATACTCCTTCAACCATTCATGAATATTAATCTCTTTATCCGACCAGCCTGCATCGGACAATAATTCATAGATGACTTCATTGTTTTCTATTCCTTCAGGTGCCATTCCATGTGCTACCAAACGCCCTTTATTTGGAGAAGACAAGGCTTCCAAATGACCGTTTGCATAAAAGTCCAATACTCCGGTCATACCGGTTTTTCCTCCCATATTCGGAATGACACTATATACCCAAGGCTTGTTATAGAAACCTTTATAGAACTCCCAGTTCACTTCCGATTTCCAAAAATGCTTATTATAATCTACTGCTAAATCCAACAAAAGCATTTTGTTATCCGGAACTTTAGAAACCAAAGCTCCTAACGTTTCATAATCCCAAATATCCCTTTGGTAACCAAACATCCAACCCTGCATCGTCCAAACCGCATTCGGATTACCTTTGCGAATAGACTGATACACTTTGTCGCCGTAAGAGGCAAGCAGTTCGTAACGCTCTTTAGAGCCTTTAGCCGGGAAAGGAATATCCATCTCGTTAAAGCTGTCCACCAGGTAGTGTTCATTAGCTCCAAATTCTTTTTCCCATTCACGAATAAAGGCTGTTCCGATCTGAGAGAACAAAGGTTCTTCCGGAGAGATCATCCAGTTACAGAAAGCACCTCCCCAATGCGTCTGGATAATTTCCAGATCAGGATAGATACGTTTAAAGGCTTCCGGTATAAAACCCGGGAAACCGGGACAAATGGGTTTCATACCCAACTCTTTCATCCGTTTTAATATTTTGTGCTGCAAAGCGATTTGCTGACGATGCCAGTCCTCATTCAACGGACCGTCAATACCACTTATATTCCCCATCCGCATCCAGGGTAAATGAGCCGGACCTACAAAATAATGATTTATCTCATCATCCGTCAGTCCCATCTTTTTCCATACACGGGCTAAGATCGCTTCATAACCAACCAACGCCAAGGGCATATCAATACCATGCAATGCCATCCAATCTATCTCTTTCTCCCAACGTGCCCAGTCCCAGTAAGGCATGGAATATCCATAAACTACCACATTACACATAAAATGGTTTTCAAAAGGAGAAACGACTCGTTTCAAGGGACTCTCTTTCAGCTCCTCAGGAAATCGAACATTATTTCCGGACCAACTATAAATACCGGACCGGTTACTTTTAATAAAATCATAAAAGCCCCGACACAAGGCAACCGGGCTACTTCCCTCAACCATCAGCGTACCCTTATCCACCTTATATTGGAAATAAGTACTCCCCTCCGCTTTCTCTTTATTCGGCTTCAAAGAGAACTTAACCGGTAACCCGGATTGACCGGATACCCGTTCAATCACTTCATAAGCAGCTTCTGTCTTTTGTTTTTGGGCTGACAAAGGTTGGCTTCCGAGAAACAACAGGCTGCTGATTACAAATAACAAAATCTTTTTCATTGCTTTATAAATTGTTTATACTTTCAAAAATAACCGTTGCTTGTAACATACCCACAGAATAAACCAAACAATCGCAACATGAGCTGCTTCAAGCAAAACAAGATAAAAATCACCTATAAAGGATTCAAATCCATGTAGCCAATATTGGCGGAGAGAATCAGTATTTAAAGTAAAAAAGAGCATATAAGCCAAAATAGAGTTCATTCCATATATTTTAAGCCATCTAAAACAACCCCATTGTTTACGCATGTCGACATAATAGTAAAAAACGAGCATTAACAATATTGAAATACCTGACGATAAAAACATCATCGAACTTGTCCAAAGTCTCTTTATCACCGGTTCTGCAAAAGATAACCCGAATGCAAGCATCAAAGAAACTCCTCCTCCGAAAGCTAAAAATCTCATTTTGTTTTTAGCTGATATTTCCGACTTCAGCACACATCCTGTCAATACACCACTCATCACGGTTGCTGTAAAATTCAAAGTACTGTAAATCCAACTAATGTGATACCATTCAGCAAAGATAATATTTCCCGTCTCGGAAACTGTAGCCCCATATAAAAAACGTCCTAGTATTATTTGATCTATCTTTTCAGCTAGATTATCTCCCGGTGTGTAGCCACCCATCAATATCATTCCGGTTGTATAAACGATCGGTAACAGCAAAAAAGCTATGAATAGGAATTGAGTGGGAAGTAAAAGAAACAAAATAACGGAAAACAAATAACCCATTGCGATTGCTTGTAAAGTGTCGGTATAGAGATAAAGCGTATCTATATTTAAATCAAGCAAATTACCCTGTACAATTGCTCCGAATATCCAAAGTAGAATGACTCTTTTCGACACTCTCCAAATCAATGATCCGATTTTGCCTTCCCCCCGTTTGTATTTCGAAAGAGCATAAGGGATAGAGGTTCCTGCCATAAAAAGGAACAAGGGCATTATCTGATCCCAAAGATGAAACCCTTCCCATTCTACATGCGTAAAAACAGATTGATAAATTTCACCAACCCAACTATCTTTTCCTAACGCTTGTGCCAAACGCATAAATACAGGTTGAAAACATACCAACAAAAAGAGATCTGCTCCCCGCAAGATATCAAGAGATTCTAACCTTATTTGCTTATCGCTCATATTATAAGTTTATTATTTACCTTACAAATATAAAAAATAGAAATCCTAACAATGTATAAACTAATATTACAGCACTATTTCAAACTATTACCAATAAAAAACGAGTAGCCAAAATCAACTTAATAATGACTACCCGCTTTTTCATAAGAAGTTAACTATTTCATTAAACTCATTACTTCTATTGTCCAATTTTTCCTGGTTCCATTTGCAGCATCTACCACATATGTATTGGGCTTACTCCAATCACCGGGAACACCCAAAGTCGGAGAACCATTTAACGGACTGATTCGTGCCGCGGTAGAAAGCCCTACTGCTACCATGATATTAGATGTAGATAAATTACCCAACTCTGCCTCCGGAAAATTTTCCGGTACAGATACAGTAATCTTTACGGTTGCAGCATCAGTATCAATATCTGAAGTAAAAGTCAAATTTACCTCCTTAACAATATTTTGACCTGAAGCCGGAGACTTTTCATCACTTATGTAGCGATAAGCCACAGCACTAACCGAGGTGATGTCTGCCCCATCATACACATCCAGTTCGTCTAAGCCACTGGTCAGACAAGATGTAAATGAAAACATCATCAATGTCAACAACAAATTATAAATCACTTTTTTCATATTCAAAACAATTAATTATTACCAACCTTCATTTTGTTTATCAATAATTCCATCTGCCGCACGTTTATCTATTGCGCCTTGCGGTATCGGAAATAAATAACGACGTGTCGTGAAATTGCGGTTCCAGCTATTCAACAAAGTAAGCTGTCCTACACAGAAAGATTTCCGGTCACTGGTAATTCCTATTTTATATACAGGAGCATTTAAGTCTTTAATTACATCACCTGAAGCACGACCATAATTACTAGCACCACCATATTTACCCCAACGCAAATAGCTGAAATAAATATCTCCGTTTTCATATGCCATCTCAACACGACGTTCCCTCAAATAATCAGTCCAGGCATCATTCAATGTTGCCGCATTCGAAGGAGGTAAACCACCATGCTTAACACGAGTTACATTCAACATTTCTACAGCTTTTGTCACATCACCTTTCAATAGATATGCTTCTGCCATATTCATATACATCTCACCCAAACGGGCTATCACATAATGGAAATTGATTTTTACAGAAGCAAATGCACGAGGATCTGGCTTCACAGTGTTTTTCCGCCAATAATAACCTGTTGTCGTTGTGTACCATCCACCGTCTTCTTTTGATCGAACTCCTTGGGAAGCGTTTCCACCCATATTTAACGTCATTGTCAACCCCCAAAACTCAGACATATCACGGATAACAGTAGCATCCATACGTTTGTCTCGGTTGTTGTACATGATATCTGTGACTGTTCTATTAGAACTACTTTTTACTTTACCTACTTGCTTGAATAGCGGGTAATCAGTACGTCCGGTAATCAAATCATTAGCAGTCGGCAAATTACGGGTTTCTCCGTCAAAACGCTTGAACACCTCAATACCTCCTAATCCTAATCCTTCCGAAGGAATAGTTTCTATATTATCCAAATACTGAGAGGTTTCATACCAAACTTTTGCTTCACCCGTTTTTTCATCAATAGCCAAGTATTGATCTACTAAATCCTGTGTTGGCCAATACATCCCCCATCCGTCAAAGGTTTTTACATTTGGATCCAATGTATTCTCACCATTACTACTACCATTTTTCACATCATCACCAGGCAAATTAGGTAAAGCTAAAATCATCTCCTCAAAAGAGCCCACTGTAGCATCTTTATCCAAATAATAACGAGCCAATATAATTTCATTGTCATTGGGTGAGTTCTCATCAAATATATCACCATAATTATCAGCAAGCGTATATTGTCCAGAATTGATCACTTCGTTAGATGAATTAATCACCACATCCAAGTATTTACTATCTTTCGTATAAGCGTAAGCCTGAAGAGCTGCACGACTACGTAAGGCTAAAGCAGCATATCTGTTTGCACGTCCTTGATCCGATGTTTCAGGAAGACCTTCAACAGCCAGATCCAATTCTTCCATCACCAAACGATAGCTCTCCTCAACACTGGCTGTAGCCGGGGTCTTAAAAGCTTCCGTATCATTCTGATCGAGAACTTTGTCTATCGGCACAAAACGTCCCATTTTACGAGTCATATCAAACCATAATGCGCCTCTCAAATAATGCGCTTCTGCAGTCAATTCCTTTTTTTGCAACTCGGTCAATACTGTAGACTCAGCCACCTTTTCCAAAACCATATTGCAACGACGCTGTTCACCAAAACGTCCGAAACCATAATCTGTATATGCATCGATTCCTGTTTCTGTTGCTTTGGTATTAATCGAGTTACCAACCTGATCGCATTGTGCACCATTAGGTGTCAAAGACTCCCAACTACCACATCCTCCAGCAAAATTATTGGCAATCGTACCCGGATAAGTCTCTATCACAAAAGCATCTACCGTTTCTTTTGAACTCCAAACCAAATCTTCACTATATGTTTCAAAAGGTTCCGTATCCATCACGTCGCAGGAAGATAAAATACTCAATCCTGCTAAACATGCGAAACCTATTTTTTGATATTTATTCATAATTCATACATCATTAAAATCCAACACTCAAACTAACCGCATATATTCTTTCATTCGGATAACCGTACCGTTCAGTTGATGACTCTTCCGGATCAAGTCCATACTTGATTGCTTCCGAAATCGTAAATAAATTCTGTCCGGAAATAGCCAAATTGGCTTTTGAAATCCAATTCACATTTTTCAACAAACGCTTAAAGTCGTATCCGAAAGAAAAGTCTTTCATACGTAAAAATGCACCATTAACCAACCAGAAGTCACTTGCTTCGTAATTGTTATTTCCATTCAAACCGGCACTCGACATCAAGCGTGGATAACGGGCATCCGTATTATCCGGCCGCCAATAATCTGTCTGATAATCATAGATAACCGGAAATTCACCGGTTTGTCCTCCATTCATGGCAGCTGTTCCCGAAATATACATGTCAAAACGACTAGCACCCTGGAACAACATATTCAAGAAGAATCCTTTATATCCTAACTTTATATTGATACCATAGTTCATACGTGGAAAACTGTTTTTACCCGAACGAACCATATCTGAATCATCAATTTTGCCATCTCCGTTAAAATCTGCATATTTCAAGTCGCCAGCAGTCAGGTCATAAGAACCTAGACGTTTCACACTATTCAACACATCATTCGCATCC
Organism: Parabacteroides chongii; assembly: GCF_029581355.1. Taxonomy (NCBI): domain Bacteria; kingdom Pseudomonadati; phylum Bacteroidota; class Bacteroidia; order Bacteroidales; family Tannerellaceae; genus Parabacteroides; species Parabacteroides chongii. Next base: position 2,935,481 of record NZ_CP120849.1, on the reverse strand, counting down.
GTATAAAAACCTAAATTCCGATACAAATTACCATAATATCCTTTCTGCTGCGAACTTCTTTTATAAGGATTCATTACATTCGATACGGATTCCGACGGATCAAAAGCCCAAAGCTGATCAAATCGTGTCATATTGGCAGTAATATCGTACGTAAAATCTCCGACATGATCACGCCATCCCAAAGACAAATCAAATCCGGCACGACGATGTTCACCATTCGTAGATATACGCGGTAAAGACATACCAAGCGGATCAGTATATCCTACATCAACTTGATTCGGAGCATACAAGAATCCATGCGTTTTATAAAAGAAATAATCTACAGACCCATATAAACGATTATTTAAAGATGAAAAATCGAATCCGGCATCAAATTGGTCTGTAGTAAACCAAGAAATATCCGGTGAGGGTATACCTCCTTCAGAGAATCCCGGGACATAAGCTCCATTCAGCACATACGCTTTATTGTTCAAAGAATAAGAAGTCAAATATTCAAAACGCCCAATATGGAATGGATTGTTTTCATCTCCCCAGTTGTCCAAACCGACCTGACCGTAAGAAGCTCGTAATTTCAACTGATTGAAAATATTCTTTTCTACAAGTGATTCCATAAAAGCCTCATCTGCAATTGACCAGCCTAAAGAAGCAGAAAAGAATGTTCCCCACCGGCGATCTGCAGGGAAATTATCAGATCCGTCATAACGCAAACTACCTTCCACGAAATATTTATTGTCATAATTATACTTCACCTGACCAACCCATCCGGCACGTCCGGCTTCACTTTCACTACCTCCATTTTTTTGAGTATCTTCCGGTCCTACGTTAATTTGGTCAATAGGGAACTTATAATTTTCACGTTGCAACCAATAAGAATTTGAATATCCGTAAGTCGCTTCATACCCTGCCAATGCACTAATAGTATGTTTTCCAAAAGTATTAGTGTAATTAGCGAAGAACTGAGTCGTCCAGGTATATCCATAATCTGTCTTGTTATACAACATAGGTAGTCCCGCATATTTCGGTTCTTTCGAATCCCAATCGTATGCAGCAGCATCCTTACGCCATTGTTTATAAGTCGTTAACCCATAACGATAATTACCTGTAGCACTCAAATTCAAACCCTTTACCCAAGGCACAGCCCATTCTAATTTCAAATTACCATTAACTGTTTTTTCATCCTTATTTTTATATCCATTATCTTTAGCAAGCTCAACAACTGAATTTCCTGGAGAATCATAAGGTAATCCGTATTTATTTACAGCAGGTAATAATGGAGTTGAATTCTGAATATGACTAAAATATGCCCAAATGTCTTCACAACGAGAAGAATATGGCTCCGTCTCTTTCTGCAAGTACCCATCTAATGTCGCCGTAGTCTTCAAACCTATTGATTTTATCAACGAACTTTGACTCAAACGGAAGTTTGTACGCTGCATATTGTAATTATTATTTTTAAATAACGACTCTTGATCCAAATGATTCAACGACACATAATAATTATTAGCCTCTGTTCCACCAGTCATGCGGATTCCATGAGAACTTTGGGGTGCAAAACGACGAAGTACCAGATCCCGATAATTTGTATTGTTATTCTGTAACGGATCACTACCATCACGCATCTTTTGAATTCGTTCGGCACTAAATGAATCCGGCAGTCCATCATTTCTCTTCGCAATATTAGCATATTCCGCACGATCCCATGAGTCCAAACGTTCTTTCCAATAAGCAGGTTCAGCCATACTCATATTGAAATTATATTCAATATACGCCTTACCGCTTTTACCTTTCTTTGTTGTAATCTGAATGATACCATCGGCTGCACGCGAACCATACACCGCTGTGGCCGAAGCATCTTTCAACAAACTAAGCGATTCGATATCTTCCGAAGGCATTTGGATAAAGTCATCATAATTACGAATAACCCCATCAATAACCACCAGCGGCGTACTCCCCCCACGGATACTGATCTGTGCCTTATTATTGATACCACCACCGGATGTTTTTACAATCAAACCGGGAGCACGTCCGGCCAACCCCTTCGACATATTCGCAATCGGAAGTGTTGTAAGTTCTTCTGAGTCAACAGAGGATACAGAAGCAATCATTGAACGTTTGGTAGTCGTACCATATCCGACAACAACCACCTCATCCAATTTTTGAGTATCTTCTTTCATCACAACATCCAAGGTTCCTGAGTTAACAGCCAATGTCTGTTTTACATACCCGATACTTGAAAACACCAGTTCTTCACCGGCAGGAACCGAGATGGTATATTTCCCATCAATATCCGTAATCGTTCCTTTTCCCGGATTTCCTTTCAAGAAAATGGTTACACCAATCAATGGTTCTCCATTAGCATCAGTTACTTTACCCATAACCGTCTTACCTGCTTGATCAATCCTTGTCACACCTTCTATTTCCAACGATTTACCATTATCCGCTATTGACGGAAGTACATTGGCAAAAAGTAAAGGTAGACAAACACTTAACAAAGTCGTCTTTCTCATTACTATTAAATTTAAATATTAAAAAATATCCACCACATCAAGAAATGACTAGAAAAAAGGATCGTTTTTTTTAGTCACGTTTTCCTCTCTGTGTATTTTATATGAAAAAACGACAACTATCTACAAATCAATAATATATATTATTGATTTGTAGATAGTTGTCGTTTTTTCATATAAAATACAAAGAGAGGAAAACGTGACTAAAAAAAACGATCGTTTTTTCTAGTCATCTCCTATTAACAGTATAGTACAACCCTCAAATCACTATCTATCCCTATCATTCAACATACTCTATATTTTCTCTTAAAAGTATATCATCAGCCGACCGCCCGGCCATAATTTCAAATAAGCCCGGCTCTGTGACAAACTGCATATCCTCGTTCCACAAAGCCAGATCCTTAGGCGATATTTTAAATGTAATACGTTTGGTTTCCCCCGGAGCCAATAGTACTTTCTCAAAACCAATCAATTGCTTAACAGGAACAGATACAGAACTTACGATATCACGGAAATATAACTGAGCAACCTCTTTTCCTTCCCGTTTTCCCGTATTCGTCACATTTAAAGAGACAGACACGATATCTGCTGCACCAAAATTATTCTTTGACACTTTCATATCGGAATACTCAAACGTCGTATAAGACAATCCAAAACCGAAAGAAAATAATGGATCCGTAGAGGCAAAAACATAATCACGACCAGGTCTATCTGTCGTTCCCGGTGAATGATAAAATCCTCTTCCAGACGGTTTATGATTATAAAATACAGGGATATGTCCTACACTTTGAGGAACACTTACAGATAAACGACCGGATGGATTTACTTCACCAAACAAAATGCGGGCAATAGCCGTCCCCCCTTTTTCACCCGGGTACCAAGCTTCCAGAATAGCCGGAATATTATCTTTTTCCCATGTGATTGACCAGGGACGACCATGCACCATAACCAAAACAATCGGTTTACCTAACCTATATATTTCCTGTAATAATTCACGCTGTACACCATAAGGATCTATATTTGTCACATCAAATCCCTCCCCACAAGTATTGGGGTCTTCAGTCTTATTGGTAGACTCATCCCCCCAACCGATACCGGACAGGATAGAACTTGTTTCCCCCATTACAAAGATGACAACGTCGGATGCTTTCGCTGCATCAACAGCTTCAGCAAAGCCATCTTTGCTCATCCCCGAAATAGAACAACCTTTGGCATATTTTACCGAGATATCTTTCCCTGCCAGTTCCTTTATTCCCTGCAATACAGTCACCCCGGATGCATTATCTTTGGTATAGCTATAATCACCATATTGCACCTGATCTGCATTAGGCCCTAATACAGCGATAGACTTCAAGGATTTTCGATCGAGCGGAAGTAAGGATGCCTCATTCTTCAACAAGATAACCGACTCTTCCGCTACCCTCTGAGTCAATTCCTTATGCTCCTTATTTCCTATTACCTGTTTAGTAACCTTAGGATCAGGATAGCTTTTTTCGAACAGACCGGCTTTAAATTTGACACGCAAAATTCGTTTGACACATGTATCTATCACTGCTTCCGGAAGTTCTCCACTTTGTACGCGTTCTTTCAAGCTCAAATAGCTAATACGTGTATTATCTAAATCAACACCCGCTATTACCGCTTTCATGGCAGCATCTTTCCGATCGGTTGCTGTCTTATGGAAAGAATGAAGCATATCTATTGCTCCGTAATCAGAAAACACATATCCCTGAAATCCCCATTCATCTCTCAATACTTGTTTCAGCAAAAACTTACTTTCATGGGCTGCTATTCCATCCATCTCATTGTAAGAAGGCATCACAGAATATATATTAGCATCTTGAACGGCTTTCTGAAAAGCCGGTAAATGTGATGTTCTCAATTCCCGCTCTCCTATTGATGTAGGTCCCAGATTTATACCCGCAACCGGTACAGAATAGGCTGCAAAATGTTTAGCCGTACACATCAATTTATTATCCGCAATCCGTTCTTTTGTCTGATCAGGATCACCCTGCATACCACAAACAAAAGCGCTACCTATCTCTCCCACAAGATAAGCATCTTCTCCATAACATTCTTCAACCCTCCCATACCTCGGGTCCCTGATAATATCGAATAAAGGAGATAAGGCCTGATCTACACCAGCACTACTGGCTTCCAATGCAATAACAGAAGCCATCTCTTTGATCAAAGAAGGATTCCAGGTACTTCCTTGTGCAATAGCCTGTGGAAAAACAGTCGAACCATGTGATAAAAAGCCATGCAAACATTCAGCTATCTGAATGGGAGGAATCCCTAATCGGGTACTGTCGCGAAAAAAACGTTTTGCTTTAATAGAAAGACGGACAACCTCTTCGGCCCCAATAAAAGGACTTTCGCAAGCTCCCACACCTACCTCCATTCCTTTACCGGCTTGATCTAATTTGATCATTCCCATCTGAGAAAGTTTTTCATCCAGAGTCATTCGCGACAACAAATCGTCTACACGTTCTTCTGTTGAAATCTTAGGATCTTTATATTTTTGAGCGTATGCTCCCCGGGAGCAGCCTAAAACGAAAAGAATTAGTACTACTCTAACTAAATTTATTCTCATTATATTAACGGATGATTTTTCTCTTATCTAATCTTTATTCGAATAGTATTATGTGATAAATTTTCAAAAGGTCCCACTGTTGGAGTTACAGAACGAGTGTTACCCAGAAAATCAGTATCAAAAACCAACGGACTTCCGTCAGGGCAGTCATAAGGAAGAGCTGTTTGTTTCGTCATTCCCAACTTTTTCGTATCCACCCAAACTGTTTTTACTGATTTAAATGAAATTGCATTCATATTCAAATGAAAATAAATTCCCTTTTCATCCTCTTCTATTCCATACTGAAGCTCTGAATCGTTACAAACAACACCCGCCTCTTTACCGGAAAGGGATCTGGCACCATTCACGAACAGATTGCCACTAGCCGTTATCGGCATTTTAGCTGAATCGTAGGCACTTAACCCATAGTCGAAAAAACCGCCACAACAGCCGGCTTTCGGCTTCTCTCCTCCTCGTCCGACAAAGAGATTATTATAATAGCGATGATCACCACCAGCTATCGCTGCCACCCCTTTTATCTCTGTTGAATGGTTCAAATGATAAGGAGTAAAACGGGCATCGCCACGGGCAGTAATGCTACCGACAAACAAGTTATTGATAAAAGCACCGCCATCGGAATACTCCAAAACAGCACGCTCAGACAAAAACAGATTATTATCAATAATATAAGGACCATGATTAACCTCCACAACCATATCTTCCTGCCAATTCTCATAGAATGTATTGGATGACACCCGCGTACCTTGCGCCATCCAATCCAACCATAACCCAAAGGTACCCACATTATGAATCACATTATGATGAATATAGGTATCAACCGGTGCATGAAGTTTAATACCTCCCATTTCAGCACCTCCGAATTGTCTTTTTACATAGATATTATAAATATGGTTTCCGTATATCTCACTAAAAGCTCCCCCCATACTACCAACGATACCCGTCTGCTCGCAATCCGAAATCGTATTGTTGCGAACAATATGAGAACCAATATTATCACGGCTCCAACCGTTTCGAAGCGTATTAAAAATAACTTCTATATAATGTAATGAACCATCTATTTGTTTCACTGGATCGATAGCATCCACATTATGACCTGTACTACATTCTTTTCCTAAACTAATACCGTTGCAACGTGAGTTCTTCAAGATATTGTTTTCAATAATCCATCCTTTACACCAGTGCGCAGCAATCATCCCCACCTGTTCCGCCGTAGGAGCCGCCCATTGAGTAGCCGCCTGACTTACCCGGAATCCTCGAATCGTAATATAGTTCAAACCTTGACGGGTTGGATAAAAGCAGGTTGGACGTACGGCAATCTCCACCGTCTCTTTATTAGGATCCAGGTCTCCGAAATGGGCATAAATGGTTGTGTTCTCTTTGTCGACAACAGCCGACCATACCCGTTGTGTTCCTTCCGGATCACGAACACTCCGAATTGTATCCGGGTTGATTACTTTCTCAACGCTCGGCACTTCATACAACGAACAATCATTCAAATAAACATCTCCTGTATGATGCACCCTCCCCCCATCAGCAAACCAATCACCGAATAATTCTTCCGTATAAGGATTATAATTACCGAAAAAGCTATTGGGTAATATAACTTTCCATACCCCATTACCTTTCTTTTCCTTTTTCCATCCTTTTATTAATTCAGAGCCTTTGATTTCAACCAATTCTCCTTCTGCTGCCCGATAAAGTATTCGTTGATAATCGCTTGTACCACCATAAAGAGGATTCACCCATTCCCGATAAATTCCGGCATGCACCGTAATCGTATCACCAGGCAAAGCTTTCTGGGCAGCCGCATTGATTGTTCGCAAGGGAGTTGTTGCGCTACCTTCATCCACATCGCTACCTGTTACTGCCACATGGTACTCTTTAGCCCATCCAATAGTACAACTTGCCATAAGCATAAAAAACAATAATCCTTTCTTCATGATATTCTATCTTTCGTAAAACGGAGCAAAATTACACCGTGTAATTATGTTAAAGAATAGCAAAAAACATCCTTTTTTATGGATTATTATTGCTACTTCAGAACTATTTCACATACTTTACAACTTTTCAATCGTACCATTTAACCGCGATTCTTCCGCCTTGAACCCCATCACATGGCTTTCTATGGAGGCTTCAATAGTACTAGTCAAAAGCGACTCGTCTTCCTTATCAACAGCCCACAACAAATCTCTTACCAAGCGTAAGTCACCTCCACCATGTCCGTCACTGATATCCGTACCCCACTTCTCCTGCTTACCAGTCAGAAAATCTGTTAAAGTAAATGTTTGCATATCACCTACAATATCCCCTTTTGTTCCCATAATGCGTGTACGACGACCGGCATAAGAGGTCAGTGCTTCCATCGAAAATGCAACCGTTACATCGTTTTCAAACTTCATATTCATGATAAAATGATCCGGTTGGTCATTGTCTGAATAAAATACACAACGCCCGTAATCGGTGGTACGCAAATAAGAGAGAATCTGTTCGCCCTGTTGTTGCCTATCTCCGCTCAAATCAAAGACATTCAGCCAATCCCGTCTATCATAATAAACCCTTTTAGCTGAAAAAGCACATTGTGCCTCTATCGGACAATCCAAACAACGCTTGGCTGCCCCTTTCGGAGCTTTAGAAGATTTGAAATACGAAAGAGAACCGAAAGCAGTCACTTCCTTACAGGGTTTCCCGACAATCCAACGCAAAATATCCAAATCATGACACGATTTTGAAATGACGGCAGGGGTTGTTTTCTTGGAGTTATTCCAATTTCCCCGCACATACGAATGGGAGAAATGGATACGCTCGATAGGCTCCAAATGCTGGATACTGACCAACTCACCGATTTTCCCGGAATCAACCGTCTCTTTAAGAGCCTTAAAATAAGGTGCATATCTGAGCACATGACAAATAGCGACAATACGATTATATTTACGGGATTGCTTTAAGATATCGGTACATTCTTTTTCGGTCTGTGCTGCTGGTTTTTCCAACAACACATGATACCCCATCTCCAAAGCCTTCATACAAGGTTCATAATGCAGGTAATCTGGAGTAGTGATAATCATAATGTCAGCAAATTTAGGTTGTTTGAACACCTCGCTCCAATCACCAAATCGATGAGAGGCTTTCACCGAGAAACGGTCGCCCATTCCTTTCCTACGAAACTCATTGATATCGGATACGCCCACTATCTGAAGCGATCCCGGATAGCGGTCTGCATATAGCGCATACGTATTTCCACGACTTCCAGCTCCTATAATAACGGCAGTTAATGGTTTATCCAATTTCGCATCCAAGTCATCCGGTGCTGCCGACATGACTTTAGCTGCTTCGACCTGCTTGGCTTCCAACAATTCTGTATGTCCAAAAATAACAGATGAAGAGGCCAACAAGCCTGTGTTTCTTAAAAAATCCCTCCGTTTCATGATCTATTTGTTTTATGATTGTTTATTAGATAACACTCCACCTCTTCTCCAGCACTAAGGAAGCCCCTTCCCTAGTACTAAGGAAACGCATTCCCTAGTGTTAGGGAAGGGTCGGAGTCAGTAAAAACCGATAAAAGTCCGGTTATTCTATCACCGGACGATCGTCTTCTTCATCCGATTTCTCGCCCACATAGACCGGAACAGATACCGAACGAGGTTCTTTCAACAACAAACCACTATTCTTAGTATATTGAGTAGTTATTATCAATTCATAATCACCATCAGACAATTCGGACGGAACAATAAATATCAATTCGGACGGATTATTTGTACCAAACATGTCCTCTTCCAGTTTGACGGTCGTGTCATCGGTCTTTTTACGGAATGTAACCCCGACCGAAGCATCTTCACCCACTACTTTAATATGTGAACCGCGGATAACGAAGTTGCGTCCCGGAGTCATCCGACCGTCCTTCAGTCCTGTCTTTTTATCTTCGGTTTCAAGAATATACATCACATCATTCTTTTCACCCTGTATAACCACCTCTGTCTTCGCGATTTCTTCACGCAGAACTTTATTCTGGTTGAAAGAAACATAAATACTGTTCTTGTTCGGATTCCAGCGTCCACTTTCTATCAAACCTGTAAAACGAGGAACTGCATAAAACAATCCAGTACTCACATTATAACCATTCATCAAAAAACGGGCAACAATACGTTCGTAAAGATTAACAACATGAACCAAAGTTTCCTGGCGTAAGCCCGTATCTTCTTCACGCATTTCTTTGTAGATTTGTTCCAGTTCTACATTACCGGCAGCATCCAAAATAAGAATTTTGTCATTAGGATCCTTTGTAACCGTGTTAGGTGCGATCCAGCCTTTTAATTTATTTTGCATAATAGTGTGTTTATGGAAGTTTTTAGCTCTTCCTGTTTCATGATAATATGATTTACATTTGCAAATGTAGAGCTAGTGAATGACTTATGGATTCAAAGAAATATCATAGCACTATTTTGAATGTTTTTTTCAGATTAATACTTCTATTCTTACTTTCTTTCTATATTTGTCCCGTACATATCCTTAAAATCGATGACATAGATGAGAAACAGAGAAATCAGCCGTTTGATATTAGACATGAAAAAACATGGAATAGAAGTTTTTGACGAATTTGGCAGATATAATTATGTTAACACGCAAACGATACTTCCCACTCATACCCACTCGGATATGATCGAAATTTGTTATTTGGCAAAAGGAAGTCAGGAATACTTCGTTGGTAACAACACGTTCAGATTATATGGAGGAGACATTTTCATTGCTTTTCCCAATGAAATACATGGAACAGGTGAGGTTCCTGAAGAAAAAGGCGTTCTTTACTGGATGGTTCTGAAAAGACCTGAAGAGGAAAAAGATTATTTAGGATTAAACTATCCGGATGCCTTTGAACTATTTTCCAGGCTGTTGCAACTACCCAAACGACTATTCAAAGGAGGAAGTGAATGTGAACGTTTGCTTCAAAAAATCATACAAATTTACTTTCAAAACAAAGATCCTCTTAGTAAGATGGAGCTAAACAATCTACTCGTATCCCTTTTACTACACATCATACACGCTGGAGAAAAAAGTTCAGGCAGGGCATACAGTGACCGCATAACAAAAATCATCCATTATATAGATGAAAACCTCTTTGAAATACTGGATTTGGAATTTCTTGCAAATAAATGTAATCTCTCCGTATCCAGGTTCAAACATCTGTTTAAAGAAGAAACAGGCATACCTCCTTCCGAATACATCATCCGTAAAAAAATAGAAAAAGCACACGAAATGATGGAAGATAGCAAATCCTCAATCAAAGACATCGCTTATGATCTCGGGTTTTCTTCACCTGCTTATTTCTCCACTGTATTCAAACAATACAATGGTTATTCTCCCACTTTTCATAAAAAGAAAAACAATACTTCAAAATAGTGCTATAATACAGTATTTAAATATAAATTAATCCATTGGAGTTACTTTTGTGAAAAAATAATTCCATGAAAACACATATCTTATATTTTTGGATAGCCATACTGGGCGGAATGCTTTTCGGTTACGATACGGCTGTAATTAATGGGGCCATGCCGTTTTTTACTTCCCATTTCGATCTGTCGGATGCAATGGTCGGCTGGTCAGTCAGTTCCGGCCTGGTCGGATGTATCATTGGAGCGACACTTGCCAGCTGGCCTACTGATAAGTTTGGCCGCAGAGATACAATGAAAATGGCAGCTTTATTGTTTTTTGTATCTGCATTGGGAACCGGATTCGCCTATGATTTTACGATGTTCGTCATTGCCAGAATATTAGGAGGTATTGCCGTTGGGGTAGTTTCCGTAACTATGCCTATCTACCTTTCTGAAATTACACCTCCTGAAAAGCGCGGAAGTTCAACCATCAACTTTCAATTAGGAGTTGTCGTCGGTATATTAGCAGCTTTCTTCGTCGATTATTTATTAATTGACACAGGGGAACATAACTGGCGTTATATGTTTTTATCGATGGCTATTCCTTCCGGGCTTTTCTTTTTATTATTACTTAAAGCACAGCGCAGTCCTCGATGGCTTGTTCAGCGAGAATATATACAAGAAGCAGAAGTTGTATTATCCGGATATAATTCACCAGAAACTAGCAGGAGATTAATCAAGGAGATACAAACCTCTCTCCATAAACAAGATCCTAATAAACAAGTGCACATACCTTTATTCAGAAAACCCAATCTACGATTCATGCTGATAGGCATTGCGGTCGGTGTTTTCAGTCAATTATCCGGTATAGCCATCGTCATGTATTATGCGACCGATATATTCAGAGCTGCAGGATTTTCAACAGACGCTGCTATCGGGCAAACAGTTATCATCGGCTTGACTAATCTGACATTTACTTTACTGGCAAAATCTTTGATAGATAAATTGGGACGAAGGAAGCTCCTTCTCTTCGGTACGGCTGGTATGTCCATTGTGCTGGCAGTATTAGCATTATCTTATTTCAATACAGGATTCCCGGCGTGGATATTATTAGTGTCTCTGGTTAGTTTCGTTGCCCTATTTGCCTCTTCCATGGGAGCTGTTTCCTGGGTTTTATTGGGAGAAATATTCCCGAATAGCATCCGGTCGCAAGGCATGTCAATAGGCTCTCTTTCAAACTGGATCGTGAACGGAGGAATCTCATTTTTGTTCCCTATAGCAACCGGAGCATTACCAAATGGCGGAGGATATTGTTTTGCGTTCTTCTCTGTTACAACCCTCGCCGGATACTTTTTCTTTAAGAAATATCTGTTTGAAACAAGAAACAAGTCACTGGAAGAAATCGAAAAAGAAAACTCATAAATAGAATTAACATGACAGGATACGAAAGAATCCAAGCGGCTCTTTCCGGCAAGCAACCGGACAAGACCCCAATAATGCTGCACAATTTTATGATGGCTGTCAGCGAAGCCGGATACACGATGGAACAGTTCCGCAACGACCCACGGGTGATAGCCGAATGCTTTATCCGTGCCGTAGAAAAATATCAATATGATGGAGTTGTGGTAGATATCGACACGGTTACACTTGCTGGTGCGTGTGGCGTAAACGTTGACTTTCCGAAGACAGAACCGGCTCGCTCTCATGAAGGAATCTTAGCATCATTGGCTGAAGTCGACCAATTAAAACCGGTTGACATACAAAGTTACCGATACGCAAATATCTGGTGTGAAGCTGTAACCTTATTAAAAACTCACTTCAAAGGTGAAATTTATATACGTGGGAATTGTGACCAAGCACCATTCTCGTTGGCGACAATGCTCCGCGGCGTAGAGAATATGATGATAGACTTATGCCTGGAAGAGGAAGAATCTGTTTTTGCACTACTGGACTATTGTTATGAAGCGACTTCACAATTTATTCGAATGATGAAAGAAGCCGGAGCCGATATGGTTTCAAACGGTGATAGTCCGGCCGGTCCTTCTATGTTATCTCCTGATATGTACGGAAGGTTCGCACTCCCATACGAAAAGAAAGTTTGTGAATACGCTCATCAATTGGAAATCCCATATCTGTTACATATTTGTGGTAATACGGATATTATTATCGATCAAATGATTACATGTGGAGCTGATGTACTGGAACTGGATTATAAAACGAACATCCATCTGGCGGAAGAAAAAATGCGTGGAACAACAGTTTTTGCCGGAAATATTGATCCAGCCGGAGTACTGGCATTCGGTACACCTCAATTAGTCAGAGAAAAGACCTCAGAGTTACTGAACATATTCAAAGATAATCCCCGATTTATATTAAATGCCGGTTGTGCCATTCCCTCAACAACACCTTCTGAGAACCTGTTCGCAATGATTCAGACAGCACGGGAGTATACTTACTAACTTACAAAAATAGGACAGTAGTGTGGGGACTCCTAACACTACTGTCCTGAATAGGGTAACACAACTGTGCTACCCCTGCTAGCACTACTATCTCAAAAAACGCATCTTAGTATTCCAATCTCAATGTGATTTGTCCGTACGGAGCCATTACCAAATTGCCGTCAGTTCTTTCTCCGGCTATCTCCTCCCGATCGCAGACAGAGACACGTGCCGGGGTCTTTTTAGGGAAAGATAGTTTTACACTTTCCTCTTTGTCGGACAGGGAACGGAGACGGACGATCAAAGTATGATCGGTTTCCAGGGATTTAATGATCGTTGAATAAACCATCTGATTGTCGATAGCAATCAAAGGCTGCACCTGCGGATCTTTGTCAGCTGTAACATATACCAGCGGCTGAGACTGTTCCATACCGAAACGGTTGGCTTCCACCACATCGTAGGCTTCGTGCGGATACAAACGATAACGGAACTGAACAGGACCATCCTGTGTCAACGGGAAGTTGGTATGCCAGTGATTATTCATCGCCCAGGAATAGACTGTTGAACTGGGTTCAAGTTTGGTTACCCAGTTTCCCTGGCCTCCCCAGCCCATTGCGATATTGGCATAACGATCGCCGTATTCAAACAAAGGAGCATCCAGCGAACACCAGGTTACGCCATGTGTCGCATTCGAAACATCCAGCCATCGTTGCATCGCCAGCCAGTTACGGTTACCTTGCGGCCACTGGTCTTTCTCCACTTCCATCACGCCCCACGGAATATCCACGCGAGTCTTTGAATTCGGTAGATTGAAGGCAAAGCCAAAATGAATGCCGTCTTTCTCCACCAAAGGCAATTTATCTACGACATTGGAGATTTCCACCCACGGCTGCCCAGCCTGCAAACGGACAGAACGGGAGACACTCCGACAACCGGTTGCCTTCGATGTTACACACAGTTCTACAGCCAAAGGACCTTCTTCGACGACGGATACAGACAATACCGTATCCGCTTGCGGAGCATCCACATTCGCCGGTAACCAGGAGAAGGTATTGGCTCCCTGGGCGATATAGTTATATTCAGAACCTTTCTTCAATAAAGAAACTATATTACCGGTTGTCCGATCCACATGAACCGTCAGACAATCGTTCTTCAGTGTCGTTCCTTCTATTTTACAACTGCCCGACAAAGAGCATTTGCCTTCCACTACACGGAAATGACGGGAACTCAGTGCAGGTACTTCCGGCACATAGACCAACAACTCACCGGTAGAAAGACGTTGGGAAAGAAGCTCTTTACCATTCTGATCGACTACTTTATCCCCTTTCAGACTTTCTTTTGCCGTCAGCCTAATCACACCGCTCTGCGGCCATGAATGCGTATTAAAGACAGCGATACCTCCGTTTGACGGACCTTCCTTAGGCCCCAATGCCCCATTCGACTTATCCGTGGCAGGAGCCAGCGATTCATCCAGCATATCGATCGAACGGTCTTCGGCTTCATGGAAGTAAGACTGTTTCACTTTCCAAATGGCATCCTGGAAATAGGGTTCGGTTGGGTTCTCAAAACACCAGGTATGTTCCGAACCTAACAGGATATAACGCCAGGCCTCATCGAAATCTTCGCGCGGAGCTTTTCCTCCGTCTGCCAGCATGGACCAAATTGTTTCTGCCTGCACCAATTTCTCCTTGGCATTCCGGTTCTTGGCTGTCAGGCCGGCAGCCGTACCCAGACCGTCCGTCCAGTATTCGGTATAGTCACCGGAAACGACCGGCAACTGGTCACCGTACTTCTCTTCTATCATCGACATGATTTCATGACCGCCGCTGATAATGATTTTCGGATAAGCATATTTCTCATTCCACTCTTTCACCGCAAAAGGGACATCGGCATCCAGCGGATTATTATCCCACAACGACCAGGAAAGAACGGTATAATCATACGGATAATTCTCTTTTTCCAACGCCGTCAGTTTCTCGGTAAAATCGACATTGGCATATCCCATACGGATCACTTTCGGCACTTTTGCCGGGTCACGTTGTCCGAACCACGGACGTCCGGTCTCTCCGCCTTTTCCCATACTGCCACTATTGGCATAACCGCCCGGCTGAAGGAACAAGACTTTCGACTTGCCGTCGGGACCTACCCACCAAAAGGGTTTTCCATCCATATTTTTATGAGCATTTCCTGCGCGGTCAGTATTCGGCCATGAGATAATATACTTAACGCCCTCCTGTGCCATAACCGGAATCAATCCCCACGACATACCCGGTATATCGAACTGCTGGAAAACATCCGAAGGAACTCCGCTCAACCGTTGCATCTCGCGGGTAAACTTGAAGACATGGAACAATTCCTCATCGGCACAGGTACTGGTATTCAGATTCAGATAGCTGGCATCCAGACATATCTGCCCTTTCTTCATAGCCTCAACCAGTTCGTCACGCATCTCCGGATTGGATTGCCACAACCGCTCCATAGGCCAGCCTACTTCCGGATTCCAAACAAAACGGGCACCGTCGGGATGATTCTTCGTCTCTTCCGCCAGTTTTATTCCTTCAATGATATTGTTTTTATGAAGCTGCTCTACGTTCTTATGCGTATTTGTATAACCTATATCCACGTGGGCATGGTTGTACAGATAAACATTCCAGTGACGCATAGGGGTAATACTGACCTTTTGCTTGTATGTCTTATCCGCCCCACGGAGGACAAATGTGACTTCCGACTTCTTCTCTGTAGGTACTGTGGCAGGTAACATAACATCTACTTCTGTCGAGTCTTTCGCATTCAATACAAAATGGTTCTTTTCTGTTTTCCCCTTGGTTATCACTTCGACCGAAAGATCACCTTTCAGTTCCTCTCCTTTCAACCGGACCGTTACAATACGTCCGGGTGCACCGTCGGCCCTGTAACCATAAAGCGGGCGTACGATATAATCGATCGCACCGGGTTTTATGTCAGCCTGAACAGTGGCAGACAAGGCCAATATCAATAAACAGAATCCTATTCGCTTTTTCATTATACTACTTATTAGATTAGCAATTTATTTATCATACAAAATAAAGACGTTCTTATTTACTGTACAATAGACATTATTATTGTTTACTTGTACTATCTTGCGATATCTCGTTTACATCACCTCAAAACTGCCATCCAACCTGATATCCTCAACCGAAGAACCTATCATCACCTTAAACTCGCCCGGCTCCAATACTTTCTTCATCTCCGGATTCCATACCTTCAGATCTTCCTTTTTCACGACAAGCTCGATTGTCTTTGTCTCACCAGCTTTAAGATATACTTTCTTAAAAGCTTTAAGAGCCTTTAGCGGTGTACTGGTGCTACTCACCACATCACGGATATATAACTGCGCGACCTCTGCCCCGTCACGCTTACCTGTGTTGGCTAGTTCGCAAGTAACCTTCACCACATCGTCCGCTTCTTTTATATGCATGTTTTTATATTCGAATGTAGTATAGCTCATACCATGACCAAAGCAGAACAAGGGTTTCGGATGTGCAAAGACATAATCACGACCGGGATTTTCCGGCGTTCCCGGACTCTTGTAGAAACCTCTGGCAGATGGTTTCTGAGCAGCATACATAGGTATATGCCCTGTCGTTGGAGGAAAGGTCATGCTAAGACGACCGGAAGGATTGACCTCTCCAAACAGTATACGCGCTACAGCCTCTCCACCTCTCTCTCCCGGATACCAGGCTTCGACAACCGCATTCACCTTCTTCGCCTCTTCGCCAATCGTCAGCGGACGACCGTTTATCATCACAAGCACGATCGGTTTACCGGTAGCGGCAACGGCTTCGAGCAGTTGTGGCTGAACACCTGGAAAATCCAATTCGTTACGATCATAGCCTTCACCGCACGTAGCCAGTTCTTTGGAGTTTTCATCACCCCAGCCAATACCCGAAAGTGTTTGGCTTGTACCACCCAGTACCAATACAACCGCATCACTATTCTTTGCAATCTCTACTGCCGAATCGATACTGTCGGTAAACAACGATGTGATACCACAGCCGAGAGCGTAATTGACCTTTACCTCATCCCCTAGGTATTCCCTTAATCCCTGAAGGACAGTAACACCATAGTCGTTATTTTTCGTAGGACTGTAATCACCAAACTGCACTTTATCGGCATTCGGACCGATCACAGCCAAAGATTTCAGTTTGCTTTTATCCAATGGCAGTATGTTATCATTATTTTGTAACAAAACAATAGACTCCTCAGCTATACGCCTTGCCAAATCCACATTTTCCTTCGTATGGACTTTCTGTTGATCGTTTTTATGCACTTTAAAGGGACGATCGAACAGTCCCATCTTAAATTTCATCGTAAGAACACACCTTACACGCTCGTCAATAACCGACTCAGGTAACCGACCCTCCTTGACCAGTTCTACCAAATGTTTATATCCGTATGCACTGGGAGCTTCCACATCCACTCCGGCTGTTATGGCCTGAAAGCCTGTTTCCTTTGGTCCGTCGGCTGTATGGTGGAGATAATTCATCATACCTATAGCCCCATAGTCGGAGAAGATATATCCTTTGAATCCCCATTCATCGCGAAGTACATCCTTCAACAACCATTTACTGGCATGGATAGGCACGCCGTCTATCTCATGGTAACCAGGCATAATACTATAGATATTGGCCTCTTTCACCGCTGCCTCAAAAGGATACAGGTGATCTTCCCTCAATTCTCTTTCTCCAACCAATGCCGGAGCAATATTAATTCCGGCTTCCGGTTTGGAATAGGCAACAAAATGCTTTCCCATAGCTGCCAGCTTCCCGGGAGCTATCCCCTTTGCGGACTGTTCCGGCTCACCTTGTAACCCTTTCACAAAAGCTACCCCCATCTCCTTTACCAGATAAGGGTCCTCCCCATAGCATTCTTCGACACGTCCGTAGCGGGGATCTCTGGCTATGTCGAACAAAGGAGAAAGAGCCTGATCCACACCGGCGAGCAGGGCTTCCTCGGCTATCACGCCAGCCATTTCCCGGATCAACTCCGGATTCCATGTCGAGCCCAAGCCGATCGATTGAGGGAAAATAGTTGCCCCCAGTGCCATATGTCCGTGCAGACACTCGGCAATCTGAATGGCGGGGATACCCAACCGGGTCTTTGTCCGCAGATATTGGTCGGCTGCTTCCGAATAAACCGCAATCTTTTCGTGTTCGATAAAGGGACTTTCCAGGCAACCGATACTCTCACCATTGAAAAGGGAATCCAAGGAACCGACCGTCACCTTTCCCTTTTTGTCTATTTTCAGCCGGTTCAGACTTTTCATATTCAACTGGCCTACTTTTTCTTCCAACGTCATACGTCCCAGCAAATCACTGACGCGTTGTTCTACGGATAATTTCGGATTTTTGTAAGGAAAATCTGACGTGGCCGCCAGAGAATGAATGCCTAAACTACAACTTAGGGATAGGCATAACAGCATTGTTTTTCTTTTCATGATATCGTTTGTTTTTCTATACTGCACATGAAGTGTAAGTTAAAACAAAAATATAAATAACCATTTCGATAATAAATAGCAAATAATTGCTTATTCCGTGGATTATTATTGCTTACTTTACAGTGTCAACCCGATTATTATATGTATTATGGCAAAAGTAGAACTTGGTTTTTCCGGCGAACGTTTCATCTATCTGCCGATCCCTATGATCAATCTGATGGAAGACAGTCCCCTCACAGGCGACCTGTATCTTTATTCCATGGGCTTTTTTGCTCGTGCTTCCCACCATTATATAAACCGTCCCGAAGGATGTGACGAATATCTGTTCATTTATTGCAAGGACGGACGGGGATGGGTCGAATTATACGGAAAACGGAAAATACTGGAGGCTAATCAATTCATCATACTTCCACGCCACATTCCGCATGCTTACGGAGCAGACGAAGAAAATCCCTGGACCATTTACTGGTTACATTTCAGAGGAAGCAAAGCGCCTCTTTTCTCCTCCCGTTTCGATAAGCCAACGTCGGTTCCTCCCTCAGCACAGTCGCGGATAGAGGAACGGATCGATTTGTTTGAAGAGATGTTCAATACTCTGAATGAGAGTACGGACATGGATCATATGCATTATGCCAATCTATGTTTTGCTCATTTCCTGGGATCGTTCCTTTTTATCAATATTTATCGCAAGCAGTTCCGCCAAAAGGAATATTCGGAAAACGTGATCAACCGGGTAGTACATTTCATGAATGATAATATCGAATCGAACCTGAAGATTACGGACTTTGCCAACTTCTGCGGTTATTCGGAATCCTACTTCTACCGTAAATTTGTCAAAGAGATCGGACATCCCCCAATGGACTATTTCATCCGCCTGAAAATAGACAAAGCCTGCAAGCTCCTGATCCAGACAGATATGAAGGTGAATCAGATAGCTCACAAGCTTGGCTTTAAAGAGTCTCAATACTTTTCCCGTACGTTTTCCAATGTGATGGGGGTTTCTCCACTAGAGTTCAGAAAGCAGAATTTCAAGTTATAACAAGAAATAGCTGCTGCAGTCATTTTCTGTAGCTGCGGCAGCCACTCAAAACCACTGCGGCAGCTACTGAAATTGGCTGCTGCAGCCAGTTTAGACAGGTGTGGCAGCTATTTCTTTCCACTTTCATTCATTATGGATCGGTAGCGGAGGACTGTCTACCGGATTTTCATTATGCCAGCTATCTTCCAAAGGTACACCTCCCAGATTCTGACGAATCAACTTCAAGCCGTACATCGGCGAGTTCCAGACACTGACGATGACACCTTCGGAGCCTCTGTCCGGTAATAATTCCGCGTACTTATCGATATACTCTTCAAAAACAGTCAATGCTTCATTACAAATATCGACGACACATTGTTTATCTTTTGCGGTCATCTTCTGTTCATCGATTGTTCTGATTGCTGTCGCTACTTTAAAGGCTTTCAGATAAATAACGGTTGCCGCTGTTTTATTTTCCAACAAGCTCAAGACATCACGAGCAGATTGAGAAGAAGTTTTATCCAACAAGCCAATCAGTTGCCGGTCAGCAGACTCATATCCAACCATTGCCTTATCTATGTTGTCTACGTTCATCCATTTGAATAAACCCGCATGCCGCCAACCGCCTGTCCAGCAAAAGCCAATGTTGCCTAAACCACCGGTAGAGAAGCTATCCAACTGATTGATTTCTTTCATGACAGCAGCAAAAGCTTCCGGAGAAGTTATTCCGAGTCGACGGGCGTATGCCTGATAAAAATCATCCAATCGCATGGAACCATTCAAGACTACTTCAGAGGCAAAACGTGCCGTTACCCGATTCTCACAAGTACGCCAATGGTTGAAACAAACAGATGGTAATTGCTCGTCTCCCATCAAATGGTCGGTATATGCAAATAAACCGTTAATACCCTCGATCGCATTCTGTTGCAGGTACATCAATCCGTCAAACTCAATCCATGAATAAATTTCCGTAGACTTCATATCCGATATAGCTTGTATGTTATTGCGGACTGCCCGGTTTACCCCATCACTTCCATGAGAAGGCATAACGGCTACAACAACCTCCGGCATCATTTTACGAACAAGGTGATAAGCGGCTTTCGAATAACCGGTCGTACAATAGATACCCAGCTTAAATTCTTTAGAAAACAAGCTCGTGTCCTGTTTCAATTGCTTAACCGCTTCCATGTTATTCCCCAGTTGAGAATACAAAGCATTCAAATCAGCCTGAGGAGCCAATGTAGTAGACTGAATCAGAGTATCATTCAGGATTGTTTCCCCGAAATACTTCGTCAGCGTTTCCACCACCTCTTCTTTCGTGCAACAAGGTCCCCAGCCACCCATCTCTTCCGTGATCAACTCCAAAGCATCGATAGCCGGATAGGCTTTCAATATTTCTTTAGCCGTTGACACTGTTTGCTCCAACGGCAGCTGACGCGGTTCAATAGAAAATTGTATCTGTAAGCCCAGGCTTTTGGCATAGGTCAATAATTCGTTCATCCACTCCATCGACTTCTTACTTTTAAGCGGCTTGTCGAAATAGATCTTTTCCATAGAAGGAATACAGAACAGCGAATCATTAAAGCGGACATGCTTTTTTATGGATTCATTATCCTTATAATAGTGAGGACTATCATAGAAGTAATTTCCTCCATAGAGAATAGAATCACCCTGGGGCTGTTCATGCCAAAACCCGGGATAACTATGAACAGCCAATTTATTAAACCGCAAACGAACTAAATTATTCACGTATTCTTTCGCCTCATCCATCGGGTATGAAGAGATATCCATCGGGAAATTAACATGTTGACGAATTCCTCTCCAACGTACTTTAGGGACTGTTTTTATATCCACCTGGCGGATTGCATCAAAATCAAACTGTTCCGGGACCATTGTTTGAGATATATCAAATGTATATCCCAATGTTTCCAACAAAGTGTAAACGGCATGGGAAAGGGACATGGCATCTCCACCACTCAGCACAAAGTGGTTGGGAGAAGCCGCTTTGCAGGCAAACTCCCCTTTATGGAAGCTCGTATCGCAGACGAAGTCAAAAGAGAACTTTTCGCTCACTTTCTCCTGTTCCATTGCCTGCGTCATAAAATCAGAGAGTTCCTTTT
This sequence comes from Parabacteroides chongii, assembly GCF_029581355.1. Taxonomy (NCBI): domain Bacteria; kingdom Pseudomonadati; phylum Bacteroidota; class Bacteroidia; order Bacteroidales; family Tannerellaceae; genus Parabacteroides; species Parabacteroides chongii. The sequence goes on along the minus strand of NZ_CP120849.1, from coordinate 2,913,966 downwards.
GTGCAAAAAGAATAGCAGCCGACTCCGGAAATCCTTTCACCTGTATAGATACAGGCTTGCTATTGCATTGCACCAACAGGGCTATCGCTAATAGCGACAAGCCCCATGATAAACAGATCTTTTTTATATTCATTATCCTATCGTATGTATTAGATATTCACCTCCTTTGTTTCACCCGGATTCAAATAGAGCGACTTCATACCGACCACGTCTGTTGGCATAAGCGTCTTACGTGCCTCTTTGGAAGTTTCCGAATAGATTTTTACTTCGGCCGGATAAACAGTAGGATTAGTTACTTTCAGCGTCATACGTCCATCGCTACTTCTCATCTTTTCTACCTTCAGGTGGTCGAATACAGTAACCTCCTGCCGGTCTGTTTGCACATAAATACTTGGAATCTGGGTAACTGTCAACAAGGCACCCACTTCACACCAAGAGCAAGAGGCAAAGATATTGCCGCCAACTCCACCTTTACCTTCCCAGTCACTCAAATTGACACGTTCACACATTCCTCCCCAAGGCATGGAACCGATCGGGCATTCCTGGCGACTGACATATTGAGGTAATCCATGGGCTATATCTTCCAACAAATCAAGTGCACGCCTGTCTGCCGTCGCACGATAATATTTCAACAAACTATGTCCGGACCAAGTACATATACCAGGTGCACCATGTTTGTTGGCTACGCTCGCCCAAACCGCACCGGTTGCATGAGCACCCGCTTTCTCCATAGCTGATCCTTTAGGAAAGTGAAAGTCGTAAGAGACCGTCCAGCTGGCACAAACCGGCAACAATTCTGCCGCATATCGTAACCACTCTTTATCCCCCGTCTCTTCATAAAGCACCGTAAAAGACTCGAATAAAGCAAAAGCCGACTCACTATCCGGTGTTGACAAAATCTCACCCGGCCCCCCGGTAGTATAGCCCTTCTTGACATACTTATCATAGAACCAACGTCCTCCTAATATGGCTACCTCCAGGTAACGCGGGTTATTATAGGTCTTAGCCGCCATAGCCAAACCGGAAGGAACAATAGCCCCGGCACATGAATTACCTATACAAATATCACCAGTCTCCACATCTACGAACTGACCGAACTGACCATATTTATCCCATAGACGAACAAAAGCATCCGCCTGCTTGCGTGTACCTTCCTTCCAAGAATTTTTTATCTGTTCTCCCCTCGACTTCAGCAGATTCATCTGTAATTGCGCAAGGTACAACCAGTCACCTTGCGAACGAACAAAGGTTACATTATCATCCAATGGCTTCCCGTACCCAAATCCATAGAACTCTTTGCCATCGCCATAGGCATAAAAGAAACCGGACTTGGCTTGCGTGCGATCATAAATAGCATCCAGGTTCTTCATGGCACGTTCCTTGTCTGAATCAGTACCCCTCAAAAGGATAGGATAAGTAGCCTGGCCACCTCCGCACCACCCCAGTTGCCAAATGAAGTTCCAGGTTGCTTTATCTTTTACATCACTCAACCAATACATATTGATACGGTCATCCCAGCGACGAGTTTGGTACAGATTGTTCATCAACGTCCACAAATGGCTATAAGGTACCACGTCATGACGTTCACTCCTATTGAAATCCTTACGAACCTCTACAAAACGATCCATCATATCATTCAACCGCTTTGCTTTAAAGTCGTACACACGACAAGAGATAGACACGCTTTCTCCCTCTTTCAGAGTTGCCGGAATATCATCTCCATTGCCTGTACGTGTAACAGGAGCCGTAATAGAAAAAATAGCCTCCGAACGATCTTCATTTTCCTTTATGGTCAAACCATAATCCCCTAAATCATTTCCCTGACTGGTCTGCACCATCCAAGCCTTACGATCCTTTTCCGAGAAGTAAGCCATCAAAGGAGTGGATGCATTACCGGAAGTCAACTCAATCGGTTTAGACGGTTCGCCTTTCCTGCCCAATGTAGGCTGAGAAGAGGTGACAGTCGTAGGCATATCCACACGCCACTCGGCTTTGTCATACCAAAAAGGAGGATAACCGATATTCTTGGTAGCAAACCGGTTCCCGTCATAAACGATAGCAGGGACAAAGACATAATTATCCGGCGTCCATTCGTCCATTTTAAAATCTACGGCAAACGAGACATTCTCTGCTTTGCCTTTTTTCAACTCCCAAGTAAACGTATAATCAAGTGCTGTTTTATCGCCCGGTACCTGTTGTTTATCTGTTCTCAATACCCACTGACACCCTTTGGAGTCTGTTACTATCGAAGTTCCCTTCTCCTCAAAAGAGGTAGAAGCTACTACTTTATTATTTTGATGGTATCTTACCAAAGGTTTGATATCCCCTGTAGCATAAGCACTACTCAACGAAAATACCGATGCCATCCATAAACCAGTAATAATTAATTTGTTTCTCATGATGAATGTTTTTTACTTACTCTTTGCAATTTTCAAACAAGCGCCTCCGCCTGGTGCCAACGTAAGCGTAATCGTATCCTTACTGGTCACCTCTTTCTTCGATGCTTTATACGTTTCTCGATTGTTTAGATAATGCCCATTATCTCCATCCTCCACAACCTCAGCCAAATAGTTACCTTCAGGCAGAAAATCAAGCGCCAAGTTGATGGTACGACCGGATTCATTCGTGGCTGCGCCTACCAGATAAGCCTCCTCCGTCTGACGCATCATGACTATGTATTCGCCAATTACACCTTGCAATGTACGACTCTCCTTCCAAGGCATCTTCTGGGAAGAGATGAAATCGAGCAACTCCGGATATTTCTTATAATACTCAGGGATATCCGGAAGAATGGTGGCACCGGAGAAGGTTATCAAGGTGCGAGCCGCCTCAGATACGACAGTCGAAGGACATTCCTGATTATTGTCCACGCGGGTGGTAGGTCCCTGGCGCAGGTCGAACATACCGTTGTTCATATCCAGCGGACCGGCCACCATATTGACGAATACGGAAGTGACGAAGGTCTTCGGTTCGAACACACGATGAGCATCCAACTGGGCAAAATTGTATTCGCGCGTGACGGCATTCGGCCAAGTACGCATCTGTCCATAAGGGTGTACAGGGCCGTCGTGGTAATCCACCAGCAGATGATTTTGGGCACATAGTTCGGTAATCATCCGTGTACGATGGTTTTTCTCCTCCTGCGTTCCGCTCATAAACCCGTATTTCACACCAGCTGCACCCCATTCGCCATATTGCTTCAACGTCTCCTCGATAGGGTATTGACGTCCTCCCACATCATTCAGATATAGCCAGATGCCTACGCCCTTTTCCTTTCCATACGCAATCAGCTTTTGCACATCGCGTGCCTTGTCTCCCTTTGTCGGATCAGAATCTGATTCAAACTCTGGACCATACCAGTTGGCATCCAGCACCAGATACTTGAAGCCTTGTTCGGCCGCGAAGTCAACCATCCGAATCCAGGAAGGGTAAGACATCGTATACCTAAAGCCTTCCCATTCCGCACCGTCGATACGCCAATCCCACAGGGCGACGCTCGGTTTTACCCAGGAGAAGTCATACGAAGGATCCGGGTCGGGGTTGAGAAGTTCTATTAAATGCGAGTCGACCAGTTCACCCGGCTGGTTGCCGTGCATGATGACACGCCAGGCGGAGGCATATCCGGGGACTAAGGCAGACGGTTTGGAAGCCACGGTAAATTCCGTTTTCCCTTTCTCCGACTTCAACCGGAGCGGTTCACCCGTACGCAGGTCTGCCTCATGGATAGCCATAAAATGGCGGTCGCCGGCTTGGATCGTCATTACCGGCAATCGTTCCTCTCCGGTTTCCGTCAGTCTTTCCGGACCTAGGTTGTGATATTCTCCGTTGTAATACCATGCCGTATAATCGCCGGCAAAGTTGTAGGAGGTTTCTTCCGATTCCACCTTGGCCTCTCCCGCCAGGTCTTCAGGAATACGGTATTGGAAAGCTACACCGTCGTTGTAGGCACGTGCTACCAAGGTTATCTTTTCCGGGAAAGCACCCTTACGGCTCAATTCAAGGACCACTTCATTGAAATGGTCATCCACCTCCGTACGTTTTCCCCATATCGGTTTCCACACATCGCGCACTTTTCTCTTGGAGACATCATTGACTTTCCAGCCTTCGCCCGGTATGTCATCGTCACCAACCAGTTCAAAGCCCAATTCAGATTCGTTGATGAGCGGAGTGCCTTCCGCCTGGAAAGAATAGGTCCACTCTCCCTCCTCATTCGGACGGAGTTGCATAACCAGGTTGCCGTCGGGTGAGGATAATGTATAGTCGTTATTTGTACATGATGAGCACATTCCCAATAGAGCGATCAGAAAGGCTCCTGATAGAATTCGTTTATTCATTCTGTTTCTTATAAAGTGTTTGTATCTTGTTATTTCTTCAATCGTTCCCGACTTTTCTGTTGAAAGTCATCCAACGTCTGCGGACTCAGGCGGGCCTTCTCTACCCAGTCTTTTTTCCCGTAAACTCCTGCTTTCGAATAATCAAAAGGCTTAAAACCTATTTTACGAACAGCCTTTGCAGATAAAAAGGTATAATCATCCGACAAAGGAGCCTTAAACAGAGGGTCGGCATAGACGGAATGAGGTTCTTTCAGCTTCTTCCATTCTTTGAATGCATATTTGCCAAACTTCGGTTCACCGTTCAAATGCCAATACAGATTAGAATCAATATCCAACAAACCTGTCTCCCAGGCACCGGCCAATGTTTCCCCCTGCTCCTGCAAGATAATATTATGCTTGAAATGGAACGACAAATGCGATTCGGCACGGGTGTATTGTGCCTGGTAATAATGACCGAAAGCAAAGATATTGTTCTCTATCTTATTATCCTTGCCGTAATGCTGGTGGAAGCCACCACTTTTACATCTATATACCAGATTATTACTCATCTCAACACCGGTAGATCCTTCATCGGTATAAAGTCCCCATCCACCATAGTCATAAGACAAGACATCATGTATGACATTATTTGTCACCTTTGTTCCTTCCGATTCACCTAGCGTATAAACAGCTCCCATATCCGACAGTTCTCCCCAGCCGATATGATGGATATGGTTATATGAGATGATATTCCTGACAGCCGGACTTTTCAGTTTTGCCTGGTAAAACTCAGCTTCTCCCCTAAAATTGAGATGATGTGTCCAAAGATCCGGAGAGTCATTATATCCCCACACCCAACCGACAGAAACGCCGGAATAGTATAGATCGGAAATCTCGTTATGAGTCACTTGATTATCGCTACTATGAAAGATAGCAACTCCAATACCACTGGGTAATTCACGTCCGACATGCGTTATGATATTATTATGTATCACATTATGGCTGGTGACCTTACGATTATCTGACCTGAAATAAGGTTCGCCAATTTTAATACCACCAGCACCCAAATCAGCCAGGTAACAATGTTCCACTTTATTATTGTGACACTCTTGCCTGAACCAGACAGCGTAAGTTCCGATATGACCTATTTCGCAATTGATCAAAGATATATATTCGGAGAAATCAAATGATAACGCAGCTTTAGTAAAGGCAGCCGCCTGCATAGGCTCTTCTCCATGTTCCGGCATTCGATAGGAACTATATTTAAAAGAGATGTTTTCAAATGTCACATGTTTCACCGGACTTCCGGCTTCCCCTTTAAACACAACCAGCTGTTCAAGCGAAGGTACAAAGGACTCGGCAGTTTCCATGTTCTCCCCTTCATAAGGCATATAATACAGATATCCCGTATTCCTGTCAAGATACCATTCGCCCGGTGTATCCAACGCTTCCATATAATCATACATCAAATAGCGGGAACCTTCCCGTATCTGGTTCCAGGGATGCATCCCCTTCCCATTCACATAAATAAAAGCTGAATCGACATCCACATAGGCCGCACGTTTATGAGTGATATCCCATTTGTGATAAAACCGGAATTTCAACTGTTGCAAATCGGAAGGTTGTAGTTTACTCATCTCCTGCCAGTCTTCCTGATTGAGATTAATCCGCTGAACGGCATAATCAGCAAAGCGGACACCCTTCACAAAGGGAATCTCGGAAGAACTTTTTACATAATGCCAGTCCGTATTGGGAGTACGGGCCAGAATTGCCCGCTTTCCATTTACATATAATTGCTCAAACTCCAATCCATAACGGGTCACCTCCGGCACATAAGCCCGGTATAACTTATCTCCATATTTTTGCCAACCCTTAACAGACACACCACCTATGAAACAAGGTTTACCTACGTCTCCGTCCGATTGGATGATAATAGGACGAGAAGACGGTCGATCAATAACAAAAGGACGATCCATATAATAGTTGCCTGTTGCCACCTTTATAAACAAAGTATCCGTTTCACTCCGGTTATCCAACTGCCCATCTATCGCTTTATTCAGTGAATAATAAGGTGATTCGACGGTTCCTTTCCCATCGTCACTACCCGTAGGAGACAAGTAGACAACCTGGTCTGCATATACTCCGGGATTTATAAACCATAGTGTTAGTATTGATAAAACTATATTTTTCATTCTATAAAAGGTTGTTTTTAGTATTACATTACTTTAATGGATACCCTGAAAGAACTCATGCATCTGTACATCATACTCATCCGGTGTCGTATGCCACTCCGAAAGACGTGTAACTCCTGTCTCACGGCAAAGGGTAACGAACTCATCCAGACGAGTCAGAATTTCCGGACGCGTACGCCATTTTCCATCTATCTGTTCGAAGCAACGCCTATCTGCCGTTCCTCTTTTTTTCGCTATATTAAACAAAGCATACGTAAGTGGCATATGAGCCACCTTCACCCGTTGTAATATTTCCGGTTGTCCGTCGACGGCCTTCATTGCCTGAGTAAATATAGCTTCGTAACGCTCCATCAACTCATCCCGCAAAAAACCTTTTTCGCAATAATCTTCCGGATTCATAAAGATACCCAACTTCTCACCGGAAGCCTCCAGTTCATCATGCATCAGATCAATATACCGGCGGATATAAGGGGCTGCCTCGTGATAATAGTGTTTCAAGAAATCATCCATTTCTGCATTGATGTCGCAATTGGGGTTCCAAAGCAAACGAGCAATCAAATACTGGCGCAATTCATAAAACTCACCGCCTATTTCCCGGTTCCCTTGTTGGAAATGGGCATTCGTTCCATTCTCTACGAAAAACCGAATGTTCGGTTGCAAGACCCGTAAGTTCGGGAACGGACTTACCAGGTTTCTAAACTGTACGACATAATCCCAAATCATAATATCCCGAGTCAGTTTACCCCAAGCACGAAGATCGTCACCAAAGTTATCATTCGGATTGGTAGCAATAGGTGCTTGGCGCTCCGACTCAATATTACAAAGCATAATCTGCACATTTTCACGCGGAACGATTGAGCGAGGCGGCTTACGGCTATATTGATAGGCCAACGTTGAAATTACTTTGTCGGGGAAACGCTCAGCCACCCGATTCACAAAATCCAAGACTGAACCGCTGTGACTCTCTTCCTGCTCATCCAGTTTCGCACATTTCTCACAACGGCAATACCCATAGTTGTCATTCTGGCTGACCGACCAGTAGGTGGCTTTCGGAAACTGAGCCATCGCATCTTCCAAATTCTTCACCAGCACATCAAATACCTCCGGATTGGAAAGACACAACTGAGCCGGATTCCTCTTTCCGTCAATCAACGCATAATATTCGGGATGTGTTTTAAAATATTCAGCAGGCGGAACCAACAATTCAAATGTATGAACCATATATCCCCATTCACCATCCGTCACGCCGTCTAACGTACAATGATCGATCTTATGCCAATCAGAGTAGAACGGATCAAACGCATCACGATAATGCGTATCACGGAATAGATTAACCGGTACCTGTGTATCATCTATCTTCCCAACCTCAACCTGTTCAAGTTTCGGATACTCAAATACCTCGGATGAAAGACAACGATATCCAAGATATTGATCAAAGAAAAAATAAACTCCGTATAATGTTCCTTTATCTTTGCCACCAACAATCGACAAGCGTCTTCCTTCTGTCCGAATCGTAAATCCGTCTTCTGCAAGTTGGGTTGTATCAATATCGGTATGCGAGGAGGCACCTATCAAAATTTCATGCCGCCCGTCAGACTCCGTATCCAAAACCACCGGTAAAGTAACACCGCTACTCAAAGCCAATAACCGGCTAAACTCATTAGCGGCATGTCGTTCACTTTCTGTAACATCCGAAGATACTACAATTACATAGTCACTTCGTCCCTGGTCAGTTAATATTAATGGACCGTTTTGACAAGAGAGGAGTAGCGACATCGCCACTACCCCTCCAAGTATTAAATGTTGGTATATCTTCATCGTTTATTTATATTTGTTTTATAAGCTTCTCGATTGCACAAAAATGTACAATATTACCTTAAATTACCAACAAAAGTAAATAGCTTTTAGAGCATACAAAATAGCAAATAATTGCCTATTGGGTGGATTATTATTGCTTATTACATCACTTTATATTGTAAGAAAGAATAATCTACCGGATTGTCGATTGTAAAAGTAACAAAACCATCCTTCGATACCTCTACTTCTTTTGTCTGCTTACTTTTCAAGTTGGATATTTTCAACTTCTTTCCTGCCAAGAATTTCAATTGAATCGGTTTGTTAACCTCTCCATTATGTAACTCCCGGAACAAAAGCAGATAGCCTTCATCCTGCTTGTCATTGATAAACTGGAAACCTGCCCAACTAGCATTAGTCGGTGTCTCGCCTATCGGAAAACTATAGCAGTCAAACATCTTCTCGCGATGTTCCTTATACAGGGAAATAAGAGATTTCAACTCTTTCCGGCCAGCTTCATCCAGATATTGTGCACTCTGGAAAAAGACTGGAATAAACGGCAATCCCATGGCAAAGCAATAGCCATGTCCATGTTTGTCCGCATCGCTATAGCGTGTATCGACCCGCTTCGGGTTCTGGAGTAAGACCTGCAACTTATTACTATTGAAATATTTACTCATCAGCCAATGTTGACGCAACACATGATAAGGCACCATGATCAGATGTTCCGGCAACGCCTCCTGTATATTCTGGAAATAGATGCTACCATATTCTTTTGCATAATACCAGCCATATCGCGGATCATCATACTCCGGGCAGAAGGAAAACTGCGTCTTCATCCAAGCATTCTTCATTACCTCACGGATTCCTTTGAAACGATTTTCAAAAGCCGAGCGGTTATTCAAATGGTCAAAATCCACTTTCCAGGTAACCACATTCGCCTCCTTAAGGTTCAACAATAAATCCTTTTGTTTAGCCCTTTGAATGGCAATCCAAAGACCCAATTTAACATCGTTCTTCTTGCAAGCCTCAATAATATTCTTCCATCCATCCTCATAACTTGGCCGGAACACTTCTTTTTCTCCACCCCAAGGGTTTATCTGCCATCCATCATCAATACGAAGTACATCTACACCCAAATCAGCCAAAAGAGGAATCTCCTTTAACAAATAATCCTCAGCGGCAAATTGTCCTCCACCCGGATTGGCCGGTCCCCAAGTATCGTTTATAATCATAATATCCCGTTCCGGAAATACCGGATAACGGGTACGATCGAATTTCTTTAAAGCCAACTGCATACCGTCTTCTCCACCGGAATACACAATTGTCCAGTTCGCCCAACACTCACGGAAACGATCGGGCACAATCTCGTTAGGATTCAATCCCCATCCGGTAACGAACAAACCTTTCGGGCCGGCGTAGAAACTTCCCGTATTATGTCCCTGTTGGTTCACGCATTTATGAGATTCCTTAACGACAATCACACCTTCGTTTTCGTATTCGGACGAAACACAACTAGCCCAATTAATGTCCTCATCCTGGAACACAGGATAACCTACAACCACCTCTTCTTTCAACATATCCCGGCTTTGGTCATGGCGAGACCCCGGATTATTGTAATAGCCCCAATACCTGCGTTGATTCTTCACCGAATAATCCAACGGCAGATACTCCACACGTCCACTTGGCACCGACAAAGTATGACCAAAATAATTACGACTCGTCTCCTTCTCCGGCAAGCCCTCCGACTTAAAACCTTCCAATGCCTTCACCCGCAATTGCGTCCGCAAACCATTCGCATCCGGAAAAAGCCAAACGACATGTTGAAGTTCCAAACGAGCCGAATCATACTGAAATGTTGTAACTATTTCCAAATGTTCATTGATGAATCCATCATCATCGCTCACTTTGGCTTCAATATCCTTTAAGACGGCTTTAGATGTCGGGGTTATCGCTCCGGGCAAGTCCCAATCGCAAACAACATTCGGTTGTTCCTTTCCCCACTCTTTATTTACAGACAAGTCCTTCACTGATACCGTACGAAGTCCCGCCTCATTCAATATCCATTTACGCTCCATCTTACCGGTAGAAGCGATCAAGGTATCTCCGGAGACGGAGACTGAGGCGGATTTTAAATGCTTTTCAAAATTCGCCGGAAGGGTTTGAGCGCTAAGGGCAGTTACACACCCTAATAATAAACCTCCTAACAATATAAATGTATTCTTCTTCATTGTAATTCTATTTTAATATTTACGACACCATTTTTCTACTCTCTTCATTATATCAAATTCTTCCTCTTCAGATTCAGTGGCAATCCATAAAAAGGTATGATCCGGAGACATTATTTCCATGTATTCATCCAAATCCTCCTTAGCCAAATCCACAATAATACCTTTTTTACGGGATTGAACATAACGGATAAAATCCAAATGCTGCATAATAGGATAATCATCTCCCATTCCCTGAACCCATTGTATACATTGTATTTCTGGAACACTCAAGATGGCATCTATATGATTGGCAACACCTTTCCCGTCTACATGATAAACATTATGTGTCATTGTTTTCACTTCCTGTTCCAATATAGGCAAACCCCATTTTATATAATCAGCCGGAGATATCATAAAGGAAAAGTCAGCGCTAGGTATATGCATCCTTCCATTAACCGAAATATTCATCCAGGCCCCGGAAGGCATATTATGTTCTTTCAAAATTGTGTCATATTCATTGTAGACTTCCAAAAAATGAGCAGTTGACAAATCCATCAGTTTTTTAGTATTTTCAGGATCCATCACCAAGTCCATACACAGGTTATTCACTCCCCGCCAAGCCAAAGCACAATCCATTCCCGGGTGCAAATCTGTATAACCCACCAGATAGTCGCCCTGACATTTCTCCAAAGCGACATGAGTCAGCTCCAATATCTTTTTATAATACTTATTCTCTTTGGAAAACTGCAGTAAAGGAAGATCACGTTCGTAATCCTGAATGATTTCATGGTACCAGGATGTAGTTTCTCCAAACTCCATCTCCCCGCCATGAAAAGCAGCATACACATTCGGTCCCAGATTAGGACAAAACATCGGGAATGTTTCTGCATTAAAACGATGTCCTTGTATTTCTGCTTTAAAACAATCCACCTGATATTCAGCATCCATCCAACGATCTTCCAACGTCTGATGGTTACTCTGATGTATCACATCATATTCCGCATTGTGTCTATGAAAACGAATAGGAACCCTATCCAAAATTTCTCCGGCAAACCATGCTTCTATACGATTTACACATTCTTCGTAATCCTTTTTTGTTGTTAGTTCCATGTGTAAAGAATATTTATATTAATATAAGCTTGGATTACTCTTTATTTCTAATTTGTGACAATTCAGAAACTTGCCTTTTCAAATCTAAAGCAATCTTCCAATAAGCAGGCATTACATTATGTAATTCAGACGGATCGTTTTTCAGATTATATAATTCTTCATTTTGATTACTTTGAGCAGGAATCCATTTCCACTCTCCAGACCGTATAGCAATATTTCTCCCATTATTCTGAACAACTAAATATGGGCGATAGATATCTGCTTGACAATTAAAAAATAGTTGAGAAGCATCTCTACTGTCATTCATACACAAATTTTCTTCTTTAAATCCCAACATTCCAGAAAAAGTAGCTAACATATCAAGATAGCAAAACGGTTGATTTTGAATGAAACCTTTCTTTACTTTTTGAGGCCAACTGAAAATAAACGGGACACGAACTCCCCCTTCATTTAATGCTCCCTTTTCCCCTCTTAAAATCCAATAAGGATTATGTCCGTTTAAATTATCCAAAGCACCATCGTCATACCCCTCTTTTACCTTTGGACCATTGTCACTACTAACAATAATAATCGTATTGTCAAATTCTCCACTTTCTTTCAAAGTCTTAATTACCTCTCCTACTATATAATCGAATTCTTCAATTACATCACCATAAATACCAGCTTTTGATTTACCTTTAAATTTAGGAGATGGAATCCGTGGCTCATGGGCATTATGAGTAGCAAAATAAAGAAAATAAGGATGGTCCTTTTGATCTTTAATAAATTGTAAAGCTTTATCTAAAAAAACATCCGTCATCTCCTCATCTTTCCACAAAGCGTTTGTTCCACCACTCATCCAACCGATACGACTTATTCCATTAACAATAGTACCATCATGATCCAAATTCGGCTGAAGAGTCAATAATTCCGGATTTTCTTTTCCTGTTGGATTATTTCCAATTTTATGATTATAAGAAACCTGTATAGGGTCTTCATTAGATAAATTGACTACATTCCCATTTTCAATATAAACACATGGTACACGGTCATTGGTTGCCGGGAAAATATAAGAATAATCAAATCCAACTTCTTTAGGACCATTCACTATCGTTTTATTAAAATCAACTTTATTCTCTCTGCTACCTAACCCCAAATGCCATTTTCCAACAATACCAGTACGATACCCTGCTTGTTGAAATGTTTTTGGCAAATTGTTTTTTTGAGTATCTATCAATAACGGAGCATCCCCTGGTAAAATATGGGCCCCAGCCCGCCATGCATATTCTCCAGTAAGTAAGGCATAACGAGAAGGCGTTGATGTCGATGCTGGTGAATACGCATTGGTAAATTTCACTCCGATTCGAGCTAATTTATCAAGATTAGGAGTCTTTATTTGTTTGGCTCCATAGCAACCGAAATCAGCATATCCAATGTCATCTGCCAAAATAAAAATCACATTCGGCTTATCACTTGCTTGCACTGTTGTATGGAGTGTCAATAAACCCAAGGTTGTCAATAATATGTTTTTATCAAGTATCATCGTAACCGTATTTTATAAATTTATATGATATACAATAGAAAATTTCTTTCTTAATTTATTAGAGGGTGTTCCATCTTTACCATTTGAAACACCCTCTGTCATATTTTATTTAGGAGAATCCCAACCCGGATTTTGCTTCAAATTAGGATTAATAAGCATTTCATCCATTGGAATCGGACTTAAATAATCACGCCCTGCATTAAATTTAAATGTGCCTCCATTTAAGCTCACAGCATACGGGTCTAAATAACCATCAGCATCTACAGGTATAGTTGGAATTTTTAAACCCAATTTAATGTAATCATCCTGATTATATCTATATCCTTTCGGACGTTTTCCATCAAAAAGTTTATGAGCTCTCCATCGTTTCCAATCACCTCTTCGATAACCTTCTCCAGCCAATTCTATGCGACGTTCTTGTCGTATAATTGCCAAATTATCAGAAATCGAATATCCATAATCAGGCCACCATGATTCTACCCGTGGCTTAACTTCTGTTAAAGTAGGCATCCCAACACGCTTACGTAATAAATCGATATTATCCGACAAATCAGGAAATGTTCCATTTAATTCCACATATGCTTCCACATAATTCAGCATTAACTCCGGAATTCTGAATGAAATACCAGAAACTAAAGGATCAGTCTGATTTTGAAGCGGACCCTCCGGATTATGTGCTTTTTTAGGAGCAAATCCAGTTGTTGTATTACGACTAGCTTCCGACATATGTATCTGAGGTACCGTAAATAATGAATCAATAAAACCAGGGGTAACAGTATTCAATAAATCACCGGGAGTAAATACACTTTGTCGGTAACGAGGATCAAGTTTTGAAGCTAACTCCGACAAATAAGCTGCACCTGTTTCTCCAATAACAGCTCTATCCATTATATCAATCGATTTACCATCCTTTGACAAATAACTACGTATAAGATCTAAGGTATATGAACAATTATAATAGCCATACCACCAGGCCTGTACATTTACATTATTCTTAATACCTAAGGCCTCTGAATATTTCTTACTTAAAGTGACCTCTTGAACATCTGCATAATCAAACCGATTAAATAGATTATAGTAATCCGACTCCGGATGTCCTGTTGAATAAAGCTTACCTTCGAATCCCCCACAAAGTTGTTTAAACTGATCATAGGCTTCAATCACTTTCCGAAAATATTTATCAGCATCCACATCCGACGCAGAAGGACTACCTGCATGATATTTTGCCCATGTCGCTTCAAACAACGCTACTCTGGATTTAAAGATGAGTGCAGTTTCTTTATTAATTCGATTTACCCCCACTGCACTCCGAAGACCTAAATGTTCAACCGATTGATCGATTAGATTCATAATAGAATCAACAACCAGCGAACGTGGATCTCGTGCTTTGTTTAACATCTCCTCGTCTGTATCCGATATGACTGATGAATACCAGGGCACATCCCCGAAATTTCTCACCAATTCATGATATTTAAGAGCTTTCAGGAAACATGCTTCACCATACGTTTGAGCATAAGCACTAAAAGGTGATTCACATAATGCATAATTATCAAAAAACATATTTATCTCCCGAATGGCTTCCCATTTCCAGTTTCCGCCACTGGTTGGAGTCGTATTATCCTCTCCATTCATCCAAGTCGGGTGATTCATCCCGATAACCATGTTATCTGAATTTTGGTCATCCACATAATAACCTAATCCCCAATCTGTCAATGATCCAGGAAGCCAGTCATACTTACCTAAAATATAAGAATCTAGCTGTCCCGGTGTTTTCCAGAAAGTTGATTGAGAGACTTCATCTAAAGGTTTTCTATCCAAAAAATCATCACACGAACAAAATGCAACAAATGCTAACGGAATTAAAAGAAGATTTTTATGAACAATCTTCATTTTCTTAAATATATTTGCCATAACTATTTTCTATGATTATGTAATTAAAAACTAACATTAACACCAAAAGAATAAACAGCCTGTTGTGGATACATTCTACCTCCACTAACATTTTCCGGATCTATATAAGAAGGTAATCCAGACAACACGAACAAATTCTCTCCTGAAAAATAAACTCGACAATTTGTCATTCCCACTTTTGAGATCAGATGCTTCGGTAAAGTATAGGTCAATTGTAAATTCTTCAGGCGAATATAGGCTCCATTCAATAAATATTTTGTACTTGCCTGGAAATTCTTGTTTCCTTCAGCATTATCATAAGGACGTGGGAAATATGAATTAATATTTTCTCCCATATATTCAAGTAAACGTGCTTCTGTTGTTTCATCACGATAGAAATCCATATGTTTATCATTATTGAATACTGAACTGGCAAACGAATTACTTACGCCTGTACCCCAGAAAAAGAAAGAACCATTCATAAATACATCCCTCTTCGCTACACCTTCAAAAAATAAAGACAAATCTAAACGTCCAGCTTTTTCAAATTCATAGCCCGTTGACAGATTTATACCATATCTGAATCGTGGAGTTGAATTACCTATAATCCTCTTATCACCCGGTTCTTCTACTGTTGAATTACCTGGCGTTATTTCTCCGTCTCCATTCAAATCTTCATATTTGACATCTCCCGGATACCAGTTTGCATGAATCTTACTTTGATCGACCAAGAGCTTTCCATTTTCGTCAAAATCATCTTTAGTCAAGAATCTTTCTGCTTTGTATCCCCAAATCTCTCCAAATTCTTTTCCTACATACCATTTTTCCTTTCCATCAGATGTCTGACCAAAAGAATTAGAAGATGTATTATATTTAGTAATTTTGCTACGAGCATCTGCTAAATTCAGGGATGCACTATAATCCCATCTTTCATTAATCTGATCTCTCCAACTCAATTGCATTTCAAAACCTTTCGTCGTAAACTCGGCATTATTCACTTGTGGTGCACTTGTTCCAAGGACAGCAGCTTTAGGAGTTGGAGGTCCTATAATATCCCACGAACGTCTATTAAAATATCCAAGTTCTGCAGACAACCGACTATCAAGTAATCTCATCTCCAGACCAAGGTCTAAAGTTGTAATTTTTTCCCAAGTCCTGAACATATTCAAAATACCCGGAGTTTTTACATAAGGAAGACGACTTCCATTGAATATCCAATTAGACTCAGATGCAACTTCCATTGTCGGAATATGCAGGTATCCTGCCGAATTACCCTGATTACCTAAAGTCCCATACGAAGCTTTCAATTTTGAAAAGTTTATGATATCTTTGATTCCCGTCCAAAAACTTTCATTACTGATATTCCATGCAGCAAATGCAGAAGGGAAAAATCCCCATTGCGAACCTTTTGAATATCTTCCGGACCCATCATAACGTCCATTCAATTCCACAAAATAACGTTCATCAAAATTATAGTTTATTCTACCGAAAAAACCGGCGGTTGCCCAATCGTTTATTTTATCATCAAAAGTTCGTATACCCTGAGCTATCGATACGGCATCCATATCCGGAACAAACAAATCCTTTGCAGTACCAGACAATTCTCTGTAAATATTTTCCTCAGCCTGAGCACCCAACTGGACTCTGAAATTATGTTTCTTAATCTGATGTTCATAAGCAGTATATCCCTGTATAGTCCAATAACGATTCATATCTGTTTGCTTAGCCAATGAAGATTCAGTTCCTCCGAAAGTAAATTGATCTCCCGAGGGTCTCAGACCATAAACAGGTTTTCGTAATGTCTGATAATCCCGGAAGTTCATTCTCCAGGTACCATCAACATGTGCAGTCCATCCCTTTGCTAAATTAAAATCTAAAGATAAAATATTATCTAAACGATGCTGCAAATCTGTTTTATTTCCAGCTCCTACACCCGTACCTATTCGATTTCCTTCATTATAATACCCATCTGGATTTTTCACAGGAGTAACAGGCCATGCACCATATGCAAAATCATAAACAGCTTTTCGTCCCCAGTTATTTTCAAAACAGGGCTCTTTAGTCGTCTCATAAGAATAACGAGAACGATAAGTCAATTTCAACCAAGAAGTAATATCTGTCTCTAACCCTCCATTTATATTAAAACGCGAATAGTTATCTATATCTTCAACAAAATTAAAAATACCAGGCTGATAAACATATCCAGTAGAAACAAAATAAGACGTCTTATCATTTCCTCCTCTTACAGATAAGTCATGTTGATGACGAAAAGACGACCGCAACCAAATATCAATAAAGTCGTTATTACAATAAGATTTATTTCCCCATCCCCAGTCATTACCTTCTCCTGGGACCAAATCCAATAGCGTATATTTACCTGGGTTTTGAATATTATCTAAAATCAAATCCAATTTATCATCAGTAAATGCTCTTGGCATTTTAGCATTGATTTTTGATTGGTTCTTTAATAATCCAAAAGTATAGGAATCTGCCATTCTTGGCATATTAACAGGATTTACTATTCCGTAATTTCCACCATACGTAACTGTCGGCTTTTCGTTTCTTCGTCCCATTTTGGTCGTGATCATAAGAACACCGTATGGAGCACGTGCTCCATACACGGCTGATGCTGCAGCATCTTTCAGAACTGAAATACTTTCTACATCATTCGGATTTAAGGCATTAAAATCAGCCATCTCTGAAGGTATTCCATCGATTACGACGAGAGGAGGAGTCGATTCATTCAGGGCTGCTTGTCCACGTATTTGGATGGTTGGATTTTTTCCAGGTGTATTTCCGCCGGACGGAGTAGAAAAAGTTATACTACTCGCTTTACCCTGCAACATGGAACTGGCGCTGGTTACCGGACGATTTTCCAAATCTTTGGAACGGACAACATCTACTGAACCAGTTAGATTTGATCTTTTTTGTGTACCGTAGGCAACCACAACAACCTCATCCAAAGTCTGATTATCTTCCTGAAGGACAATATCAAAAGAAGTTTCATTTCCAACTTTCAGTTCTTTAGAAAGATATCCAATATATGATATTTGTAGTACGGCTCCCTCCGGCACGTTAATACTGAAAGAACCATTGATATCGGTTATTACTCCATTTGTCGTTCCCTTTTCTATGATATTAGCCCCAATAACCGGATCTCCGTAATTATCTTTTACCATTCCAGTTACAATTTTTTTTTGTTGAGTTATCAACGATGCAATATGTCCTGTTTCAGTCTTAGGTGACAATATTATATACGAACCATCTACTGTATATTTCACATCTGTACCGTTAAATAACTGGCTCAAGACATCCTCAAGAGGCTTTTTATTCAAGTTTACCGACACTTTACGGTTCACATTGACATATTTGTCATAAACAAACAAATAATCTGTCTGCTTCTCTATGTCAGTTAAAACACTGGATAGTTCCGTATTATTTTGTTTTACAGTAACCCTGACATTCTGCGAATTAGTGTTTTCTGCATGTAGACAGAAGATTAACACGAACAGGAATAAAGTGGTTAGCTTCATGATTCTAAAAAAGTGTTTACACCGTTGGGTTTTGTCATAGAAAACCCACGATAAGAATTTTTTATTCATATCTTTGTTGTTGCTAATTGATTAATACATTTATTTTTAACTGTGTTAATTGGATGCCGATGGGTGTGGGGACACTTGTCGGCATTTCATTTTAAGATTAACTTTCTTCTTTAAGATTAACTCTGCTTTTCATGTTCCATAGGCTGTTTCATTTTTAATTAGACTTATTTTATATAAACAATGGTATTATCATCGTTTCTTTCAAACGTATATTTAGCATTCCGCTGCAAAATTCGTAACGCATTATCCAATCCGTCGGAAATACGGAATTTACCGCTGCACGAATATTCTTCCAGCTTCTTATTTTCTACAACAATAGATATACCGTAACATTTTTCGAAACGTTTCATCAACTCATTAAAAGCGATATTGTCAAAACAAACCAATCCGTCCCGCCAACGGAAATGATCATAATCATCAATGAATGAAACTAACAACCGGCCATCTTTCATATGAACCTCCTGATCCGGTTTCAAAAGGACTGAAGTTGAGACAGCGGAATTATCCGTCACTTTCACAGATCCCTCCATCAAGGATGTTGAAAACTCTTCTGAATCCGAATAGGCCTCCACGTTAAACTTCGTCCCTAATACTTCTATATCACATTTCCGGGTATGAACCACGAAAGGAGATTCCTTATCATGTTTTACTTCGAAGTATCCTTCGCCATCCAGCTTCACCTCACGTTTCGCTCCGGAGAAAACTGCCGGATAAACCATCTCTGAACGGGCATTCAACCAAACTGTCGTCCCATCCGATAATGTAAGGTTTACCCGTTGTCCTGCCGGAACCGTTATCGTATTCATTGCAGCCAACAGTTCTTTCTTTTCTGATACATAGAAGTATAATCCACAAGCTACCGTCACTGCCACAACGGCGGCTACTTTCAGTACTTCGCGCATCCAGGGACGAATAAACGGTCCTCTGTTCGCATCCAATGCCAGCTTCTCTCCTGCTGCCTTTTCATCTGCACTTCCGGCCAAGATCATTGCATCGAAGAACTCGCGCTCCTTCAGCAACTCTTCTTCGTTTTCAGAAGAGGCATCCAGCCAACGGTAAACAGCCGCTTCTTCTTCCGAAGAAGCGATACCTTCAAAGTATTTATATAATGTTTCTTTTTGCATCTTTTTCATCGTTCTATATATAAAGCGTTCCAGCCGGAAACATCCCTAACGGAAAAGTGAACTTTTTTGAAATAAATATTCATTAAAAGGGAAAAGATCGGTCTACTAACAAATACCAAAGAAAAACAATGCAGGTAAATAATCTTTCAATGCAACGCGAAGCACCTTCAATGCTTTGGTAATATGAAACTCCACTGCTTTAGTAGAGATACCCAATGCATCGGCTATCTCTTTATGACTTTGGTTATGATAGCGGCTCCTTGTAAAAATATCTCGGGTTTGTGGGGGAAGGGACAACAATGCCTTATCAACCAGCTCCTGTAGTTCTTTTGAAAAGATCCGTTCGGGGTTACAAGCTTCCAAAGTGGTGATACGGATATTCAACTTACGGGTCTCATTAGTTTTCACATATTCCTCATAATCTTCCTGAACGCGTAATTGTCGCAAATGATCCAGACATTTATGCTTGATAACAGTCAATATATATGCCAGCACATTGGTATGAGCATCGAGTTTCCGACGATTTTCCCAATAGTACATCAGACTTTCAACGGCTATATCTTCAGCCATCATCCTGTCATCCACATACGTCCTTGCAAAATGAACAAAGCGATCTTTGTAGTTCGTAAACAGATGATTAAACGTTTGTATCTCAGTGCTCTCCTTCATAACAATATCGCTAACGGGGGATAAAGATATACAAAATATCTCAGTTACCCACTTTATGTACTGAAAACATTAAGAGATCTAGTTTAAAGTCAGCATTTCCTCATCGGTGTTTTTTGGTTGCACAATAGTGATAATACAAAAGGATGTGTCAAAATACACTAAATGGCACACAGATGACATTGATTAAACAGGTGAACACAGATTATTGATTGATTTTAATTTATTCATCTATGCTCATCTGACCGATCTACGTCATCTACGTGCCATAGTGTGACTTTTGAGACATTCTCATTTCAAAAGAATGCAACCTGTCCCCCCTTTACATTTATCAAAAGGTCAATAAACCGATATCTTCGTATCCTTGTGCGGTTCAGTAGCTTTACCTGGCAACGGATGTTCTTCCGGAATCTTGAAGCCGGGCTGCGTGATGTCCGGTCCCAGCAGGTTCTGATCCACCAATATCTGATCCCATGTATAGGTCTTGCCTGTATAGGCCGATTCGCGTCCCATGATACATGCCAACGTAGAGTTAGCCATGTTATTCGCATCGTTGAATGGCTTGTTCTCGCGGATAGATGTCACCCAATCGATATGCTCTTGCTGGAAACCACTGTAATCATCTATCGGTTTTCCGTTCTCGTCTTTCTCCGGTTCGTATTTGTAGATGACATTTCCCTTCTCGTCCCAAATGGTGTCGCTACAGTTTGAGCTACCTTTGGTACCCCGTACCACTTCGCCGATAAGGTCCGAACATTGGTCGATATGCCTTGTCGAACTGATAATGTGGATATTGTTCTCAAACTCATAATCGACCATAAAGAAATCATATTTATTGCCGAGCGAAGGGCGTATCTTAGCACCTTGACCTATTGCCCTCATAGGCGTCTTGTCACCCATAAACCATCTGACGACATCAATGTTATGGATCTGGTGGTCGTTAATACAATCACCTCCCATGAACGGGTAATTCAGCCAGTTGTAAAGCACATGTTCCGTGTCGCTCCACTCCGGACGACGGTCACGATACCAAGTACGGGCGGTATTCCAATAACAAGCCCCACCAACAATCTCGCCAATCATACCTGAAGCCACCCGGCGGTAGGTTTCGATGTAGTTGTTCATGTGGCGGCGGTAGGTACCACAGCAGACAGACAACCCTTTCTGGTCGGCCTGTTTGGCGGCAACCAAAACCGTACGTACACCGGCAGCATCCACAGCGAACGGCTTCTCGATGAAGACAGGCTTACCGGCATCCACGGCAGCCTTGAATATTTCCGGATGGAAACGGGGCGGAACGGCAGCAATGATCACATCGACTTCGGGCAATGCGATGACCTTTTTATAAGCATCAAAGCCTAAGAAAGCATGGTCTTTGGAGATGTTTTGCTTCATCTTCTCGTTGAAGTATTTCAACCCACCGTCCAATCTTTCCTGTAACGCTTCTGCCAAAGCCACAACCGACAGCCCGTCGCCAGCCTGTATAAACTGTGTCCCTGCCCCGGTAGCACGACCGCCGCAGCCGATCAGTCCGGCACGGAGCGGCTTGCCATCCACCGCTTTACGCAAAGAAAGAGGAAGCCCCAGCTCTTCACGTGATTTCAACACAAAATCATTGACACCACCGGATTTTCCACTATCCGTACAACCTGTAAGCATGGCACCACCGGCCACACTGCCACCCATCAATAAAGATGTACCCGCCAAAGCAGAACCCGTTAAAAAATCTCTTCTCTTCATATCGATATGTTATACTTTAATTATACTTCATTCAGCTCCCATGGATTTCAAAAATTCATAACTTTCAAGGACGCTCTCCTCACCGGCAATCTCCAAAGTAGAATAGCCGTCATAGCCCAATTCCACCAATGCTTTGTAAGCCTCTGCCACGTTGCAAACCCCTTTGCCCAGCGGAGTCACAGACATGCCGCAACCGAATATCTTCCCACGCAAAGGGACGAACTCTTCCGAGAGGTCTTTCCAATGGACATGGCCTATCAGATGGCCGAACCGTTTGATGTATTCCAATGAATCACCGCCGCCCAGCCACAAGTTACCGGTATCCAGGTTAAAGCCCAAAGCCTTGGAATTACACCGTTCGATAATTTCAGCAAAACTATCCGCATCGTCCGTCAAATAACCATGAGGCTCCAACAAGATGGTGACACCCAAATCTTCCGCCAACCGTGGCGGTTCGTACAGCTTTTCAACTACCGAGAAGATGGCCTCTTGATGAGACAGGTTCTTACCGAAAGGCGTTTGTGGTTCACCTTCTGCCGTTACCACATGTTTTACCCCCATCAATGCCGCCAGTTTTACCGCCTTCATCAACTGTGAAGTTCCATAACGGAACGGAGCCGCCGGGTCTAAAAGATTTGCATGGGCACACACACCGGTCATCGTTATGCCATACGTTTCGAACATTCTTTTCAAATCAAAGGGATTGGCATCCAAGCTCGCCATCGACGTAAAACCATATTCAGCCCCCAGGCAAGCACCATCGGACGTATCGGTCACATCCGCATACTTAAATCCCCATTCTTTAATTTGCGCCAATTGCTGCGGAAGCGTAGAAAACGCATTCACCAGTGCAAAACATCCTACTTTCATTGCCATAATTGTATTATTTTTTAAGTTGTTATTACTTTATCTTCTTTCCTGCAGTCCAACGAATGCCTCTGATCAGTAATTTCTCAAACATTGGTTGTTGCATAATCTCAGCATCGTGGCCTAACACCAGAAAAAAACTTCTGCCGCGATCTATTTGCTTGGCTACCGCAACCGGCTCATCTACTCCGGACGAGGCCCTTGCCGTACAAAGTACCTCAACACCTTTACTCCATTCCACGCTTTCCCATAATTCATCCCGAAACTGAAAAGACGTAATTCCCTTTGTTATCGGATGTTCCTTAGCGACTTTCACTTCAAAGTCTTCTATGGCACCATGATGGGTGTCTTTCCCCCAACGGCCACCGGTTAACTGCAGAAAAAAGTCCCAGTCATAGTTCGAGCAGCTCCCGGCATGGACCGTAACAAATCCCCCGCCATTCCTGACGAACTGTTCCAATGCTTGCCTCGATTCTTTGTTCCACATAAAAGTATTCTCCGGAAATGTATTCCAATTACTCACTATTACATCTTTACCTTTCAGCATTTCGGTATTCAATGTATCAGGACAATTAGTCACTGTCACCCGTATATCCGGATAATGCTCACACAAACGTTCCAAACAAGGTGTCGTACTACGCCAATCATGATTATTGGCTCCACTCAATAATAGAACCTGTATTGGTTTGGCATCGACTGACATCGATAATAATGTCAAACACAAAAACATATATAACACCGAAAAAAAGCATTGTTTATTTTTCATATCGCAACTTGTTTAATCTCCTGTCATAAAAAATAAAATTATTAAGGGGCACGCCGGATATTGAGATCCTTATGGCGTGCCCACATGCTAATCATAAAAAAAGATCTCTATCAAACTTCAAATAACTATACCATGTTAAATAGTTGATTAGCATCTATGATATACATACAATCTAAAGAACTTTGAATTTATGTCTATATCTTCTTTGGCAAAGAAATAAAATAATTATTACATTTGATTTCCTTTTTTTTCAGTGAAAGAATATGCAATGATTTATCGATAGCTTATGAAAAATACACCCATTTATTTTGACATCGATGGCAAAATATATAGTCCCGATTGTTGCGCTCCTTTAGAGAATGCGACCAGACAACAGGAGATAGAAATGCACACTCTTGCCAGAGATCATTATCCTGGTATTCGCCTGAAAGAAAATGAACTGGAAAATATTAAATCAATCGGCTACTGGAATGCAACCAAGCAGCAATCATGGGATCTGGAATGGCATTACAATGAAGGTATTGAGATTTGTTTCCTTGAAGCCGGGCAGGTCGACCTTTTTATAGGAGATGAGATATTACCGCTTCATCCTCAATATCTATCGATCACACGTCCCTGGCTTCGCCATAAAATCGGACATATAGGACGTTCCAAGCTTCATTGGTTCATCATCGATGTCGGTGTCCGTTTCCCTCATCAGGATTGGATCTGGCCAGACTGGATTGTACTATCCAAGCCCAACCTTTCCAAACTGACCCGAATTCTTCAACTCAATGAGCAACCTGTCTGGAAAACGAATAACACATTGAAGGATTGTTTTGCAGAGTTGGGACAGACCATTCTGCAAAACGATACTCCTTATCTTGATTCCAAAATTAAAATATGTGTTAATCGTATTTTAATTTCTCTTTTAGAACTGTTTGAGAAAGAATCCGTTTCCTTTGATGAGAAGTTAATCAGCAGTAAACGAAGTGTCAATATTTTTCTGGGAGAACTGGACTCCCTGTATGCACAGATCTGGACTCTCGAAAATATGGCTGAATATTGCGGATTGGGTGTCACGCAATTTTCTAAATATTGTCAGGAGATCACGAACCGCTCCCCCATGAAATATCTAAACGATATACGATTAGAAAAAGCTTGTCAGCAGTTGAAAGAATCTGCTGACAAGAATATTATCGATATCGCCTTCGACTGTGGATTCAGTTCCAACCAATACTTCACCCGTGTATTCAAAGAACGCTATGGGATGTCACCGCAACGATTCAGAAAGTCTCAAAAAGAATAATACTTATAGAAGATTATTCCAATATAAAACTGGCAGGCGCATAAGCTCCCAATTCCAGTTCAAACTTTCCGGATTTAATGTGGATAGGGTCTCCTTTCTTTTCCCCACGCAAATTTACCGGTACGGCAAGTGAGGCATTCATCCCTTTTGGCAACGTGACCATTAGTTTTCCTGAAACTCCAACCTGTTCCCAAACGCGTAGTAATGTTCCTGTATTTCCATCCGGATCGGCACCAAATGCGGTGACTGTCACTCCCGCACGAGAGACTTCTATACCCGATTGGGCAGCAGGAAGATTTCCTTCATTCTTTTTTACAGATACGGCTTGTAATGGATTACGCGCTTCCAAAGCTGAAGTCACAAACAGCAGGGATCTTTCTTCCGGAGTAGTACCTTCTTCTATCGTCCAAATACGAACCCGGGAACTCCACGTACCAGGATACCAATAACGGAAATTCGTATTCCACTGGTTATTATACAAATTAAGATAGACAACCGGCTGTTCCGGTACGTAATCATCTGAATATTTCCAACATCCGGGAACTCCCAAACTGATCAACGGATGATCGAGCGGACATACTGCCATTCCAGCTCCATCCCGACCGGTAATGGTTACACCATATTCAGCCGCATACAGATGCCGGTTTGCTCCCGATTGAATGTCCGTTGCCGGATTCATCACGCCTAACTGCCGGTAAACATTGAACTCCGGCTGCTCGATCCGGAAAGGCAGGCAGAGCCAGTCCGCCTCCGGCCAATTGTCTTTCGCTTTATCCTGTATGGTGATTTCCATATCCACATACGGCTGGTCTTTATACAAAGAGATACGCAATACAGAAGCCGGAAGATGGTTGGAGCGGTCGGAAGGCATAGCCAGTTCGGCTATTTGCACGTCACCCTCAGCAGTCATCTTCAACACACCTTGTTGGGGAGATGCGGCTCGATAAGGGACCTCTTTTTCCGACACCATACCCGGTTTGCAAATACCCGGATGTGCCCAATCTTTAGCTCGTCCTTGCTGGTAAGTCATCGTATAATCCAACGTTTGTTCATACGTGAACCGCTCATTCAGATACTGTCCGAAGCCCTGTTCGGCTTTCGGGTCTATCCACTCGCGTCCGCTCTTCTTATCTATCAAGGAAGTGATACATCCTCGTTCCGCATCGAAAGTGATTTTATAGTAGGTATTCTCAAGTGTGTTGCCTGACAATCTCTGTTCTTTGGTACTTACCTCTTTCAACGGGACAGTCCGGTATCCTCCTGCGGGGATATCCTTTACAAACAGTTTCTTTCCCTCTAGCTCTATCCAATCCGAACGCTTCCAAGGCAGCGGGTTGTAGACTATGGAAGAGGGTTTATTACATTTCACGTGAGTAGCCAAAGCCGTCATGTTCCTATCTGTAACCGAATGCGCGATGTCGGAGGCTTTCCGCACATAATTCGTTTTATCTTCCCACGAAGCTTCCAAATCTTCATTTTTTTCAGCCGATAATTGCTGAAAAGCCTTTCCGTAAACATTCACTTGTCTTGATCCGCCCCACGTATGTTCGCCATACAAAGCCATCTTTTCATACGCTGTAGCTATCTCATCCGAAACCGCCGGTGTATCAACACCCCAACAGCCCAATTGCGTATGCAACGCCTCTGCTGCCGGTATCAATGAATGCGTTTCCCGCAACAGGCGTATTCCACCCGGGTCACACATCACCCCATGTATCCAAGTATCCGGCATAGCGGACTTCACCACGGGCAATTGCGGATTTTCTTTCATGATAGCATCGTAAAAGTCATCCATCGTTCCCATGTGCACATTCACATCCGGCATTTTCTCTTTTATCTCCTGAAACAATTCCTTAATTCGTTCTGCCGTAGGAGGTCCCGAGTTATCACCTGTCACTAGAATAGCCGGCCAAACCGTATAAGGCCAATCTTTTGCCGGCATCAGGTTTACTCCCATCATCGGATCATTCGGTCCCTGCCATTCTACAGGACACACGGCACAGTTTGTTCCGTAACTGGCAGAGTACAATGTCATCACCCGCGAGCCATCCGGTCCTTCCCACCAAAACAATCCCGGTGTTTTAACAAACCCACTCGGCCAGTTACAACCGATATGCAAAAATCGGATACCCGCATGAGCCAATACCGTCGCCAAAGCTCCTGTCTGCGACGGTTCGTCGGTCATCTTGCCAGAGTGTGACAAAGGCAAACCATACTTACGATTCAACGCAGACGAAAAGCCCAGTCCGCGTACCATATCCTCCACTCCACAAATATCAGAGATTAGCGTGAAAGGCAACGCATGCGAGATAATCTTCCCCGACCTGAATTTATCGTCCAATATCTGCCTACGCTGAGGCGTTTGCCCATCCCAGTCTTCCATCGTCTTCGACAAGACCCACCCGGGGATCGTCCAGGCAAACTGTTGTTCTTCGGGCAGATCGGCACAAGCATCCATAGCTTTAATGGCACGGTCGATCATGTCCGTTTGATAATAGTTCACCACATCATCCACCCGATGCGTATAGCCAATGTCAAAATGGGTCTTACAAATCACAATGACCTCTTTCACCTTAGTATTATATTCTTCTGCCACCTCTCCTTTTGCCAGAAAGGGAAGCAAAGATAACAATCCACAAAATATACTTTTCTTATCCATAAACCTATATTTTATTGCAACTCAAACATAGCTTTCGCCCTGACATCATCCGATGCCGAGCCGACCAACACCTGGAACTTGCCGGGTTCAACCACCCAGCCATGCTGCGCCGGGTCATAAAAACTCAGTGCTTCCTTATCTATCGTAAAGGATACATTGGCAGTTTCCCCCGGAGCCAATTTGACCTTGCGGAACCCTTTCAATTCCTTTACCGGACGAGGCAAGGAAGATTTCAGATCGCTGACATACAACTGAACCACCTCTGATCCTTCTCGCGACCCTGTATTCGTAACAGGTACCGTTACAGTCAAACGTCCTGTCGCATCCACAACCTTCCTATCAACGGTTACATTCCCATACTTGAATGTCGTGTAACTCAAGCCATGCCCAAAAGCATAGTTGGGTTTGATTTTTTCTTTTTCAACCCACCGGTAACCGACAAAAATACCCTCTTTGTATTCGACCGTCTTTCCATCTCCGGGATAAGCTCCTAATGCATGCGCTGCCACATCGTCAAGCCGGACAGGGAAAGTTACCGGCAACTTTCCCGAAGGATTTGCCTTGCCAAACAATACCGATGCGATGGCATTCCCACTCTCTGTACCTCCATACCAGGCCTGAAGTATACCGGGTACCTGTTTCAACCAAGGCATGGCATACGCATTACCGCTTATCATCACGGCAACCAAATGTGGGTTGGCTTTCGATAACTCCGCTATCAATTCATCCTGCCCATACGGTAAATTATACGATAACCTGTCTGAACCTTCACTATCTTGGTTCGGTTCCTTATTTAACCCACCGACATAGACAACCACGTCTGCACCAACTACCGCTTTTAGCGCCTCCCGTTTCAGGCTATCTGCAGCAGATGTACCTTTCAATCCGGATGAATAACCGGGCTGATAAACGACCTCTATTTTATCGCCCACCATGTTCTTTATTCCCTCCAAAGGAGTCACTTCATACAAAGCCTTCACTTCGGAAGATCCACCTCCATTGGCTACAGTCCGTATGGCATTCTCGCCTACTACTACTATCTTTTTCAAGCCGGAAAGACTCAAAGGCAGGATAGAGGCTTCATTCTTCAACAATACGATTCCCTCTTCGGCAATCCGGCGTGCAGCATCTGTATGTTCCCGGGTATTCATAACACCCCAAGGGCGGTCTGCCGACATATTCGTCCGGTACATCATACGCAAAACACGTCTTACCTTTTCATCCAGCACTTTTTCGTCTGCCTTTCCTGATTTCAACAGTTGTAGATAAGCATTTCCCAAATAATAGTTTTCAAAAGCCTCTTCCGACCCTAAAGCGGTTCCATATTCCAAATCCAATCCATTGTCGATTGCTTCCTGCGTATTATGAGTACCGCCAAAGTCAGACAACAACACCCCGTCGAAGCCCCATTCCTTTTTCAATATGTCGTTCAACAAATAGTCGTTATGGCAGCAATGCTGACCATTCAACTGGTTGTAGGCTCCCATCACGGTCCACACATGCCCTTGTTGCACGGCTGCTTTGAAAGCAGGGAAATAGATTTCATGCAAAGTACGCTCGTCGACCAGCGAATTGATATACATCCTGCCGGTTTCTTGGTTATTGGTAGCAAAATGCTTCACACATGCTGCCACATGATTTGACTGAACACCTTGAATATACGACACTGCTATTTGAGACGCCAAGTAAGGGTCTTCCCCCATATACTCGAAACTACGCCCGTTGAGAGGTGTACGGCAGATATTCACTCCCGGACCCAATATGATGTTTTTATTACGGTACAACGCCTCTTCGCTGTATGACTTTCCATACAAGATACCCATATCCGGATTCCAAGTGGCAGCCAAAGAGATAAGGGACGGGAACGCCGTACAATAGTCATTATTCGCTTTCGCATCCGACCAGCTTTCCCAACGGAACTCCGGACGCATACCGGTAGGACCATCCGTCGGATTATTCTCCGGTATGCCCAAGCGGGGAACTCCCCAGGAACGATAGCCCCCATTGGCATGTAGCAATCGTACTTTCTCTTCCAGAGTCATACGGGACAGAGCATCTCCTATACGCTCTTCCACCGGTTTTGTTGCATCCTGATAGATAGGTTTCGTTTGGGAAAAAGCGGTAAAATAACCAATCAAACCCAAAACAAGCCATCCTGTTTTCTTTATATAGCTCATTGTCTATTACTCTTATGTTTATTCATCGTTAATCTATTCTTTCGATCGTGAAACGATAAGTTAACGATCCCTCATTCCACATACGGAAATTTGTATTCCAAAGATTATTACTCAGATTAAAATGGATACCGCCCTTTTTGTCGGGGTATTCCAATGAGTAGTTTATACCTCTCGCCTCACCTACATTAACCAGAAAAGCGGTTTCACTCCATATACGGATGGTTCCGTTAGAGGTAATCAAATCCACATAACGGTCGATGCCATGCTGCTGGCGGTTGCCCTTTTCTACCACATCGAGCAGGTCGACACGCCCGCCTACCTTCTCAGCAACGATAGAAAGAATATCATCCGTAGTAAAAGACAGCCAATAAGCTTCCGGCAAGCGAACAGCTGGTTTACCTTTTATCGTCAAAGTAACTTCCGCCTTCTTTCCGTTCTTATAGTCCAATACATCTATATACATCTTTTCAGGAAGTACCCGCTGATCCACCTTACCTTCATTTTGGAAGACCAGTTCGCTTACCGTCCGTATCCCTTTCTTCTCTTTACGGACCTCCTGCTTGATAGTCTGTGCGGAGAGAGAAACACTGACGGCTTTCGACTTATCCAGTCCCGGCTTGCCTATATCAGCTAAAGCCCATCCATAATGGGCACGCAGGTAGTTATCCAGATACTGCTTATAATCGGCGGCATCATACATTTGGTATGATAAACCTTCGAGTTTCAATGCCCCCTTCTTCAGTACGGCAGCCTGCCAAGGAGTAGAAGAAACCGATTGGGCTTTTTCCGTAAAGAGAGGAACAACCGGCTGGTCGATTTTCTTCATCTCCGCCAACGCCTCTGCCTGTAAATGCTGAGGAAGGTATTGGATCGCGTTATAAATATAATCGTCCAATTCCTTCCACGATGCTTCCGCCTTCCGGAAAGGTGCGGTAGCACGAGCCGGAAGGAAAAGGTCCATATCATATTTATCCCAGTTATGAAGATGTGTTTTCACATCCACTCCCTGCGTATGTTCGGCAATCAAACCCAATTCCAATACAAAATCGAGTGCAGCATCACTGTTCTTGTCGATTTTCTTTTCACGCAACCATTGGGAATAGAGTTCAGACAAGGCTCTGAATTTCGCCATTCGTATCGGGGCACTTCCATAACCATATATCCAGGTATCCCCTATTTCCGATGTAACTACCGGCAACTGGTCCTGCATGGCAATCAACTCTTCGGCAATCTCATTGAAAGAGCAAGCTACCAGACGGGCATTCGGATAACGCTTATGCAGGTCGGCATAAATCTCTTTCACCTTTTCATACGAATGAGGACCGTGGTTATCACCGGTAAAGTTGATAGAAATAACAGCCTTTCCTCCCGGAAGTATATTCTCCGAGCCGTAATCTTGCTGATAGACCAAAATCAATTCGCTGCCATCCGTATCTCTCCAACGGCAGAACTCCGGTACATTAGGTATAGGGCAAGCCGGATTCACACCAATATGCAGAAAACGAATCCCTGCACGGCTCATCGGCGACACAATGCTACGCGTATGTCCCGGCACATCCGTCATTTTAGCGGCAATCGTCTTTTTTCCGTACTTTTCATCCAGCTTATGAGAAAGAAGCAGGCTTGTTTCAAACAAATCCAAGTTCATCGATTCCGACTCGACAGTGTAAGGAACAGAGTTCCAAACAATATCCCCCCGTCCGATAGCTGCCTCCAGGCGTTTCACTTCCTCTGGAGATGCCGTATGGAGATATTTCCAAATCAGCCACGCCCCTGTTGTCCAGACATATTTTTCACTTGCATTCTCTGCCCGTAATTTTTCTGACACATCCAAAGCCTTGGGTATAAACTCTGTGATATAACGTTGTGTCACCACGGAGCTCAAATCGGTAAAACCAACATCCAAATGCGTCTTAAAAACGACATAAACTTTATCGACGGAGATATTTACTTCCTGTGCCACCAACTGGCAAAGTCCTCCCACAACCAGCAGTAGAAGGATTAACATTCGCTTCATAATCATCTTGTATTTTTAAAATTTAAACATTCTTCTTCCAACCCATTCGGTAGAGCTAAACATCACCACACCTTAATACGATTACCTGATACTATTTCAAACGGTCCTATAGAAGGAGAGACAGTTGATCTCTTTTCTCCCAAGAAATCAATATCCAATAAAAACGGAGTACCATCGGCATTCTCGAACGGATAGGTCGTCAACTTGGCAACTCCCAAGCGGTCGGTATTGACCGGTTTGCCTTTCAACCGAGACAATTTAGTTTCCCCTTCGAATGTAATATATACTTCATCCGCAACTTCTTCCACTTTGAAAGAAGGGTTGAACGCATCATCCACCACACCCTGCACCTTCTCTTTCATAGGACGGGCTCCGTTACAGAACAGGTTGTCTTCGGCATAAATCACACCTGTTACCTCATTCAAAAACTCCAAGCCATACAATTTCTTATCAGCTCCTCCCACAAAAATATTGTTATAAAAACGCAGGTCGCCATGTTTTATCGGACTTACACCTTTCAACTCGGTAGAATGATTCAATTGGTAAGGGGTAAAACGGGTATAGTCTGCCTGCAGAGTCAACTTCCCTCCAAAAAAATTATTCAGGTAAGCACCTCCATCCGTTGACTGACAAAGCGACAGGGAAGAAAGAAACAGGTTATTATCCACAATATACGGACCATGGCTCACTTCTATAAACAAATCAGTCGAATTACGATAGCACAAATTACCCGACACTCGTGTTCCTTGCGTCATCCAATCCAACCACATACCATACGACGTACAATCATGAATGCGGTTGTCCCGTATCACGGCATCGATCGCCCCATGAAATTTGATCCCGGCAATTTCATACCCGTTATACTGGTCTTTCACGTGGATGTTGTAAATATGATTACCGTAGACTTCACTGAAGGCAGCCATCGTCCCACAAATAGCCGTTTGTTCACAATTATAGATCGTATTGTTGCGAACAATGTGAGAACCGATCGTTTCTTTGTTCCAGCCATGGCGTGTTGTGTTGAATATAACTTCTATATAAGAGATATGCCCATCTTTCACTCCATCGGCATCATCAGCAGGAAGTACCCCGTCGCCGGTTGTACGCTCCTTGCCCAACGTAATGCCTGTGCTCTTAGCATCGTGGATGATGTTGTTTTCTATAATCCAACCCTTACACCAGTGCGTGGCGATTACGCCCACCTGCTCATTCGTCGGCGAAGCCCACTTCGTACCGGCCTGGCTCATTTCAAACCCTTTGATGGTGATATAGTCCAGTTGCTGCTTATCCGGATAGAAGCAGGTCGGACGGGCAACCACCTCGACACATTCCTTATTGGGATCTACGGTACCGAAGCGAGCCCATATAGTCGTGTTTTCGTCATCCGTTTCACAATACCAGAAGTCAGTCGTTCCCTCCGGATCCGCCTTGCATACATGCGGCTTCGGATTCTGCAACTTACTCAAAGAATCCACTTCATAGAAGGCCTCTCCATTCAAATAGACCTCCCCCAAATGCGTGACACGTCCGTCATTGATAATCCAGTCGCCATCAAACAGTTCTTTATAAGGATTGAAATTACCGAAAAGCGTGTTGGGAATCACCACCTTCCAAATACCTTTTCCCTCTTTCTTCCAGCCTTTGATCACTTCAGAGCCTTTAATCTCCACCTTTTCTCCTTCGGCAGCCTGATAAACAATCCGCCGATTATCGCTGGTCCCGCCATACATCGGTTTTATCCATTCCCGATACACTCCTTCATGTACCGTCACCACATCACCGGGTAATGCCTTTTGAGCCGCCCGATTGATGGTTTTGAAGGGGGCCTCGATTGTTCCAGCATTATTATCATTTCCTTTGGGAGAGACATGGTACTCTTTCGCTTGCAACATATTACAACACAGGCTTAATACCAAAATCCGATTCAGAATATTTCTCATGATATTTACTTTTATTTCAATGTACGAAGATAAAAACTGCCATTGCTATAAAAAATAGCAAATAGCTGCTTATTCGATGGATTATTATTGCTTTTCCACCCCAAAATAGTAACGCGGTTCGCCGCCCTCCGTTAACAAACCTCGTTATGCTTCATCTGCAAGGTTAGTTATACTTCAGTAACGAACCGCGTTACAAAAATGCTACCAATCAATACTCCAACTTCACTGTTTCTGCAAAATTGTAGCGTTTGCTGGAATTGTCCGTTCGCGCACCAACCTTTACATA
Source organism: Parabacteroides chongii (assembly GCF_029581355.1). Taxonomy (NCBI): domain Bacteria; kingdom Pseudomonadati; phylum Bacteroidota; class Bacteroidia; order Bacteroidales; family Tannerellaceae; genus Parabacteroides; species Parabacteroides chongii. Next base: position 2,879,803 of record NZ_CP120849.1, on the reverse strand, counting down.
ATAGGTCTTACCTTTGGTCAATCCGGTAATCGTCTGTTTGTACGTTGTAGACAAGGCTTCTTCATCCGGAACACTACTCAAATCGATCATCGGACTCAATGCCGTTGTAAAATAGTTTGTCCCCACATTCGGGTTGTCATGAACCACAAACACACGTGTATCCAATATCTTATCACCTACTTTTGGACGAGATATAGTCCATTCCACCTCAATGACATCCCCTGCTATCTCTACTTTTTTAGGGTGAATCGATAAATAAGGAGTAACCTTAAAGTCTATATTTTCAGACTTCTTGATTGTTACAGATACTGGTTCTACCGGAAAGAAAGCTCCTTCCACCGGTTGTACATCATAAGTCGCACTAAATATCTTCGTATTTTTAAATGTTCCGTCGGCTTTTCCCCAAAAATATTCCGGTGTCGCCGATTCACTCCAACTCGTTTCTACCATCTTTATTCTGAAACCATTCGGTTGTTCAGATATAATAGGTTTATTAGTCGTTTCATCTATCAAACTTCCCGCTATCGCTGCATTAGGACCTTCCATGTTATCAATATCGCCACACGACATCATGCCCAATGCAAACAACATACACATTAATAAACTGATCTTTTTCATATTGTTATAACTATTGAATTAATAACCAGGATTGTTAGGTAACAAATTCGGATTCTTGGATATTTCACCGTCCGGTACTTTTGCATAATTTACTTTTACATCATATGTATAAGTAGTACTTATTTCTTCTTTGGTAAAGATATATTTACCCTCATCATAAATATAATACGGACATAATGCAGTGTATTTCTTGTTATTCATCAATTTATCCGCAATTCTCCATCTCCGCAAATCCCAAAAACTATGTTTTTCAAATACCAATTCCATACGTCTTTCTTTACGGATATTCTCTTCCGTTAATTGATCCAATGCATACAATTTAGCACCAGCTCTTTCTCTCACTTGATTGATCAAATCCAAAGCCTCTTGCTTTTTCCCTAAATAAAAAGCAGCTTCTGCCTGATTTAATAAAATTTCGGCATAACGCATTTCGATAAACTGAGTAGTAGAACGCCCATGTATAATCAAGTTATCTGCCAAAGTTGGATCCTGATACTTTCGTACAAAAAAACCTGTTGTCGTTGTTTCATTATGTCCCATACCACTTTTACCCATTATTGGCATATTCTGATACATCGCAGAAAAATCCGTTGTTGTTTTTAATTCTCCATTCGGAAAACTGCTCCAAATACCTTTTCTGATTTCTATGACTTCGTCTTTATAAACATCATTCGGTAAAATAACACTACCTCTTAAACGAGGTTCTACATCTTTAAAGATGTCATACGGATTATCATAGCGAATAGGATTACCATTTGTATCTGTTGTTTTTAACACAAACGGATTACCATTGATATCATCAAACAATTCGACAATCTCCAATGTCGGGTTTAAAATACTGGAATATCCTTCAGGACCTCTTACTTGAAATGGGACCTGATGTACATCCCAACTATGAGTTTTATCGGGATATTGATAATATTTAGCAAAGATCACTTCCGGATTGTCTTCATCCAGAAATAGGTTCCAATAATTTTCAAACTTATCCGTATGCTTATTATATAACGAATATTTTCCATCCAATTTGGAAGCAGCATCGTACGCTGCCTGATAATAGCTTTGCGCTTTAGATGCAGGCATACCTAAAAGTTCTTCATAACCACTAACTGGGGTATCAAACAGACAAAGTGAGGCCGCATAAAGCATTGCTCTTGATTTTAATCCATAAGCGACATATTTATTTACACGACCTCGCATCAGACTTTCTTCCGGAAGTAGTTCTATCGCTTTATCCAAATCTTCCGCAATAAAATCCCATCCTTCTTGTTGTGTATTACGAGGAATCTGCAGTTCTTCAATGCTCGTTTCCGGATAGTTTTTCACTTCTTTCACCAAAGGAACAGCCCCATATCGGTTTACCATAGCAAAATAGTAGTAAGCACGACAAAAATAAGCTTCCCCCAACCAAGCATTTATTTTATCTGCTGGGAAACTGGCTTCATAAAGAGGCATGTTTTCAATAAAATAATTTATTTTCCTCACCCGATCGTAAGCCCAAAACTGAAACATATCTCCAGTAGGAGAATCGTATACAAAGAAAAGTTTATTGTTCACCAACTCCCCTGACATATGCCCTGCCTGAGGCCAACTGTTCCAATAGTTACCAAATCCATACACAGTAGCTTGATGATCCTGTATTGGTAAATCATTATACAAAGAAGACATATATGAAGAGATACCAGACTCGGAAGCAAAAATATCTTTATCTTGAATGATATTAAGAGGCGGAACGTCCAACGAATTACAACTGGTACCCAATATCGCTATAAATAAAAAGGTTATTATCTTTTTCATGATGATTCTGTATTTAAAATTAGAATGTTACATTCACACCTACATTGTAAGTTTTTGTAATAGGATACAGACAGCTGTAACTATCACTTGGATGTTCCGGATCAACATACTTTAATCCAGTCAGAGTAAACAAATTGTATGCGTTCAGATAAAGTCGTAAATTTTGAATACCAACCTTCTGCATCCAATGCTGCGGCAACGTATAACCAACCTCCACACTCTTCAAACGAAGATAATTTACATGTTGAACACTACGAGTAGAGGTCCAGTAGTTTGTTGTTTCCCCTCCATTATTAGTAGAGGGATAATACCCCGGAATCCATTCTGTATTCGGATCTTTCGGATCAGCCCCCATCTCTGCTGTATGCCAACGATCCATAAACATAGAAAGACCACCACGGTCCCAAGTCAATGGTCTTTCCATTTGTACCTGATTTACAACTGTACCTTTAGCAGCACCCTGGAACAATAAATTTACATCAAACCCTTTATATGTACCAGCCAAAGTAAAACCAAAGTTAATACGAGGATCTCCACTCAACTCAATCGGTCGAACATCATTATCATCAATGATACCATCTTCGTTCCAATCTTCATAAATGTAATCACCTGGACGAAGAATCGAATTTCCTTTATTATCTTGAATCGGAGCAGACCATATTTGTCCCATATTCTGAAAATAATCGATAAAATCATATCCCCAATAATAATCGCTATAACGATCATTATTATTATCGCGCCAGTTCCGATAGGAGTTATTCGATTCAGCTCTTTCCACATACTTGTTCATTGTTCTGAAATAGGACATATTAGCTGAAATCATATAACGGAAATCACCAATTGTATTCGTATGTGATAAACTAAGATCAAATCCACGTGTTAAATCACCATTTAGGTTTTCCTGAGGCAACGCAGATCCCAATGTTCCAGGAACAGACAAGACTCTGGTTGATAACAAATTCTTTCTATTTCGACTAAAAATATCTCCCTGAAAACTTAACAGACCATTCCACATATCGATATCCAAACCTATATCAGCAGTATGTGCTTCATACCAGGTTATATTTGGATTAGCCATTCCTCTAAATCCCAAACCACTGATATAAGAATTATCAAAAATATATCCCCCATTCGGATAAGAATAACCGGACAAAAATTGATAAGTAGAAGCATCATCATCACCTAATATACCATACGTTGCACGCAGTTTCACATTATTTATAAATGATAATGCATCCATATTTTTAAAGAAAGACTCTTCAGAGACACGCCAGGCTGCTAAGAAAGCAGGAAAGAATCCCCATTGAGAACCTTTTGCAAATTTGGAAGAACCATCATAGCGAAAACTAAATTCTGCCAAATATTTTGATTTATAGTCATAGTTTATTCTACCGACAAATGCTTTATTTGCCATATCGAAAAAGACTTTCGGATCTGTATTCATTGTTGCCTGCTGATTAGTCGTACTTCCAGCAAAAATTTGATCGACAGCATCCATCGGTAAATCCCTTTGCGCAGCAAAATTATCCGAACGGTTTGTTGTTTCTTCATACAATGCTAAAATCTTCAAATTATGATCTTCATTAAATGTTCTTTCATAATTAAGCCTTAATTGCAACAAAGTTCTTTCCACTTTCCCATAACTACGTTGTATCAGTGAAGGAGAATAAGCCTTGTAAGGTTGATAAATATCAGATGCGCTATCATACTCATACAACGTATACTCCTTTCTGGATAAACGATTGTCAGAGTTATCATAGTCATAACTATACATAGCTCCCACATTGAGACCTTTTATAAAAGGAACTGTATAGTCCAATGTAAAAGTTCCCTGAAATAATTTCTGTTGATTTTTTCTATAGCCACTTATGTCTGCATCAGTAAGAGCCAATGGATGGTAAGCCCCTGGTAATTGTTGCAAATAAGCCGGATTATTATTGGCATAAACAGGTAATGTCGGTATATGCATCCAGGCTGCTTTATATATTTCCCATGCATCCATTACAGGCTCGTTTTTAGTCCCCATCATCGCATTCAGTTGCATCCCCACTTTAAGATTCTTTGTTATCTGCCCATTTATATTCGCTCTGACATTATAACGTTCGTAATTCAAATCACCACTGGAATAGAAGCCGTCTTGTTTCATGTAACCAAAGTTCAGGAAATAATCAATCTTTTCTGATTTACCCTGAGCACTGATACTATGTTGAGTTTGCGGCGCAATCTTGTCAAATCCGACATCAGACCATTTTGTTTCAGGTTTCAATCCTTTACGATAAGCATCGATATCTTCTGCCGAGAACATTAAACTTCCTCCTTTATTAATCGAGTTCTCGTTTGTCAGTTCCATCCAGTCTGCAGCATTCAATGTTTCAGGTATATTAGAAGCTTGCTGCCAACCGACGGAACCATTATATTCCAATGTTAATTTCGAGCTTGTTCCTTTTTTAGTAGTAATAATTACCACCCCATTTGCAGCCTTTACACCATAAATAGCAGCCGAAGCATCTTTCAGTACCGTAAACGATTCTATTTCATTCGGATCCAGGCGATCCATATTCGTACGGGGAACTCCATCTATAATTACCAACGGAGCACCCATACCACGAATTTGCATATCCGTATTATAGCTTCCCGGTTCTCCGGATTTCTGAACGACGCGAACACCGGCAATCTTTCCGGAAATCATATTCTTAACATTTTCATTACGAGTTTTTACCAGCTCTTCGTTACCGATATTACTTACAGCACCAGTCAATGTTGCTTTCTTTTGTGTACCGTATCCTACAACCACTACTTCCTCCAGATTCTGAGAATCTTCTTTCAATATTATTGAAAAATCGGTACGACTTCCTACTGATATATCCTGACCAAGATAGCCGATATAAGAGATTTGTACGACAGCTTTTTCAGATACAGTCAGCATAAATTTCCCATCAATATCTGTCACAACTCCATTGGTCGTCCCTTTTTCCATCACATTGGCTCCAATTATAGGTTCACCGTTCGGATCTTTTACGATACCCGTTATTCGTTTTCCTTGTTGTTGCTGAACAACCGCATTCTTTGTCAGAAAAATCTGTCTGTCATCTATTTTATATGACAAATCATACTTTTCTACCAGATAATCCAATATCACAGTGATATTGGATTTAGTCTTCTGAAGACTAACCGGCAAATCGTTGGGAATATCTTTACTATTGTAAAAAAACAGATATTCAGACTGTTTCTCCACTTGTTTCACCACATCATAAAAAGTACCGTTTTTAACATCTACTGATACCTGTGTGGTCTGTGCATACGTATTGGCAGATATATGTATGATACATAATAGCGTAAATGCCAGTGTTAATTTCATGATACGCCTTATTTTTGGAGACAAAAAGCCCCATTCTTGATATTTTTCCATATTTTTGTGTATTATTTTAAGTTTGAAGTCTTTCCGTTTCTGTTTGCCGACGTTCGCGGGAAGACTGAAATGAATAATAGTTCGGGAGGTGCCTGGCATTTCCCGAATTTTTTTTAATTGTTTACTTCTCTGGTGGTTCCATCCCTTCTATTTTTAAAGTTATACATCAAAACAATTATTTTTCGGAGTAAATACGGATCACATGCCCCTCTTTCCTATACCGAAACTTATTGTATTGGCCTAAAGGTTTCAAAACTTCTTCGATCGTGTTTTTCAAAACCAAACTACCGGTATAAACAGACTTAGCGAGTTTGTCATCTTCTATCAAAATAGTTACATCGTACAGATGCTCCAGTTCAGACATTACATCCGAGAAAGGTTTATCTTTAAATTTATAAAGACCTTTTGTCCATGCCAACTGAAACTCATCATCACTACGGAAAGTCGTTATTGTTCCGGTTTGCTTATCGATACGGGCTGTCTCATCCGGATGTAAAACTTGTTCTTCACGTATCGAACCTTCCGTATCATAAGAAGTCAAAAGAACTTTTCCTGAAATCAAGGAGGTCACAGTATGATCCATATCCGAATAGGCCTTTACATTAAAGACTGTCCCTAAAACTTTTACGTCATGTCCTTTCAACCGGACAACAAATGGTTTCTGCTGATTCTCGGCAACTTCAAAAAAACCTTCACCATCCAGCATTACCATCCGTTCTTTCTGGTCGAAGCGTGTCGGATATTGAATAGTCGTTCCGGCATTCAACAGGACTTTAGTTCCATCCGGAAGGAACAAAGAGCTTTTTCCACCCCCTTTTTCCACCACAAATCGTGTATAACTATCTGCCACCTCTTGCGGTTGACGGAGATTACGATAATACAAATACTGTATGCCCAACGACAAAGCCAATAGGATAATTGCAGCATAAGACAATAATAGAGTTATGGACTTTCGAGACACTTTCGGTTGTTTATCCACATTTATTTTCTGCCGCATCTTCTCCCAACTAGCCTCTATCGGATATTTTTGCGCATCAAGCTGTATAGATAAAGAATCATAAACTGATTGCAACTCTGCCAACTCCCGTTTCTTGTCTTCCGATTTCCGGACAATATCCAACAGCTGCTGCAAAGATTGAGTATCAGCTGTATCCTGTAGATACCGGATCAGCAACTTTTCATAATCGATATGTTCTTTATATTCCATTATTTTGCTTTTCTATCCCGAAAACGATTTTCATAAAAGATTTACTTACTCAGAAATGAAAAAAATAAAATAAGTAGAGTCAATACTCCGCGTAGTATTTTCAAAGCTTTATACAATTGGGCTTCTACCGTGCGTTGTGAGATGGACTTATCTTTGGCTATTTCGGATGCTTTTTTCCCATCGATGTAAGAGGCAAGAAATATTTCCCGGCATTTAGGAGGCAATTGATTGATTTTCTCAAAAAGAGTATTGAGGCTGTCGTTTTCTTCCTCATAATAAAAAGGCTGTTCAGAGCAAGATAATATTTCCATCATCAACTCTTTCTTATAATACTCGGCATATCCTTGTTTTACCTCTTCGTGTTTCAGCACATCCAAACAAGCATTGCGAAGAGATGCAAACAAAAAATATTTAAGTTCAGAAGCTTTGACACATAAAAAGAGCTTCTGATTCCAAACCTTCAAAAAAAGCTCCTGCACCAGGTCTTCTGCCGTTACCATACCGACATACCGGGCTGCTGTAGCAACTAAGTCAGGGGTATAGGCTACATATATCTTTTTAAATAATTCCACCTCATCCCGTGGAATCAAATCTCCCTTTTCTCCACTTAATTTCATAAGATTAGAATCGCCGGTATAACAATTACACAACAAAAACGATTTAAATCAAATATTTACTTACTCCGTCATCAGAAAAATCGAAACAACAGATTATTCAGCTGCATATATAAGCTTTTCTAAAATCGTTAAACTACAAGCCCAAAAGTGTTTCACCTAAGAGAAACAGTTGTTTCATCCAGGAGAAACACTTGTTTCATCATGGTGAAACACTTTTAAGATTATTTCAACGTCGACCCAATCTCAGTATAAGGGATATCTTTAAAACCGGCTATCCGTTTAAAGACAGGGGCATCTTTTCGGAATCCTTTTAAAGGGTCAGCCGGATCGACAAAGCCCGGATCTTCATTAGTCGTCCAGTTATTCCAAAACTCACCCCACTGGCTGCTACCATGCAACAGGTTAGTTATATTATAAAAGAGATTGCCGTATATCCGGTTCCGTTTCGGGAAAGCCGGGTCTTCCTGCCAGTAATTGACCAATTCCGGATATTTCACGCTATAAGGGGGTTGCGTATAATTGACGGCTTGCAGACGTTTGTCGTAAATATCTCCTTTGTTCACCATGTTGCTTGCCCAGTTTTGCAAACGATTATCCAGATGGATAGCCGTAGGGGAATCAATAAAGATATTATTATAATATTTATGATCCATTCCGCCTCCAATCAGCACAGGTAATGAGCCGGCTTTGAAATAGATATTGCCATAGACTTCGCTTCCACAGGCACCGTCGTCATGGTAAGTGGCTGTTACCCGATGACGCGGACTTAATTCGTGGAAATAATTATAACGGATCACATTCCCCCGTTCCGACGGGTCACGTCCATAATAAATAGCTCCCTGGTCGTCTACCTCCTGACAAACCTGCGTAATATCACAATATTCTATCGTATGCTCATTTCCATGAAACAGAATGGCCATGCTCGGTGCATCCGATATGTCGCATTTGGTAACCCGGTTGCCTACGCCATCTATCCAAACGCCCGGACGGTAAGATTTCTCAATACGGTTGTAGCGGGATATCTTACAATTCTCAACGTAATTATCCGAACGGGTCAGCGTAACGCGGTTGCCTCCTCCCAAACTGACACCGCCGGCTCCGGTATTATAAATATAACAATCCTTTACACCGTTGTTTCTTCCGGCTTGCCGATCCAGAATAGAGTTTTCGTAGATCTTTCCCATCATATCGCCTACCATTCTGCCACAAAGTTCACCTCCTGCTTCCATGGCATGTTTTTGAAGCGTGTTGTCTTCTTTGGGCGAATCAGTACCTTTCCCTATGCAAACACCTACATTTCCGACATTGCGGATGGTACATCCTTGCAACAATACGTTTTCCGTATTATCCATATAAACACCTATACCCCGGCTATTTTCAATCGTAATGCCTTCTATAGTTACATTTTCACAATTCTCTACAGCAATGACCGGTTCGTCCAAAACGGTCAGGCGGACTTTGGTTATTTTCTGATCTCCCGGAAGGAAATAAAACTTCTTTGCATCCGGATCAATCACATATTCTCCCGTCCGGTCTATTTCTTCCGGCAGGTTCAAGGCAAACCATCTACGAAAATCGGCTCCGGTAAAGAACTGATAGGTTGTAAACATACCGACAGAAATGCTGGAGTCTTGCGGGTTGACCGACTTAACCGGTATCATATCATCTGCATAGCCATATCCGAAATATCCGCCAATCCACATATTATCCGTGTTTTTCCAATGAGCCGGACGTTCCTCCTGATAATGAAATACAGGCAACCGACCCAGCTTTTTATCTTCCGGTCCGCCGGAAACATCGACCCGTCCGATCAATGCCATCGAATCGTTCGGCCAACGGGATAAGTGCAACGGTTCGTTGTCAATCATCAACTCCGACCAGGCAGGTAGTGACTTACGTCCAAAACCGGAAGGACGGATATTTGCCAAAGTTTCGACAATACCTTTACAATCTACCTCAACCACTTTTCCACGTACACTTTCCTGCAGGCGGGACAGGATAGCCCGGTCTTTCACTTGTCTTATTCTACTTAATGGAATCACTTTATCACCGGATACGGACACCATTTCTCCTTCCCTCGCTTTTATCAACAAAGAAGACCATTTACCCGGTTGGATTTCAATAGTTTTATCCGTACGGTATTCGCCGCCCTTCATTTCAATGATCACATCACCTTCCAAAGATGCTGCTTTACGAATAGCCTGCTGCAAAGTTCCCGAACCGGGTTTTACAATTATTGTCGTTTGACGATTGCCTGACTGACTTTCACTTTTTCCATGAACAAAAATGCCTTGTAAAATAAAAACGACTAATACGATAAACTTCATTTTCATTATTTATTTCCTCCTATAATATTTACTGAACAATAAGATAACCGTACACTATTCTATCCCCCATTGCTTGTTGGGCTCAGGACCCAGTTCTATTTCAAGTACTCCCCCCTTGGCAAATTCGGTATGAGGGAAATAATACGTATTCAATGGATTACCGTTCAAACGTGCGGATTGGATATAGACATTCTTTGCCGAATTATTCTTTACTTCGATGACAAACTTCTTTCCCGGATAATAACGTTCATCCAGCTGAATCGTTATACGGTCAAAGATCGGAGAGGTTATTTCATAGCGGGGATCCACAGAGGCTCCACCTTGCACATCAAACAACCCGATCGCCATCAGAACTCCCAGGGCTCCCATCTGCCCCTGATCCTCGTCACCGTTATAACCTCCGTAAGGCGTTATATCCCCAAATACATCTTTTTTTATTCTCCGAACCCAGTATTGAGTCAACCAGGGAGCACCGGCATGGCTGAACAGATGTGCCATATGCAAAGAAGGCTGGTTTTCATAATCTACCCAATTCTGTGCGTGATGTCCGTGAGGAGTTATAAAATTATTCGGGGCAGCCAGTTCAAACTGACGGTTTAATTTATGGACAAAGGAGTCTTTTCCTCCTATCAGATAAATCAAATCCGGAATATTATGAGGGACATAATAAGTAAAGATAGCTGCATTACTTTCTACAAAACCCGGCATATTGAAACCTTTCCCCACAGGTGCGAAATCCTTTAACCAATCTCCGTTCTTCATCCGGGGACGCATCCATCCCTGTCCGGGATCAAACATATACCGGTAATTAAACGAACGGTTGTTATATTTGTTATACACAGAATCGATTCCCAGCCCTTTGGCAAATTGAGCCAAACACCAATCCTGATAAGCAAAGAAAAGCGTCATCGCACAGCCTTCCCGATGTCCGCCTTTTCCCTCGATGCCTTCCGGCACGAAACCTTTCTCCGTATAATATTTCATATACTCATTCACTTCCGTTTCATAACCTGCATGATCACGTATACCTCCCGGTTCAGCATTCTTGATACTACCTTCCAAGGCGGCATTCAAGTCAAAATCATGTATGCCTTTATTATAGGCGGAAGCTATCAGAGGTATTGCCTGATCGCCCACCATCACATAGGTATAATTCCCGCCACTGGGTCCACGGGCAATCAAACCTCCTGTAGGATAATATCCGACCATCGTAGATACAAACTCACTCATAATCTTAGGATAAGCCATCGACCATAAGATATTCAAATTAAATTCTGTACCCCATAATGCATCGGAGTTATAGACAGTATACGTTGGGACACCGTTTTTCAGTGGTACCTGGCATACAAGCGGAGTATCTCCCGTGTTATCCGTATATTTCCCATTCACATCTGAATAAGTATGACGACCTAACAATGCATGCCATAAGTCTGTATAAAATTTAATCCGCTCCTGCTCGGTTCCGCCTTCCACTGTTAGCTTGCTTAACTCTCCGTTCCATTCAGCATAGGAGTCCCCGACAACACGGTCGAAATCCCAATGTTTCAGTTCGGTATTCAGATTCAGGCGTGCCTGTTCTTCATCCACATACGATAAAGCGACTTTCATTAATAAAGGCGCATCACCCAAGGGTTTAAACCTGACATAACCGCCAACCTCCTTTCCCTCTAGGGCTTGTTTCTTTGTCAGTTCTTTTTCGTCACCGACCTTCTCCCAACCACCGAACTCATGGATGGAACGGTTGAATTGAGCTACAAAATACACCGTACATGTTTTCTTCCTTCGACTGGTAGGAGCCATAACGGCATATCCTGCAATCTCTTTGGAGAGAACCTTACGGATGGCAGCTTTCTCCATAGCCCCATGTCCTAAGAATGCACCGACATCAAACAGGACATTGGCCATTTCCTTTTGAGGAAATGTATAGCGGTGCATACCTACCCTGGAGGTAGATGTCAGCTCTGCCTTTATTCCATATTTATCAAGCGTAATCTGATGATAACCGGGTTTAACTATTTCCGTATCATGTGAAAATCCCGATTTATATGTCTCCATTCCTTTGTGGCCTGTCACCTCACCCGTTGTCGGCATGACCGGAATACCGGAAATCTGCCAGCAATGAATATGGCTGAAACATCTCACTTCAGTCGAATCATATAAATAACCCGAATTCCAACTCCCTTTCACCCACGTGTCCGGACTCAAACTGACCATCCCATAAGGACGACTGGCCGACGCAAAATAAAACCAGCGTGATTTATGGCTGTCAATCTGGGGACGAACATAATCCACAGGAGATTTCACCTCCTCCGCACGGCTTGCTATGCCTGACATTGAAAAGAATAACAGAGTAAGAATAACGCACTTACCAGCGATAATGAAGGCGGGGATTTTATTCAAATAAAATATTTCTTTCATGGTATGAATAGTTTATTTCAGATTACAAAGATAAAAGCAGCTATTGCTATGAAAAATAGCAAATAGCTGCCTATTTGGTGGATTATTATTGCTTACTTATTTTATAAGCCAACCATTTTTTCAACGGATAATATGCAATACACATCCGCTGTTGGCCTCTACATCGAGCGTCAACGACGGTTGTAGTTTCATCGTTTTAATGCTTACTACATCCTTTTTCTTTCCCGGAGCCTGATAATAAAGAGTTGCATTATAGGTTGTCACATCTTTCAAAAAATCCAGCGGGACAGATACCTGTTTCTTCTCTCCTGCGTTCAATACACTGACATACCAATCGGAACCGGAACGACGAGCCACAACAGCATAATCTCCCATCTTCCCATCCATAAACCGCGTATCGTCCCACACTGTCGGAATGGAATTATAAAAACGGGTTGCTACATCCGTCTTTATCACCGATTCGGCAGAACCGGCTCCACCGGCTTTTCTCGGAGATTTCTCCGGACGATCGTACCAATAGACAAATTGCCAGGGACTGTAAATAGCCACCAATTTGGCTAACTGGGCGGCGCGTCCTCCCATCTTTGCCGTTACTCTTTCGGCAAAATAACAATTAGTATAATCTCCTGCTCCACAAATCATACGGTTATATAACGTGTAAATAGCTTGATCCAAAGAAGGTCCTTCTTCATCACCGCGAATACCTTCCTGAGTAAGCAAATTCGGGTACGTACGTGAATAGCCCGTCGGACGATATTCGTCATGGATATCAACCATCAATTCATATTTGGCAGCTTTGCGGACTGCTTGATGTAACCAGGCCGTAGCATATTGATCACCAACATTTACAAAACCATATTTCACGCCTTTGATGCCCCATTTCTTATACAAAGGAAGTATTTCATCCAACTGCTGATGCAGGGCTTTTTTATTTACATATACTAATATACCTACGCCTTTAGAATTGGCATATTCTATCACTTTCGGCAAATCGAGTGGTCCTTTCGAGCGAGCCGGATCGATAGTAACTGTCGTTGCATCCGATTTCATATCTTCTTCCGCACCATACCAACCGGCATCAAACAGCACGTAAGCAATATTGTTTTCTGCAGCAAAATCGATACAAGCCAAACTGCCTGCCGTAGTCAACGTGACTTCACGAAGCACTTGTCCGGGTTTGATCCAGCTCGTATTCGCTATTTGATTGGGTTCATTCAGATTAAGAACGAAATAATTATGTTCCACCAACTTTCCCGGATGTTCGGCAACCATAACATAACGCCAGGGTGATTGGTAATCAGCCAAATCCAGGTTTACCTTTCCTGATAGTACGGATTGTACGCCAAAACCGGTTTCACTCTTTTCCAGTTTCATGCGGGAATAATCGACTAAAGCAGCTTCACCGATTGCTACAAAGCGATGGTCGTTTACTTGAATAACCTGAGGGCGATCGGCAGCACCGCTCAACGTACTCAATCTCTTTTCCGAATAAGCCCCCTGTGCCATACCGGTTACCCAGGTCTTACAGTCTTCTTTGAACAGGAATTGTGTTTTCTCGTTCACCAAAGTCTGATTCCAGAAATCCAGTTTATCGAAGGCATACCGGAAAGCCAGTCCTTCGTCGTACAGGCGGACTTCCAACGTCATCTCTTTTTGATTTGCATCGGAGCGGAGCGTCAGTTTGAGTTCGTTATAGCGGTCGGTGATAAGTGAGCGTTCGCCATAGACAGGTTTCCAAGTTTGATTGACTTCGTTTCTTTTCTGGTTGGTTACCAGCCAGTTGCCGGCTAAGGTATTTTCTTCCAGATTAAGTTGAAGAGTTTTCACGTCTACAACCTGGTCTCCTTTTTCATACAGACCAATCCGGACAGATGTTCCATCTACTTGAATTTTAGCATTCAATGTTTCCGAAGGGCTTACCAGGGGTAACAGAGTTTGTGCACTAAGCAGCAGAGGCTGTAACAGGGCACAAAATAATAAACTAATTGTCTTTTTCATCCTTTTATCTTTAACAATAAAACCTCTATCCTCTTACATGAAAGAGAATAGAGGCATTTAACATCAATTATAACCCGGATTTTGAACTAATCCACCTTCCTTATTCGCTTCAATTTCAGAATTAGGAACAGGTAACTTATTCAAATGATCATCCAATTTATATCCAGCCTGAATAACTTTCGGATTATATTTCATCAAATACTCAGTTAATTTATTCAACCGCATCAACGTATTCAAACGATAATCTTCCATGTAAAGTTCACGTGCCCTTTCATCCAGGATCAAATCTATGTTCACGTCAGATGCTGTAATCGGAGTTGCTTTTGCACGATTCCGGATAACATTAATATCAGCGGCTGCCGCATTCAAATCACCTGCATTCATATAAGCTTCCGCACGCAAAAGATACGTTTCAGCCAAACGCATAATATACCAATCTTTATAAGTACGACCATTGTCATGCGTTTCTCCACTTTGAGAATCTTTGAACTGACCATGATGTTGTGCCGTAACGACTTTCATAAAAGTAGGCTGAGTGATACGGAACAATTCTTCTTTATTCCCCAACGTTTCTTCCGACATTTTCTGTCCATAAAAACGACCATTCGGGTTTGTCCAGTAATACTCACGTTTCATATTATACTTTGAGTTACGCATATCACGATCCCAATCATCTTTATACTGCCATATCTGATTGGCGGCATAATCAGTTATAGAAATTTGGTCTACCGGACGACCACTCAAAATATCTTTCAACCAGTTTGAGTTTCCATCCGCATCTTTCAAATTCCACCACATGGTACCAATCCAACGCTCCATAACAAAATTACCACCGGAAGCACCCACGTTTCCGCCTCCTTCCAAATCCACATCAAACTGCACATTCCAGATACACTCCTTATTTCCATCGATTCTATTAAAGTTTCCTTCTCTGAACAAATCCCAAAAGACATCTCCCCATGCTTCTTTTTCTCCTTGGTAATCATATCCTTCAAAAGTAAAATCTTTAAGTTTCCCAAATCGTTCTGTCATCAATGACATAGCCGGATTGTTGATTACAGCCGTTGCCTGTTCTATTGCACCATTATAATCTTTCATGCAAATAAGAATTTCAGACAACAAATGTCTGGCAGCTACATTTGAAGCCATTCCACCTTTCTGGTCGTCAATATCTCGCATCCATTGGATAGCAAACAACAAATCATCCTTACATTGCTGATAGATTTCTTCCTGACTGGCACTCTTATAGTTAAATTGAGGTGAAGTTGTTTCTTCGAGAACAATAGGAGCCTGTCCCCACATATTACCCAAAAAACGATATGCAAAAGCACGCAAAAACTTAGCTTCCCCTACTATTGCATTCTTTTCCTCTTCCGAATTCCACTTTACAATAGAACTTTCGCTCCGATCTATAATAACATTACAGCTATAAATATAACCATACAGCCGCTGCCACCATTTTTTAGCAAATCCATTATCTGCATTTAGCGTATTCCAGTAAAAATATTCGGGATATACGTCTGTCGCAGAACGCGGACCGTTCAAATCAACATCCACACCCATCAAATCATAATTCTGCCAACTATCTGTATTTGCATAAAAATCATTCCTTATGTTCAAATAAAGGTTAGCCAAAGCAGCCTCAAAGCCTTTTCTATCCGTATAAGAATTCTCCGGAGTCAAAAAGTCTTTTGGTGTTTCATTCAACAGGTCGTTACACGAAGTCATCGATCCTGCTAAAATCAATCCTATAAATAAATTTCTTATCAGTTTCATTTTCCAATAGATTAAAAGTTAAACATTAAAGTCATTTGATATGTACGAATAGATGGGAATGCCGTAATCTTCAAACCAGAATCTGTTTCCGGATCTAAACCATCCCAATGAGGAGCAAACGTAAATAAGTTATCTGCACTCAAAGATAAACGCATATTATTAAATCCATACGGTTTCACCAATCTTGATAAATCATAACTTAAAGCAATCTTTTGCAATTTAATAAAACTACGATCTACGTATTTTGTTCCTTTATACCTTGCATTCGCTTGATAATCAGGACGTGGATACTTTGCATTCGTATTCTCCGGAGTCCAGTAATCATAGACAGTTCTATTATGTGCTGCGCTATTCACATACTCATCAGTATAAGGAGTATTGTTGCCGGAAAGGAAATATCCATTTCCACCCCAGATAGAATTAATATATACCATCAAAGAAAAATCTTTGTATGACAATGTATTCGTCAAACTCCAACGGAAGTTTTCTTTTGAAGTACCCAAGAATTGACGGTCCTTATCCGAACTAATCTTCCCGTCGCCATCCACATCTTCCAATTTATAATCACCAGGACGCATTCCTTCCATAATCGTGCCGTTGTCGACATCACTTTGCTGCCACATACCATTCACTTTATAGTTATAGATTGTGCCTAATGTTTTTCCAATAAAATATCCGGAGCTGATCAAATCATCTTCTTTTCCATCTCCATCGTTATCTTCACCATAAATAGTAGCTACTTTATTACGGTTTAAAGAGAAAGCAAAATCAGAAGTCCATGAAAAATCTTTTGTCTCTATATTAACCGAATGTAAACCGATTTCAACCCCTTTGTTTTTAATTTTACCTAAATTAGATAAAATAGAAGTTTTACCGGAAACGGATGGTAATGCAAGACTAAAAAGCAAATCTGTCGTATTGGTAAAATAAGCATCTACAGAACCGGAAAGACGGTTATTCAATACAGAAAAATCTACTCCGAAGTTAGCTCCTGTCGTCTTTTCCCATCCCAAATCATTCAATGCAAAAGATGAAATTCCTTGTGTAATTGAATAAGACGGGTCGCCTGCAAAGATATATTTATTAGTGCCCACTTTAGCCAATGTACTGTATGAATCAATAGATTGGTTACCATTTGAACCATAAGAAACGCGCAATGACAGATTATCAATAGCCTTAACATCCTTCATAAAAGATTCATTAGTGATATTCCAATTCAAGCCTCCGGAAGCAAAAGTGGCCCATTTCCGATTGATACTAAAGGCAGAACAACCATCCCGACGCACAGTTCCGGTCAAAGAATAACGACCGTCGAAAGTATAAGTACCACGAGCCATCCAAGCAATTGCACCACTTTCACCAGCCCCCGTATTTACTGTCTGCTTTTTGCCATCTTCCAGTTTATTGTCACCCAAAACAGTATTATCAAAATTCTCTGCATAAGAAGTCATATCATCCCAAGTACGACGTTCTCTTGAGTACAGTAGAGTCACATCCACATTATGTTTTTGATTAAATGTATTGTTATATTTAATCATATTGTCCAACAACATGCTGTAGTTGTTTTCGTTCTTTCGTTCCCCCTTACCGTTTTTGCCCTGTCCTTCGGTTGTATATTCATCATAAAAGTAATTTTTCTGAGACCAACGCAAAGTATTTGAATAAACCATCTCGTATGTCAGGCCTTTCACCCAAGGTACGGTTATCTTACCATTCAGAATAGCTCCCAAAATATTGTATTTCTCCGTATCATCCGTCCTCATACTCCAAAACGGACTTTGGAAAGATGTTGTTGTTTGAGGAAACTGTAAATAACGTCCTTCTTCATCATACAAAGAAGCATAAGGGCTAAACTGGGCAGCTTTCTCCATAGACGGAGTACTTCCTGAATAATCACGAATACTATAATTGGTTTTTACCCCTACTTTCAACCAGCTTGTCAGATTACTATCAATATTGACACGGCCTGAGAAATTCTTATAGCGGTCATTCAGCACAACTCCTTTCTGATCTGTCATTGCTGCAGAGATATAATAACTCGCAAATTCCGAGCTATTAGAAACACTTACATTTGCCTTCAAATTATAAGCATTCTGACGAAACAGTTCATAAGGATCCGAAAAAGTAGGTTGATGGTCTGGTGTTGCATTATAGTTTTTCGACTCTTCTGCCTGAAGATAAAGGTCTATCTTCGCTGGATCTGCATCCAAACCATTGGCTTGACGTACATCTAAGATATGTTGTAAATAGCCAGGGGCATCATATACCTTCAAGCGTTTCAGTTCGTTACTTATACCATATGATAAATTTACATTAAATTCCGGTTTCGAAGACTTGCTTCTACCTCGTTTTGTCTGAATCAAAATAACCCCATTAGCAGAACGGCTACCATAAACAGCTGCTGCACTGGCATCTTTCAATACAGTAAAATTTTCAATATCTTCTGATGGTATATCAGCTAATGACCCGTCATAAATAGCACCATCCAATACTATCAATGGATTATTACCGCCATCACGGGTTGAATTTTGACCTCGAATGCTGAATCCGGCAACATTACCCGCTTTATTCACACCGCCTACATTCAATCCCGGAACCGAACCTTTAATCGTTTCCATAATGTTATTAGTCGGGACATCACGATATGTATCAATATCGGCTTTAGTAATAGATCCTGTAATCGCCTGTCTATTCTGCGTACCATAACCAATTACGACTACTTCATCCAAAGCCTGACTATCTTCCGACAATCTTATACTATAAACCGATTGACTTCCTACAGTTATTTCCTGCGTTTCATATCCAATATAAGAAATGAGTAGAGTAGCCCCCTGCTGTGCTTCCAGGCTAAAATTGCCATCTATATCCGTAATCGTTCCAGTCGTTGTACCCTTTACCGAGACATTTGCTCCGATAACAGCTTCACCGTTCTCATCCTTGATTGTACCAGTAATTTTCTTTGTCTGACCGCTTTGTGTGGTGCGTGGCAATTTCAAAATAATCTGTTTGCCAACAATTTCGAAAGTAACAGGTTTTCCTGCAAAGGCTTTTGTTAAAATCGTTTCCAAACTTTCCTGCTGACCTTTTACTGTGATTTTCTGATTCTGATCGACAGTCTGATCCAGCATAAAAGTATAATCCGTCTCTTTCTCTACCTGAGTAATAAATTGTTTTAATGATTTATTCGTTACCGATAAATCTAGTTTTTCGGCCTGTGCATAGACGCTATTTACTGCTCCGAATGCAACAAGCACTGGTAATAATTTCCAGTTTATTTTAAACATGTGTAATAGCTTTAAGATTATAAATTTGTTATATCTTTGCCATTGTATATCAATTATTTGTTATGCCTGCCAAAGGCATAACAACCGAATAAGTATATATACTTCAAAAGGCATGGAGATTAGGGGTCTCTGTGCCTTTTACGCATAAGGCATTATACGTTAGACAAAAAGCATCTCTATTTATATCTGATCGTCACCTCCTTCCCGTCTAATTTATACTCTATTGGGGTAATCTTATTGATCATCTCCAATAATTCCGTCAATGACTCTGTCTTAATGGTAAACCAATAAGCCCTGGAAGCATCCACATTAGATAATGTTATATCCACTCCATACCAACGTTCCAATTTCTTCCATACTTCTTCTGCAGATGCACCATCAAACTTTAAAAGATTGTGGTGCCAGCTAGCCTCTATTTCCGCATCGCACGTCTCAACATGACACAACAAACTACTTTTAGAAACAGTAGCTTCCTGATCCGGCGATAAATAAGTCAGCAACTGCTGATCTTTGGCCGATAGCAAACTTACTTTTCCTCGAAGCAATGCTACCATAATATCCTCATCGTCGGCATATGCACTGACATTAAATGCCGTACCATGTACTTTTACATCAACGGCACCGGTCTTGACTATAAAAGGATATTGCGTATCTTTTTGAACATCAAAGAAAGCCTCTCCTTCCAGATTGACAATACGATCTTGTGTACTATACTGATAGTTATAAGACAAACGCGATCCGGAATTCAGCCAAACCAGTGTACCATCAGGAAGAACAAGCTGAGTTTTCTGTCCGGGAGGTGCCATAACCACATTTTCAAACTGAGAAGCCTGCCAGGATTCTTTCTGACCATTCAATAAAAAAGAGAGTGAAAAGCCTAGAACCAACGCAATAACAGCAGCTATTGACGACACACGTATCAATAATGAACGGGAATACAATGGAACCTGCTTTACTTTATCACGAATACGTGCCTGTACCTTATTCCATACCGCTGCTTTATCCGGTATCACAAAGGCAGAGGCATCCACCTGAACTGCTTCCCATTGCAGCTTCAGCTTTTCCAGCAGAAGAGGATGTTCGGCATCTTCGTTCAACCAACGATTTACCTCTTCCAATTCTGCCTGTATGCATTGCCGGGATAAATACTTGGCTAGTAGTTCATATGGTATTTGTCGTTCGTTCATATTCCGTTTCTTTTATTAGTTGACACATAATGCCCCCTAATACCCCCAAAGGAATTTGAAATATTTTTTACTGTACCTTTCTGCAGGTAATAATCAGCAAAAACTGCACGATACACCGTGCGATTTTTCACAAAAACTGCACAATGCATCATGCAATTTATTATCTTTGTAGCGAATAAAAGCCTAAATGATAGCTAATATGCAAAACTTATACAGAAATTTTCGTCTCCAATTAGAACTGACTTCTACCGATTTCATCCGCTTCCTGCATGAAAAAATTGCCTGGGATAGCAGATTGATAGCCATTGTCGGTTCAAGAGGTGTAGGCAAGACTACGTTATTGCTTCAACACATCAAAAAGTACGAGAATCCTGAAGAAGTGCTTTATGTTACCGCTGATGACTTTTATTTTACCACTCATCGGCTTTTCGATTTAGCCTATCAGTTCTATACACAAGGTGGGAAAAAGCTCTTTATTGATGAAATACATAAATACAAAGGATGGTCGACAGAGATAAAAAACATCTACGACCAAATACCCGGTCTGCATGTCGTCTACACTGGGTCGTCCATTCTTGATTTGGAAAAAGGCGGTGCCGATTTAAGTCGAAGGAAAGTGGAGTACAACCTGCCCGGCCTCTCTTTCAGAGAATACATTAATCTGACTCAAGGATGGCAGTTACCTGCCTATTCTTTATCCGATATATTAGCCGGGAAAGTACTATTCCCTTATGAAAAAGAGCGTCCTCTTAAACTTTTTAAAAGTTATCTGCAAGCAGGCTATTACCCTTTTTTCACAGAGACGGAGTATCGTCTGCGATTAAGCAGTGTCGTGAAACTTATGGTGGAAACAGACATTCCTCAATTTGCAGAAATGAATATTGCATCGGCTTTTAAGTTGAAAAAATTACTTTACGCACTTGCCCAAAGCGTTCCATTCAAGCCTAACTACACCAAATTGGAACGTGACCTTGAAATCAGTCGGAACACACTGCCCGACTATCTGCTCTATCTGGAAAAAGCCGGACTCATAAATCTGCTTCGCGAAAAGGCCAATGGCCTGAAATTATTGGAAAAGATAGATAAAGTCTATCTTAATAATTCAGACATCGCCTATATGTTGTCCGACATGACACCTGATATTGGTAATATTCGTGAAACCGTCTTCTTGGCCTGGATGCGTGTAAGGCACTTCGTCACATCATCCCCTATAAGCGATTTTGAAATTGACGGACGTACATTCGAAGTTGGTGGGCGAAACAAAAAACAGGTACAGATAAAAAATGCAACCGAGGGATATGTGGTGAAAGATGACATAGAATATGCCTATAAAAACGAAATCCCCTTATGGATGTTTGGTTTCATTTATTAAGAAGAGATAATAATACAAGCGCCATCGCTTCGTCCGAATGGGATGCAATATATTCACGTATCTTTTTTAAGGCAATCCCCATTTGGTTCTCGACAGTCTTTACGGAAATCTCTTTTACTTGTGCTATTTCTTTGTAACTTAATTGTTCTTCCCGGCTCAGGATAAATATCTCCCGACATTTTTCAGGTAAAGACTCGACGGCAGCTTGCAGTAATTGATAAAACAACTCACGGTCTACACAATCGACCGATTCGTTCTTTTCTAATTCGATACGGGCCCATTTCTCTAATAAAACAGCGTGATTATCTTCATCACGCAAATAATTCAGCATCCGGTTACGGGCACTGTTATATAAAAAAGTCTTGATGTATTGTATTTCTTTACCTTCGTAATCCTCCCACAAACAGACAAAAACATCCTGAACCACCTCCTCTATTACCTGATAATCGCGGGTATAGTAATTCAGGAAGCGGCATATAATTTCAAAATAGTCATTATATGCATCTTTGAATGTTCTTTCATTAATGATCATGTTTGTATAGTTTCTTCATTAAATGAGGTTATTCTTTTGTTAATCTCGTATCCCTCTGTTTCGCAAAAATAACCAAATAAACAATATACCTATCAGAAATAGATAAAAAGATAAAGCTTGCAGGGACCGTTTTAAAACAGATATTAAAATAAACAGTACACCTGCAAGCCTAAAAAATCTCAATCAATTACTAACTATAAACGAATAACTTGCACCTGGTAAGGTTTCCATATGAAATATTTCTCCTTCCAACTCTTTTTCTTCCAGTAACCGGTCTGATTGCCAAACTTTCATCCGGACTTTCTTATGCTTCCAGGGATTCAATAAACTCAAAGGTCTCCCTTGTTCACTGAATATGGCGAGGGAAGCAACCTCACCATTTTTCAATTCGCCGGAAACCAAAAAAGCTCCCTCTACCCTGATCTGATGGAATGAAGCGTCTTTTTCACGTGGCCAAACCGGAAAAACGCGGACAATGTCCTGATGCCCCATACAAAGCATCTCGTTGATCGTGTTGGGAACGGTACTCCAGTTCTCTATGCCATGCGGATTATCCAACTGAAATCCGTTCGGATAAGTATGACGGGAGTAGGCATTCAAATGAACCAAAATACTGTCCGGATCATAACCTATCCGCACTGCTGCCGGAAAGAAACTGTTACTTCCGTTGAAATCCAGCCAACGCTGCATTTCGTCGACTGTATTATGTGCAATCTTCAACATTTCCGGATCACTGTTTAAGCCGATCTGACCTGCCGGATAAATATGCTGGATACCCAACGTATTACCATCCCACCAATCCGTTCCTTTTTCCGTATAGCGAAAGACTGTTTTACCATTTCGTTCCTGCAACGGATAACCGGATATATGGTTGGTGATAAATGCCCATTGCTCTCGTTTGTCATCATCGACTCCCAGAAAAATGCTCATGTCGGATACGGTTTGCATAACCATCCGTACCAGTCCCAAAGACAGGATCGGATTCATTGTTCCAACCGTACCTTCATGGATAGCATCATTATAAATAACATAACGGTCTCCTTCAAGCGTTAAATACTTTTCCCAGAAAGCAGCAACTCCCTTTACGAACGGATAGACCTTCCGGGTATATGCCTTATCCCAGGTACGATAAAACTGCATGGACATATTGACAACCGCATACGCCGAATTGCTTTTCTGCCCCATAAAGAAACCCTCATCCTCTACCAGCTTTTCTTCGAACCAACCTTTAAAATAGGTATCCATAAAAGGAGAACGACGAGTTGTTTCGATACCCAGAGGACCAGCACCTACAGGTAACAAGATACCGTCAGGAATACCGGTTACTTTTTCAGAATAATAATTTCCGCGGGATATCAAAGCCAGCATCGGCATATAATAGGGATCGGCCTGTTCGATACGGTTGGAAGAGTATAAACCGTAATAGGGAGCCATATGATTATAATTCAAATGATAATCACCGTTCCAGTTCGGACGTTCCCGGGTAATCCAGGTACCGAAGATAGAAGGAGGAAAATCCTTATCACGACTGCAAGAAGCTGTTCCGTAAAGAGACAGATAATATTGCTTTTCTATTACCGAATCGGGGATACTGACAAAAGACTTCTGCCAATAATCTTTCCACCATTCCTGATGATGCTTTTCTACTTCTTTCAGATGGGAAGAAGAACAGTCGGAAGCACGCCCGATAACATCCGATACACAGTCATTGCTTTTAAAATTACTTGAAAAAGCACAGACCATGCGCACCGGTTTGCCCGGCTCCAGGACAAAACTTCCATCCGAAGACTGATCCATACGCAAAGCCATAGCCGCTTTGGTTGGAATATCGACAGAATCTTCAAAAGCCCGCCATAGATAGAGAACGCCTTCTTTGGTTATACCGACTTCCCGTTCATCAGGAAAGACTCGTTCCAATGGCGGTTTATTTATGATTTCTTTCTCTCCGGGCAAAGACAGGTTTACATGACCTTCTATACTGCCTTCTCCATCCATTTCCAGTTCGACAACCAACAAATCTTCAGTAGCCGACACATATGTTTTATAGGATACAGACTGATTATCTTTTGTAAACCGGGCAGTCGTAGTAGCATCATATAACTGTTGTTCCACCAGATAAGAAGCTCCTTCCAAAGCCGGTATCGACAACTCTATTTTACCCAGTACCAAGGGATAGGATTCATCTAAAGCCGACTTCAACCGCCAAAAATCGTTTCTGGCTACGTAAAAGGTCTGTGCTTCGGGAGGCCCCGCCAGTGCGACACCAGTAAAGCCATTCCCCAGCAAAGGCGCATCTACCGAATTACGGTTAGGAATCCGTTTCGGAGGTTCGGTAAAACGAATCGTATGCTTACTGATGATTGCCTCCGCCTGCTCCTGCAAGGCATTAGCCTGTTGGAGATCGCATCCGATCAACAACAGGCTAACAACTAAACTTACTACTATATTTATATTCCTAATACACAACATACGGTTCTCCCTCAATCTTCAACTCTCCGAAACTGCCTTCCGATTTATAAGGCTGGCCTCCGCCGATATATAATTCTACCGGACCTTCTTTCTGAACCAGATTACCTTTGTCATCTACTAATGCCAACTCTTCCGGAGAAAGCATAAAAGTAACTGTCTGGCTTTCGCCTTTATTCAAATGAATACGTTTGAAGCCTTTCAGGGCACGTAGCGGGACACGGGTATTTCCGTTCTGAGGATGAGAGACATATAGCTGGACCACTTCATCACCATCCCGTTTACCGGTATTGGTCACCGTTGTTGTTACCTGGATGCTTTCGCCGGTTTTTACGACGGAAGCATTCGATAATGGCTGATAAGCAAATGTAGTATAGCTCAAGCCATAACCGAACGGATAACGAACATCGTCTTTAAAATAACGATACGTACGGTTCGCCATCGAATAATCTTCGAAATCCGGAAGATCTTCATCATTCATATAGGTAGTCAACGGCATACGGCCTGCCGGGTTATAGTCGCCGAAAAGAACATCGGTGATAGCATCACCGGCAGCTTGTCCGCCATACCAGGCCTGAAGGATAGCATCTGCATTGCGGCTCTCCCAGTCGAAGCTCATAACGGAACCGGACATATTGACCAGAATCAACGGACGGCCTGTCTTCTTCAACTCTTTCATCAATTCAGTCTGTACCGCCGGCAACTTCATTGTGGTACGGTCACCGCTGGCAAAACCACCGTAACCGGCAGCTCCGGCATCACCGGCCTCTCCTTCATAGTCGGCGCTGATACCGCCAACGAAGATGATAATGTCTGCTTTCTTAGCCTGAGCAGCCACCTGGGCAAAAGAGGGAGCACCTTCCAGTTTCTGAACAATACCGACACCTGTCAGCGTATCGATCTGAATCGTATTACCAAAACGTTTCTTCAAACTCTTATACGGAGTGATGATTTCGCTCGGAACACCGAAATAGTTAGCTAACAGCGTGCTGCCATTATCCATATTCGGACCGATTAAAGCAATACGTTTGATCTTCTTCGGGTTTAAAGGAAGTATATTCTTATGGTTCTTCAACAAGACCATCGACTCCTGTGCCATTTTATAAGCATGAGCTTTATGCGCATCACACTCGATCACTTCACGACCAATTGTAGAATATGGTACACGGTCAGCCGGATCATACATACCCAACTTAAACTGGATTTCAAACAAACGAGCCAGAGAAACATTGATTTCTTTCTCCGAAATAATACCGCGCTCTACTCCCTGTTGCAACTTCTGATACAAATCACCACACTCCAAGTCGGTACCAGCTAGGACTGCATCTGCTACTGCTTCCGTATCATTGCTATGTGTTTTGTGATACTTCGCAAAGTCACTTACCGCCCAGCAATCGGATGTCACATACCCATCAAACTTCCACTGATTGCGCAGAATATCCTGCAACAACTCATTATGTCCACAACAGGGTTGCCCCTCCAAGCGATTGTAGGCACACATCACACCATGCACTTTCGCCTTCGTCACCAACTCACGGAAAGCCGGTAGATACGTATCCCATAAATCATATAAAGAAACATGCGCATCATACGAGTGACGATTGCCTTCCGGTCCGCTATGTACGGCATAGTGCTTGGCACAGGCTACTGCTTTCAGATAATGAGAATCACTACCTTCCAGGCCACGGACAATAGCCGATCCCATCTTACCTGTCAGATAGGGGTCTTCACCGTAACACTCCTGCCCACGTCCCCAGCGGGGATCACGGAAGATATTGATATTCGGAGTCCAATAGGTCAGTCCACGGTAAATACTACCGGTCTTTCCTGCTTTCAAATCTTCGTTAAAGAGGGCACGACCTTCCGAAGAGGTCATATCCCCCATCAGCTGCAAAGCTTCTGTGTCGAAAGTGGCAGCCATACCGATAGCCTGTGGGAAAACAGTCACCTTTTCCTTTGTACGGGCTACACCGTGAAGCGCTTCATTCCACCAGTTATAAGCCGGTATGCCTAAACGGGGAACCGCCGGAGCGGCATGTTTCATCAACTGAACTTTTTCTTCCAGGGTGAGACGGGAAATAATATCCTGCACACGTTCATCCAATGGAAGATCCGGATTCCGGAACGGAAACTCATACGTCTGTGCTACCAGGCCGTTCAAAGAGACAACAGCCAGTAAAACGATACTTTTCAGTTTGTTTTTCATGTGATTATCTATTTTATTTTGTTACTTCGACAATGATTTTACTCTCTTTCAGTCCTTCCGATACGGCTGTCAGTTCAATAGGTTGGCCGGAGCGGTCACTGGTAACAAGTACCTGGGCGTAACCATTAAAAGCATTCCGGTGTACATCACTGCCTACGGGGAAGACATCCGGTTCCTGACTACAAGGATTACCATTACCCACTCCCAATATCTTGCCGTTGCGGACATCGAAATGAATACTGTTGTCGGCAATCGGCACTACACGTCCTTTGGCATCCAATACTTTTACGGTTACGATTGCCACGTCATTGCCATCACCCTGAATAGAAGAACCGTTCTCACTGACCAGTTGCAGAGAAGCCGGCTTTCCGGTAGTTTCTACCAACTCCGTATATTTCTTTCCGTCCTTCTTTCCTTTAGCCAACAGCTTACCCGGAGTGTATTTAACACGCCAAGCAGGAATATCGAACTTTTCAACCGTCTTTTTACCCAAGCTCTTACCGTTCAGGAACAGTTCCACCTCATCCATATTAGTATACAAATGTACATCGACCGAATCGGTACCGATTCCATTCCAATGAGGAAGCACGTGCAACACCGGTTCTTCCGTCCACCAGGCTTTATAATACCAGAAAGCATCTTTCGGGAAACCGCAATAATCCAGAATACCGAAATGAGACACTACACCCGGCCAGAAATGCAACTGCGCCTCGCCTCCATAATCGAAACCGGTCCATACGAAAGCACCGGCGACAAACTTGCGTGCATCGACATAACGCATCCATTCTTGTGCACGTGCTCCCCATCCCGGACAGTCACGATCATAAGCCTGATGGAAACCTTTCTTTGCATCCGTCTGATAAATACCACGCGTCATCACCGTACTCGCCTCTTCAGTGAAGATACAGGGCAGGTTCGGGAACTTTTCATGTACGGCATCGATATTACCTATTTTATAATAATTAGAACCCTGTACATCTACGGCATAGGTAAAACCTTCACCCCAGCTACCGTTCATGGCAGCCGTGCACGGGCGGGTAGGATCCAGTTTACGCTGAACGGCTTTCATGCGCTCAACAATCATACGCCCCTTCTCTGTTCCCTGTATCGCTGGTTCTTCGTTCCCCAAACACCAGATGATAACAGACGGATGATTCCTGTCGCGACGAATGATCGTTTCCAACTGGCTCAGACCTTCTTTACTGGAGCTCAATACACGCAGTTCATCCATGAACAACATACCTAATGTGTCACAAGCATTCAGCACAGCCGTTGTCGGGGGATTGTGGGAAGCACGATATGCATTTACCCCGTATTCTTTCAAGCGGGCCACCCTCCAGGCATTCAGCTGGTCCGGAACGGCAATACCTACGCCGGCATGATCTTGATGGCAACATACCCCCTGAATCTGCACACGTTCGCCATTAAGGAAGAAACCTTCGTTCGCATCGAAACGAATATCACGGATACCGAAAGATGTCTCGTAACTGTCTACAACTTTCCCATCTGCAACAATATCTGTATGTAATGTATAAAGAGTCGGAGTCTTCAATGACCATAAACGGGCATCCGGTACATTCATAAATGTCTCTACTTCTTCCGTCTCCAATGATTTCACGGAAACCTTTGCGTCTGCACTGGCTATCTCTTTGCCCTGATTGTCTACTATAATATTCCTTACAATGACATTCGATGTATTTCCACCCTGGTTAGTAACTTCCACCTGAGCCTTCACACGGGCTTCTTTCTTCTGCAAATCCACTTCACTGGTAACGAATGTTCCCCATTGCGGAATATGCACGGGAGCCGTGCGATGAAGCCATACATTGCGGTAGATACCGGCACCTTCGTACGACCATAATTCGGAATGAGTAGCGTCTACACGGACGGAGATCACATTTTCCGCATCCTTCTCATAATTCAGGCATTCCGTTACATCGAATACCAAAGGCACATAGCCGCTCTCGCCACGTCCCAAATAGACTCCGTTCATCCATACCTGTGCATCACGGAAGATACCCTCAAACTCCAGCGTATACCGGTCCCCTTTTACCAATTCGGGCGTAAACCGTTTCCGATACCAGCCCACACTGTTTTCGGGTGCACGTCCGCCCAGCTTGCGGTATCCTTTCATCTTGAATTGCTCCTGGCTATATCCCAAAGCCATTCCCCAATCATGAGGCACAGAAATCTTCTCCCATGCGCTGTCATCAAACCGTTGCGTATGAGGAATGGCCAAACGTGATTCCTGGTCAGCATCCAGCATAGTCGACTCCTGCAAAAAGGCAATCTTAGAGAACGACAATGCCTGTCCGTAATTAAAATCCTTTTCCGGATTAGCCGCATGTCCCTTAGCAAAAAGCCAATCCTGGTTTAATAATACTTTCTCGCGTTGCGACTGCGCCCCCATCCAAAGGGAAGGGAGTAGTAGCATGACTGTAAAAATCAATCTTTTCATTCTTCTATCTATTGTTTTCTATTTTGTCATTATTGGCAAACTTCTATCTGCGACGTTTGAGTAACGCCATTCTCATTATAAGTATCTATGGCAAAATAATAAGTAACACCCTGATTCAAGCTTCCGATTTCCAGGGCAGTGTCTCCCATCACCTGGAAATTGTTATACAGTTTGTCTTTCGCCACGCCATAACGGACAATATACCCTTGAGTATGCGGCACTTCATTCCAGCTCAAACGTACCTTACACGGATCGGTAAGATCCCGTTCCACTGTAAAGCCATTCACTGCACGCGGCTTACTACCCAGACCGTTACCGAAAATCCTCAGATCACGGACGGACAGATTCGACGATACTGTATATTCTTTATTCTGCAATTTGATATACCGAGCCTTAAACGGAGTATCAAATTCGATATAGTCATGAGGAGTATCAGTCTTTTTAGTACTGTAATCCACTACCGGATACCAGTCTTCGCCATTGGCAGAAGCAGAGATTAGATAACTTTGGTAAACATCCGGAACAAAGCCTCGCTGATTCGCTCCGTATTCGTCGAAATTCACCTGTATGGCCTGAATGGAAGAGAGTTTCTGCAAATCGACCTGTAGCCATTCGTCTGCTTTATTCGATGCGGCAACCCATGCCGTGCGGGAATCTTCATCCACCGTATTCTCTGCCGGATAACCATCCAGTGAAGAAGAGACTGTGACCGGTTTCTTATAGGAAAGCAACATCCAATCGGGTTGATAGTTTCCGGCAGTCTGCTCTTTGCCTCCGGGCAGATACATCGGATAATCTCCTAAATAGGTATTCGTATATAGGTAACCATCCTTATCGAAACCGGCAGGGAAGAAAGAAACTCTCCGTTCAAACATGTGACGGACGGAAATCGAGTTGGTTGCCGCTTTCCAATAGTTTTCGTTACCGACCGTAAACATACAGCCATGTCCGGCACCACCGATAAATCCGGTCGGTTTATAAGAGACCGGACTGTTTTCCATATAGGTAAACGGACCGGTAGGAGATGCGCTGACATACACACCGTCCGCATACGACTTCCATTCGGTTCCCGGACCGGCATATTGTAAATAATACTTACCTTGATGAGCCGTCATCCAGGCTCCTTCGATATAAGGACGACGGGGCAGTTCGTTCAATTCTCCCGTTCGTTCCCAGCCATGATTTTCCTTATCACTGTTAAAGCAGGCGATCACTTCTGTTTTAGCTTCCAATGTATTCAGGTCCAGTACCTGCATATAGATCGGATCGACAGGCGAACAGCCATAGTACATATACAAATTATCCCCTTCTACATAGAAAGCAGGGTCCCAGAAAGACCAGATTTCCTTCACCGGCTCCCACTCTCCTTTTTCCGGAGCGGATGAACGGTACAACATTCCTTTCCCATGGGTAGACCCCACATAATACAGGTAGTCATTGTGTATAAAAAGCCCCGGTGCATAATCCTCGATGGGCAGCACGGAATCGGTTATAAAAACATGTTTCCAATTAGTAAAATCATCCGAATACCAATAGCCTGACGACTTGGATGCAAACAGATAATGTTTCTCTTTGAAGGTTACTACAACCGGATCGGCAGCTTCCCGAATTCCCTCACCTCCATCTATTTTCATGAACCGATAATTGAGGTTCACCGGATTACAAAACGTTTTCGGAGACTGGGCTATTTTAGCTTCGATCTGGTGAGAATCCTGGCAACTTACCAAAAGAGGTACAGCCAGCAAGGTTAGCAATAACTTTTTCATACTTCTTGTATTTATCACATATAAAGATTGAGTTTTCCAGGTATTTACGGGAACAAATATACAGATTAGCAAGTAGATATACAACAAAAATGGCAACATTTACTGTCTTACAAACAATATCTATATATAATCATCCTTCATACAATAAGCTCGCATACTTTACAGTACCACGGAAAACTCCTGACAACAGATATCCGTAAGATACCAGGATGCCTATATCATTAAAAGTAGCACTATAGTGCCAGGGTATATAGCACTACTATGCTAGCTCCCTTGACACTATAGTGCTATACTCCCCAGCACTATTGTGCTATTTTAATATCCTTCCGCTCTTCGTAAAACAAACGATTCTACCTTATCGCCATTGGCAAGACGGTACAATGTCCAGGTATTTCCATCTTCATCGGCCTCCAACCTCCAGTCGTAGGACGGATCCCTAAGAAGTTTCTTCAGCTGTCGGGGGAAGGCATTCGCCCGGCGGGCATCTTCCCAGGTACGAATGGCTTTGAATATCTCGTCTTTCTGCGGACAACTTTCTACATCTTCCTGGTTAATGGCCAGGAAATAGGTTGCACCGTATCCGACTGAGATGGCCTGCACATGTTCATATTGTTCTACAGTTGAAGTATCTTTGATAGCAAAATTACCACCGAACGAAACCGGATAATAATTCGAATAGGTCACATCGCGCAAGTCTTTTCCCTGACTGGTCGCACTTCCCCATTCACGGGTGTCGATATCATACAGGTTACGTCCGCCGCCTACATTCCATACACTCTGGTAATGCCAGGAGCCTTCCGACAAGGTAGCACCGGAGAAACGGATATAGGGAACATCCAGCTCTTTGGCTCTTTCAAATAGTTTGCGGAAAAAACGTTTGGCAGAATAATAGCCATGGCCGTTGTTGAACAGAAATTCCTGTCCGTCGAAATCATAAAGAGTCAGACCGCTATGGGTAGCCACCTCTGCATAATATTCGGCAATCTCATCCTGAAGGGCCAGGTTCGGGATCAATCCGTCGTAACCGTAATTGATGGTCACCTGCAATTTATAAACAGGCTCATTAGCTTCATGGCTAGCGGCCTGCGTTCCCCAATAGCCACGAGTTACATGCTGTAATGTATAAGGAGCTGTTTCGGAAACTCCCAGATAATGAATCAGTTCCTTTCCGATTTTCAGAATATTCAGGTCTTTGCAATGACCTTCCCAACTGGCTATTTCTTCCAGGTATTTCGGATCATCGACCACTATCAGCGTATCCTGGGCGGTGATACTTTTCATCAACGTGCGTTTCTGTTGATAACATAGGCTGTCGCTGGGGACAGGGCTGGCATCCTTAGTACCTGGTGCCAGTGAGTTGGTAATGCAGACACGACCTAACATCAAACCTTCGGCGGCAGCCAGGTCGGCAAACTCACGATGTGATTTATTTCCTGAATTAAAACGGAAAGGCTTCTTTGTTTGAGCTTTTCCGTCCAGATACCCTTCGTTGGCACGGTCGGGACGCAAAAATCCCTGATCGTATGCATGGATGGCAGGGAAGCCCAAACGGGCGGTATACGAAATAATGCTGTCGTAACGGTTACCGCTGGTCATTACATCCGGACTAAAGGCAGCCGGGTCTTTGATCCATTTTCCTTTTACGGTCGGATAAGGCAATCCTTCCGAGAGGACAATATTTTGAATGACATCCAACAGCGCCGTACTGTCCGGACTACCCCATAAAGCAACGGAAGAACCGATAAAATCGACATCCGGTATAGGTTCCACATCGATATGGTTCGGAATGTTTGCCGGCATATTCGGGATCAGGGAATAAAAGACCTGGCGCGGTTTGCTGCGATCCCTCGACTGATAATTCAGATAAATGCGTCCCAGGCTATCCACCAAAGCCGCATTTCCGTACATGATCCGGTAATAAGGTTCCTTATTGGCATAGAAAGCGACATCGCTGACGCCATCACCACCCAAAGTAAATATTTGTCCTTCATGCAAACTGTCAGGCAACGGGTAGCGTTCTTTATCCGGCGTGTGAATGATGTATTGGAAAGGGGCAGCATCGCCTTCGATATCGGGTGTACCGCCTAATGTATTATCATCGAGAGCGAGCACGCCGATACTGTAATTCACCACATCGCTGGTATCGCGAGCAACACCGATAATTTCACCTAACAGGTTGGTGATGTTGGTATAGTAGCTTCCCCATTGAATCGCATCGATACCGTTTCTTGGCTCCAGGCTATTCAATGTCAGTTTAAAATATTTACCACTGGGTTGCAATGAGACTTCAGCCACAGAACCGTTCGGATATTCCAACGTAAAACAATGAGTTGCGTCATTGAAAACGGCACTTTGCGGTGTGTAAAACACCCTTTTCTCAGAATCATATAACGACATCAACGGAGAGGGTTTATCAGCTGGACTGAACTCGCGGGCAGGCGAAACAGTCGTATTTTTCATACTGGTAATATACCCCTTGTCATTCACACCGATACTGAAATAGTCGGTATTGAAATCCCAGGTCTTCTCTGTCGTACAACTGAAAAGAAGTAAAGAAGCAGCACATAATGAAAGGACTTTCTTATATTCTATCATAAGAGTTGTTATTAATTTGTTTTTAGTTTATAGGTTACAGACTTACCCGCCTTTACCGTCACTTTATCATTCCATCCGAGGAAGGCATTGTCGCCCAGCGGACGGGCTGCTTCTTCTGCATTCTCTGCAAAGAGGGTGACAGTTGCGTCGTAAGCGGTCGGGTTCGTAATTTGCAGAACTAATTGTTTCTTGTTCTGTTTGATTATTTTCGCTTCTACATGATCAAAGACATAGAGGGAGCCGAGGTCTGTCCGAACATAAATACCCGGAATCTCCAATGCCATCATGGCACCGTTTGTTTCATTCCAGCCGGTCTTACCACCGTCTCCGCGAGAGCCACGGCTATCGGCATCACAATAAGTAAGACGTTCTGTAATCTTTCCGTTGGGTTGTATGCCTTCTGCATGGGCATGGATTACGTCACGGAGTAATTCTGCATAAGAAACATCGCCGGTAGAACGGTATAGTTTGAACAAGGCATCTCCGGACTGCGTACAAAAACCCGGAGCGCCGTGCTTATTCTGTGTACTTGCCCAAACGGCACCGGTCAGATTGGCTCCCAGTTTTGCCAACGGAGTATCTTCCGGCAGACGGTAAGGGAAAGATACGGTCCAGGTGGCACATAGATTGGCCAGGTCGGCCGATTGTTTCAGATATTGTTCTTTCCCCGTCACTTCATAAAGTGTCATTAAAGAAGTAAGCAGAGCAACCGCCGTTTCGGAGTCTGCATTTTGAAGGATATCTCCGCAACCACCGGAGGTAAAGCCGACTAAAGCAAAATTATCGTAATAATCCGCAGCAGCTTCGCAGGCAACTTCCAGGTAAGAGGGATTCTTATAATATTCGGAAGCCAGGGCCAATCCAGCTACTGCCATTGCTCCGCTTGTCGTATTGTATACAGCTACGTCGCCTGTTTCCACATTCAGATAATTCCCCCATGTTCCCTCTTTTTTCCAGGTATTGACAAAGGCATCTGCCAACAGACGCACATTCGTTTCCCAACCGGCATCGATAATAGAAGCTTTCCCCTGTTCCTTCAATAACATAAATTGTTTGACCATCCAGTAAAGTACATCGCCGTTTTTACGGGTCAGACCGATTCCTGGATTGTTGACAGCCGCATCACGGTATAAGACTTTTCCGTCCGATCCGAGAACATCATAATAGTAACCGCTTTTCCCTTTTGCACGCGGCAGTCCGAAGTCGAACGTATTTTTCACTTTCCGCAAATGCTCCTCATCGCCTAAAGCCAGCATCGGATAGGTATTCATCAGACCGCCAATCCAACCGTAAGAGATCCAGTCGGCATTCTCCGGACAATAATATTCCCACTGGTCACCGACATGATAACGGTCGTCGATATTCCGTACCATCCGTGTCAGCACCTCACTCATCGGCATCAGATTACGGGGAGCTTCCCCGGCAGTATGTAGTTTACGATCTTTCATAAAGCGCGCCAGTAATTCCGGAACATCTTCACAGGGAAAAGTGATCTCGGTAACCCGTATAACGATTTTATCTCCCTTCTTCACCTGTATTCCCCGGTCAGGACTTTTACTGAAACCGATAAATTCCGGTTTACGTTCCCGTACCCCCGGAGCACTGATAACAAAAGAGGCGATACTGCGATCAGGTGTTTCTTCTACGATCAGGGCATGATCCAATAGTTGCTTATTCCATTCGATACCCTGGTCGGTCAATAAAATCGTCCCGGACTTCTTCCCCCGTTCCAGCATCGTCATGGCAGGAGTCGCCGCATTGCTGACATTGACCTCCAAACGGGAGGAAGCTCCGAACTCAGGAGAAAGCTGCGGAATCGGATTGGAAGTCAACGCCAGATCCTTCCGGTTATAATCTGTCTTATCGAGCCCCGTAGCATACGAGCGATTGACAATACGTTGCCTGTTACCGTTATAAACGGAAGAAGGGATCATCACATAGTTATCGCTTGTCCAGCCATACCGGTCGAATGCCACTGCCACGCCGGCATCTTTCATATCCTGTCTGGCTGTGAAAGAAAAAGTATATAGTTTGCCACCATTAGCCATTGTCTGTTCGGTCCGTACCTCCCAGGCAGAAGACGAATTGATCTCTTCACACTGCTTTAACTCGGCCTCGTTGTAAGAACATTCCAACAAACGGATATTTTTAGTTACATCCTTCACTGCCGGTAACCAGCTTCCTTTCCCTGAAAGCTGCGGAATTTTCTTATCAGCATGAACCTTCCTCCCGGAAGGTTCTGCCAACAAGTTCTGCATAAAAGCAGAGCATACAAAAAAACTAATACATATAAAAACACACTTATTGAAATTCATTTGCTTATTTCTCCAGAATTAATGATAAAGGCTGGTAGGCCTTCAAGTTAATAGTTATTTTATTTTGCTTCACAGGAAAGGCTTTTCCCTGACGCTCTCCACGTAAATTACAATACTGGGCCGTACGATAACCACAGTCAGGTAATGTGATCACACATTCACCCGCATCCCCGGCCTGTTCCCAGACACGCAGAACGTCTCCGTCTCCGTCCGTATTGGCTCCGAAGGCTGTAACCAAAACACCTTTCTTCGACAACTGTATTCCTTCTGCCGACACAGGTAGTTCGCCACCTTTTCCTTCCCGGTAAACAGCCATAAGAGGCACACGGGTTTCTTCTGTCGGAGTAATCAGTGAAGGCTCATTTTTATATTCATCGACCGACCATAGATAAACCTTCGCCGACAAGGCACCTTCCACCCACTCTGTAAAGTTTGTTCCCCACTGGGTATTGAATAGATTGACAAACACATTCGGTCTTTGAGGAATGAAGTCACCGGTAAAACGATACAACCCCGGGCGATCCAGGCTGACTGCCGGAGCATTCGGAGTATTCAATCCGAATCCCTTCCCTTTCGGGTCGACAACAGCCATCCCTGTATTCAGAAAATAATAATCATGATTAGAACGCTTTATAAAATCCGTAGCCGGATTAACGACAGCCCCCGTACGTCCTAAATGAAAAGTCGGCTGAGAGACATTGAAAGGAAATGCCAGCCATCCGCCTTCCGGCTGCATATCGGCCCGCTTACCCTGCATACCCCAACAGATTTCCAGGTAAGGAGAATCTTCATAAAGCGTATAGGTCAAAGTATAATCTTCACCACGACCGGTACGGCAGAAGGCTGTGGCTTCCACCGAGTGTGCAGTTTGATTATAAACAATCCGTAAAGCTTTACCTTTAACCATTTCATACTTTAAAGCCGGATCGACCGGACGTCCCATCTCCTGGTCTGCCCAACCATGATGACCCGGTTTAACGTATGCCTTGTTATATCGTTCGATCTCTTCATTACCAAACTTCTCATGAATAAACTCACCAAAGCTGTATTCATTGCCGGTATCGACCATCTCCTGCTGCCGTTTCTTATCCCAAACAGACAACAGAGCACCGTTTTCCGATGAAATAACAACTTTGAAATAGGGATTCTCAATCACATTTTCCACCTGATCGACACGAATGGCATGAGCCTTTTCCGAAACAGGCTCGGTTATCACCGAATATGTTTTATATCCCAAAGTAGGTACATCATGAGCGGTAAATGAAAGATAGTTACCCTCATTATAAGCAGGAATGACCTTGCCGGTCTGTTCGTCTTTCAATCCATAAACAGTAAATTTCTTCTGATACACATCCATAAACAAAGAAACGACACCCGAACGTTTCCAGGGTAACGGGTTATATACCACCACCTTCTGCCCATCCCCTTCTACGGCATTGGCCAAATTACGCATGTCTTTACGTAAAGAGGGGATAAGATATTGTTTCGACCGATGTACACGGTTAGCCTTTTCATTCCATGATTCTTCAATAAAATCATAAGCACCTTTCGCACGATCTATTACAAACGGATCGCCATATTTCCAAAAAGCCTGGTGGCCGTGACTGATTGCCAGTCCGAAAGTATGTTCGTCAAATAATACCGACTGTTCGATAGCCTTGTCGACATACGGTTTCACAGGTTCCGCTTTCACGTTCCAGCCTTTCAGCAATGTGTTCAAGGTCTCTTCATTATAGATCAGACGCTGCATCGATTTATTGATCTTCACCTCCTTGGGCATTGACATATAACCATG
This sequence comes from Parabacteroides chongii, assembly GCF_029581355.1. Lineage (NCBI taxonomy): Bacteria > Pseudomonadati > Bacteroidota > Bacteroidia > Bacteroidales > Tannerellaceae > Parabacteroides > Parabacteroides chongii. The sequence goes on along the minus strand of NZ_CP120849.1, from coordinate 2,841,663 downwards.
AATCCAGGTGTCGGGCATATCTCCGCGTACCACAGGAATAGATGGATTTTCTTTCATCAATGTATCGTAAAAATCTTCCAGTTGTCCTATCCTGACCCTGGCTCCCGGTACTTTCTTACGGGCTTCTTCCAATACAGCCGCAACCTCTTCCGGTTTCGGAGCTCCGGTATTTTCATGTGTATGGATCATGGCTAACCATGTTTTATGTTTCCACCCTTCAGGCGGCAAAACACCTGATCCATAATATTCAGCCCAGTTAAATGTCAGTAACCGGGAGCCGTCAGGACCTTCCCACCAGAATAATGTCGGAAGTTCCGGAGAAACTGACCCCGGATTACATCCGATATGTAAAATCTTTACTCCTGCCTGTGTCAGCAGCGTCGGTAAAATCCAGGAATGACTGGGAACGTCAGTCAGTTTAGCACCTCTTGTCAGCGGATGTCCATACGTCCGGTTGATCTGAGAAGAATAGGACATTCCGCGAACCAACGTTTCCAGGTCGCTCGACTCCGTTTCATAAGTAAAAGGAAGAGCATGCACCCTGAAACGTCCATCTTTCAGGGCTGTCTCAATACCCGGCTTCCGGTCTGCCGATACATTGTCCAGTATATATTTCATAGGCCATCCGGGGAGTGTCCACACAAACTGTTGTTCCGGTGGCAACTTACTCGTTACATCCACCGAATGCAAAGTTTCATCCATCATGGAAGTGGCATATTTCTGCAATATAGATTCCGACCAGTCTGTATATCCAATATCAAAATGCATTTTAAATACAATTATGATATCTTCTACCGATGTCTTTTCAGAACCTTTATCAACATCTATCGCAGCTATTTGTGCGTTCGACCGGGATATAAATAGTACCAGTACGATAAAAAGCAAAATTCGTTTCATATAAGTGTAAGTATAATGTGATGCAAAAATAGGAGGAATAGCATATAATCGATTTATACTTTCCTTTTATTAAGTTATACAATCTTACGTATTGTACCAAATACAATTAGTACTTAGTAGCTGAGCCTATTTTTATGTCGACTATTGCTTTCTCCAACCCCTCTGATGTTATAGTCAAACGAAGCGGACGGACTCCATTCCGTTTCGCTTTGATTATCGCTAAAAACAGGCCGTTAAAGGCAGGACGAGCCGGTTCTGAGAAAGTGATCAGACAGGTCGGATCCCCATTATCGGTTGCCACGATCTCTCCGTCTCCCTCCAATGTGCAGGTAATCATATTTTCGGCAGTCGGTACGGCATTTCCGTCTTTGTCTTCGAACGAAACTTTTACGAAAACCAAATCCTCACCATCCGCCTTGATTACGGTCTTATCCGGTTCGGCTTTTAAACGAATAGCATCACCGGTTGTCTTCACCGAAGCCTCTGCCCATTTTCGATTTTGCTTATAGGCAACAGCTATCAATTCGCCCGGCTGATAGACCACACTGTCCCAACGGAAGCGATATTCATAAGGTTGTTTCACTTTCTTTCCTAACGATTCACCATTTAAGAACAACTCCACCTCATCACCAGAGCTGTAAACAAATACAGGTGTTACCAGCCCAATCCTGTCCGGAAAATTCCAGTGCGGAAGAATATGTACCATCGGCGTATCCGGCATCCAGCGGGATTTATATAAATAATAGCGATCTTTAGGAAAGCCCGCCAAGTCGACAATCCCGAAATAACTGCTGCGGGAGGTCGGGCGGTTACGTTCTATCTTTTCCAGTTCTTCACGCTGTGCAGCCAGTTCTTCTTCACTCATAGCTGCCGAATGGTTCAATAAAACACTGGCATCACTGTTGAAAGGAGTCGGCTCACCTAAATAATCGAAGCCGGTCCATACAAATTCTCCACAAATACCAGGATACTTATCCAATGCGGCAAACTCCCAATCAGGCAGTCCTCCCCATCCCGGTTCCGTTAAATCGTATGAGGAAACATGATACTGACGAGGGAAGTATTCACCTCTCGAACTCATTGTTGAACTCGATTCGCTGGAATAACCGGACAAGTGTTCATGTCCCTTCTTATTTAGAAACTCTCCATAAAAATCAGGACCTCCATATACACCGGCTGCATAATTCATACCATGCACATCGACTTGCAATTCCGTACCGTTCATAGCCGACTTACTCGGATAAGAAGCCCCGAACGTAGCCGGGCGGGTACGGTCAAAGCAATGTACAACTTCTGTCAAATGCCGGACGATTCCCCTTTCCGGTTCATATTGTTCCGGTAACTCATTCCCCGTACTCCACATAATAACGGAAGGATGATTACGGTCACGACACACCAACATCTCGATGTCTTTCTCATGCCATTCATCATATAAGACGCTGTAATCGTTTTCTTTTTTACCGATCGTCCAGCTATCAAACAACTCATCCATCACAATGAAACCCATTTTGTCGGCAAGCATCAACAGTTCCGGTGCAGGCGGATTATGGGATGTTCGAAGCGCATTACAACCGAAACTCTTCAAAATACGTAACTGACGCTCCAAAGCCACCACATTCATCGCCGCTCCTAAAGCACCCAGGTCATGGTGATTACATGTTCCATTGATCTGCACCCGTTTTCCGTTCAACAAGAAACCATTGTCATGTGTAAATTCGATCGTGCGGATACCAAACAGGACATCATAAACATCTACCTGCTTGCGTTTATTATACACCGTAACCCGAGCCAGATAACGGTTCGTTTCTTCGATACTCCACAACTTGGGTGATGCTATGCAAAGCTCCACACTGTCTATCCCGGTCTTTCCGGAAAGCAATGTCAATGGGCGTTTGTCGGATTCGGCGACTAATTTACCTGGACGATCGTCCTCGTCCAATTCATAAATATCTACTTTATAGGCTCCTTTCGTATTATCAGAAAGTGTGTTCTGTATCTCCACAGCCACTTTAGCGACAGCCTGTTCGGGAGTAACCTGAGGTGTTGTCACAAAAACACCCCAATGAGCTACATGCACCGGTTCCGTTTTGACCAGTCGCACATGCCGATAGATTCCTGCTCCCGGATACCAACGCGATCCAAACTTTTCGGTGTTCAACCTCACAGCCACCACATTCTCTTTTCCATAAAGAAGATGAGGAGTCAGATCAACCCGGAAAGAACTGTAACCGAAAGGACGTTCACCGACTTTCTTTCCGTTCAGCCAAACCTCGGCATTTGCCATGGCTCCGTCGAAGTCCAGATAAAACTGTTTCTGCTTATCTTTCACCGACACTTCGAAATGTTTACGATACCAACCGATCCCTTGCCAGGGGAGCTTACCGGTATATCCATCCAAATCTTTACGAAACGGACCTTCAATCGCCCAATCATGAGGGACATCCAACAATCGCCAACCCGAATCATCGAACGAGCTGGCTTCGGGAGAAGCCGGTTCCGGACAACGAGAGCCATCAGCCTGTAAGCCAAACCGGGCAAACCGCCAGTCTCTGTCAAAATTCAATTCTTCCCGCTGTCCCCATGCAAACAGCCCGATACAGATAATCCATATACTAATTAAAACAAACTTTCTCATAACGATTTTACCAAGCTATCTCTTATTCGATATTCAATTATCTTTTCTCAAAAACAAACCATTCCAGGTTCAATAAATTTTCCTCGGAGGTCTCCGCTCCAACCGCCTTAAAGACCAATACCAGTGCATGTTTTCCTGTGACCGGTTTGATTTTCGTTTCATGAATAGCATACGCCGTTTCACCCTGCATCGGAGCTATCTCGCAGGTCCCGATCAACTCACCGTCCGGACTATCCAGGCGAATCTCGATCTTAGCCGCTTTGTTTTTATCCCAGGTCTTACAAATGAAATGGTTGACATCCGAACCGGTAAAGTCATAATATTTCCAATACGCATGATCGCCATCGCGAATAGCTGCCAGATATTCGACCGGAATATCATTCGCCGGACGACGTACGGATACCATAACATTACCTGACATCAGACAAGCTCTGGCAGCATCCATCCGGTATAAAGGAGAGATAGGTCCGCCAATCCCCTGCGTAGTCATTTCTACTTTTGGGATCGTTCCGTCCGGATTAAAAGTAATTGGCTCCAGGCAAGCCTTTCGCATGGTCGCACTAGCATGAGTGGGACGATGATAAGCAATGTACCACTGACCGTTGATTTCGGTAATACAACCATGGTTATTCACCAAATTCCGGCCACTGCCCCAATTATCGATAATAACCCCTCTATACGTATAAGGGCCTAACGGCGATGTCGATGTCGCATAATCCAACGTTGCACAATTGGATTCTCCATGCTGCGAATGGCTTCCATACACAAAATAATAGATACCATTCCTTTTCCGGACAGAACTGCCCTCGTTGAAGAAATGAGTTTCATACGTCAGCAAGCTATCGTGCACGGCACCTTCGATCGAGAGCATATCTTTACTCAATTTCGCTCCTTTGGCATATCCTTGTCCCCAATAGAGATAGGCCTGCCCATCATCATCAATGAATACGGAGGGATCGATACCTTTTGCACCTTCCATCACTTTTCCATTTTTAAACGGACCGTAAGGAGAAGAAGATACAGCGACACCTTCATCGTCACCACCTCCTGCCAAACAATAGTAGAGATAATATTTTCCGTCATGATAGATACAATCCGGAGCGTATAAGATCCTGTCGGTATAATCCACTTGTTTACCCGGTCCGTCAGTAGCAAAAGAAAATTGTTCCACATTCCAGTTCACCAGATCGGAGGAAGAAAGCACGTTATAGGAACGCGAACACCAGGCGTTGCCCGGTTCATCACGCGATCCGTAGACATAGATACGTCCATCGGGCATCTGTCTTACTTCCGGATCAGCGATATATACTCCCGGAGGTGCGATAGGATTAAGCATTCGGTTGGTTGAAACAGGGGCGGCATTACCATCCGCTACCTGTTTTATGTCAAACTGACAACTGGCAAGCAGTCCTGCCATAAGCAGGCTGCCCGCCAGGGATAAATGAATTTTATATGACATTGATTGTTATTTTAAGTTAGGCCACACTTTTATACGTTTGGAAGAAGGCAAACTTTCTACCGGTCCCACAACCGGAGACGCAGAACGCTTATTACCCAGATAGTCTTTCTCCAAGCAGAAAGGAGTACCGTCAAAGTTCTCAAATGGGAATCCGGTCAACTGGGTAATACCAAGGCGGTCGGCATCAATTCCTTTTCCTTTGAAAGAGGATAGTTCCTGCAGATTAATGTCACTAACAAGATACACTTCTCCATCTGCCGTTTCTTCCACTCTTAGCTTCGGATCGACTGTATTTTCTACCCAATCCTGCGTTTTATTTGTCATAGGCAGAGCTCCGTTAAGGAACAGATTGTTCTCTGCATAGATCGGACGTTGAGAGACATCGAACACGACCATTCCATATTTCAACTCACTGTTATCTCCACCGATAAAGAGATTGTTATAGAAGCGATGGTCGCCTTCAGTGATGGTCCGGATACCTTTCACCTCAGTTGAATGATTCAAGTGATACGGAGTGTAGCGTTGATCGTCCAAACGGTTGATATCTCCTGAGAAAATATTATGCAAGTACGCACCTCCATCAGTATTTTCCTGTATTGTGCGTGGCGATAAAGAAATGTTATTGTCTACTATGTAAGGGCCATGAGACACTTCAAAGAACAAATCCTGTGCCAAATTATCATATAACAAATTGGATGATACCCGGGCTCCCTGAGCCATCCAGTCCAACCAAATCCCATAATTACCAGATTTATGAATCCGATTGTGGTGAATATATGTATCTATCGCACCATGTAATTTAATACCGGCCATCTCCGCACCACTAAATTGCTGCTTCACTAAGATATTATAAATATGATTTCCATAGATTTCACTGAACGCAGCTCCCATACTACCACAAATACCGGTCTGTTCGCAATCGGAAATAATATTATTCCGAACGATATGTGAGCCGACATTATCCTTGCTCCAACCACGACGTAGCGTATTAAATATGACTTCGATATAATGCAATGTGCCATCCAAACGTGGATCGTTGCACTCCAGGTTATGCCCACTGGCACGTTCTTTTCCTAAGGTAATACCATTGCTACGGGAGTTTTTGATGATATTGTCTTCAATAATCCAACCTTTACTCCAATGCGGAGCGACCATACCGACCTGTTCAGCCGTCGGAGCAGCCCATTGCGTAGCTGCCTGGCTGATATGGAAGCCACGAATCGTGATGTAATTCAGTCCTTCACGAGTCGGATAGAAGCAGGTAGGGCGAACTGAAACCTCTACTATCTCCTTATTCGGATCAACGTTTCCAAAGTTTGCATAAATAGTTGTATTGTTAGCGTCCACCTCTGCAAACCAAACATTCGTACATCCTTGCGGATCACGGATTGTCCGCAGTGTATCCGGCGTAAACACCTTATCCAAACTAAATTCTTCATACAGTGAAACATCGTTCAGATAAACATCTCCCGTATGATGAACCCGCTCAGACCAGAGCCAGTCACCGAATAAACGGTCGTTGAACGGATTATAATTTCCAAAGAATGTATTCGGCAATACGACTTTCCATACGCCTTTGCCTTTCTTCTCTTTTTTCCAGCCCGTTACTAATTCCGAGCCCTTAATTTCTGCTTTTTCACCATCGGCTACCCGATACAGGATACGTTTCCCTTCCCGTTCCCCACCACTCAGCGGATTCACCCATTCACGATAAGTTCCGTTATGAACCGTAACCGTATCTCCCGGCAAAGCCTTCTGGGCAGCCCAGTTAATTGTTTTGAAAGGGGATGAAACATCACCGTTATTGGCATCACTTCCTTTTACCGACACATGATATTCTTTGGCTGATAACATATTTCCGCACAGACAGAACATCGAGATGAAGCATAGTATCTTTTTCATGGTTTAAATATTAATAAGTATCACATCTTTTTGATGTCGCAAATATAAAGGCAGCTATTCCCTTTTAAAATAGCAAATAGCTGCCTATTTCGTGGATTATTATTGCTTTTAATAAAGCAGATAAGAAGCAGGGGCAAATCCATCCAACTGAACTTTAAACGTGCCGTCCTGTATCTTGACTGGCTGCCCGCAGGGAACACCTCTCAAATTTACCGGTTGTGCCACTCCGTCTTTTCGAATTGGCAAAGAGACTTCACAGAAACCACTTTCTCCGGTCTCTTCCCAAAGACGTAACAGCTTGCCTTCACCATCCGGATTGTTGCCGTAAGCAGTAACAAGTACCCCTTTGCGTGATACTTTTACTCCTTCTTTTGTTACAGGCAACTTGCCGCCGGGACAGGTTGCAATGCCAACTTGCAATGGCAGACGGGTTTCCCAAGCCGGAATAACCAGACCGGATGCATCGTCTGCACTCGCCCGGTTCACCCATAAACGTACTTCCGTAGTCAGGTTGCCATTCCAAAAAGAGGTAAAGTTGGTATTCCAACGATTATTAAACAGATTAAAATAAACATGCGACTGAGGGTTCTCATATTTATCCGCGAAGTGCATAAAGTTCAGATCACCCAGTTGAAAAGCCGGAGCATCCAAAGCACAAATGCCGATCGAATACTCCTTATCCTTTATCATCAATCCTGAGTTCGACCAAATGTAATTGAATTGACTACCTTCTATCAGGTCTTTGGCCGGATCTATCACCGAACCCAGGCGACCGATACGATATTCCGGTTCCACTGTCCGGAAAGGAAATGCGATCCATCCGGCTTCCGGCTCTTCAGTGGCAGGTTTGTTTACTATTGACAATTTGATATCGATATAGGGGATATTTTCATAAAGCGTCACCTTCAGACCGGCTGTATGCTTTTCCTCCCCAACCGAAACAGGCGGAACAAGGATCGCCTGAATAGATGATTTATGATCTTCCACATACAACTCCATCCGACGGACAGATTCATGTACTCCTTTCGTCCGGTCGTCGAGGTAAGAACTCTTGCCGGTGATGCGGTAATGCGAATTCTTATAGCCGTCGTAAATATACTCTTTCAGATATTGCAGCGATTGTTTCTTGTCATAACGTTCATAAACATATGTGCCAAAACCGTCTTTGGCACGAGAGTCTACTAGTTCGCGGTTGTTCACCTTATCCCAGATACTCTTTATGCAACCACGCGACCGGTCAAACGTTACCTTATACCACTGGTTTTCGATAAAGCCTGCACGTTCGTCACCCTTCAATGTAATTTTTTCATCAGCCGGAGCCTCATTGGTCAAAACGTATGTTTTATATCCATTCGCCGGAATATCTTCAACACAGAATGTACCCAGTCGTTTCGAATCGGCACCATACACCATCAGTTTATGAATACGGTCGGTACCCACTTCTTTTACGTAAGCATCCCGGATAGAACCTTGTGTAGGCAAAGCGAAGTCAACCCTGCCACCACGCTTCCACGGCAGCGGATTGTAAACCACAAAGCGGAAGCCATCCTGTGCCACATTTTCAGCTAAGGTGTACAGTTCATTTTCCAACTCCGGACGTAATGCCTTTTCCGCATCCTCGATATAGCCGATATGCTCTTCCCACGATTCCACCATGCGAGCGTAATTGGGAATCAAACCGGAGACATAGTTCTTATGCCATTCCTTCCCCACCAATCCGGGGATGAAATGCTGGTCTGCCAACCCCCAGGTATGTTCACCATACATCAAACTTTTGTCGTAGATATAAGCCATATCCTCATCAATCTCATACGGGATGATACCCCACTCCCTGCCTTGCGTATGCAAAGTTTCTAAAGCCGGTATCAACGGGCGTATCCGGCGAGCCTTTTGTGTGGCCTGCGGGTTCGACATCACACCGTGTACCCAACTGTCGGACATGTCTCCCCGTACGACAGGCAGTTCCGGATTCTCAGCCAAAATAGCATCCGCAAAGTCAGACATCTTACCTATATGTATTTTAGCTTTCGGATATTTTGCTTTGATATGTGCAATCACCTTCTCCACCTCTTCAGCGGCAGGAGGTCCGGCATTGTCGCCTGCATGTACGAACGTCAGCCACGCCTTGTGCTTCCATTCTTCGGGAGGGAATACGCCACCGCCGTATCCTTCTGAAAACATCGTCAGCACTCTTGAACCGTCCGGTCCTTCCCACCAGAACAAGGTTGGAACCTGTACCACACGGTTAGTCGGGTTCGAGCCGAAATGAAAAAATTTGATTCCCGCATGATGCAGAATTGTCGGAAGTATCCAGGTGTGTCCAGGCACATCCGTCATCTTTCCATCGGTAGGAAGCGGCAGGTTATATTGGCGCGCCAAAGAGGAAGCATATCCCAAGCCACGTACCAGGTCTTCCACTTCCAATGTTCCCGTATGTGTAGTGAAAGGGAGGGCATGCGTCACCAGGTTACCACTTTTCAACTGATGTTCAATACGCAATCGGCGTTCGGGCGACTGTCTGTCCCACAACATTTGCTCCAGAGGCCAGCCGGGAACAGTCCAGGCAAACTGAGTATCCTTCAACTTGTCTGCATTCTTATCCATTACATCCATAGCCTTGTCGATCATGGATGTACGGTATTCATGTACCACATCCCGCGCCAATGCCGAATAGCCTATGTCGAAATGGCTCTTAAACACTAAATAAAAGGTCATCTCCTGATTATTTACTTGGGAAACCTCATCATTCTTATGTTTCTTATAATTATCAGCTTGCGCATAAAGCTGACCGGCAGACAAAGAAGACAGGCAAAGAAGTGCCACCGATAGTTTTAATAATTTCATACAACTTTCTATTGTGTTTATTCATGAGTCATTTCAAAAAGAAGCTCGCCCCCCTGTAAGACTTCCTCAAACGTAATATACGTCCGGTCCAGAAGCTGACCGTTCAAGAAGACCTTGTCTACATAAATATTCTTTTCCGACAAGTTGTTAGCTTTGATAACAAAGTTTTTTCCCGAAGAGAGTTTGATTGTTACCTTCTGAAACAAAGGGGCACCCAGTTCATATTGTCCGGAAGCCGGATTCATCGGATAGAAACCTAACGAACTGAAGACATACCAGGCACTCATCTGTCCGGTATCTTCATTACCGCAAATACCTGCCGGGGTATTATTATAGAGAGTAGTCAATACCTGATTGACATACTTCTGCGTCTTGTCCGGACGGCCTACCCGGTTATACATATAAACGGTATGATGCCCCGGTTCATTGCCATGTGCATATTGCCCGATCAGTCCGGTAATATCACCGGAGACATTCTCTCCGCGCAATTCGGAAGACATGCCGAAAAGCGTATCCAGTCGCGCCTCCAATGCCTCCTTGCCTCCCAACAAGCCAGCCAGCCCTTCCACATCGTGAGGGACAAAGAAAGTCCATTGCCAACCATTGCCCTCACAATAATCATCCTTGCGATGAGAAGAAGCCAACGGATCGAAAGGTGTACGCCAGCAGCCATCCTTCAACCGTCCCCGCGCCAGCAAGGTGGTCGGGTCAATCACATTCCGATAATTGAGCGATCGGTTCGAAAAGTAAGCGGCTTCCTTTTGTGCACCGGTTGCTTCGGCAAAACGGGCCAGTGCATAATCATCGAACGCATACTCCAACGTACGCGCCACCGACTCCATCTCCATATCGCAGGGAACATATCCGTATTTTTTATAATTCTCCAATCCGACAAAATAGCCCATGGAATAGCCGCACGTATCTTTCATAGCCGATGCCACCATAGCTTCCAACGCCAGCCGGGTATCGAAACTGCGAATGCCATTCAAATAGGCGTTTGCTATCACCGGCAACGAATGAATACCTGTCATCTGATAATTCTCAATGCCCCACAACGTCCATATCGGCAACTGTCCGGCATATTTATAATGCTCCAATAACGTCCTTATATAATCATTTGCCACTTCCGGATTTAACATTGCCAATAAAGGACAAGCCGCCCGGAACGTATCCCAAAAACCGACCACACCTCCGTAATAATCAAAACCATCGGTTTGATGAACCTGCCAGTCCGGCCCTCTGAAACGATTGTCTACGTCCGACAACAGGAACGGATACAGCATGACATTATGTAAAGAGGTATAGAAAAGTTCCTTCTTCTTCGGGTCGTCAGTCTCTATCTCTATTTGTCCCAACGTACGGCTCCAAGCATCGAAAGCCGATTTCCTGATATCCTCGAACGTCTTTCCTTTTGTTTCCGACAACAAATTAGCGGCAGCCCCTTCCATGCTCACCGATGAGAGTGCCGTTCTGACTTCCAGTTCCCCCTGTTCATCTTCAAAGGTTAGTAGCGTCTTGACATTGCGTCCCTCGGCAGAGGTGGTCTCCTCGACGCGTCGGTCGTCTACATACAAGGCACACGTTTTGATGGGTGAAGAAAAGGTAGAATAGAAATAGACCTGTTGCTTCGGTGTCCAGCCATTTGAAAAGCGATAGCCGCGAATCGTGTACGGGTCGACCTTCTCAAACGCAGAGGCATACACCGTATCCACATCGTGCTCGGCTTGTATGGTACAAGCACTTTCAGAACCATACTTTAAATCGACAATTACCGGCATTTCCCCCTGGGATGCATACTTGTAGCGTTGTATCCCACACCGGCGGGAAGCGGTCAACTCTACCGTCAATTGCTTATCATACAAATTGACTGAATAATAGCCTGGTTCCGCCTTTTCCTCCTGATGCGACAAAGCCGCCTGGTATTGTTTAGAGTACAATTCATCCTCGCCTGTCGGCTGATTCAAGGGTAACGGCATAAACAAGATGTCCAGGAAATCTGCACATCCGCCTCCGCTTTTATGCAGATGGCTGAATCCTAAAACAGTCGGATCGTCATAATGATAGCCTGCACCATAAGGACGCGTATCCGCACCAATCTGCATCATGCCGAACGGTACGGAGGCGACAGGAGACACCCTGCCCTCCCAAGCCGTACCAATCCATTTATTTACATAACGGTTATTCGAATCGGCAACCTCTGTGCATCCTGTAGTCAATAGTCCGCAAACGCATCCGCCAATCAGTAGCCATAACAACTTTTTCATATCTATCTCCCTATTTCATTCAATCAACCTATACTTTATTCTTCTATCAGGAACCAGGACACACCCTGTGCCTTTATCGAAACCGGCAGCAGTAATTCACCTTCCCGGTTCAAAGAGAAGTTCTGTATGCTTCCGTCTGAAGAAGTGACCGTAGCCTTGCCCTTCAAGCCCGTATAATACAGAGGCAGACGCATCTCTTTCGTGATATCCCTGTCAGTCGGATTAAACACAACCACCATGCCTTTATGACGGATGAAAGGATTCACATGCATCATGCAATCCAAGTCGCGGCCGGTCGGGCGGCTGACGTGGATAATATCAGAAGTCAATATGTCGCGATATTTCTTAAACCAGTTGATGCAACGAGACACCATCTGCTTCGTCTCCGGCGTATCATACAAGCGATTTCCACGAATAGTCAGATGGCAACCGCTTCCCAGGAACTGCATCAACTGCGCTTCATAGCGATCCAAATTGTCGCAAAGAGGCTCCAGGCCTACGCGCGGATCATTCGTATAGAAGCCGACCAGCTGTAAGGTCATCCATCCCATAGTCGGAATCTTATGCCAGGTTCCGTCATAGATATACTGGCGGCCTAACAAGAGCTGCTGTTGCGGAGTCAGGTTGGCACTGGCTTCACGGTATCCCATTCCGGTAGAGTTTTGTCCGTTGAGGAAATACCAGTCGGGAATAGGGATATACATGCCCCGGCGTTGCAGTTCATGAATGACCTCCACCTGCGTTTTCCATTGCTGCCACTGCGAATCTTCCAACCGCGTATGGTGTGGATGAACGGTTGAAGCACACGGATCGCCATGGTACGGTCCATCCATATTATATGTCATAAATCCGGTCTTATCGAAGAACTCCCACATTTTCGAATAGTATGTATCTTTCCACTCGCTGGCAATGCAGACGCTCTGTCCGAAAAGGCTACCCGGTTTTCCTGTTTCCGGATGAACGCAATCCACCTCGGCACCTCGCCCGCGAGAGGCAACCTGCAACTCGTAGCCACCCATCACGATACCACGCTCTTTGGCGTATGTCGCCACTCGACGCCACAACTGCACATAAGCCGAATCCAGGTTGTCATGACTGACACCCGGCCAGGCTTGAATATCCAGTTGTTCAAGTCCCAGTTCGGCAGCCTGGTCGATCTGTGCTTTCAGCTTCGTTTCATCGTGCGAAGTAATTCCGGCAGAAATCAGAGACTCAGTTGTCTGTGGAGCCAGCTTCTTATACATCCGGCGATGTCCGAGCGACTGGCGTTCGCGGTCGTCGCTATCCTGCAACAATTCGAATGTGATATATGATTTGAAGGGAGCCTCTTTATTTACTTTCGTATAAGGCCCCATCGGCAATTTGCTCAGTAATAAGTTATGATGCGGGAAACCGAGGAACTTATCTTCTGCCTGATTATGACTGGCCCAGGTATTATAGTCTTTGTCGACCGTCCATTTGGTAGTGGAGCTGCCCACGTGATAAGGTTTGGGAGTTCCGGCGTAATGCATCAACGCACTACCCTCTATATCCGCATTCACCAACGCAAAGGAGAAATCACTCTCCACATGAAGACGCTTCACCTGATCCTGGTTGACAGCCAGCACTTCACACTCCATCTCATTCAGCAACACTTCCTTTTCTCCTTCATTAATCACCTCAATCCACTTGGCAATCACAGGCAAGCCCTGATAGATTTCATAGTTGACCTTCACCTGTATGTCTTTCACATCCACCATACTTTCAGTCGGCACGAAGGTCATCTCCATGCGCAAGCCCTTGGCAGGCCAGTCTGCCGGAACGGCATTATATTTCGGAGTCCACGGATAACGCATCAGCGGAAGGCCGGTTTCCACTTTCTCCAGTGTAAACGCCAGGTCGGAAGCCTCCATTTCCGTATACCAACTATCCAATAGATAAGACAATTCCGGCTGCCCTTTTAATCCGCCGACTTCATACCACACGCTGTCAATGCAAACACGTGCTTCCGGCTTCACCGCCCGTAAAAACTCAGCCTCATTCGAATGATTCTTATATCCTACGCAGGCAATATTCTCACCGACATAAAAGGTACGGGAAACTAACCCGTTATTCAACTGTAAATTGGATGTCAACCCATCTTCCGATTTCTGTACATACAAACAGGCCGGTTCTTCTACCTGACTGATTAGCCAGTCTTTTTCCTGACGAACATCGGAGAACTCTGTAACAATCTTCTTGCCCGCACTCTCCTGTTCCAGTTGTTGCACCAAGGAACGGCGTTCGGCCAAGCGTTGTTTGCTTGTCTCTTTTATCTTTTTATAATCCAGCAGGAAATCAGATTCGGGATTGAACTTTCCGGCGGCGAACGTGCTGTATCTCACTTCATATATTTCACCGTAAAAGGCCTCTTTTCCCTCTTCCGAAACGGCAATGGAGAAATGAGGAGCCATGGCCTTGGTAGGCTTGAATGTCCCGGTCTTTTTCCCGTTCATCCAGACAGAGCCCTTTCCATCTTCCACCACCATAGCGAGATGCGTCCAGGCGTTATTGGACACTTCGCCGATTTCAGCACGTCCCGTACCGCCGGAAATTAGATACCAATGACCTTTCTGATGCGTAAATACATATCCTTCCTTGGTTGTACCATTGGATAACAAGACCTGTTCCTGCCCTTCGCCTTGTGTATGCTGGCGAGGCTTTACCCATATTTCCAATACCTGATTGTCGGCCGGAGAACCAATGGCTTCTACCTGTTTATATCCGTCGCCATTGCCGTTAAATAAGATTCCGCCTTCTCCCTTCATTTTCTTGTCGCCGGGCGCATCGGCATAGAAGACGGGGCGGCCAACGGCCATCAATTCGCCTTTTCCGGCCAACGGCGTTAACTTTTCCGGGGCCACGGCATAGGTTACATTACCGGATTTTCCAAAGTTGTAATGCACGATGGGGGTTACTTTCGCTTCAGCCAACAAATACAGGGCCATCAACACTGCTACCATCGTCATTCTTTTCAAATTCATAGACTTTTATATTTTTCAGATTAGACTTAAATCAATTATTACTACAACTTGTTTATATAATAAGACACTTATTGTCCTGAAAACATTTAGACAAAAGAGTTAAAAAACACAAATAAGATAAATTTCCATACTACTTTTGTCAAAATATCTTTTTGTTATTCTACCCTCTATTTCTTTGTCCTCTACGTATCTATCATCGAACACGGACTGAAATAGGCTACTGTTGAAGGGTTAAGGATTATCATTTCGACTGTTTTAATAAACTACTAATAGTCATTTCGACATCCGAAACAGAAAGTCCTGGCTACCAATTAAAAAAAGTAACCAAGATACAGATCTTTCAATAACAAAATGTCAGTTGTAAAAGCATTGTATAAAAAAGGCTTTTAGAAGAAAAAAAGATGATTTTTCCTCTTCTAAAAGCCCTTTTTAATCATTGTACTCCGGAAAAAGAATTTTCCTCGGAGGCATTCGCGATCAGCTGGGAGCTAATTTCAATTATCTGGGACTTCAACACCAACCAACTGGGACTTCGTCGCAATTATCTCCGAGATAATCTCAATCAGCTGGGACTTTATCCGTATTATCTGGCAGGTTTACTTCACTAAACAACTTATCAGAGTGGTATAGCCCCAAATTGCTGTTATTAAAAGAAGCTATAAAGTAACTTTTATCCAATAAACAACACTGGTTGGAAACAAATTGGACATTTGTCATCAAAATAAAAAAATGAAATTAATAATCATTATCACAGGAAACCTTACCCCTTATTGCTACACAAATCAAAAGAACGAACTTTCTTGTCATTCTCCATTTGGTAAAGTGTCCAGCCGCTCTTGTCGGCTTTTGGCTCCAAACGCCAGCTGAGTGCCGAGTTTTGCAACATCTTTTTAATGTAAGTAGGGAAAGCGTCGGCACGACGAGCTTCCTCCCAAGTACGGATAACGTTAAAGATGGCATACTTTTGCGGACAACTTTCCACGTCTTTCTGACCGATCTTGAATGCGTATGTACAACCATAACCGACAGCCGTAGCCTCGATATGTTCAAAGTCCTCTACAGTTGACTTCTCTGTGATTGGGAAATTACCTCCAAATGACGACGGAAAGAAATTGGCATAAGTAACATCACGCAGGTCTTTACCCTGACTGGTTGTACTACCCCAAACACGTTTATCCACATCGTAGATGTTAAGACCGCCACCCACATTCCAAATACTTTGATAATGCCAGGAACCTTCCGACAAAGTTGCTCCCGTAAAACGTATATCCGGCAAACCATACTCTTTTGCTTTCGCAAACATTTCCCGAAAGAAACGTTTCACGCCATACGAACCAAAACCTGTATGGAAATAAAATTCTTGTCCATCATAATCGAACATCCCCAATCCACTATTCTTACATATATCGGCATAGTGTTTGGCTATTTCGTCTTGCAATTCCAGGTTCGGAATCAATCCTGCGTATGCTCCCCCCACAGCCGGTTGAAGTTTATCCACAGCATCACCTTTGCCATGAGTCGCAGCCTTGGTTCCCCAATAACCGCGTGTAACATTCATCAAACGATACGGTTTCTCTTTGGTAACTCCCAAATAGTGAATCAACTCCTTACCGATCTTCACCATATTCAATTCCGGACTATGCCCTTCCCAGCAAGCTATTTCTTCCAAATGGGTAGGATCATCGATATAAACCAGCGTGTCCGTTTCGTTCAAGTCTTCCGTCAAGAAACGACGATGCAAAATACAGATACTGTCCGAAGGAACCGGGCTACAATCCTTCGTGCCAGGTGCCATTGAATTAGATATGGAGGTACGCCCCAAAATCAAGCCATCCTTAGCCAAAAGATCGGCATATTCACGGGTTGACAAATCCTTATCCGTAAAATGATAACGTTTATTTTCATGGTTCGGACCGTCGATGAAACCACCATTTCCCCTGTCAGCATGCAAGAAAGGCTGGTCATAGGTATGAATCACTTTCAATCCCATCTGTTTGGCATACGAAGCCACACTATCCATCAAACCACCGTAGGTACATATATCCGGCATGAAGTTGGTCGGATCTTTTACCCACTTCCCTTGAAAGGTAGGATAAGGCAGCCCTTCATTCAATACGATGTCCTGAATGACTTCCATCAAAGCCGTGCTGTCGGGGCTCCCCCACAAAGCGATGGACGAGCCGATGAAATCCACTCCGGGAACATCCTGACGCATCATGTGGTTAGGTTCGTTATTTTGGAAGATAGGATTACCCTCCGGAGAATAGATCATCTTGCCTTTTCTGCGGTCACGCGAATGATACCGGATATTGATTCGACCGTTGCAATCAACAAAAGCCGTTGTTCCATATAAAATACGGAAATACGGTTCTTTCCGGTTATAAAAAGCCACATCATTGATGCCGTCACCACCCATCGTAAACTGTTGACCCTCATGTAAAGTAAGCGGCAGGGGATGATTCACAGGATCAGGCGTATGAGCGATATAACCCGAAGGTCCCGTTTCAGAAGTAAAACGTGACTCTCCACCAATAGTATTATCGTCCAATGCCAATGCGCCAATGGCATAACCTACTGCCACCGACGTATCACGTGCCACTCCAATCATTTCACCTAATAAATTGGTGATATTCGTATAGTAATTTCCCCACTGTATACCGTCAACACCATTGCGAGGCTCCAAACTCTCCAACTTCAGTTTGAAGTATTTTGTCTTCTTATCCAGGCTAACCGTAGCCACAGAGCCATTCTCATATTCCAACCGATACTTGCCTCCGCTATAACTTGCCTTTTGCGGATAATAATAACGTTTCAAGTCTTCATCATAAAGAGACAACAGGGGCGACGGCTGGTCTGCCGGACTGAAATTACGACTTTCACGTGTCAAATTCCACATACCGGTAATATACCCTCGGTTATCTATATCGATGCCAAAACGATCTGTTTTGAACGAACGGGATCCACCCGCTCCGCAAGCTGACAACAATACCGCCATTGCTGCCAATGATACTAAATTCTTCTTCATTATTATTGTTTTAATTCATAAATTACCCACAGAGAACTATCCTCACTTTTTTACGCGATACTCTATCGTCTTACCCGCCTTCACCTTTATCTTCTTCCAATTTACAAAAGCAACGCTCGGTAAAGGTTTTGCTGCATCAGCTTCGCTCTCGCTCAAGACAGATATTTCTGCATCAAAAGGAGTTGTATTAGTGATCGACAGTAACATCTCACGATCGTTACCCTTGACAAGCTTGACATCCATATGGTCGAAAGCATAAAAGAGATTCTTTTCCGGACGAATATAGATACCGGGCAACTCCAATGCCATCAGACAGCCGTTCAACTCGTTCCAGCCATTGCCACCTTCACCACCCAGACCACGGGTGCCGCGCAACTCGGCATCACAATAGGTCAAGCGTTCGCTGATAAAGCCATTCGAACGGATTCCCTCTACATAAGCATGCCAAATATCGTGTAACAGTTCGGCATAGGTGAACTCGCCCGTTTCCCTGAAGATACGGAACAAGGCATCCGCTGAAGAAGTACAGAAACCGGGAGCTCCGTGCTTGTTTTGCGTGCTTGCCCATACGGCACCGGTCATGGGAGTTTTCAGTTGTCCCAACTCCGTATCTTCCGGTAAAACATAATCGAAAGAGACCGTCCAAGTGGCGCATAAATGAGCGGCATCGCGTGCCCTTGCCAACCAAAGCGGTTTGCGAGTCAACTCATAAAGCAGGTTACAAGAGGTCAGAAAGGCTACCGCCGTTTCCGAATCAGCATTTTGAAGGATGTCGGCACAACCGCCGGAGGTAAAGCCAACCAACGAGAAGTTTTTATAATAGGCATCCCCGATCTGTTCAGCAACAGTCAGATACTCCGGTTTGTCGTAATATTGCGAAGCCAATGCCAGACCGGCCACGGCCATGGCACCACTGGTCGAATTGTAGACTTCAATGTCGCCGGTTTCTACATTCACATAGTTACCCAACTCACCGTATTTGTTCCAGGTGTTCACAAAAGCGTCTGCCAGGCGCATAATGCTTGCTTCCCATTCGGGGTTGATGGCCTTCGGACGGTTTTGCGCCTTCAGTAACATGAACTGCTTCACCATCCAATACAACACATCGGCTGTTTTGCGTGTCAAGTTGATTTCCGGCGTATCCTTACAACCATCACGTCCGAATACTTTTCCGTCCGACCCCAGTGTACCGTAGAAATAACCGCTTTTCCCCTGAGCACGGGGCAAGGCAAAATCGAATGTGTTTTTCACTCTTCGCAAATGTTCCGAATCGCCCAACGCCAACATCGGATAGGTATTCATCAAACCACCGATCCATCCAAAAGAGATCCAGTCGGCATTCTCCGGACAATAATATTCCCAATTGTCGCACACCAGATAACGGCGGTCGATATTGAACGTCATCAGACGCATGATCTCACTGGCGGGCTTCAGATTACGCGGATGATTTTTGCCCGTCTGCAATTTGCGCACCTGCTGGAAACGCTCCAACGCCATCGGCACGGAGGGGGCATCGAAGGCAAACAGGCGAATACGCACTTTTACCTCTTCCCCTTTCCGGAACGAAAGTCCCCGATCCGGACTCTGGCTGAAGCCGATAAACTCCGGCTTCTTTTCACGTACGCCCGGGGCACTGACTACCAACGAAGCAGTAGAACGATCCGGACTTTCTTCAATAATCAAGGCGTGATCATAGATTTGTCCCTGTTGCTCTATGCCTTGGTCGGTCAGCAGGACATATCCTTTCTGCTGCGCACGTTCCAGCCAGACAATGGCCGGAGAGGCGGCATTATTGACCAATACTTCCAATTTGGAAGGTGCACCGAACTCCGGAGACAGCTGAGGGATCGGGTTAGAAGTCAAAGCCAGGTCGGCCTTCCGGTAGTCCGTCTTGTCGAGGCCGGTAGCATACGGGCGGTTTACGATGCGCTGCCGGTTGCCGTTGTACACACAAGCCGGAATCATGACGTAATTGTCGCTACTCCAGTTGTAACGGTCGAAGGCAACAGCCACACCGGCTGATTGCAAGGCGCGTTTCGCCTTGAATGTGTATTCATAGACATATTGTGTGCCGTAAGGTGTGATATGTCCTTCGGAATCTCCTGCCACACTCACTTCCCAATTCGGAGAAACGGAGGTGATTTCCTCGCATTGTTGCAACAATGCCTTATCATACGTACACTCCAACAGGCGGATTGCGTTTCGAGTATTTGACTTGTCCGGTAACCACGATGTCCGGTTTTCCGCTCCTGCATGAAGGGTTATCATTGCGCTAATGGCAACTAATACAATGTTTTTCATCACTGTTTTTTTATTCAATAGTTTTTAGGCCAGACTTTCCAAGTTTGCTGGCCGCTTTTCTTCATTTCGATCGCACCCGGGTAAGGATGCGCTGCATTTCTTTTATTTCCCAAATAGTCCTTGTCAATAAGTAAAGGGCTATCATCGATGTTCGTGAAAGCCTGTTGAGGTATAATCGCTTTCTCCAGCAAGTCGGTCGTCACCATTGGGCATGAAGGAGTAGCAAGCCATTCTTCAGGCACATTCATCGACAGATACCAACCGTCAGCACACTGTTTCAGCTTTATGTCGGAGTTGAAGCCGGAGGCATCCATAAACGATTTGTCCCGCTTATTCGGGTGTGCCCCGGCTGTAAAGAGATTCCCCGTGTAACGGATAGGGAGCAAACACTCGTCCCAATTGACCAAAGAAGCCTTTCGGGCAAAATGGTTGTTAAACCATTGCAAGTCGCCTCCCATATTACGCACATTGCCAATCGAAACCGTACCGTGCGGTTCGTAAAAGAAGGAATAACGACCGCCGGCACAACGATCCAGTCCGGCAAACACCTTGCCCGTCACCAGATTGTGCACACCAGCTATCCCTTGCGACAGATTCAACGAATAGCCGGACAACAAGATATTGTTTGCCAAAAGCACAGGCCCGTGGCAAACCTCTATGAAAATATCCTCCTGCACGTTGTTGCCGTGAAACAAATTACCCGTCACCTGCATACCTTGCGAACCCCAGTCGAGCCACAAACCACGGATAGTGTTATAGATATGGTTATCCCTGATGATGGCATCCATGGCAAAGTGTAGCTTGATACCCGCCATCTCGTCGCCTTCGAAAGTCTCGTCCACACAAATATCGTGAATCTCATTGCCCTCAATCAAGCTGAATGCACCGCCGCTACATCCAACAATACCCGCCTGTCCGCAATCGTAGATATGATTGTTGCGAATGACATGGAATCCGGCATCCTCTTTATCCCAGGAAGCATTCTTGAAATAGTCCAATAGCTGCTGCTCGGTCTGTCCTCCATTCGCATCCGGATAGATACGGGGAGGCAAGAAGAGATAATGATGCGAATGGCCGAATGTCGGTCTGCCCAACGAAATACCGGTACAACGGGAGTTACGGATTGTATTATCTTCAATCACCCACCCTTTTGCCCAGCGCGGTCCGATCAGACCAGGTTGTTCGGCTGAGGGAGGAGCCCAGTTGGTGGCGGCATTCTCCAGGATAAATCCGCGGACGGTGATATAGTCTATCCCAGTCTTGTCCGGATAAAAGACTTGCGGACGAACTGTAATCTCCACGCCTGCCTTATTGGGATTCACGCCATCAGGGAACTGTGCCCAAAGCGTTGTCTTCCCATCATCGGGCATTTCCGGAGCACGGACAACGAGACATAAATTATGCTTTCCTTCCAATGAGCGTTTCATCGGTAAACGAAATTCGGCAAACTTCTCCCAGTCGCCCGTATTCGTCACCTGCGAGGTTCCCAACAATTCCCCATCAGGCGTATCCAAACGCATTTCGACCGTTCCCCCCTTGGCTAATGTAGCCGCCTGAAAGATCAGTGTATCCGAGCCTGTACCGAAATCCACCTGGTCGAAATACATCTCCGACCCGTCTTTTAGATAACCAAAAGGCCACCGGTTGACAATGGCGATACAGATAGCCGCATCACCACCTTTCACGGAAGCATGCATAGAAGTCTGCCTTTTGCCACCCACAGGTTGTACCCATTCGAAATTCATCAATACCGGGCCACCGTTACCATCGGCTTCAGCATACCAATGCGGCTGCTCACTACCAAGCGGTTTCAACACATCATCTAAAGAGAATGTCTCGCGCATCCGTTTCCCCTCATAAACCACCATCCCGGTATGGTTTGGACGGCCTTTGCCACGGTACCAACTGCCATAGATTTGCTCATCAAAAGGATTACTCTCGCCAAAGAAGGTATTGGGCAATGTTAGTTTCCAAGTATTATGCTGAACCTTTTTCCAGCCTTTTACCCGTTCCGAGCCGGAAATAATCACCCGTTCGCCCGGTGCGGCCTGATAAATGATTCGTTTCTCTTCCGACTCACCGCCCCAGGGCGGAGCCACCCGTTCCCGATAAACTCCTTCATGTACAGTAATCACATCACCCGGAACAGCCTTATCGGCTGCAGCCTGAATAGTCCGCAACGGGGCAGACAGACTGCCTGAGTTCGTATCTTTTCCTTTTATGGATACATGGTATTCTCGTGCGGACAACAGGTATCCGCACATGCAGAATATTGAAATCAAATAAACTATTTTTCTCATACCTATTATATTATTGAGCACATAAATCAAACGCACAACCTTTCTTTCCGTTTTCCATTTGATAAAGTGTCCAGCCACTCTTGTCAGCTTTTTCCTCCAAACGCCAGCTTAGTGCCGGGTTTTGCAACAGCTTCTTAATGTAAGTAGGGAAAGCGTCGGCACGGCGAGCTTCCTCCCAAGTACGGATGACATTAAAAATGGCATACTTTTGCGGACAACTTTCGACATCTTTCTGGCCCAATGTCATGTTGTAAGTCGCTCCATACCCAACCGCCGTTGCCTCAATATGCTCGTAATCTTCTACAGTGGAAGTTGCCGTAATCGGAAAGTTGGCACCAAACGACGACGGAAAATAGTTGGCATACGTCATATCACGCAAGTCCTTACCCTGGCTGGTGGTACTACCCCAAACACGCTTCTTCACATCGTAGATGTTCAGACCGCCCCCCACATTCCAAATACTCTGGTAATGCCAAGAACCTTCCGACAAGCCTGCCCCCGTAAAACGGATATCCGGCAAACCATATTCCTTGGCTTTTGCAAACATATTCCGGAAGAAACGTTTCACGCCATAATTGCCGAAACCAGTATGGTAGAAGAACTCCTGACCATCATAGTCAAACATACCCAATCCACTATTTTTGCAGATGTCGGCATAATGAATCGAAATCTCATCCTGAAGAGCCAGGTTCGGTATTAGTCCTTGATATCCCCAACCTACTGTCGGCTGGAGTTTATCAACCGCATCCCCTTTGGCGTGGGAAACAGCTACCGTATTCCAATAACCACGTGTCACATTCAACAACCGATAAGGTTTCTCGGTAGATACACCCAGGTAATGAATCAACTCCTTACCAATCTTCACCATATTCAACTCCTTAATATGTCCTTCCCAGCAAGCAACCTCCTCCAAATGTGTCGGATCGTCGATATAAATCAGCGTATCCGTTTCATTCAAGTCTGCCGTCAAGAAACGGCGGTGCAGGATACAGATGCTGTCCGAAGGAACCGGGCTGCAATCCTTCGTGCCGGGTGCCATAGAGTTAGAGATAGAGGTACGTCCCAAAATTAACCCGTCCTTGGCCAAAAGGTCGGCATACTCACGGGTTGAAATGTCACCATCCGTAAAATGATAGCGTTTGTTCTCATGGTTCGAACCGTCAATAAAGCCACCGTTTCCCCTGTCGGCATGTAAGAAAGGCTGGTCGTAAGTATGGATAACCTTCAATCCCATCTGCTTGGCATACGAAGCCATACTGTCCTGTACCCCACCGTAAGTACGCAAGTCGGGCAGGAAAGCAGTCGGATCTTTCACCCACTTGCCTTGGAAGGTAGGATAAGGCAACCCTTCGCTTAACACGATATTCTGAATCACCTCCATCAACGCCGTACTGTCTGGACTACCCCACAAAGCGATGGACGAGCCGATGAAATCTACCCCGGGAACATCCTGCCGCATCATGTGGTTAGGCTCGTTGTTATGGAAGATCGGATTCCCTTCGGGCGAATAAATCATCTTGCCCTTGCGACGGTCGCGAGAATGATAATGGATGTGAATCCGTCCATTACAATCCACAAAAGCCGATGTACCACCTAAGTTTCTATAATAGCTTTCCTTACGATCATAGAAAGCGACATCATTATACCCGTCTCCTCCCATTGTAAACTGCTGCCCTTCATGCAACTCCAAAGGAAGCGGATGGTTAACATGGTCGGGCGAATGGGCGATATACCCCCCAGGACCAGTCTCCGAGGTAAAACGGGATTCGCCTCCGATCGTATTATCATCCAATGCCAATGCACCAATGGCATAACATACGGTAGCCGACGTATCACGCGCCACACCAATTATTTCACCCAGAATATTGTCAATGTTCGTATAGTAGTTTCCCCACTGTACATCATCTATTCCGTTGCGAGGTTCCAAACTTTCCAACTTCAGTTTGAAATAGTTGCTCTTCTCCTCCAAGCTGACCGTAGCCACCGAACCGTTCTCGTATTCCAACCGATACTCGCCTCCGCTATAACTTGCCTTTTGCGGATAATAATACCGCCTCAACTCCTCGTCATAAAGAGCCAACAGAGGCGACGGTTGGTCTGCCGGGCTAAAATTACGGTTCTCCTTTGTTAAGTCCCACATGCCGGTAATATACCCCCGATTGTCTATGTCGATACCGAAACGGTCTGTTTTGAACGAACGGGACCCGCCCGCTCCACAAGCAGACAGCAATACCGTCATTGCTGCCAATGATACTATACTCTTTTTCATTCTTATTGTTTTATCCATTGATAGCTATTTTCATTTCTTTACACGATACTCCATCGTCTTGCCCGCTTTCACCTTTATCTTCTTCCAATTCACAAAAGCTACACTGGATAAAGGTTGGGCAGCTTCAGCTTCGCTCTCACTCAAGACGGAGATCTCCGCATCGAAGGGAGTCGTGTTGCTGATTGAAAACAACATCTCACGCTCGTTTGCCTTGACGAGCTTGACATCCACATGGTCGAAGGCATAAAAGAGGTTCTTTTCCGGACGGATGTAGAGCCCCGGTAACTCCATGGCCATCATACAACCGTTCAACTGTGTCCAACCGTTACCGTCATTCCCTTGTAAACGAGTACCTCTGAGTTCTACATCACAATATCCTAAGCGTTCAAAAATAGAACCATTCGGAGTGATTCCTTCCACATATCCATGCCATACATCATGTACCAATTCCGCATAGCGAAAATCTTTTGTTGCCCGAAATACACGGAATAAAGCATCTGCCGAAGAGGTGCAAAATCCCGGAGCACTGTGTTTATTCTGCGTACTGGCCCATACGGCACCGGTCAGACGGCCATCCACCTGAGCCAACTCAGTCTCCTTCGGCAAAACATAATCGAAAGAGATTACCCAAGTCGCACACAAATTGGCAATATCCCGTGCCCGCTCCAACCAAACCGGTTTGCAAGTCAATTCATACAACAAATTACAGGAAGTCAAGCAAGCAATCGAAGTTTCCGAATCAGCATTCTGAAGGATATCCCCGCAACCACCGGATGTAAAACCTATTAACGAAAACTCTTTATAATAGGACTCTCCTATTTGTTCGGCAACCTCCAAATATTCAGGCTTACCGTAATATTGTGAAGCCAAAGCCAAACCGGCAACCGCCATTGCACCACATGTGGTATTATAGACTTCCACATCACCAGTTTCGATATTTACATAATTCCCCAGTTCACCACATTTATTCCAAGTATTCACGAAAGCATCTGCCAATCGTATCATACTTTTCTCCCATTCCGGATTGACTGCGTCGGCTTTGCCCTGAGCCTTCAACAACATGAATTGTTTCACCATCCAGTATAACACATCGGCATTCTGACGAACAAGAGAGAGTTCCTTTAACGAACATAAAGCCTTTCCCTCCGCATTTAACACGCTATAATAATAACCGGATTTTCCCTGTCCCCGCAGTCCAAAATCAAACGTATTCTTCACCTTCTGCAAATGCTCCTCGTCGCCCAACGCCAACATGGGATAAGTATTCATCATGCCACCAATCCATCCGTAAGAAATCCAATCGCCATTTTCCGGACGATAAAACTCCCAGTCGTCACATTTCAGATAGCGACGATCGATATTAGAGGTCATCAAACGCATCACCTCGCTAGCCGGTTTCAGGTTACGCGGATGATTCTCACCGGTCTGCAACTTACGTACCTGGTGGAAACGGTCCAACACAGCTGGGACAGCCGGTGCATCGAAAGCAAACAAGCGGACCCGTATTTTCACCTCTTCTCCTTTTTGGAAAGAGAGACCACGGTCACGGCTCTCACTAAAGCCGATGAACTCCAAGCGTTTTTCGCGTACACCGGGTGCACTGACCACTAATGAAGAGACGGAGCGATCAGGTGCTTCCTCAACTATCAAAGCATGATCATAAATCACCCCATCCTTTTCTATCCCTTGATCCGTCAGCAAGACATACCCTTTCTGCTGCGCACGTTCCAACCAAGCGATAGCCGGAGTAGCCGCATTATTTACAAGTACCTCCAAGCGGGACGGCGCTCCGAACTCGGGCGACAATTGAGGAATCGGATTCGATGTCAATGCCAGATCCGGTCTTCTATAATCATTCTCGTCCATGCCTGTTGCATACTGACGATTCACGATCCGTTGTCTGTTACCGTTATATACAACCGAAGGTATCATGACGTAATTGTCACTACTCCAGTTATAACGATCGAAAGCAACAGCTACACCAGCCGATTGTAGGGCACGTTTCGCTTTGAACGTATATTCATAGACATACTGCGTGCCGTAAGGAGTCTGTTCCCCCTTCGGATTACCCGTACAACTCACCTCCCAATTGGCAGAAGCCGATGTTATCTCTTCACTCTGTTTCAAGAGTGCCTTATCATACGTACACTCCAACAAACGAATTTTGTTTTTAGCATTTTGTTCTTCCGGCAACCACGATTTCCGGTTTTCCGCTCCCGTTTGAACGGCTACAATAGTAGCCATGGATACTAATAAAATCTTATATTTCATCGTTAATTATTTATATGTTTTCTAAGATGATGTCTCACCTTAATTTCACCCTCATAGACTTTATTTTTTCAAGTCATATCCAACCATCTCCAACTATATCGGAAAATAACCTTATACAAAAATACATCTCGGATCTTTATCTAGAAATAGCAAATAACTGTCTTTTCGGTGGATTATTATTCTCTGCCAAGCTGAGGAAAAGTAAATCCCTACTGCCTATTTGATGACCGGACGGTCATCATCATCACCTCCAAGCACATCCCCCACGTAAAGCTGCACCGGGAAAGTATATGTACGCGCTTCCTTCACCAAGTTGTTACCTGCACTATATTGTGTTGTAAGACTCAATTTGTATTCACCGTCAGTCAACGCCGGAAGCATGAATGTAACTTACGACAGGTGCTGTGTATCAACAAAGCAATTTTCTTGGCTTCTCCCTCAGCCGGAGTAAGATAAATACCCACCGTCGGGTCGTCGCCAGCCACCTTGATGTTTGTTCCTGTTATGACCGCAGGGCCGGAAGAGGTCAACTGCAAATTCTTCTCACCCGTCGTTGTATCGACAATATCATTGATAATTGGTCCGGTAACAGCCGAGCGAGTTTCTACGACGACAAACTTCAACGTGTCACGCAACAACTTACTAGGCGTATAAGAAATACCTAATTTATGGATAGCGGGATTGAACGAAGCTTTCTCGCCGTCGAACGCCCCGCTGACATTCACTAGATACTGACTGACACCATCCACCACGCTTTTGCCTTCAGCGATAGCATTAACCTTCTCCTGGTCGGCAAAATCCAGGATATTTACAATGGTTTCTTTGCAGTACTCGGTACGTTTAACCACAATACGATCGGCTATTTCACTGTTATGTAATGAACCTGTAACAACCTAACCACCTTTCACTTCCGTGATGGTGTTGTCATACAAGTTGACTGTCCTGCCATGGTATATAAATTTAAAAGATTAAAGTATTTTGCCTGCAAAATAAAAAAGCATGCAGATAAATCTTTACAGATAAAATCTGCATGCTTCAGTCAATCAATTCAAATCAAACACTTATTTCAACGGGTCGAAAGTACCGCCCCATTCATTGTTTTGTTCCAGTTTGGAGTTGCGGTCGAGGTCGTCTTTCTTGATCGGATAGAACCAATGGTTATTATCCAAGTTGAAACGATACAAAGACTTGTCTCCATCTACACATTCGATATAGTCGAAATGAAACTGTTTGTTCACTTCCGGATCAAACATATCTTTCGTCCAATCGAAGTTACCCTTTTCAACAATGCTGTAATCGTTGATGACCAACCACAAGGATGAACGATATTTCATGTTGTTCAGGATATCGAAACGCTTCCAACGACGCAAATCGTTCCAACGCTTGTCTTCATAAGCAAACTCAATATAGCGCTCAGTCACATAGGCTTCACGAATTTCATCCTGAGAAGTTGCTGTAATTCCATATTTACCTGTTGTATTTTCTATACCGGCACGTTTACGGACATCATACAACACCTGCAATGCTTCACCACTCTTTCCAACTTCATTAGCACATTCCCCATAATTCATCAACACTTCTGTGAAACGTATTTCCACCCAATCGATTTGAGCTTCATAGACCGTACTGGCATTGATATTATAGTCGAGACCTTTACGTTGATAGAAGTTTGAACTGGCACCGGCTGCTTTTCCTATCTCATCCATAAGCAAATGAGCATAAGCGCCATCAGCTAATATATGCCAACCATTCCAATATTTATTGTTGCCGACTAGTATGTTGTTACAAGGATACTCTGTACCCGGACAGAATATTGTAGCATGGAAACGCGGATCACGGTTGTTGTAAAAGTCGTTTACGAACTTTTGGTTGTACTCCTTATCCGTGGCCAAACGATTTACATTCAGCTCCAACGGAGTACCATCTGCTTTCGGGAAAGCCATCAACAACGGCAGAATAGCCTGGTTCTGTTCAGCCATATCCATTGTAAGAGGTAACGGACGAATATTCTTCTGATCCAGATAATGATCTGGGCCATAGAACTGGTTCACCATGATCACCTCACAATTTTGCTCATCATACCAAATATCGGCATATTTACCTTGATACAACCCTTTACCTACACTTTGCAAGAAATCGACAGCCTCCTTGTTTGCTTTATAAGCCTGCTCCCAACGAGCCTGATCGTGGTTCGGGTTGAACAACGGACTGGCGTATGCCAATAGAATACGACCTTTCAATGCCATAGCACATCCCTTGTCAATACGTCCATAGTCACTATCCCCCCAAGTGCCAGGTAGTAAAGAAATAGCTTCATCTAGATCCTTCACTATCTGAGCCATACATTCACTGGTGGAGTTACGAGAAACCAAAAGGGAATTGATATCAGAAACATCCTGTACATCCAAAATCAAAGGTACACCACCCAATGCAAAGACTTTTCCCCAATAGTCCCATGCACGCCAAAACAAAGCTTGACCACGCATTTGATTATTTTCTTCTACAGACAAGACAGTAGGGTCAACCGTCTCCAAGTTAGTCAAAAAGAAATTAATCCTATCAATAAATCGATAATCCAATTTTTGCCCACTAATGTCTACAGAATATTCACCACGCACATACTGATTCATTTCCGTTGGTCCATTCATACCTTCATCTGAATTATTTGCCGAAATTGGCCAACCGGGCATCATGTTTCCATAAATATTCGACAGAAATGCACTGATCATTTGAGGATCTTTCCATACTCCATCCGGAGTAATGGAATTTGTATTTTCGTAATCCAGGCTGCATCCATACATAAAGAAAGCACAAAGCATACCTGCTAATAATTTAATTCGTTTCATTATTTACTCCAGATTTAAAATTTAACATCAATACCAAAATTGAATGACCGCATGATCGGATAGGCATTACCATTTTCCAATTCCGGATCATAATATTTGAAGCTACTCCAAACAAAGAGATTTGATCCCGTCACGAAAAGTCGAACATTATCAAACAGCTTATTATAGAATTGATTTTTAGGTAAATCATAGCTCAATGTAATGTATTTCAGACGCATAAAATTGGTCTTCTTCAGCCAGAACTGGCATTCGTCATCTTTATATGATCTCGGCTCATTGGCACTCTTCTGTTTCGGAAGCATAGCATTCGGGTTTTCGGGTGTCCAACTATTATCATACCACTCCGACCACATACGGTTCCACTCTACATTACCTGCCAAATCACGGAATGAACGGTCTTTACCTAATTCACCGGAGAACATCATATCCAAACTCAAACCTTTCCAACTACCACCCAAGTTCAAACCATACTGAACAGGGAAGTTCTTGTTACGTAATACAACACGGTCCCAGCTATCAACAACGCCATCAGGTTTACCATCAGGACCTGAGTGGTCTTTATAAACCAGCATACCTAATTCCGGCTTCATACCTTTAAATGAATAATTCGGATGTGCTGCGTTAAAAGCGTCCAACTCTTCTTGTGTACGAATGATACGGTCAAAATCATATCCGATCCAACGAGTTGTGGATGTACCAATAGGAATGTCAATCCATTGAGCATTCTCTGCATAATCTTTGTATTTGATTTCGTTCCAACCATAGGACAGTGTCAAATTACCAAAGTAATTGAATTCACGACTATTCCCTCTATATCCCAACTGAAGGTCGATACCTTGTGCATTCATCTTACCGTAGTTTTCGGCAGGCATGTCACGACTAAAGGTAGTCGGCAATGTCGCTTGACGGTTATCCAAAATATCATAAGATTTACGGAACCAATAATCAGCGCTCAAATTCCAATGATCCAGAAAGCTCATATCCAAACCAATATTATAGTTTAAAGCCTTTTCCCAGGTTAGATTCGGATTAACCACATTACCATAATTCAAACCAACATGTTTAGAAGGATTCTTACCGAAATAAGCACCTTTGATATCATTGTTATCATTCAGCTTTGTTGCTGTATAAGACTCCTGCCATTGCCATCCACCGACAGAATCGTCACCGGTCAGACCGACAGAACCACGTATCTTCATAAATTGAATCCACTTTTTGTTGAAGAAGTTTTCTTCCGACAATACCCAACCTAAAGAACCAGCAGGGAAGAATCCCCAACGCTGAGAAGGAGCGAAGTTCATAGAACCATCTTCACGGAAAGAGAAACCTAACAAATATTTATTGGCATACGAATAACTGAACTGTCCGACATAAGACATACGTCCGTTCTTAGCAGAAGGATCCCCTCCTCCTGAGGTAAACTCTCGCGAACTACCAGCTGCCCAAAACTGGTCAGTTTGATAAGTCGGAAATGTTTCTCTTAAACCGTAAACACTATCATTGAAACCTTCAGACCATTCTGTCAACAATACTGCTGCCACATTATGGACATCGTTAAATGTATTAGCGTAATTCAAATAAAAGTTCAATTGTTGTGTATCTCCCCATTTGGAATCCTTGCGAATATAATCACGTCCATACTGAGTAGATCTTTTAACTGCAATAATATCTTCATCACGTGTAGACATAATACGACCATTCGCACCCGAATGTTTCGTTATGTACATATCATAATTGGTATAATATCCGTTCACTGTACTATGGGTCCAAGTCTTATTATACTGGACACTAGCACTCAAACCTTTCAAAAAAGGCATTTTATATGTACCTTTTACGGTAAATGTCGGATTCAAACGTTTGTCATGACGATATCCGTCAGCACCCAATACACGGGCACCCACATTCCCTATCCAACCGTAATCCACAAATTTACCACTATCCGTAAACACCGGCTGTTCCGGCTGCCAGATACGCAATTTACCGTATGTATCGTATGCCCAATCCGTACCATCACTGGCAATACGACCGATCTTGTCATTTGTCAATGAAAAACCTGTATACAATTCAAAATCATCGGTCACATCAGCCGTCACATTCATACGGATATTGTATTTATCGTATGTAAGCGGGGACAAGAACCCTTCTTGCTTCATGTAAGAAGCCGCACCGAAGTAATGAATCCGGTCGTTACCACCTGAGATGTTGATATTGTGTGTCTGCGTGGTCGGATTCTGATACACTTCATCCAACTGGTTGTATCCATACCCGTTGTTAATAGACCGTATATGGTCTATTTCCTCCTGAGTCCATTTATTAGTTGCTTCAGGGTTAACACGATTGTATATCTCCGCTGTTTGTACACCGTCTGTCAGATCGTAACTCTTTGTACGTGTATCGACAGAGAAACCGTATGAATAGTTGATAGTCGGTTTTCCGATCTTACCTTTTTTGGTTGTTACGATAACAACACCACCAGAAGAACGTGATCCGTAAATAGCAGCCGAAGCAGCATCTTTCAATACAGAAATGTCCTCAATTTCATTTGCACTCATCGCATTGAAAGAGGTAGCATCTCTAACGACACCATCAATAACATAAGTTACCGGCTGTGGATTGTACTTTTCCTCCTTCCAGGAAGAAACAGTACGGATCTTCAAACTCGGGTTCGTTCCAGGAAGTCCATTTTTAGAGGAAATATTGACACCAGCCATTTTTCCTGCCAACAAATTCGCGGCTGAGGCAGTAGGAATGGTTGTCAGGTTTTCTTCCATCTTCATATTAGAGACAGCTCCTGTCAACGATGTTTTTTTCTGTGTCAAATAACCGACAACAACCACTTCATCCAATAACTCTGTATCATTTGCCATCGTTATCTTGAGTGAATTTTTCCCTTTTACCGGAATTTCCATATTTTTAAAACCGACAAAAGAGACAAGCAAAGTCGCATTATCATCTACATTTAAAGAAAACTTTCCATCAATATCAGAAATTGTTCCATTATCTGTGGTTCCTTTCTCTAAAATATTAGCACCAATTACCGGTTCACCATTCGGATCAACGATCATACCGGAAATTATTTTTTTGTTTTGGTCTACAGCCGAAGTAATAGTAGATGTTACTTTCGGTTTGTAGATAGATATTGTCTTGTTTTCAATATCATACTTAACGTCCATTCCCTTAAAGACATCGGCCAAAACTTGGTTTAAGGTTTCATCAGTTACATTTACCGTAACCTTTTGTTTGATATTAATATCATTATTACGTACCAGGATTGAATAACCTGTTTGTCGTTCTATGTCATCAAGAACTTTACTAATAGGGGCATTTTTGTGATTTACTGTAATTTTCACGCTTTGTAATGCCGTATTGGCATATACAGAAGTAGATATTACGCCCATCGCCAAAAATAAACCCAATTGTTTGATTGAGAAATACTTTCTTTTCATACTTTTGTAACGATTTCGTTAGTTAACAACTAATTAATTCAAAAAAATCATCTAATGAATCGGAGAGAAGTGCCAACTATCTCCGATTCTTTTTTTAACTGGTGTTTTCCATAAATTCTTTTTTAAATTAAACATCCTATTTTAATCGCAGTTTTATCTATCCTTTAACATTATTACGCTTCCACTCTGTTCGAAACGATATTTCTTATCCACGTCAATAAAATTAAACACTTCCTGAAGTGACATGGTCAGATTAATACTTCCTGTAAAGTATTCATTTGTAACCTTTTTACTCTCTACATGGATCTTTATATTATATTTCCGCTCTATATCTTTCAATATATCAAGGAAAGAAGCATTCACAAAACTCAACCGCCCCGTCGTCCATAAAGATGATTTATGCGACTCAGTCGTTTCGCTGTACAAGGCACCCGTTTCACGATTATATATCGCTTTTTCATCCGGTTTCAAACGGACTTGTTTATTATTAGCCAATACATCTACCCCACCATTGATCAGTGCCACTTCGGTCTCCGAGTCTTCCGGATACGAACGAAGATTAAATGTCGTTCCGGTCACTTTCACCTGCATACCACCTGCATAGACTTGAAAAACTTTTTCGGCATTTTTAGCCACTTCAAAATAGCCCTCACCTACCAAATAGACATTTCGCTCTTTCTTCCCGTATGATAACGGATACTTCAAGACAGAGCCGGAATTAAGGACTACCGTTGAACCGTCCGGAAGAACCACTTTAGTTTGCGAACCCAAAGGAACCGTCATTTCATTATATAGCTGTTCGCCTGATTCATCCAATTCATTGTATGTAAAAATAGAACCGATGGAAACAGAAACCATCAATAGAAGGACTGCAGCAACGTTTCGTGCATAGATAAACCACCGGCGCCGTAAAGTAGCTCCGGACGTTATATGCAACCTTTCTTTCAAATGGGTATATTGGGTTTCTTTCTGAGATTCAAAGGCTGGAACATGAAGAAGCGCGTACAACTTTACCATCTCGTTGTACCGCTCTCTGTATAAATCAGACTCCTCTACCAAAGCGAACAAAGATACTTTCTCCTTGTCCGTTATGGAACCTGAAATATAGTTACTCATTAGTTCCTCAAATAATATATCTTTATCTTGCATATACTGCTAAATTTTCCGGTTGTTTAGAATTAATACACATCTCAACCGGAAAACATTTAGATAAAATCAAACTTTTTTGAATTTAATATAAGAAAAGAAATAGAAGATGTTTTAATGCCGGTTTTAAACGATCTATCGCGTTCTTTAGCTGAACACGTACTGTACTGACAGTCAAACCCATATCATGGGCTATAACATCGACCTCCTTGCCGGCATAAAAATACTCCTCAAAGACTTGCCGGCATTTCAAAGGTAATTGATTTACTGCCGAACGTATCTCTTCTTCCGTCTGGCGCATTTCTACATATTGCAGCGGAACCGGTGTCGATTGGATATAATTTTCCTGAAAAGCTAACATTTGGTCTTTGTGCTCATCCAAAACATTTTGCTGAGCTCTTTGCATGCGTATGTAATTGAGACACCCATTCTGGACAGAACGGACCAAATAATAATGTATAGGATACGATAAGGTTTCTCTCTTATTCCATATATTGACAAAAACATCATCTACAATTTCAGCGCTACAGCTTTTGTCTAACAGATAGCATAAAGCAACAGCATTCAAATAGCTATAATAAGCACTATACAACCCGGAAAAAGCTTTTTCCGAGCCGTTTCTGATCTGCTCTATTACCTCCTTATTTATATGGTTTATATTCATAAACATCCATGTCGCTTTTATCCGATAAAACAATAGTTCTGGAAGAACTCAGTCCTTTTTATTTTGCAATGCTAATAAGAATCAGCACTTTGTCTTTTTTATAAAAAAGCGCAACAATATCTCTTATTTTACTTTCCTTGCTGGTTTTGATATAAATAACACATTAACTATTCCATAGTTCTTCCAGAACTCAGTATTTAAAGGAACTCATTCTCTGTTTTATGCAGCAAATATAATATTTATTCACTCCTTTTGAACAGAATTCACCAAATAAAAACAAAAGGGAAGCATTCTCACGAAAACCTCCCTTCTTTTTGGTGTGTCTATCAATTATGTTGTAAAAAGGACCTGTGTCCTTGTGTAAATAATATTATAAAGTAATCGGTGTTCCATGATAGAAATCCAAAATCTTGGCACGGAAAATAAAGTTATATTTCGCCTGTGTCTGTTCGGCCAGGCTCTGCGCATACTTGGTCTTTGCCTCGCTGTACTCAAAAACAGTACTTTTTCCGGCTCCATAACGATCCTCTGCATAAGAGAAAGCTATTTTGCTGGCATCGACCGACTTGTCGGACGATACATATTTTTCCTGTGCAGCCGTAGCATTGTAGTAAGCTTGTTGGATCTCTTTATAGAGTATCTTTTTAGAGTTCTCCATCAGCAACTCGCGATTATGGATAGCGATACGGGCAGAACGAACACTGTTACGCACCTGGAAACGATTGAAGATCGGAATGCTCAGACTGAAACCGATCGATTTCTGTCCGTTATTCTTCAACTGGTCACTAAACGGAGCATTATTATAATCTCCGTCACCGAAGTTATGATAGTAACCGTTGCTGTAACCTGCACTGAAATTCAGTTTGGGATAATAACCGGCCTGAGCCACCTTCAGCATTTTCTTCTGGCTTTCGAGCAGGTATTCCTGTTCCTTGACCTGCGGTTTAACACCGACTGCATAGTCGTACACCTGATCCGGCGGGATAATGCTGCTCATATATTGTTCAACCGCATCACCTGTTTCAGGCTCAAGCACGTCGAAATTTTCACCATCACGTTCCAGTTCGAGCGCTTGAGTCAAATCGAGCAATGCCAGCTTTACGTTGTTTCTCGATTCGGTCAGTGTAACCTCGTCTTTTGCCAGCTGCGCTTTCATATCATACAATTGTGACTCCGGGACTTTTCCCGCATTATAAAGCGCCTCCGTCTTTGTTACCTGCTCCGAACTGAGTGCCACCTGCAATTCGGCAATCTTCAGCATTTCCTTATTATAAAGAACTTGCAAATAATAGGAAGCCACATTTATAGAAAGGTCTTCCTTCGCTTTATTCAGTGTCTCAATAGATGCTTTCAAGTCCAGCTTGCGCGCTGCAATGTCGTTAGGGATCTTGAAACCATCGAATATAGGCATACTCAACTGAATAGAAGCAGAGGTATTTGCCGAGTTACGGTCTACGATCAGACCATCCTTCGATTCAGACCGACCAAAACCGAAGTTTTCATTGATACTGGCATTCAGGTTGGGCAACCAGCTATATTTACTGGTATGCAAGGTCACCTCCTGATTCTGCCGCTCCAGTTCTTTCTGCTTCAGATCTATATTATTTTCAATAGCGTAACGGATACATTCCTCCAGCGACCATTGTTTTGGTGCCTCCTGTGCTCCCGCCGGGAGACAGAAAAGGAAAGAAGCCAACGCTATAGATGATATTACTTGTTTCATAGCTTATTCGTTTAAATTTTATTTCTTATTCGGAGCAACAATACCGCCACGAATCTTATCATTTTCAGCCAAACCATCCTTCACTTCAATCTTGATACCGTCAGACAGGCCGACTGTTACAGGACGTTTCTCGAACAGTTGTTCCGGTTTCTCCTGCGTCACGATCTGCACGAAAGTAGAATCGCCGCTGAACTCTACGCAACTTTCAGGAATAGTAATTACATCTGTCGCACGTTTCAGCACAATCTCGGCATTGGCGCTGTAACCGGCACGGATAAAGGCATCTTCCGGCATCTGTACGGCAGCTTTAATTTCGAACATCACGGCACCGTTTTCTTCCACACCTTTCGGAGCTACGTATTCCAATACTGCATCGAACGTACGGCTATCCAGCGCACCGACAGTCAATTTGATCGGCATTCCTTCATGGATACGACCCACTTCCGTTTCATCCACTTTTCCACGGAAGATCATATTATTCATATCGGCTACAGAAGCAATCGTCGTACCGTCGTTGAAGGTATTCGACTGGATCACAGAGTTACCCACCTTGATAGGAACATCCAGAATCATACCGGTGATAGTAGAGCGAACCTGCGTCGTACTGGATGCAGCAGACCTGCGGGAAATACCTTCACGGATAATCTCCAATGCATCCTGTGCATTCTCAGCTTCTTCCTGTGCTTTTTTATAGTTGGACAAAGATGTTTCATAATCTTCTTTCGCTATAACTCCCTGCTTATGCAGTTCTTCATCCCGTTTATAGGTAGCTGTGATCTGTTCCAGGTTGATCTTAGCCACACGCACACGCGATTCGGCACTGTTTAACTGAACCATTTCCGGGATCACCTTGATTCTTGCGATGATCTCGCCTTCTTTAACCATCTGACCGGCTTCTTTCAGCAATTCGGAAATAATACCCGACATCTGAGGTTTGATAAGAACTTCGTCGCGAGGTTCTACCTTTCCGGTCGCTACGGTTTTCGTTTCCACGGAGTCACGCTTGGGTGTTACTACTTCATAAACAGTAATAACAGGTTGTGATTTTTTCCACAAGAAGTAGAAAGTGCCGATCACGGCGGCTCCCACCAATACTAAAAAGATGATTCGCAGGACTTTCTTTACGATACGATTCTTCATGATTTATCTTATTTTCAATTTTCAACTTTCAATTCTCAATTATATTCATTCTTCTCTGATTGCATCAATAGCTTTGATCTGCATGGCTCGCCAGGCGGGAATCAATCCAGCCATCAAGCCACTGATAAGTAACACGAATGTAGCGACAACTGCTGTTCCGATATGAATCTCCGGGTTACTGAAGAAAGTGCCGTTATTAGCCTCTTGCCCGCTGCTTGCCAGCATTCTGTTCACCACATCGAGCAGGAATACCCCGCAACTCAGCCCCATTAATCCGGCCAAAGCCGTAAGCAACAAGCTCTCGCTCATGATCTGGGATATGATATCGAACGGTTTGGCCCCGATAGCACGTCGTACACCGATCTCACGGGTTCGTTCCCGGACAGTCACCATCATAATATTACTAACTCCGATGATACCGGCCAACAGCGTTCCCATCCCTACCAGCCATACAAGAATATTGATTCCGGTAAAAAGCATATCGAATGTCTCGAACTGCTTGGCTATCGTAAAACTGCTAACAGCCTGCGGGTCGGTCGGTGAAATCTCGTTCTGCATTTTCAATACCGCCGTGATATCATCCACCATCTTCTGACAATTATATCCATCCTCTGCCGTCGCACACAGGAACCAGAATTTATCACCCTGGTTGGCCACCTGCTGCAAGGTTGTAAAAGGAGTCATAATACTCTCTTCCGTACGTCCGCCAATCTGTACGCGCGGTTTGGGTTTTACCACACCGACCACCTGATAATAAATACCGTTCACGCGGATATACTCGCCAATCGGATCTTCACCAGGAGAAAATAATACTTCGCGGACAATACTTCCGATCACACAGACTTTACGCCTTTCCAATACATCTATCTCATTCAGCAAACGGCCTTCCAGCACATGCTGCGTTTCAATCTGAAAATATTCTGAGTGCACGCCACGTACATTATATGTACCAGCCTTCTGTCCTCTCACCACATTATTCTGTCCGCCCCACGACATGGCCATCGGCGAAAGGTAGCGAACACCTTTCACACGCTGACGGATCGTTTCCAGGTCGCGGT
Source organism: Parabacteroides chongii (assembly GCF_029581355.1). Classification (NCBI taxonomy): domain Bacteria; kingdom Pseudomonadati; phylum Bacteroidota; class Bacteroidia; order Bacteroidales; family Tannerellaceae; genus Parabacteroides; species Parabacteroides chongii. The sequence goes on along the minus strand of NZ_CP120849.1, from coordinate 2,802,471 downwards.
TACGCATCTGCCAATAACGCCCTTTCTTATATCCTTTATACGCTTCACCGGTACGTTCGGAAAAGAAGAAAGCAGAGTTTGTTGCAAAACCGTCTACTCCCATCAATACTCCATTCTTAAACCCTGTACCGGAACCCAGCAGGATAACGAGCATCAGAATTCCCCAGAACACACCGAACCCGGTCAGAAAACTTCTGGTCTTGTTGCGGGTGATTGTCACCCATATCTCCACCCAACGGTCTATATCGAACATATCTTTCTGTTTTTATTCGTTTCTCATGGCCTCGATAGCCGTAATTTTCACTGCCTTACGTGCCGGGAAATAACCAGCCAACACACCCGCTGCGATAATCAAAAGGGTAGCAGACAAAGCGACACTCAGACTTACCGTCGGATTCAGGAATATACTCATATCATCATTCGAAGAGGCTTGTCCCATACTGTTACTCTCCATTACGGCATTAATAGCTTCCGTCAGTCCCACTCCGGTTATCATTCCAATGTAGCCGAACACTGCCGTTATCAAGATAGACTCCACGATGATCAGTTTCAGGATGGAGAACGGAGTAGCACCGATCGCTTTACGGATACCGAACTCACGGGTTCTTTCCCTTACGGTTATCAACATGATATTACTCACTCCCACGATGCCGGCAGCGAGTGTTCCGATACCGATAATCCAGATAAACAAGGTAATACCATTCAACATACCGTTAAACATGGCAAAATCTTCAATCGTACTCCACATACCGATCGCCCGCAAATCTTCCGGGTCAAAATAGTGTCGTTTACCCATCTGCTGACGGAAACGTTTCTCAAAGGCTTCATATTCTTCTTTGGTGCTGACACCATCCAGGGAGAAGATAATATTATCCAGGCCATAGCCCGAACGATACAGCTGCTGTGCAGTAGAAAAAGGAATATAGGCCGGTGCATTGTTATTATTATCCTCATCCGTATAGATTCCGATTACCTGATAAGCAATATCACTGGCATTTATATATTTACCTAACGGGTCTTCTCCCCTGAAAAGGACTTCTTTCATTCGCGGACTAATAACGATCACCTTTCTCTTTTGCAGGACATCCACTTCATTAATAAAACGTCCGTTGCCTACCGTCATCGTGATCTTGTCGATTATAGCCTTGTCCGGATGGACTCCCTGCAACGAATAAGTATTATATTCCTCTTTATATGAAAGTGTATCGCTTTGATAGAGAATACCCGATACCAGGTTTACTTCCGGATTCTGTTGTTTCAGTGCCACCAGATCGTCGTCTTTATACTTGATCCGTCGGTTCGTCTGCATTCCCTTATAAGGTTTACTGGCAAAGCGGGGCCATGTCTCCACACGGTTTCCCGCCCAACGGTCGAAGTTTTTCATGATGCCGTTTTTCATCCCGTTACCAGCTCCCAGCAGGACGATCAGCATAAAAATCCCCCATGCTACGGAAAAGCCGGTGAGGAATGTACGGAGCTTGTTCTTTTTGATCGTACTCCATATCTCGCGGAAATTATCAAAGTCGAACATATCCTTTTCCTCTTTCTATGTTTTCTATCAGACCATCCTTGACACGGATGATCTTTTCTGTTGCATCGGCTACGGATTGTTCGTGGGTAACGATCACCATAGTCATGCCTTCTTTATTCACATTGCGAAGCAGTTCCATTACCTCGACCGTAGTCTTACTGTCGAGTGCACCGGTCGGCTCGTCGGCCAGGATCACCTGTGGTTTGGCAATCAGGGCACGGGCAATGGCAACACGCTGCTTCTGTCCGCCGGACATTTCACTCGGCATATGTTCCGCCCAGTCTCTCAGACCGACCATATCCAGATACTCCATTGCCATAGCATTTCTTTTCTTGCGGTTCATTCCCTGATAATACAAAGGAAGAGCCACATTCTCCATCGCATTCTTAAAGGAAATCAGATTGAACGACTGGAAAATAAAGCCGATCATCTGATTACGAAGTTCAGCTGCACGCGTTTCGCTCAGATTCTGAATCAATTGTCCGTTCAAATGATAGGTACCCGTATCATAAGTATCTAATATTCCCAGTATGTTCAACAGTGTCGATTTTCCCGATCCGGAAGCTCCCATGATCGAGACCATCTCTCCCTTTTCTATCTCCAGGTCTATACCTTTCAAGACGTGCAGCGGGGCACCATTGAAATACGTTTTGTTAATTCCTTTCAGCTGAATCATCATATTTGTCATTACTTTTCATTATTAGACGTACACATTGCTAAAAATGTTACATGTTTAAGGAACTTTTTTATTCTCCGACGGAACAAATGTATATTTATATAAGATACCTTGTATCGCAAGGTACTAATAATTATATTATATTAACTATCTATTTATAATCCGGTAAACACATTCTATCACAAAACACCTACAAAATAAACGGATTTTTCTTATTTTCACTGCATCTACTTAATTTTTATTATATTTTAAAAACATCCCATCCAAATCAAGCATTGTTGCTGTTGATTTCATATTTTGTCCACAAAGTAATTGCCTTTCGATAGCTGTCGAAAGGCTTGTTCATTGCTATCAAAAGACCTTACCATAGCTATCGAAAGGCCTTCCCATAGCTATCGAAAGGCAAACTGTTTGAGATAAAAAATATAAATCATCCGATCCTTTTGTATATTTGTACCGCAGAAAGCAACTTAATCACAGGATATCATGTTTTATTTACATGAAAACAAAAGAAAACAGTATGAGGCTTACTTATATTTATCACAGCGGCTTTGCCATCGAAGCAGACGGATATGCCATCCTGATCGATTATTTTAAAGATTCGGGAGAAACTCCGGATACGGGATTCGTACACGACGAACTGCTTCATCGCACAGGTACATTATATATACTGTCCTCCCATTTCCATCCGGATCATTTCAATCCGGAGATATTGAAATGGAAAGAGATAAAACCGGATATCCAATATATTTTCTCTAAAGATATCCTGAAACGGCGACGTGCAAAAGCCGAAGACGCCACTTATCTGAAAAAGGGAGATGTTTTTGAAGATGAGCATGTCCGCATCCAGGCATTCGGCTCGACCGATGTCGGTATTTCTTTCCTGATCGAGGCTGAAGGCAAACAGCTGTTTCATGCCGGCGACCTCAACAACTGGCATTGGAAAGACGAATCCACCCCACAGGAAGTGGCAAAGGCAGAAGGCGATTACTTGCACGAACTGACAACATTAGCTCAAACAACGCAACATTTACATCTTGCCATGTTCCCCGTCGATCCGCGTATCGGCACAGACTTTATGCGGGGAGCCCGACAGTTTGTCGACCGGATCAAGACAGACGTTTTAGTCCCCATGCACTTTTGGGAACGTCCTGCCGAAGTGGTCGCTTTCGGCCCTTATGCAGAGTCGAAAGGATGTCGTTATATCTTGTTGTCCGTCCCCGGAGAAGGCACTGATTTTTAATTTATAAAGAAAACAATTATGGAAATTAAAAGTAGATTTGATCATTTCAACATCAATGTTCTCGACCTGGAAAGAAGCATCGCTTTCTACAAGAAAGCACTGGGGCTGAAAGAGCATCACCGCAAAGAAGCGAAAGACGGCTCCTTCATCCTTGTTTACCTGACAGACGATCAGACCGGTTTCCTACTGGAACTGACCTGGCTAAGAGACCGCAACGAACCATACGAACTGGGAGATAACGAAAGCCATCTCTGTTTCCGCGTGGCGGGTGATTATGATGAAGCCCGCAAATTCCACAAGGAAATGGACTGCGTATGTTACGAGAACACCGACATGGGCTTGTATTTCATCAACGACCCGGATGATTACTGGATCGAAATATTACCAGCCAAATAAAGCAGTAAATATCAAAACCAAAATTGTATCAGCTTTTTACCGGCAATACAATTTTGGTTAACCGGTCATCGTAAGATTCTTCCTTTTTACGGTAATAGAACTCATAGGCAGTACCTTCCGGTTCATACCCTTTCATCATCATCCAGGAAGTCATCTCGCCATACAAATAATCCATCTCGTCGTAATCGCCTCTGAACAGGCAATGAACCACTTTCGATGACGGAATAACCCGGGGCTGCACACCCTCATTCCCTTCCATCATACAAGATACGGGGAAACAAATCTCTACATCCAGGTCATGCAGATCCATGTTCATAAAATCGTAGTAAATGATAAAAGGCACATCGGTCATATATATGCCTGTTTTTCGTAAAATCCGCAACGCATCCTCGCGTTTCCTGGCAAACATCTCTTCTAATTCTTTGTAACCGACTTTTATGCGGGCTGATAAAACAGGTTGTTCCGCCCGGACCATAAGCCGTATGTCTGAAACCTGTGGCATAGTGTTATTCATTAAAGGGTTAAGAATTTACCAAATATAAAACAAATCCCGAAAAAACCACTATAGAAAGAGGAGAAAAAGCTGAAAATGACACATTTTGATCAGGTAACAAACTAAAGTTACATTTATTGCCAAAACTGAAAACTGAAACAATTCAGCATTTTTTTGAAGAAAATCATTGCAGCTAAACAGATTCCTCTTATATTTGCTTTCCAGAAACGCTCATTATTAATCATAAATATAAAATCATGGAGAAGCCTTATGTAGTAGGTATTGATATAGGCGGTACCAATACTGTTTTTGGAGTAGTAGACGCAAGAGGTACAATCTTGTACAGTGGATCAATCAAAACAGGTAAATATAACGACATAGATGATTATGTTGCCGAACTCGGACAAGGTTTGTTATTAGTGATCGACCAGGCCGGCGGTCCCGACAAAATCAAAGGTGTAGGTGTAGGAGCTCCCAATGGAAACTTCTTCAACGGCTGTATTGAATTTGCTCCGAACCTTCCATGGAAAGGAAAAATTCCTTTGGCTCAGTTGATCAGCGAACAGATCGGCGGTATTCCTGTAGCACTGACAAACGATGCGAACGCTGCAGCAATCGGTGAAATGACTTATGGTGCAGCGCGCGGTCTGAAAGATTTTATCGTGATCACACTGGGAACAGGCGTTGGTAGCGGTATTGTTATCGGTGGTAACCTGGTTTACGGACATGACGGATTTGCCGGTGAGTTGGGACACGTAATTATGCGTCGTAACAACGGTCGTCCTTGCGGTTGCGGTCGCCAGGGATGTCTGGAAACCTATGCATCTGCGACAGGTGTGGCTCGTACAGCACGCGAATATCTGGAAATCCGTAAAGACGACAGCTTGCTGCGTGAATTGGATCCGGATGAAATCACTTCAAAAGATGTATATGATGCAGCGATGAAGAATGATAAACTGGCTCAGGAAATCTTCGAATTTACAGGAAATATCCTGGGTGAAGCTTTTGCCGATGCTGTTGCATTCTCCAGTCCGGAAGCTATCATCTTGTTCGGCGGTCTGACTAAGGCGGGCGATCTGATCATGAATCCGATCAAACGTTCTATGGAAAAGAACATGCTGAAAGTGTATGAAGGTAAAACAAAACTTCTTTTCTCTCAATTGAAAGAAAGCGATGCAGCTGTATTAGGCGCAAGTGCTTTGGGTTGGGAAGTGAAAGAGTAATCGTATTTCACAGGGGATTTTCCCCGGATCAAGGGCGGCCTAAAGCCGCCCTTATTCATTTGTATACATTATATATTAGTCAATTCTATGAGTCATCCTTTACATCAGTTCGTTTATTGCCCCAAATGTGGTGCTAAAACTTTCGTCGAACGTAACGAGAAAGCTAAACAATGTACGACGTGCGGTTTCGTATACTATTTCAACCCGTCATCGGCTGTAGCCTGTTTTATTCGTAATGCGGCAGGTGAGATCTTATTGGTACGCCGTGCCAAAGACCCGGCGAAAGGGACGCTCGATTTACCGGGAGGATTTGTCGATATGCATGAATCGGCAGAAGAAGCAGCACATCGTGAGGTGAAAGAAGAGACAGGACTGGATATAACCGAATGCCGCTATCTGTTTTCTATTCCTAATTTGTATATGTATAGCGGTTTCGAAGTACATACGGTGGATATGTTTTTTGAATGTCTCGTGGATAATTTCAACGGTGCCCACGCAGAAGATGATGCTGCCGAAATCGTTATCCTGAAAAAAGGAGAGCTAAATGCAGATGATTTCGGTCTGATATCAATAAAGAAAGGGATCGAAATCTATAGAAAAAATAATAACTAATCGGTAAGTACCAATTTATGACAATCAGGAGCGGGATAAAAGTCCGCTCTTTTTTATTTTTAATACAGTCAGAAGTATTACTGGATAAAATAAATTAATAGATAGTAAAAATTGAAGAAAAATAAGGAGATTTGGTAGAAATATCGCCTAAGTTCTGAAAGAACTCAATACTTAATACTTGCCACAAATGTATATCTTTTTTATTTCACATTGTTATTTTTCGTCAATATTTATTTCATAAAAGACCATTTTTAACATTCTAGTCTAAAACAAAATAGATCGCCCTGGTGTTATCAAACAACAAATCTTAGACCATGATTTTATTCATATTGTATATTTAAAGTACAAAAACATCCATTTAATTCCAGAAATTCAACCAGAACTATCATTCACACAATATTTGTTAATCAAGTATTTCTAAGCGATTCTGAATAGAAGTAGCTTGTTTTTCTATATTCATTTTTTTTATCACTTAAAATAAGTAAACCATCTTTGACTATCAATAGCTTCAAGCCTTTTTAAAGCCTAAGTTCTTTCAGAACTAAGATCAAAGATCAATAAACGTCAAAATCTAAAGGACCTTTACTAACACTAGTATTATCATCAATAACATCATTTATTATGTTGAAACACTTCAAACAAGTCAGCTTACTCCTCGCCGCAGGAGCCATGGTACTGCCAGTCAGTGCATATGCTGATTTAGCGCCAGAGAAGCTAGAAACCGCGATTTCCCAACAAAACGGGAAAGTGACAGGTGTTGTAGAAGATGATTTCGGTCCTGTTGCCGGAGCATCAGTAGTGATCAAAGGAACCACAAACGGTAATATTACCGACATGGATGGTAACTTTAGCCTTGAAGGAGTTAAAAACGGAGACGTTATCCAGATTTCCTTTATCGGATACGCGACTCAGGAAATTACCTACACAGGCCAGGCTTCCTTGAACATCAAATTAGCCGAAGACAGCCAAAAACTCGATGAAGTAGTCGTAACAGCTTTGGGTATCAAAAAAGATGCCAAAAAATTGGGTTACGCTGTAAGTAACGTTTCTTCTGAAGAATTGACAAGAACCGGCGGTTCGAACCTCGCTTCAGGACTTTACGGTAAGGCAACCGGTGTACGTATCCAGGCTGCTCCAGGTGGTGGAACATCTGCTGTTTCTATTTCTGTCCGTGGCCTTTCTTCTATCACAGGTAATACACAGCCATTGATCATCATGGATGGTGTCCCCCTCCACAACGGTAACACCAACAACGACGGCTATTGGGGTAACCAACGCATCAATTCCAACGGTATGGTCGATATCAACCCCGAAGACATTGAGAACATCTCTATCTTGAAAGGTGCTGCCGCTTCTGCTCTGTACGGCTCGGAAGCTGCCAACGGTGTTGTGATGATCACAACCAAAAAGGCTAAAGCCGGTACAGGTACACGCGTAGACTTCAGTGCCAACGTAAGTTTCGATAAAGTAGCCTACATGCCTGAGATTCAGAAAGAATACGGTCCCGGTTACGATAACTCTGAATTAGGTAACAGCAGCCAGGAAGCTTTGACCGGTTTCCGCCAATTACGTGTCGACCGCAACGGTAACCCTATTACTACGACTAACCGCGAAACGTACTATTCATGGGGTGCTAAATACGATCCGAGTAAGATGGTAACCTATTTTGACGGTACACAGCGGGCATATGAACCGATCGATCACAACCAGTGGGCAGATATCTTCCGTACAGGTATCAACCAAACATATAACCTGTCATTGACCAATAGCAATGAACGCAACAATGTACGTTTCTCGTACACCTATACTGATGCGAAGGCCATGCAGCTTAACTCTAACAATCATAAGCACAATTTCAACCTGAACGGTACATTCGATGTTACTAATACAATCAAGTTGAACTATACGGCTACTTATCAGAACCAATATATCAAGAACCGCCCATATCGCATCAGCCGTTTGACTAACAATTTTAGCGGTATGTTCGGTGGTTTCACCGATGTCGCTTACATGCGTGACCATACAGTAACTAGTTTCGGGTATAAGAACAGTTATTCTGCCAACAACGGCGGAACAAGCGATACCTTAACACCGGACGAACAGTTCCTTTACTCACCGATGGGTTCTACAGCGCTGATTGACGAATACTTCTGGAACATCATGGGTAAGGAACAGTTAGAAGATCATCAACGTTTCATTGGTTCTATCAACCCAACCTGGGAGATTATCCCCGGATTGACATTGAGTGGACGTGTAGCTGCCGATCTGACAGTCGACAAGATTGAAAACAAAGAGTATTCAGATAACTCACATATTTTCTCTACCAACGGTCAATTTAGTGACAAATACGGATTGAAAAACAGTCAATACCAAATTGTTTATAGCGACGTTATGTTAATGTATGACAAAACATTCAACGAACTCCATAACATAACAGCTAACCTGGGTTGGACAGCACGCCAAGAATCCTACTATCTGTCAGATGTAAGCACCAATCAAGGCTTGACACCGGAAAACTGGTTTAACCTGAACGCCTCCGTTGGTACAAAGAATGCAAGCATGACCAAACAGGAGTTACTTAAAACAGGTGCTTTCCTGACAGCCAGCTACGGTTATAACGGATGGGGTTTTGTGGAAGGTTCTATCCGTCAGGAAAAGACATCTACCTTGAAAAAGGGCAACAACTCTTTCTGGTATCCTTCTGCCAGCGTCAGTGTGCTCTATACAGAGTTGCTGAAAGATCAAATGCCGACTTGGTGGAACTATGGAAAGGTACGTGCCTCTTACGGTATTGTAGGTAACGCCCCCGAACTCTATCTTGCTAACCTGGCTTTCAGTCAAGAATCTTTGATGAGATCATCCAACTATATTTATAATACCGTACCAACAAGTATTGGTAACGAAGATATCAAACCGGAAACCAAGTATGAATTTGAAATCGGTTTGGAAAACAAATTCTTCGGTAACCGCTTGGGGATGGAGTTCAACTTCTATAGCAATACTATCAAGGATCAGATTCTTGCAACAACCAGTGCTGCATCAATGGGTGCACAAAGTATGTTGATGAATGTCGGTGAGTTAAGCAACAAAGGTGTTGAATTAAGCGTATACGGCACTCCCTTTGAAAACAAGGATTGGAAGTGGGATTTGCGTGCAAATGTAGCATGGAACAAAAACACCGTAAAAAAACTGGCCGAAGGTCTGGATGTATTAACCCATACAAACATCGACGGTGGAGCCGCTATTCTTGAATCACACGTTGGCGAATCTATGGGTGACTGGTATACTTATACCTATAAAACCGACGAAAACGGTAACTATATTGTAGGTAGCAACGGTTTGTATATGACTGACACATCTGAACGTCACAAAGTTGGTAACGCTATGCCGAAAGTAACCGGAGGTTTCGGTACAAGTTTAAGCTACAAGAACTTCACATTAGACATGGCATTCGACTTTCGCTTCGGTGGTGATGTATTGAACACTCCCTGGCAGTATATGATGGCAGTTGGAAATATAACCGATGCAGTAGGTGTTCGTGACCATTCAACCGGAGGTCTTTTCTACTACAGCGATACAGAAAAGATGGAAAACAAAGGATCTATCCATGTACTCAATCCAAGTGAAGTAGGCAACTACAATCGAGGTGAAACAATGGTTAACGGCCACTATGTTTGGGACAATGGTTTAATACTTCCGGGCGTGAAAGAAGACGGAACACCGAACGATATCGTTGTGACTCAAATGGAAGCAAACAACAATATGTATGGTTGGGGAACAGGTCCCAGCATGAGTTATCAGGATGCTATCCAGAAAAACAGCTACATCAAATGTCGCGAAATCAGTCTAGGTTACACTTTACCGGCAGAATTGACTAGAAAGTTTGCCTGCAACAACCTGATGGTTTCCGGTTTCGTACGTAACCCGTTCTATGTATATCGCACAATGAAACTGTTCGACGCTGAAGCGACAGACGGAACAAACTGGATCTACCAGGCACAAATCGGCGGTTCTACTGCCAGTGCACGTACATTCGGTTTCTCAGTACGCGCAAGCTTCTAACTTACTATTTACTAAATCAGATTAAAAAGAAGAATTTATGAAAAAGATATTTTCATTGTTAATAGGAGGAATCGCACTGATATCGCTCGCTTCATCATGTGCCGATTCAGCGTATGATGACAAGTATGCTGATCCCTCCAAGACAGAAACAGTAGGCGTTCCTCAGGTATTTACCGGTCTAATGTTCAAAGGTAATACATGGATGAACCCGATTTACTATCGTCATTGGATACAATCTACCACATCCGGTCTTTTCTCCGGTATTATCGGTACCAACAATGCACGCGGCCGCTATATGGGTTCTGGAGAAGGTCGCTACGACGATCGTTGGAAAAACTTCTATGACATGGTAACCCAGCTGCGTTTGCTGGAATATACCTATGAAAATCTTCCCGAGGTTGAAAAACCATCGAACTTGGTATTCTATTATTTGGGTCGTACGTTGGTTGAATCACAGTTGCATGAAATGTTGTCGGTATTCGGTGATGTTCCCTACACCGGTGCCGGAACTCTTTGGAGAGACGGTGACTACAATGAGGCTAAAAAGAAGTGCGTTTACGACGACGATGTAGAACTATACAAGCAGATTCTTACCAACTTGAAAGAGGTAGGCGACTATTTCGACCACGGCAATGTGGATCAGAAAGGATTAAATGCATTAAGCCGCCAAGATTATACAATCGCAGCTGGTGATGCTACTATGTGGCAGAAATACGTAAACTCGCTCCGTCTGCGTATTGCCCTTCATTTGTCAACCTCCGGTGATTGCGTAGCGGAAGCTCATGCCGCCATTGCTGAAATCCTGAACAATCCGGGCAAGTATCCGCTGATTGACAACAATAAGGAAAATATGGGAGTGACACCCGACACCCAAAAAGATGACTTCAACTTTGGTAAGTCACTGTCGCAAGCACTTCGTTCAAGTGGCATGGCAGCTTGTTCACAAGCAGTTCTGGATGCTATGAATGTACCAGCAAACGGTCTACCCAATGACCAGACTGACCCACGTTTGGAAGTAATGTACGACTGTAACCCAGAGGGCGAATATATCGCTTACGATGTCATGATGACCGATGCAGAAATATCTAACTTGATAGATCAAAAGCATCAGGAATATGTACAGAAAGGCATGCCAGATGCCAACTATTTCTGTGAAATTGACTCTATCGCAGCTGCCGGCTGGAAAGAGTATCAGGGAAATGAAAACATATTCGGTTTATGGTTGAGCGCAGCAGAGGTTAGCCTCAGCAAGGCAGAAGCCTATTTGATGGGTTATGGTGTAGCAGCTGACGTCAACAAGGCGAAAACTCACTTCGTAGAAGGTGTGAAACTGTCTACTGAATATTACTGGGATATGAAGGAAACAAGTTCGCTTTATAAGCCAGGCAACGATAGCTACAGAGGATTCCGTCCATTGGTTAGACCGACAGATGATGAAATCACAGCATACGCTGAAAGTATCTGGAAACCGACACAGGAAGCTGTCTGCACTCAGTTATGGTTAAACTTCGGTTTCTTGAACAAGCTGGAAGCCTGGAATGTGACACGTCGTACCGGTTATCCTGTTGTTGGATTCGCAACAGACAACCAGGTGACCGCTTTCCCGACTCCTCCAAATCGCTTACCCTATCCAAGTGATGAGCTGACTTACAACAGTGACAACTGCCAGGCAGCGATCGCCAAGAACTACGAAGAGTCATCCGGTTATTACACCAACCTCTTCTGGGCTAAGAAAGATTATTACAAAATGGTTCGATAATCAATAATAAAGATATATCCACATAAATTATATAAAACATAATTGATGGTAAATGTGGAACCCGAAACCGCCCCGAAGTGATTCGCGGCGGTTTTATTATTATATAAACTATCAACGTTGTTCATCATACACCCCGAACTCCGCAATGGAAGCTTGTCCGTTGGTTCTGTCAATCTCTATTTTTACTTTATTACCCCAGAGACGGTCGAAACGATGTACTTTCACTTTATCAGACTTATCACTCGAACAAATTTCTTTCCAGACACCATCCGATTCATATAACAAACGATAACTCTTTATACTTCCCTGCAGGTCTGTGATCGTTATCATATTGAATGAATGACATTTGTCCAAATCGACTTCCAGCCAAGGCTTTGCCACCTGTTTATTGGATCGCCAACTTGTTGTAAAATCATCATCATTGGCAAAATCCATGATCCACATATCATCGCTCCAGCTGGAATTAGTCGGTTTATGCTTTGCTATATTCGTTGCTGTTATCGGAGCATCATACACCGGCAATCCAGGGACTGTCGCATTGTCTTTCCAAATAGCTCCTATCTGCTTCAAACCTTCTACAGCATTCGGATCAATCAATCCGTCCCGGTTAGGAGCCACATTCAGTATGAAATTGCAATAAGCCTGGTTGAACGGCTCCAGATTATCCTTTACAATCGCGGTCGGATCCTTCACCGGAGAAGTTGGAAACTCTTCTTTCCAGAACCAACTCTTATTGATGGGCAGACAGGACAGAGCCGGCAACTGATTGGATTCTTTTGAAATATGCTGTCCGGCATTCTGTTCGTATGATTTAATATCGGTATAGAACAAAGCATCTTTCGGATATTTGGCAGCATTCAGGTCCATGACCAAACAGTCAGGCTGAAGCCGTTTGATCAGTCGGTAAATTTCCTGGAAAGGTATATCTTCATACGAAATTCTTGACCAGGGAGCATCCCAACCGTCGATAATGATCGCAGTTATTTCACCATAGTTGGTCAGAAGCTCCGTCAACTGCGCCTTCACCATATCGATATGCTCCTTCGTAATAAAGCCGGGACGCAATTTATGATGCGTATCCAGTATGGAATAATAAAGCATCGTTTTAAGTCCCTGCTTCCGGAAAGCCTCCACATATTCTTTTACTACATCCCGCTTGAGCGGACTGTTCATAACATTATAACCGGTCGTTTTCGTATCCCATATACAAAAACCGCTGTGATGTTTGGTCGTCAGACAGCCATAACGCATCTTGGCCGCTTTAGCTGCTTCCGCCCACTGGTTACAATCCAGTTTCACCGGATTAAAGATAGCCGGACTGGCATCGGGATCAGCCCAGTCGTCACTCATAAAAGTCGGAATATTAAAGTGGATAAACATTCCGAATTTCAGATCGACAAATTGCTGCTGCAAAGTGCGCAGATCCGAAGTTCCATTTACCGATTGTGTTTTTCCCTGTACTGCCAGGCAACATAAAAAGGCAAAACACAAAAGAATTGATACATTTTTTCTCATAACTGTTCCTTATTAAAATATTTGCCGGTTCCTCCGAAAAGTCAACCGGCAAATATACCTTTTTTATTCTACTTAAATAATCGTTCTTTTAATAACCGTCATTCTGTTTCAGGTTCTTATTGTTCTTGATCTCGTTCGTCGGAATCGGGAACAGTAATTCCCGTGAACTCAATACAGGACCATACGTAAACTTATGCCCGACATAGTCATCAAACTTACCGGTTGCCAGGTTCAACACCTTGCGGGTACGTGCCATATCAAACCAAATCTTATTCTCGAAAGCCAGTTCATGGTAACGTTCTTTCCAGACTGCATAACGAAAATCTTCCTGCGATAATCCGCTCAAATCTTTCAGATTCGCACGTTGTCTGATCTGGTTGACACAAGCATAAGCAGTAGCCGAAGGACCTCCCTCCGCTTCATTCTGAGCTTCCGCATACATCAACAGAAGATCGGCATAACGAAGCAACGGATAATTAAGACTGCTCTTAGCCGTATTCAAATGAGCATCCATATCGAAGAACTTATAAATGTAATAACCGCCGAATTTCACAACTTCTTCACGGTTGGCATTCGAAGTGAATTGTGTATAATAAAACTCACCTTCTTCAGTACGCTTATCCCCATCTTCATACGTATTGATAAATTCATCCAGTGCATATACAGAACCCGTTTCCGTCGAATAATAAGAAACGTCCATATTGTAAGGCAAGAGCAAGCTCTGGAACGGATTCTCTACGATACCGGACTGATATTGTATCATGAACAGATGTTCCCCTTTATTCTCCATTTCAATATTATGCAGGTCGCTGTAAGAAGAAAAGAGTTTATAACTACCGTTATCGATCACCTCTTTTGCCTTGGATGCAGCCAGCGCATAGTATTCCTTTCCTTTTTCCATCGGATATCCTGCCATTGTCAGATAAACGCTTGCCAGCAAAGATTTCACTGTCGCTTTCGTCACACGTCCGGTTTCATCCGTCCAGCCCAGATCAGATTCTTCCGCCTGTTTCAGGTCCGAAAGGATCGAGTTATAAACCTCTTCCGTAGAAGCCTGTTGCGGATACAATTCGGGGGAAGAAGCATCCACCGGCACCAATACCAACGGAACAGAACCAAACAAACGTACCAGGTTGAAATAATTATAGGCACGAAGGAAATAGGCTTCGCCCAAACATTTACTTTTAGTCGATTTATCCATCTCGATTCCCGGTATGTAAGTGATTGCCAGGTTTGCATTGGCAATAGCACGGTATGCATAGTTCCACCAACTCTTACTGTACTCGTTGTCCGAATTATTCACGACCAAACGGATATTATTGATGTTGACGTTCTGGCTTACTTTCGTACCTGCCAGCCCTGTCAGGAAATCGGTCATGAAATACGGATTGCCACCATAGTCACCGTTTGCCGAATACCGCAGATCTGCATAGATAGAATTAACCACGCTGCGCGCATGCTCCGCTGTCTTAAAATAGTTTTGCTGAGTAAAGTTAGACGGATTCGATTCGTCCAAAAAGTCAGTACAACTACAACCGAGCACCAGTGATAATATCAATAAAGCATATTTTGTCTTCATATTTAATAATAGTATTAAGAGTTAAAAACTAACATTCAGACCAATCGTGAACGTACGCGGTTTCGGATAACCGAATACGGTGATACCTTGAGCAAACGTCTGTGTCGCATCCGACACTTCCGGGTCATAACCGTTATATTTAGTGATCAGGAAGAAATTCTGAACACTACCGTACACTCTCAGATACTTGATCGAGATCTTCTTTGTCAATTCAGACGGGAAAGTATACCCCAAAACCAGGTTCTTACCACGCAGGAACGAGCCGTCTTCCACGAAATGAGAGTCGATGTTCGTCGTATATCCTGCACCGGTCGGTCTGATCTGTGCGATCATCGTATTCTGGTTTTCCGGAGTCCATGCATTCAGAACAGTCTTATAACTGTTTGCTATACCGGTACGGTCTTCTGCCGAGTGTTTGGAAATATCCAGTACATCGTTACCGAACATATACTGCAGGTCGACAACCAGGTCGAAGTTTTTATAACGGAATGAGTTGGAGAATGTCCCGTAACCGTCAGGAATACCTTTACCGATGATCAGGCGATCCATATCATTGATCTGTCCGTCATTGTTACGGTCCCAAAGTTTCAGGTCACCCGGACGCAAGTTATATTTAGCTGCTTCTTCCGCTTCATCCGTACCCCAGGTTCCCAGACGTTTGTAGCCATAGAAAGAACCGACCGGTTCACCAACACGGATGATGTTATTGCTTGAAGACAAAATATCCGGTCCCGGATAAATATCATCGTCTCCCTCGCTTAACGCCAACACCTTGTTCTTGTTGAATGAGATATTGAACGTCGTTTCCCATGAGAAATTCTCATTGGTAATATTTACCGTATTGATAGAAAACTCAAAACCCTTATTGCTCATACTTCCGACATTCTTCGTAATCGATGTGAAACCGCTGGAAGCCGGTACCGGAGCACTCAGCAACATATCTGTCGTCTTTTTATAATATACATCCATTTCCAGGTTTACGCGGTTGTTGAACAGACCGATGTCCAATCCGGCATTCACCTGAGAAGTCTTTTCCCATTTCAGATCAGGATTAGCCAAAGAAGAAACACCGATACCGGATGCTTTCGAACTGCCGAAAACAGTCGTATAATTGCCCAAACTACCCTGTGAAGCATAAGCACCTGTTTCCGAGTTACCAGTCAAACCGTAGCTGACTCTCAACTTCAAATTAGAGATAGCAGTAGCCGGTTTCATAAAACTCTCTTCCGAGATACGCCACGCAGCACCTACAGAGGGGAAGAATGCATATCTGTTTGACTGACCGAATTTAGACGATCCGTCTAAACGAGCTGTCGCCGTCAATAAATATTTACTCTTATAGCCATAATTGACACGGGCAAAATAAGAATTCAAACCATATGCATTGGCACTCGATGCTGCCGTAGGAGAAGTTCCGATCCCCAGGTTGTTATACTGGAAGAAATCATCTTCGAAACCTGTTGCCGACGCTGTGGACGAAGAGTTATCCACATGCTGCCAGGATAAACCGACCATACCGGTAAATGAATGTACCCGGGCAAAATCTTTATGATAAGTCACGTAATTTTCAAACTGCCAGGAGTTATTCCGGTTATTATTTACAGAAGCACTGCCGTTCGGAGAAGAGATCCAGATCAACTGACGACCTCCATAATAATTCGATTTCTGATTGATGATATTGGCACCCAATACGGAACGGAACTCCAACCCCGGAAGAATAGTGATGTTCGCATATACATTACCCAGCATAGTCTGTGTTTCCAATGTATAGTTACGGTCTTTAGCCACCTGCACCGGACTGTTACCGCCTTCCATTCCCGGATAATCGTTGTTTCCGGCAAAAGTTCCGTCCTCATAACGGACAGGCAGGAAAGGCAATGCCTCCACGATCTGACGTCCTACCGTGATACCGCCATCCCCCATTGAGTCGGTCTGGCGTTCTTTCTGATAGGCATAGCTCAGGCTACCCCCTACTTTCAACCATTTGGTCAGCTCGCTGTCCATAAAGAAACGGGCAGAATAACGTTTCAGGTAAGATTCGATGATCAGACCGTCCTCTCCTCTGAATCCGACAGACAACCCGTAGCTGTCGCCACCTTTTGTATTGGACACGGATACTTGATGTGTCTGCGAAAAAGCATTGCGGATAGTTTCGTCCTGCCAGTCTGTATCGTACAACGGCTGGCCGTTAGAATCGAACAACCGCGAGTCTGTTCTTTTCAGTTTCGGATCTTTATAGTTTCCGTTCTGCCATCCTTCCGGATCGAACTTCTGAGCATTCGCATAGGCGAGATCCTCCAGTTGCAGGAACTCGGCAGCATTCAGTACATCCAGTTTTTTAGGAAGAACACCTATACCGAAGTCGGTATCGTAACGAATACTAGTACCCACACCTTCACCTTTCTTGGTTGTAACCAAAATAACACCATTCGCACCTCGGGCACCGTAGATGGCTGTTGCCGACGCATCTTTCAAGACTTCCACCGACTTGATATCGTTCGGATTCAGATAGTCGATCGGAGATGTTCCGTTGGTCAATGTGCTGACATTCAGAATCACACCGTCCACCACATAAAGAGGGTCGTTCGTTACGCTGATAGAAGAGTTACCACGGATACGAATGGAAGCACGTCCGCCCGGACGACCTGAGTTAGTCGAGATATTCACACCGGATACGCGTCCCGACAAAGCCTGTCCGAAAGAAGTAACTGTCCGTTGTGCCAACGCATCTTCTTTTACAGAACCGGAAGCACCAGTCAAGTCACTTTTCTTCATCGTACCGTAACCAACAATCACGACCTCTTCCAGATTCTGAGTGTCTTCATGCAAAGTGATCTTCAGGATCGATTTATTTTTTGTACTGACTTCCTGCGTCAAATAGCCGATATAGGATACTTCCAGTACGGCATTATCCGGCACTTCGAAAGAGAATTTACCATCTACATCCGTTATATTCCCGGTCGTCGTTCCTTTTACCAGCACATTGGCTCCGATAACCGGATCGCCGTTATCATCTACGACAACTCCGGAGATCTGACGTCTCGACTGTTGCTGTGTTTCCTGCTTATTTTCTTTGGAGGACAAAACGATATGATTACCCTGGATCATATACTCGATATTGGTATCGCGAAACAGCTCATCCAATACCTGGGCAACCTGTTTCTCCTTTACATTAACAGAAACTTTTCGATTCACATCTATCTGGTTGTTATATACAAACAGATACTCCGTCTGCTTCTCTATTTCAGAGAAAATTTTGTTTAACTGTGTGCTTGATTTACTTATGCTCACCCGCATATTTTGTGAATGGGAAGTAGAGGCAAACGAACAAAAGATACAGACCAATAACAAGAATGTAGTTATCCGCATAATTCTAAAGAGTTGTTTAAGGTTGGGACTTTTTAAGCAATAATGTCCCTGTAAAGTATTTTTTTTCATACATTTGTGTGTTTCAAAATAATACAATTTAATTAATTGTGATTGAGATTCCTGCCGGTTGATGCGTCACCATCAACCGGCTTTTTCGTTAACAAAAACTTTTTTTACTATATCATAGGCAATCAGATTTAAAAGGTTATTATTTCATTTAATTAATATACACCACATGATTTTCGCGGTCGCGTTGATAGGTAAAGTGGATATTTTTCTGCAGCAGACTTAGCGCATAATCAATACCATCTGTTTGCTTAAATTTCCCTGTGTACAAATACTTTGTCACTTTCTGGTTGTTCACAATTATCTTCAACCCATAGAATTTCTCAAAGTCTTCCATCACCAGCCTGAACGGTTCATCCTGGAAACAGATCAACCCTTCTTTCCAGCGGTATCTTTCGTAATTATCAATTTTCTGTGTCAACAGTTTACCATTCGAACGATACACCTTATTATTGGGTTTTAGTGAAATTGTTTCCGAAGGGTCATTATGCATGGATACCTTGACGCTTCCTTCCATCAGCACCGTTTCAAATTTATCCCGGCTGGAATAGGCATCCACATTGAATTTCGTACCCAAGACCTCCACACTGCATTCTTTTGTATTGACGATAAAAGGCCGTTTCTTATCTTTCGCCACTTCAAAGTAAGCTTCGCCATCCAGCTTGATCTTACGTTCATGTTTGTTGAACGAAACCGGATATTGTATAGTCGTCTGCGCATTCAGCCAAATGTTACTGCCGTCAGGCAACGTGATATTGACGCATTGGCCGGCAGGAACGGCTATAGTCTGCATAGCTACCGGCCCCTCGTCGTCCCGGTCCTGGGCAAAATACCCTAACCCGAAAGCGATGACGATCATTGCCGCTATCCGCAGGAACTTCACGAAACCTAAATGCAACCCATGTTGTTTTTTGTTTCCGGCAACCGATGTATTCTCCGGTTCGGCATTCAACAGTATCGCATTATACAATTTCCTTTCTTTCAGAAAAGCAGCTTTATTATCCGGAGATACTTCCATCCACCGCATAATGCACTCTTTTTCTTCCAGTGTAGCAGTTCCTGTAAAAAACTTATATAGTAATTCTTTCTCCATATTTCTATCTTCTGTATATATAGAAATCGGGAGAAGCAAGCGCCTAGTTTAAAAAAGTTAAAAATTTCAGATTGTAAAATAAAAAGGGAAGGATCGTATAATAGTCTTTCAAATTCACACGAAGGGCGGCCAGCGCTTTGGATATATGGTATTCTACGCCTTTCGAAGTCATATTCAATTCGTCGGCAATCTCTTTACGGGTTTTATTCTCAAAACGGCTCATCAGAAAAACACGCCGTGTCTGTTCAGGTAATTGCTGAAGGGTCCGGTTTACTATCTCTTTTATTTCTGTAGTGAAAAGCTCTGTGGGTTCGCAGACTTCCAAAGAGGATATTTGCAGATTCAGCTCCCATTCGGCAACCGTCCGGAGCCTTTGAGAGACATCTTCCTGCAATTGTTTTCTTTTCAGGTGATTCAGACATTTATGCTTGATCAAAGTCAGGATATAGGCCGGTACATTCGAATCAGGCTGCAGCATTTCCCGCATTTCCCAATAATCCATAAAAGCCTCCATCGTGAAATCTTCCGCTACGGAAAATTCCTGCACATAGGAATTTGCAAAGCTGATAAAACGGCCTTTATAACTTTCCAACAACCTGCTTAATTCTTTTATGTCTTCCGATCCACCCATCTTTTGCTGTATGAAGAGAGCGTAAATATAAGACATTTTTACACGAAATCATGACCGATACCCTCACTTTTTGTTTTGACACGTTTGTTTATGATTCCAAATATTAATTCTTTTTGTTAATAACTTACTTAGCATTTGTATGTTATTCTTTATATTTGCAACTTAGAATTAACAGAGACTGTTTAATATCTGTACATTAAAGCGAAGGAGTGATGAAAAGAATACTTATTCCACTGTGCCTGGTGGTAGGAAGTCATGTGGCTAGCGGGCAGCGGTCGTACCAGTTTGAGGCACCGGACCGTTTGTTCGTAGAAGGTAAAGAATTGTTTAGTTTAAAAAACTATCCGGGTTGTATCAATAAGCTGGAGGCTTATAAACAACACGCAAAAGACGCAGACCTGGTCCAGGAAGCTGACTATATGATCGTATACGCAGCTTATGAACAGGGACGTCCCAATGCCGACGAACTATTGAAAGATTATCTGGAGGATTATCCGGCTTCACGCCATAACGACGAAGTGAACTTCCTGATCGGTTCCGTTCATTTCGGACGCGGGGAATACCAGAAAGCTATTTTCTGGTTCAACGAATCGGATATAGACCTGCTCAGTCCGGAGCAACAGGAAGCCTATAGTTTCCGGCTGGCTTATTCACTCCTGCAGACGGGCGAGATGGATAAAGCACGTAACTACTTTGCCCGGATACAGCAAATCGGCACACAATATCGGGAAGCCGCTACTTACTATGTGGCTTATATCGACTATGCGACCGGTAAATACAACAATGCGCTGGTCGAATTCAGCCGCCTGAAAGAGATGCCGGATTACCGTGAACAGTCGCTATACTATATTACACAGATCTATTTTATACAGAACAAGTATGAAAAGGTAATAAGCGAAGGGGAAGAACTCCTCTCCTCTTATCCGAACAGCAAGAATAACAGCGAGGTTTATCGTATCCTGGGTAACTCGTATTATCATCTGGGCAATCAGGACAAGGCGATCAGCATGTTAAGCAAATACGTATCGTCTACCGACAGCCCGTTAAGAGGCGACCTGTATATTCTCGGTGTATGCTATTATAATAAAGGGAATTACAGCAGTGCTGTCAGCGCCTTGTCACAGACCGTACGCGAAAACGATGCACTGACACAGAATGCTTATCTGTATTTGGGACAGTCTTACCTGAAACTGAAAGACAAGAACAACGCCCGCATGGCTTTCGAAGCTGCGGCAACGGCATCTTTCGACAAACAGATCCAGGAAGTGGCGATGTTCAACTATGCGTTGCTGATCCATGAAACAGCCTTTACAGGATTTGGCGAATCGGTGACTATTTTCGAAGACTTCCTGAACGATTTCCCTAATTCACAATATGCCGATAAAGTGAACGACTACCTGGTGGAAGTCTATCTGACTACTAAAAACTATCAGGCAGCCCTCAACTCCATTAATAAGATCAATCGTCCGAGTACAAAGATACTGGAAGCGAAGCAGGACATCCTGTTCCAACTGGGAACGCAGGCATTCACCAATATGAAACTGGATGAAGCGGTCGACCTGTTCACACAGGCGATCAATCTGGGTTCTTATAATATGGAATCACGCAACGATGCTTATTTTTGGCGTGGAGAATCATACTACCGCAAAGGAGAGTATCAGCAGGCGATCTCTGATTACCGTACCTATCTGAACAATACCCGCCAGCGGAATACAGACATGTACGCACTGGCTCATTACAATCTGGGGTATTGCTACTTCAAACTGAAAGAATACGGGGAAGCAGAAAACCGTTTCCGCCAGTATATCAACCTTGAAAGCAGCCAGCAGGCTCCTGCCCTGGCGGATGCCTATAATCGTGTCGGTGACTGCCTGTACCAGAAACGTCAGTTCACACAGGCAGAAGAAAACTATAGCCGTGCCGCTCAACTGCAGCCCTCTGCCGGAGATTATTCGGTTTATCAGAAAGGCTTCCTGCTCGGTTTGCAGAAAGACTATCGGGGTAAGATCAGTGCGATGGACCGCCTGATCCGCGATTATCCGGAATCACAATATGTAGACGACGCTCTTTTCGAAAAAGGACGTTCTTATGTATTGCTTGAAAACAGTTCACAGGCAGCCCAGGCATTCGAAACACTGATTCAGCGTTTCCCGCAAAGCAGTCTCGCCCGTAAAGCCGGTATCCAGTTAGGTCTGTTGTACTTCAACGACAACCAACCGCAGAAAGCGGCTGAAGCCTATAAGAAAGTGATCAGTAACTATCCGGGTAGCGAAGAAGCCAGAGTAGCTCTTCAGGACCTGAAGTCTGTTTATATCGACCTGAACGATATCAATGCGTATGCCAACTATGTCAACTCACTGGGAGGTAACGTCCGCCTGGAAGTCGGCGAACAGGATTCACTGACATACATCGCTGCAGAAAAACTCTTCCTGCGCGGTAATAACGACGAAGCCCGTCGCAGTCTGGTCAACTATCTGCAGACATTCCCGGAAGGAGCTTTCAGTTCGAATGCGAACTATTATCTGGGAAGCATCGCCTTTGCCAAGAAGGAATATGATGAAGCCCTGCAGCGTTTCAAATCGGTTATCGACAGCGGCGATACGAAATTCCTGGAAGAGTCAGTGGCACGTACGGCAGAAATGCAATATCTCACCCAGGACTTCCCGGCAGCACTGGAAACCTTCAAGCGTTTACAGGTTATCGCAGAAAATCCGGAGAACAAACAGGCAGCCCGTCTGGGTATCATGCGTTGTGCCCTGCAGACCGGACAACAGGAAGAAGCACAGCTCGCAGCCAACGAATTACTGAAAGATCCGAAGCTGTCTCCTGAAGTAGAAGCCGAAGCCCGTTATATCCGTGCCAAAGCTTATATCGACCATAAACAGCCGGCGAAAGCGCTTGAAGACTTGAAAGTTCTTAGCAAAGACACCCGTACGGCTCACGGTGCAGAAGCCAAATATCTGTTGGCTCAATATTTCTATGACACTAAAGACGATAAGAATGCTGAAAAGATACTGGAAGATTTCGCTAAGAACGGAACTCCTCACCAGTACTGGCTGGCACGCGGATTCATCCTGTGGGCAGATATTTATATCCGCCAGGGAGATGACATTCAGGCACGCGCTTATCTGAACAACCTGCAGAACAATTACAAAGGTGACGATGAGATTGCCGGTATGATAGAGGACAGATTAGGTAAACTAAAGCAATAATTGAATACAATGAAGACTATATATAATGTAAAAGCGCTGTGTGTTGTAGCCTTGCTTGGGACTACTGCCACAATGAGTGCACAGGAAGATACTTCGAAGAAACAGAATCTGGACCGGGAGATGACGCTCGAACGTGAATATGATCCGACGGTACAGGATGCAAGCAAAGTGAACACCCTTCCGGTCATCAAAGAACCGGAAGTGAAGAAGATGGCGATCGATTATGCCGGTTTTACGATCGCTGCCGATCCTCAGAAAGAGATCAGCCTGCTCCCTTCCGGTAATATCATGACGGATATCCAGTATAACAAACGCCGTGGTTATTTTAACTTCGGCGGCGGTACCTATCTGAACCTGAACGGTGACCTGGGGTATCATATCCTCAGCACAGACAAGGATCAGCTGAATATCTGGTTCTCACACCGTTCTACCAACGGCAAGGTGAAATATCTCCAGATAGATGAAAAGGTAAAAGCGAAGCTGAATGATAATATGGGCGGCCTTAACTTCAAGCATAACTTCGATAAGTTAGCTCTGAAGATGGGCGTTAAGTATGGTTATTCAGGATTCAATTATTACGGATTGCCGGCATTAGATCCACTTTCCAGTGTGGCTCCGAATTTAGCCAGCGATGTCGAAACCAACCAGGTCGCTCAAACGATCAAAGCGAATGTAGGCGTTGAATCAAAAGAAGATGCACCTGTTGGTTATCTGCTGGATTTAGGTTATACCAATTTCTCTTATAAATACGGAGCGGGCAAACAATTCGACGGACCGACAGAAGGAACATTCAATCTTAATTTTGGATTAAACGCAGGTTTTAGCGGTAATCAAAGAATTGGATTAGATGGAAACTTCCAATACTTCAACTATAGCTTACCAAATGAAATGAAGATACCGGAGGGAGAAAAAGCCGGATATATATATTATTTTGACAATTTTGCCGCAGCTACATTAAGTCCATATTATAAGGTAATAGGTGATAACTGGCATGTTAAACTGGGAGTGAACGCTATGTTTTTTAGCGGAGCAGAAAAAGAATTCATGGTGTCTCCCAACATTTCAGCAGACGTTGAAGTAGCAGACAAGACTGTATTGTATTTAAATGCTAATGGTAAATTAAATTCAAACAGTATGTATGACTTGTTTCAGGTAAACCGTTATGCATCTCCTACATCCAGACTAACCCCTTCCCGCAACTGGCTAGACGGTATCGTAGGAATCAAGAGTGGTGTTGCACCCGGTTTCTGGTTTGATGTTTTCGGCGGATATAAAATCACCAGCAACAACTATTTCTTTGTTCCGACACTCGCGTACGGAGATGAAGACTACTTCGGTTCTGCATGCGGTATGTTAAACGAAATAGATACAAAACAATTGTTGATTGGGGCTAATTTGAAATACAGTTACCAGCAATTGTTCGAAATCTCTTTGAAAGGTGTTTACAATAACTGGACAGCAGAATACAGTGACAAATATCCCGATACAGATTTAAGAGGAAAAGACGCCAAAGCATGGGGAATGCCGGAAATGGAAATCACTGCCGGTGTTACAGTGCGCCCGATCAAAAACCTGTCTGCTTCTTTGGACTATTATCTAGGGACCGGACGTGAGGCCAAACTGGGTTCTCAGGATGTGAAGATGGATAACATCAACGAACTGAACCTGACCGGAGCATACAACTTCAACGATACTTTCGGAATGTATCTGAAACTGAATAATGTATTATTCCAAAAGTATGAACTTTATTACGGATATCCGTTACAGAAGTTCAGTGCAATGATCGGAGTGAATATCAACTTCTAAGTTGATAAAGATATATAGGAGAAGGAGAATCCGGTTTTCGGGTTCTCCTTTTTTATTCCTACTTTTGTACCTAAATACGACGAACATGCAAGGAACAAAAAACCTGACACAAGGTCCCATCAAACGGCAGCTATTCAACCTGGCATTGCCGATCATGGGCACTTCTTTTATTCAGATGGCTTATAGTATAACCGATATGGCCTGGGTAGGACGCCTGGGAAGCGAAGCTGTTGCCGCTATCGGTGCTGTGGGTATCCTGACCTGGATGACCAACTCGATATCGCTATTGAATAAAGTCGGTTCGGAAGTGAGTGTCGGACAAAGTATCGGAGCACGGGATGAAGAGGATGCAAAAAACTATTCTTCTCATAACCTCACCATCGCTCTGATTATTTCCATCTGCTGGGGATTGCTGCTTTTTGTCTTTGCTCATCCGATCATCGGTGTATATAAGCTGGAAGCTCCTATTGCAGAGAATGCTGTCGAGTACTTACGTATCGTGTCTACAGCCTTTCCCTTTATTTTCCTGTCGGCAGCCTTCACTGGTATTCATAATGCTGCCGGAATGAGCAAAGTTCCGTTTTACATTAGCGGAACGGGGCTTATCATCAACATGCTGTTAGACCCGGTGTTCATCTTCGTATTTAATATGGGAACGGCAGGAGCTGCCTGGGCTACCTGGTTATCGCAAGCCACAGTATGTGCCATATTCGTTTATCAGCTAAAACAGAGGAGTAAACTATTCGGAGGCTTTTCATTCTTTGTCAAACTAAAGAAAAACTATTCCAAAAGAATCCTGCAACTGGGATTACCGGTTGCCATGCTAAACACATTATTTGCCATTATCAACATATTTATGGCCCGTACAGCGTCTACCTACGGCGGACATATAGGTTTGATGACACTTACCGCCGGAGGACAGATAGAAGCTATAGCCTGGAATACTTCACAAGGATTCAGTACAGCTCTAAGCGCATTTGTCGCCCAAAACTATGCAGCATCCGAAAAGAACAGAGTATTGGAGGCTTACCATACGACGTTGAAAATGACAGCCGTCTTCGGTATCCTGTGTACACTGTTATTCGTATTCTACGGCAGTGAGGTATTCTCGTGGATCGTGCCTCAACGGGAAGCCTATGAAGCCGGAGGTATTTTCCTGCGAATAGATGGATACTCCATGTTGTTTATGATGCTTGAGATCACCATGCAAGGTCTGTTCTACGGAACAGGACGAACGGTTCCACCTGCAATTATCAGCATTACTTTCAACTCGCTGCGTATCCCGATGGCGATCGCCTTATCGGCTATGGGACTAGGTATTGTCGGCGTTTGGTGGGCAATCAGTATATCCAGCATGCTGAAAGGAGTTGTTGCTTTTATTTGGTTCAGGATATTACAGAAGAGGATATTAAAATAAAAGTTACAGTTTCCCAGTTTGGGAAGCTGTAACTTTTATTTATATCAAACGAAGAAAAGGATCAATCGTTTTCCACCACGCGGATCATATCGAAGAAGAATTCGCCAGCCACTTCAGCACCCTTCTCTACAGTACCGGTCTTGATATCGTAGATATAGATGATAGCGTTGGTATCAGCCTCGGTATTCACACCAATGTAAGCTTTCTCGTTGAAAACAACAGAACGCTGAGAGAAGCGGCCACCGCTGTAAGCAATCTCTTTGCCGTCAAAGCTCAAACGAGTTCTTTCGCCTGTAGTAAGGTCGACGATAGAGTAATAGTGGCTGTAGCTATCAATTTTTGTACCGGCAGCATCATCACGCAAATAGACAAGAGCTTTGCCATTACCCAAATATTGCGTAGTCAGCACCTTACCTTCCGGATTCGGATAGCCGTTGTAGCTGGTATCGAAATCGGTTTCACCGTTGTTGATACGCAAGATATAGCCTTGCTCCATCTTCTCTGTTTCAGTAAATGCAGCCAGGTAAAGGTTACCGCTTTCATCGTACATAACACTGTTCTGCATTAGCTCGCCATACGCGCTTCCTGCCATTTCAGCAGCAATAGAGTTACGCTTGTTGCTCTCCACCGACAAGTCAGAAGGATTGAGGACAGCTGTATAGAATTGGGTAGTTGTCATACCACCTCTGCCGGATACACCATTCTTACCGAAATAAAAATAATACAACTTATCAGCCTTTTCATTATAGGTAAGGATACCCGAAGTTGAGAACTTCTTTGTTTCCTCGCCTTCTACTTCCGACTTCGGCAACGGGATATCCAACTCACCTTCTGCTATAATCGACATATTATCAGCATTCAACTTACTCCAAAGCACTTTAGAAGCATCGCCGCTGGCAGCCATAACCAATAAGGTATTGTCGTCAATCCATGTATGAGAATAAGAACGTACTTTATACGTATTTGTTTTGAACGGACAAGCTGCCACTTCCACTACCTGATTATTCTTAACCTGATACTTCACGAAGCGGTCGTTGCTGGAAGGCACCTGGTAGTAATACTTACCTCTTGAGATACTTTCCATCGCATAGTCACCCAGTTCAGTTCCTTCACCTTTTACCGTAATGGTTCCCATATCGGCAGTCAGTTTGCCTACGCTATTGACAATAGTGGTGTTATTGCTCGCCATACCGCCATGCTTACCTACGGTCAGGAACAAATCGAAGTGATACTTGCTTTCATCGAAAGCCGGAGCATCGCTTGTCACTGTCACTTCGCAAGTCGCTGTGAAACCACCATCATCTGTCTTTGCGGTAATTGTAGCTGCACCTTCGGCAACGGCTGTAACAACGCCTTTGTCTACCGTTGCAACAGCCTCATCCGAACTACTCCAGGATACAGATGTTACAGCAGCAGTACCAGGAGTAACAGTTGCGGTCAGTGTGCCGGTGGTTCCGGTTTTCAATGCCAATGTAGTCGGGCTGACAGTAACGCCGGTCACTGATACACTTTCTACCTCATCGTCGTCAGAACAAGCTGTGATTCCGAATGAAAGCAAAGCTGTCATAAAGGCTAACAATACAAATTTGAACTTCTTCATTTTCTTTTGTTTTAAATATGAATTAATTAATGAATACTCTGAATTTAGCGAAGAAAGCACGACCGGGCTTTTGCAGTTTATAATTGTCGTAGGCCGTCTCGTCAAGGAAGTTGGAACATTCCAATGAGATATTGTAGCGGTCGCGTTTCCATGAATAGGTGACATTGGCATTGCAGATACGTTGCGAAGGAATGCGTGCCTTCGTATCATAATTACCATACGCCTCCCAGGTCAGGAAATACCAATGCACCCACTGTAGCGAACATCCCAACCGTAACTTATTATCCGGAAACAAAAGATTACGGAACGTATAGCTCGCCTCAGCACCTCCGAACAACCAGGGGCGGTTGGGCACGTGATTATTGTATGTGGCAGAGGGTTTGCCGTCCTCTTTGAACTCTTTCTGATCGCGGGCATCCTGGTAGCTGACATTCGCCATGAGTTGCAGCCGTCCGTCCCAGTCGTAACGAACTTCTCCTTCCACTCCTTTGATATGGACAGCCGGATCGTTGACATACTGCAACATTCCCTCCTTTTCGATAACGGAAGTTTGTATGTAATTGTCTACATAGCGCAGGAAGCCATTCGCCTCATAATAAATGGAATGTCCGGCAGCAGGAAACCAGGTTCCGAACAGGGCGAAATTGACATTGTCACTCTTCTCCGGCTCCAGCGCCACGTTGGCATAGATAGTCGTTCCATTGCCCAACAACTCGCGGGCGATCGGCAAACGTACGCTATGCTCGTAGGAAACCTTTACTGCCAGGGGAGCGAAGAACTCATAACGCAGTCCGGCTCCGTATCCAAAATAATTCTTGGTAGCCGCGCCTTGCACCTTGTTCGAGCCGGTTACAGTAGACTGGTCGGTCTGTTGGATATTGGGGCGATTCACGTAGTCTTTTGCGAAGAATACATTCTGCATCTTACCGTCAAAAAACGACTGACTGTAGGTCAGTCCGAGAATATGTTTGGTGACCGCATCGTTAGACGGCTCAAAACTTTTGTCCAAATCGTCATAACGGTCGTTGCCCGTCCGGCTCAGATTATAGTTCAGGTTAAAACCATGATGCTCGTTCAGCTGATAATCCAGATTGGCTCGTGCGATGGTCAGCGGACGTTTATAATGACGCATGGAAGGTTCCCCGCCCCGGATTTCGTTGCGTTGACTTACGATATAGCCGCCATCCCAGTAATATTTACGATAAGCGGTATCGATTGTGAGGGAGTGATCCCATGTCTGTGATAAGGTCGCCTTCAATGTCATGTTTTCAGTGAGGAAGTTACGCTTGCTGTAACGTGCCGAGACGTTCCAGGCATCCGAATTGCGTTCTGCCATGCCATATACTTTGGTCTGCACCGAACCGGTCTGCAACTCCTTATCCGTTTTGGAGTAAGAAGCCGATACAAAGAATTCGTCTGCCCAGGATTTGCCTGTAACGCCTGCTTCCATCTGTGCTAACAGTGAAAAATAACCGTCATGGAAACGTTTGGGATTGCCATTGATAAACCGGTCGCCCGCCTCATTGCGCACCTGCACATCTTTCATTCGGTAATCATTTTTCGAATAGTTGATACCGATGGCAGGACGCACGATCAACCCCGTACGCCGTTCCACAAACTGCGCATTCAGATCGGCACTATGTGTATGAAAGGAACCGATACTGTAGGAGGCATCCAGGAAATTCGTCTTTTCCGCTTTGGTAATGATATTGATAGCACCACCCAATGCATCCGTTCCCAATGAGGCTGGCACTACTCCTTTATAGATCTCCACCCGGTCGATCAGGTTGACAGGCAGATTGGCCAGCGTCACATGGCTGCCTTTACTGTCTAAAGGTACGCCATCAATAAAATAACGGACGGAGTTACCCGATAACCCGTTGATGGAAAGGTCAAAATCAGAACCGACTCCCCCCTCTTCCCTAATCTTAATACCGGTAGTCCGGTTCACAATCTCACTAAGATTCTTTAGTGAATTAATCTGTGGCCTTATATCGAGGGCATTGACAGAAAAAGCACTTTCTTTGACCCTTTGGGTTTTCGTT
This sequence comes from Parabacteroides chongii, assembly GCF_029581355.1. Taxonomy (NCBI): domain Bacteria; kingdom Pseudomonadati; phylum Bacteroidota; class Bacteroidia; order Bacteroidales; family Tannerellaceae; genus Parabacteroides; species Parabacteroides chongii. The sequence goes on along the minus strand of NZ_CP120849.1, from coordinate 2,772,143 downwards.
TTACCATACACTTGTACCGATTCCAGTGTAATCGTCCGAAGCGTAGTGTCCTTATCCTGTGCCACCAGACTCACAGAACACAAACAAAAAAACAATAGAAAAACAGGTATGAAACTTCTCATTCCATCAAATACTTTAAATTGTTATGACAGACTTTCGAAGAATGTACAATGATACACATGAACAGACAGAATCCGCAATCAGATGAAGCAAAATCCTTCTCGTACATGTTTTTCAGCCCTATTCCTCGAAAGCTTAAAACTACTGATCCTGGCAGGTCTTCTGACTTACTCCATCATTGAACGTCCTTCCCATTCATTACGAACAGTGGATTGAGTTATGTTCAACGACTTTGGCGGAGCTTACAGCAGCGGGTCTGTTCAGGATTTTCACCTGATTCCCTTTTCATCACCCTTCCGTAGAACTGGAATTGTGACACCAAAACCGATGACAAAGGTAAAGATTATTTTTAAACAGTACCCTATTTTTTATAAATGATCGTAGATTTGTATTAACGGAACGAACTATTCTTTACTTTTGTTGGCAGAATATAATTTATAGCAAACATTAATAATATGAGCAATTCATTCAAACCGGCAACTTTGTGTGTACAAGGTGGTTGGCAACCGAAAAAGGGAGAGCCGCGTGTACTCCCTATCTATCAGAGTACTACATTCAAGTATGAAACCAGCGAACAGATGGCTAAACTGTTCGACCTGGAAGAGAGTGGTTATTTTTATACTCGTCTGCAGAATCCGACAAACGATGCCGTAGCATCCAAAATTGCAGCGTTGGAAGGTGGTGTTGCCGCCATGTTGACTTCATCGGGACAGGCCGCCAATTTCTTTGCCTGTTTCAATATTTGCGAAGCCGGCGATCATATTGTAAGTGCAACCGGTATCTATGGAGGTACATACAACTTGCTGTCCGTTACACTGAAAAAACTAGGTATCGAATGTACTTTCATAGATCAGGATGCCAGCGAAGAAGAGATCAGTAAGGCTTTCCGTCCGAGTACAAAGTTATTATTCGGCGAAACGATCTCCAATCCGGGAGTGATGGTGTTGGATATTGAGAAGTTTGCCCGTATCGCTCATAGCCACGGTGTGCCTTTGATTGTCGACAATACATTCGCGACACCGATCAACTGCCGTCCATTCGAATGGGGTGCTGACATCGTAACACATTCTACTACTAAATATATGGACGGACACGCTACTGCAGTCGGTGGCTGTATCGTCGACAGCGGTAATTTCGACTGGGAAGCACATGCCGACAAATATCCGGGGCTTTGCCAACCGGACGAATCTTATCACGGACTGACTTATACAAAGACATTCGGCAAGATGGCTTATATCACAAAAGCAACCAGCCAGCTGATGCGTGACCTGGGTTCTATTCAGTCTCCTCAGAATGCATTCCTGTTGAATTTGGGTCTGGAAACATTGCATTTACGTATGCCACAGCATTGTAAAAATGCATTGGCTGTTGCTAAATGGTTACAGAACTGCGATAAGGTTGCCTGGGTGAACTATCCGGATCTGGAAGGGAATAAATATTATGACCTGACAAAGAAATATCTGCCGAACGGTTCATGTGGCGTGTTGTCATTCGGCCTGAAAGGTGGACGTGATGTTTCTATCAAGTTCATGGATAGCTTGAAGCTGGCAGCTATCGTTACTCACGTAGCAGACGCCCGTACTTGTGTGCTTCACCCGGCAAGCCATACTCACCGTCAGTTGACAGACGAGCAGTTGAAGGAAGCCGGTATTGCTCCGGATCTGATCCGTTTCTCTGTCGGTATCGAAAGTGCAGACGATATTATTGCGGATATTGAGCAGGCTTTGAAGCAGTAAGATATACTTATCAGACAGATAATCGTATTGTATAGAATACGATTATCTGCCAAAATCGTTCTCTATACAATACGATTTTCCTATTTAACATAATGAACTCCGTTTCCCAGAACTATTCAAAAACAAAACCCCGATGACAGAATATCATCGGGGTTGTTTTTTGTCCATTTCCTCACTTCACAGGGATACTCATGGAGAACTTTATTTTATTACTAAAATTACGCTTCCAGTTTGTTCACCTTCACAGGCTACTCACCCTTCCCCGAAGGAAAGAGTAGAGAAGCTATGTTTTATTTAATTATTCTTTAATTCTTATTTAACGATTGCTTTAACAGCTGCTTCGCCGTCAACAGCTACTACAACTACACCTGCAGGAACAGAGATGGTAGCGTCGTCAGAAGAAAGAACTGTGTTAGCGATTGTCTGACCAAGAACGTTAGCGATAGTAACTTTCTTACCTACAGCACCCTTGATTGTGACATCACCGTTACCGGCAATTACACTTACAGAAGTAGCGTCGATTGTTTCGTTAGCAACAGGATTTTTAGTTTCTTCAACGTTCATGTTGAATACTTCAGCCTGATCGCGAGCTGTAATAACAGCAGGAGTACCGTTCAACCATTTGATGAAACCGATAGTCAGATCACCAGCAGCATCTCTTGTCTGAGTTTCGATGATGAAAGAACCGGCTTCTCTGTCGATATAACGGAATGCATATTTACCGATAGCTTCGCCATTATCTTTACCAACCCAGATAGAATCACCTACTACGTTGTTAGCACGTTCGATGAACAATGTATCATTAGTGTGGAAACCTTTAACGAAAGCAAGCTTGTAGCTCTGGTTGTTTTCCCATACATAAGGATTGTCATGTTTGTCGAATCCATAAGCATAAGCAGAATCAACCATATTTACCAGGAAGCGACCAAAAGTAGTATCAGCCTTGTGCTGAACATGACCCGGAACACCACACCAGTCGTCAGAGATAACGCGTTTTGCATTTACAGCCAACAGATACTGAGGCTTGTTAGTGTTGTTACGAACATAAGCAGTATCTACGAACAATGCAGGGTTCATATCTTTTACGTCAGCAATATGCTGCATACCTAAGAACTGTCCTCTTTCGTAAAGAGCGATCTTTTCGTTACCTTCTTTGTAGATAGAGATTGTATCGAATGTTGCTACCGGACGATAGTTAGGAGCATCAACCGGATCGATTACAAATAAATCATTGTCAGTCAGATAATACATACCTTCAGCTGTTTCATTCTGATTCACTTTGTCATCAGAGAATGCACCGTACAGCTTAACACTGTTGTCTGCCATCTGAGTACCAGGAGTTGCAACGATCAGGTTGTAAACACCTTCACCTTTTTGTTTGATAACGAATTTAACAACGTTAGCATTACGAGCATCATCCAATTTATTCAAATCAGGATTACAATAATAAGCTTTCTTTTCTGAATTATAGCTCAGGAATTCACCATTATCTTCGTTGTAGATAGCATAAGTAAATGCAACCAAAGTATCTTTCTTTGTATCATATTTACCATCGCTATTCTTATAACCTAAATTACGAACATAGATGATAGAGTCATTCGATGCATCTTTCTTTTCTTCAAACTTAACAAGTCTCCAGTTTACAGCGTTCCCTTTATCTGTGCTCAAACCAACGAAGTGACCTGCAGAGTTATGCTTTTCTGTCAAATAAACATTTTCTGTTACAGCAGAATAAACAGCGATATTAAATGCAGTCTTTTCCAGTTCCAGATTCTGAGAATAGTTCTTGTAACCATCATATTTATCACCTACTGTAGCAGGAACGATCTTGATAGTATCACCATTGTTTGCATATACTGCGTCTTCATCTGTATAATATAACTGAGCAGCAGTATATGTTTTACCTGATTCACGGTTTGTGAAAGTAAATGCACCGTCACCTGTAGAAGTGATAAGGAATTGACCTTCCGGTTTATTCAACATAACTCTTTCTGCATCAACTGCTGAAGCCAAAGCAGTTGTTGTCGGACCAAATACTTTTCCATAAGTATTTTTGTGTGCTGTTGATTCGTCACGGTCTTTGCTTATGATATTTACAATACCTAACAATTTCAGACGCGGAACGATATTGCTACCACCTAAAGCAATGAAAGTATCATTACCTTCACCTGTTCCAACATAATATTTACCTTCGAAAGTGAATACTGTAACGAATGCATCAGAAACAGAAGTCTTATGGTGATCTAAGATATGAGCTGTTCCATTACCAAAAACGCCATTAGAAACCTTTGCTTCTGTAGAAGCAATTTTCAATACTTTAGGAGCATTAACATCTGCACTTACAGCGAAAACAGCGTTACCTAGAAGTCTTGTAACAGCCAAATCAGCATTAGTTGCACCTGTTAAACCGTGAGCAGTTGTACCATAGATTTTGCCATCTTCTGTTACCATTTCAGAACCCTTAACCACCTTATATTTATAAGAGGTAGTCAAGCTTGCGTTCAAAGTTGAATAACTGATTGTATCAACAACGATGAATTCAGAAGCACGGAAAGCTTTGATTTCAGATTCAGTAGCTGCAGGAGCTGTAAAACCTTCGAAAGAACCAGATACTCTGAACACATAAGACATAGCGTCTGCTGCAGCTGTTGCTTTATCTAAAGACACAGCCTTAATTGTGTTAGAAGTAAACGGATTAGCTTCAACAGTCAGGTTATCTTTCAAATCTGCTTTCTTCTTGAAAGACAGTTTAAATGCTGAACCTAAGTTGTCATTCAATGTTTTTGCAGAGATACCCGCTGCAGGAACTACATAGAGTTTAAAATCTGTTGCAGAAGCAGTTGTACCAAATGTTGCTGCATTACCACTTGCGGCATCCAATGTTACATCTTTATCTGTAACACCTGTTGAAATCTTAGCTCCACCATTAGCTTCAGCACCTGCAGCATCATCATACCACTTAAAATAAGTAATAGCAGTTGCCATATTAGCTTCACTCTGATCTGCCACAAAAGCAGTACCATCAGCTTTTGCAGCTAACAATTGACCTGACTTCTCATTCTTGAATACAAATTTGTATCCATTAGAAGTAACGCTCGTAACAGTCCATTGAGCATACTCATCCAAACCTGCCTCATCAATAGTTAAGAGTGATTTGTCTTCAGCCTTAATACTTAAAAATAAGGAACCATCTGCACTCAAGTAATATTTATTACCTGAAACAAAAGTTGTAGCTACTTCAACTGCAGCCTTAACATTTGAGAACAGCGCACCGACCATCAGAAAGATGGTCAAAAGTGTAGAAAACTTTTTGTTCATAATCAAAAATTTAATATTAATACTAAGTAATTATAAGTTCTATTCTATAATAATGCCGATCAATCTTCTGTCGGCTTGCTTGTACGATCGTCAAATACTTCAGCAAAAGTAAGCAATAGTTTTATATCCGCAATTATTTCTACTGATTTTTTTTCATTACCATACTCTTTCTTATCAATTGAATACGATACGCTGTACCAAACAGGCTGTAAAAATAACAAACCTTGTTTTTCCCTTGTATGTACCTACTGTTATATGAATAATATCTATCCAAAAAGATCAATCTCTTACAGAGAATAAACCTATATTAATGTACGCGTACATTAAATAAATCCTACAAAACCAATCTTATACAGTATGAACCCACCTTTATTGCCACATTCATCTACCTTCATCCATAAAATCCACTTATTTTCTTCCCTCTTATTATTGACTTTACCAATAGATTTGCTTATATTTGTATTACTAATTTCATCCTATAACAAAAGAAAATAAAGTCACGTTCTCCTGACTTCTAAGTATTCAGCATAGGAGATCTAAAAATTTTCTTACTATGTTTCATAAGTAAAATACATTCATTCCGAATCAGAAAGGCTATGGTTACTGATAGGCAAGGCATACCTTACATTTACGCAATGCCTTAGTTACATATTTCAAACACCAGAGAAAAAACCTTAAACCTCCTATCTTTAGTACTTAATTCTCCTATCCTAAATGCTTAATTCCAGAAAGCAAAAAACAGTCGCTTAATCATAACACGCTTAAATACACACTTACATTAATGTCTTCGCTACCCGATACACCCAGTGCATAGACAAGCGATGCCAGGCAGAAGACGGCATCTCCTCCATCAGCAAATCTTCGCGGAACTCACGTAAGATCAGCCAGTCCGCCTGCTGTACCCAATGGCGGAACACAGGATTCGGCTGATGGCTTTCTGACAAATGCAGCAAAGCGTCCAAATCAAAACGGTCAGCTACCGCACCGGCTCCGGACAAAGATGCATCATAGGCATTACACGCCTGCTCGATATGAGTCGGAACCATCAGGACAGGTTTCTCCAGATACATCGCCTCGCAGACAGATTCAAAACCCGCAGTCGTGGCATACGCTTTCGCATTGGCCATATATTTAACGAAACGGATATCATTCAGCTGATGAAAAGAAAGCGTACTGTCTACCCGGGTAGTCTCACCTGCCCCTTTCTTATCCCAGAAAAAATGCATCGATACTTCCGGATGAGCGGCATGCCACTCCTTTACCTCCTCGCTGAATCCGCTGTTCAATAAATAACCATGCAGATAATTTCCTTTACGGGGAGTTTTGTTTATCACCTCCTTACGCAACAATGGAGGAACGACGACCATCTTGTCGGCAGGCACTTCGCGCATCTTCCGGAAAGACAAAGCCAACTTCTTCGTGGCACCGATAGCCGTCACACGCGTGAAGAATTTTAACAAAGACAAAGAAACCGTATTCAACTTCGGGAAAGAGAAGTCCGGATGCAAGAACAGGTATTGATGAGCAATACAAACCATCATCGCTTTCGGACGGCAGAACAGATAAGTCAATCCCGTCAGCAACTCATAAAAGTTGACGACCACGTCTGCCCCTGTCTTTTTTATCATACGGTCAATATAACGAATGCTGCCCATATAGGTATGCAGTTGCAACACATTATAACCTACACTTTTCAGCAAATTAACCTGCTTATTCTTTGCCGTAGGCAGGAAGTTCGGACTTTCAAACGGATAAACCGGTGCAGTGATCTTCTCCGTAAAGAAATCGGGTATGCTGCGGGCTGGACTTTTTCCGACAAGCACACCGACCACCTGGTGACCTTCATCCTCCAGCTTCTGACGGAGAGACAAAGCCTGTGTCAGATGCCCTCTGCCCTCCCCTTGTATGATAAACAGCATTTTCATATCACTTCAGCATATAATAAAGGTTTCCGGGCAGTCTCTTCGTCCGTATCGTAGTCTGCCTTATTGTAAGTAACAATATTCCACTCACCTTGTTCATCCTCCACCAGGGCAGTCATACTTTCCACCCAATCGCCGGAGTTCAGGTAATGGACATTGTCATACCAGACATTGGCGGCCTGATGGATATGTCCGCAGATAATTCCGTCCAGATGCTTGATCTGGGCCAGTTTGACCAGCTCCTTTTCAAAATCGGAGATATAGGAAACGGCACTCTTCACCCGGTGCTTCACATGCTGTGAAAGGGAGAAGTAAGGTTTTCCGTGCTTCTCACGGTTCTTGTTATAAATTTTATTCAGCCACAACAAGAAAGTATACCCGATATCGCCTAGCATCGCCAGCCAACGCATATGGGTGGTTATCGTGTCAAAAATGTCACCATGAGTCACCAGGTAACGTTTCCCGTGACTGTTCAACAGATAGTCTTTTACAATAGAAATGTTAGAGAACCGGAACGGCACCAAAGCATCCAGGAAGTCATCGTGGTTGCCGCGTACATAAACAATCTGCGTCCCTTTCTTCTCCATCATCTTCATCAGTACTTTGAAGAAATCGGTCTGCGCCTGTTTCCAACGCTTACCGGACTTCTGCAGTTGCCAGCCATCGATGATGTCGCCGTTCAGTATCAGGCGGTCGCAGTCGATATGTTTAAGGAAATTGGTTACTTCTTTTGTCCTGGAGTGTTCAGAACCCAGGTGAATGTCAGAAAGCACAACAGTCGGATAATATTTTCTTAGTTTCATACGTAAGATATTTACACTATACAAAGGAACAGAACCACTGTTACAGTGTTGCAACAACCGTATGAAGATGATATAAAAAAGGCAGCCGCTTGAAACAAGGGCTGCCTTATGTTTAAAGGATAATTTTCTATTAATCTTCTGTTTGTGTCGCTTCGTATGCTTTCAGCAACTTGTCCTGTACATCTGACGGAACAAGTTCGTAAGAGGCAAACTTCATCGTGAATGAAGCACGACCACCCGTGATGGAACTCAGAGAAGTAGAATAGTTGGACATTTCCTTCAAAGGAACTTTTGCCAACAACTTTTCAAATCCCTTTTCACTGTTCATACCCATAATGATGGCACGACGACCTTGTAGGTCACTCATCACATCACCCAGATAATCACCCGGAACGGATACTTCTACGTCATAAACTGGTTCAAGAATCTTAGGTCCTGCTTCTTTAAAGGCAGTACTGAAGGCATTACGACCGGCCAGCATGAAAGAAATTTCATTACTGTCTACCGGGTGCATCTTGCCATCATAAACAATGATGCGCACGTCACGGGCGTACGAACCGGTCAACGGTCCCTGTTCCATACGTGCCATAATACCTTTCAGAATAGCCGGCAAGAAACGTGCATCGATGGCTCCACCAACGATACTGTTTACAAACACCAGCTTACCACCCCAGTCCAAATCAATAGTTTGCGTATCACGTACGCTAATTTTATATTCCTGTCCGCCGAAACGATACATATCCGGAGCCGGCATACCTTCGTAATACGGTTCCACGATCAGGTGAACTTCACCGAACTGACCGGCACCACCGGACTGCTTCTTATGACGATAGTCTGCACGTGAAGCCTTAGTAATTGTTTCACGATACGGAATCTTCGGTTCAAGATATTCGATCGGCAGTTTATCATTATTTTCAATTCTCCATTTCAACGTACGCAGGTGGAACTCTCCCTGTCCTGAAACGATTGTCTGTTTCAGTTCTTTCGATTGTTCGATTACCCATGTCGGATCTTCCTCACGCATACGGTTCAGGATTTCCATCATCTTTTCTGCATCCGATTCATTGACCGGTTTAACAGCACGGCGATATTTAGGATCCGGATATTTGATAAAGTCGAATTTATAATCGCATCCCTTGCCGTTCAACGTATTACCGCGACGTACGTCTTTCAGCTTAACAGTTGCACCGATATCACCGGCAACCATCTCAGTCACAGCATTACGTGTCTGGCCGGCAACAGAGAATAACTGTGCTATACGTTCTTTCGAACCCCGGTCTGCATTCAGTAAATCGTCTCCTTCTTTTACTTTTCCTGATATCACTTTAAAATAGGAAACCTGACCGATATGCGGTTCTATCGTTGTCTTGAAGAAGAACAGACTGGTCGGACCGTCGGCAACCGGAGTCACTTCTACGCCTTCAGTAGTCACCGGACGCGGCATCTTATCGGTACAAGGCACCACGTTACCCAGGAATTCCAATGTACGGCGAACGCACATATCACGTCCTGCACAAACACAGAATACAGGGAACATACTGCGGGTCACCAGACCTGCACGGATACCTGCACGCATATCGTCTTCGCTTAACGTACCTTCTTCGAAGAATTTCTCCATCAGCATATCGTCATTTTCTGCCGCTGCCTCAACGAGCGCTTTGTGAAGTTCCATTGCTTTGTCCATTTCTTCTTCCGGAACTTCCAGCACATCAGGCACACCGCCTTCGGGTTTCCAACGGTACATCTTCATCTTCAATACGTCGACAACGGCGTTGAAAGAAGTTCCCGTACTGATCGGATATTGGATAGGAACGATCTTGCTACCGAACTGATCTCTCAGCTGGGCAATTGTTCCGTCGTAGTCCGCCTTATCGTTATCTAATTGATTGACAACGAAAATAACGGGTTTATGAAATTGTTCTGTATACCGGAACTGGTTCAATGTTCCCACTTCCACACCATACTGGGCATTCAATACCATCAGTGCCGTATCGGTCACGTTCAAAGCTGAAACAGCTCCACCGATAAAGTCATCCGAACCCGGACAATCGATGAAATTCAACTTCCTGTCCTGCCATTCAACACTGAAAACGGTTGAGAACACTGAGTAGCCATACTCCTTCTCAACCGGGAAATAGTCGCTCACCGTATTCCCTGCGTCTACAGAGCCGCGACGTTTTATAACTCCACCCTCGTAAAGCATCGCTTCAGCGAGAGTGGTTTTCCCAGAGCCCGAACTTCCCAAGATAGAGATGTTCTTAATTTCGTTTGTTTGGTATACTTTCATGATATCAGGTATTTTTGAGTTTAACAATAAATATCATTACGTGAATTGCTCACGAGGCCGCAAATTAGAGAATGTACAGGAAAAAAGCAATTATCGCCCCGTGTTTGAGAACTATGTTATGCAGCAGGCCTTGTATTTACTGAATATTTTGTACATTTGTCGTCATTAACTTTCTTGCGAAAGTTCGCATTTACTTATATTTCATGATTCACAAATTACGAACTGTATTACTGGCTATCTGCTGTCACACTACATTATTATATGGACAAACAACAGACCCGTCTCTTACCTATCATGTAGAAACTGGTGCTACTGCCGGAGGAGGTAATTATGCCCCGCTTTGGTTTACTGCCAACAGGAACGGTCTGTCCAGTATCGAGCCGAACAGCATCTATCTGAAAACCGGGCTTACCTTCTCCAAAAAGTTGAACCATCACTGGGATATACGGACTGGTCTCGATTTGGCTACAGCGGCAAACAATACTTCCGCTTTTATCATTCAACAGGCCTATGCGGACATATCCTGGCAATGTCTGACAATGAGTATCGGCAGCAAAGAACGCGATCCTTTCGGGAAAAATCCGCAACTAAGCAGCGGCGGAATGGTAGAGGGAAATAATACCCGCCCCGTCCCCCAGGTAAGAGTGGGGATCGAGGAGTTCACCAATATTCCTTTTACCAATGCCTGGTTGAAGGTGAAAGGGTACATCGCTTACGGACGTTTTACCGACGACCGCTGGCAACGTGATTATGTCGCCGTCAACAAGCAATATGTAGAAGATGTATTGTATCATAGCAAGTCCCTCTTATTCCGTATCGGCAAAAAGGAGAAGTTTCCTTTGGAGCTCGACTTCGGAATGATCATGGCGGCACAGTTCGGCGGCACAGTCTACGAAAATGATGCCAACCATCAGAAAAGACAAATATATACAATGCCTGTCGGGGTCAAAGATTTCTTCGATGTACTTATTCCCGGGAAGGGGGGTGATGATACTCCCATGGGGGAACAGGTCAATATCCTAGGCAATCATGTGGGCAGCTGGAACATTGCATTAAACTACTACCTGAACGACTGGAAATTCAGGGGATATTATGAACATTTCTTCGACGACCACTCCCAAATGTTCTTTGAGTACGGACGATGGAAAGACGGACATATCGGCTTGGAAGTGATCTTCCCGCACAACCGCTGGATCAGCACCTTTGTATGGGAAGGACTGGCAACCAAAGACCAAACCGGGCCAATGCTTTACGACGGTTTTGCCGGTCATTTCGACGAATACCAAATCAGTGCCAAAGACAATTATTATAATAACTACTATTATCAAAGCTGGCAACATTGGGGTATGGGAATGGGGAATCCTCTTTTACCCGGACCTATCTATAATGAAGATAAAAGTCTATTGCTCAGAAGCAACCGTGTATTATCACAACACATCGGATTCAGTGGAAATCCGTCAAAAGAAATAAGCTATCGCGTGCTGATGAGCTATTCCAGACATTGGGGAACGTACGATAATCCGTTGGATGAAGTTTGCAAACAGTTCAACTCGCTGTATGAAGTCACATACAGTCCGCGGAAGTTACGGGGATGGTCTGTCTCTGCAGCCCTTGGACTCGACCACGGAACTTATTTAGGAAATAACACCGGCGGCATGCTAACAATCAAAAAAGAGGGAATCATCCTGAAATAAAATATATGAAACCGACAATGATAAAGAATCTGAATATATTTATCGTACTTCTTTTCCTTACCGTCTTTTCAAGCGGCTGCGAGAAGGCACCGATAAACGGCAATGCTGACGGACAATGGCAGTTGATGCATTTCGAAACGACGGACGGAACCATTCACCCGTGCGAACGTATATATTATGCCATACAATTACAGTTGGTAGAAATCAGAGATAAAAGTGAGAACAAATACGGTACTTTCGTCGGCCGTTTCAATTACGACCAGGAGGCCGAAAAGATTACAGTAAAAGAGTTTAGTGTTCCCTACAATACAAACACATTGGCCACTCGCGAGCAGCTCCTGCCTTTCGGCATGGACAGTACAGAAACAGTATTCGACGTAATCAAAGCAGACGGTAAATCCTTAATTCTCCGGTCGGACTATGCAACGTTAACATTCCGGAGTTTTTGATAAGCAGCTTTTTTACCTACATTTGTTATCGAAATAACTAAATCAGTCCGATATGGCAGGTCTTTATATACACGTTCCGTTCTGTGCCAAACGATGTTTGTATTGCGATTTCTTTTCCAACACGGAAATGAAATACAAGGAACCATATGTAACTGCCCTTATCCGTGAACTGGAAATAAGAAAGGATTACATCGGCAATGAACCGTTAGAAACGATCTACTTCGGAGGTGGAACTCCCTCCCAACTACAAGCCACTGACTTCGAACGTATATTTGATGCCATACAACGCTTATTCGACACATCCGGTTGCAAGGAGGTCACACTCGAAGCCAATCCGGATGATATGACACCCGAGTATGTTACCGGCCTTCGCAGATTTCCTTTCAACCGTATCAGCATGGGGGTACAAAGTTTCAAGGCGGAAGACCTGCGCTTCCTCAACCGCCGGCACGACCGGGAACAAGCCTTGCGGGCTGTTGAGTTATGCAAAGAAAATGACCTCGCGAATATAAGTATCGATCTGATCTACGGCTTGCCCGGACAGACTTTGAAAGAATGGGAGTCGAACCTCGATATGGCCATCCGACTAGATATTCCCCATATCTCCGCTTACCATTTAATATATGAAGAGGGAACCGCCTTATATAAATTAAAGGAAGCCGGAAAGATATCTCCTGTCGAAGAAGAGGTCAGCGTATCTCTTTTCACCTCCCTGATCGACCGGCTGACGGCAAACGGCTATCTTCATTACGAAATATCCAACTTCGCACGTCCCGGAATGATCTCCCGTCATAACAGTTCCTACTGGACCGGGAAGAAATACCTGGGAGCAGGTCCGTCCGCTCACTCCTACAATGGGGAAAGCCGCCAATGGAATGTTTCTTCCCTTCCGGCCTATATCCGGGGGATTGAAAGCGGATCACCGGAGATAGAGGTGGAAGAGCTGGATATAAACACCCGTTATAACGATTTCATTATTACCGGTCTTCGTACTATGTGGGGCGTCAATTTAACTGAAATTCAAGGACAGTTCGGAAACGACAAATTAATCTATTGCCAAAAGCAGGCTGCCCCCTACCTCAAACAAGGACTTCTTATTGAAAAAGACGCAACCCTGACGCTCTCCCGCAACGGAATTTTCATATCGGATAGTATAATGAGCGACCTTTTATGGGTCTAAAATTAACAAAACAGGCCTCCGAAACAACGAAACAGGGGGTTATTCGTACAAATTCTGCACATTTTCACGATTTTTGAGAAATAAATAGTACAACATATTAAACTATTATCTATATTTGCCCTGTCAAAAAGCAGCAAATAGTGCCATATTTATATATAATATCAGGTTGCAACGGAGCAGGGAAGACCACAGCTTCATTTACAATTCTTCCAGAGATGTTGAAGTGTAAAGAGTTTGTGAACTCCGACGAGATAGCCAAGGGGCTTTCCCCTTTTAACGCAGATAGCATCGCCGTAGCTGTAGAAGCAAGCCGAATTATGTATAAGCGCATTAAAGAACTCATCGCAGCCGGTGAGACTTTTGCAATGGAAACTACGCTCGCCACCCGGTCAGTCGCAAATCTGATTAGGGAAGCACAAAGGGAAGGATATTATGTTACATTGTTATATTTCTGGCTGAATACGCCGGATCTGGCAGTGGAACGGGTAAAAATGAGAGTGGCAGCCGGTGGTCATAACATACCGGAGAGTACTATTCGCCGTAGATATGAGGCGGGTATTCACAATCTTTTTGAACTATATATCCCCATTAGTGATTATTGGATGGTAACAGACAATTCTATGTCTCCGATGGAAGTAATCGCCAAAGGATTCAGGAATGAAAAAAAAGAGATATATAATTCGGATATTTACACTAAACTTGAACATCATGAGTGAACAAGAAGTAAGAGAATTTGAAGAGAATATAGTTAAAGGTGCCAATATAGCTTTTCAACGCTTAGTTAACCAGAAAAAGAAAGAAGACGGCGAATTAGTCTTCTCTCGCAACGGATATATTTTCCGCGTAAAGGCAGCTGACCTGGAAAAAGGCATATTTTAATTATATCAGATATAAAAAAAGCGAGTGATCTTTCGATCATTCGCTTTTTTTATGATAACAACTCCCATTATCCGATTATTCTACCAGATCCATTTCCTCCAACAGGTAACCGGCACCGGCATATTTATCGATCAGGAACAGGACGTAGCGGATATCTACGATAATACTGCGCTGGTAATCCGGCAGGTATTGTATATCACCTCCTACACCTTCCCAGTTACGGTCGAAGTTAATACCGATCAGTTCTCCGTTTGCATTCAAAACAGGGCTACCTGAGTTTCCTCCGGTACTATGTGTCGTCGCACTGAAAGCAACAGGCATTTTTCCATTCGCCATACCGTAACGGCCAAAGTCTTTTGCGGCATACAATTCTTTCAGGCGGGCAGGAACAACAAACTCCCAGTTGGTCGAGTCTTCTTTTTCCATCACACCGTCAAGCGTTGTCTGACAACTGTAATAATCGGCATCCCGCGGACTATATCCTTTCACCTGGCCGTAAGTCAGACGCAGGGAGAAATTGGCATCGGGGAAATTGGCTTTATCCTGATACATGGCCAACAGCCCTTTTACATACATCCGGTGAGCGATGGCATAACCGGCATCGAAATCCGCCAGAGCAGCATTCAGGTTAGACTTTTCTTCCTGCACTGATTTAGCAAACAGGATCATCGGGTCTTCTTCCAGTGCTTTAACGGAAGGGCGCGTTTTAAACTTATCGAAGTTTTCTTCACTACCATAGATAGATTTGTCGAACAGATAATCCACAAAACGGTCTACATCTCCTTTGAACTTCTTGTCGATCAGAGCAAAGTAAGCCGGTTGCGACTTAGCCGGAACCAAGCGGCGATATTCCTTCAACATCACTTTGGCAATCTTCTTGTCCACTTCGGGTGCGTAATCCTTATCGGCAAAACGGTGGTAGGCCATTTCCAGCAGACGTACCTGCTTCTGTTGTTCGCTGCGGTCTTTACCCTTCAGGGCTTCACTGACAGCTTGAATATCCGAAGGCACTTTTGTGAATTCAATACCGCGCAGGATTGCTTCATCCAGCATCCAGCTACGGAAGCGAAGGTCTTTGCGATCGGAAACGATCTGTTCGATCGTAGATAAGGCTTCCGGATAATCAGACTCGTCATTATCCTGCGACCAGGCGATCAGGCGATCCTGCTCTTCCTTCTTTACCTGTTCGAAGTTACGTTTTTTTATCGCCCAATTGCTACCGATAGCATTTTTGTAAGCATTAGTCGATCCGGCATATTTGCTGGCGTACTGGATACGTACAGACGGATCTTTCAGCATCTCGTCCAGCATCACTTCCTGACGAAGGTTGCGGACATTAATACGGACTGCATTGTCGATATCACGACGTTCGGCAACTTCCCAGGAGGTATAATACTTATTTGTACGTCCGGGAAATCCCATCATCATGGCGTAATCGTCTTCTTCCACTCCCTTTATAGAGATCTTGAACCAACGCTTAGGACGCAGCGGAACGTTCGATTCGGAATATTCAGCCGGGTTACCGTTGGCATCGGCATAGACACGGAAAACGGAAAAGTCGCCCGTATGACGCGGCCACATCCAGTTGTCGGTGTCGGCACCGAACTTACCGATAGATGAAGGGGGAGCTCCGACCAGGCGGATATCCGAATAGATCTTCTTCGTGAACATATAATATACGTTACCGCCGTAGAAGGCTTTGATCTCGACTTCCGTTCCGGGGTTATCCTGCAGGAACTTCTCTCCTACCCGGGTTTTAGCCAGTCCGTTCAGGTATTTGGGAGAAAGGAAATTCATACTGTTCGGATCGGTATCTTTCTCGAGTTCCGCTTTCACGTAGTCGGTGACATCTTCTATTTTGTCAATGAAGGTCACGGTCAGTCCCGGATTGGGAAGTTCCTGGTCACGGGTAGTTGCCCAAAAGCCGTCGGTCAGGTAATCGTGCTCCAGCGTACTGTGTTGCTGTATCTGGCCGTATCCGCAGTGATGGTTGGTCAATAACAAACCGTCCGGCGATACGATCTCACCGGTACAACCGCCGCCGAAAATGACAACGGCATCTTTCAGCGAGGCAGAGTCGGGACTATAAATGTCGTAATCCTGCAACTTCAAGCCCAGTGCCTGCATCTCCGGAAATTTCTGTTGCTTAAGTAAAGGAAGCAACCACATTCCTTCGTCGGCTACGGCCGGCAATGACAGAGCGGCAGCCAAAAGGGATAATAAGATTCTCTTCATAGTGTTTTATCGTTTAAATTAGTACTATTTCTTCGCCCATCCGGTATAAGGTTCTTTGGTAAGCATCGAGTTGTAATATCTCCTGTCGCCGCTTACCTCTTCCCCTATCCATTCCGGTTTCTCAAATACTTCGTCTTCGGAAGCCAGTTCTATTTCGGCCATAACCAGGCCTTCGTTGGCTCCGTGAAAGACATCCACTTCCCAGATATGCTTCCCTGCACGGACAAGGTGGCGCACTTTATCGATGGCTCCCGGTTCGCATAGCTTCAATAACTGTTCGGCATCCGCAAGCGGCACTTCCTGTTCGAATTCGTAACGGCTCAGTCCTTTTTCGTCCGAAGGGCCTTTGATAGTCAGAAAACCTTTCTCCCCACGAATACGAACACGCACCGTGCGTCCGGGCTCAGAACAGATATATCCCTGCACAATACGTTGCGCGTCGAATACATCGGCAGAGAAGTCGCCTTTTACAATAAACTTTCTTTCTATTTCGGTAGCCATATCATTCTCGTTTATCCGGTTGTTTGCCGTATCAGGACGGCATCTATTTTAGTTTTCCCTTGCAGGAAAGTTGTTGCCGACAGTGTCGGCTATATTGTCGACAGCGTCAGCAATATTGTCGACGACGTCGGCAAAGCTGTCGACACTGTCGGCAACAGATTTTCTGCAAGGGAAAATAGGATTCATACGGTACTTATCTATTATTAATCAGGAGGTATCTTTACTTGATCGTTACCATAGTTGCGCCGAATCCGTACTCACGAAAAGATGCATCCTGATAATAGTGTTGTTTGTATCTCGTTTTCAACTCTTTTTCGATAGCCTTACGAAGTACTCCGTCGCCTTTACCGTGGATAAAGACAATCTTCTGTCCTTTATGATTGGCATACTTCGCCAATATTTCATGGAACTTATCTAACTGATAGGTCAGCATATCCGCATTACTCAGTCCATTCGTATTATCCAGCAGTTCGGTGATGTGCAGGTCGACTTCCAGTATAGCGCCGTCTGATTTTTTCTTCACGATAGACTGCGGAGCATGACGGTCTTCCTGAACTTTCTGATACATCGCTTCTTTCAGATCCGCTGCAGAAACAAGCAGTTCCCGCTCCGGTACATCGTTCCGGACAATTGGATAAACCATGGCATCCTCTTCAAAGAAGTCATTTTCCATAAAGCAATGTTGTTTATAGAACTTCACCGTATCGAGATGCAACTCAACAGAGATAGAGTTCTTCAACGAATAAGGTTTATCTTTCTTGAAAGCAATCAGCTGTACGCAGATACGTTCCAGATCGTTCAGATCTTCTTTGCCGAACTCTTCCAGGAAGATTTTCGTATTCGGTTCTATCAGGCCATTGTAACGGCTGATCCAGCTATTGTTATGGCGGTTCATATAGTTGAAGAACAGATAATAATTGCTGTCATTGATGAAATAGGCTTCATAACCGCTCTGCTGTATTACCTTGGTCGGTTCAAGCGGTAAATAAGCCAAATAGATATTCATCCGTTCCCCTTCGGGTGTTTCTTCAATCTTCACTTCCTCCGGCTGTGGCTTTGGAGCGGATTGTTGAACCTGTGCCTGTGGTTGTATTTTCGGACGGTTCGAGCTATGCACCTGCATTTCATTCTCACCTCCTACGACTACGCACTCACGGATCAGTGCCGGTACTTCAAACCCGTCTTCATCCTCGACCAGCACCTGGTCTTTTCCTTTAAAACTACGTACGATTCCGCCTCCTGTCGTATTCAGGAAACGGACTTTATCTCCGACTTTTACAGTATTCATCGTTTTATTATTAGTGTTATGAACACAAAAGTAATATATTTCCCACACATTTGTAGTACTTTTGCACCCGGTTCGAAAAGAACATATCCGAAAATAGAGATAGCAATGATTACAAAAACTCAACAGATAAGTATCGAAGATTATAACTATCCGTTACCTGATGAACGAATAGCGAAGTTTCCGCTGCCTAAGCGGGACGAATCCAAATTATTGCTTTACCGGGACGGGAAAGTAAGTGAGAGCGTTTTCAAGCATATTACAGATTACCTGCCGGAAGGTTCGTTGATGGTATTCAATAATACCCGCGTCATCCAGGCGCGATTGTTATTCCAGCGCGTGACGGGGGCTCAGATCGAAGTCTTCTGCCTGGATCCTGCCCTGCCGCATGATTATGAACTTATCTTCCAGGAAACGGAAGCGTGTAACTGGATTTGCCTGATCGGAAATGCGAAGAAATGGAAAGAGCCCGTTCTCTCCCGCGAGATCAGCGTTGCCGGCCAGACAGTCAGGTTATCTGCAGAAAAAGTACAAAGCTACGGAGAGACACATCAGATACGGTTCAGTTGGGACGGTGGTTTCAGCTTTGCCGAAGTGCTGGATGCGGCAGGCGAACTGCCCATACCTCCTTATCTGCATCGTAAAACGGAGGAAAGCGATCTGAAGACGTACCAGACTGTTTATTCGAAAGTCAAAGGTTCGGTAGCCGCACCGACTGCGGGGCTTCATTTCACACCGGAAGTGCTGGCGGACCTGGATACCAAAGGTTTCGGTCGCGAAGAACTGACATTGCATGTCGGAGCCGGAACATTCAAGCCGGTCAAGAGCGAAACGATCGAAGGGCATGAAATGCATACCGAATATATATCCGTACGCCGCAGTACCGTCGAACGGGTCATGCAGCACCTGGGACATATCATAGCTGTCGGAACGACTTCCGTCCGCACACTCGAAAGCCTTTATTACATAGGCGTAACGCTTGCGGCTCATCCGGGAGCAACCTCCGAAGAGTTGGTTGTCAAACAATGGATGCCGTATGAGGAAGCCAACAACCGGCTGACTACAGCGGAAGCCCTGCAGAATATACTCGATTATCTGGACAAACACCAGCTGAACACCTTGATCACGGCAACCCAGATTATCATAGCTCCGGGTTATGAGTTCAAGATCGTAAAAGGTATTGTCACCAATTTCCACCAGCCTAAAAGCACCCTGCTTCTACTGATTTCCGCGTTCGTGAAAGGAGATTGGAAAAATATCTATAACTATGCACTGGGACATGATTTCCGTTTCCTGAGTTATGGGGATAGCTCGCTGTTATTATAATAATGAATATACGGTTCAGGCAATATCCTTTCAATCCATTCGTTATTACATAGTATAAAGATTATCCGGTGATGAATAAGAAGATTACTCCCTATATATTACTGTTTTTAACCGCTTTATTGCTTTTTTCCTGCAAATCAGCCAAGCTGAGCGATGCAGAGGAGAAGCAGCGGATCGGCGAATACTTTGAGGCAGCAGCTATTTATCGGAAAGTTTATACGAAAACGTCTCCGCAGAAAAGGGACTTACGGGGATATATTGCCTACCGAATGGCTGAATGTAACCGGCTCATCAACAATACACCGAGGGCTACCAGTGCCTATATGAATGCATTACGCTATGAATATCCGGATAGTATCGTAAGCCTGCGACTGGGACAGATGTACCAGAAAACCGGCAAATATACGGATGCTATACGTTATTATAATGACTTCCTGCAACGGAACCCGGAAAGCGAACTGGCCCTTAACGGAATAAAAGGCAGTGAACTGGCTCCTGTATGGAAACAGAACCCGACCCGTTATGTCGTCAAGCGGATGGAGAAATTCAATTCCCGCCGAGGTGAATTCAGTCCGATGCTGTTCGGTGACAAATACGATCAGCTTTACTTCACCTCTTCCCGCACTCCCAAAGGGGCTAACAAAGACAAGGATGAAACGATCAGTGCCATCACCGGCATAAGAAACAACGACTTTTTCCTGGTCAAACAGGATGAACAAGGTAACTGGCTCGCCCCCATCGAACTGGAGGACGAAGTGAATACCGAATTCGACGAAGGAACACCTTCTTTCTCGAAAGACGGCAATACCATGTATTACACCTATTGCGCACAAGATCCGGAAGGACCGCGTACATCAGAAATATACATCTCTACCCGTAGCAGTGCTAAATGGGGCAAAGGGACACGTGCCACTATTGTAAAAGACTCAGTTACAGCCCTGGGGCATCCGTCTGTTTCACCTGACGGCAAATACCTGTATTATGTATCCGATGCAGTCGGAGGTTTCGGGGGAAAAGATATCTTCCGCTCCCGCCTTGTAGGTAACGATTTCGGTCCGATGGAAAATCTGGGACCGGAGATCAATACGCCCGGCGACGAAATGTTCCCGTACGTACGCGACTCCGTTACACTCTACTTCGCCTCTAACGGGCATCCGGGAATGGGCGGTCTGGATCTTTTCAAAGCGACCCAGGACAGTACAGGCAAGTGGCATGTCGAAAACCTGAAAGCACCGATCAACTCCATGGCTGACGATTTCGGCATTACATTCGAGGGAAACAAGGAAAAAGGATTCTTCAGTTCCAACCGTAACGATGCACGCGGGTACGATCATCTGTACTCGTTCGAACTTCCTACGATAACGATATTCATCGAAGGTATTGTCTTCGATGTGGATGAAAATCCGATCGAAGATGCAACCGTCCGTATTGTCGGCAAAGACGGTCTGAATGTGAAAGTTCCGGCAAAGAAAGACGGGACTTACCGGGTGGAACTGGAGCGCGACATCCGTTATGTTATGATGGCTAGTGCCCGTGGTTACCTCAACCAGAACTTCGAACTGAAAACCGGACCGGAAGAGAAGAACGAAACTTATATCGTAGACTTCTACCTCTCTCCGATCAGTAAACCGGTCGTTATCGACAATATCTTCTACGATTTCGATAAAGCGACCCTGCGCCCGGAATCACAGAAAGCACTGGATGAGATGATCAAGATGCTGAACGATAACCCGAACGTGACGATCGAGTTGGGAGCACATACCGACCGCAAAGGTAGCGACCAGTATAATGAACGCCTGGCACAACGCCGTGCCCAGTCGGTAGTGGATTACCTGATTGCAGGAGGCATCGACAAAGAACGTCTGGAAGCCAAAGGCTACGGCGAAAGCGTTCCGAAGGTCATCAACAAGAAGATGGCCAAAAGCTTCGACTTCCTGAAAGAAGGAGATGTGCTGACGGAAGAATTTATCCTGACACTGCCTCCGGAACAACAGGAAATGGCAGACCAGATAAACCGCCGCACAGAGTTTAAGGTACTCAGAACGAATTACAACCTGTTCTAAAGGTTTCGTTATTCCGTTTTGCTTTTCGCCAACACTTCGGAAAAAGAGATGGGCCAGTCAATCGCGTTCATCAACGTTTCGAAAGCCATGCGATAGTTAAGCGGAATAACCATATATTCGGAATACAGATCACATACAATCAATGCCAGCAGCATCTTGATGTTGTAATGTGTCTTTTTCAGAATAACCAGGCTTTCCAAGACGGACGTGTTCCGTGCCATTTCAAAATCCTGCTCCGTCAGGAGGAGCTTATTCTGTAACTGCTGAAAATGCGGACAATCAGCTGCGGTAGTATAGCCATCCATCCCCTCTTCAATATCCAGTAAAACCCGGCAAACAGCTATCCGTTCTCTTTCATTTGGATTCATATAGTATGATCAAGCCGCCCTGTTTCCCTTGTTTGGCATTTTATATAATAAAGAAGCGTGGAAACTGTTAATCCATTATTCGGAACTGAGGTATCGCCAAACACCCATCGAACAAATAATAAGACAACAGCCCACGCCCTATTCTATATACAGGAGTATATATAACAAGCGTGAGCGTTCAGTTGTCTATCATCTTCGTCCGACTAGAAATTTGGCGATTTTCAGTTCCAAAGATAATATCTTAAACGCTTATATGTCATCCAACTAATGAGTAGCCAAAACTCAACGGCCCGCTCATTCTTTGAATGGGACAAAGATAGCTAAAAGCAATAATATATATTCTTTGCAAAGAATTATTAACAAGAAAAAAGGCTACCCGTGCCGGATAGCCTTCCTTTTATAGCAGAATAACGATTTCCGTTGTTAATCAAATGAAATCATTCGACGGTAAATTTATAGATACATTCACTGATATACTTTTCACCAGGGTTCAGGACAACACTCGGGAAGTCTGGATGATTAGGACTATCGGGATAATGCTGTGTCTCCAGGCAGAAAGCTCCACGATGCGGATAAGTCACACCGTGCTTGCCGGTATCTTTTCCATCCATAAAATTTCCGGTATAGAACTGAATACCCGGTTCGTTGGTATATACTTCCAGGGCGATACCGCTGGTCGGAGAGTAAGCCTTGGCAGCCAGTACATTCTTGTCACCGTTTGTATTCAACACCCAGTTCAGGTCATAACCATGTCCGAACTGCAGCTGCTGGAACGAGTCGTTGATCTGTTTACCGATAGCGACCGGAGTACGCAGGTCCAGCGGAGTTTCATCAACCGGACTGATACCTACAGGGATCAGTGTGCTGTCAACCGGAGTATAGTTATCCGCATTGATCATAACCAACTGGTCCAATACATCGGAACCGGGAACACCCGAGAGATTGAAGTAACTGTGGTTTGTCAGGTTCACAACCGTTTTCTTATCCGTTGTTGCTTCATATCTGATATCGACAGCATTGTCATCCGTCAATGTATAAATAACTTTGATATTCAGATTTCCAGGAAAACCGGCTTCACCGTCCTTCGAGAGATAGGTCAGTTCCAGAGCCTGATCGTTCAGCTGTTTGGCATCCCACATACGGGCATGATATCCTTGAGCTCCGCCATGCAGACAATGCGTTCCGTCATTCTTGGGCAGTGTATATTCCGTGCCGTCCAAAGTAAACTTAGCCTGGTTGATGCGGTTTCCATAACGTCCGATCAGAGCGCCGTAGTTTCCGTCCGACTGCACATATTGGTTAATATTATCATATCCCAGCACCACATCGGTCATTTGTCCTTTCTTGTCAGGAACCATTACAGAGACTAGTCGTCCACCGTAATTCGTAATGCAAGCCTCTGCTCCGTTTTTATTCTTCAACACATACAAGGCGGTCGGCTTCCCATCCACTTCCGATACGAAATCAGACTTCATTAACCCGGAGATTGTAGCCTCTTCTCTTTTTTCGCCGCACGACAGCAATACACACATTGCCATGACAGCCATACATAGTCTTTTCATTTCAAATTGATAAATTAAAGTGTTTGTTGGATATGGATCAAATATACACTATTCCAGCCAAAATATCTTTCATCTACCGGATAATAATATCTTTTAACGTAAAAGGAGATATGCCATGTATAACATATCTCCTTTCATTCCTATTATCTATTTTCCAAATGGAAACAAGACAGAACTATTTCTTAATGATCCGAACAGTCTTCGCTTCGCCATTAGTCAATACGATACGAACCAGATAATAACCGCTACGCAACTGGCTCAGGTCGATCACCTGCTCAGGATTCTTAATAAGCTTCTGAAGTTTACCGGCTGCATCGATCACATAGATCGCATCCACAGGCATTTCAGAGACTACCGTCGCATTGTATTCTACCAGGGTCGGATACAAACCTACGCCCTGCAGGGTAATCGATTCATTACCGACCGTACCCAGCTTCACATTGAAGGTGACAGAGTCACGATGTGACAGGTGATTGGTCGATTCGGGAACTGTGATGTACAACTTGGTTATACCTTCGTTCTTACCGATCACATGCACACCTTCGATATGGTTTCTCGTACCTGCGACAGCGATGTTTTCAACCGTGTAAGCGATTGTTGCCGGAGATTCGCAGGAAGCATACAACAGAACAGAGTCGCCAACGGTGATCGATGTAGACTCGACAGACCATTCAAGACCGGCGGCTGCTTTTGCGATATTCAACTTACCAGGAACCAAAGTCACGGCATAGTTGTCTTCTTCAGAGCTCAGACAGTCGATGATAAGGTCGTAAGAGCCTGCGTTGACTGGGTTAACCTTGGTCTTCACTGTGTAGATGAAGTTGAGGGCATCCGGGTTGTCGTTGCCTACGAAGCCGGTGTATACCGGTTTCAGTTCAGGTATTTCATCACCGTAAACGATATCTACCGTACCGGCACTGATTGTCAGTGTAGCTTTCGAAACAGTCAGGGTTCCGGTTCCGCCTACCAGGGTGTAGTTGTCGCCCGGATCGCCACCTTCGACATACAGGGTATAATTTCCTGCGCCGGTTATTGTTCCTGCCACTTTTACGGTAGGAGCAGAAGCGGCTTTGAAGTCGTCGCTGCCGATAAATCCGGAATAGGTATATTCGAATGATTCAGGGATTGCTTCACCGAATGCAACCAGGGCATCTTTCGGTTTCACGATTACTTCGCGCGGTTTGATCTGCATCTTTTCTTTGCGGACAAGCAGGTCGGAACCGTTATGTTTCACGAAGATGGAGATGTTGTAGATACCAGCTGCAACCGGCAGTTCAGGATCACCGTTGTAAGTAATGATCGGAGTATATGTCTGGATACCCTTGAGGTCGGTCAGCTTCACATCGGCTTCTTTGCCGGTTCCGTCGTAATCGAATACCATGTTACCCAGGATCACGTTGAAGTCTGCTTCATTCTTCAGACGCAAAACTTTGAATACTTCCGACTTCAAGGCTTCTTCCTGTCCGGACTCTGCATTGTAGCGGGCAGTGATCGTTACGCCTTCGTCGCCCGTCAATGCTTTCGCTCGCAGATACCAGATGCTTTCTACCTTTTCCACCTGGATCAAAGCCGGGTTGGATGATTCGTAAACGATCTGGGAGCCTTCGGCTATTACGGTCGATCCCTGTTTAACAACTGCATTCAGACGTACAAGGTCGCCCACGATCAGTTCGTTCTGTATCGGAGTCCAAACCATCACATAGCTATTATCCGGATATACCTGATAACGGGCTTTGCCTACGATGGTGATTTCGTAGTTCGGATTTACCTTGTTGAGTTCGGTAATACCTGTCAGTTCGTATGTTCCTACCGGCAGAATACCTTCCGGACGGTTGTTGATAACCAGGTTCTTGATACGGTTGCCGACAGCAACGGTAGCCGTAGAGTCGAGGCTGTTGGCCGATTCATCCAATTTGAAGCCTTCGTAAGAGATAAACTCTTTCTGGACTTCCGCTTTGTTGAACTCAGGATCAGCCGAACCGAATGCTCTCTTGATGGTATCCAGACGGATAATCAATGGAGCTTTGGCAACTTCGAGACGTACACTGTCGTTCGTCATTGTGCCCGGAACCAGTGTGTTCATAATCAGCTTATAGTTACGATCCTTTGCCACGTACGGCGGTTGGATTGTTTTATCTTCGATAATGACCTTGATATGCAGGGTGTCGTTGTAAGAACCTGCGTGCAGGGTATTATCGGCAGCAACCGGCTTAACGACTACTTTCGGCATGAAGTCGATAATGTCGTCAGGAGTAGTTGTTGTCTGATATTTAACATCGAAGCTGGCGAGGCCGCGTTTCTTTTCGGCATCGTTCGGTTCGAAAGTCCAGGTCGTATCTTTATCGGCTTCACCATATATACGGTCTACGATCACTTTCCAGATGGCCAGCGGACGCTGGTTGATCAGGAAGGTTCCGTCTACTGTTTTGAAAGCGTAGTTCAGAGAAGATACTTTGTCTGCATTGTCTACCTTGGCGACATACAGGCTGTCTTCTTTCTGGTTCGGTTTCTCACGCTTCAGGTTTACTTCGGTCTTTTCGGTAGCCTTGCGTCCTTCATAATCGAAGTATCCGGCAAGCGGAGCCACTTTGAAACCTCTGTCGCCTTCGGCCGTTGCGGAGATATAATTTACTGCCTCAACTGCTTTCGAGAAAGCATACGAAGGAGCACTACCTTCTTCCAGACGTTTAGTCAAATAGAAATAACCATCCGGATTAGGTTCACCATACACCTTATGCATCACCTTAACCGGCTTTTCGTTGATAACGACTTCTGCTTCTGCCGGGAATACGGTGATAGTGATTGTGTCTTTCTTCACTTCGTATTTACCGGCGGTGATTGCCTGGATATCATAGTTAGAAAGAGTGGTTGCAACCGTGTTAGCTGCATTTGCATTCAACTCATAACTATAAGTTCCTACATCACTTTTGGTTGCGCCCAATGCACCGGAAACTGCTGTATGAGTAACCGGCAATTTGATATTACCGAACAAAGCCTCCAGTGTTTGGTCGTTCTTCAAAGTTCCGTCTGTGATAAGAAGTTCTTTTCCGGAGATATTCTTCACATTTGCATCGTCATACAAACGGGCACTGTCGGGGACAGCCAAGGTAAGAGGGGCTTGCTTAACTGTCAGCAACCCTCTACCATCGGGCCAGGCATCCGACCAAACCTGCAAGTTCAGTGTATAGTTGGCAGCTTGTCCCCCGCTCATACCGATTACAAATGTACCGGGAACCGAGTTTTTATCTGCTCCGCCATACGTAACGTCCGGTAAGACATTCACTTGCGAATTGGTAAAGATCGCTTCCGTATCGCCATTCACAAAACCACTGAACACAAAGTCTTTGGCAGACCAGGGCGTAGCCGGGTTCTCATCACCGTAGAAACGGCTGGTGTCGCGGGCTGCGATATTCAATGTAGCCGGGTTCACCGTTAAAGGCTGGCTGGTAAAAGCACCGGCCCGGTTACTGACAAAGAATACTACATTCGGATTGTTATTATACTGGAAATATTCAGTCAGGTTATCGGATACGAAACCTAATGTCTCGCCACCGCTCACTGTCGGAGTAGCCGAAAACTTCAGGATGTCGATCGCCTGTGCCGGAGACTTGAATGATACTCCGGAGCCAACACTTCCATATTCACTTCCATCCCCATTCACATAGAAATAGTTGAAACTGGCTCCATCGATACCCGCGGCAGCCGTACTCAGGTTGTCACCATAAGTCATCGGCAGCGGAGTATTCGTATTGAAGCTTACGTACACAGTATCGGGTACAGTCGTTTGCGCCTGCATGATACCGCCTGAAACAAGCATCAGGGGAAGCAGCATAAGCTGCTTCCTCGATGTGAATATTGATTTAATATATTTCTTCATACTAAATTAGTTTTACAGGTTACTTCTTAATGATCTTCACTGATTTGAACGTTCCGTCTTCCAATGTTACATTGAGCAGATAGATGCCTGATCCAAATGTCGACAGATCAATAACAGATCCCGGTTTGCGAATAACTGTCTGTAATGTTCCGTTCATCGACAGCAGTTCTACCTGCTTGATTTCAGACGGAGCAGCCACTGTGACAGTGTTGGTAAACAGTCTCGGATATACATCGATCTGGTCTGCAACGACGAGGTTTTCATTGCCTACCGACAGATATTCATCGTCCACAAGGAATGTTATCACCACAGGTTCAGCAGCGTTGTAGTTTTTATTACCATGCTGCATAGCTGTAACCGTTACCGTACCGGAAGTAACCGGAGTCAGTATCCATGCGTCGCCGATCTGATTTACATAAGCAACCGCGTCGTTAGACGAATTGAATGTAACCGGAAGTTTACTTGAAGCAGTAGCCGTAAGAACCACATCACCACCTTCTACGTCTATTGTAGTTTCCGGGCTCCAGCTTATCTTCTGTGAAGCAGCCTGCAGGTTGTATTTACCGTCTACATAAGAAACTTCGTAGTTATCAGATGTATAATTATCAGAGAAAGTGATCGGGTAAACACCTGCATCCGATGTACGTGTTACAGTCGAACTGATACGCGGAGCGAAACCGAGGTCTTTCAGCGTTTCACCGTTCACGAAGCCGGTAGCCGTGTAGGTCAGTTCTTCCAGATCCTTACCATAAACAGTTTCTTTGTCATCAGCCTGGATAGTCACGGCAGCCTTACTGACATTCAACAGTCCGGACACATAAGTAATCACATAGTTACGACCGAAGTCCTGAGCAGAATACGGAGTCAGCTTATATGAGCCGGCTTTACCGTTGTATCCTATCAGACGAACAACCGGAGCCTGGCCAACCAGGAAGTCTTCGCCGTTCAGGAAGTCACTCTTGTTATAATCGTATGCATTTGCGTAAGCGGGTTGTTCGCTACCGTACCGGATATTGAAGCTGCGGGCTGTTACCACAACCGGCTTCGGAGCGATCACCATCTTGTTCTTAGCGGTGTAAGAATAAGTGACGGAACCGAGCGTTGCCTTCACCGTTACAGTATATACACCGGCGTCTGTCGGAGCGTCCTGGGTAGACGGATACAGGGTCGGAACAGAACCTAACTGGTCGCCTTCGTAATAGATGCTGAAGTCTTTCACTGCCTCACCTGTTTCCACGTCGGTTACCTTTACGCTTACTGCTCTCGGGTTGCTGTCGTAAATGCTGGTCACATTAGAGATGATTACATTTACTTTGGCTGCATCACCTTCCGGAGCGATTACTTTGATCGTTCCGGTTACAGGAGTGGCATCTTCGTAGGTATCATCGCCATCGGCAAATACTGTGATGGTCACATAGTTGTCACCTTCCGTACGTACATTACCGGTTATAGCATAAACGCCTCTTGCTGTTTCAGACAGGATCACACGTTCGCGATCGTTGCCCGACAGTTCGTAACGGATATCGTAGATAGACGGTTTACCGTCGGCTTCCGATTTCAGGTAAGCTGATAACTCAACTGTTTCACCTACCGGGATTACCAGGTTGCGCTGATCTTCCGGCCAGATGATTGTACGGCGGATCTTATCGATCGACAAGGTTCCGTTTTCGTGAGTTACCGTATAATTACGTGCTTCCCCTTTTACCGTGAAGTAGATATCGTATGTACCACGTGAGTCGGATCTCGCATCTGTCGCGATCTTCGGCATCACAGAGAATACATCCGCCAGGTTTTCATATTCATTATTCTTCAAACCGATGTATTCGATTTCGAGATCCGGATTACCACCACCGTAAGGACGGTTGTAGCTCTTCGCACGTACGGTCAGCGGAGCCGGCGTTACCGTCAGGCCTGCGTTGATAAGCGTAGCAGCGGAGATATCGAAGTTCGGAAGCAGGGCTGCGATCCGGGTAGCGGCCGAAGATGTAAAGCGCAACTCGTATGTGCCGACGTCTGTCTTCTTGTTAACGCCCGACAGGTCGAGCCAGCTTGTACGGTTTACTTTATCTGCATTCAGCAATTGGGTGATCTCTGCCTGGAAGGCTTCGGATAAGTTACCCGAAACTTCTGCATATACATCAGCATCTGCTGCCTCTTCGCCATATTCGCGTGTAACGGATACTTTAACCGTTAAGTCGGTTGCCGTCAGCGGAGCCGGGGTAACAGATACTTTAGCCTCCGTTTCGCTTGCCACGAACTTAACGCCGATAACCGGAGTAAACAGTTCTTTCACCCTTGCTTCGATTGCACGGATCTGGTAGTCGCCTACCGGAGCGGTAGCTTCATAAACGTCAGTATCGAGCGGATCTACCGTTTCAAACAGGTCGATCACATTCTTTTCTGCCAGCAGTTTAGCTGCGGTCAGCTTCGGTTCTGTGGCAAATACAAGTTTCGCATTCAGATCGGTATCTTTAGTAACGACCGTGCCGTACACTTTTGTATAAGCATCTTTAGCCGCTTTCACTTCTACTGTTGCCGGAGTCACCTTCAGGTTAGCCAAGTCGGCATCCAACTGGATTTCGAAGTTACCGATAGCTGCTTTCAATGTCGAAGCGTCTACGATACGAAGTTTATAATTACCCTGGGTAACATTGTTCTTTACAGAGTCGACCAGGACACTGTTCAATGTATTACCGTGGAACTGAAGTTTATTGTTACGGTACAATGCCCAATGTAACTTATTGTTCTTGAACAACTGGTTCCAGCGTGCAGCTGTCATGGCCGGTGTCGGATTCTCCGGATCTTCCTTTATAGAAATCAAGGTAAATCCATAATCGTCACTTGCCAGTGTCAGGTTGGTCAGCTCATATACCGGTTTACCGGCAACGATCGTCCAGACACCTTCGAGCTTTTCTTCGTTGAATGTCACAACGACACCCGGAGCAACCACCTTCACTGCGTTGACAGCAGTAACGACATTCGTACCCGGTCCGTCAGTCACTTCAGCACCTTCGATCTGATAAACGAAAATATAATCGGCTGAGGTCAGTTCAACGGTATAGTTGTAGTCACCGATTACAGGATTATTTTTATCCAATTGCGCCTTGGTAGTAACCAGGCTGACTGCCAACGTATAATCACTCTTGATCTTCGCACCATTCAAAGCAACGATATCATCGTAGATCATTTGCTCGATCTCTGCCTTTGTCGCTTTACCGAATGTAAATGCAGCTTTCGCGGCTGTTTCTTCTTCGGCTGTAGCGGCCAGATAAGTAGGCAGTGTGATAGTCAGTTTACGCTGACCGATCTGAACAGAGTTCTGTACATTATGGAAGTTACTGCCGAATTGGTTGTCAAGCAGGAAGTTCGACAACAGGTTCGCATCAAGTACATCTACCCTGTAACCGTAATCACCGTTCTTCGGCAACGTTTCTGTTTCTTCTGCTGAACAATCAGCACTAGTCAACATAACCTTGAACAGGTCTGCCGGATTTTCGAAGCAGGTATATGCACTTAACAGACCTTCGTTAGCTGCCAGGAACTGACTGAGGATGTCAGCTTCGATAGCCACTTTACGTTTTCCATAACGATATGTAATATCTGTCGGGAATGTAAAGACAACCGGAGCCTGACCGACAACCAATGTCTTCGGACCTGCTTCTCTTATTTCGATATTATCCGTTACCTTTTGAACGAATGCTACCGAATAAGTATAGGTCCCGGCAACGGTTGTTCCTTCTTCTTCTATATTATTGATAGTAACTGTAAAGCTCTTCAGAGGTTTAACACCTGTCTTAGCTACCAGTTCGAAAAATTCTTCATTAGCCGGATCTTCCAGCACTGCTTTCTTTACGGAGTCAAGTAAAGCGACTTTCGTATTGATGTCATTATAAGTGACATTCACTTCCGGTAAAGTAAGCGTACGTTTTGCTTTTACTATACGGAGAGCCAATTTGGCAATCACATCGTTACCGTTCACTGTCAGGTGGATACTGGACGGTGCCGTATAATTTAATGTATAGTATTCGGAGAACTGGGTATTAGCGCCAGCAACCACTTCGTAACCATACAGGTCGGATACCTGCGGATAACTTTCGCCGGCAATACGTACCGGAACGTCTCCTGTAGAAGTTTCGTTGTTGATCAGATATGTTTTCACACCCCAGTTATTCAGGTCAGGAACTGTTACGCGGTCTGCACCCGGAGTCAGCCTGAAGTCATTCAACAAGTCTTGTGCATACTCGTCGGCAGTCTGTCCGAACGGACGTTCCCACAGAGGCAGTTGTACATTGATCGGAAGCGGGTATTCCGCCAACGACTGACCGTTGTCGGTTAATCGTACCGAGCGAAGATAAGTTGCCGTTGTATAACCTCCCCATTCTATCGGAATAATAAGACCTCCGTCTTCATTAGATACTTCGATCTTCCGGATATTGTCATTCGGATTGAATACGACAGTATACGAATAAAGATCTCTGCCGATGGCAGGTACTAATGTTACGCTGGAGATATAAGCCCCCTTCATATCCGGATTCTTCAAAAGCAGGTCAGCCAGGATCGCTTTTGCGATCATATCGTCGGATGCGCCTTCTTTCTTGAACTCATACTTATACAGTTTCACTTTTGCGATCGGACGCGGAGTGATGTTTACAGTACCTTCAAATGTAGTCGAGCTATGCGGCTGTCCGTTCACGGTTACTTCCGAGAAGAGAACATCCAGGTCAGCACTTAACGTTACCCGGTAGGTAGCCGTACCCATATTTTCCGTGATCCGGTTATTGGTGATCTGTACATTCGTTATATACTCTGCAATAAACGGATTTGCCAGATAGATGAAGTCCCGTACTTTATCTGCTACTTGTGTACGCGTCATGCCTTTCACATATTGAACGGTATATTCGCCGAATGTGAAGTCGATAGCCGGACGAGGAACGATAGCGATACTCTTTGAGTAAGTGATTTCAATAGTCGTACCTTTATCAACCACGTTGATCCGTTGGTTGGCCGGTGTTTCTATTTCCTGCAAAGTTGCACTCTTGGTGATAATGATCTTATAGCCGAACGAATCGTCTGTTTCTGCGATTGCATTCTTATTGCTCAGGTCATTATTGATCAGGCGAACAATGAATGTTTCATTTCCTAATACACCTGCATTACGAACCAGTAAGTCGCTCTTGATACGGCGGATGACCGCATTCGGAAGCATATCTTTTTCGTAGTCGATCTGATAGTTGCCCGGATAAGCCAAAGAATGGGTTGTAGGCAATGTAGTTACGAACAACAGTGAATTTTTGAACGAACAAACATTACCGTTGACAGTCAGGTTTGTAGAAGCTACATTACCATTCGTTACAAAAGTCAAACCGGTCTTTGTCAGATCTCCTTGTACGGTTACCTTATAACCCAACAGGCTATTGTCCGGCATAGAAGAAGAAACCGTACCGTCGGTGATATCCACCTTCGGAACAAGGTTCTGGTCGACCATATCCGGATTGATATCCTGGATCAGTTGTTTCAGCATCGTTGCCATTGCAGCATTATCGTTATAGCCGCCAATACGGATCGGACTGGAAATGAAGTCCGGCAGTTTTACTGTCAACGTATTCTTTTCAACCGAAATCGCATTTACGATATCATAACTATGCTTTGTTGTATTGAAGTTGATCGTAGCACCTCCAACACTGGCCGACACATTATTTCCTTTACCATAATTCGGCAGAAGCACGACGCGATAGCTATATACAGCTCCCGGGACCAGTTTGCCCGCTGTTACTTCATTGCTGAAATTGGCATCGGAATAGACCTTTATCTCTGAGATAAAGTCGGAAGGATTAATGTTGTTATTGATCTGATTCTTCGCTCTGATCAGATTCGTGTTTGCAGCCATCTTGCCCAGGCCGCCTACTCCTTCTGCAAATACAGGGAATATGGTATTATTGATCGGTTTCTCTTTTACTTTCAGCTTTGCTGTAGAAATGTAAGAACCGATAGCTTGTTGGGTACAGTTACTCAGAGAGGGAGCATAGGCAAACTGTTCAGTCGGCGGGAACGTAACCACTACGTCATATTCTCCCGCTTCCAGACTATTATTGCCTGTATATTGTATCTCTAAACCATCTTTAACCAGGAAAACCGAAGCATCAGTAATCGATACCCCGGACATACCTAATACCTGTATTTTGGTATTCAGGTCACTGATAGGCGTTCCATACACATAATTACCCCAGTTTGCTGGGAAATTCAGATTACCGACAGCCTGGCGGGCCTTGATCTCGATAGCATTAGACACGGCAATATTCACAGTATTACCAGTTAATTGAATCGAAGTTGGAGAAATCAGGTCATCACCGACTGTTCGCCTAAAAGCAAAGTCACCGGAACTTCCAGATATATTAAAGGTATAACTAAAGGAGTTAACACCTAATTCAGCAGGAGGGAGAGTTCCATTATTTCTCTGAACTACAACCTCCGAAATGATCGCTGTTCCACTAACAGCATCCTGCAATAAACTTTGGATATGGGATTCCAGCTGCACTTTATTAGCATATTCCGTTCCTTGATAAAACGACAGGACATCTTTTACGGGGACATAAATGTCTGCTGCAACTGCTTGTGTGATATACCCTCCCAATAATAGTACGAATATAAGTAGTCGCCTACTCACATCGATTAAGTATACTTTGTTCATACGCAATTATTTTAATTTGTTTATACTTCAATCAATAGACAGTAAGTGCTTATAACCAAGTCTGCATAAAACATAATACAAACCCTGACAAATAGACTCCGCCAGGGTTTGTATCCGCTTTCATTCTTCACAGAGCTAAGGCGGAAGAATTTATATTTCATTACTTTAGTATTAATACCCGCCTTTTCGCCTTCGCAGGTTAATTGGTGTCAGGTAGAGACGCTGCAAGCAACGTCTCTACATCCGCCACGCGGCTATTAGAAATTATTGATTATAAACTTCTTTATATCAATAGTTATTCATGTCTTACTTAACGACTGCCTTAACAATTGTTCCGTCTTCCAAAGCTACAACCACGATTCCTGCAGGAGCGTTGAATGTAACATTGTCAGAAGTGATCGTTGTGTTGGCAACGGTCTGACCTAATACATTACTGATG
This sequence comes from Parabacteroides chongii, assembly GCF_029581355.1. NCBI lineage: Bacteria > Pseudomonadati > Bacteroidota > Bacteroidia > Bacteroidales > Tannerellaceae > Parabacteroides > Parabacteroides chongii. The sequence continues at coordinate 2,737,411 of NZ_CP120849.1, read as the reverse complement.
ACAACTTTCTTGTTAGCAGCATTCAGGATCGTTACCTTACCCTGGCCACCCAGAACTGTTACGTCAGTTGTATTGATAGATTCGTTAGAAACCGGCTTATGTTCGTCAGCTTCATCGAAGTAGATGTCACCAGTAGAGGTAGCAGTCTTAGATGTTGCGAAGTCATAGAAGTCTTCTGACGGAATCATTTCTTCACCACCGACACACTCGTTGAATGCACGAACACGTGCAGTGTAAGCAGTCTGCGGGATCAGGTTATGAACAGCTATCGATGTTGCAGTTGCAGCAACCTTGAACGATTCTTCACCGTCGAAGTTGATATCATCCTGCCATTCGTAATAAGCCGTAGGCAATGAACCTACTTCAGTTCTCCAGTCACCTGTATTGAAGTCACCACCATTAATAGGCATACCCTGTACCGGTTTTCTTACCATCCATGTTGCAGGAGTATCGAACAGATAAATGTCGATCTGATGAGCGTCTGTCTGGAATCCTTCCATCAGGCGGATTGTATATTTAACAGGTTTCGTGATGTCTGTAGTCAGATCCATGTTGTCCATCTGATGGGCAATCGGAGCATAACCCCAGTTTCTGTCGATCGGTTGCGTATTACCTTGCAGTTCGAAGTTGTCTACACTTACCTTAGTTACCTCCTTCTTAGGTGCACCTGCAGCATCCGTATATTCTTTAGTTACTTCCAACCAGTAGTTAACTTTATTATCACGGTGGATCACATCGCCTGTTGCGTTGAACAATTCAACCCAGATAGTCTTGCTTGCATCGTCAGCACGTACTTCAGACATGAATACATCTTCAGAAGTATACTTCGGAGTGAAGCGACCTACAGCTACCTGATAGTACTGAGCACCCGGAGTTGCTGTCCATTTGATGCGAGCATCGCTACCACCAACGTCACCCGGTTCCATATCTTTGATATACGGCATTTCAAGACCGGCAGTGAATGCCAGCGGCAGATCCTGCTGAACGTCACATACTGCAGCCAGAGAAAGTTTATTCTCTACGTCACACAGATCTTCTACATTCGGAGTTGCACGAATATCGATCTTGGCAGCTACGTCACCACGAAGAACATTCTTAACCAGTTCGCCGGCAGCACCTGTATAGATATAAGGAGCTTCCTCAACTGTACCAGCCAGTTCCATTGATTTTTCACGGATGAACAGTTTCACTTCTTTTGATTTATTTGTTCCGAATGTGAACAAGTCAGAAGCGCTCAACAAGTTGATTTCCTGTTCAACCTTAGGATCCGTATCGTTCACAGTAGTACCGTAATGAGGCAGGTCACGACCCTGGATATAGAATACCGAGTCTTTAGAAGCACCACCATTTACAACACCGAACTGGAATGCATCGATTCTGTTCTTACCAGCAGCATCAGAGCTATACCATACTTCAGGAACTTTCACGTCACCCTTGATAGTAGCTGTCAGCGTATCGGTAATATTAACACCGTAAGGAGCCCAGATACCGAAGTGTTTCCACTTTTCATCTTCAAATGTCAAATTATGTTTGTAATCATCCAGGTCGAAGAAGTACACGCGGTTCCATCTTTCAACGTCAGAAGCATGCTGTTGCGGAGCCAGACGGATAGAGTCTTTCGCATAGTAGCGAGCCCACATACCTTTTTCAGCACCACTTGTAATTGTATCGATAGTCATTGCAATGCCATCGCGATCTTTCGGATCGAACTTAGCAGAAACAAGAGCCAATACTTCACCGTATTTGTTCGGAGAGATCTGAACTGTCGTACCTACTGTATCCACTTTACCATAAGGTTCGCCATTGAGGTCGGCAAGAACTGTTACTTCATAATCGAAAGCACCTTTCTTGTTAGAGAATACATCCATATCAACCGGCTCAGTAATGTTCAAACCGGAAATGATGAACTGACCGTCGCGTACCGGATAGCAAGTATTTACATAACGAGTCTTGTAATCCTTACGGAAGATTTCGTTATAGATCAGGTTCGGAGCAGGAACCCAGTTGCCTTCAGAGCTACCTATGCTACTACTATAGTTTGCATTCGGATAACCGCCACTACCGCAGTCATTGCAAGAACCGAACTGCTGAGTCAGGAATGAATAAAAGCTTGTATATGAACCGATGATCTTATCCGCATTCATTGTTGTTGTCAAACCTCTGTCGGTAGTACCGAATGTATAAAATTCGTTCCAACCTTTCTTGTTAGAAGCAGTTACACCGAACTGAGCTACGTGATTGAATACGTTAGGAGTGCCTTCGAAGCAGCAATAATCCCAATATTCTTTTTCAATCGGAAGCAGGTTCACGTCGTTGTAAGGTACATATTTAACAGTCATATCAAGACCGTTTTCTTCTACGTACTGTACTGCATAGTCGTTATCCAGGTCTACCTTGTAGATCAAAGTATCACCTATGCTCATACCGATAAATTTGCCGAATGTAGCACCGCTATATTCTTCGATCGGTTTTTCCTGAGTACCTTTCTTCACATATACTTTCGCAAAGTCAAGGCTTTCACCTGTGAACATGAACGCATTTGTATGATAAACTGCATCGTCGAAGCTTTCGCCTTTAGAGAACTGTTCTTTGAAGACCTTGATAGAAGCAACTTTTCCACCAGGAACATCCGGTTTCAAACCTGTTGCGAAGATCTTAACAGTGTGAGGTCTTGACTCATATTTGTAGTTATCCCATTCGTCGTAAGGAGCGAAGAAGAAATCTTTGCGGTCGATACGTTCGAAATATTTCAGGAATTCAGAGCTAAGAACACCCATAGCGTGGCTTAACAGAGACTGGTCAGTATCCTGGAACCATACGAATGTATTGTTACCGAAGACCTTGATCGGACCTGAATAAACTGCACCACCTACCTTATCCATCAGATCCTGACCGGTGTAAGTATAAGTCGTATTAGCCAATACTTCTCCATTTTCAAAATATCTTGCGATAGAAGCATCGTAAGTCAGAGCCGGATTGATAGTATATGTTTCATTTACATATTTAGACTCGTCGTCGCCGATGTTTACATCACCACGGTGATATTTGAAGATAGCGTTAACGCTAACGATGTTCGGATAAATATTACCTGAACAGTCGATAACTTTTACTCTTGCATGAGTACCAACCACTTCCGGTTCATCTTCAATGCAGCATTCCGGACAACCATGTTCTTCCAACCATGCAGCATAATCAGTATAGCTATGTCCCTGAACTGTCATCGGCAGATAACGACCTGGTACATAAGTAGAGTCTTTCTTATTATCATCATCAAGGAAGACGATCTTCCAACCCTTGATATTTACATCGTCATCGTAACGATCGGTTGAATGTCTAGGAGCTTTTGTCCGGTTAACCAGCAATAATTCACCATAATGCATTTCATCCATGTAACGACCGTTGTCGAATGAATTGAAATAAGGCAGGTTCTTGAAGCTAACTTTTGCAGTCTTGAAATCCAGATATTCGTCGAAGTGCAGATCGTTCAATTCGTTATATTCAGGAACAGAAGTAGCCTGAAGTGCATAACGAGCTGTATCTGAAGCTTCAGCTGTGATAGTAGACCAAATATAGTTAGATTTTTCAAATGCTTTTACTTCTTGAGGAGCGAAGTAATAAGTGAAACGAGCACTTGATTTGCAATCGCGATCGTCAGTAGCATCTGTCTGAACGAAGAATTCACGAGGGATCAGATAAGTAACTTTCTTATCTACACCCGGTGTACCTTTTCTAACAATTTTGTTAGGTGAATCAGTAGCCAGTTCATCTAAAGATACCCAACCCTCAACTTTCGACATATCGCCTATCTGAGAGATTTCCATCTTATCAACGATAAACGGATACTCAACATTCAGTTCATAATATGCCAACTCTTCTTTCGGAGCCTGAGTTTGATCGATAAAGGCCAGAACATCGCGAGTCGCACTACTACCGAAAGTGGCAGTATATTCATTGTTAGACTTGCTGTTCTTATACAATGTATTCCACAATTCAACAGTAGTTGTCAATGTATCAGGAGCGCAAGAAGTATTACGTCCGGCACCAGCTTCAAATATCTTTGTATTTGCAGCACCGAAAGCAACGCTCGGACGATTGAACGCCAATCTTGCATTTGTGAATACTGTCAACGGTTCTGTGTTCTTTGAACCTGTAGATTCAACTGCATCATCAGCAACCGATTTAGCACCTCTAAACATAACAATAATCATCTTGTTGTCCAAAGAGCCCTGCTGCCATGAACCAGGATTCGTATTATCGGCATCAGAAACATGCGCTTTAATATGATGCGTATGGGCTGTTGCTATTTCATGGTTATTAGCTGTGAAAATTGCACGGTCGCTAACCATCTGACCAACAAGCTCTCCTGACAGATCATAAACATATACGTCATACGTCCAGTCGATCTTACGGTTTACCAGGTCCGTATTACCAAAAGCACGAATATCCATTTCAACGCTTTCAACACCTGTCAAGCCTTTTGTGCTATACAGGAAGTCTACACGTGAACTGGCTGTCTGGTTCTGATAAATACCTAATCCGGTATTGCCTTTGTCATCTGTAAATTTCAGATATTCGGCCGTATTCATTTCTTCGTGATTCTTAATATCCGAATAAGCCATCTCCAGATACTTTCCGGTGAAAGGCTTCAGATAGTTAGGAGTATCACTTGCATCCAGATTGAAGAAGGTTACGAAAACGCCGTTCATCAAACCTGCATTCATTTTTGTGAAGTCGATCATCGACTCATAGTTGCCGTAAGAAGTCGAATTAGCTTCCCAATGATCGTGAACATTCACCTTGTCAATCGGTTTCAAATGAATCGAGCCTTCAATAAGGTCCGTCTCATCATTCCACGCGCTTTCAGTGTTCACTACTTCATACCATTTAGCCTTAATATTGGTATAGTCCGAATCTGCCGCATTCAGCACCGGAGACAAACCATAAAAGGCCATAGCACATAAAAGAGCGGCCGACCCGCCTTTTACCAAAGTACTTTTTCTCATACGTAAAACATTTAATTAATAAAATTATGATCTATACTCAAATTGATTATTTTCCTCTCATTTAGCCTCTCTCTGCTCATTTCAGCCGCCTAAACCCGTAGGACACAAGAAAAAGCATTTTAACGGAACTGTTAAATGCCTGTATATCGGCATCCTTTTTGCCCGACGATTCCCGATATGACGAGCTAAAACGTTCCTTTTTTCTAGTCAGTCGTTTAAGATTCTTTTACTTTTGTAACAAGAAGTGGCTATTTTGTCCTTATTTCCATATCGTACTGATAAGAAAGCAGATAGAAAAGTGAAAAAAGTTCTGAAAAGGGTTGCAGGTTCGAAAGGAATGCGTATTTTTGCTGAACGAAAAAAAGGAACGTTTTTTTTAGTCATTCGAAATCGGGCATCCGCCTTTGATATTTATTCCATACCAAGAATTTAGTCTATTTATTTGCATATCTTTTTTTGTGGTCGATCCAGGCTCCGGAAGCGCATTAAACTAACGTACGCGTACTTTAATATTAATAAATATATATCCAAAATTACCCATTCCCCTTAATTGTATAATATAATTTTTTCAGCTTTTATATAAACGTAAGATACACACTACTCCCCATCCCCTGATTATCATTTTATCACTAGCCGGGCGGCTAAATCAGACTAGTATACCATATAAATGATATTACCCTACCAGACAATATTTTTTACCTATCATTTAGCCTATCAAAAACGTCCGTCTCATTACAATGTGTAAACGGATGAAAAGGCATTTTAAAACATACCTGTTGTTTAATACAAATCCCTTTCGTATTTTTGTAAGCTACTAGAGAGATAAAAATGAAACAATATTTAGAATTGCTGGATCGCGTATTGGCCGAAGGTGTCAGGAAGGAAGACCGTACCGGGACCGGTACACAAAGTGTTTTCGGCCACCAGATGCGATTCAATCTGGAAGAGGGATTCCCTCTGCTTACAACGAAGAAACTGCATCTGAAGTCGATCATATACGAACTGCTCTGGTTCCTGCAGGGAGATACGAATGCGAAGTATCTGCAGGAACATGGCGTGCGTATCTGGAACGAATGGGCAGACCCTGACGGAAACCTGGGACATATCTACGGTTTCCAGTGGCGCTCATGGCCGGACTACAAGGGAGGTTCCATCGATCAGATCAGTGAAGCTGTCGACACGATCAAACATAATCCGGATTCCCGACGGATCATTGTCAGTGCCTGGAATGTGGGTGACCTGGAAAACATGAACCTTCCGCCGTGTCATGCGTTCTTCCAGTTTTATGTGGCAAACGGACGGCTGAGCCTGCAAATGTATCAGCGCAGTGCCGACATATTCCTGGGCGTACCTTTCAATATTGCTTCCTACGCACTGTTACTGCAGATGATGGCACAGGTTACAGGACTGAAGGCCGGAGATTTCGTTCATACGCTGGGCGATGCACATATCTACAGCAACCACATTGAACAGGTAAAACTACAGCTTACCCGCGAACCACGTCCTCTCCCCCGGATGGAAATTAATCCGGACGTAAAAAGCATCTTCGATTTCAAATTTGAAGATTTCAACCTGACCGGCTACGACCCGCATCCTCATATCAAAGGGGAAGTGGCGGTCTGAACAATTGACAATGGAGAATAGACAATTAAAGAGATAGAGAGTATAAACAGACTATATAAATTGATAAGTTTATGAGTACAATTTCAATCATTGCCGCAATTGCAGAGAACAACGCGATTGGTAAAAACAACAAGTTGTTATGGCGTCTGCCAGCCGACATGCGACGTTTCAAAGACTTGACCACCGGCCATGCCGTGATCATGGGACGTAAAACATTCGAATCTCTGCCTAAAGGACCGCTTCCCAACCGGAAGAACGTGATCCTGACTACTATGCCGGAAGCAGGTTTTGTAAACTGCTTTGCCTGCGAATCAATGGGCGCTGCATTGGATATCTGCGAAAAAGAAGATGAAATATTCATCCTTGGCGGCGCTTTGGTATATCGTCAGGCGTTACGTATCGCAGACAAGATGTACATCACACGCGTACACGGAGAGTTTAAGGATGCCGATACATTTTTCCCTGTCGTAAACTGGGATATGTGGGAAGAGGTGGAACGCCAGGAATTTCCGGCTGATGCCAAACATGCTTATCCGTATACATTCCTTACTTATCACCGTAAGAAATAATTTAATATCTTTCAGGGCTTATGGGTTTATCTAATAGCAGACGGTCTGATCGTCTGCTATTAGATAAACCCATTTTCTTTGATGTATCCCATACTGAAGTTTACACCTTATTAACAATAGGTTTACATCTTTTTAGTCTTTCTTTGTATCTATATAGCAAGGAACGTTGTTTAACATGTAAACCCATTACAGATATGAAGATAAAAGCTATTATTGTTTCCGCATTGATACTCTGCTGTTTGTCAGCAACTATCATGTATACGACAGCGGCACAATCGAAAAATGAAAGCAAAATGATTACCGAAGCCATTCAAGGTAAGAACACACCGCAACTGATCAAAGCTTTGATCGGCCGGATGAAAGAGCAACTCGAAGTGAACGAGGACGATTTTCCTGCGCTTATTAAAGAAGTGGAAAACTATGCAGCCGAATGCAAAGATCCGGCCTCGACAGCCGTACTCCATTCGATGGTAGCAGAAATGTACAACCGCTATTACATACAGAACCGGTGGAAGATCAACCAACGGACCGACCTGGTCGGTTACGTTCCGGAAGATATCCGCGAATGGACTTCCAATCTTTTCACCCAAAAGATTAAGGAGGAACTAAATGTTTCGCTGCAACCGGCCGGCCTCTTGAAGCAAACACCCGTATCCGAATTCAAGGCAATCCTTGAAACAGGGAAAGATACTCCGGCCCTTCGCCCTACCCTGTATGATTTCCTGGCATTCCGTGTCCTGGATATTGCTCCTTCGACAGAGATATACGAAGAACTGATCGCTTATCTGAATACGCAACCGGATAAAAAGGCAGTGGTACTTACCACCCTTGATTACCTTTCGTTCAAATATCCTTCCCTTTATCAGGAAAAGGATAGAGTTCCCTATCAGGCCGCTCTCGACAGCTTGCAGAAAGTGTATGCTGATAAGGATTACTCGGTAGAAATCGTTGCCGCCCGGTTAAATGCACTGATGTCTGCCGGCGATTATAACAATCCGGCAAAACAGGATTCCCTCAAGACAATAGAATACAATATTTGTAAGGAGACAATTGCCCGTTTCCCGAACTACGAACGGATCGGCCTATTAAAGAATCGGTTGGCGGAAATGCAAAATCCGCTGTTACGCGTCAATACAGAGAATACGATCTATCCGGGAAAAGAGTTGAACCTGAAAGTTAATTACAGGAATATCCCCAAGATCACCGTTAGTATATACAAAAGTCTGAAAACACCTTTGCAGACAACCTATTATAATGTAAAAGACACCAGCCAGGCACTCGGTGCACTCGTTAAAGAGGTTACTTTCTCTTTATCACAGCCCAACACATACACAGAGTCGGACACAAGCCTTGTTATCCCGATGGGAGATATGGGATTGTACGAATGTATCATTACGGTGCCCGGTACGCAGATAAAGACCAACAACCTGTTCAGTGTGAGTCGTCTGGCCAGTGTTTCACGCAATATGACCAACGGTTCCACCGAAGTGCTGGTGACAGACTACCTGAGCGGAAAGCCGGTAAGCGATGCCACCGTCGTTTACTATTCCGGGAAACGCAACAATCTGCAGAAGCAGGGAACTGTGAAAACAGACCGTGACGGATTAGCCGTTCTTCCCCGCCAAAGCGAATTGATGGGTTATCAGGCTACGCACCGCGAAGATATTTATTCAATGCTGACACTTGTTTATCCGGGCGGACAGCTCATTCAAAATAAAACAAAAGTCCGTCCGCAACTGGCTCTGTTCACCGACCGGGGATTGTATCGTCCGGGACAAAACCTCTATTTTAAAGGTATAGCTTATGTCAACGATACAGAAACACCATACGCCGTAGAAGGAGAAACCTATAAGATCACTTTACGGGATGCCAATTGGAAAGAAGTGGCAACCAAAGAGTTGAAGACCGACAAATTCGGTTCTTTCAACGGCGAGTTTACATTGCCTCAGCAGACACTTAGCGGAATGTTCACCCTTTCCACCGAGTATACCAGCACCAGCGTACGTGTGGAAGAATACAAACGCCCGACTTTCTTTGTCGAGCTATTGCCTGTCAAAGGAGATATTTCTTTCGGCGACCAAGTGACGATCGAAGGGAAAGCACAGACTTTCTCCGGCGTTTCCCTGCAAAGCGGAGAAGTGACTTACCGTATTAACAAGCAACCTTTCTGGATGCGTAATTATTTTGGTGGTAACACGAACGAACAGGTGGCAGAAGGAACCACAACAATCGACAACGATGGTACGTTCTCCTTCAAATTCCGTCCGGAGAAATCGACAAACGGATACAGCTTCTTCCCTTATCAGAGTTACATCGTAACAGCAACCCTGACCGACAGTAACGGAGAGACGCAGGAAGCAACCTATACGTTCTCAGTCGGAGAAACCAGTATCGTCCTGAATACCGATATTCCCTCACAAATAGACAAGGACTCTGTTAATGCAATCGTATCGGCACAGACGCTGAACGGGGAGAAACTAACTATCGAGGGTACTTATACAATCTATAAATTAAGTGATAAAGGAACAGATACCCTCTACGGACAGGAAGAATATAAAGAAGAACAACAGGTCGGAGCCGGCAAATTCGTTTCCGGACAGGCCATCGACAAAGAAGCATTCAAAAAACTGGCTGCCGGTCGTTATCGCATCAAACTGGAAGCCAAAGATTCAAAAGGTCGTCCAGCCACTACACAACAAGACTTTATATTATATAGTCTGCGAGATAAACGACCACCGGTATTCACACATCTATGGTTATTGAATGAGAAGACCGATTGCCTGCCGGGAGAAGAAGCCAATATACTGTTCGGTACATCCGACAAAGAGGCTCATGTCCTTTATGAATTGTATCAGGATGGCAAATGTATTTCACGTAAACGGTTGGTATTAAATAATGAGAACCATCTTTTCCGTATTCCATTCCTGGAAAGCTATGGAAAAGGTATTGTTGCCAGCTTCACCTTCGTAAAGAACGGAAGGTTGTACACCACCCAGTCGCAAATCAAACGTCAGCAACCGGATCGCCGTCTGACTATTAAACCGACGACTTTCCGCGACCGTCTGCTGCCGGGTAGCCGGGAAACCTGGAAATTCCGCATACTGGATGCTGATTCCGTTCCCGTTAGTGCAGAGGTACTGGCAAGCATGTATGATGCCTCACTGGATAAGATTTTACCGTTCAACTGGTACTTCAATCCGGAACGTTCTGTTTACCTGAACATCCCATTCTTTAATACAGGAACCGGTATGGATCAGAAAATGATGTACGATGCCGGAAGACCTGATCGTATTAATATACCTGATTATCAGTATGACCGTTTGAACTGGCAGGGCATTATGGATTTCAGAAACCGTAGAGCCTATGGCGGAGGTATCATGATGAAATCGTCGGCCGCCCCGATGATGGCAGAATCCCAAGCTGTTGAATATATATTAGATGATGCCGTAACGATTACCGGAGGTGTACTGGAAGAAAATGCAGTTGTATCACAGTCGCAGAAAGCGGATGAAGGCGCAGCGGATACACCGCAGGAAACAATGTTGCAGGTAAGGGAGAACTTTAATGAAACTGCATTCTTCTACCCTGCCCTCTTGACGAACAAAGAAGGTGATATAGAGCTGCAATTCACTTTACCGGAAAGCAATACGACCTGGAAGTTCCAGGCTGTGGCTAACACATCCGATATGAAATACGGTCTGTTGACAAAAGAAGTGATCAGCAGTAAGCCGTTGATGGTCGTGCCGAATCTCCCGCGCTTCATGCGCCAGGGTGACGAAGTGTCTGTCAATACACAGGTGATAAACAATTCAAAGGAATCTATCTCTGGACGAGTAAGCCTCGAATTATTTGATCCGGCAACCGATCAGCCAATTATCTGTTTAACCAAGTCGCAGAAAACATTCACACTGGCTGCCGACAGTATTACGACAGCTTCATGGACATTCCGCGTGCCGGAAACAACCAATCTGATCGGAATACGTATCGTAGCCGACTCGGATTCAGGCAGCGATGGCGAACAACACCTGATCCCAGTCCTATCGAACCAGTTGCTTGTTACGGAAAGCACGCCGTTCTACCTGATGGGAGAAAACGAAAAGCAGATCCGGTTATCCGGCAATCAACCCTCCGGAACCCGTAAGCCGTTCAGTATGACACTGGAACTGACAGCCAACCCGATCTGGTATGCCGTACAGGCCCTGCCGACGTTAACGCAGCCGGCCAACGACAATATCATTTCATGGTTCGCTTCGTATTACAGCAACACACTGGCTAACTATATCGCTACTGCCAATCCGCGCATACAGAAAGTGATCAGCCAGTGGAAGGCCCAGGGAGGAACAGCTTCAACCCTGTATTCAAACCTGGAAAAGAACCAGGAACTGAAAAATATCCTGCTTCAAGAAACGCCGTGGGTACTGGCTGCCGACAACGAAACAGAGCAGAAACAACGGTTATCCTTATTGTTCGACCTGAATCGTGCTGCCCAGCAACGCGAACTGGCTTTGCAACAATTGTTGAAGCAACAGAATGAAGACGGCGCATGGGGATGGTTCAAAGGCTTCTATCCCAGCCGCGAGATCACACTGCATATCCTGAAAGGAATGTCACAATTGGTAGAACTGGGTGCCGTTCAATACGGACAAGAAGAAAAAGAGATGCAGATGAAGGCACTCAGGTATCTGGACAAACAGATGCAATCGGATTACGAACGCCTGCAACAAGTCGATAAGAAGTGGCAGGCCAGTTCACCGAACTCATTGCAACTGGAATTCTTATTCGTCCGTAGCTCTTACCGGGATATACCTGAACTGGGTGAGGCCCGCGAAGCGATTCGTTTCTACACGACACAGGCTGAAAAAACATGGAATAAACAGAACCTTTACGGTAAAGGAGAAATTGCCCTATTGATGCACCGGAACGGTAAAAAGGAAGTGGCCAGCGAGATACTTGCCTGGTTGCGTAAAACAGCTACCATCTCTACCGAACAGGGCATGTATTGGGCGAACAACCGGAGAGAGAACGGTTTCTTTATCTCCCCGATCGATACGCATTGTCTGTTGATGAAAGTATTCAATACTTTATCGCCGGACTCTAAAGATACCGACCGCATGAAGCAATGGTTATTGAACCAGAAACGTACTCAGAACTGGGAGTCGGTTCCAGCTACACTGAATGCGATCTACGCCCTATTATTGACCGGAAGTGACTGGCTGAATGATAACAATACCTGTACCGTCGACTGGGGAGGTAAAACATACAGCACTGCCGAAGGTGAAACGGCAACCGGTTATCTGAAGGTCGTACTGGACGGAAAAGAAATTTCTTCCGGAAGCAATTCCGTTTCCATCCGAAAGGAAGGAAATGTACCTGCCTGGGGAGCCGTTTACGAACAGTACTTCGAAAATATAAATAAGGTAGATAAACAGAAGGGGGTACTCAACGTTGAAAAGAAATTGTTCATCGAAAGCAATAGCGGCACCGGCCTGCAGATACAGCCGGTAACCGACGGTAAACTTCGCATAGGCGACAAAGTAGTAGTACGCCTGACTATCCGCACGGATCGTGAAATGGATTATGTATTCCTGAAAGACTTACGGGCAGGATGTTTCGAACCGGCCGACCAGATTTCAGGAACGAAATTCAGAGACGGAGTAATGTATTACCAGTCACCGACAGACGTATCGGAGAACTTCTTCTTTAACCGTCTGCCGGTAGGAACCTTCGTTATCGAATATCCTGTTTACGTAACACGTACAGGAGAATATGCAGGTGGAATCAGTACAATTCAATGCCTGTACGCTCCCGAATTTGTTTCGCATACGGAAAGCGAGACAATCCTGGTTAAGTAAACATAGAAAGTCGGGGATTAAAAATGAGAGATTGAATATCATGATTGACAAACAAACAGTCTATCCACCGATTGTAAATTTCGACCTTCAATTCCCGATTTTCAATTCTAAATCTCTATCTTTGTAAAATAAACAATAGCTAAATAAAAAGTAAAATGAAACAGATTATTTTTATTTTTATGGCAATCCTGCTTGCTACAGGAATAGCTTCTGCTCAGAAAAAAGCAGTTATTTCTGCAGAACAAACTTCTCACGACTTTGCACAAATTAAAGAAGCCGATGGAAAAGTATCTACTACATTTGTAGTTAAAAATACAGGCGAAGCTCCGCTGGTAATCACTCGCGTAATTGCTTCCTGCGGATGTACAACCCCCGAATGGACAAAAGAACCGATCGCTCCCGGTCAGACCGGAGATATTAAAATAACATACGATCCGAAAGGACGTCCCGGACCGTTCTCCAAAACAATTTCAGTTTACAGCAACGGTAAAACCGGAAGTTACATCCTGACCATACGGGGAGAGGTAATTTAATTTACAACAAGCTAAACTAAAAACAAAGAATGCTGAATATGAAAAGACTGGGCTTTATTCTATGCTGCCTATTCCTGATAACAGCTAATATAGCGGCACAGAACGGAGCTCAGATAAGTGCAGACGAACTGACCTATAACTTCGGTACTATCGCCGAAGCGGATGGATTGGCCAGTCATACTTTTGTTATTAAAAATACGGGAGACGGTCCGCTGGTCATCACTCGTATCACTGCTTCTTGTGGCTGCACGCAACCGGAATGGACAAAAGAACCTATCGCCCCGGGAAAGACCGGAAACGTAAAAGTGACCTATAATCCCAAAGGACGTCCTGGCCCGTTCTACAAAACGATCTCAATATTCAGCAATGGTAAAAAAGGCAGCTATACGCTGGCTATCAAAGGAAACGTAACACCGAAACCGCTTATACCGCTTCAGATTTTCCCCTACTCGATAGGTGACCTGAAAATGCAGACTAAAACGGTGCTGTACAGCAGTGTCCGCCCCGACGATACACTGGGAGAAAAGATCAGTGTCAAAAATGAAGGAAAGACAACGCTGACGATACACCAGGGTAAAGTGCCTCACTACCTGACCGTAGAAGTGCGCCCGACCCAACTGGCTCCGGACGAAGTAGGTGAAATCACTTTGTTGCTGGACGCGAAAGCGGCAAAAAGAAAAGGTAGGGTTACGACAGAAATACCTTTGACGATCGAAAGTATCGGTCAAAAAGAAGTAACCGGAAAGGTACACGTAGCCGCCAATATCATCGATAACTTCGGCAAACTGACTGCTGCTGATAAGGCGCAGGCCCCGGTAGCCCAGTTGTCAGGAACATTGCTCGACTTCGGCAAGCTGCCGGAGAAAGGAAGCTTTATACCGTTGATCGGAGGGAAAGTAACCGGCACTGTAGAGGTGACCAACACCGGAAAGTCACCGCTTATCATACACAGTTTCACCTGCGATGATGAACGGATCGATATTTCAGGAGGGAAAAAAGAATTGAAGCCGGGAACAACGGCTATATTCAAAATATCAGTTCGTCCGAGAGAAATAAAGACGAAGCTGGAAGCACTGGTAAATATTGTATGTAACGACCCGAACGGTCCTGTTCGCCTCATAAAGGTAACAGCAGAAAAGTAAAATCAATGGACAATTGACAATGAAATATTGTTGTTGCCCCTTAATTGTCAATTGTCAATTATCAATTAAATTATGGAACATCCCGAAAACGACGATCTTTACAGAGGATTAAAGGTAAACAAGGGAGTAGCCGACGTACCGACTGTAAACCCCTACCTCAAAAAGAGACTTCAACGCAAAGAATATACCCCTTCCGAGTTTGTCGAAGGGATACTGAAAGGAAATATAACCATCCTCAGCCAGGCAGTTACGCTGGTCGAGAGTGCAAAATACGAACATCAGCAGCTGGCACAGGAAATCATCGAAAAATGTCTTCCTCATGCCGGTAAATCAGTCCGCATCGGCATTACCGGCGTTCCCGGAGCCGGGAAAAGCACCTCTATAGATGCTTTCGGCATGCATCTGATCAAGGAAGGGCGCAAGCTGGCGGTACTGGCTATCGACCCGAGCAGCGAACGTTCCAAAGGAAGTATTCTGGGAGACAAGACCCGCATGGAGGCTTTGTCGCGCGAGAAGAATGCATTTATCCGCCCTTCCCCATCCGCTGGATCATTGGGTGGCGTGGCACGTAAGACCCGCGAAACGATCGTCTTGTGTGAAGCAGCCGGTTTCGATACCGTATTCGTTGAAACAGTGGGTGTCGGACAAAGCGAAACGGCCGTTCATTCCATGGTCGATTTCTTCCTGCTTATCCAGCTGGCCGGAACAGGCGACGAACTGCAAGGCATCAAGCGAGGTATCATGGAAATGGCAGACGGTATTATTATCAACAAGGCCGATGGGGATAATGTCGAAAAAGCAAAATTGGCTGCTGCCCAGTTCAGAAATGCCTTGCATCTCTTCCCACCCGCAGATTCGGGATGGTTTCCTAAAGTGCTGACCTATTCGGGTTACTACAACCTGGGTATCAAGGAAATCTGGGACATGGTCGGTGAATATATGGAGTTCACGAAAAAGAACGGTTATTTCAATTTCAAACGGAATGAACAGGCTAAGTACTGGATGTATGAAAGTATCAACGATACATTGCGGGAAACATTCTATCATAATCCGGCAGTTGAAAGCATGCTGCTCCATACAGAGCAGCAGGTGCTGAACAACGAAATCAGCTCATTCGTTGCCGCCAAGAGGATGATGGATCTGTTCCTCGAAAACTTATCGAAGAAATAACGCAAAAGATAAAAAGAAAGCCCGTCGAATCGTTTGATTCGACGGGCTTTCTTTTTATCTTCAGTACCGGATCAGATAGAAGACACACGCAGTGTATTCAGCAAATCACGGTTGATCGGTTTGTCATTCTTAATAGCTTTTGAGAACGGAACATATACAATCTGGTCATTCTGTATCCCCATCATCACATTACGCTGGTCATCCAGCAAAGCATCGACCGCACCAACGCCCATACGGGTTGCCAGGATACGATCCTGAGCCGTAGGAGAACCACCACGCTGCAAGTGCCCCAGGATAGACACACGTACATCGAATTGAGGGTATTCAGTTTTCACACGTTCGGCAACTCCCATTGCTCCACCTGTTACTTCACTTTCTGCAACCAATACGATACTACTGTTCTTTGATTTACGGAAACCGTTCTCGATCATTTCAGCCAACTGGTCTTTCTCCATGGATATTTCCGGAATAATGGCAGCTTCCGCACCGGAAGCGATCGCACCGTTCAATGCCAGGAAACCGGCATCGCGTCCCATCACTTCGATAAAGAAAAGACGATCGTGAGAAGTGGCAGTGTCGCGGATCTTATCCACGCACTCCATGATTGTATTCAATGCAGTATCATAGCCGATCGTTATATCTGTACCATACAGGTCATTATCGATTGTACCCGGAACTCCGACGATCGGATAATTAAATTCCTGTGCAAAAATACGTGCACCGGTCAATGTCCCGTCACCACCGATGGCGATCAACGCATCAATACCTTCCTCCATTAACTTGTCATATGCCTGCTTACGGCCTTCGGGAGTTTTGAACTCCATACAACGGGCCGTTTTCAATATTGTTCCGCCACGCTGGATGATGTTACTTACATTTTGTGTCTTGAACTCCTCAATCTCACCTGTAATCAATCCTCTGTATCCTCGGAAAATACCTTTTACTCTCATCCCGTTATAAATAGCGGAACGCGTCACTGCACGGATGGCAGCGTTCATCCCGGGAGCATCACCTCCGGACGTTAAAATACCAATACATTTAATTGTAGACATACCGTCTTTATTTTAAATTATTCGTGGCAAAAATAGTAATTATTTGCCAACAATCTTCCATTTTCACTTAAACTTCATGAAATCTTAACCGTTTGATCAACGGTCTGCATTCAACTCCCGGATACGGACTGCGACCTCTTCCATCAGCCATTTCGGAGTGGACGTAGCCCCGCAAACCCCTACACGGCGGACACCGGCGGGAAGCGGTTCGGTGATCTCTTTCACCTCTGAAATGAAAATGGTATTGGGATTCGCTTTCCGGCATTCTTCCAGCAGCATCTTTCCGTTCGAACTCTTTTTGCCCGCTACAAAATAAACCCAGTCATGGCTGGATGCAAAGGCTTTTATATTCGGCAAACGATTGGCTACCTGACGACAGATCGTGTCGTAATATTCAAAGCGGGTGTCTTCCGCTTTCCGCTTCTGTATCTCTTCCACGATCTTACGGAATCCGTCCAACGATTTCGTTGTCTGGGAAAAGAGGCAGATATCACGTCCGAAATCCAGACGGTCCAAGTCTTCCGTCTTCTCGATCACGATGGCGGTCCCTTCCGTCTGTCCGACCAGACCGTTCACTTCTGCATGTCCTTTTTTACCGTATATCACCAACTGCGTATGATGTTCACGCGTTTCCTGATAGCATTTATGTATCCTCTTCTGTAACTGGAGTACAACCGGACAGGTTGCATCGACAATCGTTATGTCATTCTGTTTGGCAATCTCGTAGGTAGAGGGAGGTTCGCCGTGTGCACGGAGCAGGACTTTCTTTCCTTTCAGTGTGGAAAATTCTTCATGATCGATGGTACGCAATCCCTGTACCTGAAGACGTTCCACTTCCAGACTGTTGTGCACAATGTCACCCAAGCAATACAATATATCCGTATTGTCCAACTCACGTTCGGCACTTTCGATGGCTGTGACAACTCCAAAACAGAATCCGGAACCTTTATCTATTTCGACTTCAATCATTCCTAAAAACTAATTGATCTCTGCCCTGTTATTCGGCAGCAGCTTTATTATATTGAACAAGAAGCCATGCTTTTTGTTCAGCGATAGTCATGTGCGAGTTATCCAGCACAACGGCATCATCCGCCTGGCGCAACGGACTTTCCTTGCGGGTAGAATCGATATGGTCACGTGTCTTGACATTATCGAGCACTTCTTCAAAAGAAGCCGCTTCGCCTTTCGCCTTCAGTTCATCCAAACGGCGTTGCGCACGTACTTCCGGACTGGCCGTTACGTAAATCTTCAGTTCGGCATCCGGAAAGACTACCGTACCGATATCCCGGCCATCCATGATAATCCCTTTTTCTTTCCCCATTTCCTGCTGCATGGCAACCAGTGCACGACGAACAAACCCGAGAGTGGCTACCGGACTTACCCATTTGGCGACTTCCATTCCCCGGATTTCCTTTTCAACCTTCACGCCGTTCAGATAAGTATCCGGACGACCGGTCTCCGGATTAAAACGGAGAGAAATATGGATATCATCCATCAATGCCTGAAGCTTCTCTTCATCGATCTGATCGCCTTTGAACAAATTATGCTGGATGCAATACAAGGTTACGGCACGGTACATGGCACCGGTATCGATATAAGTATAACCTATTTCTTTCGCCAAATCTTTTGCCATGGTACTTTTCCCTGTAGAAGAAACACCATCTATCGCAATTACTATCTTTTTCATGCTTACATTTTATTTATATTTCCTAAGGTTTAAAATCGGCGAGTGTTGTCGAAACGCTTACCATCATCGACATAGCTGACGGATGGTATTTAGCAAATGAGACACCGACATCAAACATTTTTATCTTCACACCGGCTCCTGCTGAAAATCCGGACAGACCGTTTCCGCCTCCCTGCAGTTTCATGTCCATCTTCGTTTTCGGATTGAAACCGACACCGATCCAAAAGTTTTCACTGGGGATATAATCGATACCGATCACCAGGTGTTTAAACAATGCTTTCGCAAAATTATCGCCTTTGTAATCAGGATCGGCATTATCTATATAATCGAATTTCCACCGGTTCAGATACATGGCTGTCAGGGACAGCCGCAGAGGGGCATGATTCATCTTTTTGGTAATACCCATCTGAATGTCCCACGGCATTTTCTGACGATCTTCGTAATAAGGCTTCAACTGGGCTCCGATATTTTTCAGAACAACACCGAAAGAAAACTCCTTTTCCGAATTATAATAACTTAATCCGGCATCAAAACAGAGTCCCAATGATGTGTAGATGTCATAGTTTGAATACAGGAACTTCATGGAAACCCCACCTCGCCAACGTTCGGACAGGTCGTATGAAAAGAATCCATTCAGAGCGATATCGTTTGCTGTAAAATCGCCGGTAGGCCGGTTGTGTTCATCCATTCCCTTGAATTTCCCGTTATGGAAATAATGCACCCCCGCTCCCCAGGCACCACGTTCGCGGAAAGCTTTCGTAAACAAAGCGCTCCCCACATTGACATCCGCTATATAATTCATATAATCCAGATTGATCATTCCGTCCATTTCTCCGCCGAGCAGAGCCGGATTGTGAAAGATAAGGGACGGATCCCGTTCTACCAGTGATACGGTATGTCCTCCCAAGGCATTCGCCCGGGCAGAAGAAGGTAAAGTTAAAAATTCAAATACCTGATCTCCGGATTGTGCCGCGACCGATTGTAAAACGAATGAAAAGAGCAATATAATTAATGTATGTCTCATATTTTCTTAAACAAAATGCGTACAAAGATAAAATGCAGTTATAACATATTCCATAAAGAGAAACGGAAAAAACCGAAAAAAGGTATATAAACACCGTTATTTTTATTTTGGTTCAAAAAAAAGTGAAAATATAGAAGTATTTTCGCCTTTTTACCTTGTGATATAAAATAATTTGTATTTTTGCAGCAAAGGAAAACACATCTTTAAACAATTATAGAAGTATGGAAGTTAAGAAATCACCGAAAGCGGACTTGGAAAAGGGCAAAACACTCGGTATCCTGATGGGTATGGTTGTTGGGTTGGCCGTTTTGTTCGTTGGGTTCGAATGGGGAACCCGTGATGTCCAGATCGTCAAAAGCGAAGGCGTGGCTGATATCATCGCTGAAGAAGAAATTGAAATTACAAGACCGGAGGACACGCCTCCTCCTCCACCTCCTCCCCCAGCGCCAGCTACTGTAGAGCAGCTGAACATCGTGGACGATGACGTGGAACTGGACCAGGTAGATATCATCTCATCTGAGGACGACCAGAGTTCTGCACAGGTAGAAGCCTATGTAGCACCGGCAGTCGTTGAAGAAGAAGAAGAATCTGCTCAACAGATCTTTACCGTTGTAGAAACAATGCCGGAATTTCCGGGTGGACAGGGTGCTTTATTGCAGTTCCTTGCTAAATCCATCAAATATCCGGTTATTGCACAGGAAAACGGTATCCAAGGTCGTGTTACTTGTTCATTCGTTGTTAACAAAGACGGTTCAATCGTTGACGCAGAAGTGATCCGTGGTGTAGACCCTTCTTTGGATAAAGAAGCTCTCCGTGTGATCAACACCATGCCGAAATGGTCTCCTGGTAAGCAGAGAGGTAAACCAGTACGTGTAAAATATACCGTACCTGTTACTTTCAGATTGCAATAATTATCTTTTTAAACATACTAAAAAAGGCTGCTGTAGATTTGCAGCCTTTTTTATTTCGTCTTATCCCTAATTCAATATTTATATGTTATCCTTCAACGAGATCCTTCAAAAAGTAGAAAGAGAAATATCCCAACTGAGTTTTGACTATCCCCCTAAAAGTTTATACGACCCGATTGAATATATTCTATCGTTGGGAGGAAAAAGGATCCGTCCGGCACTCGCTTTAATGGCCTGCAACCTGTACAAAGAAAATATAGACAATGTCATCAACCCGGCATTGGGTATTGAAGTGTTCCATAACTTCACATTGCTTCACGACGACCTCATGGATAAGGCCGACAAAAGAAGAAACAAACCGACCGTTCATAAAGTATGGAACGATAATACGGCGATCCTTTCCGGAGATGCCATGCTGATCGCAGCTTACCAGTTAATAGGAAAAACAGAGCCGGATTGCCTGAAAGAGGTATTCGACCTGTTCACCGATACTGCCCTTGAAATATGCGGAGGACAGCAATATGACATGGAATTTGAATTGCGGACAGACGTAACCGAACCCGAATACATTGAAATGATCCGGTTGAAAACAGCCGTCTTACTCGCTTGCAGCCTGAAAATCGGAGCAATCATAGGTGGCGCATCCCAAGAAGATACCGACAACCTGTACGATTTCGGTATAAACATCGGACTGGCATTCCAGCTACAGGATGACTTGCTGGACGTTTACGGAGATACCGCTACATTCGGTAAAAACATAGGAGGTGACATCACCTGCAACAAAAAAACATTCTTATTGATACACGCATTCGAACTGGCTTCACCGGAACAAAAAGCAATCCTTACAAGCTGGATCGATAAAACCCAATTTATCCCCACAGAGAAAATAGAAGTATTCACTAACATATATAATGAATTACATCTGAAAGAGATCACGACGGCTAAAATGCAGGGATATTATGATAAGGCAATGGATCATCTATCCAAACTAAGTGTAGCTCCGGAGAAATTGACCATTCTGACAGATGTAAGTAACCGTTTAATGTACCGCCAATCTTAAAAGATGAAACTCATAGATACGCATAACCATCTGTATTTGGAAGAATTTGATCCGGAACAGGAGGCTTTGGCTGATATTGCCCGGGAATCAGGGATCGACACGATCCTGCTTCCCAACGTAGACATTTCCACCATCAAACGGATGCACGATTTAAGCGATCGTTTTCCGGATTTCGCCTACCCCATGATGGGATTACACCCGACCAGTGTGGATGAACATTATAGCGAGAATCTCAAAATAACAGAATCCTGGCTGGGAAAACGTTTTTACTGCGGAATCGGAGAAATAGGAATTGACTTGTATTGGGACAAAACCTATCTGAAAGAACAGAAAATTGTTTTTGAAGAACAGTTGAAGTGGAGTATCGACCTGGATTTGCCGGTAG
Source organism: Parabacteroides chongii (assembly GCF_029581355.1). Lineage (NCBI taxonomy): Bacteria > Pseudomonadati > Bacteroidota > Bacteroidia > Bacteroidales > Tannerellaceae > Parabacteroides > Parabacteroides chongii. Next base: position 2,715,403 of record NZ_CP120849.1, on the reverse strand, counting down.
CCATTCATACCCGGGAGGCTTATGCAGAAGTGTTAGACAGCATTCACAAAGTCGGTCCGGACAAACTAAAAGGTGTTTTCCACAGTTTTACCGGTACCACGGATGAACTGGAGGAAATAAAAAAACTGTCCGGGTTTAAACTCGGTATTAACGGAGTCGTTACATTTAAAAATTCCAAACTTTCGGACACCATCAAGGAGAGTAATATCTATAATATTGTATTGGAAACGGACGCTCCTTACCTCGCTCCGGTTCCTTACAGGGGAAGAAGAAATGAACCCGTATATATATGGAAAACGGCAGAGAAGGTAGCGGACACATTCGGCCTTAGCCTTGATGAAACCGTACAAATTACAAGAAAAAACGCATTGGATTTATTTAAAATTCCCAATAAAAAGGCTTAGTTTTAAATTTTCAGGTCAGATGCTAAATTTATTCCGTCAGATATTGTGCATATGTCAAGCAAAAACTTTAGATTTGTGCACTGAAACGTTTGGATATGGGATTTTTTTCGTATTTTGCGCTCGTTTTAGAGGAGACAAAGGCTGAAAATTGGAGAGATGCTCGAGTGGTTGAAGAGGCACGCCTGGAAAGCGTGTATACGCCTAAAGTGTATCGCGGGTTCGAATCCCGCTCTCTCCGCATAAATACCATGGAGGAATTTATTAACAACAAAAATAAAAACAAATAAGAGAATTATTAATCTTAAAAATTAAACACACAATGAAAAAGTATTTTGCAAAAACATTCATGGGTTTATGTGCCCTTGGAATCTCTACCGTAGCATTCGCGCAGGACGCTGCAGCCGGAGCTGAACAAGTTGTTGAAGGTGGTATGTACCAGGCTTTGAAAGTTAAGTTCATCGAAGGTGGTGCAGACTTCATGAGTTTGGTTGCTATCGCTTTGATTTTCGGTTTGGCTTTCTGCCTTGAAAGAATTATTTATCTGAACTTAGCTGAAACTAACGCCAGCAAATTATTAAAAGGTATCGAAGACGCCCTTGATAAAGGCGACGTAGAAGGTGCAAAAGCTATCGCTCGTGATACAAGAGGTCCTATCGCTTCTATCGCTTACCAAGGCTTGATGAGAATCGACCAGGGTATCGACGTTGTTGAAAAATCAATCGTTTCTTACGGTGGTGTACAGGGTGGTCTTTTGGAAAAGAACATGTCATGGATCACATTGTTTATCGCTATGGCTCCGTCATTAGGATTCTTGGGTACTGTAGTTGGTATGGTTATGGCGTTCGACAAAATCGAACAGGTTGGTGATATCAGCCCGACGGTTGTTGCCGGTGGTATGAAAGTGGCTTTGATCACAACAGTAGGTGGTCTTGTTGTAGCTTTGATCCTTCAGGTATTCTATAACTATTTGTTGAGCAAACTGGAAGCTATCCTGAACCAGATGGAAGACGCTTCTATTACTTTGATCGACATGGTTATCAAATACAACCTTAAATTCAAAAAATAATTAAGACTTATGGCAGTTACTAAAATAAGAAAAATATCCAGCTGGACATTACTGATCTCTTCTATTATCAGTATTGTCGTATTGGGTATGTTCTACGCAGGAGGTGTTGTAGACCCTTCTGTTGAAATGAAAGAGCCTATTTATACTGGCTTATTGCTCAACTGGACATCTATACTGTTCTTTGTCACAATTATCAGTACCGTGATATTTGCGCTTTGGCAGTTTACATCATTATTGAAAACCAGTCCGAAATCAGCATTGGCATCTTTGATCGTTGTTGTCTTATTTGCAGCAGTGCTGTTCATCACTTATTCAATGGGTGACGCAACTCCTTTAACAGGATTAAATGCAGATTCACAGGCTTACAACATTCCGTTCTGGTTGAAGATTACAGATATGTGGATTAACTCCACAATTGTTTTGATGGTTTTGATCATCATCGCTGTAGCAGCTGGTTCTGTAAAAAGAATGCTTAATAGATAATAGTAATAAGAATAACGATATAAAACAATTCAAGCGATATGGGAAGAAAAAAGAGAAAAGTGCCCGCAATGAATGCGACTTCTTCAGCCGATATTGCTTTCATGTTGCTTATCTTCTTCCTTATTACTACTTCAATGGACACAGATAAAGGTTTGGCAAGACGTTTGCCGCCTCCTGTACCCAAAGACCAGAAGAAAAATGAAGAAATGGATATCAAAAAGAGAAATATCCTGGTCGTACTGATCAACAGTAACAACCAAATTCTCTGTAATAATGAATTCATTGATATTAAGCAACTGAAAGACAAGGTTAGAGAATTCATTGAGAATCCTTATAACGATGAGCACAAACCTGAAAAGGTTGAAGTAGACGTACCGTATTTCGGAAAACAGATGGTAACTAAAAATCACGTTATCTCTCTGCAGAACGACCGCGGCACTGAATACCAGGCTTACATCGATGTTCAGAACGAATTGGCAAAAGCCTACAACGAACTGAGAGATGAGGTTTCTAAAAAGAAATTCGGTAAAGCTTTCGCTGACCTGGAGGAAGATCAACAAAAGGCTGTGCAGATGATTTATCCGCAAAAGATATCAGAAGCAGAACCTAAAAATTATGGAGGTAAATAATAATGGGAAAATTTAGTAAAGCGGGCGGTAGAGAAATGCCCGAATTAAATACTTCATCATTACCTGACTTGGTGTTTGCCTTCCTGTTCTTCATCATGATGGTAACAACTATGCGTGAAGTTACTTTAAAAGTTGTTTTCCAGGCTCCTCAGGCTACTGAGCTTCAAAAGTTGGAAAAGAAATCATTAGTAACATTCATTTACGTAGGTAAACCAACTCAGGAATTGAGAGCTAAGATGGGTTCTGAAACCCGCTTGCAGTTGAACGATCAGTTCGCAGAAGTAAGCGAAATCGAAACTTACATCGCACAAGAGAAGTCAAGTATGAAAGAGGAAGATCAGCCGTTTATGACTGTATCCATCAAAGCAGATAAAGAGACTAAGATGGGTGTTATCACAGACGTAAAACAGGCTCTTCGTGAAGCATACGCATTGAAGATTAGCTACTCTGCAAGACAGCGTGTTGACTAATTAATTCAATAATAAATAAAAAAGGCAGGACTTTTAGTTCTGCCTTTTTTATTGGAGTAAATTCTACCGGCATTCATTAACGCCGTATACATATCGGTAAAGGTTGTTCTTCACTTCCTCAAAAGACTGTTTCAAATCGAGCTCACCATAGGTCATTAACCGCATTTCCAACAAGGGTTCTCCCGGACGATACGGAGGCTGGAAATAAACATGATCGTCCAGCACATACCCCAAGCGCTCATAGAAGCCTATTCTACGCATACTCATCTCTTCGGTGGGTATTTCTACTTCCAAGACAATCGGAGTGTCACAAAGCGCCATAAACTGCCTCATAGCCTCTCCTCCTGTACCTCCATTACGGGCGGAAGCCTCAATAGCAAAATGCTCCACATAGGAAAAGCCGACAAAACGCCAGGCTGTAATGAAGCCGGCATATTCCTTATCTTTAAACAGCGCGTAAACGCTAAAACGCGATTCATCTTTGACCAACTCTCTCACCAGGGAAAACGCCCGTCGCTCGGCCTCCGGAAAAGAATCATTATATGTTTTTTCTACTTTATCCAACAAAGGATCGGAAAAATCTTTAACCGGCCTGCATTCGATTACCGTACTTGAACTCATACTCTTATAAAATTGATTGATTAATAAAAGAAAACTTACGAAATAAAATAATTGAGCAAATTATTTCGTCTAATTATTATAGTTTACCTATATTTGTATTTAAATGTAATCATACAGAATAACAGAAATACAAATATACAGAAATTATGGCACACCATCAACTGGATGAATTGGATGAAAAAATATTAAAGCTTATTATAGGCAATGCCCGCATGCCCTTCCTAGAAGTAGCCAGAGAATGCAATGTATCAGGAGCCGCTATACATCAGAGAATACAAAAACTCACCAACCTTGGTGTTATCAAAGGATCAGAATTTATCGTGGATAATACGAAAGTTGGTTATGAAACCTGTGCTTATATGGGATTATTCCTGAAATCTCCGGGACAATTTCCTTCCGTGACAGAAGCATTGAAGCAAATCCCGGAAGTTGTAGAATGCCACTATACGACCGGGCAGTACGATCTGTTCATTAAAATATACGCAAAGAACAACCAGCATCTGCTGAATATTATCCATAATAAATTACAGCCATTAGGGCTGGCCCGAACAGAATCCCTGATCTCTTTCAAGGAGGCTTTTAAAAGACAGATACCAATCGATCTGGATGACGAATAAATAGAACTAAAAAAGGCTTTAGAAATTTCTAAAGCCTTTTTTAGTTCTCAAAGTCTCCGGTAATTACCGGAGGAATACCTTTTTAGAAATCTGCATTATTCGGAGTTCTCGGGAAAGGAATCACGTCACGGATATTTGTCATACCTGTTACAAACAATAACAGACGTTCAAATCCCAAACCAAAGCCGGAATGAGGTGCTGTACCGAAACGACGGGTATCCAGATACCACCAGATATCTTTTTCAGGTACACCCATTTCTTTTGCACGTCTCGACAGTTTTTCGTAATCTTCCTCACGTTGTGATCCGCCGATAATCTCACCGATCTTCGGGAACAATACATCCATGGCACGAACTGTCTTTCCATCCTCATTCTGCTTCATATAGAAAGACTTGATCTCTTTCGGATAATCAGTCAGGATAACCGGACATTTGAAATGTTCTTCCACCAAATAACGTTCATGTTCTGAAGCAAGGTCTGCTCCCCAATAGATCGGAAATTCAAACTTATGTCCTTTAGCCACAGCATCTTCCAGGATCTTGACCCCTTCCGTATAAGGCAGACGGATAAAGTCATGTTTCAAGACGAATTGCAGGCGTTCGATCAATTCCTTATCAAACATATTGTTCAGGAACTGGATATCTTCCATACAGTTATCCAAAGCCCACTGCACACAATACTTGATAAAGTCTTCAGCCAGCTGCATGTTTTCCGCAATCTCATTAAATGCTACTTCCGGCTCGATCATCCAGAACTCTGCCAGGTGGCGTGGAGTATTGGAGTTTTCTGCACGGAATGTCGGTCCGAAAGTGTAAATCGCTCCCAAAGACATGGCAGCCAATTCGCCTTCCAGCTGACCGGAAACCGTCAAGCTAGCCTGCTTTCCGAAGAAATCATCCTCGTAAATGATAGAACCGTTCTCGTCTTTCTTCAAATCATACAGATTCATCGTCGTTACCTGGAACATCTGTCCGGCACCTTCGCAGTCTGAAGCTGTAATGATCGGTGTATGGAAATAGAAGAAACCTCTTTCATGAAAGAACTTATGAATAGCGATCGCCATATTGTGACGAATGCGGAAGACAGCACCAAACGTATTGGTACGCGGACGCAGGTGCGCTATTTCACGAAGGAACTCAAGTGAATGACCTTTCTTCTGCAGCGGATAAGTAGCGGGATCAGCAGTACCGTAAATCTGAATTTCAGCAGCCTGTATCTCCACATTCTGACCCTGTCCCTGTGATTTGACCAATTCACCGTTCACACTGATACAAGCGCCGGTAGTAATCGGTTTAAGGAACTCTTCACCCAATTTTTCCACATCCACAACGATCTGAACATTATTTATTGTAGAACCGTCATTCAGCGCAATAAAGCTAACCTGTTTACTACCACGACGGGTACGAACCCACCCCTTCACGTTAACGGTCGTACCGTAAGCCTCGCTTTTCAGTACATCTACAATTTTTGTTCTAGTAATTGTTTCCATGTTTATATGTTTATTCTTAGATAATCAAAACAAGATAGCCGGTATTGACTACCGGCTAATCTTCGTATTATTCAAAAGCACCCATTCGAAGCGCGTTCACCTCACGTTCGTTCAGATAACGCCATTTTCCACGTCCGAGCATCTTTTTAGTCAATCCGGCAAAGTATACACGATCCAGCTTCGTTACATGATATCCCAGCGATTCAAAGATACGACGCACGATACGGTTACGTCCCGAGTGGATTTCGATACCCACCTGGCTCTTGTCGTCTTCGCTGGCATAGCTGATTGCATCTGCATGGATTTCACCGTCTTCCAGTTCCAGTCCGTTAGCAATCTTTTCCATGTCTTCGATAGAAACGTTCTTATCCAACCAAACGTGATAGATCTTCTTTTTCTTGAATGACGGGTGAGTCAGCTTTGAAGCCAAGTCGCCATCATTAGTAAGAAGCAATACACCGGTTGTGTTACGGTCCAGACGACCTACCGGATAGATACGTTCCTGGCAAGCATTCTTCACCAGATCCATAACGGTAAGACGTTCCTGAGGATCATCCGACGTAGTCACACAGTTTTTAGGTTTGTTCAATACGATATACACCTTGCTTTCGATCTGTACCGGTTTATCGTTGAATTCTACCTTATCCTGACGGGTGATCTTTGTCCCCAGTTCAGTAACTACTACATCATTTACTTTTACAGCACCAGCTGTGATAAATTCATCTGCTTCACGACGTGAACAAACTCCAGCATTAGACAAGAACTTGTTCAGACGGATCGGTTCGTTAGGGTCAGCCAATACTTCCTTATACTTCAACTGTTTCTGGAAGTTGTACTTGGCATTCGGGTTGTAATCGTTTGTACGACGTTGTTGCGGACGTCTGTTTCCGTAGCCACCGCCATTGTTTCCATATCCGCCACCGCGATTATTGTTACCGTATGAAGGTCTGCCGCCACCGCGATTATCGCGAGAGTCGTAAGAGTTGACACGAGTATCACCTACTCTAGGTCTTCTTTTCTTCATACCGTCGCCGGTTGCATCTCCTTCCGGAGAAGCGGAATAGGCTCTGCCCGGTCTTTCGTCATAGTTAGGACGAGAAGGACGGTTGAAACCGCCGCCGCCACCATACGAACGATCGTTGTTTCCATAAGAACGATCATTGTTACCATAAGAGGGGCGATTGTTACCATAAGAAGGACGGTTGTATCCGCCTTCACGATTGTTGCTGTAACCACCCCGATTGTTGTCGCGGTTGTTGTAAGAAGGTCTGCTGTTATAACCACCACCTTCACGGTTGTCATACGTCCGAGGACGACTCGGACGGTCTCCGTAAGATGAGCGGTTATCCCCATAAGAATTATAACCACCGCGGTCATCCCGGCTTGGGCGGTTATATGGTCTCCGTTCATAGTTGTTTCCCTCAGGTCTGCTGTAACCTTGATTGTAAGGTCTTCTTTCACCTTCCTGATCTGTGTTTTCCCGTCTGATACTTGGTATCACCTTTCTAGGACGCGGTTGAGATTCTTCTCTTTCTTCTGTGCTCATTGTTGTAAATTAATAAATAATTAACTAATTGGTAACCTCACGGCTACACGCTTATTTTCACACTAAATACCTGTATAATTATGAGGCGTAATCGCCTTTAATTCTGCTTTTACTGCATCACTAACCTGCAGCGTTTCAATAAAGTCACTGATTGATTTCTCAGTGATTCCCTCATTTGTCCGGGTTAAGGCTTTCAAGGCTTCGTAAGGCTTCGGATAACCTTCACGACGCAAAATGGTCTGAATACCTTCAGCTACGACAGCCCAGCAATTATCCAGATCCCGGTACAGAGCGTTCTCATTTAATAACAGTTTACCCAGCCCTTTTGTTAAGCTTTTGAATGCGATTTCGATATGAGCCAAAGGCACACCCACGTTACGCAACACGGTAGAGTCTGTCAAATCTCTCTGCAGACGGGAGATCGGCAACTTCGTAGCCAGGTGCGTCAGGATAGCATTCGCCATGCCCAGGTTACCTTCTGCATTTTCAAAATCGATCGGGTTCACCTTGTGAGGCATTGCCGATGAACCGACTTCACCCGCTTTGATCTTCTGTTTGAAGTATTCCATAGAGATATACTGCCAGAAGTCACGATTCAGGTCGATCAACACTGTATTGACACGTTTCAAACCGTCGAAAATAGCTGCCAGATTATCATAGTTCGAAATCTGTGTAGTCCATTCCTCACGGCTCAGTCCCAGCACTTCATTCACAAACTTATTACCGAATGCTTTCCAGTCATATTGCGGATAAGCAACATGATGTGCATTGAAATTACCGGTTGCACCACCAAACTTGGCAGAAACAGGGATTGCTTTCAACAAAGCTACCTGCTGTTCAAGACGATAAACAAACACCATAATCTCTTTTCCCAGACGGGTAGGAGAAGCCGGCTGTCCGTGTGTCTTTGCCAACATAGAAACATTACTCCAATCTTCGGCATACTTCTTCAAGATATCGATCACTTCCTGAATACCCGGATAATACACTTCATCTAAAGCATCCTTGATAGACAAGGGTACAGAAGTATTATTGATATCCTGTGAAGTCAATCCGAAATGAATAAATTCTTTATAGTCCTGTAAGTTCAGCAGGTCGAATTTCTCTTTGATAAAATATTCAACAGCCTTTACATCATGGTTCGTTACGCTCTCGATCTCCTTGATACGGGTTGCGTCTTCCAGACTGAATTCCTGATAAATTTTACGCAACGCTTCTTTATTCTCCACTGTAGCCAGGCTATTTAACTGTGGAAGATACTCAGCAAGAGTAATAAAATACTCTATTTCTACTCGCACCCTGTATTTAATAAGTGCATACTCTGAGAAGTAAGCCGCCAGGTTTTCGGCTTTATTTCTATATCGTCCATCTACGGGCGATATGGCAGTTAGTGTTGAAAATACCATACTCATTTAGTTTATACACCTATATCCCTGAGTGTCCGGGCGATATGCCAACGATATCGAATACATATATACATTAATAATATAGAGTTGCAAAGTTACTACATTTCTTCAGATTAAATGGTAGTAATGAATTTTTTTTCAACTTTTTCATCGAAACATTTGGAGGTAATAAAAAAAGCCGTATCTTTGCAGCGCTTTAGAGAGATAAGGCGTACAAAACTTACTGAAGTAATGAAAGGGCGTTTAGCTCAGCTGGTTCAGAGCATCTGCCTTACAAGCAGAGGGTCGGCGGTTCGAATCCGTCAACGCCCACCTTTCATATCCAATTGATTTCAACTTGGGCGTTTAGCTCAGCTGGTTCAGAGCATCTGCCTTACAAGCAGAGGGTCGGCGGTTCGAATCCGTCAACGCCCACTCAAATTTATACCAAATTGATTTCAATCGGGCGTTTAGCTCAGCTGGTTCAGAGCATCTGCCTTACAAGCAGAGGGTCGGCGGTTCGAATCCGTCAACGCCCACCAAAAGAAAAGTCCGTTAGTCGAATGATTAACGGACTTTTCTTTCTATAATCACATATTCAAAAAGGACCACTGATTTTAAACCAGCAGGCTCTCCTTCACCATCTGAGAAACAGTAGTGCCAATCAGCTAAAAACGATCGTTATCCTGAATAGCTCATCCTCCGGATAATCGTACTGAACATGGAATTCGTTTTTATCACAGATTGATTTTACGATATTCAAGCCCAAGCCCAACGACTCTTCAGACTTATTATGAAAAGTGATCCGGTTAAACAAATTTGCCTCATTTCTCAATCCGCCTCTACATGTGTTGCTGATAACCAACCGGGAATTATCCAGGAACAGATCGATCCGGCCCTGAGGCAAATTATGCCGGATTGCATTACTAAGCAGGTTAGACAGCAATATTTCCGCCAAATTTGAATTCATAAGCAAAAGGCAGTGAGATACAGATATTTCAACCGTAAGTTGTTTGGCTTCAAACAGTTCGTCGAGGTCATTCAAATACACAGCCAATAATTCATCCAGGCGAATATTTTCCTTTTCCGCATATTGGTTATTATTGATCCGGGTGATCAGAAGCAAAGACTTGTTCAGCCGAGACAGACGGGAAACAGCTCTTGAGATAGCCCTGACGGAATTTTCATTATCCTTATCCTGCATCAACAGAGGGCTCTGCATCAGCAAGTCCATCTTCGATTTGATGATGGATAAAGGGGTCTGCATCTCATGGGAGGCATCCTCCGTAAAAAGACGAGAGTTTTCGTAGTCGGCATTGATCTTATCGACCATACGCAAAATCACTTCGTTCATTTCATCTAATTCTTTGATACCCGGATTCTCCAATTGCAATACCGCATTCGCCTTCAAATCATATTCATGTAACTTCTGAAGATTATAATTCAAAGGAGACCATACATTCTTTTTCAGAAGATATTCAATTACATAAGTAAACAAGACAAACAAGGCAAATAACAATAAAAGAGAAGTGACAATAGCGTAAAACAAATCATTCGAAATGACTGTCGGCTGATTGATTGTGATCAAGTGACGCTCGTCTTTATAAGAAACAGTAAAAAACAACTGGCGGTACGGAGTGAAAGTTCCGGTATCCTCGCTATACATAACGGTATCCCTGTACATTTCATCCGGAAATGAGCCAGACGCCTCAATAGCTTCAACTTCTATTCTGGCAGGTTTCAATACCAAGGTAGAAGCTAAAGGTAACGTATCATTTTGAGCAATATAATTCTCGATCTTTGTCTTTTGATCCTTCAACATCCGGTCACTCGAATAATGAATAAAAAAGCGAAAGATCAGATAATGGGAAACACTTCCTATCAAAAGAACGACCAGGATGGATATAAAAAGATATTTCCGTATCAATTTAATCAGGCTCATCACTCTGAAAATTTATATCCGATCCCATACACCGACTTGATGTAATCGCCGCTCCCGTTATCCATCAGTTTCTTCCGGAGATTCTTGATATGATTATAAATAAAGCTGAACGAATCGGCAGACAGACTCATATTATCTCCCCACAAATGTTCGGCTATATCCTCCTTACTCAGCACTTTATCTTCATTCATTATAAAATAAAGCAACAGGTCGTACTCTTTACGGGTCAATACGACCTCCAGTCCGTTCACATGAAGCCGGCGATTATCAAATTCAATGGTCAACTCGTTAAATCTTCTAATATTCGTTCCCTTTAATCCGCGACGGCGTATAATGGATTTAATACGTGCATTCAGTTCCGAAAGATGGAAAGGCTTGGTAAGATAATCATCTGCACCAATATCCAGACCTGTCAGTTTATCATCCAAAGAATTTCTGGCGGAGATAACAATAATACCCGCATCCTTATTCTTCCTTTTCAATATACGAATAATATCCAGTCCGCTCCCACCCGGCAGGTTTATGTCTACAACGACACAGTCATAGTCATACATCTCTATTTTCTCTTCCGCCGTTTGAAAAGAAGTCACGCACTCTACCGTAAATGCTTCCGACAACAGAAAGTCTCTGACAGACTCCAGCAAATCGACTTCATCTTCTATAATTAACAGATTCATAACGCCTTTCACTTTGATTCCAAGAACAAAGTTACTCAATAATAATTAAAAAGAAAGCTACTTCTTAATAACACGTCCTTCACTATCAAATACCAAACTTCTATAATAGGGATGATGCCCATCTCCGTCAAAGCGGATCTTCACAAAATAATTACCATTGTTCTTCCTCTTGGAAAGAAGGATCGTATAATCCGGATAATTCTTTTCCAGATACTTCACTATAGCTTTCGGTAGCTCCTTGGGTGAAATATTCCCTTTACGATACTTTCCGGCATGTTCATACCGATAATCTATCCTACTCACACTCGCTTCACTGATCCCGTTCAAGCTAAAGATTACCAGCATAAAAAATATCAACTTTCTCATATCCTCCTAAATTTATACCTCAAATATATAGGGGGAATCTGTAGTAATTCTGTATTCGCAGGATAAAATAACAGGCAGAAGCCGGTTGTTTATCTTCTTTTTTGCGACAATGGTATCGAGATCAAGCGGTCTATCGAAAATTTACCCGGCCCGGTAATATACATTAATATAAATACAACCAGATAGATAAAAGCCAACTCTTTCACCGCAAACGCATCATTGCCGTGAATAACGAAGAATGCCATGCACATGGTAAAGATCATCGGGATCATAGCCAATCGATACAATGCACCAAAAATAAAACCTATTGAACAAGCCAACTCACCAAAAATTGCAAGCCCTAACGAAACCTGGCTACCTACACCCAGCGGATCGGGAAAAACGGCAGACATCTCGGTATAGTTAGTCCATTTCTGGATACCATGAGATAACAACAATCCTCCGAAAAGGATACGCAATGCCAATAACAACAGTGAAATAACCGTACCGTCCGGCTTAGACGGAAATAAAAATCTGTATATCGCCAACATATTATTTAGTTTTTACATAAGATTAATAACTTATATATAAAACAAAGGAAATAAAAAAATGTTCATTACCCCTTACATCCTAAGACCTCCACTACCGACGATAATACGGAAGTTACCCAACTCACCCAATTGAACGATACGTATGACAGCAAAAACAGCAAAAAGCAACGAGTATTTAGATGTATACGATGATTCTCAATCCCAAACATTCAACAGCCTATCAACCATTACTCTCCCGTTGCTTTTCGGAAATCTAAACTTTTAAAATCTTTATTCTATAGCAATCTTTTCAAATAGTTCATACAAGTCATCCGTATCTGCTCTTGCATATCGGATTTTATCCGATAGATACTTCACTTTCAGATCAACATTAAATCCGAGCTTAACAGCGAATGCCAACTTTGTATAAGATGTTTTACGCTTTTTATCCGGTCGTTCCAAAAGGCTCAGGATACGAATAAACAATGCTTCATCCTTCACGTCGTAAAGAAACTCTCCTAAAACAGTATCATTGCGCACGAAATCGATAAAACGCTGACGTTCACTTTTAATCAGGTTAACAAAAAAATCACGATACCCCGGACTCAGATTTCTCCAATCTGAAAAAGCCAAAGCAAAGGAATCTTTATAAAAGCCCTCCTTTTCCTCCGGTAACAAATTATTCACATGTTGCTGATAAACACAAACAGCTGGTTGGGCACCCAGCAATGCCATTAATAACTTTTTCATAACATTCTTAGAAGGTTGAATAGCCCTTCACCCCTCAAGCCACCAAACAAGATAACAAGGCCTGTAAAGAGGATTTAAATCCAGCTCTTCCAGCATCTTTTTCAGTGGCTCTAAAAAACAAAAAACCCCGAAGAACTTAATCCCCGGGGCTTGCTTTTTTGTCTGTCTTCGCTCTTCACAGAGATCGAACAGAAGAACTTTATTTCATTACTTTAGTATTAATACTGACTACTTGTTCACCCATCGCGGGATACTTGGCAGGCATATTCATAGGGTTATGCCAAACCACGCAGTCAAATTTAAATTTATTGATTATAAATAGTTTCTATTATTTTACGATTGCTTTAACAGCAGCTTCACCTTCAACGGCAACGACTACCACACCTGCAGGAGCAGCGATGGTTGCTTCAGAAGAAGTGATTACTGTATTGGCAATTGTCTGACCAAGTACGTTAGTGATCACTACGTTCTTGCCTTCAGCACCCTTAACGATTACAGCACCGTCAGTTGCTACTACAGAGATTGCAGAAGCGCTGATTTCGTCGTTTGCAGTCGGATTAGAATGTTCTGCTGCCAGATCAAACTTATCACCTGCTGCATAACCCTTAGCTACAACAACCACACCGTTGATGTTCTTCAGGTAACCATCGTTAGAGAGTTCAGGCTGTTTCTTGCCAGCGATGTAAGTGTTATAATCATAATAACCTGTCTGAACCTTGAATGAACCGTCAGATTCATGGTTGATCGGGTTGATATAACGGAACGCAAACTTAGCTGTATTGAAATCGCTTGTGCTCAGGTCAATCACGTCGGAAGCCTTGCCACTCTTTGTATAGTTCTTGTCTGTGATATACAGTTTGTCACCTGTGCGGAAACCGTATACGAAACCTAACTTAGCAAAGTGTTCGCCTGCTTCATTGTCATTGATATACTTATTCGTATGGATAGCACCATTTACATAAGCTACATAAGCAGTGTCGATCAGGTTCACCAGGAAGCGACCGTAAGTCGTATCCGGAGTCAGCTGATGGTTAGCATTGTCGAATGTAGCCGGTTTGTATTCCGGATTAACAGCCAACAGATACTGATAACGATTGTTGTTGCCACGTTTTACATAAGCTGTATCGACATACAGAGCCGGAGCCATAGTAGTCAACTGAGCCTTGTTACCGATGTTCAGGAATTCACCGTTTTCGAACATCTGATCGTAATCATTTTCCTGACGGAAGATACGGATCGTATCACCCATGCTCTGCAGACGATATTCAGGAGCACCCACTTTCTGTACTTTGAACAGGTCGTTAGAGTTGATCTGATCGTAAGCGCCTTCAACTTCAACAGCACCCTGTTTTGTCAGCGTTGTTGCGCCATACAGTTTGTTGCCCAGGTTCAAAGAAGCATGAGTTGTTTTGCCATCTGCTACAAATCCTTTAGCGTCATACTTCGGATAAGTTACACCAACGATGTTATACAGATCAGTTCCTTTTTCTTTCAATACGAAACGATAAGCTTCAGAGATATTCTTAGTAGTCTTGTATGATTTGAAAGCAGGATCGCAAATCATTGACAGGATATCTGTTGTCTGCGGATTTTCGTAAGTCAGGAATTCATCGTTAGCCACATTCTGCAATGCGTAGCTGATGATAGCAACAGTATCTTTGTACTCATAGAACTTCTTGTCAGAAGCTTTGTAATACTGCGGATGGTTGAATACATATACAGAGTCGGAAGCCTGTGTCAGTTCTTTGTCAGAATCATAAGCTCTGGCAGCTGTCAACGGAACAATTCTCCAGTTTACTGTAGCATTTTCGTCGTGAGACAAGCCCAGGAAGTGACTCTTCGCAGTATGGTTTTCACCTACATAGTAATCTTCTTCAGAAGAAGCTACCAACAGGTTGAACAACTGATCCTGTACTTCTTCAGCTGTCAGGTTCTTATAACCGTCACGCTGAACAGCGTTATTTTTCAAAGCAGTTTCAACCGGAGTGATTGCGATTGTATCGCGAAGCAAAGCTGAACCGTTCCATTGAGCAAATTTAGCAGAACCACCGGTATAAGCTACAGCATATTTGTTGTTACCCAGGTAATATATCTTGCTTACAGCATACTTTTCGTTATTGTTTTCACGGTTTACGAAAGTAAAGCCGTAAACATTGTCACCCAATGATTGTCCCTTAGACAAATCACCTGTAGCAGCAGTCATTTGAACAGCCCACTGTCCTTCCGGTTTATCGAACAGGAAGTTAGCAGCATCAGCTGGTTTAGCTTCCGCACCCAAAACCTTACCATTCAATTTGATAGTCTTAGTACCATCTTTGTATGTTACATCCGAATGATTTACAAACGTAATGTTCACATACTTCATGTTCAGCGGATTGTAATCCTTGTCAGAATCACCGCGTACAGCGTTGTTTGCACTGAATTCAGCATATGCCCAATAAGCTTGTTTACTAGAAGTTGTCAGATAAGTACCTGCTTGTGCACCAGTCTTGATAGTAAATGTAGAAACATCACCTACACTCGTTTTACTATAATCAGATACCTGAATTGAATAGATAGGAGTTTTAGCTGTTGCTTCACCGTTTGCTACTTTGTTTGCATCGAAGTTGAATGTGAAGTAAGGAGCATAAGTGGCATCTTTCCATTTACCGTTTTTCATCACTTCAGCCATCGCTTTCTCGCTCAGTGTTACGAACTTGTAACCACCAGCGATCAACTCAGAGTTAATGTTACTCCATTCAGAATCTTTAGTTGTTTCAACTACGATGTAGCTGTTGCCTTTCTTCAGTAAGAAAGTTTTCAGCTCAGTATCAGTAAATGAGCTAGCATTATCTACCGTGATCGGAGTGAACGTCTTATTAGTACTGTTGTAACATACCGGAACCAAATCAGCATCTTCAAACGGGTTCTGAACCAATGTAGAAACGCCATCCTTTTCATCCCACAAAGACAGGTTGAAGCTTGTCAGTGTACCGAAGTCTGAAAGGATTTGTTTAGCTGTGAATGCCTTTGCATCTGCAGGAATGCTAAACAAAGCAGAAGGAGTAGATGGATCAACCAAAGAAGGTGTTCCATCCTCTCCAATACTTACATATTTTCCATTTGTAGCTTTTAAAGCAAAGCTTCCTTTATAGTCTTCCGCAGTAAATTCGGTTTCGCCTTCAACTGTGAAATAAGTATTGGCATCTTTCTTTTTGAAAGAATAACGATAAGTTCCGTCAGTTGTCGTTGCAGTCTTGCTTACTACCCAAAGAGTTGCCTTTTCGAGTGATCCGTCTTCACCTGCAAATTGAGTACCGTTACCCAAAAGCACTACATCTCCGGATGCAACAGAAGTCAAAAGAATATCTTTATTGGCATCATCAATAGTGGCAGCCGTAGATACACCGGTTGTTTTTAAAGCAACGCTAGATATATTTACTGAGTTTCCGTCAGTCACAACAGTTGCTTTTTCACCTTGTTTTAGTGTAAATGTAGAAGCTTTAGCTTTCTCTACCAAAACAAAAGGAGCAGCATCTGTTGATTTAAGACCTGCAGTTGCCTGCAGCCAGATCTTTGTTTCACCCAGTTTTTCAAGAGTGACATTCTTGTATTTGCTATCTACCAATACCCATGAATCTGCTTTTTCAGCATCATCTTCTGTCAAATAAACTACTTTTCCGTTTTGAACAGAAAGAACATTGTCTCCAATAGCAACAGTAGTCGGGGCAGGAATAGCTGTTACATCGCTGGTAACAGTTATTGTACCGTCTTCTGCAACAGAAACAGCAACATCACCCATGCCCGGAACATCTGCACCCGGAGCATTCTCTGCCAGTTCTGACTTAACGATTTCTACGTCTACAATAATGTCAAAAGTAACATCTTCGGACTGAATTTCAACATCGTCTTCGCTTTCGTTTTTAGTTACTAATGCAACATTACCATCACCCTCACCAGAAGAAAGTATACTTAGATTCTCTACACTTTTTTCTGTATAAGGAGTGCTTTCATCTGTATACAAGAATGCATTCGCTGCAGGAGTAGTCTTGTCTCCATCTCCTTCAAGTGCTACTGCATCAGTAGCATTCACAGTCTTTACTGTAAAAGAACCATCTTCTTCAGCAATGTAGAGATTTACTGCACCTTCTTCACCCACAGTAATTACCAAAGGTATTGCAGTTTCATTTCCTTCTGCCTCTTGAGTTTCTGTCTTACCTACATACTGAATGCCATTTTCACACAGGAACCATCCTTCAGCACCGGCTACTTGCAAATTGTAGGATTTGGCTGCTTCTTGACCGCCATCTCCATCAGTAACCGATGGTGTGTCAGAAGAAGCATCCACCAACGTCCATGCAGTCTTAAATGCATCCACATTTTTGAGATTACAAGAAAGGATTTTTTCCGTCGACTGGGCTGCATCCGAGCCAGTTCTAGTTGTCACATACGTTCTAGCTACCCCGTCGTTTGCCGGTAAGATCATTGCGTCTACAGCGTAGAACAATCCACCCGAAGCCAACAGTGTAGCTACTAATGTAGAAAACTTTTTGTTCATAATTCTTTAATTTAATATTAATAATAGTGTTAAAATAGCGTCATAAATCTTGTGAATCTTACTCTACACCTTTATCCCTTTCTTCCCCTAATTTTGTGTTTGTTAAAAGGTGTTTAGTAAAATGACTAGTTTTATCGATCCTTTTTTCTAGTCATTTTTTGAGTGAATTTTTATTTTATACTGAAAAGTGATAATTTCATACAAACTTTGTTATGTAGTTGATAAGAAAGACTATATATTTGCAAAAATAAATTTGAAAAGAATTGCAGGTTTAAAAACTAGTTGTACCTTTGTGACTAGAAAAAAGGATCGTTTAAATTAGCCATTCTATTTTAACACTTTAATTCATTATATACCAATCTATTAAATATCATTTCACACCTCATTTTACCACAATTTTAACATTCCAGTTTATTTAAGGATAAAATACTGTAATACTGAAAGTTAAGCTTGATTTTCACCACATTCTTTTCAGCAATTGTAAATCACTGTATAATAGCATCTTAAGTTTTAATATCTGTTTTGTATTCTCAGAGGTGTTGCTTTATATATAATGTACGCGATTGTACAACTATAAAAATAGTTGATATTTTTCTTGAAAGCCGTTTGGTTATTCTATAATAATCTTTGGACTTATCCCCCTAAGCTATGTATGATAATCCAATATTATTTTAGGTTTCCGTAATAATAACGGTTATTACAAAGTAAAGGTAAAAACTGAAAATCGGATTTGTATTCGAACGTCTTTGCGTTTGATATATATCAAACGAATAAAGCACATATATGCTTCTTTCATTTGATAATTGTTCTCCTTTCGTTCGATAATCATAGAATGATTCATTGTTCGGGATGAAAATTCGTTTTGGCTGGTATTAATTTAAATGCCCGTCATATACATACAAGCGCAATTTCTGCTAAATAATAAGCTATTTATTTGTAAAGAACTGGAATACCGGATTACCAACGACGGAATACACCCTGAAATTACAGGAACATTCTACGAAGTGATATAAAAGTAACAAATTTGTTACTTTTATATTTGGTCGTTTGGAACAAATATGTTACTTTTGCAGTGTTCAATTAAATAATAGTTCTTTTACACAATGAAGTATTCCGAGTTTTACAAACTGATTGAAGCCGCAGGCTGGACAATCAGTAAGGGTAAGAAACATCACAAGTATGTTCACCCGGACTTCGACTATTTCATTCCTGTCGGACGTCATCCGAGCAAAGAAATACCAAAAGGTACACTTGAATCGATGATGAAGGATGCCGGACTGAAAAAGTAAAAGTTCTGCCACTCCCTTCGGGGAGTGGCTTTAATTGGACTAAACCTCAAAAAATCTGTTGTATGAAAACAATTGTAGCAATTATCGAAAAAGCAGAAGACGGCGGCTATGGTGTTTACACCAAATCTGTACAAGGTGCGTACGGGTACGGTCTGACTGAGCAGGAGGCTAAAAATGACTTTGTAGACGTACTAAACGAACAAGCCGAATTTTACAAAGAAAAGAAAGGTGTGTTTCCGGAATGGTATACGGAAAATATATCGATAGATTACAAATATGACTTTTCCGGTTTTTTTAAAACCTTTCCTTTCTTCAATGTATCACAATTTGCACAAGCTGTCGGGATTAATCCTTCATTGATGCGCAAATATAAAGAAGGACTGGCTTTTGCTTCCGAAAAACAAAAGGCAGCCATACAAGACAAATTCAACGAGATCGTAACTAAAATGAGTCTGGTCCAGTTTTAAAAAGAGCTATTTTTAATTGAACACCTGTACCGCTCACATAACAAGGGGGAACCAATTGGTTCCCCTTTTTCGTCAAACTATGTTACAGTACAAATGCACTGGATAATAACGACTGCCTTATTGGGCTGCTTTACTCTTTTCGTATTCCCTATTCTAATTGCAATTTTCAAATAAGAAAGGAGACCCAAAAACGATTTATTCCCCGAAAATCGCCGTAAAGATTTGTTAAACAATTCTTATTTAAGCAGGCGCGTAATATGTTGGTACACATATAAAACGCAAAAGGCGACACCTCTAAAAAGAGGCATCGCCATTTACAAAAATACTTTAAACCGTGACCCGGGAGGGATTCAAACCCTCGACCTTCAGAACCGGAATCTGACGCTCTATTCACTAAGCTACCAGGCCAAAGACGGGGCAAAAGTAATTATAATATCGGAAGAAACCAAACGAACGGCAGAAGAGTTTTATATCTCTTTCTTTTTTCTGCCCTACAACATAAGTTTTGATAATTTGCAACACACTTTACCACATATACTGCCATTTTGCAAATAAAAAAGGCTTCAACATTGCTATTTTGCCATTAATCATTATCTTTGCGTCGCATATTTTACAAACACAAAGCACAACAAGTATATGAGCTATTTAATTAAACCTGCGGGATATAAGGCTTTGCTAAACCTGTCGCAAACAGAGATGGGAATCAAGAAAATCAAAGACTTTTTCCAGCAAAACCTGTCTTCGGAGTTACGCCTGCGTCGTGTCACGGCACCTTTGTTCGTTCTTAAAGGGATGGGAATCAACGATGACCTGAACGGAACCGAACGAGCTGTCACATTTCCGATCAAAGACCTGAACGATTCCAAAGCCGAAATCGTACACTCTTTGGCGAAATGGAAACGCCTCACTTTAGCAGACTATAATATCGAAGAAGGGTACGGCATTTATACCGATATGAATGCCATCCGCTCTGACGAAGAACTGGGTAACCTGCATTCATTATACGTCGACCAGTGGGACTGGGAACGGGTGATGAGCCCCAAAGAACGCAATGTCGAATATCTGAAAGAGGTCGTACGACGTATATATGCAGCCATGGTGCGTACCGAATATCTGGTTTATGAGATGTTTCCGCAAATACGGCCGACACTTCCCCAGCATATTCATTTCATACATTCCGAGGATTTGTTGCAAAAATATCCTACCTTTACACCGAAAGAACGGGAAGACGCTATCGCCAAAGAATATGGCGCAGTCTTCATCATCGGTATCGGATGCAAGCTGAGCAACGGAGAGAAACATGACGGACGTGCTCCTGACTACGACGACTGGTCGACTGTAGCAGAAAACGGACAGGTAGGACTGAACGGTGACTTACTCGTTTGGGACGATGTATTGAACCGCTCGCTCGAACTTTCTTCAATGGGTATCCGTGTAGATAAGGAAGCGCTGGAACGTCAGCTGAAGCTCTCCAACGCTGAAGAAAAGAGAGAACTCTACTTCCACAAACGCCTGCTGAACGGTGAACTGCCTCAGAGTATCGGCGGCGGTATCGGACAAAGCCGTTTGTGTATGTTCTATCTGCGCAAAGCTCATATCGGTGAGATCCAGGCTAGTATCTGGCCGGAAGATATGCGTCAGGAAGCCCGTGCTGCAGGAATGCTATTAATTTAATTGAAAATTGAGAATTGAGAATTGAAAATACCCAAAAGCAACTCTCAATTCTCAATTTTCAATTCTCAATTTTCAATTATAAAGTTATGGACGTAAAGATCGAACAAAGCTGGAAAGAGCGGTTAGCCCCCGAATTTGAAAAAGATTATTTCAAAGAGTTAATCAACTTTGTAAAACAAGAATACAGCCACGGTGCTGTCTATCCTCCCGGACCATACATCTTTAATGCTTTCGAACATTGTCCTTTCGATAAAGTGAAAGTGGTCATTCTGGGACAAGACCCTTACCACGAACCCGGACAGGCACACGGCCTTTGCTTTTCCGTGCAGGACGGAACGCCTTATCCTCCTTCCCTGATCAATATTTTCAAAGAAATAGAAAGCGACCTAGGCAAACCCATGCCACCAAGCGGAAACCTTTTGCGTTGGGCAGACCAGGGTGTTCTGCTATTGAACGCCACCCTGACAGTCCGTGCACACCAGGCAGGCTCACATCAGAACCGGGGATGGGAAACATTTACCGATGCCGTGATCCGTACACTGGCAGAAGAGCGCAGCCACATCGTTTATATCCTTTGGGGCTCATATGCACAACGCAAAGGGGCGGTCATTAATGCTTCACGCAATCTGATATTGAAATCGGCACACCCTTCTCCCCTCTCCGCTTACCGGGGATTTTTCGGGAACAAACATTTCAGTAAAGCAAATGATTATTTGATAGCCACCGGGCAAGAACCGATAGAGTGGTAATTAATACCAGCTCTGTCCTTCCCGGGCAGAGCTACTCTGGTTATACTTCAAGTCTTTCAGCAGCGAAGAGCTTACCGCAATAGAGAATGTATATGATTTATAAGGCCCTACAGGTACAAAGCTTGCAGACATCTGGAAACAGTGCAAGTTACGTGTCACGTTACATGTCATGAACGAAATTTTGTTATTGTCAAAATCGTACGTGGCATTGAAATTAAAGCTCCAGTTCTTCGTCGGCTGAATATTTCCGTTAAAACTCAGGGCATGCGTCAGCTTATACTTATACTCTAACCGGTTAGGATCGAAATCACCGTAACGCAACTGCATACTGTAATTGAAAGAAAGGCTCCAGGGGATCTTCGAGATCAGATAACCGTCGGCATCATACTCACCGGTATCTTTCTTCTTGCCGCGCAAACGTCCGCCTTCAGACTTTCCTTCGCCATCCGGATTTTCTCCGTCCTGGTTTTCCGCAGTCAGATTTTCGAGTTCTCCGTCACCCACATTATCTTCCGGGATATTACTGTCCGTCTCACCTCCGAACCATTTCTTGAAGGTATCGTTATTGAAAGTATAAGAGAAGCTGGTTCCTGTCGAACGTAAACGCCCGATACCTTTACCGGCTTTCCAACGGGGAATATCCAGTCGAATCGGTTTTCCGTTCTTATCTGCACCATAGGTGTAGGTATCGAACTGCCCGTTCAGATTCAAGGTATAACTCTTCGAGAACTTCAAACGTAACCCGACAGACAAGTCACTCCACTTGAAAGAATCTGCCGCCATATTATAGCTCATGCCCAATGATAACTTGTCGATCAGACTGATCTTACGGAAACCGGTAGTATCCTTGTCTGATTTGATCTTCATTTCGACATTGTTATCCAACGAGAAGTTCAGGCTTCCCTGCTTTCCGCTAGGAATAGAACCGTTGTGGGCAAAAGGAGAATACACATAGTCGATCGGATCGCCATTGGTATCGATATACTGGTAATGATCATAGAACCCGAAAATACTGCTGCCAAAGTCAGGAGCGGCACTGATACTGATCGACGGTTCCATACGATGGCGAATCATCTGCACTTTATCTCCCAGGAAAGGTAGCGGTTTATAAGAACCATACAGTGTTGTAGATGCCGATAAAGATGCATTATAATTATAAATACGATAGAATCCGTAAGTCGTATCCCGATTTACCAGCTTGTTCAGCTGCGGGTCGAACTGTTGAGTGATCTTGCTGGTATACCAGCTTTCCTTGTAGTTGAACGAAGGAGAGATATTGATATACTTGAATGCCGTAAATGTAGCACTGACCGGAATGCTATGTTCAAAAGAGTTCTTCCAGTCTTTGATAAGGTTCGACTTGAACAGCTGATCTTCTTTTGTCGTGATGCTATTTCTGAAATATCCGGAGTAACTCATGGAGATCTTCTCATACCAGCGTTCTTTACCGACCGGATTCTTCCGCTTAAAGGGGAATATACGGCTCAAAGTAATGGTCAGGTCAGGCAATGTCATAGAGATCATCGAGTCCTTGGAATTTTGGTTCACGTTCATGGTTGCCGAAAGCGTCAACGGATTATTCGGAAAACGCTGTGTTATATTGATACTGGAACCTTTTGTATTGTTCGTCGTATTAGGGTTGTAGATACCATAGGCACTGTTACGGTCGAAGCTGGATGTCTGAAAATTGACACTAGCCGAGAAAGTCCGGTACGGATTGGCTTTCGGGTCCTGGCTGTGCGTCCAGTTCAACCGGAAGTCTTTCGACAAGCTATAGTCTGCCAATCCTTTATCCCCATACTTACTTACTTGGTAAGCTGCATTGAAATTCCCTGAAAAACGATATCGCTTCTTATAAGATGATTGCGCCTGAAGCCCCCAGGAACCTTTCGTATAGACCTCCCCCGTCACAGCCAAATCGATATAATCGCTCAGTGCGAAGTAATACCCACCATCACGCAGACCAAAACCCCGCTGGGAGTCGTCGGCATAGGTTGGCATGATCACACCCGACGAATAGGTACTCGAAAACGGGAAGAAACAGAAAGGCAAGCCGATCGGATACAAAGGAACATCTTCTATTACCATGTAAACCGGTCCGGTCACAATATTCTTTTTGGGACGGACCTTCGCCTTTGTCATCTGAATATAAAAGTGAGGATGATCGTGTTCATCGCAGGTAGTATACTTACCGCCCACCATATTCAGCACATCGTCGTCCATCTTCTTCGTGCGTCCGGCAGTAACAAAACCTTCCCCCTGCTGGGTGATCACATCCGTGATATATCCCTTCTTGGTATTGAAGTTATATCGCATCGTTTTAGATTCATACTCTTGATCCCCGTCTTTAAACAAGGGATAACCGAACTCTTCACCAATAGAGTCAAGACCGAATTTGGCAAACACCAGGCTGCTGTCCAGGCTCATCTCGATATTCTCCGCCTGCAGCCCGATCTGTTGGTATTTGACATCTCCTTCACCATACAGATATGCCCAGTTACCGGCTGTCATCACCATAGAGTCTTTTGCCTGATAAATAACCGGAGCATCCAGTCCTACCTGCTTAGACTGAGTAGAATCGGAAGCAAGGACCGTACTATCGGTGACAGCTGTCGCTATCGTATCCCCTATGACAGGCAATACGGTATCCCGCGGGGCAACCAGCTCCTGCGAATACATCATCAAAGCCCCGGTGAGGAAATATAATAGGATAAATAGCCCTCTGTGTCTCATTAATTAAGTTGACAGTTGACAGTTGACAGTTGACAGATAGGAGATGAAGCCACTGTCATCCGTCATCTGTCAACTGTCAACTGAATCGTTACAGCGTGCAAATGTATAATAAATTAATGAGCCCTTTAGCTTTTATTCCCCTAAAAAGAGTTTACACCAGTTATCAAAACGTATAACGGTCTCCTCTCCATACCTGGAAAGGCTCTGTTTTACTTTCTCAACCGGCTTTTCCTTATCCAGTTTTGTCTTACTGTAAAACTTATCGGCAAAACAGATGAGCTGCTCTTCCAACGATACCGGAACCATTACACGCGACGGAAGCGGAAGATGTCTTTCTTCTATCATTTCCGCCGTTATCCCGGTCCCTGTATGGCGTTCACAGACCAGTGCATGCCGGGGAAAACCTTCTTTACGCATCAGGTCGGCACCCAGATAGCCGTGACAAATATATTCGGCATCACCCAGGCAACCGATCTCCGGTGCATTGCAAAGAAAGATACCGATGTCGTGAAGCATGGCTGCTTCTTCAATGAAAGGAATGTCCAGATTCATTTCCGGATGCATACGTGCCAGGCTCAATGCTTTCTCCGTCACGCTCCGGCTATGGGTTACCAGGATATGGTAGGCATCCGATCCTGCCGGATAATATTTGGATATAATATCAATAGGATTCATTTTATCTACGCTTTATTTTTAACCGATCCGACTGCGAAGATACTGATATTTTATATTGGCTATCCATTATCCGGCCGATAAAATACTAACCTCTGCATCCGAGGCTGTTCAAATCCGGATTAATCTCCTTAACGGCATCTTTCACCTTTTTCTTTGTTACTTTACCTTCAGTAGACACCTGTTGTACCGGATACCGATCTTCTTTATGATCTAACACTAAAGCCTCGGTTTTCGCTTTTTCTTTGATTTTTGGAAGTCTTGTTGCCATATGATTATTCTTTTTGTTTGTAATAATCCAACACAAAAAGAAGCCTGATAGTTCAAGTCAAACATGTTAAATGTAAACACATTTAACCGTTTCATAGCTTCAATAAGGCGAACATTTGCTACTTTTGCAGGCAATAAACAGTTGGATACGGATTATGAAAACAGTTTTCAGGCTTACACTTTGGTTTATCGGCATATTACTCACAGCAGAACTGCAGGCGGCAACAACTCAGGGTGCTTTGGTTTTAGGGGCCGAACGTATGGATGTGATCACTCGCTTACTGAAAGACAAACAGGTCGGATTAGTCGTCAACCAGACCTCGATCCTGGAAAAACAACAGAAACATTTGCTGGACGCACTGGTAGACCAGGGTATCCGGGTAAAAAAAGTGTTTGCCCCCGAACATGGTTTCCGGGGAACCGCCGATGCAGGTGAAGAGGTAAAAGACAGTCGTGACTTTAAAACCGGTATTCCTATTGTTTCCATCTACGGTAAAAACAAAAAACCGACAGCCGAGCAGTTAAGCGGACTGGATGTGGTTGTATTCGATATTCAGGATGTAGGCGCACGTTTCTATACATATATAAGTACAATGCATTATGTCATGGAGGCGTGTGCTGAGAACGGCATTGAATTTCTTGTGCTCGACCGTCCGAATCCGAATGACTTCGTAGACGGTCCGGTGCGTCAGAAAGGCTTTGAATCGTTTGTCGGTGTCGACCCGATTCCATTGTTGCATGGTTTGACGGTCGGAGAGCTTGCCTGGATGATCAACAGCGAGGGCTGGCTCAAAAGCAATCCGGACAGCTGTAAGCTCCATATCGTCAAGATGGAAAACTGGCGGCATGGCGATCCTTACTGGTTACCGGTCAAGCCGTCTCCCAACCTGCCGAACGACCAGTCGATCCGGCTATATCCTTCTTTATGCTTTTTTGAAGCGACCAATATCAGTATCGGCCGAGGCACCTATTACCCGTTCCAGGTGATCGGATTTCCGGACCGAAAATATGGAGACTTTACTTTCACGCCCGTATCATTGCCCGGTTTCGACACGAATCCATTACAGAAAGACAAGGAGTGTTACGGTATCGATCTTCGGGAATATCCTTTCGAGGGAGGATTAACGCTGCATTTCTTCCTTGACTTCTACAATAAAGCCGGGAACGAACAAGCTTTCTTTTTCTCCCGCCCGCAATGGTTCGACCTGCTGGCCGGAACCAAGGAACTCCGTTATCAAATTGTCAGGGGATTATCGGAAGAAGAGATCCGTGACAGCTGGAAACCGGAACTGGACAAGTACAAGCAAATGAGAAAAAAGTACCTGCTGTATCCGGATTATCCGCAAAAAGTAACAAAGAGCCAATAACCGTTGATTTTATTTGGTTTTTAATTATCTTTGCTCACTCGTAACAAAGAATAGGACGACAGTGTTATGCCCTGATTATATTACATGCATAACACTGTTTATTATAATATTAAACTTACAGTGCAGGGTTAATAACGGAATACTCATTGAAACGTTTTTGGCACATATTGCTGTTCTTCTTTTTATTCGCTATTGGAATAAAAGGTTATATAGAGGCTGCCGGTAGCAACTCCCCCTATAAGGTGCTTATTATCCAGTCGTACACGGAAGACCTTATAAACTACTCCAGGTTTAGCGATCTGATTGCCCAAAAATTGAAGAAAAAAGATATCCTGGTAAATATGAAGACGTTCTTTCTGGATTGCGAACGTTACAATGAGCAGGAAGAAAACACCCGCATGTACCACTATTTAGATTCCATAAATAGTTGGGATCCAGATATTATTTTGGTTAATGACGATCAGGCAACTTATACCTTAATGGCCTGCGGCCATCCGCTTGGAAAAACCAAGCCTGTCGTCTTTTCCGCCGTAAACTTTCCCAACTGGGCTTTGTTGGAACAACATCTCAACTTCACCGGTTTTTGGGATAAGCCTAATTACTTGAAAACAATCGAACTGATAGAAAAATTATATGGTGCTTCCAATATTCTGTTTTTCAAGAATGCCCGTTTCATGAGCAGGGAGTCATTCAAAACAATCCAGGAAGAGATCAGAGGCACAGGAAGAAGTTTACGTATTGGTTTGTACCATCAAAAAAGGAATGAATATCCTAAGGAAATTTGCCCGGGTGAACCAGGGAAATCTGTCTTATACACGACTGAAACAGCTTTTCTTTCAGCCCAAAGCCTGTTAGCCATTTTCCAGAACAAACCGTATACGGCCTGTTTGCAAATCATCCTCGATTTTGATGTGCTGACGATAGGGCGCCTGGCAAATGTTCCTAATTTCACAGTGATCAACAACGGATTCAATGATGACAAAGGGATCACCGGAGGATACTTCACGACTTTGGATATACAGACAGATATTGTTTCTGCGCGGGCCGCCGACATCTTGTCCGGAGCGTCTCCCACCAACTATTCTATTATGGAAAGTCCGAA
The DNA here is from genome assembly GCF_029581355.1 of Parabacteroides chongii. NCBI lineage: Bacteria > Pseudomonadati > Bacteroidota > Bacteroidia > Bacteroidales > Tannerellaceae > Parabacteroides > Parabacteroides chongii. The sequence goes on along the minus strand of NZ_CP120849.1, from coordinate 2,687,589 downwards.
AGTATATGCTTTCGACTGGAACGAAATGGAACGCTTCAACATTAAGAAAGAAGATTTGCCGGAAGGCTGCATCATCTATAATCTCCCATTTTATGAACGTTATCATAAAGCGATGATCATTGGGGGGAGTTTATTTCTGATATTGATCATCTATGTTATTATCAAGTTAATTCTCATGTACAGGCGTGAGTTCAACCGCAAAAAACAAATACAGATTAATTTATTTAAGGAAAGACGGTTTCTGAGACTCGCGCTGGAAGGTGGTAATACCTATGCATGGAAACTGGAAAAAGGACTCTTCATTTTTGAAAATGATTTCTTTGCGGCTAACCAGGTCACGCCGAGGGATATGTCTCTTACTGAACTATTAGCCATAACACATCCGGATGACCGGGAACATTTGCGCAGTCATATCCGGGATATTTACACCGGACAATGGGATGAGACGACCATCCAATGCCGGTTCAGTTTTGATGGGAAAGGGTATTGCTGGTGGGAACTTCGTTATAATCACAGTGAGGAGATGGTCGACTCCGAACAAACGGTTATAGGTCTGTGTCTGAATATACAATCATTCAAAGACAAAGAGGAAAAGTTGATGATCTTACAGGAAAAGGCCGAAGAAGCCAATAAAATGAAATCTGCTTTTCTGGCAAATATGAGTCACGAAATACGAACTCCTTTAAATGCAATCGTTGGATTTTCCAATCTGTTACAGGAAGAGAACGATATCACGGAAGAAGAAAAAGAGATATTTAAAGAGACGATCAATAAAAACAGTGATCTGCTTTTAAAACTGATCAATGATATCCTGGAGTTGTCGCGCATCGAATCCGGCCGTATGACATTCAGCTTTGAAACATTCAAATTAAATGATCTGATCGACGAGATATATCAGACCCATCTTTTGCTTATCCCGGAACATCTTCAGTTTATCAAGGACGCTCCTTCTTCCACTATCGAAGTCCATGTCGACCGTCTCAGGTTTACACAAGTGATTACGAATTTCATAAATAATGCAGTTAAATTCACTAAAGACGGATATATCAAACTGGGATATCAATACAAAAAGGAAGAAAACAATGTTTATATCTATGTAGAAGATACAGGCATTGGAATTTCCCAGGAGGCTATCGATAAAGTGTTTGAACGTTTTTACAAACAAGATGAATTTGCCCAGGGTACAGGTTTAGGTCTTTCCATCTGTAAAACCATTGCCGAACGACTGGAAGGAGATATCCTGATTTCTTCGGAAATAGGATATGGGAGCCGATTTATTTTAAAGATTCCTGGGAAATTATAATTACATAGAATTCTATTATAATTAAGAGAGAACATAATACCAATCTTACCTGCTTGATTATTTTTAATCAAAATAAACATAAATATCTAACCTCTATATTGTTTGCGAAAAAAGTTTCCGCAGCAACAATACCAACATTCAAGTCACAGATTTATTGGAATTAAAAAGAATAAAAAAACAGCCCTTAATAACATACTAAGAAAATAACTTTTCCAAAAGACCTAAGTTCGTAGAGTACTATGGTTAATTATTTTGCAAATATTAAAAAAAATATCGACATAATGTGTCCTATTTCCGATAAAAAGTTTACAAAATCAGTTTTCCCGAATATAAATTTCAATAAAAATCACTCTTTTAATGCAGAATAAGGTCATATATACCCTAGTTCTCTACGAACTAATTAAATCAATTATATTATGACATTAACAAATCCTAAAATGCGAAGCATTACTGGTAAATTAACACCGAACAAATTAACTGAACGTGAAGACGATTTTACTTTTAATGTAATCTATCAAGCAAACCGATCAATAAAAGATCTCTGCCAATTGGCAGCTGTTAACAGTAAATTTTCTGCATCGGAACTTGAGAGTGCTAACAACGCTTTAAAAGAGCAGGCCAAAACAGAACTTTACAATGCCTCTACAGTCGAGTTTGGATTTGTCACCAACTCGTTAGGGATTGACGGACCATTCATCGGACCAGATACCAAATTTGATCCGGCGAAAAACAGTGTCACTCTCCGCTGTACTCCTAAAACCGAATTAAAAAAAGAGTTGAAAAATATAACTGTAATAGTATCCGGCACATCTGAAGGTCTACCGGTCATAACAAAAGTGACAGATGTAACAACAGGAAGTGAAAACAATCAAATCACTCCTGGCGGCGGTTTGAACGGAGAAGTCTTGTTCCGACAGTCGGAATTGTTTGCCTAGACTTTATGTATTATTCCAAAATAAAGTATTATTAAAAAACACATGTTATGCTAAAAAACTTTAAACCAGTTGGTTTGATTTTGTTTGCAGGTATATTATGTTCACCCAGTGACATGAATGCCGAAACGACACCAATCAGATCGAGCGTGAACATTTCTCAACAAAATGGGAAAGTAACAGGAACAGTAGAGGATGAATTCGGTCCAGTTACCGGCGCATCTGTAATTGTAAAAGGAACCACAAACGGTATTATTACCGACATAGACGGTAATTTTACATTAGAGGGAGTAAAAAATGGAAGTATCATCCAGATATCTTTCGTTGGTTATACCACCCAGGAAATCAAGTACACAGGACAACCATCCATTAATGTTAAGTTAGCAGAAGACTCGCAAGCCCTGGACGAAGTGGTTGTAACCGGTTTTGCCGGTGTACAGAAAACAAAAACATTAACTGCTGCTGCCGTTAACGTAAAAGTAGAATCAATCGCTAAGCTACCAGTAACCTCCCCTAGTGATGGATTAGGTGGACGTGTATCAGGTATCATCACGCAGGCACGTTCAGGAGCTCCGGGTGAAACTTCCAAAATCTGGATTCGTGGCGGTAGCAAGATTTTGTATGTAATTGATGATGTTGTGATGGAAACAGATCAAGGTGAAGTATTCTTCAACCGTTTGCGTCCGGACGACATCGCTTCCATGAGTATCCTGAAGGATGCTTCCGCAACTGCTGTGTACGGTCCGCGTGCAAAGGATGGTGTAGTCGTTGTGACTACCAAGAAAGGGCAAGAAGGGCAGCTGGAAATTTCTTTTAGCCAGAAAATGACCATAATGACTCCATCTTACAAGCCCAAAGCTATGAACACATGGGATTATGTGAATACAAAGAATGAAATCGCAGCCGCAACCCTAAGAGAAAGCCCATTTTTCAACAACACAGAAATGTCCAAATTTTACATGGGACATTTGAAAGAACAAGGATACGGCCGTCAACAGATAACCGATATGGTAAACCAAAAGTACGGAATGGGATATACGCTGGACCAAGTGAACGACCTATTCAACCCGTTTGTAACACAGGGTGGTGATATAGAAAACTACTACGGAAACTATAACGCATGGGATTACTTTGACCATACCCAACCGATGACCCAAACCAATCTGAGCGTACGCGGTGGTAGCGAAAGAGTAAGATACTACTCCAGTCTAGGGTATATGAAGCAAAACGGTATCAGTGACACATACGATTACGAACAATACAATGCCATCGTCAACACAGATGCTTATCTATTGAAAGACAAGAGTCTGAAATTCACCTTAAACCTGAATGGCGTAATGGCTAAAAAGAACCAACCGGCAGGAGGTGACGGTATCTTTAACAATATCTTGATTGAAGGACAGGAAATGTATAAATCTCCTCAAAAGTGGACAACCGGTTTGGAAAAAGCGGGAGGTTTGGATTCCCGTTTACGTACAGGTTTCAACAATACCAACGATTACCGTCTACAAACCAACATCGGTCTGAAATGGAGCTTGCCTTGGGTAGAAGGGCTTTCTGTCAGTGGAAGTGTCAACTTCAACTACAGTAACTCCATGAACAAGACATTCAATCATCCGGAAGTCGGAGTATACGGTAACCCGTATGCAACCCAAGAGAGTGCTTATAATGCAAACGATGCCAATTTAGCACAGTCGTGGAACAACTACTCTCTGACAACCGGTATTTTGCAGGCGGACTACACCCGTTCTTTCGGCAAGCACAACTTGACGGCCATGGTCAACTATACCAGCCAGAAACGTCATACCAACTACACATACGCTCAAGCAAAAGGTTATCCGACAATTTTCAATCCGCAGATTGAAGCCGGAGCCAGCATGAACAAAGTTGATGGAACGGAAGGATTATGGGGCTCTGCCTCTTGGGTAGGTCGTGTCACTTATGACTATGCCAGTAAATACCTGTTGCAGTTGAGTGCCAACTACAACGGTTCGTTGTGCTACCATCCGGACAAACGCTGGGGATTCTTCTATGCAGCATCTGCAGGTTGGGTATTGACGGAAGAAGAGTTCATCAAGAATATCATTAACAAGGACATCATCAGTTCATTCAAGCTCCGTGCTGGTTATGGTTTGGTGGGTGACGAATTGGCAAAACCCTTCAGCTACATGAACCAATATGCGATGCAAAGCGGAAGAGTTCTGTTAGGTGAAAATATGTCAGCCAACACAGCCTGGGCAGAATCAAACGTATCCAGTAACCTGACATGGGGTGAATCACAACAGATCAGTGGCGGTGTCGACTTCGGATTCTTCAAAGAACGTTTAACGGGATCGTTCGACACGTATCTGTATCTGAACAAAGGAGAGGAAATCGACATGAACCCGGAAATTGTCTATACCCCGATTCTTGGTTTGCCCAACACACCTAAGATGAACGCTCCTTACGTAACCCGACACAAAGGTGGTGTTGAATTTTCACTGAACTGGAATGATAAGATCGGAGATTTCACCTACCGTCTCGGTGCAAACTTCACTCACTGGGAAGAGGTAGCCGTAAGACATGCCGACAAATCGGAAGATTATTACTATACTAACTGGAATGACTTAGGTAAGAATATCCATCAACCGACCTATACGTATGGTTTGCCTACCAACGGCATTTTTACTTCCTACGAAGATATGTATTGGTCATACCTGAACCCGTCTCGTAACCAACATATCGGTACACCGAGAATAGTGGATGCCAATAAAGATGGTTCTTCGAGTATTCCTGACTATCATTTTATCGAGGGTGGTGGTACGACTCCGCAAACACTTTACGGTATTACCTTAGGAGCCGGTTGGAAAGAATTCAGTGTTGAACTCTTCTTCCAGGGAGCATCCAGCGTAAGTGGTGACGTTACCTCTCCGGCACGTTCACAACAGGATTATTTCTATAATTACGGTAAGTTCTTATATCCGGAATCCTATACACCTGGTAACCCGGTTGACAATAAATTACCAATGGCGACTAATTCTGGTATCGCATGGGGTTATAGCTTTATCGATATGTGGGTATATGACGCTTCTTATCTGAAGCTGAAAAATATCAGTGTCAGTTATGACTTGAAACGCCGTGTACTGAAGAACGTTGACGTTATTAAAGGATTGCAAGTCAACTTTATTGCCAACAATGTATTCACTTGGGTAAAGAAAGATAATCCGTTCCATAACTTGACCGACCCGGAATACATCCCTGCAAACTCTATTTGGGGTGGAAACAAATTAGGTAGTTATCCTACTCAGCGTTCATTCACACTAAGTGCGACATTAACATTGTAATCACATAAGAATTAAATAAAATGAAGAAATTAAATATAATAGCTTTATTTGCTGCGGTTTGCTTATCCAGTTGTGACCCACTGGGAATCGAACCGACAACCTCAGTATTCGAAGATCAGTTTTGGACAAATCCACAATTGTCGCGTGCATTTGTGAACCAGTTCTACTTATGGGCTCCGGCTGGTGCCAACCAACAATTCCAAGCAGAACAATGGTCTGACAATGCTTGTGGAAACATCGACCGCGACCAGAATACATTCCGCCAGCATGACTTCAACAACAGATATTACGATGAACAGAACGGTATCGGTCTAATCGGTGCACCTTGGGGTGACGGATACAAAAGAATACGTCAAGCCAACATGGCCATCGAACGCATTCCGGAAGTACCAGGTATCACAGAAGCCGAATTAAGCCAATTGCTGGCAGAAACGTATGCTTTCCGCGGGTTGTTCTATGCCGATATGGAAAGATATTGGGGCATCCTGCCGATCATCATTGAGACGATGACAATTTTCGATGAAACAATGCTTCCACAGAACAAACGCGAAGAGGTTTTTGATCAGATTTTATCCGATTACGACAAATCGTTGGAGTTGTTTAAAAAAGTATCAAGCCAACCGACATTAGGCCTGATCAACGCTGATGCCGTACAAATCTTAAAATCGCGAACTGCTCTGAATGCTGCTGCTGCTGCAGAAGCTTCAGCCAAAGGGTTATACGACCAACTGAACGGCTCGGCAGAAAGCAAAGCGATGTACAAATTCACCAAAGATGCCAAACATTATTACCAAATGGCTTACGATGCCGCTAAAGCTGTCATAGGTAAATATGAACTGGACCCGGATTATGCGCAATTATTCAATGGTTCAAAAGGACATACATCCGCCGAATCTATTTGGCCGGTGATGTTCAACGAGATAAATCGTTCAGGTTTCAATCCGGCCAATTATTCGCATCCGGTATCTTGGGCAAAAATGTATGGTGGAACAACTGACTTTGCTCCAGATTGGGAAGGAGGTCGTGGAGGTGCTTATCCTACTCAAGAATTGGTAGACTGCTATTACCAGAAAGACAAAGCGACTGGCAAATGGATGCAATGGTGGAAAACAACCCAAGCTCAAGAAATGGGTATTACCCAAAACTCAAAAGGCCAATTGACAGCAACCAGCGAAAACTATTTGGATATGTATAAGGACAGAGATAAACGTTTTTACGCAACTATCCTTTACGACAGCTCTTATTATGCAGGAAATGAAAATGAAAGGTATCTGATTCGTACATGGATCGACAATTCCGAATTCACCAAAACAGAAAAATACAGTGCTTTGGGTACATATTATAAACACACAGAAAAACTGGATATTACCGGTGCTGCCCAATCGACTGTGACCAGCTATTATGCTGCCAAATACACCATTGGTCGTTACAACGAAAACGGAACAGTAAACTACACCCAATCTTCGGCTTGCTACTTCATGGTACGTTATGCCGAAGCATTGTTGAACTGTGCAGAAGCTGCTTATAAATTAGGAGGCAAAGAAAACGAAGTAAGAGAGTATATCAATCAGATTCGTAACCGCGCCGGTTTAGACAATTTCGACGCATCAGCAGTCGGTCACGACTTGTGGGAAGAATACAAGTTGCAACGCCGTATCGAATTTGCATATGAAGTACCTGCACAGCGTTACTTTGACCTGATAAGATGGGGAGAATCAGAGGGTAAGACAACGATCGACGAATTAAACAAACCGACTAAAGGCATGTTTATCTTCCGTAAAGGTATCGAAAGTGAAAAGGTTGGCGAAAACGGCTATTTGGCACCAAAAGATGATCCTAAATACTTCACGCCTTATTTTGAAATCCGTCCGGTTGATCAAACGACTTACTATAATCGTAAATTCAATAATGCCGTATTCTACAAATTGCCGTTTGCAAAATCCACATTGGAGACAAATCACAACTTTGTACAGAATCCGGGATGGGAAAACAGAAGTTATAACTAATCGTATCAAATAATCAGAAATATGAAACTTAAAAATATAGTATTAGCATTGACACTCGGTTTAACCAGCTTGTCCGGTTGCCAAAGCGGAATCGTATGGGACGAAGTTCCAGAATCGGCTTACAGCGAACTTGGTTTGGGAAGCGGATATATGAGAAACCGCCCGCGTGAATTGTTCAAAAACAAAGTATGGCAAATCAATTACGGAACTTCCGGACAGTGGTTGGATTATTTTTTGGCTAAATCATATATTCCTGCTTTCCTGGGTGAAACCGAATATACAAACGTCACTGAGGGAAATATTACTATTTTAGGTAAGACATTGGCTCCCGGTGAAAAAACAATGGTCAAAAACACGCTCGAAATAGTAGATGACAGTTCTGCACCGGAAGGTAAGAAGTACATCATCCATCTATTTTCTTACGACAAAGTAGGCTATGGAACACCTAACAAAGGACATGCTTTCATTAAATCAGCTTTCGATAGCGAATCAGTTAAACCGTATGCCTACATCGAAAAGATTGAAAGTGAATCTGCTGGCGCTAAAGAGGATATGTTCCGTTACGTAGTCATGCCTGTAAAACAACACGAAATGGTATTAGAATTCATTTGGGCAAATTCCTATTCTTGCACAGTGGAACCGGTCAACGGTGCACCTCAGTTAGGTACTCCGGGTGACTACACCAAACCCCAACAGTATCTTGTAAAGAATATCGCAATACGTCCGGATGGTGTTCCGCAAGCGCAACGTTTGTATGAAGTTCAAGTTCATCTGTTAGAAGTAACCCCTGAATTTGCACAAGCAAATACATCGTATACAACCTGGTAACACAAAATACAAAGGAGTGTGTTAAACCAATACACACTCCTTTTTTATCCCTCATCAGAAGACTAAAAAAAAGACATGAGACACGCTTTTATTGTTTTAGCTATATTATTGGTAATACCAACAACGCTTTGGAGTCAAGAGAAAAAAGATCAATATCTATTCCCCGACTTTACAAGCTCTTATATCTATTATAAAGATGGAAAAGTATTTCAAGTACCTACCAATTATGATTTGTTCAAAAACGAATTTATCTTCATTGATAAAGATAATGAGAAAAAAGAATTTACAGATCCAGGCATGATTGTCTCCATCAAAGCGGGCAACAGGACCTTCCGCCTAATATCAGGAAATGAAGCTGCCGAAGTCATACAAAACGATCCCATCATACTCATCCAATATATAGGAGAAAAAAGAATCAAGAAGAATTTATCAATGGGAGGAAAAACAGAAACCGCTTCTGTAGACAGCTACTCAAACCTCTATTCATATGGAATAGAAGATAATACAAATAATATAGAATTAGCAAATATAAGATATCAATTCTATCTCGATATAAACAAACGGTTAAAACGTTTTTCCACAGAAAAACAGTTTTTAAAACTATTCCCGAAACAAAAAGAACAATTAAAAAAATACATGGAAGAGAATCAGGTAGACTTTAACTCCATAGACCAAGTTGTAAAACTATGCAATTACGCTTTCACTCTATAAAAAAATTATTGATGGTTTTCTGATGGACATAATACGTTTAATTCCTTTTGGCGTGGGAATATGCGACAAAACTTTATGTTTAATCCTTAAATCTCAAAGAGGTGGCCTCCTTCAACAGGGCCACCTCTCCTTTTTATGAAATTACTTATTTCTTCTTTTCAATAACCATCAGTTTGCCATTATCGGTACCGTAAAAGGCTACTGTATTCACTGGTTTGACATCGCCTTCCGCTTCAAAACGAACTACTTTGTTCAAAGCTTCCAGAAACTCCTGTTCACCTTTCAATTCCGGACAGGCCATGCGCGTTGTCGCTACTTGCGGAAACTTGATGATGTTCTTCCGGGCTTCAGAATATTCAATGCTGCCGTTCATACGGTTGCATCCTGCATTTCCGGACAGATGGTTGCGCGCTACGTCTATGACGATAAGCTGGTTACTTTTGTCCGGATCTAATTTATTACCGTTCAGTTCCACCACGCTCCATTCACCATCCAGGTCTGAATAGGAAGCAACCACTGCTTTTTGAGATTTACAGGAAGCAAATACGGCTATCCCTACAACTGCCAGGCATAGATATAGATACTTCTTCATTTCCTTTAGTTTTTAGATAAGACAAGCAGAACATTACCGTCCTGGTCTACTAACACCATTTCATTCTCTGAGCTACCGGCTTTTACAGCTTTCACATTACCCATCGCCTGCATGATAGCATCTTCTGTCGCCATGTCCGGACAAGCCATCATGGTAGCAGCACCCGGTGCTATCGTGATTGAAGAAATGTCCTTGTCATCTAACGTAAAAGAAGAATTGAACATGTTGCAACCGGCATTTCCATGCAATTTATTTTGTGCCATATCAAATTCCATATAAGGTAATCCTTCTTTCAGAATCTTTTCACCTTTTACTTCTATTACATTCCATTTACCTTCCAGTTTCTTTGCATCTGTTTTGGCTTCAGAACAAGAAATCATCATCCCAAGTACCATCGGGAGCATCAATACATAAAAAATCACTCTTTTCATATTCTATACTATTTGTTATATCACTTACAAAGATAAGACGCTAAATCCGTCGAAATTGTTCCCCAAAAGTACTGGATTTAGTTAACATTAACAATCCATTTTCACTCTGCCGCTCCTATCCTTCTGAGCATTTACATTATTTTCTGTAAGTTTGCACCCGACGAACAAACTATAAATGAGGATATAATGATGAGATCGGGCATTGCACCTATTTTGATTTTACTGTTTATATTAGGTATCTCCTGCAAAAACACACCTAAACAATGCGAAGAAGAAGTTGACAGCGAATGGATCGACAGTGTGCAACGCGCATATCAATACGGCATCTGTATCGACACGCTGGATATCAAAGAATACAAGATGAAAAACGGAGACAATCCTGCCGCCATTTTCTCAAACCTGGGTTTCTCTGCCCTGATAGCGGACAGCATCAGCCGCTCGTCAATCGAGGTACTGGACCCAACTAAATTACAGGCAGGAATGCACTATTATACATTCAGTATGCAGGATAGTGCCGCCCAAATCCGCTATATCGCTTTTGCCAAAACGAAGACGGACTATGCCGTAATCGACTTTACCGGTGATACGATCAGTGCCTATGAATTTAACAAACCGATCACTTTAAAGCGACAATATGTGGAAGGAACAATCAATTCCTCCCTATGGAACGTGCTGCAATCAAAAGGTGTAAACCCGTTGCTGGCAATTAATATTGCCGATGTTTTTGCCTGGCAAATCGACTTTTACGATGTAAAGGAAGGGGATTCTTTCCGCGTACTCTACGACATTGCTTATATCGATGATACCACCGCTTTAAATATAAGCGGTATCCAGGGAGCAGTCTTCACCCACCAGGGTAAAGATTTTGTAGCCATTCCTTTTACACAGGACAGCGTCTTCGAGTATTTCGACCAGGATGGTAATTCTCTCCGGAAAGCTTTCCTGAAGGCACCGCTGGATATCTTCCGTATCACTTCACGTTTTACCAATGCCCGCTTCCATCCGATTTTGAAACGCTACCGTGCACATCACGGGGTCGATTATGCAGCTCCGGTCGGCACTCCGGTCAAAAGTATCGGAGCCGGAACTGTGATCGCAAAAGGATATCAGAATGGCGGAGGAAATTTTTTGAAAGTAAAACATAACTCAGTCTATACGACAACCTATATGCACCTTAGCAAGTTTGCCAAAGGCATACAGGTGGGTAGCCATGTTCAGCAGGGCGAAGTGATCGCCTATGTCGGTTCGACCGGCCTTTCAACGGGTCCTCACCTGGACTTCCGTGTACATAAGAACGGACAACCGATCAACCCGTTGAATATGGAAGCACCTCCATCACTTCCTGTCAAGCCGGAACTTCGCGACAGCTTCCAGATCGTAAAACAACAAGTGCTTGCGGAGTTAGACAGTATGAGCAATGCCTATTCGTTTAAGGCTCAATAACTATTGCTTTTAATGAGAATTATGCTACATTTGTGAAAACGATAAATTCAGAGACATATGAAATTTTTAGGCAACCTCATTTGGCTAATATTCGGCGGATTGATTACCAGTATTGAATATCTGATTTCAAGCCTGCTACTGATGATCACGATCATTGGGATTCCTTTCGGGTTACAGACCCTTAAACTGGCACTACTGGCATTATGGCCTTTCGGGAGTACCGTTACAGATAATGGAAATTCGGGCGGTTGCCTTTGTATCATCATGAACATACTTTGGATTATATTGGGAGGTTTCTGGATTTGCCTGACCCATCTCGGGTTCGGTTTGCTGTTATGTATCACAATCATCGGTATTCCCTGGGGTAGGCAGCATTTTAAAATGGCAGCCCTCGCACTGACTCCTTTCGGAAAGAATATCAATTAATCCAGTACCGAATAACTTTGCCGGGCTTCCGCCCGGCTACAAGCATTGAAATGCCACCATTCATATGGAATGATGCGGAATCCGGCCTGTTTCATAATCCGACGTAGCAACCGCCGGTTGTCATAGTCTGTACGATCTATCTTACCAGCATTCAATAAAGCCTCTTCATTATTCGTATGGGCTTCTTCACCAAAGAAATCAAAAGGCGTTCCCATAGGAAGAGCTACGCCCGCTTCATCCAGGATAGTGACATCTACTGCCATCCCGTAATTATGCAGTCCTCCTCCATTCGCCGGGTTACTCACATAATTCACTTTGTCTGTTCCCCGCACAAGTGCCCACATTTTTCGTTGTACCGACATCGGGCGGGCGGCATCATATACAACCAGCGTTAAACCGGGCTGCTCTTTTTTCAATAATTGTTGTGCAGCCACAAGCTTTTTTGCCGCATCCGGGTGAAGCCATGCACGTGTTATTCCCGAGTAAACGGCTTTCCCCATAAAATTGTCGGATGTCGCATAGATCAATTGTACACAAATAGTAGAGTCCAAAGTCGAAATATCCACCAGCCCTTTATTACGCAAATAAGTATCCAGCTCCTCCGCACTACTGAACGGACTAAAACACAGTATCAGCAACAGGAAAACATACTTTTGCCAACTCATAAACACTATTTAATCGATGGATATCTGTTCTACCTCTATCGGATCATTCAAGAAGACAGAAGCTGCATCTGAAAACTTTACAGCCGATTCTGTCGTTAGAAAACGACATTCTCCACCACGTGTAAGCCGCCTGTTCATCTCCGGATGTCTTTTTAAGTAGTCTATTAGACTTTCTGCCACGTATTCTCCTTGTGGGAGTACGGTAACCCCATCCGGCAAATATTGTCTGATTTTACCCATTAAAAGAGGATAATGCGTGCATCCCAGTACCAAAGTATCTATCTGTGGATCGATGGAAAGAATATGCTCCAAATGCTTTTTCACAAAATAGTCTGCTCCCGGCGAATCGAACTCATTATTCTCAACCAAAGGAGCCCACATCGGACAAGCTTCGCCGGTCACCTTCATATGCGGAAACATTTTACCTATTTCGAGGGAATAGGATTGTGAAGAGATCGTACCGGAAGTACCCAAAACACCGACATGTTTGGTCACACTGACCTGATCCATTATTTCCACTGTCGGACGAATAACCCCCAGCACACGGCGTTCCGTATCCCACCCGGGAAGATCGAGCTGCTGGATGGATCGCAATGCCTTTGCCGAAGCCGTGTTACATGCCAGAATAACCAACTGGCAACCCTCTTCAAACAACTTCAACACCGCCTGACGCGTAAACCGGTAAACAACTTCAAACGAACGTTGCCCATACGGAGCACGTGCATTGTCTCCTAAATAAATATAGTCATATTCCGGCATGGCCTGACGTATCTTATCGAAGACAGTCAACCCGCCATAGCCGGAATCAAAAATTCCGATCGGTCCTGTTTGTTGTGAAAACATATTTCTTCCTTCTTTTATAATACAACAAAGGATGCCCCTCCATAGAAAGGCATCCTTTGTTATATCCTAATTAGAATCGATTATTTCAAACCTAATTTAGCTTTTACCAGCGGAGTTGCATCAATTGCTGAATTACCAGTATAAAGAACGATACCAGGATTGTTATCGAAGATATAAGCATAGCCTTTTTCATCACCTACTGCCTTGATAGCTGTTCTGATCTTGTCCTGGATCGGAGCCAACAGTTCCTGCTGTTTTTTGTCCATATCCTGACGAGCTACCTGTGTAAAGTTCTGAACACGCTGTTCGATATCCTGCAATTCCTGCATTCTTCTTACTTTGATATTTTCAGTCATTGAATCCTGTTGAGCGATATAATCAGCATATTTCTTCTGCCATTCATCTTCCATCGTCTTCATCTCGCCAGCATATTTGTCATTCATCTGCTTCATCGTTTCCTGCATAGCAGTCAATTCCGGCATTGCAGCCATAATTTCATTTGAATTTACGATTGCTACTTTAGCTTCCTGAGCAAAAACGCCTAACGGCAGGATCATCAACAAAAAAATAATCAGTTTCTTCATTTTCTATAAAATATTACTTGTTATTAATCAATCATATTTTTGTGCATAAAGCGCACAAATGTAAGCATTTATTTTGAATATCCTAACTTTAACAGCACTTCATTACTGATATCTATTTTCGGAGAAGCAAAAATAATATTATTCATAACAGAAGCACGGTCGAGAATCAGCTGATACCCTTTGTCTTCCGATATTTCTTTCACCGCATTATATATTTCATCCTGGATAGGCTGCACCAAACTCTCACGTTTCTTATATAACTCACCTTCCGGTCCGAAATATTGGCGTTTCAGATCTTGTGCTTCCTGTTCTTTCTTCACGATCTCTTCTTCACGCTTTGTTTTCATCTCGGCAGAAAGGAACACCAGGTCACTCTGATAAGTCTTATACATATTCTGTGCTTCCTGCTGGAGCGCCTCCACTTCGTTCTGCCATTTCTTCGATATCTGGCTCAACTGTTCATTTGTCATTTCATAAGCCGGAATATTTTTCAAAATATATTCCGTATCTATCAAAGCAAACTTTTGCGCCATACCGGCAAAAGAGCAGAGGAGCATCATACAACTCAAAACAATAATCTTCTTCATACGCTTTCTTTTTATAGTTTCACTCTCTGACCGCAAAGATAAGAGAATTGAAAATGGGGAATTGAAAATTGAAAATTAATAATACACAATTAACACTTTAACAGCATAACCAATTATCAATTTTCAATTTTTAATTCTCAATTAACTAAAACTCCTGTCCGATAATGAAGTGGAAGTTACTACCACCTGCACTACGTGAACCATCCACCTTGTCGAAACCATATGCCCAGTCGATACCCATCAAACCGATCATCGGCAGGAAGATACGAACACCGACACCGGCAGAACGTTTCAAGTCAAACGGATTAAAGCTCTTCAAATCTCTCCATGCGTTACCAGCTTCAGCAAACACTAGACCGTAAATAGTAGAAGACGGTTCCAGCAAGAACGGATAACGTAACTCCATTGCCAAACGAGAGTAAGCATAACCATACGAGTTATAGCCACCGTTACCGGCGATACTACCGTTTTCGTAACCTCTCAAACCGATCGTTTCCGTTGCGTATGTACTGGAATATCCGCTCATACCGTCACCACCCATATAGAATGTTTCAAACGGAGAACGTTTATGTTTGTTGTAAGATCCCAGGAATCCGTATTCCACACGGGTCATCAATACCGGCGTACGTTTGATAGCCATAGGAGCCAACGGAGAGAAAATCTTTGCTTTGAACTTCCATTTATGGTATTCGATGAACTTAAATTTACTTTCATCATTGTCACTCATATTTTCATAATCCTTTCCATCCCACAAAGAGTAAGGAGGAGTCGCACTGACGGAGAAAGAGAATTGTGAACCACGACGAGTATACAACGGGTTGTCGATAGAGTTACGCTGTAACATCAATTCCAGGTTGATATTATGGCAATTGCCATTTTGAACCAGGAAGTATGCCCAGTCATGCATCATATACAACTGATAGTTCAAAGTTGCCATGAACTGGAAGTAGTCATCAGGCCAGCTCAAACGTTTACCGTAACCGGCAGAAAGTCCGAACATCATGATCGATTTATCCGGGTCATAGGCAAGTTCGTAGTTATTATTATAGTAACCACCATAATTACCATAGTATCCGCCATACATGCCGCCATAACTACCATAGTAAGGATAACCTCCATAATAATTAGACATACTATTATTATAGTAGTTACTACTGATATCAGTCTGTTTAGAGAAATAAGCACTTACAGAAAGTGTATTCGGACGTTTGCCACCGAACCACGGGTCCATAAATGAAATACTGTATGCCTGATAGTATCGTCCGTTGGTCTGACCGCTCAATGTCAAAGTCTGACCTTCACCCTGCGGAATGATACCTTTATAGGTCTTCGGATTCAGGAAGTTCTTCATGGAGAAGTTCGTAAACTTCAGACTCAGCTTACCGATCACACCTGTCTGTCCCCAACCTGCCGAGAACTCGATCTGGTCGTTGGCCTTTGACGTCAGGTTATACTGAATATCCACTGTTCCGTTTTCCGGATCGGGAATTGGCTTCGGATCCATGTTTTCAGGGTCGAAGTGTCCCATCTGGGCAATTTCACGAACGGAACGCATCAAGTCTTCACGACTGAACAACATACCCGGTTTGGTACGAAGCTCACGACGTACGATATCTTCATACAGACGGTCGTTACCATTGATGATTACACGGTTGATGGTAGCCTGCGGACCTTCCTGGATACGTACTTCCAAAGAGATGGAGTCGTTATCCACATCTACTTCCACCGGGTCGGCACTAAAGAAGATGTAACCATTATTGTAATACACATTGGATACGGCATCTTCATCCGTAGACAGACGTTCGGTCAGTTTCTTCTGGTTGTACACCTCACCCGGCTTCATTCCGAGGATAGCTTCCAGGTAATCTGAAGCATACTGTGTATTACCCACAAAACGAATGTCTTTCAGATAATACTTGTCTCCTTCTTCCAGTTTCAGGTAGATATCGACTTTCTTCTCATTGTAGTTCACAACACTATCAGCCAGCAATACGGCATCACGATAACCGTGTTCGTTATACTTGGCAATAATGTTCTGCTTATCTTTTTCGTATTCTTCAGTAGTAAACTTCTTCGTACTGAATGCTTCCAGGATACTGGTCTTCCAGTCGTTCGGCAGACTGAACTTTTCGTTTGTCTTCTTCATCGCCTTTTTCAGGTCACGGGCAGTAAGTTCCTTATTTCCTTCAAAGTAAATACGATGAATCTTAGTCTTTTCGTTCTTATCGATATTGATATCGACGATCACTTCGCCTTCCTTTGACAAGTCGTCGCGCTGTACAATATCAACGTCTACATTCTTAAAACCTTTGCCGTCAAAGAACTTCTGAATAACGATCTTTGTACGGTCTATCACGTTCGGAGTGATCTGGAATCCCTTCTTCAAGCCCAGCTTGGCTTCCAGGTCTTCCCGCTCTCCTTTCTTGATACCATGATAATTTACTTCCGATATACGGGGACGTTGCTTCAACTGAAATTCCAGCCAGATCTCGTCGCCTTCAATCTTGGTTGCCAGGATTTTTACATCCGAGAACAATCCGTGTTTCCAAAAACGCTTTACCGCTGCTGTAATCTCGTCGCCGGGTACGGTAACTACATCGCCGACCGATAGTCCGGAGAAACCGATTAACACGAAATCATCATAATTCTTAATACCCGTCACCTTAATATCGGCAATCTTATACCGTTTAGGCGATATCGAGTAATTAATGACCGGCACTTCCGCCGGTGCTTCAACCTTGGTAGTGTCACTTTCCTGGGCAAATGCTCCGCAGGCAAAACCTAGGAAAATAAAAAACAGCACTATTCTTTTGTACATATAACAGCTATTGTTTATAAGATTAATTGCTCACTTGTCTTACCGAAACGGCGTTCACGTTGCTGGTAATACAATATAGCTTCATACAACTCTTCTTCTCTGAATGCCGGCCAAAAAACATCGGTAAAGTAGAACTCCGCATACGAACATTGCCACAGCAAAAAGTTACTGATGCGTTTTTCTCCTCCGGTTCGGATCAGAAGATCCGGATCAGGAATGCCTTTAGTCGTCAGGTGGTCCGAGACAACTGCCTCGGTTATATCGTTGGGGGTTATTTTCTTTTCCTCTACCAGGACGGCGAGCTGTCTGACAGCTTCCGTTATTTCCCATCGGGATGAATAACTAAGAGCCAATACCAGAGTCGTCCCCGTATTGGCAGAAGTTTGTTCGATACATTTCAGCAACGTTACATGCGCATCTTCCGGCAGACGGTTCAGATTACCGATCGCCATCAGACGTACATTATTTTTCATCAGATCCGGTGTTTCCCGATGAATGGCAGAGACAAGCAAGCTCATCAGCGCCCTCACCTCCTCTTCCGGCCGGTTCCAATTCTCTGTAGAAAACGTATACACTGTCAGGTATTTCAGCCCAATAGCCGTTGCCGCCTCTACCACTTTACGAACAGAGACAACGCCTTCCTGGTGCCCATAGCTCCGGTCTTTCCCCTGTGCTTTGGCCCAACGTCCGTTTCCATCCATAATAATCGCCACATGTTGCGGCAAGCGATTTTTGTCTATTTCCTCTATCAATGACATAGTGTTTCTCAGTATCTAAACGTACTGTTACTGTTTATACTATTACATGGCCTGTTACGCGGACCGAAGTCCCAGGTAACAGATAGCAGTAAAAATGAATACCAATCCTTGTTCTTCAAAAAACTGCCGCTTATCTGATAAGGATTATCCAGCATTGCATTGCTTCCGTCCGTAACATCGAAATTGTCTCCGAACAATTTACGGAAAGAGAACTCGCAACCCAGGTTGATCCTGTTCTTTATCTTATATTTCACGCCTACTCCCAAGGGAATATTCGGTCCGAAAAACGCTTCATTCCCTGTGCCGTATGTAATTCCCAGTCCCAGGAATACGTATGGAGTGAAACGCTTCGCCCCTGCGTAATCAAACTTATCACTGTACGGAAAGAAGTTAAACTCCATCTGTCCGCCCAGCTCCACCAGGCTACGGCTAAACGATGCCTGCGCATTGTCCGGAAAAACATTCTCCAGTCCTTCCGTGCTGCCCGAAACCTGTCCCCACATCAGATTTGCCTTAAAAGCCCATCTGAAGTTGGCGTTATAGCGGAACACTGCTCCCACCGCCGGATTCATTCCTTTGAAGAAAGCATTTTTGTTGGCATCCCCCATATAGAAAGCGCCTCCGGCCATTCCGCCTATTTCATATTTATATTCCTGCGCGTGAATACCGGTAAATGAACCGGCCAGCAGTATCAGTATAAGAACCCGTTGAAAAAAAGTTGAAGTCATATGGCAATGCTGTTATGTTACTACACCTCTTTTCTAACGCTAAAATCTTCTTAAAATTATACTACACTTCACGAACTTTCTCAATCCTTAAAACCTAAGCGGTTTATGCGACCTCTCCAGATCTGATCCAAATCATTTGCATTATTCGTCTCTTTTCCTCCGAAAATCAACATGAAATTATCTTTATCCACCGATACCGATGCAAAACCTCGTGCTTTATAATTATCCGGCATCACGGTTAATGTGTCGGACAACGTCCATGTCACACCACCATCTATAGAGAAATATAAATCTTTCCGTGCTTTATTTGCTTCGTCGATACCGCCTATCAGACAGAACTTATTATCATAAGCAGAAAGTATTACACCTTCCCGCTTATCGAAATAGTCAGATTCCTCGTCTGTCAGCAATATCCACTGTCCGCCATTCATAGTCGCCCAGGCAGAGTTGAGCAATTTACCGTTTTTGTCTTTTCCAGCAACAACCGTCAGACTGTTCTGCTTGCTGCCGGTAGAATAGGAAGCTAAAGAGCCGAAACCACTAACCGGGAATCCGTCAGGAACGGCATCACCGATTGTCCATTTCATCTCTTCGTTCAGATAAGCAAAATCCAGCGTTCCGTTATTATCTACGATGGCAGACAGGAACGAAGGTTGCTGTAATACATTATTATCGACTGCTGCGATTGCTCCCAGCAATGCTTTTACATTATTAGACTGATCGACCAGAGTCCAGTCCTGTCCGTTTACAGAGCGGTACAGTGCCCCTTTTGTGGTAGGCACAAACAAAGCATCCTCATATTCTGTCATCTGTGAAAGACGGACTTCGCCAGCAGGCAGCCCGCTCAACGTCATTTCCGTCCAGGAGATAGCATTCGACACAGAAGAGGTGTGCAATGAATATCCTTTGCTTGCATCAGCAGCTTGTGCGTACATATAATAGTACTCGTTCTCCTGATCTCCCCAGGTAACCACTTTCTGTTCCTTCACCGGAAATCCCAACACGTTGCTAGCATACAGCTCCCAGCTCATGGAGTCAGGTACTACCTGATGGATATTGACCTGTGCGATATAAGTTTTCTTGGTGATGCCATCATACGCAGCCGTCACAAATTTAACCGGCTTGGAAAAATCCAAAGAATCTTCCGTATTCCAGAAAAAGGTAGAATCCGGCAACGCCTCCTGTGTCACTTCGATAGAAGCCAACCCGGACGCACGCGATATCGTACAGACAACTTTCTCGATCTCAGTGCCGAAAGGCATAGAGTCCGGATTAAAAATACGTCCGTTTACCTGATCGATCACAAACTTCACTGCTTCCAACCCTTTGACAGAATCACTTTTTAAAGAAAAAGACGTTATCTGACAATCCTTAGGTATTTCATACTCCTGATCGTCCGAATTCAGACAAGAAGACAGAAACAATGCAATACATCCCGCTACAAATAGTACTATTCTATTTTTCATCCAAAAATAAGTTTGTTGCATATAAAGCCACAAAAGTAGAAACATTTTTTGCTTTATTCCCAATATCGGCTAATATTTATAATATTTTAGTTCCGTTAAACTACTTCGCTCACTGATTTTTCCGTAAAAAAACAGAGATTACATGATCCTGCACTTTTTTCACGTCTGTCAGCGACAGAGATGCCACCCAGCTAAGATCCGGCGCTTTCACGCCCGATTCCAGATTGACCGGGGCTGTTTCAACCAACATCTGATCCCATAAACCGTCCTCCAAAAAATGACCGAGAAGCGTAGCTCCCCCTTCCACCATCAACGAATCCAGTTTACGGACATACAACTCACGCATTACCTGCGGCAAAACCGGCTGCCCGAAATCAATCGTGACATATTCCACATTCTCCCGGCTGACAGCCTCCACCGCTGTAAAAACCAGCGTTTTCACCGCCCCGTCCAACAGATGATAATGAGGCGGGATACGTAAAGTCCGGTCGAGAGCCACCCTTACAGGCGATTTCCCCGCCCAATGGCGTACCGTCAACGAGGGGTTATCCAGCAAAGCCGTTTGTGTGCCGACCATGATAGCCGCCACATTCGCCCGCAAATGATGTACCCTGCGCAAAGTCTCCGAAGAAGACAACACGACAGCCGGCAACGAATTATCCGTCCGCAGCCGATCCATAAAACCATCCGCACTCTGCGCCCATTTCAGATAGATATAAGGCCGTCGCTTTTCCTGGAAAGTCATAAACACCCGGTTCAACTCCCGGGCTTCCTCCTCCATCACGCCGGTCACCACCTCCACACCTGCCTCACGAAGCATCCTCACTCCTCTCCCCGAAACTTCAGGAAAGGGATCCAGACATCCGATCACAACACGGGGAATCTGCTTTTTGATGATGAGTTCAGCACAGGGAGGTGTTTTCCCATAATGAGAACAGGGTTCCAGGCTCACATATATCGTCGCCTCTTTCAACAAAGATTCATCACGGACCGAAGCGATCGCATTCACCTCGGCATGTGCCTCGCCATATTTCCGGTGATAGCCCTCTCCGATAATTTTCCCCTGATGTACAATCACAGCCCCAACCATCGGATTTGGCGCCACATTCCCGATCCCGTTACGGGCCAGAGAAATACAGCGCGCCATATATTTATTTTCAACCTCGACCATTTTCTTTGCGTATAAATGGTTTTTGCATTACTTTTGCATTAAAATTACATTGTTATGACTGAGACTGTCGCTTATATACAAAATACGCTCAAAGATTATTATCCGCTAAGTGAAATCAAAGCATTCATTCGCCTGATAATGGAGCGCGTGTGCGATATCCAGCCGCATCAATTCTTACTCTGCAAAGATAAAGAATTATCCGATAAGGAAAAGACCGAGATTCACAATATCGTAGAACGATTGACAAAATACGAACCGATCCAATATATTTTCGGCAAAACCGACTTTTACGGATTCGAGTTCCTGGTAAACCCGTCAGTCCTGATCCCGCGTCCGGAAACGGAAGAACTGGTCGAGTTGATCGTACACGATTATCCCAAGAAAAGTATCGACATACTGGATGTTGGTACCGGCAGCGGTTGTATTGCTATCACTCTGCGGAAATTACTGAGCAAATCACAGGTTTCGGCACTCGATATTTCGCCGGAAGCCCTGAAGGTAGCCCAAAGAAACGCTATACATAATCGCGTACAACTCTTTTTTTACGAAAGGGACATTCTTCAACCATCCAAAACAGCCGATTCCATAGAAGATGAGTTCGACGTGATCGTCAGCAACCCTCCTTATGTGATGGAGAAGGAAAAAGCGGAGATGGAGAAAAACGTCCTCGATTATGAACCGCCACTCGCCTTGTTCGTTCCCGACGACAATCCTTTGCTGTACTATAACAGCATTGCGCGTTTCGCCGAACAGAAACTGAAGAAAAAAGGATACCTGTATCTGGAGATCAACTCACAGATGGGTGAAGCCGTTGTGAACATGCTGCGCATGATGGAATTTAAGAACGTAGAACTGATCCAGGACCTGTCCGGGAAAGACCGCTTTGTAAAGGCACAGACATGGAACAGATAACCGAAGCGGAAATGTTGCGCCGTGCTGCCGCTTATTGTTCGACAGCCGAACGTTGCATCCAGGACGTGCAAAAGAAGATCAAAGCAGCCGGTCTCACCCAGGAGGAAGGCGAACGTATCATCGCCCGTCTGCTTCAGGAAAAGTTCATCGACGAACACCGGTTTGCCCGTTACTTTGTAAACGACAAGCTGCGCTTCAACAAATGGGGACGCATCAAAATCGCTTATGAACTTCAAAAAAGAAACATCCCCGCTCCCATACGTGCGGAAGCCCTGGAGGGGATAGACGAAACAGAATATACTCATATCCTCCAATCGTCTCTTAAAGCGAAAAAGAAATCGACCAAAGGGAAAGACGACCGGGATATTTATATCAAACTTCTGCGTTTTGCTGCCGGCCGTGGTTTTGAGAGCCGTGAAGCTTCCCGTTGCCTGAAACAACTATTCAACGGTAACGACTATGAGGAAGATTTTGAATGACCTGCTGAATCTCTTCTTCCCCAAGCTCTGCATGATATGCCAGACACCCCTCACCGGAGGAGAGGAACATATCTGCTTAACATGCTTGTGTGACCTACCCCGCACGGGATATGATTTCTTGAAGGAGAACCCGGCGACGTATCTGTTTGCCGGGAAAGTACCCGTTTACCGGGCAGCCGCTTTTCTGCATTACGAAAAAGGCGGCCATGTGCAACAGCTCATTCATTCCCTGAAATACCACGACAACCGCGAGATCGGTTTCCGCCTGGGACGCATGGCGGGTTTGAACTATCGGCAGGCTTTCCTGACAGATTGCCCGGATCTGCTCTTGCCTGTCCCGCTCCATCCCAAGAAGAGGAAGCAGCGCGGCTACAACCAGTCCGAATGGATAGCCCGGGGACTGAACAGTGTTTTAAAACTTCCGATAGATACCACCAGCCTCCGCCGTATCAAAGAGACAGACACGCAGACCAGCCGGCAGACATACGAACGCTGGCAGAACGTACAGGATATATTCTCGGTCGCAGACCATAAAGAACTGGAGGGGAAACATATTCTCCTGATAGATGACGTCATTACTACCGGCTCCACCATCGGAGCCTGCGCCGAAGCACTGCTGGCGATTCCCGGAGTACGGGTCAGCGTGTTGGCGATCGCAATCGCTTGAGAAAACAACTCATATTCATAAAATACAGAAAGCCCGGCAGAACTTCTAAACGGGCTTTCTTTCTGTACTCTCTCTTCACAGAGGTAAAACAGAGTTACTTTATTTTCATTACTTTAGTATTACTGATACCACTTGTTCTCCTGTCGCAGGGTACTTAGCGGGTATACATAGCTGCGTGGTATCTAAATTATTTGATTTTTAATTCTTATTTTACAATTGCTTTAACAGCAGCTTCGCCTTCAACAGCTACAACTACTACACCAGCAGGAACGTTGATCTGAGCTTCGTCAGAAGACAGAACCGTGCTAGCAACAGTCTGACCCAGTACATTGCTGATCACAGCAGTCTTACCGGCAGCACCCTTGATTGTTACTGAACCGTTACCTGAGATAACAGTGAATGTAGTTACAGAAGGTTCCTGTTCGTTAGCAACCGGATTGCCGTTGTAAGCTTCTTCCATGTTGAATGTTTCACCGTGTGTAAACTTATTAGTTACAACAACAGTACCATTCACCCAACGTAAGTAACCTTCGTTAGTTGCAGATTTTTCAAACAGATCCTTAGTAGGTGCACTATAATCTTTGTACTGTGTCTGGATCTTGAATGAATTTGCATCGTTATCTACATAACGGAAAGCAAACTTAGCCACATTGAAGTCAGGAGAATCCATACCCAATTTAACGACTTCACCACCCTTACGAGTAATATACAGCGTATCATCTTTATGATAACCTTCTACGAATGACAATTTAGCCAGGTTTTCGTCAGCTTCTATCATATTGATATACGGATTATTGTGCATATGTTCCTGTTTATAAGCATATGCCGTATCGATCAGGTTGATCAGGTAACGACCCTTCAATGCTGTGAACGATTTCGCATCAGAGCACGGACCACCGTTAGCTTCCAGCCATTCAGGTGTATTGTGTTCCGGATTATAGTCACAATGTGTTGTCGTTTCTTCCTTCACACTCAGACCCAGCAGATACTGGTAGCAAGTATTAGCGATACCGTCTGCATCCACACGGTTTACATAAGCTGTATCGATGAACAATGCAGGATTTGCACCAGTTACACTATTGTTCACATTCAGGAAGCTCAAAGTATCATTGTCTACAACAGACTTAACGTCAGCTTTTTCAAACAATACTTCTGTCGGATATTCTTCGCGATAAATCTTCACTACGTCACCCCATGCTTTTGCAACCTTGCGGTATTCAGGTCTGTCGATCAAGTTCAGAACCATCAAAGAGTTATCGTCAGCTTTATAAGTTTCCGTCGGTTTCAAAGAACCCCACTGGTTACTGTTACCTACATATATCTTATCAGCAGCGAGAGCGTCTTGAGAAACATTATTTTGACGATTAGGTAGAGTAACAATATTATATGTACCGTTAGGTTTTGCCTTCAAGGCGAAACGATCTTCAACTCTAGTATCAGCCACTTCGTGACATACATAATAATCCAGGTTAGTAGCACTTTCCAGTCTTACATATTCCAAGTTCGCTTTGTTCTGAATCTGATACGGAAGAACTGCCAATGTATCGACAACTACATCTTTATCACCTACATTACCTTGTACCAACTTACCGTTCTGTATAGTAGCCATCGGAGTCAGGATGAATACTGTATCTACTTCAGAGATTTCACTACCGCTCTTCAACTTCTTATCCAAGCGCAAAGTCCATTCAGCAGCATTTGCAATATTATTAGTAACACCTAACTGGTGAGTACCATTGCTCTGATGATTTTCTGCCCAGTAACCAGCTGTATTACCAGTTTCGTTATGATACTGACCGATATTGAATACCTGATTTCTCAGTTCGTTTACAGTTGCAGTTCTGAAACCATCGTACTTAGTACGGTTCGTTACAAATGCAATTTTGATAATATCGTCTTTCATATTTGTTACAGAAGCAGACTCAACAAGGTATTCATTACTTACTGTAGTTTCGCGTAAGATAACATTTGTAACAGTTTCACCACTTTCGCGGTTTGTCAAAGTCATCGGATTATTCGCTTTATTTACATCAACAGCAGTCACAGCCCACTGAGCTTCCGGAGAAGTCAATAATACAGTGCTCTTGTTTACATAGTCAGCTTCCTTACCTGTATAATCAGCAGTTGCTAAAACACCATTCTTCTTGTATGCAATATCCGAAGCAGTTTCAGTTTCATCACTTACAAAAGTAATGTTCATGAATTTACCCAGGAACTGCTTGTAATCAGCGATATTAGAAGATGTCAGGCTCAGATACGGAAGTGTATCATCTGTTCCCAAAGTAGCCTTAGCTGTCAGGAAATAAGCATTATTGATTTTATGTACAACCGCTTTCTTTGCATTAAGCATATCTGCTGCAGCTGCTACATGCAATTCAGCAACAACATTTGTAGCTGTATAAGCATTGCTCCGCATAACACTGAAATATGCCAAATGATCAGCAGTCACAGTTTCTACCAGTTCAAATACACCATCACCATTACTGTTAGATTTCTTTGTATTCAATACTAGGAATTTGTTACCTGATTTCAGACAATAAGCAGGTTCAGTAGTCACAGCCGCACCAGTTAGATCTTTAACAGCAGTCAGTTTACCAGAAAAAGCAGCTACATCATTAAGAGTTTCGTTACCCTTTTCAGTCACTTTAACTGTCAGGTTGAAACCATTTCTCAGCAAATCATTCAATGTTTCACCTTTAAATGCTTCTAATGTAGCATTGTAGATACCGAAAGTAGCAGCTGCAGTAGCAATGCCAGGAGCAAAAGCGTCAGTTACAGCTGCATCTTTAGAGATAAACAATGTAAAACCATTCGCATAAGCTGTATTAGCATAGAACTCAGAAGTATTACTAATAGCTGCAGTTATGCTAGGATCTGCTTTATTGACAAACTGATAATAGTCTACTTTCTCACTGCCTACAGTTTTTGTTGTTTTTATTATTTTCCATAAAGCAGCATCAACTTCAGCACTAGTCAGAGCAGAAGCAAGCTTCGGTTTTGTTGTTTTATCAGCTTTGTCGTAGAACAGCACATTAGCTGCAGTGATGCTAGACCCGATGAAATAATACACATCTTTACCAAATTCCGGACTTGCAACTAAGTCTACAGTTTGATCTATACTACCCTCTGATAAGACCAATGAAGATTCAGCCTTGTTTACTAACGTGATAATTTCATTCGTACTAGCCGCCGTCTTTAAATCTGTAGAATTTGCAACTAAGAAATGACCTACCGTATTAAGGCCACTAGTACCAGCCACTGCTACTTCAATTTTGTTATCGCTCAACTTGAACTGTACAATAGTAGCATCAGTTTTATTTGCTATTACTTGTGTCTCATCGGCACCAGTACCTTCATGCAAATAGCTTCCTGCACTATTCTTCAAATAAAAATTAGTAGTAGAACCAGTAACAGCTTCTAAAGTCCATTCCTGACCAAAAGCAGCAACAGTTCCGTTGGCAGTAACTGTACCAGCTGTAACTACTAGATTTGTTACATCATTGCCACCGGGTGCTGCCGAACCCAACACATAAGATTTACCAATCGCAGGGGCATCAACCACTACAACTTCAGCATCCAGTGTCGTCCATGCGCCAGCTGTCAATAGGACAGCCATCAACGTAGAAAACTTTTTGTTCATAATCAATAAATTTAATTAATAATAAAACTATACTAAAATTCGAATTATAAATTCCTCTCAGACATTGATAATCGTCAAATGACGAATTTAAACGTCCCTTTTTTCTCGTCATTTTCTGGGTTCGGTTTTGATTTCATGTAAAAAAGAGATAACTTCGTCCTCGTTTTTCTATCATCCTGATAAGAAAGGACATATAAACAATAAAAAAGATTGGTTAAATGATTGTCGGTTAAAAATATTGTCGTATTTTTGTGACGAGAAAAAAGGGACGTTTTCTTTAGTCACTACAATTCACTACATAACTTACTGTTTTTCAAAATATAAAACCATGTTTTTCATCACGTAAATTTTAGTGTTTTAAACATTGTGTGTTCGAGCACAAATACCCTCAAAAGAGTTTTTTTCATGAAATAAGGCACAAAAACTAAAAAAAGCCGGATTCTACCACTTTTTCTTCACTAATGAATAAACTCAATTACACGATCTATAAACCTTATACCCCAAAATTTCTTTACTTAAATTAAGTCAATAATACCTCATACGAAATGATGGTGAAAACATCACGCTCAAAACTTTATTTGATATCGTAGAACGTGGGCTCGGTGGCAAACTGAAAATCGAAGTGCAGCTGTAAAAACATTGTAGAAATAGAGCACTACAACCCAAAAGCCCCGGCAGGAGTACCTGTCGGGGCTTACTTTTTACCTGTCTTCACTCTTCACAGAGGTCGGACAGAAAGAACTTTTATTTCATTACTTTAATATTAATATCTCACCGCTTGTTCGCCTGTCGCAGGGTAATTATCATGGGGCGGTTCGCGAACCGCCCCTACGATGCGCGGTAATTGATTTAGAATATTTTGATTATAAATTACTTCTTATTTTACGATTGCTTTTACAGCGGCTTCGCCTTCAACAGCTACTACAACCATACCGGCAGGAGCTGCGATTGATGCTTCAGAAGAAGAAACGACTGTGTTAGCAACCTGCTGGCCAAGTACGTTAGTGATTACAACGTTCTTGCCTTCAGCACCCTTAACGATTACGGCACCGTTAGTTGCAACAACTGATACACCTGTTGCTTCGATACCTTCGTTAGAAGTTGCTGTTTCGCCTTCAGCAGCAGCCATTACTTCGAATGTTGCAGCTTCAGCAATATTGTCTACCAATACAGGTACTGTGTTGTGAACACGTACATAACGTGCAGGACCATTTTCACTAGCCGGAACAGCTTCGATAATGAATGTAGCCTTGTCGCCTTCAGGATCAACAGCACGGTCAACCAACTTG
Source organism: Parabacteroides chongii (assembly GCF_029581355.1). NCBI lineage: Bacteria > Pseudomonadati > Bacteroidota > Bacteroidia > Bacteroidales > Tannerellaceae > Parabacteroides > Parabacteroides chongii. The sequence goes on along the minus strand of NZ_CP120849.1, from coordinate 2,658,987 downwards.
AATGCGAATGTAGCAGCGTTCATTCTCTGTTTGCCGTCTTTCTTAACGAAGCTCAATGTATCGTTCTTAGCAGTCTTTGTACCAGTATACTTAGAGCTTGCGATGATCAGAGAGTCGCCTACGTGTGTAGCATCAACGAATGCCAAACGAATGTTACCCTGATATTTAGCCTGTGCATAAGTAGCGATAGAATCGTCCAAAGCTACCAGGTAAGCACCAGTGCGATGGTCAGGAGTTCCTGCAGTCCAGTGCGGACAGTTCGGATCGAATCCGTGATCCGGACATGCAACAGCTTCTTTTCCTTTTACAAATTCATTACGTACAGACAGCAGATACAACGGTTTACGTGTTTCGTTGCGGATGTAAGCAGTATCCACCAGGAACGGCAGCTGGGCGTTAGCAGGCTTGTCAGCCAAGTTAGTTTCACCTAAGAAGTTCAGGCTAGCAGCACCGTTGTTAGCGTTGCGGTTCATTGTATTTTCATACAAGAACTGGTTTTCATCATTTGTACGGAAGAACTTCAAGATGTTCAAGTCACCTTCCATGTCGTTATAACCATCTTTCACTGTCTTACCCAGACGACGGTATTCCGGACGGTTGTTGTCAGCTACCATGAACAATGTGTTCTTGTTGTCGTCATACAAGCAGTTTACAGAATACATGTAAGAGTCGTTGTTACCTACATATACTTTACCATCCCATTTAGCAGTGTTCTTTCCTTCAATATCTTTAGCTTTAGCCAAGTTGAAGTGTTCGCCGGCAACACGGACAGCCATTGCTGTAGCTTCATCATCCAATAAAGCGAACTTGCCATCTTTATTCAAACCGAAATCCAAGTCACCTACAGTAAACTCGTAAACCGGAGCTTTCAGAACAGGTTCGTTCTTCTGCCATTCTTTCTTAGTTGCATCGTAGTAGTTGATCAACGTTTTAGCTGCCACTGTATCAACTGCTGTAGCAGTAAATTCAGCCTGTACAGCTTTCGTATCGATGAATGCCCAATCTTTGTCGTTGATAGCTACGTTAGCATAACCGTTGAATACTGTAGACCAGTAAGACATTACGAATGACTTTTCAGCCAAGTCAGGATCGTTCTTATCTGTACCTTCGCTCAAGTACATGTAGTATTTACTGCTTGCGTCTACCGGTACGAATGTGATTTCGTATTCGGTACCATTATATACATAGATGTTGTCTTTCTTGTCACCGTTTTCACGCAACAGAGTGTAAGAAACTTCTTTTTCAACAGCTGTATTTTCACGGTTCACCATCTTATAAACTTTCTTCTCTACATCGTAAGAAACAGCCCATTGTTTTTCTACGTCGTTGACTACTGATTCAGCCAATGCTATTGAATTGTCACAAGTTGTTGCAACAACGAACATGTCTACATCTTCGTTCAACTGTTTGATAACAGCGAAACCGTTCTTCAAGAATTCTTCCGGTTTAACGATATTGTCAGCGCCCAAAGTGATGTACGGCAATGTTTCCTTCTGGGTCTCATATTCATACAATTCAGGAGTAACAGTCAAAACATGTTTACCTTCCAATGAAGAGATAAACAGCTTCCCATACATTTCAGTCGCATCTTCTTTTTCATAAACAGTTACTTCTTTCACCAATTCACTAGCTGTCCCTGCATACTGGGTGAATTCAAACCAACAAGCATCAGCCACTTTATCAGTCAAGACAAACTTAGTCTTTCTCTGTGCAACACCAGTATTGTCTGCATCCCATCCTGTTTTGTTCAAAGCAATGTATTTCTCGCCATTTTTGATTTGGAAACGAGTTTTGTCATTCTGAGTAGCTACCAAGTCACCAGCGAATGCTTCAAGGCCTTCGATAGTTTCTTTTCCTGCTGCAGTTTTCTTGATGGTCATGTTGAAACCTTCGCTCAACATATCGTTCAGCTTAGTAGAGTTCAATTTAACAACCGGTGATTTGTAGACACCGAAGTTGGCTGCTGTTACATTAACTTCCAAAGCATCGCCATTAACACCCAGCAACTGATCGTTACCCACACCTAAAGTGAAGCGTGCAGCAGAACCTGCAACAATGAAGTTATCACGGTTTTCAATTACCAAAGACTTACCACTTTTCTTGTTAGTTAATTTGTAAGTAATTGTAGTACCGTCAGCAGCCTTACCTGTTGTGATTGTCCACAGTACGTTGTCCAGCTCAGCTTCATCTTCTGTCATTTCAACGGCAGTAACATTACCTTCACCGTCGTCTGTCAAAATCTGTTCGTCTGTAGCAGCGATAACGTAGTATTCACCTGTTTTGGCTTCATCCTGCAACTCAAGAGTTTCTTCAGCAAACGTTACGTCATCGTTGTAAACAAAGAATTCAAGGGCTTTTGTATTTGCAGGCTTTACATATCCATCGTACGGCAACCGTACGGTGCTACCTGTTTCTCCTACTTCAATCAATAGTTTACCTGAAAAAGTTGCAGTACCTTCTTCAAGACCAACGTACTCCAGTCCGCCACCGTTAACCTTGAATTCTATTTTAGATTTAGAAGTTTCGTTCCATGCCAAGTACCCTTCTCCGTCTGAGTCAAAACAAAGAAAGTTATCAGCATTTTTCAGATAAAAAACCCCTTCTTTACCTTCAACAGCCTTCAACTCGAAAGCCATATCATCTTCACTATCCACTGTAGCAGCATTACCCAAAGTCATGTCAGTACCAGTCCAAGCACTCACCTCTCCTTCTGCCTCACCAGCTATACCAACAACATACTTGCCACCGATCGCAGGTTTCACCCTCACAACGGCTGCATCCATTGTCATCCAAGCACCAGCCAGCAACAAACTGGCCACAAGCGTAGAAAACTTTTTGTTCATAATCAATAAATTTAATATTAATAATAGTGTTAATTAATGTCTAAATGACTAGCGAAAACGTACCTTTTTTCTCGTCACGTTTTTGCGCTCCTTTAGCTTACATTCAGAAAAGGGGGATTTTCGTACAGAGTTTTATATCTATCTGATAAGAAAGGATATAGATCAGGAAAAATATTTAGCAAAATAATTGGCGATTTAAAAAAGTATAGTACCTTTGCTGACGAGAAAAAAGGTACGTTTTTTCTCGTCACAGATTTTCGCGTTTCTAGATAATAAGAATCATACTCTACAAGCCATTTTAGTATTCAGTGAGTTTATCCCTTTTCAGGCAAAACCCTCCGAACGGATGCCTACCCGTTAAGTCGCGGATGCTTAGGCATTTAAGAGTCGATAACTACTCAACAGAAAAAGAACGGTTTCGAGGGCAAATTTACTCATTTGTCTCAATTATCTCAAAAATCTCTAATCCGTTTCTGAATTTTTTACATTCTTACCCTCTTCCGTCTTGCGATAGCAACCCGCTCCTACTGAGATCAATAGCTTGTATTCCTGCGCCTTTTTCAGCATCCGATACACCGTTGCACGGCTGATTCCGCGGACGCCCGCCAATTCGAGTATCTCGGTGATCCGGAACTCGTCCGACATGTCGGCAAACAAATCCAACTGAATGGTCGGAATCTTATAGTGATGCTCCGCCTTGCTATGCTTCATCGAAGTGCTGATCAGGAGCGAATGCTGCAACGTACGGGTGCCGATGTGGAAAGCCGTTTCGAAGTCTTCATCCGAAATCTCGATATGCGCATCCGTACTCAGGCTTTCACCCTTGCGCAAGGCTGTCAGCACCATCGCCATACGGAAGATTATCAGGCGATGACGAAGCACCACCGAAGCCACGTCATTATTATTGAACACGCGTACATTATAATATTCGCGTTTGAAATAACGATCCAGCCGCTTGCGCTGTTTGTCGGAAAAGCTGACAAAGGTCGGCGACTTGTCCAAATGAATCGCTATATCGAGCAGGCGCAACCCCAGCCCGTCATAATAGAACGCATTCTGACGCACATTGTCCGACGAGGTGAGCGGACGATATTCCGTATGACCCGTGATTTTGTAAATCAACAGGCGACTGAACAATCCGCTTTCGGTAGAAGGCACCAGCTGCGCCAGCATGCCCGGCGTACCGGTAGCCAACAGACCCATCATAGGACGCCGCACCAGGAAAGAACCGTTCGTCTTCGACGAGCTACTGATCGTTTCGTGATGGAATATCTGATTCAAAAGATACCCATACCCGCCGAAATCCTGCGTAAGAGTGACAGTGACCGACTCCAACTCCGTCTCAAACATCAACGAAGCATAATGGTCGTTGATATGCAACTGTTCGATCATACGCGCCGTCGTGGTGTAGCCGCTCATGTGCAGCTGTTTGAGGAAGACCGGCTTCGGCTCCGTGGGAACTGGCCCCGCGGTGGTCTTCTTCTTGCCGTAACGCTGCTGGAACTTGTACGTGTCGTAGGTCTCCTTCTCCTTTTTGTACTGCTCCACATCATGGCGCGACATGTCAGCCACGTATCGTTGCCAGGGTTCCACTACCTTGTGCATCGCATGGATACATCCCTTGCCGCTGCCCGAAGGACCGATCAGCAGGGTATAAAACGGCGGGGCATACGGTTCGTCCTTCAAATTGCCGGTCACGCCAGGCAAGGCGGTGCTGCAAACGGTCAGTCCGGCAAGCAGCATCAGGTCAAATTCCGTATCGTCGCCGGCCGGTGCCACCGCGTCCGCGAGGAGCTTCGGAAGACGGTCGAAAAGGTCTCTCCCGAAGTGGGGTAAACGGGCATCTTCGGCTTCAATATCAAAGCCCATAGAGCCATCATCCTCCGGAGTGGAAAAATCAGGAGCCGGAGAGAGATTTTTGAGATTTTTGAGACAAGCTCCCGGCTTCTCGCCTTTCGACGGATCATATGGATTACTGCCGTGCGCACTGCGGTAACGACGGTAAATGTCCGCCACGATTCCCCGGATTTCTTTCTCCCCGAATCCCGGTTCGCAGTAGCGACGCAGACATTCGGTTTCCACTTCATACTCCGCAAAACCGGCACTGTTCAGCGCCGAAGTCAGTCGCACCAGATAGCTGTGGCGGCCACCGTCGGCAAACGGGTTATCCGACTCAAAGCGGTCGATGTAGTTCGACAAGGCATTTGCGCCCGGTTGTCCGCCGCCACGTCTGATGGCACGGGCAACCGGAGCAGCCGGTTGTTTTTCGGCTTTCAGCTCGTCGACCGGGACGTGCACTACCTGCGCAACCTCCTTGTAGAAGGCATCCGGGTCGTAACTGACAAAACAGCTGCGGTTGGCATCCTTGCCCGAAGCGTCGACTTTTACGCCGGGCAGGTCGCGTTCGATCATCCGGCTGACATATCCGAATGCCGTCACATGGTCCGGCAGCGAACTGTCTACCAATACGAAGAGTTTATTTCCCGTTCCGGAAGGACTGATATGCCCCGCCTTCACATAATCGAGCGTCTCAGCCCGACGCAGGAAATCGAGAGGGTCGCCCGGCACATCGTCCAGGTCGATCGTTATACACCGGCTGTAGCGCACCATGTGCTCCAGCTTACGGCCACCTTCCATCACGCCTCCGGCAACGAGCAGGGGTAGTTTTTTCTTGGCGTTGTCCGCACGCTCCGTATCCCCGGCTGCCTTGTAGCTGCGCAGCCGTTCGACGAGAGCCTCGTATTTTCCGTTCTTTACTCCGGCCAGGTAACTCTCCAACGAGACGGTTACGCAGACCGCTGTCTTGAATGCCGATTCATAGAATGAGCATTCCACTTGCTGTTTTTTTAATTCACTCATGAATTTCTTATTAAATTTACGCCTGGTCAAGGTTCGCCCAGGTGATCGATCAATACGGCTACCTGCTTGGGGGTGTACAATTTCTGAAATTTCACCCATCCTGCCGCTTCGAGCTTTGCTTTGAGACCACGGGAGGTTCGTATCCATTCCCACATGCGCTTATAAGCCACCACCGGTGTCTGACCCGGAAAGTACAATTGTGCGAATTCGGTTACACCATACGCACGCCGCCAGGGAGACATCTCTCTTTTTTTGTCCTCCATAATATTTTATTTATTAAGTTATTAACTGATTACAATATACAAATAATATGCATACGTTGTATATCAAAAGGGGAATAATTATCAAAATAAATATACACGCTGATCATCACGTACCTTTCGTTAGCATCCGCTGGCGGGTAAAGGCTATAGTATCTTTGTATTGAAGTTCTATAAGAGCTATTTATTACACTAACCCTTAAATATTTAACACTATGTCAGTAAAGTACAAACTGGTCCAGAAAAAGGACCTTACCAAAGGTGTTGCCGACGATGCCAAACGTTATTACGCCTCGGCGCCGGTCAGTGGCAAGATGGATTTCGACTCGATTTGCGAACTGATAGCCGACCGGTCGACAGCAAGCGACGGTGACGTGGCGCTGGTCGTACTGGGGCTGATCCGTGCCATGGAAGAGGCATTGCTGCGCAACGAAGTGGTACAGCTGGGCAGGCTGGGCAATTTCCGCCTGTCGATCGGCAGCTCGGGCACAGTCGAAGAAAAAGACTTCCAGGCTTCCATGATCCGAAAACCCAAAATCATCTTCACTCCTGGCGACAAGCTCCGGGCAATGATCGAAAAGGTCAGCCTCGAACGCATCGACAAAGCTCCGGGGCAGTCGGGAAGCGACAATGACGATGATCGCCCGGTTATTGAATAAGTTAAAAAAACGTATTATGACAGCACAACAAATCAAATTCGTCAAAGCCTCCCTCCCTGCCGCCCTGGCGGCGGGAGCGGCTTTCAACATGAACCCCTCCGTGATATTGGCACAAGCTGCTTTCGAAAGCGGGTGGGGCACGAGCAACCTGGCTACAGGCAGTAACAATTTCTTTGGTATGACTGCCTACGGCGCCGGCAACCAGTATTGGCACGGCAGGAAAACACAGGTAAAGACAACTGCCTATTCGCTCGACTTCCGTCGGTACGACACACGTGAAAACTCGTTCCTCGATTTCGCCCGTCTGATCCGAAACAACTACCGATCGGCCTGGCAGGTAAGCAAAAATCCGGAAGCCTACGCCCGCGAGATAGCCTACAGTCCCTACATCAGCGAACTCAACGGTGATGACCGCGAAACCTACCGCCGCAGCCTGGTACAGATAGAAAAAACCGTACAGGCAGTAATCGCAATAATATACTAAACAAACATCAATACTTATGTCCAAATTCAAACGTATCATCGAATTTATTCTTGCATTGCTGAACTTTTTGTTTCACTTTAAACCATCGGCAGATGATGAAACAGCTATCGTTACTGAAACGTATCCCGCCCCTGCTGCTCCGCCTGGCACGGAAAGGGATTACCCTGTATTTGAGCCTGTCCCTTAGGATCAGGCTCAAATTGTTGTAAAAGTCTCATTTTTTTCGGCTTCTACAAGGTTATATCATTCTGATTGCCTACTTTTGCAAACTGATATAAATATATATGTAGGATTGTATGAAAACACTGGAAAGATTAGTTGCAGAGAAATTATTAAAGATTAAAGCCGTTAAATTACAACCGGCAAATCCGTTTACATGGGCTTCTGGCTGGAGATCACCGATTTATAACGATAACAGAAAAACGCTTTCTTATCCGGCTGTTCGCAGTTTCATCAAATTGGAACTGGCTCGCGTAATTAGCGAAAAGTATGAAAATGCAGATGCTATCGCAGGTGTAGCTACAGGAGCAATCGCTCAGGGCGCATTGGTAGCCGACTTACTGGGACTACCTTTTGTTTATATCCGTGCAACGCCAAAGGATCATGGATTGGAAAATCTTATCGAAGGTGAATTGAAACCGGGTTCAAAAGTGGTTATTATCGAAGACCTGGTGTCTACTGGAGGTAGTAGCTTGAAAGCTGTACAGGCTGTACGTAATTTCGGTTGCGATGTAGTAGGTATGGTAGCGATCTTTACTTATGGATTCCCTGTTGCCGTAGAAGCATTCAAGGAAGCTAAAGTTCAGCTGACGACACTGAGCAACTATGACGCTGTCCTGGAAGAAGCAGTACGTACAGATTATATCGACGAATCTGAAATCTCAATCCTTCAGGAATGGCGTAAAGACCCTTCCAGCTGGAATCCGGGTGTTTAATTTTACAGGATCCGGAATGACAGAATTTGTAAGTGATATCAAAACGATCCCCTATAACGAGGACCGTGTCTATGCAATGCTGTCCGACCTTTCCAACCTGGAACGGATTAAGGACCGCATTCCACAAGATAAAATCAAAGACTTCGAGTTCGACAGCGACTCTTGCAGTTTCGCTGTCGATCCCGTAGGTAAAATACGCTTCGAGATCGTAGAACGCGAACCGAACAAGACAATCAAATTTACGACAACCAATTCGCCCGTGCCACTCTTCTTGTGGATTCAGCTGAAACAGGTGGAAGAAGCTGACACGCGATTGAAAATGACGATCCGCGCCGATCTGAATCCGTTTATCAAACCGATGGTATCAAAACCGTTGCAGGACGCTCTCGACAAGATTTCAACTGTGATTGCCTCCCTGCCCTATTAATTCTCCGCATTATGGCTCAGAAACTTTGGGAAAAAAATGTACAGGTAGACAAGGAAGTCGAAACATTTACCGTAGGCAGGGACCGCGAAATGGACCTTTACCTCGCTAAATACGACGTTCTTGGCTCAATGGCTCATATAACGATGCTGGAAAGCATCGGGCTGCTCGAAAAAGATGAACTGACGGTTCTGCTTGCCGAGCTTAAAAACATCTATGCCGTGGCAGACCGCGGCGAATTCGTGATCGAAGAGGGCGTGGAAGATGTCCATTCGCAGGTGGAGCTGATGCTGACACGTCGTCTGGGCGATATCGGCAAGAAGATTCATAGCGGACGCTCACGCAACGACCAGGTGTTGCTGGACTTGAAACTGTTCACACGTGCACAGATACAGGAATTGGTAGAGCTGACCAACGGGCTGTTCGAAGTGTTGATCAGCCAGAGTAACCGTTATAAGCATATACTGATGCCGGGATATACGCATCTGCAGATAGCGATGCCTTCTTCATTCGGCCTGTGGTTCGGGGCGTATGCCGAGAGCCTGGCGGATGATTTGCAGATGATGCAGGCTGCTTATAAGGTTTGCAACCGTAACCCGCTGGGTTCGGCTGCCGGATATGGCTCTTCTTTCCCGCTGAACCGCCAGATGACGACGAACTTGCTGGGATTCGATGCATTGGATTACAATGTGGTCTATGCACAGATGGGACGCGGCAAGATGGAACGCACGGTGGCTTTCGCTATGGCAGGTATTGCCGCAACACTTTCGAAGCTGGCGTTCGACGCTTGCATGTTCAACAGCCAGAACTTCGGGTTTATCAAGCTGCCCGACCAGTTCACGACGGGTTCTAGCATTATGCCGCACAAGAAGAATCCGGACGTATTCGAGCTGACACGTGCGAAATGCAACAAGATACAGGGATTGCCGCAGCAGATCACGCTGATATGCAACAACCTGCCGTCGGGTTATTTCCGTGACCTGCAGATCATCAAGGAGGTGTTCCTGCCTGCTTTCGACGAGCTGAAGGATTGCATCCGCATGGTGACGCATATGATGCGCGAAGTGAAGGTGAACGAGCATATTTTGGATGATGACAAATATGCCCTGTTGTTCAGCGTAGAGGAGGTCAATCGTCTCGTGCTGGAGGGTGTTCCTTTCCGCGACGCTTATAAACAGATCGGTCTGAACATCGAAGCGGGTAAATTCACTCCGAATAAGGCGGTCAGTCATACACACGAAGGTAGTATCGGTAATCTGTGCAATGACAGTATTTCTGCTCTGATGCAAAATATTATCGACGGTTTCTCGTTTAGTAAAGTAAACGAAGCAGAAAAGGAACTGTTAGCATAATATATGAAAAGGATTATTTTTTGTCTACTTACTTTCATGGTTCTCTCTTGTAGTAAAACCATTGAACCCAGCTTAGGTCTCTATCCTGTTTATTTTGAAGTCAATTTAAATACAGAATGGAGACTTCAAGCGTCTCAAGCGTCTAAAATATTCACAGAGAAAAATACAAACCAACACGATGCTAGATTTGGGCTAGGTGGTATACTTGTATACAATGGGTTCAGTAATAACGGAGGTTCTCAAAATGTCTATTATGCATTCGATGCAGCCTGCCCTTATGAAGCATCTTCAAATGTAACAGTAGAAGTACAAGATGGGGTTTTTGCAGTCTGCCCTAAATGTGGAAGTAAGTATGACATATCGAATGGAGTGGGCAATCCTATGGAAGGTCCAGCAACTAAGGTCTTACAGCATTACCGTGTCGATCAGACAGATAAGACTTTATTGATAAGAAATTATTAAAAAAGTTCCTATTTTGTTTGCAAATAAAGAAAAATCATCTACCTTTGCACACGCAAACGAAAACAATGCGAAAGTAGCTCAGTTGGTAGAGCATAACCTTGCCAAGGTTAGGGTCGCGGGTTCGAGTCCCGTCTTTCGCTCATCTCTAAGAGAAGGGATGCTCGAATGGTGGAATCGGTAGACACGAAGGACTTAAAATCCTTTGGCCATTGCGGCTGTGCGGGTTCAAGTCCCGCTTCGAGTACAGTTTGATTTAATTGCGAAAGTAGCTCAGTTGGTAGAGCATAACCTTGCCAAGGTTAGGGTCGCGGGTTCGAGTCCCGTCTTTCGCTCGCTTCCAAAAGGCCTCGGTATTGCTTGCAATATCGGGGCTTTTTATTTGTAGTCTATCCCTCCTATTGCTCTTTTAAAGAATAATATCTACTTTTGTTACAACTAAATACAAGGCATATGAACTTCTTCAGCAATTATCTACCAAAGATTATAGCTTTATGCAAAAAGCATAAGGTAAAGAATTTGTTTGCTTTCGGTTCTGTACTTACTAATCGATTTACAGACAAGAGTGATATCGATCTGTTAGTAGACTTCGAAGGTGTCAATTTAGAAGATTATGCAGATAATTACTTTGATTTAAAATACGCACTGGAAAGCCTTTTAGGACGAGATGTTGATCTATTGGAAGGTAAAGCTGTACGAAACCCATATTTGAAAGAAAGTATTGACACAACTAAAGTACAATTATATGGATAACTATATAAAAAAACATTTACAGGACATCATAACGGCCATCGAAGAAATAGAAAGTTTCTTTGAAAACCAACCGAAGTTATTTGAAGAATTTAACAGGGATCTACGCCTTAGACGCGCAGTGGAAAGAAATGTTGAAATTATTGGAGAAGCCATGAACCGGATCCTAAAAGTAAATTCCGACATTACAATCACTAACTCACGTAAGATCGTCGATGCTCGTAATTACATCATACATGGATACGACAGTCTGTCTATCGATATATTGTGGAGTATCGTTGTAAACCATTTGCCTAAATTAAAACAAGAAGCAATAGCATTACTAAAATCAGAATAACTAAATAAAAAAGGACCACAGCATTTCTGCCATAGTCCTCCCTTCATAGACACACTAATATTTATAACTATTGTATAAATACTACCTTTACCTCTATATGTCTTTTTTCTGAATGATCAGTTAAACGCAAATTTAAAAATAAATTTCTCATTTGCAACATCTTTTTACCGGAAGCTCTTAAAAATTGGAAGACATAGACATTTCATAACATTTATGCAAAGAAAAAGCCCGGCCTGTCCGGACCGGGCTCCTATTTATAGAGTTATTCAGATCATTTTCCCTGCAGGGCGGCATCCATGGCAGCAGCAGCTTTACGGCCGTCACCCATCGCCAGGATCACCGTCGCGCCACCGCGAACAATGTCGCCTCCGGCATATACATCCGGCAGCGCCGAACGCATGGTATCCTGATCGACTACGATCGTGCCCCATTTGCTCACTTCCAGGCCGCTGAAAGCACGCGGGATAAGCGGGTTGGGAGAAACACCGACGCTGACGATAACTTCGTCTACATCGATCGTATCGATGGCGCCTTCTATGGGTACGGGGCGGCGGCGGCCGGAAGCATCCGGTTCACCCAGTTCCATCTTCTGCAGGCGCATCTGTTTAACACGGCCTCGTTCGTCGCCGATATATTCGATCGGGTTGTGCAAGGTCAGGAATTCCACGCCCTCTTCTTTGGCATGTTTCACCTCCTCGATACGGGCAGGCATTTCTTCTTCGCTACGGCGGTAAACGATCATGGCACGTTCGGCCCCCAGACGGCGAGCAGTACGTACAGAATCCATCGCCGTGTTACCACCACCGATCACAGCCACTTTCTTACCCTGCAACACAGGCGTATCGCTCTCGGGATTGGCAGCATCCATCAGGTTGACACGTGTCAGGTATTCGTTGGACGACATGACACCGATCAGGTTCTCACCCGGTATGTTCATGAAATTAGGCAAACCGGCACCACTGGCGGCAAAAAAGCCCTTGAAGCCTCCTTCGCGCAAGTCTTCATAACTGATCGTCTTGCCGACGATACAGTTCGTGATAAACTTCACACCCATCTTACGAAGTCCTTCGATCTCTACGTCCACGATCTTGTTCGGCAGACGAAATTCAGGAATACCATATTTCAACACACCACCGATCTCGTGCAACGCTTCGAACACGGTAACATCATATCCACGTTTCGCCATATCACCGGCAAAAGACAGACCGGCAGGACCGGAACCGATCACGGCCACTTTGATACCGTTCCTTTCTGCGATTTCCGGCACAGATATCTGACCGCTCTCCCGTTCATAGTCGGCAGCAAAGCGTTCCAAATAACCGATGGCTACCGGAGCTTTCTTCATCTTCAGGTGGATACATTTGCTTTCACACTGTTTCTCCTGCGGACATACACGACCGCAAACGGCAGGCAGGGCACTCGTTTCTTTCAGTACCTTCGCTGCTTCGAGAAATTCACCCCGTTCGATGTTCTTGATAAATGTCGGGATATTGATACTTACCGGACAACCTTCCATACAGGTCGGATTCGGGCAGTCGAGGCAACGTTGTGCCTCCTGCATCGCCTGTTCTTTTGTCAGACCCAGGTTCACCTCTTCCAGGCGGGTATGGCTACGGTACTCCGGATCGAGTTCATTCATTTCTACACGGGGAATATCCGTGCGTTCTTTATTTTTTTTGCTCTTGCGCAGCTCTTCCCTCCAGGGTTCGGAACGGCGGGCCGCAATTAGTTCTGCTGTTGTCATTTGTTTAAGTGGTTATTTCTTTTCAATATCTTTATAAGCACCCAGACGCATAAGCATCTCGTCGAAATCAACCTGATGAGCATCGAACTCCGGTCCGTCCACACAGACGAACTTGGTCTTTCCACCCACCGTGATACGGCAAGCGCCGCACATGCCCGTACCGTCTACCATGATCGTATTCAGGGATGCGACGGTAGGTATCTCATATTTCTTTGTAAGCGCTGAAACGAATTTCATCATGATAGCCGGACCGATGGTTACACACAGGTCTACCTTCTCACGGTTGATCACACTTTCCACGCCGTTCGTCACCAGTCCTTTCGTACCGTAGGAACCGTCGTCGGTCATCACGATCACTTCGTCGGAGTTGGCTTTCATCTGTTCTTCCAGGATCACCAGGTCTTTCGTACGGGCAGCCAGTATGACAATCACACGGTTACCCGCCTTATGGAAAGCCTCGACGATAGGCAGCAGCGGGGCTACACCTACACCACCACCGGCACAAACTACCGTTCCAACCTTCTCGATATGGGTAGCCTGTCCCAGCGGACCTACCAAATCGGTAATATAGTCGCCTGCGTTCAAGTCGCAGATCTTCTTGGATGAGCCGCCTACAGCCTGGATCACCAGGGTAATGGTTCCTTTCTGAGTATCAGCTCCTGCAATGGTTAAAGGGATACGTTCACCTTTCTCTCCCACTTTTACGATCACAAAGTGACCGGCCTTGCGTGAGCGGGCAATCAGCGGAGCTTCCACTTCCAGCTTCACGACGTTGGCAGAGAAATGTTCTTTACTTACAATTTTATTCATTCTAATCGCTACTGTTGATAGTTTATTTTGTTGATTTGCTTGCAAAAATACATCAAAAAAGTATATCTATTAGTATTTTGCCAAAGAAAAAGGCTTTATTCGAACAATCCTTCGTCGCGAAGCAGCATCAGAATGGCAGAATGAGGCACGATCAGGAACTTTTCATCGTTAAACTTGATCTCATAGGCGGCATTCTGCAAATAAACAGCCAGGTCACCCTCGTGTGCCTGCAGTGGCAGGTAATGGACAGCTTCATCCTCTTTCTTTTCCCATACTTCGTGCTCTTCTTTCTGCGAAGGCAGGGGAAAACCGGGACCCACCTTGATGATATAACCGCTCTGTATCTTATCCTGCTGTACCGTAGGCGGCAAGTAAAGACCTGATTTAGTCTGACTCTGCGGATTTTTCGGTTTGACAAGCACCTTATCGCCTATCATGATAAATTTATCTATGTCTTTTTGGTCGATTGATAATTGCATACTCGTTCGTGTTATCAGTTAGTTGAATGCAAAGATATAAAAAAAGAGACGTCGCAAAGCAACGTCTCCTTCATTCAGAGTATATCAATATATGTTTAAATGGAACGTCCCTTAAACACATTGGATTGTTCTGTCGGATACAGGGTACCGGTAAATGAGATACGGTTGCTGTTGAAGTTAGGACTTACAGTAGCCGTACATTTGTTGGTTCCCTTTGCCATACGGAAAGTTACGTTAGCTGAAACAGCTACACCTTGTACCATCATACTGAAAGTGACATTCCCTTTCTTGTCGGTCTTCATTTCGACATTCGAGGCGTTTCCTTCTACAGTGATCCCTCCGATACCGTTAGGACCGGCATATGCTCCGTTGAATGCCAACTGGATCGTTGCACGGTTACCGTCCATCGATACGAAGTTGGTACTGGGAGTGACATATACAAAGCGTCCGCGTTTAAATTCCACACGATCTGCTTCGAGCACGAAGTCTTTACTGTTAAGAGCCTGGACAGCCTGTTCAAACAACGCCATGTTTTCAGCTTCTTCTGCAGCTTTCTTAGCTTCTTTCTCCGCTTTTTTAGCAGCCTTTTCAGCCGCTTTATCCTGTTGTGCCATCATTGTCCCCGAACCGGCACTAAACAGCAGGACAGCTAGCAATAATAATACTCTTTTCATACTTCTATTCTTTATAATTACTACCTTGTGAATCACTTTTCATTATATAGACAAATAATATGCCAGGAAGTTCAATCAAGTCCTTTACTTTTTATGTTTTTAACATGATACCACAAGAAACCCCAGGCAGTTACGGCTGCAATGAAGTCTGAAAAAGGAGATGCATACCACACACCGTCCAGTCCCCAGATATTCGGAAACACCAGCAGGGCGGGTATCAGGAACAGGCACTGGCGGCTCAGGCTAAGAAACATGGCTTTCCAGGCGATGCCGATACTTTGGAAGAACTGGCTGATACATATCTGCGAACCGACCACCACAAAGACCAGCAAACTGATGCGAAGACCGTTCGCCGTCACCTCTATCAGTGCCGGATCGTTCGTGAAAGCACGTGAGATCACTTCGGGGAAGAGGACGCTGCACAGGCAGCCGATCCCCATAATGACGGTTGCCGTAATAATAACGAGCCACAAGGTATCCTGCACGCGTTTATGATGTCCTGCCCCGTAATTGAAACCGACAATCGGCTGCATTCCCTGCGCGATACCGATGATCAGCATGACCAGCAGCATACCGACACTGGTTATGATCCCGTTCGCCCCCAACGCCAGGTCGCCGCCATGTACTTTCAGCGCATAGTTCTGGATAACGACCACCAGGCTGCCTGCCAGCTGCATGGCGAACGGCGAGATACCGATTGTCAGGATATTCCATACGACATGCCCCTCCAGCTTGAACGTTCCCCTGTGGAAGCGGACGATACTGTCTTTCTGAACAAAGTGATTCATCACGAAAGCGGTACTCAGCAGCATGGAAATGATGGTAGCAATCGCCGCTCCCTGTATCCCCATATCCAGCCAGAAGATAAAGATCGGATCGAGGACCACATTGGCGATCGCTCCGATCAGCATGGTGAACATGGCTTTCTTCGGATAACCGGAAGCACGCATGATGGCATTAAAGCCGAAACTCAGTGAGGTAAGGATTGTTCCGGGGACGACTATATTCAAATAGTCTTTAGCATAAGGAATGGTCTGTTCGCTACCGCCAAAGGCCTGCAGCAAGTCTTCCATCCAGATCATACAGGGGAGCACCGTGACGAGCGTGATGATAAATGTCAGCGTGAAAGCATTTCCCAACACTTTCTCTGCCATATCGTTCGCCTTTCTTCCCAGGTGGATGGAGACACGCGTCGCAGCACCAGCCCCCACCAACATACCGAACGCCTGCAGGAAAAGCAGGATCGGGAACGTCAGCGTAAGCCCGGCAATCGCCAGCGCACCGACACCCTGACCGATAAAAACACGGTCTACGATATTGTATAAGGAGTTCACCATTGTCCCGATCACTGCCGGGATAGCATACTGTAACAGCAGACGGCCTACTTTCTCATTCTCTAACCGCCAGGTTATTTCATTTGCCATAATTCGTCTATACTTATCTTGTTATATCTTTTATTATTCTTTCATTCTTCGTAACACTGTCAAGTCACTGACATCCTCCCTTACAGCTTCCACCAAAGCAGCCACTCCATCCAGTTTTCTCACTTTTCCATCGGGCATAGTCAGCAGAAGCTCACTGGAAGACAGGCAATTCACGTTTACCTGTCCCTCTTTTGCCGGAGCAGGACGGTAACCGTTCCGGATAAGGGCATTCCCCACCCAGTAGGAAACCAGGAAGTCGCCCTCTACGCCTATCGGACGGACCGGAGCTTTCGTATTCAGCTTTCCGGTGGAGGGATCGAATACGATACCTTCCTTTCCGAAGAAAGACTCGAAAGCACCGCTCAATATCAGGTCTTCGGGTGTACCGCAGGCCATCGGACGACCTTTCTCCTGCAACCACAGGCAGTCGCCCATCTGGATAGCCAGATCGAGATCATGGGTAGACAGGAGGATGGCTTTATGTTGTTCCATTGCCAGGCGATGCAGCAGCACCATGGTCTCTATGCGGCTGGTGACATCCAGGAAAGCGGTCGGCTCATCCAGCAGGATGATCGGGCATTGCTGTGCCAGGGCTTTGGCGATCATGGCTTTCTGCCGTTCGCCGTCGCTCAGTTCGGATACGTAATTTTGTGCTTTGTGGGCAATGCCGGCTGCCTCCAGCGATTGCTCGATGATCTCCTTGTCGTGCTTCTTCAGCTGGCCGAAAAAACCGGTGTACGGGTGACGACCCAGGGAGACAAGTTCGTAAACGGTGATTCCCCCAGCATTTGTCTTCTCCGTCAGTACAACACCTACCGTCAGCGAAAAGTTGCTTTGCGAATAGGATGCCAACGGTTTTCCCATCAGGCGGATCTCGCCCGACAACGGGGGCTGGAAACCGCAGAGGGTACGCAACAGAGTGGATTTGCCGGCTCCGTTCAGTCCTAACAGGCAGGTGACTTCGCCTGCTTGCAGATGCAGGTTCAGGTCCTCATGGATGACCTTGCGCTTGCCGCCTTTCAGCAGGTAGCCGATACTGAGATGGCTGGCTTCTATGACAGGTTCCTGTGTCCTCATCAGTCAAAGTATTGGATATTTTTACGATTCACGATCACATAGATAATGACCGGAGCGCCCAACATAGGGGTTACGGCATTCAAAGGCAGGATATTGTTGGTTCCGGGCATGACCATCAGTATATTACAGAGTAGAGCGATACAGGAGCCTGTCAGCATCGTGACCGGCACCAGCATCTTATGATTGGACGAGCCGAGCATCAGACGGGCGATATGCGGAACAGCCAGACCGATAAAGGAGATGGGACCGCAAAAGGCAGTTGTCGTAGCCGTCAGCAGACCGGTACAGAACAGGATCCCGATACGGGTTCGCTTGATCTTTATCCCCAGGTTGGCGGCATACATCTCTCCCAGGAGCAAAGCATTCAGCGGCTTGATCAGCAGGATAGCCAGTAACAGACCTGCCAACGTGAAAAAGAAGAAGTAAGGCAGTTGCATCAGGGAGACACCCGAGAAATTACCCAACCCCCACATGACAAAGGCATGTACCTTGTCGGTCGATGCATAATAATTCAGCACGGAGATCAAGGAGGATGCCATATAACCGATCATAATCCCGATGATGAGGAGCATGACGTTATTCTTTACCTTCGCAGAGAACCAGATAATCAGTCCCAGGATACAGGCAGCACCGGCAAAGGCGGCGATAACGACCGCCAGATAACCGCTGATGGGCAGTTCGGTCACCATACTGAGGGTTCCGCCGAAATAGAGCATGATGGCAGCCACTCCCAGGTTTGCACCGTCGCTGATACCCAGGATAGAGGGACCTGCCAACGGGTTTCGAAAAAGCGTCTGCAGCAATAGCCCGCTGGTAGCAAGCGAAGCACCGGCAAGCAACGCCGTTACCGCCTGCGGAAAACGGGATTGCAGGATGATGTTTTGCCATGCCGGACGGCCGATGTCCTTCCCTAAAAGGATATCGATGACACTTTCCAACGGAATAGATACGGCACCATATATCAGCCCCCCTAGAAATAGCAAGACTATCAGGATGGTCAACAGTATGGGAGACCAGGTTATTCGTTTTTGCATAGAAGAATCAATACTCACTACGTTCCTTCTCCTTGATGAAACCGTTACGGTAGGCATACAGTAGTTTTTCCAGATCCTGGATCTGGCGTTGCAGGTCGGCTCCCTTGTCAGTATCTTTTACCATCTGACGATGGGAACTCAGCTCAACTACAATAGTTGTGGAACGGATATCACGGCCTTCCTTGATTGCCTGGTCGGTAGACAGGAACGGTTCGTGCTGTACCAGCTGGAAACCGCGGGAGTGGTAAACCAGCGTATAACCGGCAATACCCGTCTCCGGATGATACGCCTTTGAGAAGCCTCCGTCGATCACCAACAGTTTCCCGTTCGCCTTGATCGGATTTTCTCCCTGGATGGAACGTACCGGCACATGGCCGTTGATGATATGGCGATGTACGCCCGTCACACCAAACTCATCCAGCAACATGTCGCATATCTTTTCTTCTTCACGCAAGGTATAATAAGCCCCTTTCTCCTCCTTCTGCACCTCTTTATCGTCGATAAAGGCACGTTCGAAAGTCGCCATCTTGCTCTTATCGAACAGCGGAGAGTCTTTTCCTCCCCAAAGATACCAGATATAATCCAGTGCGAAATCCTTCTCCGGAGAATCCTCCGAATCGAAATAAGCCGTACGGATCAACTGGTCGACCTTATCCAGCAAAGCCTTCCCTTTATACTCCTGCCCATTGACACGAACGCTCTTCAGTGTACCGTCGGTATTCATCGGTACAGAAGCATGGAACAAAAGATTCGAATTACAAACCTGATACATGCTACCATGACGGAAAAGGCAGCGCATATGTTTTTTCAGTTTTTCACTGTATTCGAACGAATGCTGTATCCGGCGGATCAGGTCTTCTTCCTCGATAGACAAGGCGTAAGGATCTTTCGGGTTGAGCGTAGGCCAGTTCTTGTCTTTCAGCTCGTATTCTTTCCCATCTAGATTGATGACGCCCCGTTTCAGGTCGATATGGTGAAGCAACAGGCGGTCGTCCATCTCGAACTCGGGACGGCGGCGGATGATTTCACCCTCCAGCTTGAACTGAATGATTGTAATCGCCTTGTGCATCTGTGAGATCAGCCGGGTGGTCTTCTCATCGAACACCGTATCGGAGCCGTTGCTTTTCGGCATAAACAGTTCGCAGGGATCGTCCCCATACGTATCCATCGCAAAGGTAGCCAGCGGCAACAGGTTGATACCGTAGCCGTCCTCCAGGGTTGTCAGGTTTCCGAAGCGCAGACACATACGGATCACATTGGCAATGCTGCCTGCATTCCCCGAGGCCGCCCCCATCCACAGGACATCGTGGTTTCCCCACTGGATATCGAAATGATGGTAGTCGCAAAGTGTATCCATGATGATATGGGCACCCGGACCACGGTCGTATATATCGCCGATCACATGCAGGACATCGATCGTCAGCCGCTGTATCAGGTTACACATGGCGATGATGAAGTCTTTAGCACGCCCGGTCGAGATGATCGTTTTGATGATCTGGTCGACATAAGCCGATTTGTTGGGCTCGTCCGACGACTCGTGCAATAGTTCCTGAATGATATAAGAAAACTCCTTCGGAAGCGCCTTACGCACTTTCGAACGGGTATATTTGGAAGATACATTCCGGCACACCCGCACCAGTTGGTTCAGCGTGATCAGGAACCAGTCATCCAGATCGGATTCCTTGCATTTGACCAGCTCCAGTTTCTGCTCCGGATAATAGATCAGTGTACACAATTCTTTCTTTTCATAATCGCGCAGCGTATTGCTGAATATCTCATTCACTTTACGCTTGATTGCCCCGGAAGCATTTTTCAGGACATGGTTAAAGGCCTGGTGCTCGCCGTGGATATCGGACATGAAATGTTCCGTTCCTTTCGGCAGATTCAGGATCGCTTCCAGATTGATGATCTCCGTACTCGCATCTGCAATGGTAGGAAAACTACGTGCCAGTAATTGCAGATAACGCAAGTCACCAAGCACATATTCGGGTGTTATATCTTTCGTCATAAATGTTTACAAGCTTTTAGACTGCAAAGATAAACAAATACAAGCAGACAAGCTATCCCAATTCTATTATTAGGCATTACCTGAAAATAAAAAATCGATAGTTACCGTTTTATCAACAGGTAACTACCGATTCACCGACAGACTATTATCTGTTCTTTCTAATCTGCTTTTAGCAGCATTTATCTTATTTAAAAACCTGTTTCATCGGTCTGCCGATCCAGACCTGGGGCTGTTTCAGGTTAAAGATATAAGCAATGGTAGAAGCGACATCAAACTGCATCATGCTTTCCGTGAACTCATATCCTTTCTTCACTCCCTTGCCGGAAATAATGAAAGGCGTTTCCATTTCCCGCATGGTCTTTCCGCCATGTCCCTTATTGATACCGCCATGATCGGCTGTTACGATAAAGATTGTTTCATCCAGCATACCGGCATCACTTACAGCTTGTATAATCTCACCGATATATCCGTCCAGTTCTTTCATTTTAGTGTAATAAGCCGGTGTATCATGTCCGTCCCCATGACCTGTTCCGTCAGGCTGCTCAAAGATGATCCCCACAAAAGCCGGGTGTTTTTCTTTGATATAACCGACAGCCGCATCCGTACAGCCACGTGGATTCGTTTCGGAAGGAGCGATATTTATATCCTTATTCATCGCCTGCATTTCAGCCAGATATTTCATACCGTCCCATTCATAGATATAGCCCATCTCGGCATCGGGATTCGCATCCCGGAACAGTCCCCATACAGAAGGAAAAATACCGTAATGGCCGATCTCACGTGAAGGAAGTTCAGGCTTCTGTGATCCCCACTCCGTGTATCCGTGAAGCTCCGGTCCCGCTCCCATAAACATGGAAGCCCAGTTCACTGCACTCGACGAAGGCAATACACTACGTTTCTTCAACGTATAAGAACCGTCGGCCATCAATTTCTTTATATTCGGTATATCCGCCTTTTCCACACTATAGGCTCCCCAACCGTCAAGTCCTATCAGTACAACATGTTTTGCTTTCCATTTTGCACCATAAGAAACATTGACACACAGGAAAGCACAAATCACCAACAATAAAAACCGATACTGTTTCATAATAACCTATTATTTTAAAATCCACATTAATTGATTCACTTCATCATTTCCTCCATACTGGCGTGCCACGGCTTCTTCCACATTCTCTTTATTATAGGAATATTCATCCGTAGAATACATCCAGCGTACCGGTATTTTATCCTTTGCATTGGTGTTCAAGCTGGTTGCCGGATTTATCGGTAACTTCGGATATCCGGTTCTGCGATATTCGAAATAAGCATCCCATGGGTATTGCATAAAGCTCGAAATATAACGCTGTGTAATAATCTTTTCAATATCACCTTCCTTATCTCCGGTCAACTGTATGGAGGGTTGGGCTAGAAAGTCGTTAATAACTTCCTGAGTCATTTTCCGTCCCTGGTGATAGATATTCTCATCCGGGGTATATTTCACGATGAAATCCATACTCGCTTTGATTCCTTGCTTGTAATAGGTTGAAGCATCACCAGCAATCCACCCTCTCACTACCGCTTCCGCCAGAATAAAATTCAGTTGCGAATATCCCAGACGTATCACAGGTTCACCTGGCCGGTAATAATTGTAGCGATCGTTTACACAAGAAAATTGACCTGCAATGTATAAAGGTTTATGAACAGAGAAATCCTCTCTGACATCAGTACCCACAAACACATCCCAATTGTCTGCTGCCACTCCGGCCTTCAACTGAGCCTCACTCGGCTTTGCATAATAGAATAGACGATAGTCCTGCTGCTCTTTCATCATGTCGATAAGGAAAGAAGAGACCATCGGATTCTTCGAGTACATGTTATCGTTGAATGGATATAATTGTCCCGCCTTATCGGAATAGACCATCTGGAAGTTATCGTCGTTCGACGCCATCAAGGCCGATGAACTGACAATACGGGCAAAACGTTCCTTCACTTTCAAATCGGCATCGTCTGCTTTCTTCGATAACGACATCAATACCTGAAGCTGGAAAGTGCTAACGATTTTCCGCCACTTTTCAACACTTCCGCCAACAAAAGGATCGCCTTTAAAATCGTTTGCATTAGAAAAGAAGTCGTATGATGCTTCCAGATCCTCAAGCACCTGGCGCATCACCTCCTTCTGGGTATCATACTTAGGTTTCAAAACACTTTCTTCTCCCTTTAAAGCATCGCTATAAGGAATATCTCCCAGATCCATGGACGACCAGAACAGCTTATAAGCCTTGACAAACTTCGCCAGTCCCGAATAAGCAGCCAAGTCTTTCTCTTCAGCCAATTCAACCATTTTCTGCATATTTATGATGGTATGGTAGTCACCCAAGCCAGTACGCCCCCAACCATTGAAAACATAACTTTCAGAACCTTCTCCCCAAGCCATATATTTACTGGCCATGCAGTTATAAAGAAAGCCTTTTCCCGTAGAATTCGAAAGCATGCTTTTAATACCTCCGGTTGCCAGCATCTCAGACGAGAC
The DNA here is from genome assembly GCF_029581355.1 of Parabacteroides chongii. NCBI lineage: Bacteria > Pseudomonadati > Bacteroidota > Bacteroidia > Bacteroidales > Tannerellaceae > Parabacteroides > Parabacteroides chongii. The sequence goes on along the minus strand of NZ_CP120849.1, from coordinate 2,635,866 downwards.
ACGGGTCGGTACATCCGGATTTGTGTTTATCTCATCAAAATTACCACAGGATGCCATAAAGATTATAGCAGATAGCAGGCAAGCCGCTAATTTTATATATTTCTTCATTGTCTGATCTTTATTATAAATCCAACTTAATATTGAAACCGAGCAAACGGGTAGAAGGTGCATTCAGATTATCACCTCCAACATCCGGGTCAGCATACTTAAACTCTTTCGTCCAAATCAACAAATTCTGCCCAACCAAACCGATAGTCGCACCTTTCAACCGTACCTTTTCGCACAATGATTTTGGCATCTGATAAGTAAGCGACAGATCCCTCAACTTGAAAAAGGTCTGCTTAAAGTAGTTCTGAGGCCTTCCGGAATAAGCATTGGCATGATACTCTCGGACATATTGTTCATAAGATACTTCCACATCATTAGGAGCAAACACACGGTCGTCGAACGTGATGTTTCCATCCGAATCATACTGAACCGTACCGGAAACCACTTTTACCCCTTGTCCGATGTAATTCTTTTTCCCATTCACAACTTCATCATAACGCCAATGATTGTCGCTTTCGATATGGGCTCCCGTATTCCACAAAGACTGATTTGTCCAGGAATAAGCGACACCTCCTACACGACCGTCAATCGTAAAACTCAACGTAATATCTTTATAAGAAACTGTATTGACCCATCCCCAGATCCAGTCAGGACCTGAAAAACCATGATGAGTCGAATACTTGCTCAACAACGGATAACCGGCTTCATGGATCATATTGCCGTCTTTGTCATATTCGTAATCGGCATAAGTCACATGATCTGTACGAGCCCCCTCCTCTATCCAAGGTTTCTTAGACGAAAAATCCGGGTCCAGTTTAGCATAATACTGTCTGTCCAGTGCCCAGTTAAATGTAGAACTCCAAGCCCAATCTTTACTCTTTATAATATCACCGCTTAATTGTATCTCGAAACCTCGTCTTACATATTCTTCTTTAGAGTTTACCTGCGTATTACTAAATCCGGTAGATGCACTAAGTGTTGCGTTCACAATCCGGTTATAGTAATATTTATTATAATAAGCGGCATCCAAAACCAGCCGTTTGCCAAAGAATGTCAGCATTGTACCCAATTCATACGACTTGGATGTACTCGGCTTGACAGATTTACCCCGGATCGTAGAAGGATAAGACGCACTGGTCATATCATCCCAGGTATTTGTAGAGATGGAATACGTGTTATTGGTAGCATACACATCGGTGTCGGCTTTCGACATAGTCCAGGAACCTCTCACTTTCCAAAAGTCGATAAAAGACGGCATCGGGATAAACTCGGAAAGGACGACACTACCAGCCACCGACGGATAAAAATACGAACGGGTTTCGGATGGTAAAGAAGACGACCAGTCGTTACGTCCGGTTACATCCAGAAATAAAGTGCTCTTCCAGGCTACGGATGCTTTGGCAAATAAACTGTTTGTCTGTTTCTTTTTCATGCCGGCAGAAGTTCCGGGAGGATCGACCGAAGCATTCAAAGAATAAAACCCGGGAACCAGTAAACCGTTCTTTGTTGTACTGGTATGTGTGTTATCCTGATAGAAATAGATATTACCTCCGACAAAGCCATCCAATGAAAAATCCCCGAACTTGTGGTCAGCCATCAACATAAAGTCTGTATTAATGCTATAACCGTTTGGTGTTTGCAGTTCATAATATCCCTTTTTATCCCATGCGCCGTAGGCTCCGATCGGGTTACGCCATTCCTTACGGGTGGAATAAACATCCAGGCCGGATCTTAATGTCGCTTTCAACCAGGGAGTAATTTCATAGCTACCGGAAACAAAACCATTCACTTTATCGAAATCACTTGAAGCGATGATCTCATTTGCAATGTAATAAGGATTATTATAGTAGGTGTCATTATACCAGTTCTGTTCCTGATCCTTTACACGCCAATAGTTCTTATAATCGCGGATATCCCATTCTGGTCCTGTCCACACCAACAGATTATAGATATAGCCAAGACCTCCGTATCCGGTACCGGTTCCCTGGGGAGAAAAACGCTTATTGTAAGTAATACTGGCGTCCAGGTTAAATCCTTTATAATTCATATTCCCGGCAGCCGTATACGTTATCTTATTCAACTTAGCATTCGGCCACTGACCTTTATTGTAAACATGAGTCAGTGATGTACGGAAACTGCCGTACTTCCCTTTTTGTGTAACGCTCACGTTATTGTTGGTTACAAATCCTGTTTCCTGGAAATTCTTCAGGTTGTCTTTTCCTTTTGATGTCAACGGCATCTCACGCCATTCAAAGGTATAAGGATCATATTGAAGAGCCGTACGACCTATGTCGAGCTTATCCCCCCAGACAAAGTCTGTCGGATTATATTTGCCGCCCTGTCCGCCACTATAGGAAGACTGTACCTCCGGAAACTTCAAATAACCAGCATTGAACATCGTGTTGCTGTTTATCGAAATATTCAGTCCATCCTCCGAACCTCTTTTAGTCGTCACCATAATAGCTCCGGAAGATCCCCGGGCTCCATAAAGAGCTGAAGCCGTAGCTCCTTTCAGAACGTCTACGGATTCAATATCATCGGAAGCTACATCCTGTAGTTTCATATTACCATAAGGTACTCCATCTATAACCAGCAATGGGTTCTCTCCACGCAGAGACAAATCCGGAGTCGTATTAAATTCCGTACTGTTCTTCACATTCAGACCTGCAATTTTACCAGTTAAGGCAGTAGCAACATCCACTGTTTTTACGGCAGCCAGGCGTTCACCTCCTACTTTCTGGACAGAATATCCCAACGCTTTCTCCTCACGTTTGATACCCAATGCCGTCACAACAACTTCATCAAGCAATTCGGCATCTTCTGATAAAGTGACATTTATCACAGACTGTTTGCCTACCGGCACTTCTTTCGTCTTATAACCGATAAATGTTACCACCAATACCGATTTAGCCGGAACATTCAGGGAATAGCGGCCATCCATATCGGTTATAGTTCCCAGCGTCCGGCCTTTCACTAACACATTGGCGCCGGAAACAGGTTCTCCCAGCTCATCTTTTACAACACCTGAAATCCGGATGTCTTTTGCCACATTCTCTCCCGGAACCAATATATCCTTTCCGGTTACAATGACATGCCTTCCTTTAATCTCATATTTGACAGGCTGATCGCTGAATATAATATCCAACACTTCAGAAATAGATTTACCTGTCAGATTAATGCTGATTTGTTTATGCAGTTGTACCTCTTTCGTATCGATGAAAAAAGAATAACCACTCTGTTTTTTTATGGTTTCTATTGCATCTTTCACTGTAATATTCCGGACATTCAAGGTTATTTTCTTTTCTTGGGGCAGTGCCGCGAAAGCAGATTGTCCGTTACCTATTATAAGTACAGTACATAAGCCTGTGATAAATAATGATTTTTTATGAGCAAATAATGTTGCTCTGATTTTCTCAAAAGGAATGTTTTCCATAATTTTGTATTGTTGTTTTTAATAACAAATTAGTTTAACGACTATCTGAATCGGGAAATGGTACCAACATTTTCCGATTCGCTTTTTATCCACGATCTCAATTTTCTATATCTATTCTCCTTTCCTTTTTTAAAGTTAATACTGTATTTATTTAATAGAGCTCTATCACATTATCTGTTTTCCTGTACCTGAATTTACCACTGCTCGACATGATCATCAGGATATCTTCCAATGAATCGTCATTACGGAAATCACCGTAGAATGTCAGGTATTTCTTTTCTTCATTTCTGAAGATGAAAGTGACATCAAACGCCTTTTCCAGCTGTCTCACTATTTCTTCCAAGGTCAACTCATTGAAGAAATGAGCACCGGTCGTCCAGTTATCTGCCTGTGAAGCCGATACTTTCCGTATCTCTATATGACCGCATTCCTTATGATAAATAGCCTGTTGTTCAGGTTTCATGGTCAAGGGTTCAATCTGATTATTCCGGCTCAACAAATTTACTGAACCTTCAGCCAGGATAACCTCGATATTTTCCTCATCACCGTAGGCTTTTACATTGAAACGGGTTCCCAAAACTTTCACATCTATATCGCTGGTACGCACAATAAAAGGCAACTTCTTATTATGAGCCACTTCAAAGTAACCTTCCCCTTCCAACTGCACATTCCTGTCTTTATGGGAAAAAGCGGAGTTGTAGCTCAATTTACTTCCGGCATTCAGCCAAACGACCGTTCCGTCTTCCATCACGATACGGCTACGCGATCCCATCGGCACTTCGACTGTCTGCATGGCATAAAGAGCAGAATGATCCAAAGGCTGATTGCCCAGATAATAACCTGTTCCCAACAACAGCATACCGGCAAAAACAGCCGCAGCGATCCTGATAAAACGCAATGAGAATCTTTGCCCTTTTCGAGGAGTTGATATTCTTCCCCGGAAATGTTGAAACGCCCGTTCGCTTTCTTCCTTGCTGCCGGCGGTAGCGTTAGCTGCCAGCCATATTTCGGTCATTTCATAAAAATATTGTTTATGAGCGGCATCGGCTGCCACCCATTTTTCCAGTTCAATGCGCTGTTCTTTATTCAACTCATTATTCAAATAAGCTGCGATCAGTTCATCCGGGTAATATGTATTCTCTGTATTATTCATTTTTATGTTGTTATAAGGTAGACAAGAAAAGGGAGGAAATGGGGTAGTCAGAATAGTTACTTTTTTCAAAATATTTTCATCAGGCAGGCTAAAAGCACTAACTGATAATCTTTTAGACGATCCCGCAAAATAGACAGAGCTTGCTTAATATGGTATTTGACGGTATTAACGGATATGCCCAGACGTTCGGCTATCTCCTCATGTTTCAGTTCTTCCAGGCGACTGAGGATAAATACCTGACGTGTTTCTTTAGGAAGCCGGTTTATTTCTTCATGGAGTTTCTCTGACATTTCCTTTTCCAGCAAACGTCCCAACGGATATTCGTCCGATAGGAATAACAAAGGGGAAGTGATATCGAGACCGTTCAGGCTGACTTCTTTCTCCACATAATTCTTCTGCAGATAATTCAAAGAGAAGTTACGAACCATACGTATCAGATACGCATTCAGGGATATTTGTATATCCAGTGTCTTACGGGTTTCCCAAAGGTGAAAAAAGACATCTGAGACAATCGTTTCCGCCAGAAAATCATCTTGCAGATATTGCCGGGAAATACAGAAAAGACGATGATAGTAATTGTCATAAAGACTACGGAAAGCATTTTCATCGCCCTCCTTTACTCCTCGTATTATTTGTTTTTCATAATATTCCACGTATCTCTCTCTCAATAAGGATAGGCAAAATTAATCAAAACATTTTATTTTCAATGTCATAGTATCAATCATTTAAGTACAAAGCCCCGGAAGACGTATCTCCCGGGGCTTGTTTTTGGTCTGTCTTCGCTCTTCACAGAGGTCGGAACAGAAGAACTTTATTTCATTACTTTAGTATTAATATTTACCGCTTGTTCGCCTGTCGCAGGGTAATTATCAGAGGGCGGTTCACGAACCGCCCCTACGACGCGCGGTAAACAATTTAGAATTATTTGATTTTAAATAATTGCTTATTTTACGATTGCTTTTACAGCGGCTTCGCCTTCAACAGCAACTACAACGATACCTGCAGGAGCAGAGATTGTAGCTTCGTCAGAAGTGATTACTGTATTAGCAATTGTCTGACCAAGTACGTTAGTGATTACTACGTTCTTGCCTTCAGCACCCTTCACTGTTACAGAACCGTTACCGGCGATAACAGAGATAGCTTCTGCATTGATTTCATCGTTAGCTGTAGCAGCTTCTTTTTCTGCACTTTCGATATTGAACGGAGCAGCCTGTTTGATATCTTCAACCAATACAGGAACAGAGTTCAATACGTGTACATAATGAGTTGTCAGTTTGCCTTCTTTGTTTTCAGCGATTGTTTCGATGTAGAAATCACCTTCACCACCTTCTTCTGCATCAGCCGGATTAACCAAACGGAATGCGAATGTAGCAGCATTCATCTGAGCGTAACCATCTTTGTCAACGATGCTCAAAGAGTCTTTGTAAGCTTCTTTCTTCTTGTTAGTGAATTCAGAGCTTTCGATTACCAATGTATCGTTTTCGAAGTGAGTTGCCGGAACAAATGCCAAACGAGTATAGCCTTTGTATTTTACATCAACTTTTGATTTTACATCAACAGAGTCAGACAGAACAACCAGGTAGTCAGCCTTACGGTAACCCGGAACAGCCGGAGTTGCATGCGGACACTGTTCTGCAGTCAATGCATTACCGTTTTCATCGTAACCATGATTATCTTCCTTGTCACACGGTTTGAACGGAGTTCCTTCTACCCATTCAGCATCGCGTACAGCCAACATGTACAACGGTTTAGTTGTTTCATTACGTACATAAGCCGTATCCACCAAGAACGGAAGAGCAGCAGTTTCAGGCAGGTCGTTCAGATGAGATTCACCTAAGAAGTTCAGACTACGTTTGCCACCCTGAGTATTACGGTTCATTGTGTTTTCATACAGATAATAGCTAGTTACATCATTTGTACGATAGAACTTAGCTGTATCTACCTTACCTGTGAATCCATCGTTTTCGATAGTAGCACCCAGACGACGATAAACCGGACGATTGTTTTCTTCAACCACGAACAAGTCGTTAGTTGTTTCAGAATACAAATTACCTGTGTACTTCAGATAACCTGCAGCAGCATCAGATGTACTGGCCCAAACTTTACCACATTCCATTGTCACCACACCATCACCAGCAACTTCAACTGTACGTAAGTTCCAGTAGTCGCCATCTTTACGGATAGCAAAAACATCTGCATCTGCATCAAACTGATACTTATCGTTACTCAAACCTAACTTATTATCACCTACAGCGAACTTGTAAACAGGTACTTTCAAAGTATATTCTTTCTTTTCAAGTTTACCGTCTTTGTAGAAGTTTACAGCAGTTTTCACTTCTGCAGTATCTTTCTTAGCTACTTTACCGTTAGTTGCTTTGATTTCAAGGGCATTATCTTTGTCTTTATCGATTAAGACATAACCATCTTCATCCATAGTGAACCAAGCATCCAGATCGTATACACCAGAGTGGTGTGCCATCACGAATGTCTTTTCAACTACATCACCCAGGTATTTGTAGTAGATATCGCTTGCATCAACAGGAACAGTCTTGATCAGGTAATCGTTTGTACCGTCTGTATAAACGTTTTCTTCCGCATCTGCATTCTGACGTAAACCGTCTTTACCGTATGTAACTGTAGCAGCTGTGTTTTCGCGGTTAGTCAGCGTGTACTCTTCTGTTTCTTCATTGTAAGTCACAGCCCATTGAGCTTCCAGCTGGTTACCTACTGATTCAACCCAACCATGTGCGTCACCACAACCAGTAACAGCGAAGATTTGATCTTCTTCACCTTCTTTACCCAACTTTGTGATTGTGAAGTAAGCATCTGCCAAGATGTCTTCCGGTTTAACAATGTTGTCGGCAGCCAATACGATATACGGCCATCCTTCTTTAGTAGCATCAACCAAACCATTAGTCGTTGTCAAACATACCTGACCATTCAATGAAGTAACGAACAGGCTACCGAATTCACTTGTTGTGGTTACTGCGTTATCAGCAAATACATCTACGGTATAGAGTTCTTTCTTCGTGTTACCTGCATATTGATTGAATTCAAACCAAGACAAATAGTTTTTATCTTTAGCAGCATCTGCTTCCAAAGCTTCTTTTGTAACCAATTCGAACTTATAACCTCTATCGTTAGCACCAATGTTACCGTTATTCCAATCAGCTTTCTTATTCAATACAACATACTTGTCATCGTCTATCAACTGGAAGCGAGTTGCAGCAGTAGTTGCTCCTTCAGCTTTTAACTTACCACCGAATGCACCTACACCTTTAACAAGCGTATTGTCACCTTTGGCTCTTTTGATTGTCATATTGAAACCGTTCACCAACAAAGCGTTCAGTTTATCAGCTTTAGCCTGTACGATCGGTGATTTGTAGATACCGAATTCGGCAGCAGCACCTGTAGCCAAATCAGCAGTCAATTTATCATCAGCATTCAAAGCCAAAGTAAAAGAGGCAGCAGAACCATTTACGATAAATTTATCTATGTTGCTTATTACAGCCTTCTTGCCACTCTTTCTATTTTCGAAAGTGTAAGTAGTTGTTACACCATCAGCCGCCTTACCTGTTGAGATTTTCCACAGATAGTTGTCCAAATTGGCTTCAGTCACAGTTGAATTTGCTGGTGTAGTAAGTGCACCATTACCATCATCATATAACAGATTATCTTTATCTGCAGCGATAACATAATATTCGTCAGCATTAAAAGAAGTCTGTAAAGCAAGAGGGTTGTTCAACTCGCTCAAAGAACTCAATACAGTTACGTCATCATTATAGATGGCAAAAGCAAGCTTAGTTCCTTCCAAAGTTGGATTACCTGTATTAGTTACAGTCACACGACCACCCGCTGTCAGCACTAATTCTTCATCTTTTTCAAAACCAGCACCACCAGTAGCACTCGTATTCTCTGCTACTACCAATTTATCTCCTTTATAAATAAATTTGATAGGAGCAGCACCTGCCTCGTTCGAATAACCAGTATAACCATCACTACTATTACTCAAAACAAATGACAAATGCAGTCCAACATAGTTGGTCGTAGCAGTTAAATAAAAACAATCTTTATTGTCTGCAGTTTTTGTAGGTGTTAAAATCCAGGCATCAGACATCGCACTGACAGTTGCATCTGTAGAGTGAAGATTCGCTGTTTGTAATAAATTTGTTATTTTACCGTCAGCTTCATTTACAGTCGTACCAACCAGATAAGTTCCGCCAGCTTGCGGTGTCACCTTCACCAGTTCGGCATCCGCTGTTGTCCAAGCTCCGGCCAGCAGGAGACTGGCCACAAGAGTAGAAAACTTTTTGTTCATAATCAATAAATTTAATATTAATAATAGTGTATATAAAAGTTCTTTTCAATAAGCGTTTAAACCTCGTCCGACATCGAGTGACTAATTTAAACGTCCCTTTTTTCTAGTCATTTTTTGAGAGTTCGTAATCAAAAGGGCGAAGTTCGTACAGACTTTGCTATCGTGTTGATAAGAAAGGAAATAGGAACAGGAAAAAATAAACAAGAAAAGATTGCCGGTTAAAAATATTGTCGTAATTTTGTGACTAGAAAAAAGGGACGTTAAAATTAGTCATTCATTTTTCGCCTTCTAGTCTTTAATTATCATACTCCACAAAGGCATAAATCAATTATTTTCTTTTTATAGGTTTCAGTCTTACTATATATAATGTACGCGCACGTACATTAATATTATTATATACCTGGAGCTTCTCAAATGCGATTATTACGAATTTTCGCATTTTCATGCACAAAACCACCGATGAAAAGACTTTTCACGACCAAAAGGTTCATCATTCATCCTACATTCATCCATCAAAGTTTACCCCACATATTATAATAAAAGTTCTACATATTATGGAACCAGAGTTCTATATATTACGGAACTAAAGTTCCATATATTGCGAAACTTTAGTTATATAATATATGGAACTTTTATTCCATATTATATGAAACAAAAATTCCATTCCATGAAAAAACAATGAAACTGGAATATACTAATTATCAGGCATTAACCCAAATCGTAATACTCCCGGTATTCGTCATATTTCGGTTCATCCTCGATATCTTGACGGAGAAACAGCTTTTTGATATAAGCCTGCTCTTTGGGTTTGACCATACGCTCCTTCCGTTTACAACGGTAAAAGTTAGAACGCCCCATATAGCTCATTATTTGACCTTTGATGATATTGGCTTTGCGGACGGGAAGGTCATCGAACAAGCCGGTTATGCCTATCGCAAACCGCTGGGGCTGATCGAGCAGGAAGAAACGACAGGTCTCGCCGGAAAGGGATTCCAGGTAACCGGGATTGATTATATACAAGCCAGCGCGCTCCTTTGGAACACGAAGAGCCATTTGATGTCGTAAGCAACTATCGCCACGCCGGCACTGTTCATTGAAGCAATGAGCGAAAGTAGCAGGAAAATCAGCATAATTGAAATCAGCTTTCATAATTTATAGATTTTACGGATACCATGATTTACAAAGATAGCACATTATACTCGTCATCCTATAAAATAGTTTCGGATTTTATCCCTATCTTCGCCTACAAATAGTGCAAAAGCCATGAGAAAAACGATCATACTATTCATCTTCCTGCATGTCCTTTCTTACGCCTTCCCTATCTATTTTAAACATATCGGGATGAAAGAAGGGCTTTCCCAACTTTCCGTAATGTCCATCTACCAGGATGAACTGGGGCGCATGTGGTTCGGAACGGAAGAAGGACTGAGCGTTTTTGACGGTGTCCGTGTCACCTCACACAAACCCACGCTGAAAAGCGGGACGGACAAAGAGACTACGATCGGCAACAGCATCAATTTCATAACCGGAGACCAGCAGGGAAATATCTACTTCACGTCCGATAATGCGCTCATACAATACAGCCTGCATACGCAGGAGTTTACCTGCCTGGAACGATCGATAGTCACAGCCGTTGCATTTGGCGACGAACAACTCTGGGTCGGGATAGCGGATTCTGTCTTCACCTGGGAGCCGCAAAAGAAAGAGCTTCAGTTCCAGTTCAAGCTGGAGTTTCGTTACCAGCATGCCACCCGTATCCTCGTCGATTCGCAGAAACAATGCTGGGTCGGGACGAATGCCGGGTTATACATGAGAGAAAAGGATAAACCGTTGAACTGTATCATTCCGAGCGAAGATATCTATGCCCTGTTCGAAGATTCGCATGCCAACCTGTGGATCTCGGCACGAATGAACGGACTTTATAAAAGGGAACCTTCCGGTAACTTCGAACGTTTCCGCTATGACCCGACGAAAGCAAACAATATCTCCAGCAACCAGGTCAGAGGGATTGTGGAAGATAACTTCGGAAATCTCTGGATAGGCACTTTCACGGGACTGAACAAATACAATCCGCATAACGGTCATTTCCAGGTCTATACCCGCGACAATCTTCCGGGCAGCCTCGCCCACTCTTCCGTCTTTCCGGTTTTCAAAGACCAGCAGGGAAGTATCTGGCTGGGGACTTATTACGGAGGTGTCCATTATTTCAATCCCGAAATGGATCTGTTTACCTTTTATACGGCGGATAAGTCCAGAAACGACTGTGTCAGTTTCCCCTTTGTCGGACATATGGTGGAAGATAAAGACGAGAATATCTGGATCTGCACCGAAGGCGGCGGACTGAACCTCTTCGACCGGGAAAAGAAGACATTCACCTATTTCATGGCCGACCCGGATAAGAACTCCATCGCACACGACAACCTGAAAGATATAGCCTACAGCGCCAAACGCAACAAGCTGTATATCGGTACGCACACCGGCGGACTGTCCATTTTCGATATTCCCCGCAGACGATTCAGAAACCCTTATTTTGAAACTCCTTCGTATGCAGTAGTGGCAGGCGACCGTATCAACCAAATGCAGATATGGAAAGATAAATACCTGATATTCCTGACCCAGTGGGGAAGTGTCAAGATGGATCTCGACACGGAGCAGCTCACACCGATATTTCCCAGCGGCAAACAATACGGCAACCACAGCTTCACAATCGACTCGAACGATTACATCTGGATAACTTCCGGTAAGATTATCTATAAGATCAATCTGAACAATGAAGAGGATAAAACCGTCTTCCGTTGCGGACAGGACGGGCTGGGAGATCAGCCTATCTCGACTATCCGTGAAGACAAAAAAGGAAATATATGGTTTGGAACGCATGGGGCCGGCTTATATTTATATGATCGGCAAAAGAATAAATTCAAAGGATATACTACGGAAAACAGCCTGATCCTCAGTAACTATTGCTACGAGATACAAGACTCACAGCAGGGTTATCTGATTATTTCCGGTGATAAAGGGCTCTCTTTCTTCGATCCGGAGCAGGAACTGTTCAAAGTGGTCGAACTCGGCACGGCGCTTCCTCTGTCGGGAATCAATAAAGGGTGCGGACTTCTGGTATGTGACAACGGCGAGATATTTGTCGGAGGCATAGACGGTTTGAGTACGTTCTTCGAACAGGATATGTTCCGTCCCGCCAAAGATTATCAGTTGTATTTCTCCGAACTTTATGTGAATAACGAGTTGGTTTCGCCTAAAGACCCGACACGTATTTTATCCGAAGCACTGCCTTATACCCAGGAGCTCCACTTGAACCATAATCAGAACAATCTCATTATCGCGTTCAACTCGAACAACTATATCAATACTTTGAAAGAGACAGCTTACGAATATATGTTGGAAGGGTTTGACAGCAAATGGATCGGCAACAACGACAACAGTATCCAATATACGAACCTTAATCCGGGCAAATATACATTGGTCGTACGCGAAAAACAATACGACACACGGATTGAACCGCAGACGATCCGGATGGGGATTACGATCCATTCGCCGTTCTATGCTACGCCTCTGTTTTATATCTTATATGTGCTGGTTGGCGGCGGTCTGATCTTTGGCTTTTTCCGTTTCAAACAATCACAGCTGCTTCTCAGAACTTCCCTGGAGTATGAACGGAAAGAGAAAGAACGGATCGAGGAACTGAACCAGGCGAAGTTACAGTTCTTCTCCAATATATCACACGAGTTCCGCACGCCGCTTACGCTGATCATTTCACAGATAGAACTATTGCTGCAAAGCAGTTCACTGGCTCCTTCAACCTACAACAAGCTGTTGAAGATATATCGCAACACGCATAATATGAGGGCATTGATCAGCGAATTGCTGGACTTCCGCAAACTGGAACAAGGGCATGTCAAATTGAAGGTGTACGAGCAGAACATCGTGCCGTTCCTGAAAGAGATCTATCTGTCGTTCTATGAATATGCTTCCAGCCGTTCGGTAACCTATCTTTTTACTTCCGGAGAAGAAAACATTCCCTGCTGGTTCGATCCCAAGCAGATGCAGAAAGTCTTTTATAACCTGCTGTCGAACGCTTTCAAATACACCAAGCCGGGAGCGAGTATCGAGATGGTGATCGAAGAGGATGAAACGACGATCATTGTCAAGATCATAGACAACGGAATCGGGATCAATAAGGAAGATATCGATAAGATATTCGACCGTTTTTATCAGGCGGGCAATCAGACACCGGATACACCACAGCCGAGTACCGGTATCGGACTGTCGCTCACCAAAAGCATCATCGGACTGCATCACGGTAAAATACAGGTGGAAAGTACGCCCGGATACGGAAGTATCTTCATCGTACGGTTGCCTAAAGGGCGGACGCATTTCAAGGAAGGCGAATGCCAGTTCGTTGAACCGAACAACGAGGCTATACGAAACGAGATTCTCCCGGAAAGTATCCGTGCAGAGCTTCCTGAAAGCACTCCCGAACTATCTTTTGCTGAAACGGATGCGACCTATACGGTCCTGCTGGTCGATGATAACGAGGAATTGCTTCAGATACTTCATTCCCTGTTCTCGCCGATGTATAAAGTATTGCTGGCACGGAACGGGAAAGAGGGATTGGAGGTTGCGCGCAGTGAAAAGCCGGATATTATCGTAAGCGACATCATGATGCCGGAAATGTCCGGTACGGAGATGTGCCTGAAGATCAAGAACGATTTTGATGTCTGTCACATTCCGGTGATCCTGCTTACGGCACTCAGTTCGACGGAACAGAGCATAGAAGGGTTACAACGCGGGGCGGACGATTATATCAGCAAGCCGTTCAATGCCAAAGTGTTGCTGGCCCGCTGCAACAACCTGGTGCGTAACCGTATTATCCTGCAAAAGAAATTCAATGAGCAGAGGGATTTCGATACGCAGTCGCTTGCCAGCAATCCGATCGACCAGAAGTTTATGGATGCCGTAAACAAGATCATCGAAGAGAACCTCAACAACATCGAATTCGATATGAACACGCTGGCAAAGGAACTGGGATTGAGCCGCAGTTCTTTATATGCCAAGTTCAAAGCTCTTACCGGTATGACTCCGAATGATTTCGTGCTGAATTGTAAACTGAAGCGGGCAGCAACGTTGCTGATCGACCGTCCCGATCTCCAAATAGCCGAGATATCGGATATGCTGGGCTTCGGCTCTCCCCGTTATTTCACCCGTTGCTTCAAGGCACAGTTCGATACGACACCGGCGGAATACAGGAAGAAAATCACTTCATTCATAAAAAACGGATAGGCACCGATTACAGCACGGGTACCTATCCGTTTTATAAGTAATATCTCATTTACTATTTAGCTTCTATATCCTTTTTACGTTTCAGGGCTTCGACGAAATAGTAATCGGCATAGTTCAACGGAACATCGATTTCTGAATTATGAGGAATACTTCCCACAGAATGCATCAGGATAAAGTTGCCGTTCGTACCTAAAGCCGCACGATAAGCCGGAGAAGCCAGCGATGTCATGATGTTATCGGCATATGTTTTATAGTCTGCCGCATTCTCAACATCCAGCGTGCTGATCTCATACAAAGCGGAAGCGATACAGGAAGCAGCCGAGGCATCGCGCGGTTCGTTCGGAATATTCGGTGCATCCATATCCCAGTAAGGGATCAGGTCAGCCGGCATTGCCTTATGATTCTTCATGAAGTTGAATGTCTTCAACGCCTGATCCAGATACTTACGGTCGCCTGTTTCACGATAGCAAACCACAAAACCGTAGATTGCCCACGCTTGTCCGCGGCTCCAGGCTGATTCGTGTGCATATCCCTGTGCCGTATGGCGGTGACGTACGGAACCATCTTCCAGGCTATAATCGATCACATGGTAACAGCTGCCATCCGGACGGAAGTGTTCCTGCAGCGTGCGGTCGGCATGCGCCAGGGCTATTTTATAGAAAGAAGAATCGCCGGATAAACGGGTGGCTTCGAACATCAGTTCCAGGTTCATCATATTATCGATGATCACCGGACATTCCCAGCCACGTTCCGACTGCCAGCCACGATCGACATTCCAGGACTGGATCACCTGCGGAGCTTCACGGAAACGGGTAGACAATGACTTGGCGGCCTGCACCATCACATCTTTATAAGACGGATCGGCAGTCAGACGCAAACCGTTACCGAAACTGCAGTTGATAATGAATCCGATGTCATGATGCCAGGTCAGGTTCTTGGCTTCCTCGATTGCCAGCGTATATTTCTGGGCAAGCGGAAGCAATGCCGTATCGCCCGTCAGTTCATACAGATACCACACTGACCCAGGGAAAAATCCGCTGCGCCAGTCTGCATAACCGCAATAATAGACGGAACTGTCTTTTTTCAACGTGACAGGATTCATAAATTTACCACTGGCTTCGATGATTTCTATTTCCTTACCGATCTGCGCGCGAGCGAAATCGGCATTCTCGTCAACAAAGCTTTTCTCTACTGTTTTAGGTGCTCCTCCGCACGATATCAGGAAGGCGGAGAAAGCAAGAGCGATCCAATTTTTCATTCTTTCTTTATTTATTGTTTTGTTTGATTGTGTACACATACGTTCCGGAGAGGGCTTTCTTCTTTGCCGTCAAAGAAAGGCGGTATATCTCTTTTCCCCACACATTGGATAAACGCGGATCATCCAGCGTAATAGTCTCGAGTGAAGGAGTAAAACTGTTTTTGTCGTATTGCAGGTTAACCTTTTCGCCATTCACTTCGATAGCGACTACCCCGGGAGTGGCAATATCCACTTGCCCCCAGGTCAGGAAGTTGACGCGGTTGAAGTCTTTCAACTCATTCAAAGTGAATGTGTCTTTGATCTTCAATTCTCCTTTGCCCAACGTATAGGAACGAAGCCACTTATTGACTCCGGCTTCTTCGGGGTAAGCAGTAGCGATGTTGGCTGAGAACGCACTGCTTTTCGGATTGAAAGAGACGTCCGTTGCTTTATATTTTGCTCCGAATGATTGGGGTACACCGTTTATCATCGGTAAGTTATGATAGTTGCTTTGCATGGTCCAGATCGTATATCGTTCGCTGCTGAACGTCTGGCGGGTATACGTTCCTACGCCGGCATCGATAAAGACCGGAGTCGTATGCAGGTAGAGCGAGAAAGTTCCGGCATCGTTGTGATTATGACTTTCATTATTATAGCCTCCCTTGGCAGCGAAGAAAAGACCGGATTTATTTGTCATATAACAGAACTCTGTTTCCGGGTACCAAGTATAAGCGGGCGATTCGTAGACAGGTTTTACCTGCTCCATGTCTTTGGCATAAAGAATACTTTGCAATGTGCGGAATATATCCCGTCCGGAAGAAGGGGCTTTCTGCTTCGACAGGCTGCTGAGATAAGCAGCATACTGCATCATCACATCGCTGCCCACTGCTTTTCCATAGCGGAAGATGATCGGTGCATCTCCTCCCCCTTTGGCGGAAGCATCGGCAAAGTTCACCACCCAGCCGTTCCCTACGTATGAACGGGCAATGTATTCGCCCATGTTCCTGATCATCGGCTGGTCGAACAGACTGATCTTACCACCTGTTCCGTCATATAATAATTGTAGATAGTCATACATCTTTCCGGCAGCATGTCCCCAATAGGAAGGGCCTTCTTCGCAAGCCCCGTCGGAATGGGTATAGTTGATGAATTTATCGACAGAAACCATCGTACGGTAAACGGCTTTTGCCAACGTTTCTTTATCATTTTCCAATAACAGAAAACATTGCAGGACATTCGAGTTACACCACGGATTCCAGTTGTTTACCAAAGCTCCCGGCTTATAGTGGAAAGCCATCCACCAGAAACGATCTTCTTTCATATAGGTGTCGAGAATACGTTCCTGCAACTCATGGCGCAAGCGTTCGGAGATAACCGGATTTACCTTGTCAAACTCGGAGTGGAAGAAGTAGTAAGTCCATGAAAGCAACGATCCCAAATCACCGGAAGTTAGGTCGATCACGTGTTCTTTATAGTCCGGCAAAGACCTTTTCGAATGCTGTGCGCTCAAATGGGCGGACAAAACCCAGGAAGTCATTTCACAGGATTGGTACACACCATTGATAAGCTGGTCGATAAAACGGCCTTTTCCTTCAGCCAGTTCTGCCATCAACAGATCGGCAAGGGCGGTATTATTACTGCCGAAAGGATCTTCCATAATCCGCCGGTTGCCGCTACGTTCATATTCTATATAATCGGTAGCTTTTACGACTTTCCATTCGTAATTCAGTTGTTTCTCTCCCCTTTTGATATAATCATTCTTGTAGTCACCCAGAAACTGATCCCAACCGACACGGTCGGTATAAAGTGGGTAAGTCACCCACTCCTGGTTGAGAATCAATACAGATTCCAGTTTTTCCACATTGGCAGCCTGTTGTAGCAAATCCCGTTCAACATATGCATGGACAGGGGTTGTTAATAGTAGTAACAGGCACAATAAAGTTACATTTTTACATACATTCATAAGTCGCATTTGTTTCATGGTAATACACAAAAGTAGAAAGAAAGTCCATAAACGACAGGATTATTTATCCAATTCATGTGCCCCAATCGTCCAAAAGGGAGGTTTTAACGGGTTTTCTCATAGTCGTAGTTCGTATAGAACTAATGCCAAAACACTGCAAATATAAATGTTAATTATTTTAATATATGTACAATTTTATCCATTCATAGTGCACTAATTGTCCAATTATTATTCGTTAAAAACACATACACTTAATTTACACTGAGTTGTAGTTCCATAGCAAAACAAGGTTTTGACAATTTTAAACACATCATTCATTATCTATTCCATATCATAAGAAGCATTTATCAATGCCACAGCAGCAATAGGAAGGATCTTTATCCCTCAAAAATAGGTTTTCATAAGTATTATCTTTCAGTTTATCCTACTGTTAAGTTACTCATTTATTCAATATTATCTCCCATGGTTTTTAAAACGTCAAGCACACTTTAAAATTCAAGTTTTCTCTGTTCGCCAACCAGCATAGACCATAGTTCTATACGAACTATGCTCCTACTTGATATCAAGTAGACATATGGAATATAGAAAACGAAAAATGACAATTACAAATGAGAAAACTATTATCTAATTATTAACTAAATCTGGTGTTATTATGACTAAAGATTTTACTCACTTTCACGTATCGAAGGCGCTGTTTTTGGGAACAACCATGTTCCTTACATCCGTAAGCGAGATGTCGGCGAATCCTTCTGTTGAATTATTGAGGCCCACAGGACCTAGTACAGCAGTAACATCGCCACAACAGGCGAAACAAACCATCAAAGGAGTGGTACAGGATGCATTCGGCCCGATTGCCGGAGCAAATGTTATCGAAAAGGGAACTACCAATGGTACAATTACCGACATGGATGGTAATTTCACACTGGATGTAGCCCCCAACTCTATTCTGGTTATCACATTTATCGGATATAAAGAACAACAGCTTCCGGTAAATAACCAAAAAACCTTTAATATCAAACTCACCGAAGACTCACAGGCATTGGATGAAGTGGTTGTGGTTGGTTACGGTACGCAGAAGAAAGTGAACATGTCCGGTTCCGTGACTTCGGTAAATGTCAGTGAAATGGCTGAGAGTCGTCCGTTGACCAATATCTCTACAGCATTGGCGGGTACTGCACCCGGTGTTCAGATTACATCCAGCAACAACCTTCCGTCCAATAACGGCGATGCGGATATTAAGGTACGTGGCCAGGGAACATTGAACAACTCTTCGCCGCTGGTTATCATTGATGGGGTGGAAGGAACGTTAAACAGTGTAAGCCCACAGGATGTAGAAACAGTCAGCGTATTGAAAGATGCGGCCTCTTCTGCCATCTACGGTTCACGTGCTGCCAACGGTGTTATTCTGATCACGACTAAACAAGGTAAATCCGGCAAAATGAAACTGGATTATACAGGCTACGTATCATTCCAGACACTGGACCAGCCGTATGAAGTCGTTTCCGATTACGCCAATTACATGGAATATCTGAATGAAGGGATGGCAAACAGCAACAAGCCCAAACCATTCTCCGATAATGTGATCAACCTCTGGCGTGAAAAGTCCAAAGACCCGAACGGCCTGAACGAATACGGGATGCCGAACTATTTGGCATATCCGAACAACAGTATTTTCGATGTGTATGAAACAGGTGTTTCCCACCAGCACAATATCTCCGCATCCGGAGGTTCGGAAAAGATCACCTATTACACCTCTTTCAACTATCTGAACAACCCGGGTATCCTGGAAAACTGTGGTTTCGAACGTTTCAGTCTGCGTGCCAATGTCGACTCACAGGTAAAAGACTGGTTGAAGATCGGGGTAAACCTGAGCGGATACACCTCTAACACAACACCGGTCAGCGATAATATAGATGATATCTATACCTATGGACTGACAGGTGGTAACCCGGGAATCGCTTATCTGGATGATCAGAACCGGCTGGGTATCAATGCCAATGCGGAAGATGACCCTCAGAATGCAACGAACAACCCGTATAACCGTCTGAGAAACGTTTCCGGTAATATCCAGGTTAACACGTTAAAAACCCGTCTGTATGCTGTCCTGACACCATTGAAAGGTTTGACTATTCAGGGGTCATATACGTATGACTACTATGATAAATTCAAGGAGAACAAACCGAATTTCGTTCCGATGTACAACTTTCAGACTAATACCTTGTATACAGATGGTGTAGGTCAGACCAGCATTGCGAATTACAACGAAAAGACATTCAGAAACTTTATGGATGCTACTGTCCGTTACGAACGCAATTTCTTCGACAACCGCCTGAGCACGAACCTGATGGTCGGCGGTAGCCAGGAACAGTACAAACGCCAGTATTTCAGCGGCACCCGCAAAGACCTGATCGACCCGTCACTGAACGTAATCGGAGGTGCTATCGGCGAATCATCCACAACAGGAAATGTTACCGAGTGGGCCATGCGTTCATTCTTCGGTCGCCTCAACCTAGGTTGGGATGACAAATATCTGTTGGAAGTCAACCTGCGTGCAGACGGTTCTTCACGTTTCCTGGCTGACAACCGCTGGGGTTACTTCCCCTCTTTCTCCGCTGCATGGCGCATTTCGGAAGAAGGTTTCATGGAGAATACCAAGAACTGGCTGGACAACCTGAAGGTTCGTGCATCTTACGGTTCGTTGGGTAATAATACATTAGGTGACAACCGCGATAACGACGGTAATTATACATCGCAATCCCTGTACGCGCAAACAAACTATGTATTGGGACGCGCCGTAGCCATGGGGCTTTCACAGACGGCGATCGCAAATGCCGCGCTGACATGGGAAACGACTTATATTACCAACGTCGGTCTTGATTACAATGTATTAGGTAACCGCTTGTCAGGATCTGTCGAATTTTTTAACAAAAGAACAGAAGGCATCCTGATCGACCTTCCGGCACCGAAAGTACATGGTAATGCCACTATCCCCAAACAGAACTCCGCACAGATCACCAACAGAGGTCTCGAATTCTCTACAAACTGGAGTGATAAGGCGGGAAAGGATTTCTCTTATAACGTCGGTTTCAACTTCACTTACATCAAGAACAACGTAGATAAATTCAAAGGAGACGACTATACGATCAAGGATGCTAGAATCCTGCAGGAAGGTCTTCCTATCTGGTCACTATATGTACGCGAAGCAGACCGTATCATCCAGACAGACGAAGACCTGGCAATCGTACAGGCCATGTTGGATAACCCCGCCGTAGAAGGCAAAGTGGTATTCCCTTACGGAACTCCCCAAAAAGGTGATATCCTCTACAAGGACCTCAACGGTGACGGACTGGTAAATGACGATGACCGTACTGTCATCGGCAACGGACAGAACCCGACATTCACTTACGGTGTGAACCTCGGTTTCAACTGGAAAGGCATTGACTTCTCCGCATTGATACAAGGACAGGCCGGTATCAAAGACGTATATCTGAGTGCCTTGTATAAAACAACCGTACGCCAGGGATATCAGTTGAATGCAGATGTTATCGACGGACGCTGGTATGAAGGACGTACAGACGCCAGCTACC
This sequence comes from Parabacteroides chongii, assembly GCF_029581355.1. Taxonomy (NCBI): domain Bacteria; kingdom Pseudomonadati; phylum Bacteroidota; class Bacteroidia; order Bacteroidales; family Tannerellaceae; genus Parabacteroides; species Parabacteroides chongii. The sequence continues at coordinate 2,614,832 of NZ_CP120849.1, read as the reverse complement.
CCCGTTTGCTGGATTACAGCGATACCAGGAACGAACAGTATTCCGATTTCTGGGTAACCGACAAGTCTTACCTGAAGATCCGTAACATCACATTGGGATATACGCTGCCGACAGCCTGGTCGAAAGTAGCTTATATGGATAGAGTCCGGTTCTACGGCAGTTTGGAAAACTTCTTTACATTCACGAAATGGAAAGGATACGACCCTGAAGTAAATGGTATCAAATATCCTACCATGCGCCAGGTGGTCGTTGGAGTCAATGTTACATTCTAATCATGATTGTTGAACTTATAAACGGAATTACAAAATGAAAAAATATATTATACCTTTTTTAGCAGCACTTCTGGCATTGACAAGCTGCTATGACCTGGACAGGGCACCTTACGACCAGTTAAGCTCTTCGACCTTCTGGCAGACAGAAGATCAGTGTAAGTCAGGTTTGATGGGTGTGTATGCGTCCCTGAAAAACACCGACCTCTATGGTAAAATGTTTATGATCGACGTAAACTCGGATGTAGCAGTCGGCTACGACCAGTATGAAGCTCTACAACTGGGAACTTGTACACCGCGAACCAGTTTCCTCAACGGTAAATGGCAGAACGGATACAACGGCATCCAGCGTGCCAACCTCGCCATCCGCAGTATCGGTGAAGCACCTATAGACGAAACAGCAAAGAACCAGATGCTCGGTGAAGCCCATTTCCTCCGTGCCCTCATCTATTTCCATCTGATGGATTACTTCGGAGGTCTTCCTCTCTATGACGAAACGACCAATCTGGAACAGGATTTCAACGACCTGATGAATCCGAGAAGTTCTGCCGAAGAAACACGTGCTTTCATCATTGCAGACCTGGAAAAAGCGCAGAACTCAGGACTTCCGGATACATGGGATGCTGCCAATTACGGTCGTGTAACGAAATCTGCCGTAGAAGGATTATTGGGTAAGGTATATCTGTACAGTAAAAATTACGACAAAGCGATCGAACATCTGGAAAAATCGACCAGCGGTCATGAACTGTACGAAAGCTTCGCCGACTTGTTCAACCTGACAGGACACACCAGTTCGGAAATGATCTTCTCGATCATCAATCTGGGTGGTACAGGTAATGATTACGGTATGCCGCTATGCTTCTACGCCGGCACACGTAACTCATTCGGCAGTTGCTGGAATAACACCCTTCCTTCTGTCGACCTGGTCGACATGTATGAATATAAAGACGGACGTCCTTTCAACTGGGATGAATTGTTCCCGGGATATACAACCGACAATCAGGTACGTGAACGTGTATTCAGATGCACAGTGAACGATGCCGGCGACGAAATCCTCGATCAACCGGCAGAATCCGCAAAGATCCTGGAAATGTACGAACAACGTGACCCGCGTATGTCAGCTACAGTGATCGCTCCTTACAGCACTTATTTGGGATGGAACCGTAACGAAGAGCGCCTGATGACATTCATCTTTGCAAAAAACACCAAAGGAGATGTAGTAGCAGTGAACGAGAACAATGGTTTCATGCGTAATAATAAGGGAGGTTGGGAAACCTATTTCTGGAGAAAATTCGTACCGGAAGGAGACTGGAACGGTGCTATCACGAACCGCGAACATACACCTGTAAACTTCCCGATCATCCGCCTGGCTGATGTTTACCTGATGCTGGCAGAATGTTACAATGAAACCGGCAACCAGACTAAGGCGGTAGAATACATCAACAAAGTACGTGCCCGTGCGGGTATCGCATTATTGAACAGTGGTCCTTCTTATTTGGCAGCTAATTCGAAAGATGAAGTCTTCCAACGTATCTTCCGTGAAAGAGCCTATGAACTGGCTGGTGAAGGTGTTCGCGACAGCGACCTGCGCCGTTGGAAATTGTCACACACATTACTGAATCGCGAAGAATACGGTATCACCGGCAAGCGCCTGCTGACACGTGTATTCCGTGAAAACCGCGATTACTTGTGGCCTATCCCGGCAGAAGAAATAGAAATGAATGATCAGCTTGAACAGAATCCTAACTGGTAATTATTTATTTTCTGAATTATTTTGATCACCAGGTCAGATATAAGCAGAGGGTATGCTTTTAGAAGCATACCCTCTTTTGGTTAGTCAAATACACGAACTAATCTATCCAACCATCATTCTGTTTCAGATTATCATTCATCTGAATTTCAGTTCTCGGGATAGCCCAGTTATATAAATGATCGCCTCCCCATGAATAAGAACTTTGTACTTCTCCCCAAACCTGTTTCAGGCCGGCACCGTCGAATAATTTGCTTTTATGCCAGGTCTTCCAGCGCATTTCATCAAAGAAATTCACACCTTCACCGGCAAACTCCCAACGACGCTCATTGCGGATACGTTCACGCAAATTATCCTGCCCTGTCACCTGGGTATATTGATTGCTGTTCAACAAAGCAGCACCGGCACGTTCACGAACCTTATTGATCGCATCTACCGCTTCGCTCGTTTTATTCTGCTCGTTCAGACATTCAGCCAGAGACAGAAGCACATCGGCATACCGAATAATTGGAATATCGATCGGAGAATACTCGCGATTCGGTATTTCGGAAGAACCTTCCGCCACAAACTTACGGAACAGATAGTAGAAACGGTTGTTCGTATCGGTTCTCACATCATACGGTTCAGCATTGTCATATCCTCTGTACGGCCAACGCAAAGTATATACATAATCCGTATTACTGGAAGATCCGATATATTCTGCATACGGCGTCACTATAGTCGCTGCCAAACGCGGATCACGATTTCCATAAATGGCTTTTATACGTGCTTCATTTCCTGAAGGCAAATATTTGGACATATCAGCACCGTTAGCTGTTAAGGTATTTATTTCCGTTTCAGTCAAGCCGTCACGCAGGAAATAGACAGAGCGGGCAGCCGGAGACATTTCGTTATATCCGGGTAAATAATCATTCCAGTTAAACGGTTTCCCGTCTGCACATTCATACGTGTCGACAAAATCCGTGCTTGCCAGGTATGTATTCCAGCAAGAACCATAAGAGACACGAGAACCATAACGGAACGAGAAATTATTACCATAACCGCTCAAACCAATGCACTGCAAGGAGAAAATCATCTCATCGGACTGTTCGTTCGCTTCCTTAAACAGTTGCTTATATTCTCCCTTGAACAAGCCGTAACCCAACTCTCCGACTTTACGGAAATCGGCTTCTGCGCTTGCCCAGTTTTTCATCCACATATACGCTTTTCCACGCAATGCATACGCTGCTCCTTTTGTCGCACGTCCGTAATCACCCGAACCGGAAGCATATTTATCCGGGAAATCGGCTGTATTGATCGCATCTGTCAGGTCTGTGATAACCTGATTCCACACGGCTTCTTCCGTATCACGCCCTTTGGTGTAGCCTTCCAGTTCCGTCGGTTCCAGATACAAAGGAACTCCTTTATACATCATATTCAGCTTATAATAGAAATAGGCACGCATGAACTTCGATTCAGCCATCAATCGATTATACTTGGACTCGGCCAACGGAGCCTTCGACAAATTGGCTATCGCATCGTTCGTACGGCTGATTCCTTCATAATGAATTTTCCAATAATCGGAAAACTGGGAATTGCTCGTTGTGGCATTACCTCTCAATAGAGCATAATTTCCGTCACGATAATCTGCAGAAACACCATAGCTGTCGAATTTATGCAAATCGCCGGCAACATTGTCGGAACGCAAAACATTATAAATACCGTTTACGCCCATATCTGCCAGATTCTCTGTTGCCCACATATTTCCGGAAGAGATAGAATCATACGGATTCAGATCCATCAAATCTCCCTGACATCCTGTCAACAGAACAACGGCAGCTCCTGTTAAATATATATTTTTCAATAGTTTCATATTCTTTCTCGTTTTAATCTTTAAAATGTAACATTAACCCCGAATGCGAATTGTCTTAAAGAAGTATATTCAGGATATGCCCCCAATTCAGGATCTTGTCCCGGGTACTTTGTGATATTGAACACATTTTCAACAGAGACATACAAACGAAGATTATCCATGTATGCTTTCTTACTTATAGCAGCCGGCAATGTATAACCAACCGTCAGATTCTTCAATTTCAAGTAATTACCATTGAAAATATAAAGACTTGTCGCTTCCGTATTCTGATAGCCGCTTTCTCCATTCACCAGACGACCGTATTTTGCATTGATATTGGTACGCGGGTCAGAAGGATTTTCCGGATCATAGAAATAATGATCTTTGGCAATCTCTGTCGGTAAAGCCAAACCTACACGCGTTGTCGGTGAATTGTAACCAGTCGTAGCTCCCCAATAAAGGTTGAAACCGGCTGCACCAGCCCAGTTCATAGATATATCGATACCTTTCCACGCTGCCGACATTTGCAATCCGAAGTTGTATTTCGGGTCTTTGGATATGTTCATAAACTCACGGTCGTCCGTACCGCCATAAATTCCATCACCGTTTGCATCTGCATACACATAGTCGCCATACCAAAGACGATCTTTTTTTACCGTCTGATTCGGCATAAAGGTATAGCCTGCATCGATCATCGCCTTCAACCACTCCATATCGGTTTCAGTACGGATCATACCGTCAACCGGTCCACCGCCGATTCCATCAGCAGCATAACCTTTTCCGGAGCCCTGATATGGATTACGAGTATAAAACTCACCCTTAATATGGTCTTCCACTACCGGATCGATTGCCGAAGAACTGGATGCCACATCTCCGATATTGCTTACCCATTTACCATTTTCATCGTATCCTGCCTTCAACTTACCTTTGTAGTAGGTTACTTTATTCGGGGTGTAAGAGAAATTACCGTTTACAGAGTAACTTACTTCCCCAATTCTATCCTGCCATCCTAAGGTCAACTCGATACCTTTTTTCTTCATCTCGGCAATATTCTGGCGGGGAGCCGTCTTATTACCGACAGTGATATTGATAGAAGGTCTATACAAGATATCTTTCGTTTTATAGTTGAATACATCCATCGTGAAAGAAAGACGGTTATTCAAGGCATTCAAGTCAACGCCTACATTCGTCATCGTTGTTGTTTCCCAGGATAACATGGAATTGGCAATAGAGGTAGATGCCAGCCCGGATGCCAGAAGGCCACCGAACGGATAACGGGCAGAGCTATAAGTAGACTGATACTCATAGTTACCTACATCAGTGCCACCGTCATTACCTACAGAGCCGTATGAAGCACGGACCTTCAGGTTATCCAGCCAGTTCTTTGTATTTACCATAAAAGCCTCTTCCGAGATACGCCAGGCTGCAGAGAAAGAAGGGAAAGTACCCCAACGATAGTCCGGATGATAGCGGGAGTTTCCATCCCGTCGCAAGTTTGCTTCAAACAAATATCTGGATTTGTAGGCATAATTAATACGGCCAAAGAAAGAACGTCTGGACTTGTCGTAAGCACCACCGCCAATACTTTGCATTTCCGTTGCTGAACCCGGAGTGTGAACACTCGAATCGATCAAACCTTTTTTCTGGGCACTACGGGTATCCTGCTTGTAATAATATTCTTCATACCCCAGCATGATTCCAAAATCATGATCTTCCTTAATGGTTTTATTATAACGCAAAAGATTCTGAATCGTGTAACTGTAGTCTGCCCGGTTATAAAAATAGGTCGACATATCAGCCGGAGTAGTAGCCGGAGACATAACGGTTCCATCACTGAATTTTACCTTCTCAAACGGATTGGTCCAATTGGCATTGTCTTCCCAGTATCGCTTGTAGTTCAGATTAAAATCCCATGAAAGTCCTTCAATCGGAGATATACGGGAGAAAAGAGTCGTATTAAAGTTCGTCTTTTGTCTGTGTCCGTCCTGAGAAACCAGATAAGAGGCAATATTATTGGCTGTTGCACTCTCTTCCGGTGCTTCCGGATAACCGTATTGTCCGTTCCATTCCGGATAAACGCCCGGAGTTGTCTGACGCAGGAAGTTATTGGCATTATCGAAATGGCCGACCTCCTTGTCCTCCTGAGTCGCGAAAGTACGCGTTCCGACAGTTAGCCATTTAGCGATATCCGCTTCTATATTGGCACGCAAAGAATATTTCCGGATACCTGTATTTTTTACCAATCCCGGATTATCCAGATAACCGGCAGTCATCAATACGCGCAGCTTTTCCGTTCCGCCGGAAACAGAAACGTTATGGTCATTAATGATACCATGTTCAAACAAAACTTTCTGCCAATCCGTATTCGGATAAGCAATGTAATTCGGTACGCCATTCTCATTCAGCCCGTTCGGATCTGCCGATTTTTCGCGCCAGAGATCGATAGTGCTTTGTGCAAAATGTTTCGGCTGACCGATATTTTCAAACGATTCATTGATCCAGCCCATATAGTCCGCATAATTACTAACCTGATCGATCAGATTCGTCGGCTGGGCATAAGAAATACGTCCCGAATAAGAAACGGACAACTTTCCGGCTTTTCCTTTTTTGGTCGTAATCAAAATAACACCATTGGCTGCACGTGAACCATAAATAGAAGAAGATGCAGCATCTTTCAACACAGAAATACTCTCGATATCCTGCGGGTTTACCAGGTCCATGGAACCTTCCATTCCGTCAATCAATACCAGAGGGTCAGCGTTATTCAACGTACCGACACCACGGATACGAATAGTGGACCCGTCACTACCAGGATTACCGGAGCTCTGCATAACCTGTACACCTGCACTCAAACCAGCCAGTGCATTGGAAACATTCGTAATAGGTCTGGACAAAGCTTGTTCTTCAAAATTAACGGAAGAGACAGAACCGGTCAGGTTCACTTTCTTTTGTGTACCGTAACCTACTACTACTACTTCATCCAAGGCTTGTGTGTCTTCCTTCAGCTTAATAGTAAATGACGTTTGGTTTCCAACGGAGACCTGTTGCTCCGTATAACCGATGAAAGTAACGACCAAAACAGCATTAGGAGAAACATCCAGGTTAAAACTACCGTTCATATCGGTAATCGTTCCGTTTGTTGTACCTTTTTCAATAACATTGGCACCCGCGATAGGTCCCATGGCATCTTCTACTGTTCCGCTTACTTTTTTCTTTGCCTGCTGAGGTGAAGCGGCAAGTGCATCGGAAACAGGAATCTCGATTCCCTGATTGGCAGAGGCCATGCCTACGGATACCAGGAACATCGTAGCACCTATGAACATCTGCCTTGATAAATAAAAACGATTAAAATCCTTCGTCATAATAACACCAGATTTAGTTAATAAATAAATGTGTTTGCGCACACCAAATAATCCGAACTTGCTGTGCTAATAATATTAGTTTTGTCCGTTTCACATCAGAAAGGAAATAGTTCTGTATGAACTATGTACATTTATTTATTAACTAATTATTGTTTTTTCATCCGACAGAATGTTACAGAAAACCACGGAGGGCTTATAAAAGAAGAGATTATCTATTTGTCTTTCAATAGCAGAACGAATAAAAATGAGAGATCCTACCCAAACTGCCTTATGTAAATATTAATAGAAAAATGGTAAACCAAATGACTCTATTTACGGGATGAGCTATTCTGTTTCTACCCGCCTGGAAATTCGTAAGTAGGTGACAAATTGATGACAAGGAAAGTACATCCTTGATAACCAAATTATTATACTTGTGTTAATTTTTTAAGAATGGACAATAGATGCACCTATATTAGACAAAAATGCATGTTAATATATCATACAATACGTTATTTTTGCATCGTTCAGTTTCTTGCATTTTTAGGAACGTAGTCCATACAGAACTATATTCAGAATAAAAAAAAGGATAAGGTATTAGTCACTAACACCCTATCCTTTAAAGACTTTTCTATTAAAACTATTCCCAATAACCTTTATTCAGTTATCATTCTTTTTGCAAGAACTACAATTCAGTAGAAAAAACCATCTATTATATTACTTACAAGTCCAGTTTACACTATCAGATATATTGTTCTTCTTTTGTACAGCACGAGCCTCAACCGTATTTTCTCCATCCGTCAGATTTACACCTTTCCATACAAATGTAGCATACTTATCCGGTGTCTGTTTTCCTTGGCTTTTACCATTCACAAACAACTCAACCTCAGGTAGATTAGAAAATACCATCACATCAGTCACTTGCGTGGCGCGGTCGCGATGGCGACGGTTAGCGATGTAAACAAATTTATCGTCTTTGTTCCAGTTTGCTTTATAATAATAGAAAGCATCCTTCTTTACCTTACGGTCGAATGTAACCAACCCTTTATCGTTAATACCCGGACGATCCCCTTCCGTACGATGGGCAGCCCCAAAATCGAACAGGTTCCAGATGAAAGAACCCCAAACAAACGGACGTTCGGCAATAGCCTCCCAGTTACCCATATGATAGAATGTCTGGAAATTCTCCGGATGCCACCAACCGGAAGCTACACCCGGCTTAATAGAATCTTGCTGATGATAAATACTGGCACCTGCACCGTATTCACTAATGGCGATCTTATAATCCGGATGTGCTTTATGATTGGCATCCAGCCATTTTCCCATATCGGAGGGAGAACCTCCATACCAGCCGAAATACTGGTTCCAGGCAATCACATCAGTTATTTTACTGATATCGCTGTCATACGACAGGAAGCTGGCAGCCGTTGTCGGACGTGTCGGGTCTTCCTGGTGAGCCAGTTCATTCAGTTCCTTGATATATTCGATCGGATTGTCTCCATGTGTTTTCAATTCATTGAATAAGCCCCAAAAACAGATGGACGGGTGATTGTAATGCTGACGAATCAACTCTTTCAGTTGTTCTTTGCCGTTCTCACGGAAAGAGGGCAGATCGTTAAAACCTCTGTCCTGGTAACCGCCCGGTCCGATAAAGGGAATCTCCGCCCAGGTCACCATACCGTATTTATCCATTAAATCATAGAAATAAGTAGCCTGCGGATAATGTGCCAGACGGATGGCATTTGTACCCATCTCTGCAATAATGGCTGCATCTTCTTCATGGTGCTCTTTATATAGGGCATTCCCCCGTTCCGCACGGTCCTGGTGACGGCATACGCCATGCAGTTTCAGATGTTCGCCATTCAGGAAGAAACCTTTCTCTGCGTCAACATGATAGAAACGCAATCCCAACGGCTGTTCCACTTTATCTATTTCTTTTCCGCCAGCGAGCAAAGTAACCTCCGCACGATACATGAACGGATCTTTCCTGCCGTTCCACAGATGCGGGTTCTTTATGGTAAATTCCAAACCGGCTGTATGTACTTGCTGAGCATCTACAGTCAGATTCAGATCCTGTTGCTGTACAATTTTATCTGCATCCCATATCTTTACATTCACCTGCACCGGTACCTTCTCCGACGAACTATTCGATACAAGTACCTTAGCCTTTACATCAGCCTGTTCTTTCGTTACCTTTTGCTGTATCAGATAAACGCCGGGAGATGCATAATCGGTCAATGAAATATGTACCGGATCCGTAATGATCAGGTTGACATCCCGATAAATGCCGCCATAGAAATTGAAATCGCCGACCAACGGCATAATATCCAGTTGCAGGGCGTTATTCACCTTTACCAGTATCTTATTTTCGACACCATATTCTACTTTATCTGTTATTTCAAAAACGAAAGCGCCATAACCACCACGGTGTTCTCCCAGACAAACGGAATTTACAAAAACTGTAGCGATCGTATTAACTCCTTCAAAGCGCAGGAATAAACGTTTACCTTTCCACTCCGGTTTCACGAACAATGTTTTCTCATAATTTCCCATTCCACGATAATAATCCTGTTTTCCGGAAAGGGCATCACCGCTATTCCAGGTATGTGGAAGGTTGACGCGCTGCTCGCTATTCTTCTGCACCTGATGCGAAAAACGGAACATCCAGTCATTATTTAAAAGTATCTCCTTACGGGAGGCATAAGTTAATGTACTGCACAACACCAGCAGTAAACCGATAAGAATGTGTTTCATGTTATTTATTTCTTTATTCCGATAGCAAAGATAAAACGAACCTTTCAGGAAGAAAGGCACTTTTTGTCTAAGATAAGGTACTTTTTTGTCCAAATATGGCTTTTTCACGATTGATGGTTATCAAAAGAATCGGATCGCATAGGCAAAAAAAATCCGGATATTTCTATCCGGACCTTTACCTAGTATTTATGAATTATAATTACATGGCCTGTTCTCCGCCACCCTGGTTATTTTCTCCGCCGCCTTTCGAGTCATCATTACTGATACCACGACGTACTTTCTTGATCTGTCCCTTCATCGTACCGAAACGGTAGGATATACTGAAACGGAATTCACGGGCACTGCGCCAGTTGGTCGATACATCATGGAAACCGTCTCCCTTGGTGGTCGTTTCCATCTTCATGGTTTTCCAGAACGGATTATTTGCTCCCAAAGAAACAGACAATTTCTTTTTCAGGAAATCCTTGCTGACATTCAAACCGGCAAAATAGAACGGAGACATTTCACTTTGTAATTGAATCCACGGACTGAAATATCCACCGTTCAGGTTGATACGGAAATCTTTCGGCAGCGTAAACTGCGTACCGGCAAAGATTCGTCCGCTGACACCGTCTTTTTCCTTATTCAGAGTAGGAGCTTTCATGCTTACATAATCCAAACCTCCGTTCATATAAATACGGAACCAGGTAGTCGGAGACCAGTTACCATACAAAAACATACCAACCTGCTGCTTCTTACCTACGTTATCGTAGGTACTCCACATAGCACCATTATACTGTGAACGAGGATCGCTTTCCGGGAAATTGGCAGTAAATGTGTGACGTTCGATCGGATTATTAACGAATGTATAGCTCAAACTGGCATTGATACTGAACTTCTGAGTAAACTTACTGAAGTTTAAGTTGACATTATTACTCTTTTCAGAATCCAGGTTCGGATTACCCTGAGAGATATTCTGAGGATTGACATCATTGATATAAGGATTCAGATACCAGATACCCGGACGCTGGATTCTCATATTATATCCTAAACGAATCTGGGTAGACATATCCAATTGATAAGTTAATGTAGCATTCGGAACCACATCAAAATAATTAGAATTGAAATCCATATCCGGTTTCAAAGCAAACTTGGCATCCAGGCTTGTTCCTTCTCCACGAACACCTGCTTTGATTCCGAATTTATCCAGACGAACCAAATAACCCAAATAAGCTGAATAAATATGCTGTGTATGATGGAATTGGCTATTGTCTCTCTTTTGGTCTACCCAAATACCTGTTTCACCATCATAAACTTGTTCCAACGTATTACTCTTATTCTGACGGTTGATGTATTTTACACCAGCCTCAAGCGTCTGTTTATTAAAAAGAGGTGTAGTATAGTCAACCTGTCCGGTATGTTCGATAGTGGAAGCATCATTGATATTCCATTTCGGATAATCTTTTTCCATATAATAAGTGACCACATCAGACAACTCTGTTTTGCTTTCATTATCATTAGGAGACTGGCTGAAACGATAAGAGATTGTCAGCAATTCATCTTTTTTAGAGGTAGAGTGTTGATAGTCTACATTCAAGTCAGTCGATCCAAAAGTACTTTCAGAGTTACTATTACGATGATACCGATAAATTGGAGCAGTCTGTTCATTGATTCCAACATTCATAGGATTCAATACAGCATCCAATTCGGAAAGATTCTCTGATTTTCCACGAAAGAGATTAGCCCCCACGCTTATCAGGTTAAGCGTATCGATTTCGTAACTGGCTTCCAGATAACCGTACTGGAACGGTCCTTTATACTTGCTGCGTCCGTCCTCTATTAATTTAGTCGGTCCGTCTTCAGCCAAGCGATCCTTATCCGTTTCACGTTCACTATGAGAATCATTCCAGGGAGAATTTCTTTTATTATACCCATAGTTAGCAGTAAGCCCCAGGCTTCCGACCTTCAACGAGACATAACCGCCACCGCCAAAGCTACCCAGTGAACTGGCATTGGCACGAACTGTTCCTGTATATCCCTGCATGGCGTTTTTAGTCGTGATAATATTGATAATACCACCGACGCCTTCCGCATCATATTTTGATCCCGGATCGGTAATGACTTCGATATTCTTGATAGAACTGGCAGGCATACTTTTCAATACATCTGAAGCATTTTCACCGCTCAACAGGTTTGAAGGTTTGCCATTCATATAAATCTTATAGTTTGAAGATCCCTTCAACTGTATCTTGTCTTCACCGTCGACAGTCACCATCGGCACTTTACGGAACATTTCCAAGGCATTGCTGGTCTTAGCTTCCGGGTCATCATCCAGGCTATACGTAATTTTATCCACTTCCACCGTTACCAATGGCTTTTGGGCAACAACGGTTACTTCATTCAATTGCTGGGTATCGTCATTCATATACAACTTACCCAAATCCAGGCTTTTCTTGTTTTCAGACAAGGTGAAATACTTTACAGCCGGAACTTTTCCCAGCGACTGCATGGATATGATGTACTTTCCGGGTTGTTTCAGGGTAGTGGTAAACTTACCGTCATCATCACAAGCCAACAATTTAACCGCTTTCTGAGGGGCACTAGCCAAAGCGATGTTCAACGTTGCATAAGGAACTGTTTCATTAGACAAGGAATCAACAACTTGTCCCTTGATCGTGTAATCAGCGGCATTCTGGCTTTGTGCATATAAAGGCACAACCATCATCAACACCAACACTAAGTAGAGCAGTTTTTCTTTCATCAAATTTAAAGAATTTAGAGGTTATCGATTGATTTATTATTCAAATACTATTTAATTCAAGTGTGAACCCGATGCAAATGTAGAAGTTTCTACGAAACGTTCGTATTCATCAGAATTAAAGAATCGTAAAAGATGTATTTTGCTGTTTGCTTAGATGAATTTCTTTTAAATTTGTCAGACTTACTATTAATAAATATAGATATGAGAAAGATTTCATTCTTTTTAACCGCTTTATTAGTCATTTCCGTTATGAATGCACAGGATCTCAAAGTTATTAAACTCAATGCTCCGGACAAGACACGCGGAGCCGCCGTCATGAAAGCCTTTTCCGACCGTCACTCCGACCGTGAATATGCTTCCAAAGAATTAACTGCTCAGGATCTTTCCGATTTGTTATGGGCAGCCAACGGTATTAATCGTACAGATGGAAAACGTACGGCTCCTTCGGCTTTAAACAAGCAGGACATCGACGTTTATGTGATCATGAAGGATGGCGCTTATCTGTATGATGCCAAAGCACATGCATTAACACCGATAGCCGAAGGCGATCACCGTGGGGCTGTAGGTGCCGGACAGGATTTTGTAAAAGAGGCACCGGTTTCTCTTGTTCTGGTATCTGACCTGTCCCGTTTTGGAAATGTAGGAGAGCATACCAAGCTGATGGCAGCCATGGATGCAGGTATTGTATCGCAGAATATCAATTTGTGTTGTGCCGGAATCGGATTATCGACTGTTCCCAGAGCCACCATGGACCAAGCTGCTTTGAAAAAGATACTCAAATTATCAGACAGTCAGGTATTGATGATGAATAATCCGGTGGGGTATCCGAAATAAGAACGGATACCGGTCGAATAGCCAAAACCTTTTTTCACAAATGAATTGAAGATTATTATGTACATTTGCCGAAAATTTGACAAAATGCCTACAATTTTCATAGCCCTCTTTTGCGCTTATCTAGCAGGGAATATCTATATATTCACCAGGGGGGCACAAGCTCTCGTTGCTCAACCTTTTGGTGTGAAAGTGCTTCTGACAGTTCTATTCTGGAGTTGTGCGCTTTCCTTCGCCGTCAGTATGCTGGCTAGAAATGTAAAATATCCGGATGTATTGGCACATACGATCCATGAAGTGGGAACAGGCTGGCTGGTATTTACCTTATATATGGTATTATTCCTGGTAGCATTCGATATATTCAAACTTTTCAACGGGGGTTTTAAATATGGGTTCTACATCTCTTTACTACTGACTTTAAGCCTGTTAAGCTATGGGTATTATCATTATCAACATCCGAAGACAGAAGTTATCAACATAGTTATCAACAAGGTTGTCAACAACGATTCCTCCCCGATGAAAGCGGTTGCCATAAGCGATATTCACCTGGGTTACGGAACAAACAAGGCACAACTGAAGAAATATGTAAACATGATCAATGCCGAAAAGCCGGATTTGATTCTGATCGGCGGCGATTTGATAGATAATAGCGTAACGCCCCTTTATACGGAGAATATGCAGGAAGAACTATCACAATTGAAAGCACCGCAGGGTATTTATATGGTTCCCGGAAATCATGAATACATCAGCGGAATAAAGAAAAGTGCCGAATTTATCCAGTCGACACCGATTCAACTCTTACGTGATACGGTAATCACGCTTCCCAACGGAGTGCAGATTGCCGGACGCGACGACCGTCACAATCCGTCACGCTTGTCTCTCCGGACATTATCACAAAACATTAACCCGGCCCAGCCTGTTATCCTTTTGGATCATCAACCATACGACCTGCAGAATACCGAAAAAGCCGGTATAGACTTACAGTTCAGCGGACATACGCATCGCGGACAGATCTGGCCGATGAGCCTGCTGACCGACTACCTGTTCCAGCAAAGTCACGGATACAGGCAATGGGGAAACAGTCATGTTTATGTATCTTCGGGCTTATCGCTCTGGGGACCTCCTTTCCGGATCGGCACAAACAGTGAAATGGTGGTATTCAATATTGCATTCAAGTAAGGCAAGCAAGATATGAAAGTCTTTATTCAATCGATCGTAGCACAACTGTTGTTGAATCCCTACATCTTTTGGCGGGGTTACCAGGCACTACCAGCTAAAAAAAGCTGGCGTATTCCGTATACACTGTTCTTCGTGCTTGAGCTGGCTCTTTATTTTTTCGGCTTTATTTTCCGTAAAGAGTTGCCGGATACGCTCATGACAACCATCCAATATATCTGCAACACCTGGTATATCGCATCCATTTATATCACTCTTTCCTTGTTGACTCTGGAAGTGATCCGGTTGTCGAACCGTTTCTTCCATTGGTTTCCGGGGTGGATCACCCGTCATTGGAAACAAACGAAACTGACATTGTTTTTCGTGATCATTGCCGGTGTTTCCGGACTGATGGTCAAAGCGTACCGGACTGTCGCCTACCCGACCGTCAAAGAAGTATATGTCACGCTACCGAAAGGCAGCAGCGAGCGAGATAGCCTTACCGTGGTGATGATGAGCGATCTCCATATAGGAGAAGTGATAGGAAAGAAAATGGTACAACGATATGTGGCTTTAAGCAATGCACAGCATCCGGATATGGTCGTATTGGTCGGTGACATTATGGATTATGAATCGCGTTTTGCTGAAATGGAGCATATCGAGGATGATCTCCAACAATTAAAAGCACCTTTGGGTGTATATGTCGTGAATGGTAATCATGAATACCGCGCCAACCGTTTCGCAAAATATCGTTGGCTGGCAAAAACCGGTGCCACACTGTTGGTCGATTCGGTCGTACAGCCGGATTCTTCGTTTTATCTGATCGGTAGGGATGATTATATCAATAAAAAGCGAAATGCTTTACATACTTTAATGGCTGACATCGATACCACTAAACCGATTATCGTACTGGATCATCAACCCTGGTCGTTTGCCGAAATGGCGATGAACGGTGTCGATCTCGGTCTTCATGGTCATACTCATAACGGTCAACTCTGGCCCTATCCTTTATTAATGAAGCTGATCTACGAATGCCCGTACGGCTATCATAAAAAAGGGCCGACCCAATTTTATGTTTCATCAGGTATCGGAATAGCCGGTCCGCCTTACCGGGTTGGAACAGTTTCTGAACTGGTTGTACTGCATATTAAATTTAAGTAAGAAAGTTTCTACCCCAACAAAAAAGGGAGTAAACCTTTTTGCTTACTCCCTTTCCATATTCAGTTAAGACTATTATCCTATAGTTTGATCGAACACATATGCAATATTTCCACCATTGGATGCTTTGGGTTTATCTTCAGTCGGGACAGTTCCTTCCTCTGGAGTGCTCAATGTCTTATTATATAGCTCCTGATCGCCCAAAACTTCGATGGCTTTCTCCAGCACTTCGTCCTCTTTCAGGCTTTCCTGTAACTCACCTTTCTGATAATAATAACGCTTCACTATTTCTGAAGCCATAAGTTTCTTGATCTGATCTTTGTAATGATTAAAGTCACGTTCCAAATCCGGTGTTAAACGATTTTCCAGTTCTTTAAAAATGGTAGAATCGCTATCCATATATCCTTCAAACTTGGCAACCTCCTTCAAATTTTTCAGAACCTTCTCACTCTGACGATCGTATGTAAAATTCTTTTCCTTTGCATAGTTTTTGAATGCTTCAAAATCTTCGTCAGAAACAGTAAACTCTTCTACCGGGGGAATAGTCTTATGCTTCTGTGCCCAGTCCGTAACGAAATCCATCAAAATAAAATCAGTTGCCAAATAATACATCATTGTCGGCATCTCTTCCTCTTCTATCTCAAACTCAGGACGTACTCCACCACCGTCACGAACCGGACGCCCCTTGGATGTATAGAATACAGAAGTCAAGCTATCCGGTATGGCATCCACACTGCCGTCTGCCTTCCGATGCGAATAGTCCATCTGTTGAATACAACGTCCGCTGGGGATATAGTATTTACTCATAGTCACTTTCAAACGTCCTTCATAAGGCAGCTCACGAGTAGACTGTACCAAACCTTTGCCATACGACCGCTGTCCTACCAATACAGCACGATCCATATCCTGCAAAGCACCGGACACGATCTCAGCTGCTGAGGCAGAGTTCCCATTGATCAGTACCACCATCGGCATAACTGTATCGATCGGCTCAGTCGAAGTACGATACGTACGGTCCCATTGACTGATCTTTCCCTTGGTCGATACTACTTCTTTCCCTTTCGGAACAAACATTCCGACTATCTGTGCAGCACTTTCCAGCAAACCACCAGGATTATTCCGCAAATCTAGCACCAACGATTTGATCTGATGGTTCTTCTTCAAATCTTCCAAAGCTGCTTTTACCTCCTGCGCACTCTTGTCTGTAAAACTTTTCAGATAAATATATCCGACACCATCACCCCGTACACCATAATACGTAACCTGATCTACCAGGATCTGCTTACGTATCAGTTCCACTTCGCGAGGTTTCTTTTCATTCGGACGCTGTATCTTCAAAACCATTTTGGTATTGGGTACGCCTTTCAGCAACTCGCTTACTTCACTGGATGTTTTATTGCTCGTATCCACCGTATCGATAGCCAGGATACGGTCTCCCGCTTTCAGACCGGCTAACGCAGCAGGCATTCCTTCGAAAGGCTCGGTCACATACACTCCGCCCTCTTTACGTTCACGGATATAAGAACCGATACCGCCATACTCACCCGTCGTCATTATCTTCAGTTCATCCATATCCTGTTCCGGATAATAGACCGTATAAGGATCCAGACCGCCCAACATGGCGTTGATTCCTCTGCGAACTGTCTTCTCTACATCGACCGAGTCCACATAAAACATTTCAACTTCTTTCACCAGGGCATTGAAAATGTCCAGGTTCTTACTTACTTCAAAGCGATTATCTTTCTGAGCTTGTGCAGGTATAACGCTCCCAGCCAGGAGCAGTAAACAAAACAAACCTATCAATCTTTCTCGTCGTATCTGCTTAAACATAGAATATTTAGTTAATTAACGATGTAAATGTATACATAAAACCCTTTTCAGGATACTATCGCATCTACTTTTAACTTTATTTGTTCCCATTTATCATCCGGTATCTGCGCCCCGATCACGTCTATGATATACCCAGCCAAAAGGGAGCCGATGTGGGCAGATTGCTCCAAAGAGGCACCTACAGATTGTCCGTACAGGAACCCGGCAGCGAAATGATCGCCAGCTCCTGTCGTATCGACAGGCTTGCCGCCCTCAGCCGGGACTGCAATAATCTGTCCGTTACTACCGACCAACGCTCCTTCCTTTCCTAAGGTAACCAAAGAAACCCCAACCATTCCGGAAAGTACTTTAACAGCCTCCTGAGCCTTCAATCCGGTAAAAGCTTCCGCTTCACTCTCATTGGAAAACAGAATGTCCACATATTTAGGAATAATATCATCCAGCAAGCCTTTAAAAGCATTGACGATATTAAAGTTTGATAAATCGAGAGCTACTTTCAAACCCAGCTTTTTAGCTTTTTGCATGGTGGTACGGACCAGTTCCTCGTTTACCAGCAAATAACCTTCTATATATATACAATTGTATAGGCTTAAAATCTCTTCTTTGATCTCCTCCGGAGTAATTGTCGGAGCCGGTCCCAGGAATGTTCCCATAGATCGTTCGCCGTCCTTAGAGATCAGGACCGTACAACTGCCGGATATCCCCTCCGTCTTTATAAAATAAGGAGTCACATTCACATCCTTCAATGCTTTTTCATAATACTCACCCACAGAATCCGTTCCTATCTTTCCGATAAAACCGGTATTTGCCCCCAGGCAAGCCATGGCGCGCATCGTGTTACAAACCGAGCCGCCCGGAGCCTGGCTTCTCTCAAGGCGTTCCTGTGTTTTACGGATAGCGATCATCTGTTCCTGGTTGATCATATCCATTGCACCTTTCTTTATACCGACTTTTGTAAGTACATCATCACTATCCAACTGTAGTAAAACGTCCACTAAAGCGTTTCCTAAGCCTATTGTATTCATTTTTTCAATTTTTTTCTGCAAAGATATTGCATATTTCAAAAAGAACCTCTACTTTTGCAGTGCAATTTCAGAAAGGGATGCAACAAGTCCCTGAATGGTTGAAAATTCTTCCTTAGCTCAGTTGGTTAGAGCATCTGACTGTTAATCAGAGGGTCCTTGGTTCAAGTCCAAGAGGAAGAGCAAAAAGACATCGGGAAAGACTGAAAAACATATTCTTCCTTAGCTCAGTTGGTTAGAGCATCTGACTGTTAATCAGAGGGTCCTTGGTTCAAGTCCAAGAGGAAGAGCTGAAAAAGACATCGGGAAAGACTGAAAAGACATATTTTCTTCCTTAGCTCAGTTGGTTAGAGCATCTGACTGTTAATCAGAGGGTCCTTGGTTCAAGTCCAAGAGGAAGAGCAAAAAAAGAGATATCTCACTGAGGTATCTCTTTTTTTATGTAGTTTCCTTTCTGTTCCCTCAGCAGGAAACCACAGTTCCCTCCTAAGGAAACGCCAGTTCCCTGCCGAGGAAATTGCAGTTTCCTGCGCAGGGAACTAGAGTTTCCAAAGCAAGGAACTACGAAGAAACTGTAATAAGCTGCAAGTTAGATGGTAAGCCATAAAACAAGAAATAGGAACAATACTTTCCTAAAAGCGCTTACTTTATAGGTCATTTCGATACTGTTAAAACCAGATTATGCCTTCCCGATTCCAGTTCGATGACTTTGTCTCCTTTTATATAATCCGGCAGATAAAGAGTTGCCGTGCTGTTGGCAGGTACAGTTACTTCATATTTGATCTTCTTCTTGTTCCACTCCCATTTCGAAATAATCCGTCCGTAAGGAGAATTATGTTGTGCCTCAAAATGCTTCAACTCTTTTACAAAGTTGGGACGCAGTAATATATGTTTGAAACCCGGCTGTTCCGGATCGGGGAAAATACCTCCTAACCCTTTATAGAACCATCCGCCGATCTCCCCGAACATCATATGATTATCCGAAATATCGCGTTCGGCTTTCAAGTCCCAGTTCTCCAATAAAGTTGTTGCCCCGTTGACAATCCACCAACCCCACGATGGATAAGTATCTTGCGCCGCAACTTTATAGGCAACTTCCGGATATCCGTTTTCACTCAACGCATTCAGGATCGCTTTGGCTCCCAATACACCGACGTCCAGATGGAATCCGGCCTCTTCCACTTTCTTTGCCAGATTTTGTGCAACTTTAGCTATCATATTGTCGGGAACTATTTTCCATTGCAAAGGAACACTTAATTCCGTCTGGCTACCATTCGCATAGATACCAGTTTCCTTATTCAGGTATTTATCATTTACCGCATTTTTGATTTTCTCGGCTAATGCTGTATAATAGGCATAATCATCCTTTTTATCAAACAACTTAGCGGCATTCGCCAATATCCTGGCATCCACGTAAAAATAGATAGAAGAGGTAAGTTCCTTATTGGACTGGGATTTGACCGGAACCCAATCTCCACGCCCCCAGGTAGTCAGATGGTTAGGACTTGTACGGTCTACATAATCGACATATCGCTTAATGCTCTCATAACAATCGGAGAGTGGTTTGCTATCGCCATAAAACATATATAAGTTCCAGGGGATAATGGCAATTGTACTTGTCCAGTCCAACCCGTTGTCGGTACCGTAGCCCCATCCGCCTGTCGGGATAATATCGGGGAGTACTCCGTTGGGTTGCTGTTCGTCGCGATGGTCGGCCAACCATTTCTCATAGACGGTAATTCCGTCAAAATTATACAAAGCCGTTTCAATGGCAAAATGCCCGTCTCCGGTCCATCCGTTCTTTTCACGCTGCGGACAGTCGGTCGGATAGCCCATCAAATTCGACAGGTAGGCGTTATTGGTTGCCCACCACAACTTATTGACAAGTTCGCTCGAAGTACTGATCTGTCCTACCGTAGGAACATCACTATGCATAAAGTAAGCTGTCAGGCTGTTTTGGTCAAGCGCCAACGGCTTATCGCTGGTGACTTCCACATAACGGAATCCTTTGTAGTTGAACTTCGCCATAAATTCATCATTACCACCGCTAAGGATCAGGATATCTGTCTGGAAAGGATCTTTTTCCTTGTCTCCCCGATAATAAACATCAATATTGGACATATCGATACGCCCATTATCAAAAAGCCGCTCTCCATGTTTAATCCTTACTTCCGTTCCTCTTTCTCCCGATACTTTTATCCGGGTAACCCCCGACATATTCTGACCAAAATCAAAAACGTACGTCTTTTCATCTATTTTGTTAACAGATTTCGCCGGAAGAGTCAATACATTCCGGATCGGACGGGCTTGTTGTGCCGTAACATTTTGGGAAGGGACGCCTCTATATCCTACTCCATTCCATTTAGAATCATCAAAGTCCGGAGTATTCCAACCAGTCTGTTCGAGACGTGCATCGTAATGTTCCCCGGTATAGATACTGTTGAAAACTAATGCACCCGAAGATGTTTTCCAACTAAGATCGGTAGGAATAGTTTCGATACTACCATCATTATAAATGATACGAAGATCCATACAGAAAGCAGGTCTGTTACGCCAGGGAGCCCGGTCGAAATCCCAAACGGCTTTCGATTGATGATTATACCATCCATTACCCAAAAGTACACCTATGGCATTATCCCCATTCTGAAGCTGCCCGGTCACATCGTAAGTTACATACAAGTTACGTCGGTCGAAACGGGTATACAGCGGATCAAGACGATGATCTCCTATTTTCTCTCCATTGATATATAACTCATATAATCCGGCAGCAGCAATATAGGCACGTGCCGATTTTATTGTTTTACCGGCTGCAAACTTCTTACGGAAATAAGGGGCAGGTTGATAGTCCACATCTTTTCCATCGCCTATCCAGGCTCCCTGCCAGTTCCTTATATTCATCATCCCCATTTCAAAAGAGCTGACAGGTGAAGCTATTTCTTTATTTTCCAGATCGCCACCTATCACCTTCCAGTAATATTTAATAAAAGGTTCAAGCTGTTTACCCGCATAAGTAATCAACATATCTCCGGAATTTATTTTTCCGGTATCCCATATATCGGCATTTCCGTTTACAACTTTCATCGAGTCTTTATCCACCAACACACGATAAGATGTTTGTTTTGCCCCTTGCCGGCTGTCTTCCATTTTCCACGAAAGACGAGGAGCCGGATTATCAATACCTATCGGAGTTTCAAGATGGTCACTCTGCAAGTCGGTCAAACGGACAGACTGCCCGTTAGCCCCAGAATAACTAAGAAAAGTAGTAACAGTAATAAATAATATAAGCTTTTTCATTCGTTTGTCATTTTATAGTAATACCGCAAATTAATAAATAAAAATACTATTTACCGGTTTACTTTTTGACAAATTTGTGTCATTTATGCGCTTTTTTAATCAAAGCTCTAAGAGCCGACAGTTATAGATTAATAATTCAGCCATGATTTGAACGCACTGATCTTCTCGCGGCTTACAATGATCTTATCTTTAAAAGGCGGGATCACCTTTACAACCACTTTACCGAGGAAATAACTTTCTATTTTCTGGATAGATTGCACACTTACTACCGTTTGTCGGTTAGTCCGGAAAAAACGGTCGGGATCGAGTTGTTCGCACAGTTTATCCAAAGACATATCTATAATGTATTCTTTATTCTGATGGGTAACGGCAAAAGTGATCTTATTCTCCGTGTAGAAATAAGCGATGTCATCCACTTGCAAAGTAAACAACTTGTCTTCTCCCGAAATAAGGAATCGCGTCCTGTATTTCTTTGCCGGACTGGTTATATTTTGAAGTATTTGTAAAATATCCCCCTGTTTGCCGAAATCCCTGTAATATTTGGAGACTAGTTTTTCAAACTTCTCCAATGCCTCGTTCAACCGTTCCTTATCGATAGGCTTCAACAAATAATCTATGCTGTTCACTTTGAAGGCACGGATCGCATATTCATCGTAAGCCGTTGTGAATACGATCATACATTCGGGATTTGCCTGTTCGATAAAAGAAAAAGAAACACCGTCTGTCAACTGGATATCCAGGAACAGAATATCCGGATGCGGATTGTTGTTAAACCATTTCACAGCACCTTCCACATTTCCAGGCAATAACAGTATCTCCCATTCGGGACGCAACTCCGTCAACATCTTGTTCAGCAGACGGGCTGCCGGAATTTCATCTTCAATAATAGCAGCTCTTATCTTATTCATTCAGTAATGGTATTTTAACGGTAAAACAATTCGAATCATTTTCCACGATAATATCCTGATTACTCATCAGTTTATACCGGGAAGAGAGATTCCTGAGCCCGGTTCCCGACTTTACGACATTTTGTTTAAGCCTTATCTGATTACTTACTACCAACATTTTCCCGTCTTCCGTAGTACTCAGATGAATGGTCATCGGTTTATCCGAATTAATTATATTGTGCTTGATCACATTCTCGGTCAATAACTGTAAAGTAAAAGACGGTATTTTCTTTTCCAGCAGAGCTGGAGCGATCCGGTTATCTACGAAAAGACAATCCCCTAACCGTACCTGATGAAGGAATATGAACGATTTCAAAAAGGTTATCTCCGAACGCAAAGTAACCAGTCCCTCCTGCTGGCTTTGTAAAATATACCGGTAAACATCCGACAACCGCCGGGTAAATACCACGGCATTCTCCGGATTATATTCTATTTCCGAGATCAGCGTATTCAGGTTATTAAAGAGAAAATGCGGATTTACCTGGTTTTGCAAAGCAACATACTGTGCTTTTATCGCACTCTCCTCCAGTTTGTTCGCCTTTTCATGAAGAACGATCAGTTGCCTGTAAAAATTAGCAACCATCGTCAGGCTGACAATCACCATCTCCACCAGCCACACCACAAAAATCATCCGTACACCTGCTCCCCTCAACGCAAACGGCGAAGGAATCTCCAATAAAACCTTGACAATAGAAAACAACAGATAATTCAGCAGAAACAAAAGCCCGGCCATCAAAATACAATTAATCAACAATTGATGTTTCCCTCTTACCAGAAACTGATAGCTTCTCTTCTGCCATTCATTGATCAGCATAATACTGAACCCTAATGCATTAAATACAAATACGACTAGCAGGAAAGCCCAGAAAGAGATCAAAAGATTCTGATGCTGCGGAGAAATATCCGAATAAAGCACCATGAAAAAGTAAGAGAAACAGGCTAACCCTGAAAAAAGGAAGAAATTAAAATAATGATTGTATTTGTTTTGCATAATTTGATGATCTATTGTAAGCACAAATGTAAGGCTTTCAAAGAAATAAAGAGGCTATCTGATATCAATTTTCAGATACCCTCTTTATAAGAAAACATATATCACGAACCTATCAGAAACAAATACCGACACGGAATCCCAGATTGTTTTGCCCGTTCATCGAATAAGTCAGTAAATCCGTTTGGTTTGTGGCGTAACTGTAATACAAGGCCACATGAAAACCGAAACGCTTGTCCGGCACAGGATAAATATTCATTCCCAGTTCAGGCGATACATAGAAACCCCACGGATTCGAATAATAACGAACTGTCGTCATATAACTGGAATTTTCCGCATACATGGCACCCAATTTCACACCCACATACGGTTTCAGATAATCATTCTGCCCGAAGCGGTAGGAAGTCGTCAGACCAAAAGGTAATTGAAAAGCCGATAACTGCTGGTCGGTCGTCAACGATTCGGTCGGCGATAATTGCAAGGTCTGCCGGTCTACGTATTTATGATTCGTATGAAAACTCAGGAATGCTCCCAATGACCAGGAAGGCGTTACATAGTATCCTGCTTCAAAATTCATTCCCCAACCGCTGATCTTATCTGCAAAATCCGTATGGATCGGAGCATTCATCTGCCAGTCTACATTAAAATGCAGCTTATCTTCTATCTGTGCCTGTCCTTTCAAGCAGAAAACAGACAGTATCATCAATAATATGAATTGTTTCTTAAAAATGTATCTCATCGTTTTCATAATCTTCCGGTTTTATTATTTATTGATATAAGAGGATTGGGCAAAGGCCTGTTCGACAGCACGCAGTGTCAGTTGCATATCGATGCGCGAATTATTATACATCAAGCCCGAAGCATAAGCATGCCAGATAACCGGCAGATCGACCTTCTTATTCCCATCGGTCGGTTTATCCGTTAAGTCGACCATTTCTGCAACAAATGTGCCGGTGTCATAACTATAGGAAACAGGATACGGATAATACCAGTCATTCCAGAACGGTCCCCAGAAACCGGCTCCCCACCAGCCGTAACCATAGCCATATCCCGGAGAGATGATCTGCGTAGTACTTTGGGCATAGGATAACTGTAAACCGATGTCGGCCTTTTCCTTGTCATCGATCCGGGTATATCCACGGGCATCCATCTCAGTCACTACCTCATTAATGATCTTTTGGGCATTCTCGTCTTTCCAATATTGGGCCTTCAAACCACTACCGGCTACCAGAATGCTATCAGGAAGATAATAAGAATTGAATTTGTTGAACTGAACATTGCTATCATAATTCGTATAGACAGCATAATCACTGGACAGCTTATTCAGATCCGGGTCTTTCTCGCAGGAAGAAAATAAGGCTGTCACAGCCAAAGCAAATAAAAACAACTTCTTCATACGTCTTTTAATTTTTAAGTAACAGAATTAAATCTAAACACACAACGAATGTCTCTGAAATTCGTTCGATCATCTATTAACAACCAGTCCGTTCTCTTCGAACATAGGCTTATCCAAAACCTCCGGATTCACTTTTTCTTCTTCCGTGACCGGTTTACTTTCTGTCGGCACCGACCTATAATCGGCACACGTAAATGCAGCTAATAACCCCAACAATAATGTGTTTGCCATTTTTCTCAACAATTTTAATCATCCAATCATTCATTTCGATGCAAACTTATTATATAGATGTATTGTAAACTTACTTTATTTTGCCGAAACGAAACAGGAATTTTCCGAAACGTATTTTTCCGCTGCTGAAACGAAACAAGACCTTGTCGACCGTAATAAGAATTCTATATACGAAAAAAGCACTTCCGTCTACAAACCCGAAAGCACTTTCCTTACAGGACTATCTTCGCTGCATAATCATAAAACAAAAGAGTTATGAACAAAAGAGAAGTCATTTCAGCAGTAGCAAGCCGTTCGGGAGTAGATCCGGAAGATTGCATCAAAGTATTCGATACGTTCGAAGATGTTTTCAGTGAAGAAATAACCCGAAGCAAATGGAAAGGCACGGTATTCGAATACGTCTACGATATCCTGACACGTATCAAAAACAAGAAAAACAACGGAAGTATTTCGTAATCCCCAGTATCACCCAATTCAATAATCAATATGTATCGTACAATCACTTTTTTATTCCTGCTTATCTGGTCTGTATCCGTAACCGGTGGCTATGCCCAACCAACCGCAAACAACCAACCCGCACAAACTCTACGCGGAACCGTCATCGACAAAGCCTCCGGTCACCCGATGCCGGATGTGACAATTATGCTTTCGGATATGCCCGGAACAGGAACCACCACAGATGAAAAGGGGCAGTTTGTATTATCCGGCATTCCAATAGGAAGACATAATGTACAGGCTACTTATTTAGGTTACGAACCCGGTATATTCCGGGAAGTCCTTGTCACTTCCGCCAAGGAAGTCTATCTGGATATCTCACTGAAAGAGAATGTTCAGGAATTAAGCGAAGTCGTTATCCGCCCGCAGATAAACAAAGAACAGCCTCTCAATAAGATGGCTGTCACCGGAGCCCGTATGCTCAGTGTGGAAGAAGCCAGCCGTTATGCCGGCGGACTGGATGATCCGGCACGCCTGGTCAGTTCGTTTGCCGGTGTAGCTGCCAACCTTTCCAGTAATGGGATATCCATCCACGGGAATGCTCCCCATCTATTACAATGGAGAATGGAAGATGTGGAAATACCTAATCCGAATCATTTTGCCGATATTTCGATATTGGGAGGCGGTATCCTTTCTTCACTCAGCAGCCAGGTTCTGGGTAATTCCGACTTTTTCACCGGCGCATTTCCTGCGGAATACGGGAACGCGGTATCCGGGGTATTCGACATGAAACTGCGGAACGGAAATAACCGGAAAATGGAAAATACGATCCAGGCAGGCGTATTAGGTTTGGATATAGCGTCCGAAGGCCCTTTAAGCAAAAAGCATCAGGCCTCCTATATATTCAACTACCGGTATTCCACGACCGGGTTATTGAACCGTATCTATCCGGGATTAGACATGGGTGGTACGCTCGATTACCAGGATCTGAATTTCAAATTCAACTTCCCGACACGTAAAGCAGGAACCTTTTCTGTTTGGGGAACCAGTCTGATCGATAAATATGAAGGTGACTTCGAAGAGAATCCGCAGGAATGGGAACATACCCGCGACAACTTCAAATCAACAGCCAAACAATATATGGCAGCCGGAGGAATCAGCCACCGCTATTTCTTTCCGAACGATGCGATGCTGAAGACGACTTTGGCCGCCACTTATTCCGAAATGAACGCAACCGAAGATTCCTATGCCGCCGATCATACCTTCACTCCGTTTACCTACCAAAAGAATAAGAACACAAACCTGACTCTAACCTCGTCTTATAACCGGAAATTCAGCGCACGCCATACCAACCAGACAGGTTTCACCTATACCCGGATGTTCTATGATATGAGAATGAACCTGGCTCCGTTTGAAACAGCCCCGTTAAACACCCTGTCCAAAGGGAAAGGACAAACCGACCTGATCTCCGTTTATACCAGTTCCGCTTTCGGGATAACCAACCAACTGTCTATAAACGCTGGTTTGAACAGCCAGATACTGACGCTCAACAATAGCTGGACGCTGGAACCACGCCTGGGAATGAAATGGACACCCACCGCCCGTACCTCACTTGCCCTGGCTTACGGCTTACATAGCCGCATGGAAAAGATGGATGTCTATTTCGTCAACTCCAAAAGTTCCGGCGAGGAATCGGTTAATAAGGATCTCGATTTCACGAAAGCCCATCACCTGATGTTGACACTCGGTTATAAGTTATCCGACAATTTACTTCTCAAAGTCGAGCCTTATGTCCAGTTCCTGTACGATGTTCCGGTCATTGCCGACAGTTCCTATTCCGTCCTCAACCGGAGAGAGTTTTATGTGGAAGAAGCACTGGTAAACAAGGGAAAAGGACGTAACATCGGAGTAGACATCACACTGGAGAAGTATCTGAGCAGAGGATTATATTATCTGATAACAGCCTCTGTTTTTGATTCCAAATACAAAGGTGGAGACGGTGTCTGGCATAATACCCGCTTCAACCGCCGGTATATACTCAACACCTTGATCGGAAAAGAGTGGATGCTGGGTAAAAACAAACAGAATATCCTGAGTGCCAATGCAAAATTCACCCTGCAGGGAGGAGAACGTTATTCTCCCCTCGATACGGAAGCCAGTCTGTCTCATCCGGATAAGGAAGCGCAATATGACGAAACACGCGCCTATTCACAACAATATCCGGTCATGTTCATCGCCAACTTCACCGTCAGCTATAAAATAAATAAAAAGAAAGTAGCGCATGAATTTGCTATCAAAGCACTGAATGTAACGGGGACTAAAGAATATTACGGCTATCATTATAACCTGAAATCCGGTGTGATGGAGCGGAACGGGCAAAGTATTCCTATCAGTAATATAAGTTATAAACTAGAATTTTAACCGTTTTACCGACTGGTAACAAATAAAATAGTAATTTCGGACACTTAAAGAGGATGCCGCTATATGACAGACAACCCTATTAATAAACAAACTTTCCTGTATCAGTTTCTGGTCAGTTCCAGATACAGAATAGCGCGTCATATCCTGTTGCTCGTGGCAGTAGCGGCAGTATCACTCAACCAGAACATCTATACATACGGAGCAAGAGTTGAGTTGTTGGATAATTATGTTTACCTGGCAGGTTTCAGTACTCTGATTTCCTATGTTATAGTCGGTTATCTCCATCTCTATCTGCTCGTACCCAGATTATTGCTAAAAAAGAGGTATCTGACTTATATCATTTATTCCGCCAGTTCCATCTTACTGCTTATATTGATACGGTATGTGCAGGAATACTGGATATTTACTTCATCCGGTATTCCTCCGATCAGGAGTTCTTACTTCAATATGGTCAGTATCCTGGATAGTTTATCGGACTTCATGCTGAACATGATCTGTATCACCGGTATCTCCATGACCGTATTACTAAGACATTGGATGATAGAGAACCAACGGGTAAACCTACTGGAGAAGAAACAGATACAGTCGGAAGTGGATAACCTGAAAGAACAGGTGAATCCATCGTTATTATTCAATACATTAAGCCGGACTGCCGTGTTATCGAAAAGCGAACCGGAGAAAGCGGCGGATATGGTGTTACGGTTAAGCCAGTTACTACGTTACCAACTGTATGACGGGGCACGCGATAAGGTATTATTAAATTCTGAAATCACTTTTCTGAATAACTACCTGGCACTGGAGAAGTTCTATTCCGATTCATTCGATTATCGGATTGTATCGGAAACGGAGCTGACGGGAGTGCTTATTCCTCCCCTCCTGCTTGTACCGATCATTCAATACGCTTTGAAAAGAACCGGGAAGCAAACAAGTCGTCCATCTATACTCTTGCAGGCAAGCCGGGAAGGGCAACAGATTTCTATTATCTGCCGGTTCGACGAAACCGATACACCGGCTATCCAAGAGTTGGATGGCCTCAAAGCACGTCTCAACCTTCTTTATCCGGGCAATTATTCATTATCCGTTACACAGGACAAAGATCAGGGAACAGGCACTATTCTATTAAAATTGAATACGCATGGCAAATAATATAGATTATATAGTATCTGATTTCCTGTTAAGTCCGCGGAAAAGGATTTACAGGCATCTCCTGTTGCAACTGGTCGTTTTTCTTATCACGATCAACGTATTCTGGGATACGCCGGACGAACTGATCATTACTCCGGCACGTATCCGTTCATGGATAGGTTATTTCCTGCTCATCGACATACTCATTTATGTAAATGCTTATGTATTGGTACCACGGTTTCTGCTCAAAGGGCGTCTGCTTCTTTACCTGATCACGGCATTTACATTGATTCTTGTATCGATTGTGACATTAGGGTCTCTCCAAACTCTTTTCGAAGATACACGGTTTGAGGAGCTGCCATCCAGCCAGTCGGTAATCTGGTTAAATATCCTGTCTTCAACAATATCCACTGGCTTGTTGGTTGCCGGTTCTTCTGCTATGATGCTCTTTAAACATTGGATCAGCAACAATCAGCGTGTCAGCGAACTGGAAGCCGCCACCCTGCAATCGGAGTTGAAATTCCTGAAAAGCCAGATCAATCCTCACTTTCTGTTTAATATGCTGAACAATGTATATGTACTGATCAGGAAAGAACGTGACGAAGCAGCAGATGTATTGTTCAAATTGGAAGACCTGTTGCGTTACCAGTTCAACGACAGTGCCCAGGACAGGATACAACTCAGTTCTGACATCCGTTTTATGAGTGATTTCCTGAATCTGGAGAAGATACGCCGGGATAAGTTCAATTATACCATTTCCAAAGAGGGCGATATCAACAGTGTATGGTTACCACCTCTGTTGTTCATCCCTTTTGTGGAAAATGCAGTCAAACACAATACAGACGGGGAGAATGCTTCGTTTGTATATCTTTCTTTCAATGTGCAGGATAACCGGTTGACCTTTCGGTGTGAAAACTCGAAGCCTGCCGAAGAGGAAGAAAAAGACAACCGTATCGGCGGACTGGGCCTGAAGAACATCAGGCGACGATTGGATTTACTGTATCCCGGCCGCCATTCGCTAGAAATCATAGAAGATAAACATAGTTACATCGTTAATTTACACCTGGACTTATGAACTGTATCATCGTAGACGACGAACCTCTGGCCCGTGAAGCGGTAGAGATGCTGATAAATGAAACCGGAGGACTGACACTGGCCGGTAGTTTCAACAATGCCACTTCGGCTGCCCGGTTTATCGAAGAACATCCGGTCGACCTGATATTTCTGGATATCCGCATGCCCAAAGTAACCGGACTGGAGTTCGCCCGTACCATTCCTAAAAGCACTCTCGTGATATTCACTACTGCTTATGCAGAATATGCAATCGACAGTTACGAGGTGGATGCCGTCGATTACCTGGTGAAACCGATTGTCTCCGAGAGATTCCAAAAAGCGGTTGAGAAAGCCAAATCATATCATGCACTTCTGTTGACGGAAGAAAAGGAAAATATCGAAAACGTGGAGAGCGAATTCATGTTTGTCAAGTCCGAACGTCGTTTCTTCAAAGTCAATTTTAAAGATATATTGTTCATCGAGGGGTTAAAAGATTATGTAATCATTCAACTTCCCGATCAGCGCATCATCACCAAAACCAGCATGAAAGCGATACACGAACTACTCCCCAAAGTATTCCTGCGGGTAAACCGTTCTTACATCGTCAACACCCAACAAATAGCCTCTTTCGACAATAACGATATCTACATCGACAAATACGAAATAGCCATCGGCAACAATTACCGCGATATCTTCTTTGATGAATTTGTTGCAAAAATGGGAAGGCTGTAATCCACATCCTACTTTTAATAAAAAGAATAATAAGGGCATCCCTTGTTTATTGAAAGATTTATTTACATTTGTAGATTACAAATTAAAACAATCTTAGCTATGGAATTACAACTGATACAACAAAAGATTTTTGAGATCAGAGGGTATAGGGTGATGATGGATTATGATCTGGCAAAACTCTACGAAGTAGAAACAAAAGAATTAAAACGAGCTGTAAAGCGAAATATTACTCGTTTTCCTTCCGATTTTATGTTCGAACTTTCTGAGAAAGAGTATGAAGCTTTGAGGTACCAATTTGGCACCTCAAACTCCACAGACCATTTGAGGTCACAATTTGTGACCTCAAAAAGAGGAGGTAACAGATATCTACCTTTTGCTTTTACAGAGCAAGGAGTTGCTATGCTATCCGGTATTCTCAGAAGTCCCAAAGCTATTGAAATCAACATTGCCATCATGCGTGCTTTCGTCTTGCTACGCGAATTGACAACCGGTTATACAGAAATAAAAAAACAGTTAGATCAGTTTATGCTTGATACAAACCTGCAAATTGCTGATATTTATGATATACTGAATGAAATGGCTTTAAAACAAAAACAGCAGGATAAGCCACGCAACCCGGTTGGATATGTCATCCCGAAAAAATAAAGTATTATCTTTGCACCATGGGAAAAAATAAGTTAGCAAAGTTTGACGATATGGCGGAATATCCGCATGTTTTCCAGTATCCGTTTGCCGTTCTGCAAGAGAAAGGATTTGAGTTGAAAGGACACTGGCACAAGGAGTTTTTCAAGAATGACAATCCGATCGTACTTGAATTGGGTTGCGGTAAAGGTGAATATACAGTGGGACTGGCACGGTTGTTTCCCGATAAGAACTTTATCGGCGTAGACATCAAAGGTGCACGCATGTGGACCGGAGCCAAAGACTCTTACGAATCGGGAATGACCAACGTTGCTTTCCTCCGGACCAGCATCGAACTGATCTCTCATTTTTTTGCAGCCGGTGAGGTTGCCGAAATATGGCTTACCTTCCCCGACCCACAGATGAAAAAGGTCAACAAGCGCCTGACATCCACCCGCTTCATGAAGATGTACCGCGAAATACTGTCCGGCGACGGCATTATCCACCTCAAAACCGACAGCAATTTCATGTACACGTACACCTGCGAAATGGTGAAAGCCAACAACTACCCCGTCTTGTTCAGCAACAACGACCTGTATCATTCAGGACTGGTAGACGACATCCTATCTATCAAAACCTATTACGAACAGCAATGGCTCGACCGCGGACTGAACATCAAATACATCAAGTTTGTTTGTGAGGAAAGAGATGAACTGATCGAACCGGATGTAGAGATCGAACTCGATCCTTACCGCAGTTTCAACCGGAGCAAGCGCAGTGCACTGGCTTCCGGCAAATAAGACAACCAATTATACAATTATATTATGGCTATATATCCTAAACTAATCATGGACGCACTAGCCAAAGTGCGTTACCCGGGGACAGGGAAAGACCTTGTCGAAATGGGCATGGTGGAAGACAACATACGGATCGACGGCAATAAGGTAAGTTTCTCACTCCTTTTCGAGAAACCTAACGATCCGTTTATCAAATCAGTCGTAAAGGCTGCCGAAACAGCCATCCTTACCTATGTAGGTGAAGAGGTCGACATCAAAGGAAACATCGAAGTGCTGGCACGTCAGGCAGCACGTCCCGAACCGGACAAACTGCTTCCGCAGGTAAAAAATATCATTGCCGTATCTTCCGGAAAGGGAGGTGTAGGTAAAAGTACGGTTGCAGCCAACCTGGCTGTGGCACTGGCCGGTCTCGGTTATAAAGTAGGTTTGCTGGATGCTGATATTTTCGGTCCTTCGCAACCCAAAATGTTCAATGTAGAGGACGCCCGTCCTTATATGGAAGAGGTTGACGGACGCGATTTGATCCAGCCGGCAGAAAACTACGGAGTCAAACTGCTGTCGATCGGTTTCTTTGTGAATAAAGAAGATGCCGTTCTATGGCGCGGTGCTATGGCAAGCAATGCCCTGAAGCAGTTAATCGGCGATGCCAACTGGGGCGACCTCGATTATTTCCTGATCGACCTGCCACCGGGAACAAGTGATATTCATCTGACAATGGTACAGACACTGGCTATCACCGGTGCTATCGTTGTCAGCACACCGCAGGAAGTTGCCCTGGCCGATGCCCGCAAAGGTATCAGCATGTTTACCGGCGAAAAGATCAATGTCCCGGTACTGGGACTGGTCGAAAATATGGCCTGGTTCACCCCTGCCGAACTCCCGGAAAACAAATATTACCTGTTCGGTAAAGAAGGAGCCAAACGTCTGGCAGAAGAACTGAATGTTCCCCTGTTAGGACAAATACCTATTGTACAAAGTATCTGTGAGGGAGGCGACAACGGTACACCTGTTGCCCTAAACCCCGATACGATCACCGGAGCCGCTTTCCGCGATCTGGCAGAGAACGTAGTCGAACAGATCAATTACCGCAATGCAAACATAGCTCCTACACAACGGGTTAATGTCAGTAAAAGTTGACAGTGGACAGTTTGAGTCCGATTTATAGACAAATCGGCTGAAAGCCGAATAACTGTCAACTGTCACTTGTCAACTGTCAACTGAAAAAGAAAGAGCAGGGCTCCCCGTCGGAAACCCTGCTCATCTTTTTTCCTGTACAGGAAATCATCATCACATCTCATCAAAAAGCAAATCTCACGCCGAATTGCACCGATGCACAGAGTGGCTGCTCTTTCCGGATCGTCTCAACCACACTCTTATCATCAAAATAATAGGCGATACCGGGTTCGGCATAGATACTAACGGGTTTTGCTATATCATATTGTACCCCGAGCGATGCCAGGGCAGAGAACTGCACTTTATCCACATCGAGGTCAGTCTTACTTTTACGCTGACGGGCGTTATTCAGATAATAATCCGTATTCAAACTTCCGTCCACACACATCTCCGCCATCGCCCCCGCAGAAGCATAGAGAGATAAACGGTCTTTCTTCCAGATGGTATAATTCACTTTCACAGGTATTCCCAGATAGTGTAACCGCTGTTCCTGCTTGTAATAATCCCCTTCGCCGGCTGTCAGTTCCGAAGAAAGGAAGGTATAAACCAGTCCGCTCTCCAGCGAGAACCGGTCGCTGATCTGTTTCTTCACCGTAACACCCGCAGAAAGAGGGAAACGGTGTTTCATCTTAGTCCCCGTCGGGCGCTGGTAATTTTCGGCAGCGATCTTCTCAAACATCGTAAAATCAGCTGTTTCCCGGAAGTAAGGAGCATTCGACGCCACATGATTCATATAGTCGTCGAATGTCCCTGAACCCGGGTTATTATTCACACTTACATCCGAACGGGTTGCCGGCATGCTGAACATCTGCAAACCTCCTGTGGCAGAGGTATTGCCGTTAAACATATTTCCGGCATATAAACCGAATGTCCACCCTTTCGGGGAAGAAGCAGCTTTCACCGGAACCGGCTCGTAACTCTTCTCCGGAACATATTCATACCGTCCGCTTTCCACTACCGAACGATTGTTGTACGAATTATTTTCCGCAACATTCTCTTCTGTTATCTCTCCATGAAAATAGGCTGAGATAGACATGTACACTTCCGACACCACCTGCGACAAGTCCGGCAATTCAGCTTCAACCTTTTTTACCTTGGCTACCAGTGTTTTTGTGATCGGTTGCGGCGCTATCGGCTCAACCGGCACGACCGGAACAGGTGTAACAGACGGAGTCTCACCTTGTGGAACAGGAAGAACGATGTCCGACAAGACCGGTTCTATCTCCTTATCTATCCCCATAAAGTAAAGAGCAGACCCCAAAACTGCCAAGAAAGACACTGCTGCCGCCAACCAACGATAAGGGAAGCGACGAACTTCAGGAGCCGGAGCGAACGCAGCTTCCAGCCTCTCCCAGCCATCCTCCGGCAACGGCAGACGGTATTCAACCGACCGATTCCGGTATTCCTCAATTAATTTATCTTCCATCTTCATCTTCTGGCTTCTTTCTGAATGTAATCGTTTACTTTCTTTATCAGCATTGCTTTCGCCCGGCACAACTGCGACGACGATGATCGTTCGTTTATGTGTAAAAGCTCGGCAATTTCTTTATGACTTCGTTCTTCAAACGTATATAAGTTAAACACGGTGCGATAGCCCGTCGGTAACTCCTGGACGAATTGCATCAGGACCGACGTCGGGATCTGTTCGATCTCCTCCGGAGGCTCTTCTTCTGTCTCAGCAATACTGTCAAGGGGGACTACTTGTTTGAGGACATCCTTTTTCCGAAGGTACTCCAATGCCGTATTTACAAATATACGGCTCATCCACGCTTTCAAACTCCCTTCTCCACGGTACGAAAAACTTGAGAAGGAGGCGAATACTTTCAAAAATCCGTCATGCAACAGATCGTAAGCTACGTCCATACCTCCTGTGTACCGGAAACAGATGCTCAACATCTGTTCCGCATAAGTATCGTAGAGTTCTTTACGGGCTGCATTCACACCCCGCATACACTGCTTTATCAGTTCTGCTTCACCCATCAACGCCGCGCGTGTTTATTATATAAATGTAATGACTGCGGGAATACTGCATGCGATTTCTAAAATTTTCAGCCAAAGTAGTAAAATAATACGGATATCCTGCAGGAAAACTTCATCCAGTACTGAAACAATCATTTTGCCACCCTATTGGCAGACTTCTGCCATACTAATGGCAAGGTACTGCCAATACGATGGCAGAGCCTTGCCATTAGCATGACAAAACCTTGTCACCGTCATGACAAAGGCAATACAGACTCATAAGGACATCAAATCATATACAGAATACCATCCTTAATCACCGTATCCACAATGTTCATTCCTATATTATAAGGCAGGAACTTATAAGACGGATGTTTCAACAGTATCAGATCCGCTTTCTTACCGACATCGATACTTCCGGTCTTCCCTGCCAATCCCAAGGCTGCAGCACCGTTTATAGTCAGAGCGGTCACCGCTTCTTCGGGTGTCAGTTTCATCTGAATACATGCCAGGGCAAATAACATCGGAATGGAACAGGAATAACAATTTCCCGGATTATAATCGGAAGCCAAAGCAACCGCACAACCGGCATCTATCATTTCACGCCCACGAGGATACGGTTTGTTTTGTGAAAAAGAACTGAACGGAAGTAAAGTAGCCACAACCCCGCTACGTGCCAAACGCTTAATACCCTCGTCTGAAACATGCAGCAAATGATCAGCACTGACTGTTTTCAGCCGGGCAGCCAATTCCGCCCCGTCAAAAGACGCCATTGAATCCGTATGCATTTTCAGTTTGAAACGCTGGCTGCGGGCTGCACGAAGCAAACGTTCTGCCTGCCGCAAAGAAAACAAGCCCTGGTCACAATACACATCACAGAAAGAAACCGACCTTTCCAAACGTAGCTCCGGTAAAATCGTTTCTATCATATAAGTGATATAATCGTCTGTCTGATGCATATATTCGGATGGAGTAACATGTCCTCCGAAATAGGTAGATACAACATCTATCGGATGCTCTTCATTCAGATCGGACATTACACGAAGTTGTTTCAGTTCCGTCTCCAGATCCAATCCATAACCACTCTTTCCCTCTACGGTCGTCACTCCCATGTTGAACATTTCATCCAGACGCTCATAACCCGTTTCCCACAGTTGTTCAAAATCACATGAACGAGTAGTACCGACAGTCCCCAAAACATCTTCACGATATTCTCCGGCAGACAAGGAGCCATTTCCCTTTAAACGTTCGGAAAAGATCGTTTCCCGGTAACCTCCGAAAAGGAAATGCGTATGGCTGTCTACAAAGCCGGGAAGTAACGTTCGTCCCGTTGCATCGATTTCCAGATAATCATCCGCATCGACTGTACGTAAAATCTCACTGGTCGGACCGACATGTGTGATTATACCGCCGGAAATGACGACGGCACCATCGTCTATAATATGAAGGTTAGACATTTCCGCACCTCTTTTGGCTGCAAAACCGGAGCAGGTAATAACTTGCGAGGCGTTCCTTATTAGTAATTTATCTCCTTCCATTTTCTCATTTCATTATTCAGGCCCAAACACATGTCAAATCTTTCTCCGACAATAGCCTACCCGAATGTAGTCTAATTGATGACGTTTTAATTCTTACCCACAATTCGTTAAAGTGGGCTACAAGGTAATTATTTAGATGTAGCCGGACAATCCCGTTTTATATGTTTAGAAGCATATCACAAAAAGAAAAGGCCACCCCAATACGAGGTGGCCTTTTCTGTAATTCTATGATTTCTGCTTCTTACTTGGCAATTTCAGCTGCAGCTTTCTTGTTTATTTTCTTCTTCTGCAATTCGTATGCAATCGGAGTTGCAACAAACAGAGTAGAATAAGTACCGATGATAATACCCAACAGGATAGCGAACGTAAAGCTACGGATTGTGCTACCACCCAGGATAAAGATACACAGTACAACAACCAATGTAGTCAATGAGGTATTGAATGTACGGGATAATGTAGAGTTCAATGCGTCATTAATTACCTGGTAACGGTCACGTTTCGGATACAGACCGATCGTTTCACGGATACGGTCGAATACAACCACGGTATCATTGATAGAGTAACCGATAATCGTCAGGATAGCCGCGATAAATGTCTGGTCGACCTCCATAGAGAACGGCAACACTTTCCATAATAATGTATAGAAAGAAATGATACACAATGTTGTTACTGCAACAGATGCAAATGCACCGATTGAGAACGATACATCACGGAAACGAAGCAGGATATAAGCAGCCATACAGAACATCGCGAAGATAACCGCCATGATAGCGCTGTTCTTGATGTCGTCAGCCATACTCGGTCCAACTTTCTGAGAACTCTGGATATAAGTCGTTGTGAACTGATCCAATGTCGTACCTTCCGGAAGCAACGGCTTAACACCTTCGAACAACAGATTTTCGATTTCCTGGTCTACTGCAGGATCAGCATCGTCGATCTTGAAGTTGGTAGATACACGAACCTGGTCCGGAGTACCGATCGTGATAACACTTACAGCACCATCCAACTTTTCGTCCAGCATATTACGAACTTCATCCGTCTTCACGTCCTGATCAAAACGAACGATATAGTTACGTCCACCTGTGAAGTCGATACCATTATTCAAACCGATTGTCATCATGGAGATAGCTCCCAGAACGATAATACCGGCAGGAATCAGATAACCGATCTTACGGGCACCCAGGAAGTTGATCTTCGGATTAGTCAACAGGTCTTTTGTGATAGATGTTACGAACGTTACATTCTTCAGTTTATCTTTAGCCAGCAATGCTTCGTAAACGATACGAGTCAAGAAGACTGCTGTAAGGAAAGATGCGAACAGACCGATGATCATCGTAGTTGCGAAACCACGGATAGGACCTGTACCGAAGTAGAACAATACAACACCCGTAATGATAGATGTCAAGTTGGAGTCGAAGATAGCAGAAAATGCATTGCTGTAACCGTCGGCAATAGCTTTACCTAACGACTTGCCTGCACGAAGCTCTTCTTTTGTACGTTCATAGATCAATACGTTCGCATCGACTGCCATACCCAGCGTCAACACCATACCGGCAATACCCGGCAAAGTAAGTACAGCCTGGAAAGAAGCAAGGATACCCATTGTAAAGAAGATATTCAATACCAAAGCACCGTCGGCAATCAGCCCCGGGATAATTCCGTAGAATGCACACATATAGATCATCAACAGGATCAATGCCAGTGCAAATGAGATAACACCTGAACTGATAGCTTCCTGACCC
This sequence comes from Parabacteroides chongii, assembly GCF_029581355.1. Taxonomy (NCBI): domain Bacteria; kingdom Pseudomonadati; phylum Bacteroidota; class Bacteroidia; order Bacteroidales; family Tannerellaceae; genus Parabacteroides; species Parabacteroides chongii. Next base: position 2,575,699 of record NZ_CP120849.1, on the reverse strand, counting down.
AGTGACGGACCGACTACGTCTTCCTGTACGATATGTACAGAAGCAGCCATCTTACCTGATTTCAATACGTTGGCTAAGTCCTTCGCTTCTTCCGGAGTGAAGTGACCTGTAATCTGAGAACGACCGCCGGTAATTTCATCGTTTACGTTCGGAGCAGAATAAACCATGTCATCCAAAACGATAGCGATTGCTTTACCGATATTTTCTTTTGTCAGACGAGCCCATGCTTTAGCTCCTTCTGCGTTCATAGCCATACTAACCTGCTGTTCTGAACGGCCAGCCTGCTGAACGAAGTCAGCGTTAGCATCCGTTACAACGTCACCACCCAAAGCGGGTGTACCGTCACGGTTAGTCACCTTGATAGCATATAATTCGAAGAACTGTTCTTTTTCGTCGATAGCTTTCACACCCCATTTCAAAGACAGGTTGCGAGGCAATACGTCCTTTACCTGCTTCATAGCCAGATATTCGTTGATCTTAGGAATGTCTCTTACGTTAGCCACACCAACAGATGCACCACGTCCTAACTGACCATTATACTGGTTGATCTGCAATAAAGCAAACAACGGATGCTGTTTTGCAAATTCTTCCATCGACTGGTTAGCCTGAGTTTCAGGTTTGTCCTGAGCGATCTGCTGTAGCAAAGAATCAGCTTCGCTTGTAGCAGCGGCATTGTCAGTAACGGCTTCTGTCGCTGTTGTTTCAGCACCGTCAGCAGCAACAGTTTCTGTTTCAGTAACAGTTGCTTCGTCTTGGTGTTCAGCCAGAACAGTTGCCAATATATTATCGGCAGCAACCAACTGCTGGTAAACTTCCGGTAACTGATAAGTTTCCCAAAATTCCAGGTTAGCACTGCCCTGTAACAATTTACGTACACGTTCAGGTTCTTTTACACCCGGAAGTTCCACCAGGATACGTCCTGCTGTTTCCAAGCGCTGGATGTTAGGAGATACCACACCGAAACGGTCGATACGGGTACGCAATACGTTGAATGAATTATCAATAGCACTTTTCAACTCATCTTTCAACACTGCAACAACCTGAGCATCTGTGCTCTGAGGAGTAATTTTATCTTTCAATTCGAAAGTACTGAAAACGGCAGACAGGCGTGCTCCATTGTCCAGGTTCTTGTATTCTTCTGCAAACAAGTCAATAAAGTCCTTTTGACTGGTTGCCTGGCGTGCATAGGCCAAATCCAATGCTTTGTTGAAGTTCTCATCCTGGTTGTTATTTGAAAGTGAGCGGATCACATCAGCCACATTCAACTCCAGAACGACGTTCATACCGCCCTTCAGGTCAAGTCCTAAACTAATTTCCATTTCACGGCACTGCTTGAGCGTATAGCCCAGCCACACCTTCTGAGTAGATAATGAGTCTAAATAAAGACTCTCTTTCGACGGATCCCCGCCTGCATACTCAGCGGCTTTATTGTTGTAATATCTTGTTACAAATGAGAACGATAGATAGAACAAACATACAAGCGTAAGTAACACCGCGAAGACCTTTACAAATCCTTTGTTTTGCATTTGAATCTTGAGTTTATGTTATTACATTATTTATTTTCGTTTTTTCACAGGGTGCAAATATAGGCTTTTTTTCTTTGTCAAGTAGTAATTAGATTAATTATTTGTCACTCTCATAGTTAATTTCAAACACAAATATATATCTTTGCCTGTAAAAAAACACAGAATTCACCATGAAACAGTTATTTTTATTCCTTTTATTCATTCCTTCCCTGTTGATTGCGCAGGAAGATCAGAAGTATTTAGCCGGAGCCGTACCTGAAGACGGCGGCAAAGTTATCTTTACCAAAGAGATAAGCATGCCCTCCCTCTCAAAGGATCAGATGTATGACATTATGCATAACTGGGCCGAAAAGTTCTTCAGCGAAGAAGGCCGCCGGCTGGTTTATTCAGATAAAGACAAAGGCGATATCGCTGCAGTAGGCGAAGAATACCTGGTATTTCAGAGTACGGCACTCTCATTAGACCGCACGATGATGAACTATCGCGTAACGATTGAATGTGAAAACAATGCAGCCACTATCAAACTGGCCGGTATCCGTTACGAATATAATGTTTCTTACCAGCGCGAACCGGAGAAATATACCGCAGAAGAATGGATTACCGACAAATATGCCCTGAACAAGAAAAAAGACAAGCTGAATCGTGGCAACGGTAAGTTCCGTCGTAAGACAGTCGACTTCGCAGAGACAATGTTCCAAAGCGCCGATGCGGCATTCGGCATACAGCCGGCCGGCGTAATCGTTCCTGCTTATGCAGTTGTTCCTGCACAACAACAGCAAGTGGCACAGGCAGCAGCACCTGCCCAAAATATCACTCAGGCTCCGGTCGGTAACAATACTGAAGTATGCCAAGGTCTAACCGCCTTCGAACCGGGAAAGGTTCCGGCTACCTTATTGAATATGTTACCGGAAAGTAAAATGGAAATAACTCCGGCTGAGAAGGATAATCTGGTGGAACATTACGCCACCTGGAAAGAAATGGGCAAAATGTTCGGAAAGAACATCGCATCCATCTCTATCAGTCCGGAAAGCGAAGTCTATAAAGCGATCAGAGATAACGACATCTATACTATTTCTTTCAAGAAACAAGATGATCCTGAAACCTGGTTCATGATCCAGTGCATCAAGCAGGGCGAATCCAGCGAAGGTCCGCAGAAAATAGTTATTGGTGAAATACTTAACGTATGGATCAGATAAACAGAAGGATTATGAAGAAATTAACAATCCTGCTCTTGCTGATATGCCCCATGCTGATTATGGCACAGGGGCATAAAGGTAATGTCGAGTCATGCGCTCCCATGAAAGAGGGAAAAGTATGTTACAGCGACGAAGTAGATGTCGAAGGCATGAAGAAGGGCGAACTGTTCAATGCGATCGACAAATGGGCCAAAAAGAACTATGGAAAAGATGTTTTCCTGTCAAGCGTCACTTCCAGCAAGTCGAAAGGGACTGTATTCATCAACTCCAAAGTGGAGCTACTCCTGAATGAAACAGATAAAACCATCATCAAATATAAAATGAGGATTTATTGTTTCGATGAGAAGTACACCATCGAACTGACTGATATCACCTATCAGTATGATCCGAATAACGAAAAGAAATACAAGACTTATCCGGCAGAAAACGTGATTGCGAATAACGGGAAAAGTAATACGATTGCTTTGATCAAAGACCCGTTGCTTTTCTGCAATGCAACTTTCTTTTTTGCAGAGAACCTGTTCGGAGATGTATTCGATGCAGTAGAAGATTAATAAACAATGGAGGAATATTTATTCCTCCATACTCAAATAGCACCATAACGGATAATGATCCGAATAACGTATCTTGTCAATCGTACAATTCATTGACTTCATATTCTTTGAATGCAGGATATTATCAATGCGGAACCAGAACATATTCTGATTATAAGTTACTCCCATACCCAGCCCCGACTCAGCGAATGAATCGACCAAAGGTCCCTGTATTGTACGATGTGCATAAGAGATGGGAGTATCGTTAAAGTCTCCGCAAACCAAGACATAGTCACCTTTTGCCCTGGCAACCTCAGCAGCTACAGCTTCAGCCTGTTTAGCACGTATTTTAAAAGCCGGTCCTAACTTTTGCTCCAAAGCCCCTTTAATTCCGTCAAAAGTATCCGTACTAATATTCTTAATAAAAGCCGTATAGCGGCTCCGGTCTTCCATCGTCAACTTAAATGATTCAAGATGATTGTTGATAAGGGTCAGTTTCTTTCCTTTCACATTCAGTTCATGAACAGAAGAGCCGTTGAACTCACTTTCATATTTTATTCGCCGGGAGTTTGAGATAGGATATTTGGAAAAAACGGCAATACCGACATTCAGGTACCCCGATGAATTAATAGGAATAACAGAACGATACGGATACATATCCAACGCCTGATAAACCTTCTTGGGAGTAAGAAAACGATCCAGTTTACCTACCGCATATTCCTGCAGACAGACAATGTCTGCTCCCGAATTAGCGATATATTCAATAATCTTATTAGGAGATTCTTTTGTATGGTCTTTATAGGCAAATCCCATCACATTATACGTAAGTACCTTCAGTACATTTTCCTGTGGAATGTCTTTTACCCGGCTATGGTAGGGAAAATACTTTTTTACAGGTCCCCAACAGATCAGAAAAGAACACAGTCCGATCAACAGGAAACGCCACTCCCATAAAAACAACCAATAAAGCACAAAACAAAGATTCAGGACACATAAAATAGGAAAGGCCAGTCCCAAATATGAAAAACCCAGCATTGTATCCGGAGAGACACGGTCTGAATATGCTGAAGCAATCAACAGCACAACGATCAAAACATTGGCAAGAACAAACAATGATTTGAACAACAGCTTCAGTGTCTTCAATCCCTCACTCATTTTTTACTGGCATCGAATAGTTGTCTCTTTTCATCGGCAGAAAGACTTTCGTACCCGGAACGCTTCAGTTTATCCAGGATAGCATCGATATCAGCCGACTCCCTATGTTTACGGGCATTATATTCATAATCTGTTTCTGCCCGTTTATAAGTTACTTTCATTTTAGGCTTTCTCTTTCCTAAATTAACGACCCGATCAAGCAGGCGATTCATAGGCCCCGTCAAATCCTTTCCTTCTTTTATCCGCACAGCAAACCAAATTCCGAACAAAGCGCCGCCAATATGTGCAATATGCCCACCCGCATTATCGGATGTTATGGCCAGCAGATCGATTACAAATGTGAACAGAGCCAAATAGATCAGTTTTATCCGCCCGATCAGGAACAAATTAATTTCCAAATCCTTCCGGTAGAATGATACGGCAAAAACAATAGCCATCACAGAAGCAGATGCGCCCATCAAGTAACTGGAAGAAGCTACTGTCTGGAAATACGGGAAGATATTATAGGCAAGCATAAACAGCACTGCCCCGGCAATACCGCCTAACAAATACAGGCCGCCCAACTGTCGTTCGCTGAAAAATGTAAGGAACAATCCGCCGAACCAGTACAACCAAAGCATATTAAAAAGAATATGCAGGAAGTCAAAATGGGTAAACATATAAGTAATAACCGTCCATGGCCGGTACATCAGCAATTCCGGCGACGAAGGCATCTGCAAATATTGCAGGAAAGGTATACCCGGAATATTGAAAAGCAAAAACAACACTCCCAGCAATCGGATCAGGATAAAAAGCCCTACATTAATATATATAAGCTTAACCAATATACTTCCTGCCCGAAACGTATTCTTCAGATTAGTAAAAATACTTTCCATTGCCTGCATCTTTCTTTTTCCAGTAGCGAACCATAAAAAAGCCGAACAACATACCGCCTAGATGGGCGAAATGTGCGACCGTGTCTCCACCAAAACTGGAAACACCCATAAATAGTTCAGCCAAGCCGTAAAACACGACAAAATATTTAGCTTTAATAGGGATCGGAATAAACATAAGGAACAAAGGGACATTCGGAAACAGCATGGCAAACGCCAGCAGGATACCGAACACGGAACCCGAAGCGCCTATCGTAATCATCATATTCAGCGACGGATCCATCCGAACCAATTGGAAAAGCGTCAACCCATTGGCACTCGCAAAAGACTGAAGGGAATATGCCCATACCAGTTCCTGTATGATACCGGCACCGATACCCGTCACGAGATAGAAGGTAAGGAAACGCTTCGGTCCCCACACATTTTCAAGAACACGCCCGAACATATACACCCCGAACATATTGAAAAAGACATGTGCAAAGGAATGCGTATCGTGCATGAACATATAAGTAACGAACTGAAACGGGTAAAAATCTTTCACACCCGGAAAGTGCAAACCCAATAGTTGCACCAAATCTATCCCTACTTTCGGTAAGACCAGACTGGCCACCCAAAAAAGCAGGTTGATAATGATAAGGTTTTTTGTAACGGGCGGTATACTATTCAAGAACCCGGAGCCATTTTGATTCATCATATACATATCAATTTGCGGCAAAGGTAAATATATTTTGATTGTTTTTTCTTCAAATAGTACTAAAACATAGTAAATCAATAAAAAAAACTATCTTTTTCTTTGCAGAATATTAAATAAAAACTACATTTGGATCGACTTTTAGGCTATCACAGATTTGTTTAATATATTAATTATCAATCCATCATGAACAAAACAGAATTTATCACAGCTGTTGCAGAAAAAGCTGGTTTAAGCAAGGCTGACGCAAAGAAGGCAGTGGATGCTTTCGTTGAAACAGTATCCGACGAAATGAAGGCTGGAGGAAAAATCGCTCTTTTAGGTTTCGGTTCTTTCTCAGTAACAGAAAAAGCAGCCCGTAAAGGCGTTAACCCGAAGACAAAACAACCCATCGAAATCGCAGCCCGCAAAGCAGTTAAATTTAAAGCTGGTGCAGAGCTGAACGACAAGATAAAATAAGAACTGATAAAAAAATAATTCCAGAGAACATCACTGCCCCCTGGAACCCACACTAGTATTAATATTAAACTTACCTGATTTACAGGTCAGTATTTTATTTCGAATTAATGATGACGGGGAATAATCTTTCCCGTCATTTATTTTATACAAAGATGCTGCTTTTCAATCTATTATTCTCAACTTTATGGTTCTGATACCGCACTTCATGCCTCAAGAAGATCTCTTTATAAACAACTGACTTTATTAGAGTTTCATTTTTCAAAACCAAAAGAGTTTCCATTGCATCTAATTGCTTCGCAAAACAACAGACAGCAACAATGGTTCAAATTTCGAAAGCCTGGTTGTTAGTCTTTTGGTTTCACACAGCGAATTCCCACATAATTAGGTCCGGTAGAGTCTTTTGCATATTTTTCCCCCCAAAAACCATAGTTGTACTGATCGTTCCCTGCTGGTAAAACCAAATAGGCATTATTACCATCAGTTGTCGCAGTCCAGATAAGCGCATCGATTTTGGTAAAACTACTCGGCCAATCAAGAGATGTAGCTCCATTATTTGTGCCCGAAATCAAATTATTATCCATTGTTGATCCGTTCAATCCAAAAATCAGGTATGTCTCACTGAGGGTAGGCAACCTCCAGCCACCACCATCTTCCGTCTTAGCCGCACATACCGAACTAGCTGTAGCCCAAGTGCCTGTTCCATTATTTGCGTTAGCCACTAAAAGCTTCGGTGCCACTTTATTATCAGCAACAGTCGTCGATAGTGCCGATGAGCTTACTCCTGAACTACCGCTTCGGGAAGTTATCAATACACCTACACTACCATATGTTTGAATATTGGGATACTTCGTCCCTGCAGAAGGATCAGTATATACGCATCTGGCAGCATTATAATTAGTCGGATCCACCCCTTTAGGGTAATTGGGCAAGTCGAACGGTATTTGAATATATTGCCCCGCATCTCTTTGCGTAGTCGTCCAATAATTATACTGGTGATACCAACCTACCAGATTTGTCTTTCTATTCGTGTCATAAATCAGACCTCCTAATGCACCTCTATAAGCCATAGCAGTAGCCATTTCACCCAGAGTCGGAACACGCCATCCTGACCCTATATTTCCACACAACGTCTGAGCCTCACTCAAGGGCATAGCTTTAGGTGTTCTATCCGGGTTTAAAATTCTTAAAGGATTCACATGAAAAAGAGGAGCTGCTCCTGTTTCACTGGTATAAGAGTTTGTCTCCGAGTTTATATACAAATCGATAGTCCTATAAAACGGATACCTTTCATCTCCACCAGTGGATGGCTTTGTATGCATCTCGTTTTTAAATGTAATCCGGACTGTTCCGTTTCTATTGGCAGCCCACAGAGCGCTCTTAATTCGTAAGAGAAAAGTCTGAGTAGTCCCTACGATATCCTGTTTGGCTGCATCATTACCAGACAAATATCCTGCATTACTCTGAGATTGATATACATCTCCATAGTCTGCAACAAGTTCACTACTCGTACTACTGCCTATGACTTCTATTTTTTCTATTTTCCAATTGACATTAACAACAAGTGGTAAATAATGTGTCATCCCCAAAGGTATTTTGTAAGTATACGGAGTGCTTCCAACCGGATAGTCTTCAAGAATAAAATCCAGGCTTCCCTGATTGATCGGGCATGTCACTTCCCCCAATTCACGGTTAGAGACATCATATAATCTAAATTTCAGATGTTCCTGACGCCAGGCATCTGTACCAGCCTGGGGTAACAATGTAATCGCCTGAACTCCATTGAATAACTCATAGGGGGTACCTTCTGTTATAGTACCTGAAGCTGGAGGAGCCCCTATACCCGGAACTATCGTTGCATACTGCAGAGCTGCAGTAGTACCGGATGCCGTACGGTCCCGACTCACTGTCACACCGGCAGAAGTCCACATTGCATAGACTGTCTGCGCAACAAGGTCACCATGCGTATTATCCATCGGGAAGAACAAACCATTTGTCAGCTCATTCCCGTAAGCATCGACAAATTTGATCATCCCCGGCTCCTCGACATATTGTTCTATGGATATTGAATGTGTCAAACGGCCAGCCGTTATCGTAAGAGTTGCGCGACGTGTCTGCCCTACATCGTTCCAGTAATAAGGAAAATTCAGAAAAATTGCGCCATCTGTATTTGCACTTCCGGTTACAGCGGTACCATTCGAGAAGTTCAGCCATCCTCCTGAATCCGTAATAACAGCTTTCCACCCTCCAGGACTATCGGTAAACACATCGATCTTATAAGACACATTTTCGTATTGCCATACTCTTATTGCCGATTCGCTTACTCCAAGCATATATTGGCCGTTGTATACGATATCTGAAATTTTATCACGGTTATAGGCGATTAACCGAACATTCAGATTGGTCATCGTTCGATACGACTCAATGGCTTCTTCCATGGTCAGGTAGCCAATACCGGAAGCTTCCTTTATATTGATAGTATATTTGTAATTTCGTTTTAACGGCATATAGTCAGCAGTTCCTGACTTCAGGAAATCGACCCGATAATAATAAGACGTGTTATCACCTGTCATTTTACCTTTTACAATCAGACAGGTTGCATCCTTACGGCTTACCGCACCATCATTAGGGCTACCATCCGAATTGCTGGCTGCATCTGCAGCAGCAATAGCTTCATAAGTATAAATTTCCCCCAGATAGCTTGCCGCTCCATCGACTGAATAACTATAAGGTGATCCAGTTCTATCACTGTTACCCGGAATCATCGGATCATCCGGTTCCGGATCGCTTAACAATCCTGTTCCAGAATCCCAGGCAGAAGCAATATATCCAACTGTATTATAATTAGCCAGATAAACATTCTCCACTGTAAAATTCGAAGCCTCGTTATTAATATCGATCCGGGCGAGCATACGTACCAGATTGATATTGATTATAGGATCCATCTCGGGATAAATCTTCGAAACTTCTTTTTCTGCGTACATAGGTATCGGTGTATACCCCGAAGAGGTGGAACCATTAGCCGGCCATGCCACCGTCGAAGAGTGCGTCAGCTTCGGCATTATTTCAGCCTTTGTCTTCCCTATATCTGAGTCCTGAATAATCGAAGAAAGCGACTGGTTTGCTACCATCACAACACGAGCCTTTCCGCTGGTACGGGGTAGTTCCGCTGAAAAAGTCACCGTAGAAGGATTTTTACTCAAATCCTGTGTAACATTTGTCGCCACTACCCGCGCCAAAAGAACCTCCGGACTTTGCGCAGCATCGAATACAAGAATATCAACAGTCTTCACTTCGTCTTCCTTGTTGTTTGTCCCCTCCATCGTACGTGTAGATACAGACGGAATACTGACATCAGGAACCGTTAAAGTAAAGCTAACCGCATTTCCGATTGGACGTGGTCCGACACTATACTCATCCGAACAACCCACAAAGCCGATCATCACCAGCAATATAAGTGATAAGATGTTGAATCCGGGTGTTGAATGTATATATTTCATTATTCTGTTTCCTTTCTTAAAAAATATTCTTTACAATTAAAGTGCAGGCACTACAATCGTCAAAGGCGGATTATTGCCGTTTGTATTCTTCAGGGTGAGGGTAGCCGTTTTACCGGTTGGAGCATTGGCTTTGTAATAATAATAAAGTGCATCGCCATTTCCCCCGTTCGCTCCAATAATCGTCTCCGTATTCAGAAGTATATCATCCGGATCAGATACACCAGTCACCTCCCAGGTCCACGCACCAAGATCACCAGCACTCGAATCACCTGCGTATCCCGAAGCAAAAACGAGCTTATAGCGGGGTACTACACCTGAAACCCCGGAATTATCCAGAATTCTTGAAGCTGTCATCCAGTCAGCAAGCCCTTTGTATTGTTTGATTCTCATTTGGTGTATCAAATTACCTGCCTTGATATTGAACAAAGTATTCCGGCTATTTTCTGCGCCGCTATAACTCCCCACATTAATCTCAAGCTTATAAGTATGCACACCTGACGAGACAGTCCCATCAGACCTGTAAACCGTAGCCCAATCGAGTGAAAGATATTGCTCATAATTTCCGGGCGCACTAATACTGCTTAGATACGCACCTGCAGGATAGCCCGTTTCCGGGTCCGTATCCAGTTTATAATTCGTTTCAACATCTACAAATACTTGTGCACCATTACCCGCCAGTTCAATCGATTTATATTCGACATTCAGATAATACTGCTTATCAAAGATCACATTCACCGGATTCGTATCCCACGGTAAAGGTTGAGCTGTTATCTCGAATATCTTATCGGATAGGGTTATATTATAGTTTATATATTCACCCGATTTCCACGTATGTGCACTGGCAGCAACAACTTCCCGGAGATTAAATTCGTTAGTCCCCCAATTGGTTGTTATAACGATTTTGGCAGTCGAAGAGAAACTGTTCGTCGGTAACATGAGAAACGTATCCCCGATCTGAGCTACAGTACCCGTCACCGTATTACCGGAAGTAATCGTAGAAGTAACAGTACCTGTTGTAACATTACTCCAGGAAAATGCCGGTTTAGCAGGAGAAGAAAACGTAGGAATTTCTGTGACAACAAGCTTCCCGCTTTTCCCTATATCCTGAAACTCTATTTTATTTATAGTCACGACATCCGGAGCCGGGGCCACTTTCTTGAATGTAAAAGAGACCTTCGTCAGGGTATGGTAGAAATGTATACTTACCGGGCTTTTCCAGGCCAACGATCCTGATACAGCAGTCAGCACATCCACATGATTGGCTGCATCAGTATTTGCCGTATAATCCAAACTTAACTGCCCGGCTGTAAAACTCGCGGTAGGCGTATAGCTACCATCGCAAGGATACCACGAAAAGAACTTCAGCCGATCCGTTGCTTCATCAGGCCAGTACCGGATCGGTGATAATGAAGCTGTATAATCATCGTTCACTTTCGCTTTGGTATCTTCAAAGTAAATCTGTTCACTCGATGATGCGGGTATTCTCGAAGCATAAATACCAAAATTCAGTCCCAGCAGGTCTGCATCCGAATCAATAGCCGTACCTTTGGTGACACTGGTACCCTCCGTCACGATCGAACGCACGACTATCTGTTCCGTATCCATACCACCGCCTATCATCTTCTCACAAGAAGAGAGGGCAGCCGTAAGAATGACAGCTGTCACTGTATATTTTAGCTTATTTATATAAATCCCAAATTTCATCATCCATTATTTGCGTATGCCCGCCGAAGGGATCACAGCTTTATATCTAAATCGATGTCTTGTCTTGTACCCCAGTCTTCAACGGTGACCTGATATATGTCAATCTCAAAGACTTCCCCTACATAGGCCGTTATTACATATACATTATTTCTCCGGATTTCAGTAAAAGACACAGCTTCTACATCCTCCGAAGTTCTTTTGGTGACTGTTTCTATCGGTCTTTTATCCATACCGACAGACAAAGTCGCTTTTTTAAAGTTAGCCATACTGATAGCCAACCTGTCAGTATAGTTTGAACGGAAGATACGTTCGGCTGTATAGAACGAACAGAGTAACTGTTGGTTCTTTGCACCGGTAGCAGAAGAATACTGCCAGGTTGTATCTTTTGTTGCAGTCCATGTCTGATTGACTAAAACACCATCAGCCACACTGCCCATAACCTTGCCGTAATTCTTCGATGCAGTGGCGTTACCACGCGTACCGTTGGCTTCGTTCCCCATCACAAAATAGCTGTTATAGGAAAGGTTATACAAGGTAACGCTACTGGCCTCCGTGTCAGCAGTTTGTTTAAAGTATCCGATCTCATGCTCAGAATCTTTCCGGACTCCCAGATAGACATCTACCCTCGCTACGGCACGTTCGACCACAATCTTCACTGTTTCTGTATAGCCGTTAGCAACCGCTACATCCCGGATTACTCCAACCATAGGCATACCGGTAGTAGCAACTACCTCCTGACCACTGCTGTTCAGAATCCGGGCAATATCATACGTTACATTCTCCAAGGTAGTCATGTCGTCAATGAGATCGAGTTGTCCCGTCAACTCTGTCGGCTCATTGATGATCACCACCACAACCTTATCATCGTTGGGGGTGACCTCTACCTCATTTACTTTTATATCTGTCGCTGTTTCCGGCGACAGAACTTCCGAATAAATATTTTTATCCAGTTTCACTGTAGCCAACGACGCATCGTCAAATATGATAAACCGAATGGTTTTTATTAACTCCTGCCTGTCTTTATCCGTATCATCAACCAAATTGACCTGAAGAGATGCCCGGGTAGCCAAAGGAGTAATAATCTCTTTTTCACCACACGAGACCAAAGTCACGGCAAGTACAAAGAAAACTATATGTAATAGTCTATATATCATTTCATTTTATTTCACATTATTCAATCTCTATATCATGAAGCCAATATATCCAGTCGGCAACCTGAAGACCGATCGACAGAAATGCATTTCCGCTTCCAGGATCTTTTTCAGTCACGCAGAAAATAAGGTTCCACTCCCCTTCACGGTCCAGATATTCCTGGAAAGGCAGGGCTGTACCGTCATGCCTGTTGATAGGCTTGGTATACAACAATAGAGTCAGTAAATTATAGCTCCATACTTCGTTTAGCGTTTTCGTATCGCGTACAACAATCTTATAATCGAGTCCTTCCCTATTCAATAACCGAAGGGTATTCAGGTGGGCAGATACAAGAATGTCACTAGTCTCTCCTTTATTGAGATAGTAAGGTGAATAAGTTACCGGATGGGTTACATCCAACGGTTCGTTCTCCCATGAATAGGTACCGCTTTCCGGTGTAACAATTTCAAAAGTATACGGAGGAATTTCAGTAGCTGGAGCCGCTCCGTTCAAACTAACCAGCATCATATTAAACCGATTGGTAATGCGCATCAGGTTCACCTGATACACTTTATGGTCGGCGTTTTCCGGGGAATAGTCTATTTCCAGGGCTTCACCTAAGTAAAGATGAGGAAATTCGAAGTTCACCTCGTCCGACCTGCGTTCCAGGGCGAACATAAATTGTTGAAGTGTTGTAACTCCCGGAACCACATCTTGTCCGAGATAATCGGAAACACGAAAATTATCGGACAACCCTCCGATAGTAAGCACCTTGTACTTCCCGTATGCAAGATCGTCTGCCAACGGCATTCTGTTTCCATCGACTAATCCGGCTGCTTCGGTACGTTTGGTGAATAATAGTTTATCATTGCTATCGAACACGAATACGTCTACCGATTTCACCTGTGGACTAAACGAGTCCGCATATTCCATATTATGATCGAATACAAATTTCAACCACAGTTCGCAACGGGGCATATCCTCAAAGATCGAGGTACACGAAGCCGGCATAAGGAATATAATAAGAATGAATAACTGTTTGATATTTCCGAACATATTTTTTGTTTATTCTTTTAGCTATGACAACCCGAAGGTTGACTACTTAAAAAATGGAAAGAACCGAGCAGGCAGTCCCCTACCCGGTTACTTTATTTGAGAGTATATTAAATTTCAAAATCTGTTTCCCAAAAAACCCATGGGCCAACTTGTATTTCGAAATCCAAATAAGCGCTATCCTGGTCGATATCTTCTCCTGGATCAGGATCATCAGGTCCATCACCCGGATACCATGGAGTACCTTTACCTCTGACTTTAGTCAAATTCAAGTTATACCAGTTATTACGTACTACGCCATACTTACCGAAAGCCATATTCGGAAGATCTGTCGTATTATCATGACGGATTTCATAAATATAATAATTAAGTCCATTTTGATACCACCAAAGACAATCCTTCAATTTAGTAAGTTCACCGCCATTTGCGATCTTATCGGTATTGAGGTGAGATGCTTCAAGATCTGCTATAGTTGTAATTTCGTTGTTTTTAGCTTTCACTATCTCCAAGAACTTGTCTGATGCGGCAATAAATAACTTTTCCGAAGGTGTAGCTGCATCCGCCTTTAAAACAGCTGCAGCATAAGCCTGCTTCAATGACGTCAGGTTATAGTTAACACCATCAAAATAGAACCAATGTTCCCCTGCAGTAAACGTATTAGTAGGAGTATATGTACCTTTAATAACCACACGTGTTGCCGCACCGAATTTTTGCATTTCCGCTGCCATTGTATTTTCTATACAATAGTCAATACCCGAATTTCCCTTCCAAAGTCCATCAGCCGGAACAGATTTAGTATCATCTGCTTTGTTCAAAATAATTCCGGTTGTATGATCTGGTGAGGAATAGTTCGGATCTTCAGTGTAAAAATTATTCGCATAAAAATCATCCGTATGAACAGCTGTTATATGACTTTTTACTGCATAAGGGAAATATTTACTATTACGATAGTCAAGCAACCAACCGCCAAAAGAAAATGTAGCCCCTTTATCTACGGGTTCTACAGTAGGATTAGTAGACTTCACGACCATCTTTGCAGCCAAACGTTCAATCTTCAGAACTGCTTTATCTTTACTTGCAGCTTGCTTGGCAGCATCATCGCTGGTAAATTCTTTATCTGGATCGCTAACTGTAGTTACAACCTTCTTCAATTTAGCGCTTACGTCAAGCAATCCATCAGCGGGCCACTCAGAACCGACTTGAGTTTCATCATAAGTACCCACATTAATCATCGTAAAGCTAGTTCCAATACCGCCAGCATCAACATCCCCCATGATTTCTTTAACAAGAATGTCGGGAGTTTGGGTATCTGCATCAAAAGGAACATCAATAACTGCATTGAAAGCATCATATGTCATACCGTCCGACAAACCATTTACCAATCTATCCTCAAATTTAGCTCCAGGATTAGCTACAACAAGTAAATATGTTGTTGCAGGGTTTACTTTAAGCGCTCCACCCGATGTACTACCTGTTATTTTGACAAAAAACTTATCAGCAGTAGAGTGCTTTATCAAAGCCTTTCCACTGTTAAATGTAAGTACATAGAATTCGTCGATCACGCTTTCTTTTGGATCTCCATCGTCTTCATCCGAAGTCCCGGCTGCAGCACGTGACCTTAGATCAGGATATGTCACACTTAACGACATATAAGCCGTTCCCGAAGGATCCGTACCTGGATCAGGCCCTTCGCCTTCAACGTTGTCTGAACAACTTGCCATTGTGGCTATAGCCAGTAATACGGCAAAAATAGATTTGATTCTCATTCTGAATAAATTTAAATTATACTTGTTAGATAAATTCTGATAATAACTATGATAATAAAGAAGTTTAGCATCAACTATATTCGGAATATCTCTTATATTGCGTAATTGAAAAGTCATTTAAAAAAGTAAACAACCGAAAGTGCAAGTTTCGTCACACCGAAATAATCTCTGTCTTTTTGAATTTTGTCGCCACATGTTGTACATGGATATTTATCCTGGTTCAGATGAGCCCAACCGACCCCTACCACCGCTTCCATGCTCCAACGGTTACTCAACAACCATTGATAACCATACGAAAGTCCGGCTCCGTAAAGGGTTCCCTGATAACGGCTCTTTTCCATATTGTCACTCAGGAATTTTATTCCACCTACATTGTAATCTCCGTAGTGTCCGTGAATTCCCAGAAAATGTCCCACGAATTTCTCACAAGTCCAATACCGTAATTCAGGTTGTACCAGCCAATGACGCAGACGCATAGCGTCACTATCATCTCCAAACTTCCAAGGATTATAGTTTGCGGAAACGTCCAACGTCCATTTTTTGCTCAAGCCCAATTCAACTCCCAGATTCATGGAAGTAGTCAAATCATAGAGCAAGTTAGACTTTACAGCCACTTTTTGGCTGAATGCACTTGTCACCGTAAATACCAGGAAAATGAAAAGTAAAAAAACAGTCCTCATACAATTCCTGTTAATGAGCCATTTTTTAAACTTCGTATCTCCATGTCTGACGTATTAAGCCCAGTTGTTACTATTAAAATATAAACCATCCGATTCTCAATTAAATAATTCATAATATTTACTGTCCTTGTAATTTTCATAACCTCTTGTAATCCCAAATGAAGTTATGTTATAATCCTAGTGCTGTCAGGCTCATACTCTACGAAATCAACCGAATCTAAATTTATATCCCATCATTTACAACCAAATCCGAATTTGGCGTAACTTAAAGTTTATAATTTATCCCAAAAACACTCCTTTTATAATATACAAAGATCGCTAAAGTCAAATAAATCATCACGCTATAACCGTTTCTGATATCATGCACACACCACACGGCAAACTACCCATTTCACAACACTATTTCCGCTATTTTGCATTTTTCGCAACTTTTCCTCTGTTTCCACCTTTTATACATACTAACCAAACATAAAAAAGAAATTTGTCTATAAAAACCACAAATGAGCCCCTACAAAAAAGAATATGGTAAAGACCACGCTAACTGTTAATTCAAAATACCTATACGCAGGTTTTTAGAAAATAATCATGTACCTTTGCGTCCAAAATAAAATCAGAATATATAGAAGTAAGAATATGGTTATTGAACAGCAGATCACCGGTGCGATCATTGCCGGAATAAAAGAACTGTACGGTACCGACATCACGGAAGCCCAGATACAGTTACAGAAGACAAAAAAAGAGTTTAAAGGACATCTTACCCTGGTTGTATTCCCCTTCCTTCGTGCATCGAAGAAGTCACCGGAACAGACCGCTCAGGAAATCGGCGAGTATTTGCTGAAAAACGAACCGGCTGTATCTGAGTTCAACGTGATCAAAGGTTTTCTGAACTTGACAGTTGCCGGTCCTTGCTGGATCGACCTGCTGAATACGGTCCATGCACAGCCCTCCTACGGGATCATTCCTGTGACGGAACAGTCTCCTCTGGTGATGATCGAATATTCTTCGCCTAACACGAACAAGCCCCTTCACCTGGGACATGTACGCAACAACCTCCTTGGCTACAGCTTGTCGGAGATCATGAAAGCGAACGGAAACAAAGTCGTTAAAACGAACATCGTAAATGACCGCGGTATCCACATCTGTAAATCCATGCTAGCCTGGCAGAAATGGGGTGACGGCGTTACTCCTGAGTCTTCCGGCAAAAAAGGCGACCACCTGATCGGTGATTTCTACGTATTATTCGATAAACATTATAAACAGGAGCTGAAAGAGCTGGAGACCAAAGGTCTGACCAAAGAAGAAGCAGAAGCTCAATCCACCCTGATGGCAGAAGCCCGCGAGATGCTTCGCAAATGGGAAGCAGGCGACGCTGAAGTCCGCGCTTTATGGGAAAAGATGAACAGCTGGGTATACGCCGGTTTTGATGAAACTTATAAAATGATGGGCGTAGACTTCGACAAGATCTATTACGAATCACAAACCTACCTGGAAGGTAAAGGCAAAGTAATGGAAGGCCTCGAAAAAGGTATCTTCTACCGCCGTGAAGACGGTTCTGTTTGGGCAGACCTGACCAAAGACGGACTGGATGAAAAACTGTTGCTCCGTGCTGACGGTACTTCCGTATATATGACACAGGATATCGGTACAGCCAAACTGCGCTTCGACGACTATCCTATCAACAAAATGATCTATGTAGTAGGAAACGAACAGAACTATCATTTCCAGGTACTGTCTATCCTTCTCGATAAGCTGGGCTTCGAATTTGGAAAAGGGCTGGTACATTTCTCTTACGGAATGGTAGAACTTCCGGAAGGTAAAATGAAGAGCCGCGAAGGCACCGTTGTCGATGCAGACGACCTGATGGAAGAGATGATCGGCACGGCACACGAAATATCACAAGAACTGGGTAAACTGGACGAAATGACTCCTGAAGAGGCTGCCAATATTTCCCGTATCGTAGGACTGGGCTCCCTGAAATATTTCATCCTGAAAGTCGATCCGCGTAAGAATATGACCTTCAATCCGAAAGAATCTATCGACTTCAACGGTAATACCGGCCCGTTTATTCAGTACACATATGCCCGAATCCGTTCCGTTTTGCGAAAGGCTGCCGAGCAGGGAATTGTGCTTCCCGAACAAGTGCCCGCCAATACACTTATCTCGGAGAAAGAGGAAGGTCTGATCCAAATGATCGCAGACTACGCTGTAACGGTGAAAGAAGCAGGCAAGGAATACAGCCCCGCTTACATTGCGAACTACGTCTACGACCTGGTAAAAGAATACAACCAGTTCTATCACGACTTCTCCATCCTGCGCGAAGAGAATGCGGAAATCAAACAGTTCCGCCTCGTATTATCAGCCAACGTAGCCAAGATAGTCAAATCGGGCATGTCATTGCTGGGCATCGAAGTTCCGGAAAGAATGTAATTCCCCTATACATTATAATACAAAAAAACTCCTGCTGAATGATCAACAGGAGTTTTTTTATGAGCTATTCTCTGATTATGCTTTCTTCTTTGTAGTACGCTTTTTAGGAGCAGCGGGCTTCTCTGCCGCTTCAGTTATAATCTTCATACATTCTTCAAAAGTCAACTTTTCCGGATTCGTAACCGTCTTCGGTATCCGGTAATTTGCTTTCTTATAGGTAATATAAGGACCATATCGACCATTCAGAATCTCCAGTTCAGGATCTTCCTCAAACTTCTTCAGGAAGCGCTGTTCGTCTTTCTTACGCTTTTCATCGATCAGCGCAATCGCCTCCTCTGCCGTAATAGACAGCGGATTCATATCTTTCGGGATTGAAACGAACTTTCCGTCATGGCGGATAAACGGTCCGAAGCGACCTACAGCCGCAACCATTTCCTTGCCTTCATATTCACCGATCGTACGGGGCAGATCAAATAACTTCAGGGCTTCTTCAAGCGTGATCGTTTCGATGGACTGTCCTTTCATCAACGTAGCGAACTGAGGTTTAGGAGCCTCCTTGTCATCCGGATGGGCTTGGCCAATCTGTACGACCGGACCGTAGCGGCCTATCTTTACGAATACGGGATTTCCGCTTTTCGGATCAATACCCAACTGACGTTCACCTACCTTATGTTCAGTCTTCAACGCAGCCGTTTCCTCTACGATCGGATGGAACAGCTTATAGAACTTATCGATTGCCGCCGTCCAGACCATTTCTCCTTCAGCAACGGCATCGAACTCTTTTTCCACACTGGCTGTAAAATTATAATCCAATACGTCCGGAAAATAAGTCATCAAAAAGTCATTTACCACCGTTCCTATGTCGGTCGGCATCAACTTATTACGGTCGGCCCCTACAATTTCTTTCTTATCGGCTTCCTTGATCTTGTCCTTTGCCAGTGTAATGACACAGTAAGAACGTTCCACGCCTTCTTTATCTCCTTTCACGACATATTCACGATTCTGAATAGTCTGAATAGTAGGAGCATAGGTAGAAGGACGACCGATTCCCAGTTCTTCCAGACGACGAACGAGGCTGGCTTCCGTATAACGCGGCGGACGCTGCGTAAAACGTTCCGTGGCTACGATATCATTCAGCGACAGTACTTCATGCAGCTGTACCGGCGGTAACAAGCCGTTTTCCTGCTCTTTCTCATTCTCGTCATCGAAGCTCTCGCGGTATACCTGAAGGAAACCGTCGAATGTGATCACTTCACCTACGGCTACGAATTTCTCTTTCTTATTATTGATGCAGACGGAGATCGTCGTACGTTCCAGTTCGGCATCGGCCATCTGCGACGCGATCGTCCGTTTACGGATCAGTTCATATAATTTCTTTTCCTGCGCCGATCCGCTGATCTCCGTATTACTGATATAGGTAGGACGGATGGCTTCGTGCGCTTCCTGTGCACCCTTGCTCTTTGTGTGATACTGGCGGAATTTATAATATTTTTCACCGTATGTCTCCAGGATAGCCTCTTTGGAGGTTCCTAAAGCCAGGTCACTCAAGTTCACTGAGTCGGTACGCATATACGTGATCAACCCCGATTCGTACAGACGCTGTGCGATCATCATGGTCTGCGATACGGAATACCCCAGCTTACGTGCAGCTTCCTGCTGTAAAGTGGAAGTAGTGAAAGGAGGTGCAGGTGATTTCTTTACCGGTTTCTTCGTGATCTCATCGATGCTGAAAGAGGCTGCTTTGCATGATTCCAAAAACTCCATGACCTCTTTCTTATCCTTCAGACGCTTGTTCAGTTCAGCTTTCAGGATCGTTGTTCCGTCGGGAAGCGTAAAATTGGCAATGATGCGGAAAGCGGCTTCCGATACGAACTCATTGATCTCACGCTCACGTTCCACAATCAGACGGACAGCCACAGACTGTACACGCCCGGCAGACAAAGCCGGCTTCACTTTCCGCCACAGGATGGGAGAAAGTTCGAAACCTACGATACGGTCCAATACACGACGTGCCTGCTGTGCATTCACCAAATTGATATTGATATCACGCGGTGTTTCGATAGCATGCAAAATTGCATTCTTGGTAATTTCATGGAAAACAATACGTTTCGTATTTTCCGGCTTCAATCCCAAAACTTCGTACAGATGCCAGGATATAGCTTCTCCTTCGCGGTCCTCATCGGATGCGAGCCATACCTGTTCGGCTGTCTTAGCTTCGGATTTCAATTCGGATACCAGCTTCTTCTTATCGGCCGGAATCACGTACTGCGGAGCATAATCGTGCTCGACATCAATACTAAAATCTTTTGTCTTCAAATCGCGGATGTGCCCGTAACTCGACATAACCTTAAAATCTTTCCCGAGGAACTTTTCGATGGTTTTTGCCTTGGCGGGTGACTCCACTATTACCAGATTCTTTTGCATAATCACTTTTCACTTTTTAGAAATCGAGTGCAAACTTACATAAATAATTAACGTAACCGTACATCAGTAACAAAAAAACAGTTTTTTAAACCGTGATTATTATGTATGTAACCACTTCAGAATTATCTTTGTCCACAAAATATCACATTATTTCGACATGGAAACAATCAGACAACTTATCAACGATAATAAAACAGATGAAGCCTTGCGTTTGTTGGATGAATACATTAAAAAAAACGAGACAGACGATGAAGCGTACTACCTGCGGGGAAATGCATACCGTAAAATCGGAGACATCCGCCAGGCACTGAACAACTACCTGACTGCTATGGAACTAAATCCCGACAGTCCGGCACAAACGGCTTACAATGCCCAAATCAAAATATTAGATTTCTATAATAAAGATATGTACAATCATTAACAATTTTGCCCAAATATAGGAGTTCTTTTCATGAAAGTCGTTACTACATCTACTCAGGACCCTCATTTTACTCTGTTTTACACCCGGATGTGAACGATGCGAAGACCCGGGTGTAAAGGATGCCGAGACCCGGGTCTCAAGAAATTATCAGTGAATCTTTTCCCTCAGCTCTTTCAATACCTGGATATCTTTTGCCCGTATTTTACCGCTTCGATCAGGCGGACAATTCAGGATCAGGATATTATCATTCTTTGTACACTGACAGTACAGTTTTGCCAACTCATCAACCGGTTTATACTTTTTGTCGGTCGTATTATAAAACCAACGTTCGCTGATACAGATGGTAGATTCCCAAGGCATATAATATTCTTTACCGTCGTGAGTAAAAACTTTCGGATCATTATCGGCGGGCAGATACGGATCTCCCAAACGGAAATCACTCGGGAAATAACGGATCGGATAACCTTCTTTCTGATTTTCCGGCAATACAGGATGTGCATCCGGATTTTCCGGCAAACCGATTGTCCAGTTTATACCGATCTGACAATCCGGCTGTCTCGATTTGATCGTCTGGTAAATATCTTTCACCGGCCAACGATAATTTTCTTTCTCCCAGCCACCGTCAAACCAAAACTCCACAATATTCGTATAGGGTTCTACAATATCGATCAACTCATTCAACTGACGAAGCATATATTCATTATAGGCAGCATCTTTGGAGGGATCTTTCACATCTGTATTCACCTTGCGGTCCCATAAAGAATAGTACAGTCCCAGACCGATATCATATTTCTTACAGGATTTCGCTATCGCTTCAATTACATTAGTGGGATTGCCCGAACTCGCTACATCATATTCTGTATATTTACTGTCCCAAAGGCAGAAACCCTCATGATGCTTTGCAGTAAGAATAACGTATTTCATTCCGGCATCTTTTGCCGCTTTAATCCATTGGTCCGTATCGACAGCCGTCGGTCGATAAGAGGAAGCGGGTTTAGAACCGTCTGTCCACTCCTGGTCCTGAAACGTATTCAGTCCGAAATGGATAAACATTCCATACTTACGGGCTATTTGCTTTTGCTGTGCCGGGCTAGGTTGATTGGAAGGGACCGGCAATATCTGTTCCTGCCCACGCACAAAAGGCATAGCCAGGAACAGAAATAAGAATTTAATTAGTATCTTTTTCATGGTAATAGAAATTTATACCACAAAAATATCGTTCTTTCTCTATCGGATATAGTCAGAATTCGTTCTATAGTTTGCAGAATCCGATATTATAACAATCAGAAGCGCCAACCTATATTAAACTGGAGAACGCCGTTACGGCATTTTTCATCGATCTGACCGACACCAGGAAGAGCTGAAAATTTTTCATTATCAATTGCATTTGTCAAACCTATATTATAATTCAAAGAAAACATCAACCCCATAGGTGATTGATATCCAGCACCTAATACGATTGCAAAATCAACAGATTTAAATAAATCACTACCTTCGCTTGTAGATACAGACGTTCCTGACTGAGATACTTTCATTTTTGAAGAGACTTTAAATCCTAACTGTGGTCCAGCAAATAGATTAAAACCTTCATACACATAACCCTTCAATAAAACAGGTATGTTCAAATAATCATTCTTAATCTTCATACTCATACCACTTTCTTTATCTTTTGTCCCTTGCATTGAATAAAAAAGTCCAGGTTCAATAGCAAAATTACTGGTAAGCATCACTTCTCCAGCCACTCCTATATTTAATCCAGGTTTCATACTTCCATCTGTATTTGTCATATTGGCAAAATTCAAACCGATCTTCGGTATAAAATGGAATTCCTGCGCACTCACCTTAAAGGTAACGAAAAGCAACAATAATAAAGCGATCTTTTTCATACAATAAATTTTTAGATATTAAACACATATATTCAAGACAAATAAAAACATCCATTGTCACACTTAAATAATACCGGCCAAATATAAGTATTATATCAATCCTATACAACCTTGATCCATCTATTAAAGCAGAGCAAATGAATACAGTATAAACGCATTCGAATTAAAACTATTGCAGAAAAGATACAAATTAACGCATACAAAAAAAGCCATACCTTTTTGGGGTATAGCTTTTTCTTTTCATTTTATGTTGATATTACTTCAACAAGCTGCAAGGACAAAGATTATCTTTTTCGATATCTTTGAAGTAGTTGTATGTACCGACTTTGATTTCAGCGCAAGCCGCTTCGTCAGCTACGATAATACCTTTCGGGTGCATCTGCAAAGCAGTGATTGTCCACATCTGGTTGATAGAACCTTCAACAGCCTGCTGCAAAGCGCGAGCCTTGTTATGGCCGTTTACCATGATCAATACTTCTTTAGCATCCAGTACAGTACCTACACCAACCGTTACAGAAGTCTTCGGAACCTTGTTTACATCGTTATCGAAGAAACGAGAGTTAGCGATGATCGTGTCGGTAGTCAGAGACTTTACACGAGTACGTGAAGACAAAGAAGAACCCGGTTCGTTGAATGCGATATGACCGTCAGGACCGATACCACCCAGGAACAGGTCTACACCACCTACCGCTTTCATCTTAGCTTCGTAAGCAGCACATTCGGCTTCCAGGTCAGGAGCGTTACCGTTCAGGATATTTACATTCTCCGGCTTGATGTCTACATGGCTGAAGAAGTTGTTCCACATGAACGAATGATAACTTTCCGGATGATCTTTCGGCAATCCTACATATTCATCCATGTTGAAAGTGATGATATTCTGGAAGGAGATAACACCCTGCTTGTTCAATTCGATCAAGTTCTTGTACATACCCAGAGGAGACGATCCGGTAGGCAATCCCAAAACAAAAGGTTTTTCAGCTGTCGGATTAGCTTTCTTAATCTTTGCAGCTACATAATTAGCAGCCCATTTCGAGAGTTGCTCGTAATCTGGTTCAATAATTAGTCTCATAACGTTTGTGTTTTTTCAGTTGACAGTTGACAGTTGACAAGTGACAGATATAGTCACCCTCTTCCGCAAACCGGAACTGATTAGGTTATTAATAGTTTTTTTAGATCTGCTCTTTTAACTGTCAACTGTCACTTGTCAACTGTCAACTCTTTCGCCATCGCTTCACCCAAAGCCCAGCATTCTTCATACTTATCGACTTTCAGGCCCTGTTTTTGTTCAACAGGCGTACCAACGGTTTCCCATTTCATCTTTTCACCGAAAGCTGTCAGGCGTTTTACCGCAGCACCTGCCCAGGTAAATGAACCGAAGTAACCATACAGGCGGTTTTTCACCTCACGCATTTCGATCTTGCTCAGAATAGCTTCCACTTCCGGGAACAAACTGTTCGAATAAGTCGGACTGCCGATGATGATACCTTTATATTTAAATACATCTTTCAATATATAGGATGCAGGACTCTTGCTGACATTATGCAACACAATGTTCTTCACGCCATGTGCCGACAACGATGATGCGATCGCTTCCGCCATCTGTTCCGTATTGCCGTACATACTTCCATAGATAACGACAACACCGTCTTCTCCTTCATACCGGCTCAAACGATCATATATTTCAATCGCCTTCTTTGCATATTTACGCCATACAGGGCCATGAGTCGAACAGATCGTTTCGATACCCAATACAGAAAGTTTCTGTAAAGCACGCTGCACCGGATTTCCATATTTACCGACAATATTGGAATAATAACGGATCATTTCTTCCCAATAATGATCTACATTCATTTCTTCATCGATCACACCGCCATCCAGCGTTCCGTATGTACCGAAAGCATCAGCTGAGAATAACAGTTTATCTGTCGAATCGTAAGTCACCATCACTTCCGGCCAGTGCACCATCGGAGCCATGTAGAAAGAAAGCTGATGACGACCGATATTCAGCGTATCCCCTTCTTTTACTTCGTGAAGCCCGGTCGTAATCCCATGATATCCGTCCAACATACCGAATGTCTGCTTGTTTCCGATGATCTTCACATCCGGATATTGCTGGCGCAGCAGACGAATACTTCCGGCATGATCGGGTTCCATATGGTTCACGACCAGATAGTCGAGCGTACGTCCGTCCAGTGCATCCGCTATTTTTTTCAAAAAGATATCAGAGTAGCAAACATCCACCGTATCCACCAATACAGTCTTTTCGTCTACAATCAAATATGAATTGTAAGAAACACCATACGGAAGCGGCCACATATTTTCGAAGAGGGCCTTCTGACGGTCGTTAACTCCTACATAATAAACCTTATCTGCTATTTCTTTTAACTTATACATTTCTTTAATTTCGTCTTTTTAATTCTTCGTAATTGTTCGGCTTTCTCGTCAGTGCTCTCCAAACGAACCAGCAACCGGCCAAAACAAACGGAATACTGAGCCACTGCCCCATATTCAGCATCATATTATCTTCAAATGCCTCCTGGTTGTTCTTCAAAAATTCGATGAAGATACGCGATCCGAACACAATGATCATGAAGACTCCGAAAATAAGTCCTTCGCGTTTCCAGGCTTGCTTTTTGAAATACATCCACATACATATCCCGAAAGTAGCCAGATAAAACAGCGCCTCATATAGCTGTGTCGGATGGCTGGGTACCGTAAAGATCGGCTCCGCCCCCATTTTCCAGGCATGTAAGTTCTCGATAAAACGGAATCCCCACGGCAAATCGGTCGGGTGTCCGTATATTTCATGATTCATAAGGTTACCCAGGCGGATCATAGCCGCAACCAGTCCCGTCGGAACCACCAGTTTGTCGAATGTCCACAGCATACTTTTATGTGAGACACGTCTGGAATAGAAGTAAATGGCAATCACAATACCTAGCGTACCTCCATGACTTGCCAGTCCTCCTTCCCAAACCTTGAATATCTCTATCGGATTAGCCAGATAATATCCGGGATCATAAAACAGGCAGTGTCCTAAACGGGCGCCGACCACAGTTCCTACCATGGTATAAATAAGCAGGGAGTCGATCCATGCAGGAGGAAGTTTCTCATTTTTCCACATTCGGCTCACGATGGTATAACCAATCCAAAAGCCGATAGCAAAAGCAAGTCCGTACCAGCGTATTTCGCGTGAACCTATGGAAAAGATGGCGGGGTCAGCCGTCCAGGTAATAAAGTCGAGCATATTTTTTGTCTTAAACTAGTCGTCTGATCAAGTCTTCTCTTTCACCGCAGATCATATCGATCACCGGCAGTTCGATCATAGTGTAAGCACCCGGCTGCTGTTTGAAACTTGCACGGGCAACAGCTACCAGGATCTGGGCCGTAAGAGCCGGGTTATTGATCTTCATATCGAATTCAACCAACTGGTTCTGCGTCTTGCCCGATACACCTTTGCGAACCAGGTTCACACCGTGTCCCATATCCAACAGGTTGTCTACACATTCCACCTGCATTACGTGTGTTTCATCATGTGCAAAATAATCGTCAGCTTTGATAGCAGCAGCCACCTGCTTGAAATCGTAACCGTCTTTCACTTCGATATAAACCATACGGCGATGAACGCCTGTACCCATCGGGATCGTCATCGACAAAGCAGCTTTTACACCTTCGATCGCTTTTACGGCAACCGTATGTCCCATACTCATACCCGGGCCGAAGTTTGTATAAGTAATTCCTTTCGGAACCATTGCTTCCAATAAAGCGCGAACAACAGAGTCGCTACCCGGATCCCATCCGGCAGAAATAACGGCAACCGTATTATGTGCTTTGGCTACAGCATCCAACGAACGGCGCAGGTCTACGATACCTCCGTGGATATCAAAGCTATCTACCGTATTGATGCCTAATGAAAGAATTTCTTTTGCGTATGTCTCTACGCTACGGGTAGGAGTTGCAAGAACAGCAACGTCTACTTTATCTAACTTAGTGATACTGTCAGTCACAGTATAAGCTTTCAGTTCGTCCGGTACGTCATTCGGATTACGACGTACAACACCTGCTACTTCAAAATCGGGAGCAGCTTCCAGGGCCTCTAACACATACTTTCCAATGTTGCCATATCCAACGATGGCGGCTCTAATTTTCTTCATACTTTAGTTTTTACTTTTCAACCAACCGCAAAGTTAATTATTTATGGCGAAAATCTCGTGGAAGCATATAAAGAATTTAAACAATAAAAACCACTCTTAATAGTTATTTCTCCACATTACAACGAAAAGCATGAGCGACAAAAATACCCCAAACTAAACGAAACCCTGGAAGAACGAATCCTCCAGGGTTTGTTTTTACCTGCCGTCACCCTTCACAGGGGTCAGAACAGAAGAACTTTATTTCATTACTTTAGTATTAATACTGATCGCTTGTTCGCCCTCGCGGGGTAATTACCATGGGGCGGTTCACGAACCGCCCCTACAATACGCGGTCAATTTAAATTTATTGATTATAAATAGTTACTTATTTTACAATTGCTTTAACAGCGGCTTCACCTTCTACGGCTACTACAACGATACCTGCAGGAGCAGAGATTGTAGCATTGTCAGAAGAAATAACCGTGTTAGCCACTGTCTGACCAAGTACGTTAGTAATTACTACGTTCTTGCCGGCTGCACCCTTCACTGTCACGTTACCGTTGCCTGCTATTACTGATACTTCAGTTGCAGTGATTTCGTCGTTAGCTGTCGGATTGCGGTCTACTCTTTCAGAGATTACAAATTCGTCACCGTTTTCGAAACCTTCAGTTACAACTACTGTACCGTTGATCCATCTCAGGTAACCTTCGTTAGAGATAATCTCTGTATTCTCTGCTCTATCTTCATAGAATTCTTCTGCTTCTTCAGCTGTATCAAAACCACCTTCGAATGCCTTCCACTGAGTCTGGATCTTGAATGTCTTCTTGTCAGCATCAGTGTAACGGAATGCGAACTTAGCTACATTGAAGTCCGGAGTATCCATATCGATCTTGATCGTATCACCGTCTTCTTTTACGATGTTCAGCACATTGTCAGCCAATGTGTGGAAACCTGTTACGAATGCCAACTTAGTTTCAAATTCACCGGCTTCGTTTTCGTTGATATACCAATTGTTGTGGATATTATCGTACAGGTTAGCTGTGTCTACCAGGTTGATCAGGAAGTCGCCATACACTGTATCGATATCACCTTTCTTCTTATCGTGACCCGGAACGCCGCAATCTTCAATATGGTAACCGTAAGAATGTCTTACAGCCAACAGATACTGGTAGCAAGTGTTAGGTTCTTCTTCTGTACCACGATAAACATAAGCTGTGTCAACAAACAGAGCCGGGTTGATGTTCTTGAACTGATTTACGTTGTCGATATTCAGGAAACTCATTGTATCGCCTTCAGCTACAACAGACTTAGCATCGAATTTTTCATACAATACCTGAGATGCATTTTCCTTACGAGCCAAAGTGATTGTATCGCCCCACATGCCTTCACTTACCAGGTGGTATTCAGGAGATTCAGCCTTTTCTACAACCATCAGAGAGTTTTCATCTTCTGCATAAATAGACATCTGACGCAAAGCACCTTTCGTTTCGCTGTTGGCAACTTTTACTTTAACATAACCCAGATAATCCTTATCTTTAGAAGACAAATCAGAACCTTCATTTTGATTTATAATTTCAACGAAGTTGTAAGCATTACCGTCGGCTTTCATCTTCAGAGCGAAGCGAGCTGCATCATTCGGTTTGTCTTTATTATCGTCGGCACAAACATAATAATTAGCATTCTTTGTATTGTCGAATTCTACAAATTCGTGGTTGTCTACCTTCTGGAATGTGTACGGAAGGATAGCCAAACGGCTGTCTGTTGTACCATCGGCTGTTACACCGTCAGCTTTCAGTTTCAGCAAAGAAGTTGTTACGAATACTGTATCGACTACTTCTTTGTCTTTACCATCCACTTTTACAGTTCTTGTTGCAAAACGCAGATTCCACTTATCTCCTTCACCTTCAACAGCGGTTACACCGATTTGGTGGCTGCTTTTATGGTTCTCTTTGAAGTAGGCGTTGTGGTTACCATCGATTGCGTGGTATTGACCCAGCAAGAAATTGTTGTTTCTTACTTCACTTTCGCTATACTGTTTGAAACCGTCAAATTCTGTTACCTTGTCGGCTGCAGCCAGTTTAACGATATCGGAACCAATAATAATTTGAGCAACTTCCGGATCAGATACGGTCATTGTATATGTACCGTCTTCATTGTCGCGGAACTGAACGCCTTCAATCGTTTCGCTTGTTTCACGGTTCTGCAATGTTACAGTCTGGGTTGCAGGATTGTAAGCTATAACACCCCACTGAGCTTCAGGAGCATAAGCGTATACTTCGCTTGCAGGGATATAGTCTGCTACAGATACAATTTCAGTTCTACCAAGTGCTACAGTAACTTCAGCTTCACCACGTTTTGTAGCCAAAACGCCACCGATCTTATAACGTTCATTAGTTGCAGTTACATTTTTCTTGCCTGCGAAAGAGATTCTCCAGAACTTGCCTGCCAAATCCTTCACAGGAACGATATTGTCGGCTTCCAGGGTGATATATGGCAATTTTTCGTCTCCTACCAGACCGCTAGTTGTTGTCAAGCAGATGGTTTCGCCTAAAGATTGGATAAACAAGTCGCCATAAGCTGAGCCACCAGTAGCAACTTTGTAAACAGAAATCTTTGTAATCTTTTTAGCATTTTCACCTACTACATAAGAGAACTCGAAATAAGAGTTATATTTCTTACCAGCTTTATCTGCATCCTTCACTGCGACGAATTTTGCACCTCGCTTATTAGCACCAACATTACCAGTACCCCATGTATCTTCTTCGTCGAGCACGATATAATTGCCTGCTTCATTCATCAAACGGAATCTGGCAGTCTTAGAAGTTCCTTCTAATTTATCACCATTTGCATCTACAGCAGTCAACTTGCCGGCAAATACATCTGTACCATCGATAACGCTAGTATCATCCTTACCTTTCTTGATAGTTACGTTGAAACCATCGTACAGGATTGCATTCAACTCTTCACCTGTTTTAGCGACAGTTACTGATTGGTAAAGGCCAAAGAGGTCTTTAGCATTGTTACCACTAGCAGCTTTCAAAGCAGCAGAATTGAAGCTAACTCCATTCGCAGAAGTAGCCTCTACATCATAGTCAAAAGACTTACCAGCCTTATTTGTAAAGGTATAAGTAGTTTTGTTTGCTGCAGTTCTTACCGATACTTTCCACAGATAATCTTCATAAGCCTCTGCATCTTGTGTTGCAATAGGTACATTTACAAACTGAGGACCTTTTGCTGCATCATACTTAAGAATTGCAGATGCTGTAGTAGCTTTCTCATCACCTGTACCTACAAAGTAGTAATCGCTACCTATTGATTTGATTAGGGAACTTTCATCTAATTTACTAGGAGCGGTGAGAGAAGTAAATGTTAATGCAGGATGTGTAGCTGATGCAACAGCTATTTTGTCCTCTGAATCAATAACAGACAAATAAAAATCTTTTGCTGCATTCTCACTGTAAGTCTTAGCCAATTTGGCCTTCTTTTCTACAGCATCATAATAAAAAGCATAAGCATCCTCTTTCTTATCTTTCAGATCTAAGTACCAAGCAGAGCCTGCACCTAAATATTTACCTTCAGCATTCTTCAAATAGAAAGCGTCATCAACGCCATCAATTGAAGCTGTTTCCAATGTCCATTCATTGCCAAATTCTGTTAATGCAGCTTCATCATCGTGATCGATTGTCATATCTGCAGACAATAAACCTGTTACTTTACCATCTGAAGTACTCACAGAAACACCGATAACGTAAGACTTCCCGACAACCGGACCATCCGTTGGCACAATCAGTTCCGCATTCGCTGTCATCCAAGCCCCGGCCAGCAGAAGACTGGCCACAAGTGTAGAAAACTTTTTGTTCATAATCTTAAAATTAATTGTTTATAAAATAGAGTGAATAAAATCCAACAACTAATTTTACGAAGGGGAAACAACCCCCGCGAATGATTATGAACGGGCATAAAAAAACGCGGGCATGTTGTCTATTATCAAACTAAAGGTATCGGCAAAGACCCATCCAGTAATAATAGAACAACAGCCCGCGCTTATACGATATAATATAATACACCCATATAAAATGGGAAGCACATACATATACGTAGTCCGCGCAAGCATTCTATGTCCATTATTCCACTGGATTAAAAAATTTTGCCGATTTTTTAGTTTGGAATAATCTCCGTAAAACGCTTACAATATGTAATTGAAACCGCATATCGCGAGCCGCTGCTCGCTACGGAATCTGTTGCAAAGGTAAAGAGGTTTTCCGAATCAACAAGGGAAAAGCCTTATATTTTTCCGAAATACGTGCTTTACAAAACGAAATAACACGATTTATGCAACATACTCCCCGGTTTCGGAGATAAAAGAGGAATTACAGTTTGTCGATTTCCTCCACGGACAGACCGGTGCATTGGGCGATTATCTCAATATCGATCCCCTGCTTTTTTAAGTTGATGGCAATAAGGCGTTGTCCTTCCGCCAATCCCTCAGCCTTGCCTTTCTCCAGACCTTTCTCCAAACCTTCCTCCATGCCTTTCTCCATGCCTTTTTGCAGACCTTTTTCCAGTCCCCTCTTCATACCTTTCTCCTCCGCTTCCTCCGCGGCATACTCCAGCGTGGCACGCCAGTCGCGATAATTCTTCAGGTTTTCATCGTAAATGGCTCGCTCGCGTGGAGTCAGTGCGGCCAGGTTCGCCACATTCAGCAAACGCTTGAAGGCTTCATTCTCCTCCTTAAACGGAGACATATCAAATATATTCATATTTTTTAATATATACATTGAACTCTCAAGAGGACTCTTACACTCCTCCTTGCTTAAATTAAACCGGTCGAACGACAGATAAATCTGTTTCAATTTGACCTCACCAAAAGCTTTACCTGTTGCTTCGTTCGCCATAATGACGTCCGTGCGCCAATGCGTAGATTCAGGTAAACTGAAGTTTAACAGGTAGATACCATATACCGGACGTAAATCATACTTCCAGTCATCACCTGTTTCTCCTTGTCGGGAAACGGTACGACAAAGATAATAGAATCCGCGGTTAAAGAAATAACGTTGCGGGCAGTTTTGCATTTCCACAATAAATTTTGCTCCGTCCACATCTTCGCAGAGGAAGTCGAAAATCACCGTGCGTTGTTCTATTACTTCGGGTTGAATTTCTTTATCGATATAGGTCAGGTCTTTCACCTGACGCTCGCCCTCCAAGACGGCATTGATAAAGTCGATGGCTACTTGCTTCACTCCGAAAACGGTTTTGAAGCCCTTGTCTAACATGATGTTCACGTACTTTTCCATATGTCAATGGTTTACTGGTTAATTACCTACTAGCAGGTAACGATACAAATATAGGCAATATCTTATATATTACAAGGTTTGGACTGACTTTTTTATCCTTTTGAGAGGTGTACAAAAGCGTTCTCCAAAAGTGTTTCACCCAGGAGAAACACTTGTTTCTTCGAGGTGAAACAGTTGTTCCATTAGGGTGAAACACTTTTGGGCACCTTTTATCTCTTCTCAAAGAAAGCATCGAACGCATGGCCCGAAGGCTGGAAATCGACTTGCTTAACGAATGCACAGGATTCGCGCGCACCATGTTCACGATCCATTGCACTGTCTTCCCACTCGACCGACAATGGTCCCTGGTAATTGATATCGTTGAGGGCACGGATTATTTCTTCAAAGCAAATCCGACCGCGTCCCATACTGCGGAAGTTCCAGTAGCGACGGGAATCGCCGAACGTAGAATGACCGCCGAACACACCAATTTGCTTCGGGGTATCGCTCCAGTAAACATCTTTCATATGTACGTGGAAGATACGGTCGGAGAACTGATAAATAAAATCGACATAATCAACGCCTTGATAGCCCATGTGACTCGGATCATAGTTGAAGCCGAAGGCTGGGTGATTTCCTAGTGCATCGAGTGCTTTACGGGCAGAATAAGTATCGAAAGCGATCTCCGTCGGATGTACTTCCAAGCCGTAACGGATTCCCAATTTCTGATACTCGTCCATGATCGGGATGAAACGACGAGCAAAATCGGCATAGCCGTCTTCAATCATCTGATCCGTCACAGGTGGGAAGGAGTAAAGCCATTGCCAAATAGGACTACCCGTAAATCCGGCAACAACATCGATACCTAACGCCTTAGCTGCATGAGCTGTCTGTACCATATATTCAGCAGCACGCTGACGAACACCTTCCGGATCACCGTCTCCCCAAATACACTCGGGCAGAACCGCTTTATGCCGCTGGTCGATAGTATCGCAGACAGCCTGGCTGATCAGGTGGATCGATATACAATAAAGCTTCAGATCATATTTGGCCAACAATTCTTTTATGCCGTCATAATAAGCCTGATCCGTACGGCGTACATCCAGATGGTTGGGTAATCCCAGTTCCAATCCGTCATATCCGAACGCTTTCGCTTTTTCACAAACTGTTTCAAGGGGTAAATCTCCCCACTGAAGGGTACATAAAGTTACAGGACGTGCCATTCTTTTTTAATTTTAAGGTTATTACATTGAGTCTGTTTTCCACAAATCTAAAAAAGTTCTGCTCATAACCAGTAAGTTCTCGCCTTAATATTTTTTAAATTCCAAAATAAGTATTTCCTTTGTGTAGATTTTATCATTAATAACTCCTTTGCTATGAAAAAGAAAGAATTATGCGCAGTAGCCTGCCTGTTTTGGCTGGTAGCTTGTAATGATCCGGCTTCGGATCAGATTGAAATTGTAAAGAATTTATTTCCCGTACAATTTAGTGTTCAACTTCAAAAAGAGGTACTCCCGTTCTCTCCTACCCGCAGTATGCCGCCTAACACAGTGCCCGAACCGACGATTCCGGATGAAAATGATCCGGATAAAGACCATTCGGACAAAGAACTGGAAGATTTCTGTTCCACTATCGAATATTTGGTGTACGATAATAACGATTTGACAGAACCGGTAAAACACCATATATATAATGTAGAGATCGAAAGTGATTTCAGCATTGTATACGACACGTTACCTGCGGGTAATTATCAGGTTTGCTTTTTAGCATACCAAGCGGGTAAAACTTCGTTCACTGATAATACATTTTCGTTCGATAAATTATCCGACACCTTCTATAGTACAAAAAGATTCGAGGTGAAAGAAGGAGAAGAAACAAATATGGATGTTGCGCTGGAACGGATTGTCAGCAGGATAGAGTTTCGGGCTATCGATCCGGTACCGGACAATATCAAGCAATTCGACATTTCAGTAAAAGATTACCCGACCCAACTAAATATACTGACAAAAGAAGGACTCCCTTCCTCCAAAGAACAGAACTTCACATATAACTTTGATACAAAGGATAAAGGAGAAACCGGGAAAACCCATTCTTTCTATACATTCGTAGCTCCCGGCGACAAAAAGATATCCGTCACTCTTACCTCAACCGACATAGGCGGACAGGTTATGCGTAGGCGGATAGTAAGCGATATTCTCCCTATCGCTAATAAAGTAATCCGCTATACCGGCATTTTATACACTCCTCCCAAACCTGATGAATCAGAAAACACCTTCAATCTGATCATCGATAATAATGGGGAATGGAGCGAACCGGAAGAAAAAGAACTTCCGAAATAATCTTATATTTAATTGCGCAACCAAAAAGTTGCACAATTATACAACTTTAATTATCTTTGCCTATGTTACGTAAAAAACGACCTACGGAGGATACTTCGAAAGGTTTATTGCGACTCTGTCTCCTAAAGAAAGCTTACTATGCAGACAAACGATCATAAAATCAGAGATTACAGTGCTGTACTTAGTGCCCAATATGGAGCACCGGGAAGTCCTGAACGGGCTAAATTTGATGAAGAAGCATATGCTTTTTATACAAGCCAAATCATACTTGATGCACGAAAAAAAGCGCAAATCACGCAGAAAGAACTTGCTAAGCGTATTGGAGCAAACAAATCCTATATTTCAA
Organism: Parabacteroides chongii; assembly: GCF_029581355.1. NCBI lineage: Bacteria > Pseudomonadati > Bacteroidota > Bacteroidia > Bacteroidales > Tannerellaceae > Parabacteroides > Parabacteroides chongii. The sequence goes on along the minus strand of NZ_CP120849.1, from coordinate 2,540,187 downwards.
AAATCGAAAAAGGAGTTACTATTCCAAGTGTTGCAACATTTTACCGGATAATGAACGCTTTAGGATTGACTATAGAACTTACTCCAACAATATAATGGTTATTATGAAAAAGAAAAGCATACTCAGTCTTATTTTACTACTCACTGTCCTCTGCGGATTCAATAGTTGCCAGGATAAACCGTTCGATCCTATTGACGATGATCCTGAATATCTGCTGTGCAATGCTACAGGGTGGTATGATGAATACATCGATTCCAATGGTTATCCCTGCACACAACACATTACATTCTATTCCAACGGTAACGGCAAAGAAACCATCGTACGCTATTTCAGTGATTTTCCGGGAGACTTTGAAGAACTTCATAACTCTTTCTACTGGGAATGGGATGACGATTACTACGGATCCATTTATATGGAATACCCGAATGGTGATTATCTTTTTTTCGACCAGTTAGTTATAAGCCCATACGAATTATCCGGCTTGCTGGATGGTGAAAAAGTCGTTTTTGAACCCTTTTAACCTTAAATAGTATCATCAAAAGTAAATGTTATGTCAAAATTTCTTATTCTACATACTTTCTAAAACTTATCTGAATCAGAGTTGTTTCATTCATAAAGAGAGCAAGAGTTTCACAGGGTAATAATCAAGACGCAAAACGTCTATTATAGTGGGGAATATACCTCTTGGATGTTTAACAATTTGTGAGTAAAAAGTACGATGAGAAGAGAAATATTGATAATATGCATTATTTATGCATTTGTCAGTGGCATAACAGCACAAGTAAAAGAGAATAGAGACCATTTACCGGCTTATGCAATCAAAACAAATGCATTATATTGGGCGACTACAACTCCTAACCTGGGGTTTGAAATAGGACTATCCGATAAATTTACTCTTGACCTGTCCGGAAATTACAATCCATGGACATTTTCTGACAGTAAGAAACTCAAGCACTGGTTGGTTCAACCTGAGGTTCGCTACTGGACCTGCGAACGATTCAACGGACACTTTTTCGGACTCCATGCACATTATGCCGAATACAACGTTGGCGGCATCAAAATGCTGGGTCTGAAAGATCGTCGCTATCAGGGTAACCTATATGGTGCAGGAGTTTCATACGGGTATCATTGGATACTGAATAAGCGCCTTAGCATAGAGGCAACGATCGGAGTCGGTTATGCTTATCTGGATTACGACAAATATCCCTGTGGCAAATGTGGTAGTAAAATAAAAGACGACCACAGGAATTATTTCGGTCCGACCAAAGCCGGTCTAAGCCTCATCTATATCCTCAAATAAACAAAAGGAAGTATTAAATTTAAGAAACATTTTGTATATATTCTCATATGTACAGCAACTCTTATGCCTTATCAGCGCATAAGACACCACTAATGAAGACAGGGGGGAAAGACTTCCACACAGAGTATTAATCATTAATTTCAGAGAGTTATGAGAATCAGAAATTTATTTACAGCATTATTTGCTGTAGCCACTTTATTTGCATGTAATAATGATGACGAAGCCCCGGTTCCTAATGCGGGCAAAGGTCCTAAATCCATCTCCGTATCATTGGCAGGCATGTCGGGTATCAAGACAAAAGCGGCAGAAGCCGGGAATTTCCTGACCAAAGACACCATAAATGTCGGTAGCGTACTTATCAACCTGACAGATGCCAGCGGCAGTGTCGTTGTATCAAAAACAGTCAATAAAGATGCTGCAGCCGATTCCGACTGGGGCAAACTGACTGCCACAGGAGAAGGGTCCGGTTTAAAATTCATCAATGTGCCTCAAACCGTATCCAAAGTATATGTATATGGTAATCCAGGCAGTGCAGTAACGGATAACCAGATAACGACGACACTTGACCAACAACAAGGATCAGGCGTATTATATTTCGGCGTAGATGAAGACCTGACACCGATCGTCGCCGAACCGGTTGAACCGGACCCGACTTCCGGACAGACTTATACGGCGAATGTGACCATCAAACCGATCCTTGCCCGTATACAAATAAACCGAATTTATTTTACGGATACGAAAGAGTTCACATTCACACGTGTCGTTGGAGGAAAAAAAGAAACAGCAACAGTCACTTGGGAAGACTTTACTGCGGACCTGAAAGGTATTTACCTGAATAAATTCTTCAATACTTATCACGATTCGACAAATGTGGAAGACCTGTACAGCAATGCTTCAGCCGTGAACAATATCCTGGAAGGCAAATGGTTGTTCAATCAGCCTACCGCCAATGATGCCGCATCGTATGCCAGCTACAACAACTATTCAGGAGGAACTTATCAAACGATGAATATGGTTCCACCAGCAGGAAAGAGCTATGCGTTCAACTTCTTCCCGGGATCAGAGATACCGACAATACACCTCGACCTGGCAAATATCAATGTTGTAGGCATGCAGTCCGACAATACGACAGCATTCAACCCGTCGCTGGCCAACAAGGCACGCTTTGCCAACATCGTGAAGTATTTCAAAGAACCGAATGTTGAGATGACGGCTGCCGACTTCAAACCGGGTACGATCTATAACATGGATGTCGAACTGATCCCGATGCTCGATAATGACCTGGAAAATATCCAGTTTAACGTCTTAGTTCACGTAACGATCGCTCCCTGGGCAGAAGAAACGATTACTCCGGGATTCGATCTAGATCAGTAATTTCCAATTTCAACATAATTTCAACATACAGAACAAATGAAACGTATTATATATTTCAGCATCATATTATGGGTTGCCCTGATGACCGGTTGTATAAAAGAAGATCTAGCTAGTTGCGACACGAACCTGGTCTTCAGATACTTCGGAGACGGGACAAAGGAAATATTCCCTGAAAAAATAGAGAAAGTGGATCTGTATGTATATGGCGAAAACGGAGCACTAGTACAATCGATCGGACTGGATCAGAGTGATTTAAGACGCGAACAGGGAACTCCCCTCAATCTTCCGGCAGGCAAATACCGGATCATCTGTTGGGGAAATTCCCGGAACGACACCCGAATCGACCAGGTTTCAACTTTAAAAAACGCTTTGGTTGCAGCCCCTCACTATTTTACAAAAGAATTGATCACCACTAATGACAGCCTGTACATTGGAAGCAGGGACATTGAAATATTTCAGGATAACTCAAGTGAAGATACCGTTTATTTTAGTAGCTCGCATATAAAAATGTACATTGAACTGACTGGACTGGAAGAAGAAGCTCTGGCAGATGGCATATCCCCGATCGATATCGAGATCGGCAACCTGAGCCCGACAGTCGACTTTGCGAAAACATTCTCTTCGGAGAATGTTTCGTACAGGCCGGTTGCCCGTAAAGAGGATAACTCATCCAGTTTTAACACAAAGTTCAATGTTCTGCGATTCAACGACGAAAATGGTATCTATATCAATCTGATTAGAAAAGAGACTAACAAAACAATATACACATTGAAGTTAAAGGATTTCATGCAAGATAACCGGATCACGGTCAACGGGATCAACGAAGTGATGGTAGGAATCCGCTTCCGCTTCAATGGCACCTCGGTCACAGTCAAACCCTGGGACGAAGAGGTGATAATACCGGGCCTCGGATAAGCCCATAAGCATATGAAAATCAAGAATAAATATATAGCGGCAATAAGTCTTTTCATTGTCGTCCTGCTGGTGGCATCCTGTAGTGAAGACCAGGATACGGATCCAACCGCGGCGAAAATGGATGCCCGACTAAACATAACCATCTCCACCCGCGCTACGGCAGACAACCTGACAAAAGGAGGTGACGGTAAATTTTCGAGCCTGGCACTCTACGTATTCAATAAAGCGGATGGTAGTTGCGAATATGCTGAGTTGATTCCGGTCATAACACCACAATATACGGACGAACTGCTCCGGTCTGTCCAGGTTTCCCCGCAAACAAAAATAATTTATGCAATAGGAAATTATAACGATCCGGATAAGATCTTTTTCAATTCGTCAGATGCTAAAGTCACTTTAGAAGACCAGGGAAAGCCTACTTTGCAATATCTGGAGGGGTTGACCATTTCAAATCAGGACGGCTTCAGTGATACCAATATCTTGATGGTCGGCAAACAGGAAACACCGATAGAAGATTTCCTGACGGAGGTAACCGTACCGATGCAACGGTTGGTTTCACGCCTGGACATTTATATGTTCAAAAATACGAAGTATAAGGATAGTGAAGTAGTCGTGAACTCAATCGAGCTGGTGAACCAGGTTACTAATACACGCAGTAAATATCAGAACACGGTCATGGTTTCACCTGTTGAAAAAAGAGATGAAAGACAAGCGTTCAGTACCGCAAATTCACTGATACGCGTTCCTGAAGACCTTTCCGTGATTACCCCGGATAATGCGATGGTCTCTTTTTACAGCTATCAGAATATTGCCGGTCCGTCGGCTCCCGATTCGCAGGTCACACCTTATCTGAGAATCTCGGTAACGATAGACGGACAGCCTTACAAATATAAAGCCTATATAACCGACAACGGGCAGACGGATAGCAAATACAGTCTGAAGCGGAACACGGTATATACAGTTATGGGCATCATCGACCATCCGGATAATATCCTGGAACTTAAAACGATCACACTCCCCTGGACCAAATCCGTATCGGAGATCGGTCATGTGGTAAAGGAGGGAGATTATGAGCTCACAGCTAACAATACCGATGCCACTAACGGCATCGTACAATATCCGTATGTGCAAAACGGCGAACCGCAAAACAAGACATCTTATGTCAGTTACAACTTTCGCCTGACAGGTCCGGCCGGGGCCATCTGGACAGCGACATTAACAAACGGACTTGAATTTACCTTCGGGAAAGTAGGCTCGACCGCGGATAAACTGGCTATTTCAAAAGGTATTGCAGGAGATAATACTTACGAAATAAAGGTCGGAGCAACAAAACCCTGGGGAGGTACCCAGAGGATAGTCCGATTGTATATCACCGTCGGAGGAGAAAAACTGAAGATCAATCCGGTACAGAGCAACGGATCACGGAACTTTCCGGGTGACAATGACACAGATATTCTGATCACACAAACAGAATATAAATAAAAGGAGAAAAGGGTTATGAAACGAAATAAGAATTATATCATACTGTGCTTATCGATGTTTGCTTTGTTACTCTCGTCCTGCAGTCAGGAAGAGATGGAAGGTAAGCCTTACACGGATTCCGGCAAAATAGCGATCCGGCTATCGCTGTCGCATCCCGGCATAACAAGAGCGGGTACGGAAACAGGCGAAGATGACCTGAATGAAAACCTGGTAAAGACACTGGACGTTTTCATCTACGGGGAAGAAGAGAATGCCTGCTCTTTCTATCAACATATCGACTTGGCTTCCGGAACAGCGGTAAGCGGGGAATACCTCGTCACCTTGAGTGCTATGCAGGAGCAGTTCAACCGGAATAAAGCATACGAAACATATGTTGTGGCAAATTATTCACAAAACATTCCGGCCAACGGCTTTACACGTACCGAATTGCAGGCACAGGCCGTTTCATCCCTGGATCCCGATAAAAAACAGGATAGTTTTATGATGGACGGAACTTCCGCTCAGATACTGAATGACGGTGTGATAGTGAACAAGGAAATCAGTGTACCCTTAAAAAGGGCCGCTGCTAAAATACGGGTATCGACAGCTTATACAAATGGTTTTACAGCTTCCTCAGCCGGAACTATCAGCAAGAAACTATATAAGTATGCAACCAACGCTTCCGTAGTGGAAAGTGGTGGACCTGTCGTTCCTGAACTACAGAACATGGCTGGTTTTACAGACATCTCCAATGGAATGGGATCGGACAAAATCATTGTCTATTCCTATCCGAACGACTGGAGCCTTGATCAGCTGAATGAAACCTACCTGATCGTGAATATTCCGGCAACCGGTCCCGATGGAAAAGAGCACACACAGAACTATTATAAAGTACCTGTGAATTTTCGTCTCCCGTCCGACGACACGGCAAACCCGTCCGAAGAACAGGAAGCCGAGCGTAATGCCCTATACAAACTGGAACGTAACCGTCTATATGACATCACAATCCTGGTTGACCAGCCGGGAGCAGAAACCCCGGAATCGGCCAAAGAAATCAAAGCCAACTATACGATCAAAGACTGGACTACCAAAGAAGTTTTAGTTTCAGTAGAAGGATTCAACTTCATATACGTAGAACAGACAACCATATCGTTGCCGAACCGGACCAGTTTTACAACGACATTCCAGTCTTCTACCCCGGATGTTGAAATAACCGACATCACCGTTAACGGAACAAGTATAACAAACGGGACTAACGGAGTGGATATTACCTGTTCACAAGGAGTTAAGTCAGGAAACATTGTTGTAAACAGTACGCTTCCGGAAAACTTTGTGGCTAAAGAGATTGTATTCACGGTAAAGAACGGAGTTAGTCTGACAGAACAAGTCACAGTTACACAATATCCGGCTGTATACCTTAGCTCCGATATCTCAGCAGAGACACCGGGCGGCAGCCAGGGACAGAATAACAAGAAGATGTATGTGATCGGTTCTTTTGTCGCCGACTTCTCATCGTTGCCCGATCCTGATGAATTTAATGAAGATTTCGGCAGCGGCTATACGCATTATGCAGCCAATCCCGCACTGGGACGATCGTATGCCGAATACATTAGAAACAATGCAGTCCTGGGTTATCCCCTGAGAGATGCCGGCAATGAAACCATCGACACCGAAGAGAACAACCGGCGTATCTCTCCCCGCGTGATGCTGGCTTCGCAGTTTGGCGTGACGACATCGGACAGTTATCTGAATTCCAGAAACAAATGTTCGACCTATGTTGAAAGGGATGAAACGACCGGTGAAACTTATTCGGACTGGCGTATGCCGACACTGGCTGAAGTATATCTGATCGATGTACTCCAAAACATCAAGGCCGCCGAAGTAAAAAAAATCCTGGAAGGGAGCTGGTATTGGAGTGCCAGAGCCAGTGCGACCGTACAATTCATGGATCCCCGTGTCGGAGGCGGCAACGGTTTCAACCCGTTACGTTCTTCTGTACGTTGTGTGAGAGATGTCAAATAATAAAAGATGGAAGTTATGAAAAATGTTATCATATATTTAATCGCTTCATTCACTTTATTCGCCTGTCAGGACGAATATGAAGTGGAGAAGCCCGGTATTCCCGGCAAGGCAACCCTGAAGGTTTCCGTGAATATCCCGGAATACAGGATTGCCACACGTGCCGCCTCCTTCGAAAATAATCTTTCGGATGTCTGGTTGCTGACCTTCGACATGAACGGGTTATTTATCGAACGCGTTCATGCAACCGGGCTCGACAGCCAGGAAACAGACGGCGTCGGTAACGGTTCTTTCAAAGCGGAAGTATCCGAAGAAACCAGGATCATCCATGTGGTAGCCAATTACGACAACTGGTCATCATTCGATGATAAAGCGTTCGTCGAAAAAGATGAAAAGGAGCTTATGCCTGCCTTATACGGCAGCAAGATGGTTTTCTGGGGAAGAAGCGAAGTTTCTTCTTTAGATTCCCCTCTGAGCGTAACCCTGTTCCGTAACCAAGCGAAAGTGACGGTTCAGAACGAAACAGATAATTTTACGGTCACCGGCTACGCACTGGCTAATATTGTTGCCACAGGTACTGTTGCTCCTTTCAACCCGGATATGATATCGAATCCGTTCACTATTCAGGATGATATAACAACCCTGCCTTTGGGAACCCCGTCCAGGACAGCCCAAAGCGAAGCCGACTGTAATTTGGAAGATAAATACATGTTCGAAAATCCGAACTATTACGAAGATCAGTCTTTCCTTATTATTAAAGGACATCTGAAAGACGGACCGGAGTTATATTATAAAATACAGTTCCTCGACAACAACAAGAGACCGTATACGATTGTCAGGAATTTCCAGTACAAAGTGATCATCAAGTCCTTCAACGAGAAGGCAAGTGGCAGTACCTCTTTTGAAGATGCCAAACAAGCGGAAGTATCCAACAATATCTACGCCGACATCTTCAAAGATTCGCCGTCCATCTCTGACAGCGATAACAACCGGCTTACCGTCAGCCGCCTGAACTTCCTGTTCACCCAGGGAGGGACATTGAATGTAACTGCCCATTATACAGAAAACGAAGTTCCGAACGACGGAGAGATCAGTGTATCCGTTCAGGAAGACAGAGGAAACATCATCAGCGGCTTGTCATATGACGGGAGCGGGAATATAACGGCACGTATTGCCCGGGTATATGCCGGACAGAATGATGCAACCCTCTCAGTCAAAGCCGGCAAGCTTTCCCGCACGATCACAGTCACTTCGAGTACGCTGTATAGTTTCAGTCCGACAAGTTTCACACCGGAGTTGTATACCAATAAAGATCAGGATATCACCTTGTCTTTCCGGATACCGGATGGAGTACCCAATTACCTGTATCCGCTGAAGTGCGAGATCACAACAGAATATCTGTATCCGACCGATCCGAACAAGAACCTGCAGATCGACTTTGTAAACGGAGTATATAAATATGTGTACTGGGCAGAAGACCCGGGAGTAAAAACACTGAACTTCAGGACAAGCCTGGACAACAGCAACGAGACAGTCACCATCGAGAACGCCTATTTCAAGACGGCAGAGATCAACCTGGTATCGCGTCAGTTTGAAAATGTATCTGTCAACAACGACAACATCGTCGTTTACGGGGAAGGAAATCCGGCAACACTCAAGTTTACTATTCCTCAGTATGCAGATTATCCACCGGAATATCCGCTCACCGTCTTCGTTGCCACGACAAAGTTGACGACATCGCAAGCCGGATGGACAGCCGTAAACGGAGGATACAGTTACACCTACAACGAAGCACCCACCGGAGAACAAAGCGTAGAGTTCACTTCTACAGAGAACGACAGCGGCGAACAAATAACGGTTAGCGCACAGGGATTCAGTAATGCGACGATCAACGTAGATAACCAGTTGAACAGGAATACGGCTACATCAGGAGAGATTCGTGTTATTTCAGGCGGGAGAACATATACCATACCGGGTTATACGATCTCATCGTCCGACAGGAGCATACTCGATTCATTCAGGGCCAATAATGCCAGCAACTACAACATTTCCGTCAAAGCCGGCTGTAAATTATCAGACACAGTTTCGCTGACAACGAGCTCCTATACAGGCACATTCACCGTCAGGGAATTATTGTCCGGACAACGACTGAATCTCCAATAAGAAATGGGAATATTATCAAGGGGTATTTCCGGTTAAGCAGAAGGACCGTATCTGAAGCAAAAGCTTAGGTACAGTCCTTCAATATTTTAACCCGGTAGTCTCGCCGGGAATCGAACCCGGATCTAAAGTTTAGGAAACTTCTATTCTATCCATTGAACTACAAGACCGACTTTTGTATAAGGTGCGGCAAAAGTATAATCTTTTCCTCAAACTGGCAAGTATTCAGGCGGTAATCTGATCAATCAAAAAGACTTTGCATCACCGACAGGGATTTTATTTCAGGAAACTCCGGCAGATGCAGGCGGTAATATTCAACAATACGGTTGATTACTCCTACCCTGTCCTGACGGGAAAATGAATAAAGCGACATATTCTCAAAGCTTATTTTCAGCAACCGGGCAAAAAAGAGGCTCTCTTCACGAGTCAGATAATGCCGGTGCATAGGGACACGGTCCACAAAGACACCGTTCTGCATATCGAAATAGCAACCGGCCGAATAAGAATCGGCATTCGGATAAATACCCAGGTAATGTAGCAGGCGAAGCAGAAAGACCAGATGGAAATTCGCCACCCCTTTGTCGGCATACTCCAGCAAACGGATCGACTCATATAAATAATCGAAAAGCCGCTGATCCGGCTCCGTATCCTTTACGACCCGAAACAATACCTCCGCCAGGAAAAGAGCCAGTACATTCTTCACCGGATTACAGAACACTTCGGTCAGCGGATAACAGAGTTTCGTTTCACGTATCCTGTGCAAGTCACGTTTATTCAGATGTTCCACCTCCATCTCCAGTACGGACAAAGGCATGAACAATGCCTTGGAAACGGTCGACTTCTTTCCCCGGCTGCGTGCAACCAGATAAGAAGCACGTCCGAACGCCTCCGTGTACATATATATAATAGAGTACTTATCGTTGTATGGAATAGCATGCAGGACGATCCCGCGCGTTTTACATAGCATATCTTCACCGCTTTATGACAGACAAAGGTACAAAACAACAAACTATTTACGATATTTGCAGGTTATAATAGTATAAATACATTTGAGTTATGTTAGATCTTACTACCCCGTCGCTTTTATTTTCAGCCATATCACTGATACTATTGGCCTATACCAACCGTTTCCTTTCATACGCCAGCGTAGTCCGCACGTTAAAGGAAAAGCACCAGCAGACACACGATCCGAAGGATATCGCCCAGATCGCGAACCTTCGCAAACGGCTTTATCTGACCCGTTCGATGCAGATACTCGGCATACTCAGTCTGCTGCTATGCGTGATTTCCATGTTCTTCATTTATATTTCATGGCAAATCATCGCCGCCTGGATATTCGGTATCGCTCTGCTGCTCCTGGCGGCTTCCCTATGCGTATGTATCTGGGAAATAAACATTTCCGTCAAGGCTTTAGAAATACATTTACAGGACATAAGTTCTAAATAGAAGTTAAAACAAGAACTAACATTAAATTTTCTCATGAAATGTTTTGGTAGTTCAGAGAGAACATCTATCTTTGCACTCGCAATCGGGAAATCAACAATCCCAGAGCGCTGAAAGTGAGAACTTTGACATGATGGCCCATTCGTCTATCGGCTAGGACGCAAGATTTTCATTCTTGAAAGAGGGGTTCGATTCCCCTATGGGCTACAATAAACAAGATTAAAAAATTCAATAAAGAATAGCTAAGAAATGGCAAATCACAAGTCATCTATCAAGAGAATCAGACAGACGAGCGCAAGACGTCTACGCAACAGATATCATGCAAAAACTGCAAGAAATGCAATGCGTGTACTGCGTGCAACTGAAGACAAGAATGAAGCTCAGGTATTATTACCTAAGGTGTGCTCTATGCTGGATAAGCTTGCTAAGAAAAACGTTATTCACAAGAATAAAGCTGGCAATCTGAAATCCAAGTTGACAAAGCACGTTAACAAACTTGCATAAGGATATTTCGGCCCATTCGTCTATCGGCTAGGACGCAAGATTTTCATTCTTGAAAGAGGGGTTCGATTCCCCTATGGGCTACTTTACAAGCGGTCGGGTTCATACGAATCCGACCGCTTTTTGTTTACCCTCCCACCTGTCGCATTTTTTGCTATTTTCACACCTCTTTTACCTACTAAGTCGATTATTTTCACTACATTTGTTAGCATTTTTAGATATATAGAAATTTAGTGATTTTAAAGGATAGAAACTCATGAGTGAAGAAATGAAGAATACTTCCGGGGAATACTCTGCGGACAGTATTCAGGTACTTGAAGGGTTAGAAGCAGTACGTAAAAGGCCATCCATGTACATTGGTGACACCAGTGAAAAAGGTCTCCATCATCTCGTATACGAAGTTGTCGACAACTCGATAGATGAAGCGTTAGCCGGATTTTGTTCCCAGATCGATGTGGTAATTAACGAAGACAATTCGATCACAGTATCGGACGACGGTCGCGGTATCCCAGTAGATTTTCATGAGAAAGAAGGTAAATCAGCTCTGGAAGTAGTTTTAACCGTTCTACATGCTGGTGGTAAATTCGATAAAGGGACCTACAAAGTATCCGGTGGTCTGCACGGTGTGGGTGTTTCCTGTGTGAACGCGCTATCCACCTATTTAAAAGCAGAGGTACGCCGTGACGGGAAAGTACACATGCAGGAATTCTCTTGCGGTAAACCGTTACATGGCGTGGAAGTGACCGGACAAACAGAAACAACTGGTACAACTATCTCCTTCAAACCGGACGGCAGTATCTTTACAGTTACAGAATACAAATACGATATATTGGCTACTCGTCTGCGCGAACTAGCTTTTCTGAATGCCGGTATTAGCTTAACACTGACAGACAAACGCGTAATCAAAGAAGACGGAACCTTTAAATCGGAACTATTCCGTTCTGAAGAAGGCCTGAAAGAATTTGTTCGCTACGTAGACCGTTCCAAAGAATCCCTGATCCCCGATGTGATCCATATCGTAACGGAGAAACAGGGTATTCCCGTAGAAGTAGCTATGACATACAACACTTCTTTCAACGAAAGCGTGTTCTCGTATGTAAATGATATCAACACAATCGAAGGTGGTACGCACCTGGCTGGTTTCCGCCGTGGTCTGACACGTACACTGAAGAAATATGCAGAAGACTCCAAACTACTGGAAAAGGCAAAAGTAGAGATCCAGGGCGATGACTTCCGTGAAGGTCTGACAGCCGTTATCTCTATTAAGGTTGCTGAGCCACAGTTTGAAGGACAGACCAAGACGAAGCTGGGTAACAGTGAAGTGACAGGTGCTGTAGATCAGGCAATCGGTGAAGCTCTTAGTTATTATCTGGAAGAACATCCGAAAGAAGCGAAGATTATCGTTGAAAAAGTTGTCCTGGCTGCCCAGGCACGTCAGGCTGCCCGTAAAGCACGCGAACTGGTTCAGCGTAAATCGCCGATGACCGGTGGCGGACTTCCCGGCAAGCTGGCAGACTGTTCTTCCAAAGACGCTTCTATCTGTGAGTTATTCCTGGTCGAAGGGGACTCTGCAGGCGGTACGGCTAAACAGGGCCGCGACCGTGTGTTCCAGGCTATCCTGCCGCTCCGCGGTAAGATCCTGAACGTAGAGAAAGCGATGGACCATAAAGTGTTCGAAAGTGAAGAAATCCAAAACATCTTCCGTGCTATGGGTGTTACTATCGGTACAGAGGAAGATCCGAAAGAATTGAACCTGAGCAAGCTCCGTTACCACAAGGTGATCATCATGACCGATGCCGACGTGGACGGAAGCCACATTGCCACTTTGATCCTTACGTTCTTCTTCCGCAGAATGCGCGCCCTGATCGAGAACGGATATGTATACCTGGCTACTCCTCCCCTTTACCTGTGTAAGAAAGGTAAAGTCGAAGAATACTGCTGGACAGAACAACAACGTCAGGCATTCATCGACAAGTTTGGTGGAGGTAATGAAAACCAAATACACACGCAACGATACAAAGGTTTGGGAGAAATGAACGACCACCAGCTGTGGGATACGACCATGAATCCAGAAAACCGTACGTTGAAACAGATCACGATCGACAGCGCAGCAGAAGCTGACCAGATATTCTCCATGTTGATGGGTGAAGACGTAGGTCCGCGCCGCGAATTCATCGAGGAGAATGCTACATACGCAAATATTGACGCTTAAGTTAATTGAAAATTGAGAATTGAAAATTGAAAGTTAAAACTTCTATTCAATCCTCAATTTCAACACATTAATTTTCAATTATCAATTTATAATTTTCAATTATGCTAGTCCGTCGTCCGAGTTTAGAAGCCCTGTTCAGGGAAGTTGACAATTTCAGTCCTAAGAAAGAAAAACTTCAGCCTCCCCGTATAGGAATATCTTCAAACCGGAAAGACGGACTTTCCTGTATAGCGGAGACTTATGTCCAGTCCGTTCTGATGGCTGGAGGTGCACCGGTACTGATCCCGGTTATCACCGACCTGGAAGCCCTTACAGCGATCGTTTCCAGTCTGGATGGGTTACTGATGAGCGGAGGAGGAGATCTCAACCCGCTTTATATCGGGGAAGAGCCGATACCGCAGTTACAGGATGTGGATACCTTCCGCGATGAGTTCGACCTGATCCTGCTCCGATTGGCAACCAACCGTCAGCTACCTGTTATGGGTATCTGTCGCGGACATCAGCTTATCAATGTAACTTTCGGCGGCTCTGTCTACCAGGATATTTATTCGCAACATGCAGGTGGCGTGTTCAAACATAGCCAGGCAATGCCCCGCGAACAAGCTTCACATTCCGTCCGTATCACCGATAGCTCTTCCCGTCTTTTCGAAATATTGAGAAAGGAACCGGATGTACTGGTCAATTCCGTACACCACCAGGCGGTAAAAGAGGTTGCTCCCGAATTCAGGGAAACAGCCGTTGCTCCCGATGGTATCAACGAAGCGATGGAGCATCCCGAGAAAGAGATATTCAGTATCCAATGGCATCCCGAAGCAATGGCATCCAACGGTGACGAACTGATGCTCGAATTATTCAGGCATCATGTAGAAGCAGCACGCCTGTTTAAAGAGGCTAAACGTATCCACAGCCGGAATGTCATACTCGATTCCCATACCGACACCCCGATGATCTTTCCCGACCAGTTCAATATCGGTCAGAAAGAGGGCGGTAAAGTGAATCTTCCGCTTATGGAGGAAGGCATGGTAGATGCAGCCATCATGGTTGCCTATATCCCGCAAGGGAAACGGGACGACGAGTCATTGCAGCAAGCTACGGATTTCGCCATGAACCGCTTGAACGAGATCCATCGCCAAATGGAAATAAATCGCGGCAGAATGAATATCGCACACACTCCACAGGAAGTATGGGTAACAAAAGAGGCCGGGAAAAAAGCGATCATGCTGGGAGTGGAAAACGGATATGCCATCGGTAAAGACATCCGGAATATAGCCCGCTTCAAAGAACTGGGTGTCAGCTATATCACACTCTGTCACAATGGAAGTAACGATATTTGCGACTCCGCCCGCGGAGAAGCCGAATGGGGCGGTCTTAGTCCTTTCGGGAAAGAAGTGGTTGCAGAAATGAACCGACTGGGCATTATGGTGGATGTATCGCACGCTGCAGAAAGTACGTTCTACGACGCACTGGAAGTTAGCGCACTGCCGATCATTGCCTCACATTCTTCAGCGCGTGCTTTATGCAACCATCCGCGTAACCTGACCGACGAACAGCTGAAAGCACTGGCCGCCAAACAGGGAGTCGTACAGGTTTGCCTGTATAAAGGATTTATCAACGAAGATGCCGAAAAAGCATCGCTTACCGATGCCGTCCGCCACATCAATCACATAGTGGATCTGATCGGCATCAATCATGTAGGCATCGGTTCCGACTTCGACGGCGACGGTGAACTGATCGGGTGCCGGGCAAGTAATGAACTGATCAACATCACCGTACGTCTTTTGAAAGACGGATATAGTGAGAACGATATTGCAAAGATATGGGGAGGCAATCTGCTGCGTGTCATGTCACGTGTGCAGTCAGCCTATAACGGATAAACAAGAAACAAAAAAACAGATATGATGCACATTCTGTATATTGCCCTGCTGGCATGTTCATTAGCAGCATGCAGCCAGGCCAAAAACCAACAAAAAGAGAATACAACGGTGAGCCAGGCAGTACCTCAAACAAATACGCCGACATTCGATGCCGACAGTGCCTATACATATGTAGAAAACCAGGTCAAATTCGGTCCGCGTGTACCTAATACCCCGGCCCATAAAGACTGTGGCAATTACCTGGCGTCCGAGCTGAGACGTTTCGGTGCAAAAGTATACGAACAGGAAGCCACCCTTACAGCTTATGACAATACAGGACTGGAAGCAAAAAATATTATCGGTTCTTATAATCCGGACAACGACAAACGCATCCTGCTATTCGCCCACTGGGATTCACGTCCTTATTCCGACCATGATCCCGATCCGGCAAATCATCGCAAAGCGATCGACGGTGCCGACGACGGTGCCAGCGGTGTAGGTGCCTTGCTGGAAATAGCCCGCCAGATCGGACAGAAAGATCCGGGAGTGGGTATCGACATCATCTTCTTCGATGCTGAAGATTACGGAACACCGGAGTTTGTCGATGACTACAAAACCGATACCTGGTGCCTGGGGACCCAGTTTTGGGCAAAGAACCCGCATGTGCCGAACTATCGTGCCGACTTCGGTATCCTGCTGGATATGGTCGGAGCCAAAGATGCCACCTTCTTCAAGGAAGGAACTTCTTTAAAAAAGGCTCCCAATATTGTTGATATGGTTTGGAGAACAGCACGCGACCTCGGTTACGGCAAATTCTTTATCAACGCAACGGGAGGCTACATTACCGACGATCATCAATATGTGATCGAAGGCCGTAACATTCCTTGCATCGACATCATCAACTACGATCCGGACAACGACCACGGCTTCGGCTGGTACTGGCACACACAAAAAGACAATATGGACAATATCGACCGTGAAACCCTCAAAGCCGTAGGGCAAACGGTCCTGGAAGTAATATATAACCGACAAAAGAAATAATACAAACGATGACTATCAACGAACTTCAGGACAATGTTATTGAAGAGTTCTCAGCCTTCGACGACTGGATGGACAAGTATGCGTTGCTGATCGATTTAGGCAACTCACTTCCCCCGCTGGAAGAAAAGTATAAAACAGAAAGTAACCTGATCGAAGGTTGCCAGAGCCGCGTGTGGTTACAGGCGGATTATGAAGACGGTAAGATACTGTTCAAAGGTGAAAGTGATGCCGTGATTGTGAAAGGTATCGTTTCGTTACTGATCAACATCATATCCGGACATACACCGCAGGAGATACTGGATACCGACCTCTATTTCATAGAAAAGATCGGTCTGAAAGAACATCTTTCCCCTACCCGTTCCAACGGGCTGGTAGCTATGGTCAAACAGATGCGTATGTACGCACTGGCTTTCCGGACAAAAGAACAAGGATAATTTATAAAAGCAGCTCAACAAAAGTTTTCAGAAATAAATCCTTCATTCCTTCATCTGCAATATAACTAACTGATTTTATATCATTTACAGATGAAGGATTTTTAGTATAATGAAGGAAGCATCCTTTTTTTCGGATTAATGCTTCATTATCCTACCAGAGATTAATACCTGTTTAAGTTTAATCCTTCAGGCAAAAAGTGAGGCGTAGGCAATAAGCAATAACGAGCTGTCTAATTACTTACTATCCCATAAGTTAGCTATTCTTTCTTGTTTGTCAATTGTCAAACGCTTGTAGCACATTAGTCGAACAAGCGTTTGACAGCTGACAAATAAGCGTTCGATAATTGAAAAACAGAAAAAAAGAAAGGACAATTGACCTAAGAAGTCACTGGCTATGTATCAAAATAGAATAGGCAAACTGATAGCCTGTCGGTGGATATCCAGCCTTTTCATTGTATCAGATGCGATCATTTATGAACTAAAAAATGTGAAATACAACAAAAATTCTTCATTCATATAATATTCCTTCATCCATAAAACAACCACAATCAAGTGATTAATTATATAGATGAAGGAATGAAGGATTTATTTTCGAAAACTTTTTTATGCTGATAGCTCTGTCATTCCGGGGCAAGCCCGCCAAGACAGGTCCTATTCGGTTATCTCAGTCCCATAATACGGTTTAACCTCATCATTAGACTTATAGACATAATAAGTCGTCGGATTTGTATACGGATTATTGTAGTGGTAGATAGCAGGATTGGCATTCAATTCAGCCTGGTTCCAACCAGGAGTCCAGCCTACATATACGCCATCCATATCAATACAATGCTGGTAACGTTCACAGTTCGTTCCTTTATAAGCACGGTGGATACCCACTTCCAGGCGTTTGGCATCAAAATAGTTGATACCCTCACCCCAAAACTCGATACCTTTCTGGAAAACATACTCATCCAGGAAAGCATCTGCAGTAGTTGCCGTACAGGTATAGGTAGAATTACGTGTCTTCACGATATCCTCCAAAATGGCTGCAGCTGCAGGTACACCGGATGTATGAAGTGCTGCTTCGGCTTTCAGGAAATACATTTCTTCGATACGCATGATCGGATAATCAATTGCACCACCAACCGTATGTGTCCGGTAGTCCCCGTTATGCGGACGGAACTTCATATTGACGTACAACCACGGCCATGACAGGAAACCGTTGGAAGAGTTGATACGGGCACGGATCCATGACGCAGAACTGTTATACTTATATTGGTATTTGTCAGGACCGAAACCGGAATAATCGTCATTCCAATCACTTTGAGTCGTACTGGTACTTACGTCGTTTACCGACCATTTATTGTTGATAAACTTGCCGTCTGCATCTTTCTCCACCAAGTACGGCTCTCCTTCTTTCTGATTCTTCGATTCATAGAAGAAGCTAGGATCCAGCCATGATTTCTTACGGAAGTCATTATCCGAAAGACGTTCATACCATTTGCGGTCGAGCGAACGGCCGACACGCCAGCCATACACACTGAATGTCGTCTCTGTTCCAAAGATCATGGCAAAAGAGAACGATTCGTTATTACCTGTGGCAGCTGTCGTATTACCTTCAGAAATAGAAGTCGCCCACATCCATGAGTTTTGCGAATTACGGTTATTGAAACCATTCACAGGGTCTGTCCATTCTGCTTCCGTCAGCGGCGTACAACCGGCTACAGAAATAGCCTTATCTGCAAATTCTCCGGATTTCTGCCAATAAGATGCTTCATCTTTATAAGTTGCAGAAGTATTCACACGTGAAGCCAAATTGGCATAAGCACGGGCATACAATCCATACACAGCAGCCAGGTTAGGTTGGGTCTTATCCGTACGGGTATATCCGTTCAGATAGGTTTCCGCCTGTTGCAGATCACTCAGGATCAGGTCATAAGCAGCATCTACCGTTGCACGCGGGTTATTGGATGCTTCTTCCGATGTGGTCTTTTCGGTTACGATAGGAACACCCAGGTTCGTCAAGTCGTTTTCAGGACTTACATAACTGAAACGGCTGTCGGTAGGCTTCTTGTACTCCATAATCTGAACCAAATCCAGATAATAAAGGGCACGATAGGCATAGCTGATTCCCAGATATCCCTTTTTCGTATCATCCAGATCGTTCACGTCGATCATTCTGATAATATCATTTACATTCTTGATGTAAGAATAATACAGGTAAGAAGGGTACAGTCCGCGATTTGATCCCGTAGCACTTACAGCGCCATTACAATAAGCCCCCATCGTATTATAACCGTTTGCTCCGGAACAAACAAACTGGGTCGTACTATGTTCAAGCATCGCACGCATACTGCCGTAAGAAATCATTTCTATACCGCCGTCCTCATTCTTATATCCGCCCATCGAAGTATAAATAGAGTTGACCATCCCCTCCAAAGCCGACTCCGAAGCCTGTATCTGATCATTCAGCACATATTCTGTCGGCAATGTTTCTTCGATACAGCTACTTAAACCCACAAGAGCCGCTGCAGCCAATAAAATCTTATATTTCTTCATGATGTTTTCTTTTTTATGTTTAGAATGTCAATGAAATACCACCCGAGATAGTACGTATCGGAGAATAAAGTTCCGGATTACTATACCCTTTCAACGTATAGCGAGGATCGAATCCCTGGCGTGCCGAAAAGTAGAACAGGTTTTCACCCGAGAAATAGACACGTATGTTCTGGATATTATATCTCTGAGTCAGACTGGAAGGCAAGGTGTATCCCAGGTTGATGTTCTGAATATTCAAATAGCTTGCATTCGTAATGAAGCGGTCTGAACGCGGATTCTGTGAATACTTTTCTGCAAACTGCAAACGCGGAACAGTTGTGTTGGTATTCTCCGGAGACCAGGCATTCAACATATCCTTATGCCAGGTTGTAGCACTGGTTGTACTGGTATGCATCAATGTCTGATAAGTATAATCGTATGCCTTACCTCCCAACTGATAGTTCAGGTTGATTGAAAAGTCAAAGCCACGATAGGTCAAAGATGTTCCCAAACCACCATAGAAAGAAGGAAGAGCATCGCCAATCAGATAATCGGTTGCCTGGCTCGAATCTTTTGTTGTCTCCTGTCCTGTCACGTTTCCTGCATCATCGAGGATATCTTTATAGAACAAAGACTCTCCTGTTTCAGGATCCAGACCGGCAAACTTAGGCAAGTACCAAGTATACAATGAAAGACCTTCGGCAACGAAATATTTATATTTAGATACGAACGACTTATCCAGGTTGACATAACCGTTATAACCGTCCACCTTGGTTGTCTTGATTTCATCCGGCAAAGTCAACACTTTGTTCTTTACATGGGAGATATTGAAATTAACGTCCCATTTGAAGTCCTTGTTTCGGATCAGAGTACCCTGCAATACCAATTCGAGACCGGCATTGCGCATGTCACCCAGGTTTATGAAATAACTGGTGTAACCGATAGAAGGAGGTGTATTCAAGGAGAACAGCATATCACTGGTTTTCCGATAGAAGTAATCCAGACTACCGCTCAGGCGACCGTCGAAAAGATCGAACTCAGTTCCCACGTTCCAGTTGGTGTTGGTTTCCCACGTGATATCACTGGAGCCTTTCTGACGCCATTGGAAAGCAACCTGGTCATCATTGTTTACCACTTTATAAGAGTCGGCATACAAATAATCGCCGATATTATCGTTACCCTGTGAACCGACAGATGCTTTCAGCTTCAAGGAATTAACCCAGGGAGCATTAAAGAAAGCCTCCTTCGAAATAAGCCAGGCACCGCCGACCGACCAGAAGTTACCCCAGCGGTGGTCTTTCGCAAAACGTGAAGAAGCATCACGACGATAAGACACCGAACCGAAATACTTTGCATCGTAATTATACATGGCACGGAAGAAGTAACCTTCGTTATTATAAGAATTGGAATAAGAATAGGGATTATTATTCAGATTCAGAAGGGTTGCCAATTCCCTTGTATTATCGATACCGAAATTACGTCCGGAAGCGCTCAACGATTCATATTTGTAATTATAATATTCATGACCGATCATAGCACTTACGTCATGTTTGCCAAATTGTTTGGAATAATTCAACAACTGTTGCGTATTATAAGTAAAAGTACGGTAAGAGGCTTTTGACAGATAACCGTTATCGGAAGAACTGGTATAATAATCGACAAAAGGACTGGTAGCATAAGTATAACGACGGTCGTAATCATAGGCATTGGCATTAAATGTGAATGTCAAGTCCTTTGTCAGATTCACATCGGCATAACCGCTGGCAATAAACGAGTTACCGGTTGTTTCGTCCGAGCGATATTTATTGGAGAAAATACAGTTGCCACCGACACCTCCGGCACGACTCAGATCGTAAGCTTGCGCGAAGTCATACATCTTCTCACCCCATTGATCGATCATGATGTTCTTGTTCTCATCACGGAAATAAACAGGATAAATAGGAGCCTGGGTCTTTATCGTGCTCCAAATGGTTCCAGTACCGATCGTTCCTTCGGATGTCTGACTGTAATTATATTTGGAATAGTTGAAGTTCGCTCCGACTTTCAACCATTTCTTTGCCTGGTAATCCAGCTTTGCACGTGCCGTCAAACGTTTCTGTGAAGAACCTTCCTGAATACCATCCTGGTCCAGATAACCGACAGAGGTATAATAATTAATACGGTCGGAAGCACCGGAAACCGACACATTATATTCCTGGCGGAAACCGTTCTGCAAACCGATCTCTTCCCAGTCGTCAGCCTGTAGCCAAAGTTTCTTTCCATTATAATCATAAAGAGTACCCATTGTCGCTCCCGGATTCATGACACCGCCTTGCTGGATAAAATCCTGTCCCTCCGGCACTGAATAAACCATATAACCCGGACCTACACCACTGGAAGAACTGGTCAGATGCTGGTTTGCCAAAGCATGGGCATCATTGGCAGACATACCGCCACCAGCTTCTGTTATATAATAGTTATACAACATCTTATAATATGTTTCGTAGAACTGCTGGGCATTCGTGGTCTTATAATTTTGAAGCCCATTGGAGTTTGCACCCCATTTAGCATCTACGGTCACTTTAGCATCCCCATTCTTACCTTTCTTTGTTGTGATCATGATCACACCGTTGGCACCACGGGCACCGTACAAGGCATTGGATGCAGCATCTTTCAGAACGGTCATCGACTCGATATCGTTCGAGTTGATCAGGTTCAAGTCACCGTCGAAAGGCATTCCGTCAACAACGATCAGCGGTTCAGTATCAGAAGAAATAGAACCGAAACCACGAATAGTGATAGAAGGTGAGCTACCCGGCTGTGCAGATGAATTGCTCAGCTGTACGCCGGCAACACGTCCTGCCAGGGCCTGCGCAGGGTTCGATACCTGTGCTTTCAGAAGATCGTCCGATTTCATTACACCGGCAGAACCGGTAAAGGCTTCTTTTGTACTTTTACCGAAAGCGACTACCACCACTTCGTCCAAAGCCTGATTATCTTCCTGTAATATGATCTGGATATTGTTTTTGTTCCCTGGTTTTATTGTTTGGGTAACAAAGCCTACATAAGAGACTTGCAGTGAACCGCTGCTTTTGATGGACAGCTCAAATTTACCATCCATATCTGTCATAATACCATTGGTCGTGCCTACTTCTACGACACTGGCACCAATCACCGGATCTCCGTTTTCATCTTTAACGACACCCGTTACTTTACGGGAACTCTGATTTACAGAAGCTGCTTCCTCTACCGCTGCTTTCCGGACACCGAGATCTGAAACAGCATTTTCAGCTGCCATGGTCAAATGAAGACAAAACAAAGGAATGGCCACACAGGCAACTTTCTTTGTGTAATTATTCATAACTTAATTATTTAACGATTAGAACTTGAATAAAAAACTATTCACTGATTAGGTTAAAAAAGGATTTCCTTCTCCTATCTCCTCTACTAACTACTATTATTTCTCATACCTGACCTGAATCAAAAAGTTAGACTCTTTTATAGGAATTATTTAGCGTTTATATCCCATCAGAAATTAGCATTTCTTTTCTAAAAGCATACCTGATAGCTTATTAGCTCCCAAAGAAGAGAATCCAACAAGAAAATATTGGACCCGACTCACCTGCATATTTCTTCAAACTAAGTTTTTCAAAATATCAACACTAGTGGCATAATTAACACAGTTCACATAGAACTAATATATTTAGGGGTAGAAAGGGACGCTTTATCTACAAAAAAGATGAAAAATATGTCTCTATTTTATTAATTTTAGCGTTAAAGGATCTTGTTTTTACAAAAAATACTATATTTGCAATCGGTTTATTGATATAGTTCTATGTGAACTACGTCAAAAAAAACGAAGCCTATACCCCAGAGGTGAAAAGGGAAGAAGAAAATCTAAAAATCCAGTGTAAGTTGTTCAGGTAATAAGGTGAATGTTTTCCGGTGGTAAGGAGTAATACCGACTGCACGGATTGCTTCACGGTGGGCTTTGGTTGGGTAGCCTTTATTATCCCTCCAATGGTACTCCGGATATTCCAAAGCCAGTTCATTCATATAATCGTCACGATATGTTTTAGCCAGGATGGAGGCGGCAGCAATACTCAAGTATTTACCATCCCCTTTCACGACTGTCGTATGCTTTATATCCCGATAGGGAGTAAAGCGATTCCCGTCTATCAGCAGATGTTCCGGTTTTACTTTCAGCTGGTCGATAGCACGATGCATGGCCAGGAAAGACGCTTTGAGTATATTTATTTTATCTATTTCTTCAGGTGTCACGATACCGACAGCCCAAGCTATGGCCTCCCGCTCTATTATCGGACGTAAGGCATAGCGTTTCTTTTCACTAAGTTGTTTACTGTCATTCAGATCATCATTCTTGAAATCAGGAGGAAGAATGACTGCAGCTGCAAAAACAGATCCGGCAAGACATCCGCGTCCGGCTTCATCACAACCGGCTTCTATCCGGTTCGCTTCCAAATAAGGCAACAACATAAAGTATCGTATATAAGTTTGTTATCAATCTATTATCTTCTTTCTCATCATCCAGGGGCGCAACACGAAATAAGAAAACAAGGTAGCCAAAGCAACCCCTGTCATGTTCGCCAGAAAATCAAACCAGTCACCACCCCGATAAGAGGTACAATATTCCTGCAACAACTCGATCGCCCCACTCATCACAATCGGACAAAGCACGGCTCCTATCCAGGCATGCCACAGCACATCGTCATATTTCCGGTGATTACGCAGAAACTCAATCCACAGCATACCGGATAATCCTGCATACATGCAGATATGTGCCACCTTGTCTATCCCCGGAATCTTTCCGATCTCCACAGAGGGTGGTTTGAAAAAAGACAAATAAATTACTACCAGAATGATTGTCAGGGATATCGGATATTTCTTCAGATAATACAACATAATCTACTAATTAAAACATTTTCCGAACGCGTTCTATTCCGGCAACAAATGTATCGATCTCTTCTTTCGTATTATAGAAAGAGAAAGAAGCACGCACAGTACCTTCGATACCCAAAGCCTGCATCAACGGTTGTGCACAATGATGGCCGGTCCGGACAGCAATTCCTAAACGGTCGAGTAACATTCCCATATCATAATGATGAATATTTCCCACCAGGAAAGAAAGTACCGCCCCCTTATGATCTGCCTGACCGAAGATACGCATACCTTCTATATTGTTCAGTTTCTCCGTTGCATAACGCAATAACTCGTCTTCATAAGCAGCTATATTCTGCATACCCAGCCGATCGACATAGCGTAACGCTTCTGCCAGTGCCGTGCTGCCTATATAATCAGGTGTACCGGCTTCGAACTTGAACGGTAACTCATTAAATGTAGTCTTCTCGAACGATACTGTCGCGATCATCTCACCACCACCCTGGTAAGGAGGCAACTTATCCAGCCATTCTTCTTTTCCATACAATACGCCTATCCCTGTCGGACCATAAACCTTATGTCCGGAGAAAACATAAAACTCAGCATCCAAATCCTGTACATCGACTGCCAAATGCGGAACTGCCTGTGCCCCGTCGATCAGGACCGGGACATCACGGTTATGTGCTTCCTCAATAATTTCTTTCACCGGATTAATGGTTCCCAACACATTCGACACATGGGTTACAGAAACCAGCTTCGTACGCTCCGAAAACAATCCGCGAAACGCATCCATATCCAGTTCACCCTTTTCATTCATCGGAATGACCTTCAAGGCGATCCCTTTTCGCGCCGCTTGTATCTGCCAAGGTACAATATTGGAATGATGCTCCATCACGGAAACGATCACCTCATCACCTGCTGACATACATTCGTCGGTAAAGCTGGAAGCGATCAGATTGATTGCCTCTGTTGTCCCGCGTGTAAAAATAATCTCGTTGGACGAACGGGCGTTCAGAAAAGACTGGACGGTTTTACGCGCGTCCTCATGCGCTTCAGTAGCCGCCTGACTTAAAAAATGCACGCCCCGATGAATATTGGCATTTACATTATAATAACCGCTCTCTATCTTTTCTACCACCTGGCGGGGCTTCTGTGTTGTTGCACCGTTATCGAAGTAAATAAGCGGCTTATCGTATATTTTATGCTCCAGTATAGGAAAATCTTTCCGGATAGACTGTATATCTAACATAGCAATTGTATCTTTAGTCGTATAACAAACGCCAAAGATACGATGTTTATTTTAACAACGATGATTTATTCATTTATACAGATATAAGAATATAAAAAAAGCCTTTCATCTCAGACGAAAGGCTTTTCTGTTCCCTCAATACTAATTTACTCTACAGTTTCCGCAATCGGAGTTTCTTTGAACGCCAACAACGGGAAGAAAATAAACGGCAACAAAAGCAAACCTACCGCATACGCATTGTCACCTTTTCCATACTTCGCAGCTATATCTCTGTACAGCAAGAAGCAAAGATAGATGTTATAGATAGGAATCAGGAAAAACCAGAATTTCACAGGTTCCCACTTTACAATACGCAACATCACGATGATGTTGTAGAACGGAATAAGACAAGCCCATCCCTTTTGGCCGAAAGTTTCAAAAATCTTCCACATGCTGACGATTGTCAGTATGCTTAAAGCCAATTGAATAATTGATCCGATCATTACAGTTAGATTTAGATATTTAATATTATTTACGACCTAAAGATAAACCTTTTAAACTACAACTTTGTTATATTCGTTCATAAATTTTCACTGTTTCTGGTAGAAACGAACCCAGTCTATCTCCATTTCTACCGGCAGGTCTTCCGGATCGACGGCACCAACCCAACTTCCACCAAGCTGCATATCCAGCAACAGATAGAACTGGCTGTCGTTAAACGGGTATTGTCCTTCCTTATCCGTCTCGATTCGCGGATAAGCAAATGTACGGGTATCATTGATAAAGAATACCAGACTGTCGGGATACATTTCTACCGTATAGGTATTAAAATCATCCGGGTTTATAAGTCCGGTACTACCCTGTTTCGGATTATCTTTGATCCCCAGGTCGAATGTATAATGAGAATGGACTGTCTGATAAGCAATACTGTCATTATTCAACCGCTCCATGATATCTATCTCACCGCCTCCGGGCCATTTGGCACCCTGCGGCAACAACCAGAAGGCCGGCCATGCACCGGTTGCCCCATTCAGTTTGGCATGAATTTCGAGGCGACCGTTATTGAATCCGACTTTGTCTTTCGTATAAACACCGCCGGTCACATAAGGTGCCGTATCAGTCGGCAGGCTATAATTGACCAGCCCGCGCAATACCAGCTTGCCATCGCGCATCGCATAACAAGAGTCAAAATCGGACATATAATTATTCCAATCGGAAGTACCCCGGGGAATCTTACTCCAGGAGGCAGGATCGAAACTACCGGTCTGGTCGAAATTATCTTCCCAAACCAATTTCCATTCAGCAGGCGAGGGTTTACAACTAAGCAGGACCACCATCATCGCCAGGCAGGCTAATAAACCGAAAATGTTTTTTTTCATATGACAGTATTTTAGAATATAGTGTATCAGAATCCGTCCAAAGGTATTAAAACTGTAGGAATTAGCAATAACATTCCAAGTAAAATAAAAAAGATAAGGATACGGAAAAACCACTTTACCCATACCTCATAAGGAATATGTGCTAATCCGAGCGCTCCCATCAGGACACCGGAAGTAGGCGTGATCATATTGGTAAAACCATCCCCGAACTGAAACGCCAGTACGGTCGCCTGCCGGGAAATACCGATCACATCGGAGAAAGGAGCCATGATCGGCATGGTCAACGCAGCCTTTGCCGAACCGGAAGGGATAATGATATTGATCGTCGTCTGGATCAGGTACATCACTCCGAGAGAAGCGATCTTCCCCGCTTCCCCCATCAGGGCTGCCATACCATGCAGAATCGGATCGATGATACGGCCATCCTGCAATATCTGAATGATCCCGCCCGCCAATCCGACTACCAGGGCAGCCGAAAGCATATCTTTGGCACCGGCCAGGAACTGGGAAATGATCCCGTCGGCTCCTTCACTATTAGCAAATCCGGATAAAATTCCCATAGCCAGGAAAATAGCGGATATCTCCGTCAGATACCAGCCATACCCCATTACACCGATTATCAGAAAGACGATCGTATATCCCAGTAAGTTCAGGATAAAAAACTGGTTCGACTTACGCAGTCCCAGCCAGCCGGTCAAAGCAAAAAAAGCAGTAAACACTGGCGCTGCCGGAAAACAAACAGCACTCTCCCCGATTTCAAATGTGGTAGAAGGATAATATATCGAAAAACTTATCAATGATAGTAATAATAACAAGTAGACAATCCAAGCCGAACGGGTTGTCCTTTCCTCCGGAACATCTTCGGAAGCGACTTCGCCTTTCTCCCTCCAGTAAGCATCCGCCTCATACATAGGAGACAGTTTCGGGTTCTTTTTCACCCTGGCTGCATAACGAAGAACGATAATGATCAGAATGGAAGTGAGCACCACCCAGCAAAACAACCGGTAACCAAAACCGGAAAACAGCGGCAAGTCCGACAATCCCTGTGCTATACCGATTGTAAACGGATTCAGGATTGCTCCCGAAAAACCCACATGTGCTGCCACATAGACCATACAAAGTCCCGTAATAGAGTCATATCCCATCGAAATGGCAAGCGGCACAATAATTATGACAAATGCAAGCGTCTCCTCACTCATGCCGAATACGGCTCCGAACAAACTGAACAGGATTATAATCAAGGATATCACCACATTATTCACTCCGACCATGCGAAACAGTCCATATTTCTCCACTTTACGCGAACTTCGTAAAAAAGATAGTATCCCGGTATCGATTGCCCGGCTACTGTTCATAATCTGAAAAGCTCCTCCGATAATCAACAGAAAAGCTATGATACCAGCCTGTTTCTCGAATCCTTCCAGTAACACGCCGAAAACCTGCCAACTCTGCGGAGCGGGATCGACTGCATGAAAGGAGTTATCTACAATAACCGTACGTTCCGTACCGTTGACCACCCGTATTTCCCGGGAGTATTCACCGGCAGGAATAATCCAGGAAAGGGCGGCACATATCAGGATTACAACAGATATAATTGTATAAGTATGCGGAATCTTATTCAGTTTCATTCGTTCTCTCGGATCAAAGTTGATATGTATCGCCGGCTGTCAATATCCGGACATTCAATGAATTTGTTTTCAGATAGCCGGTCGGACTGATTGTCGGCTGCGCTTCCGGTTCAAATACCATCACCTGGCTTTGTCCGGCTACACGGAATGAACCGTCCGGTTTGACAATAATGGCTGTTGCCTCATCAATGCCGACACCTTTCATCCGACGTTCAAGCACCAGGCTGATCAGACGGTTCTGTCGCTTGCGGATAATAAAATGCTGGTCAATGATTGCCGAATCAATAAATCCAAAACCTTCCGCCGTCTGTACATTTCCTTGTTTGATATAAGAAAAGTCACCCTTATATTTATCAGGAACATTCTCTTCCTCACCGGTCAGCATGATTTTACTCATTACAGCCGCACCGGCACTGGTTCCGCCAATCACGCCGCCATTTTTATAGATTTCACGAATCTTTGTAAGGAACTTTGTACCCTGCAGATAATCCGTCAACCGGTTCTGGTCGCCCCCGGAAAAGAATACAGCCGTTACGCCATCCAGCTTCGCCAGACTTTCTTCCGAGTCGATCAGTTTCTTCGGGCTATTGATATACTCCGAAGAGGCACATCCCAAACGGGCGAACTGTTCCTGCTGGTAACTACCCGTATCTTCGATATCACTACTGGCGAAGGGTACAATCAGCACACGTGCCTTACTGCCACCTCCCAATGCCAGATATTGGGTCATCAGAGAATCAGGACGGTCACCACCTCCAATAATAAAGAGATGACCTTCTTTCAGTTCAGGCGTTTCTTCATCATTCTCAGCCTGTTTATCTTCGCTAAAACAACTGGTGGCCACAAAAACCGCCAACAGTAAAAACATTATATATCTGTATTTTTTCATCATAATCTTATTTATACTTGTTTATTCCACTCACCGGAACAGTACTCTTCCGATGGCTGGAATAACGCTCTTCCATCGAGTGGAACAGTACACTTCCAATCATCGGAACAACGTTATTCCAGTCATCGGAAAACCGGTTCATCTTTTTCTATATTTCCGTCAATAATACCAAAGCCATATCCGCAGACATCTGTAAGTCGTCATAAAGGATAAACTCATCTGTCCCATGTGGGTTCTGTGCCCCGACTCCCAGATTGATCGTCGGCAGTCCTTTTGCATTCATATTATTAGCATCGCTACCTCCCATCGACTTTACACCTTCCATTTCCAGAGAAAGATGGCGGCATAATGCTTCCATACGTTTATAAGGCGTATTATCAGGAGAAACACGGTAAGGTTTGAAATCCCAGTGCCAGGCACACTCCACACTCCCGTTCAACCGGGTTGCAGCAGCCTCAAAATCAGCAATAACAGCTTGCATCATCTGCTCACCCTGATCCAGATAATCGGTACGAATCTCACCCTCAAGCTCTACTGTATCAGGTACCACATTAGTTGCTGTCCCACCTCCGATAATACCGATGTTGGCAGTAGTACAGGCATCGATCCTGCCAAAAGGGAAATTTCGCATTCCCTCGGCAGCTATCTGTATGGCATTCACTCCCTTTTCAGGAGCAACACCGGCATGTGATGCACGTCCTTTCACCTTCATTTTGAAAGCGATAGCACCACAGGTTTCCGATACAAATTTACCGGGAGAAAGATGTGAATCGAAAACAAAACCATGTGTCATTTGTGCCGATGGTTGATAAAACATCGAACCGGCCAAAGTCGTTTCTTCGCATACGCTGAAAAGCAGAGTACAAGGTTTTATTGCTTTCTTTTGCTCTACAGCCTGTCTCAATGCCCAAAGAATAGCTGATATTCCTCCCCGGTCATCCACGCCTAAAATCGTCGTACCGTCCGAAGTTATCCGGTCAGCCAATAACTGTGGCTTTACCCCTTTGGTAGAACGGGGAGTATCCATATGTGCCATCAACAGGAAATCACCTCCCCCGTTTACTGGTACAATGATATTCCCGCTGTTTCCTCCGGAAAGGGATGCAGCTCCGTCTTCCTGTGCAGGAAAACCCAAGGAAGCTGTGACCGACCGGATAAAATCGGCCACAGGTTGTTCTTTACCGGAAACAGCATCGATCTGAATCAAATCGAGAAACAGACGTTGCAAATCCGGATGTATTTTGTTATTCATAACTGTTTATTATTACGTTTTTCAGCAACAGAGATTCCATATCCGTACAATCACCATGAACGAACCCGATATAAACCGTTTTGCCGATGTAAGGAGAAAGATCGATTGTCTGATTAACAAAGTTTTTCTGTTTATACTCTTCGGTCAGTTCTGTATACTCCTTTAAAGTCTCCGCATCCCGGCAATTATCGATAGTGATCGGCTGCAAAGATACAACGACTTTATATTTTTCCTTATATGCGTTTTTAGCAGATGCAGCCATCTCGAAAGAGATATCCGCACTGTTTGCATCTTCCGGAATGGATATGGCGGGGGTTACCAGATAGTTTTCCGGTGTCAGAGCGCCTTCTGCCGACAGATAAGAGTCAGAACATACAGTTCCGTAACCTTCATAATACTCCCATCCATGCCCATCTCCATCCTTATCAATCACAGTCCACGAAGCCGGAACCTCCCCTGTCAACGGCTCATTCAGCAAAGTCGTCATAATAACTTCCGGAGTAGAGAATTTCTGTTCTTCCGAATAACTCAGCCCTGCACTGTTTTCGGCAAAGGCACGCACATAATATGTTGCTCCGGGTTGAAGGTCTTTCAATGTGACAGCCAATGTCTGATGAGGGTCTACCGTCTCCACCCTGTTATCTATCGTAGGAGAAGGAGCTGTTCCAAAACAAAAGCCTTTACGTATCACAGACGCCCCGCCGTCTTCCGGTATATCGGCTTTTACATCGACAGAGGTACGCGACAGGTTTTCCAATTCACCCATTACAACCTGGGGAATCGTAACATTCAAAGCAGCACCTTCACCTTCGATCTGTATATCGGTGACATACATACAATACAAACCGGTAGATTTATAATGTACCCAAGCTATATAAACATCCTTATCTTTATAGCTGTCCAGGCTGACACTGCGATATAATAGTGTATGGTAAGCCTCAGCCGGCAGTGATTCCTCGAAAAGAACTGTTCCGTTAGTCTGACAGTTTTCTTCTGTAAACGGAGCTTCAGAAATCACTACTTTATAATGTTCCATATAAAACTCATCGTCCATTACTCCAACCGACCATTTAAGGACCGGTTTACCGGCACTAACCGTTATCTTGGGAGTTACCAGATAGTTCTCCGGCGTCAGGTCCTGTTTACTACGGTACGAATCAGACAAAGCAGCAAAAAAGCGATTGTTATAAGCTTCCCAGTTATAGCCGTCACCATCTTTATCGATGATATTCCAGTACTGCGGTGGAAAGACGTCTCCACGGAAACGTTCGTTAAACGGCAATACCATCGCCAACTGCCCCTGGCAAGTAAAATTACGTAAATCACCCAACACAACTTCATTTCCTCTTTTCGCATAAGAACGGGCAAAATACCGGGTACCCGACCGAAGTCCGGTCAGGCTGACTGTAAACTCAGCAGAAACAGAAGAAGAAGGAACATACTGCACCTCCGCCTCGGGTTGTACAGACCAGCAGATACCGGTTTCCGTAACTCCATCCAGCACACCTTCCACCTTACCTCCCAGCGTGGCCGAAGTCTCTGTAATATCAGTCACTACAGATGTACGCAATTGAAGCGGTAAGGCCTGATCGTCATCGCTGCACCCGGAAAACAATGCAGACAGAATAAAGAGTATACCGGCCCATATAGATAATCTTTTCATATTCTTTCTTTTTAATATCCGTAAACTACAACATTCTTTAGTATCAGCGATTCCATATCCACACAATCGCCATGAACAAAGCCGATATAGATCGTTTTACCCACATATTTCGAAAGATCGATATGTTCTGTCTGGAAGGTTTGTTTACTATAGGCAGAAGTCAATTCCGTATAATCACGTAACACATCCGCATCCCGGCAATTATCAAGTGTAAGAGGTGATTCAGATGCAATGATCTTATATTTTTCCTGATAAGCATTCGTTGCAGAAGCTGCCAGATCGAACATTAGTTCGGGAGCAGTAGCATCGGCCGGAATAACAATAGCCGGAGTGATCAGATAATTTTCCGGACTCAGCGCACTCTCTGTATCATAATCATATGAATCGGAAATAACCAGTCCCCATTTAGCATAATAATACCAGCCCAGTCCGTCACCATCTTTGTCCAGTAAGCTCCAGGTCGACGGGAGTTCTTTGGTCAGCGACTCTTCGAAATAGAATGTTTTTTCAGCAGTCAACTTCAGGTTCAGAATCGAAGTCGGACGATTGGCACGCGCATCCTCTGAATCTTCCAGAATAATATAGGCAGAACCACCTTTCCGCTGAAGAATATTCAAAGGGATATACCCGAACATTTCCCCGGCAGGAATTGTAATCGTTCCAGTCTGATATTTAGCATCATATTCGATATTACTTCCGGTACCAAATTCAAAATCTTTCCCGTAAGTGGTTGTTCCGGTATAAACAATATACTGATCAGAAGTATATCCGTCAGGCAATTCCGTCAGATATTCGGTCGTGCTTTTGATATAAAAAAGCTGGTCCGCCAAACGGAAATTTACACGAACTGCACCGTCAGCCGGTTTAATCAATTGAACACACAACCGATCCTCCCCATTCTTGCCGGCTTCCTTTACAAATATATTAGACAAAACCGACTGCCCGCATTCGGACGGACTAAATTCATAAAAGAGGGGGCCCTGATAGGTACGATCTTCTTTCTCGCAAGAAGAAAAGAGGAATAAGATTACCAGGAAACATATTCCACCCATTAAATTAATATATTTTTTCATCATATTATTCTCCTTGTTAATTAATATCCCGGGTTGTTTTTCAGGTTCTTG
Organism: Parabacteroides chongii; assembly: GCF_029581355.1. Classification (NCBI taxonomy): domain Bacteria; kingdom Pseudomonadati; phylum Bacteroidota; class Bacteroidia; order Bacteroidales; family Tannerellaceae; genus Parabacteroides; species Parabacteroides chongii. Next base: position 2,506,913 of record NZ_CP120849.1, on the reverse strand, counting down.
TTCGCATCCATCTGCGTCTCGGAAATACGTGCCACTACTCGGAAATCCTCATAAGAGACAGGAGTACGTCCGGCCGGTTTCGAGATTGTTTCACCCCTACGTTTCAGATCGAAGAAACGATGACCTTCCTGGGCCAGTTCCAAACGACGCTGCAACAAAATTTCATTCAATAGTTCTGCTCCGGAAAAGGACACGGCGTCCAGTCCGCGTTTTGTACGAAGTTCGTTCACATCAGCCAAAGCCTCTGTATCCTTTTTTAATTCAGCCTGTGCTTCTGCCCGATTCAATACCACTTCCGACAAACGGATAACAGGCACATTATCCAAACCGAACGCTCCCTGCCAACCGCTGAACTTTTTCGTCCACCAAACTTTTTCCCCATTGATTTTTGCCTTCCGGAAAGCTTTGAAACGGAGATCATTTTTCTGATCGAACAGAGCGATTAACTCTTCAGCAACACACAGGTCGGCATCTCCTACTCCTTTACCAATATCGTATCCTTCACTGTCAAGTTCAGATTCCATCATCCCATTGATCGATTGCAATGAACTTGAACCCCAGTTTTCAGAATTGGTAAAGTACAAATAAAATATCGTTTCTTCTCCTTTGGAGAAAATATCCGTATAGGTACCTCCATATAGATCAAACGGAGCATTAGCTGTTACATAATCGGATGCTTCCACACACTCCTTCCATTTTCCTTCATAAAGATACACACGGGAAAGTATCGCCTGCGTAGCCAGCGAACCCATTCGTTTCGGCATCAAACCGTCGTCGTTTCCTTTCAACAAAGAAAAACCCTCGGTCAGATCTTTTTCTATCTGCCCCCACACTTCAGCCACTGTCGCACGAGCCGGATACACTTCTTCGCCCATCGGACCGCCATCATAGAAAAATGCCTTCAGAATCAACGGCACGCACAAATCGAAATTATCTACCAGATGTCCCGGTTCACGTCCATAGACACGTGCCAGATTAAAATAAGTCAATCCGCGAAGTGCTAATGCTTCCCCCCAGATCGCTTTTGCTTTCGGAGTTTCAGGTAGCTTCTCCGCATACTCGATCACTTCATTCAGTAAAGCAATTATCTCATATGATTCCACCCAAATATCAAGATGGGAACCGATACGGTTATCTGCTTGTCCTTTATAACGGGAGGCAAGCGGAGAAAGACGGGAGTTGTCCGCTAGAACTTCCGGTACAGTCAATATGTCACGACCATAAAATGCTGTTTCCTGCATCAGGTCATAAACTCCATACAACATGGCTTCGCATCCGGCTTCCGTCTGCAATTTATCCTGGGGAAGCAAGGTTTGCGATTTTGTTTCCAACATCTTGTCGCACCCTGTTACAAACAGCAGGCACGAAAGTACCAAGATTGTATATATTCTGTCTTTTTTCATTTTCTGATTATCTGTTTACATTAGAAATCTACCTTCAATCCAACCGTATAGCTACGTGACTGCGGGTAAGTACCCAGATCACCACCGGTAAATTCAGGATCATGTCCGGGATAAGTAGTTGTTGTCCACAAGTTATAGCCGGACACGTACAATTGCAGGTTCGAGATATACAATCCTTTCAGCCATTTGGCCGGGAAGTCATAACTCAGACTAACATTCTTCAGTTTGATATAATCGGTTTTTTCATAACATAAAGTAGAATATTCCGATATCTGGCGCGGATTGCCCGGATAAGCACTCTGGTAAGATGGCTTCGGAACCCAGGTCATATCGCCAGGCTGACTCCAATGTTTATAATACATATCACTCAGCAAATTGGTATCACCTTCATAAGAGGCAAGTACCAGTTTGTCATTCCAAAGACTGACAGCACCACGCTGGAACTGGAAAAATACGGACAACGTAAACCCTTTCCAGGTAAAATCATTATTGAATCCTCCATAGAAAGTAGGATCAGCCGGTTTTGTCCAAATACGATCCTCATCTTTCGGAACATAGGTTATATACCCGTCTTTGTCATAATACATCGGACGCCCGTCGGCTGAGTTCACACCCGCCCACTGATAAGTAGGCAAGGAAGAGATCGACTGCCCCACCTTATAGTCTCCCAATACATCCAAACCATCCTGTAACTCCGTTATCTCATTTTTTGTAAACGATAAGTTCAGTGCAGAACGCCATTCAAAACTTCCAGCCCGTATATTTACAGTATTCAGCATAATATCAACACCTTTATTACGCACGCCCCCCATATTGGACGGGATAACGGTAAAGCCGGTTGTGGCAGGGATCGTACGGTTATAAAGCAGGTCTTTCGTATCATTCAGATAGAAATCGGTTTCCAATGTGATCCTGTCATCCAGAAAACCTGTAGTAATACCGATATTACGGGAATGATTCTTTTCCCATGTCAGATAAGGGTTACCTATATAAGTAGGTATGATTGCAGAAGAGTTATCATATGCGCCTCCACTTGAATACCAACGGCGTGCCGTATAATCCCCTATGTCCGAATTACCGGTAATACCATAGCTTCCACGTAATTTCAGATCGCTCAACCAACTTTTCACTGGTTCCATAAAAGGTTCTTCAATAATCCGCCAAGCAGCCGATACAGACGGAAAAATTCCCCATTTATTATTTTCACCGAAACGGGAAGAGCCATCACGACGGATTGTTCCTGTCAGTATATAACGATCTTTCAACGTATAATTTACACGGGCGAATAAACTGGCCATCTTCCATTCAGAGAAAGTTCCGGATACTTCTTTGGCAACAGCTGTCGTTCCCAACAAATGTAATGAAGGATCGGATACTCCCGTTCCGGTTGCTCCGTGACGCTTATATTGTTCATGACGGTAAGAAAAACCAGCAACTGCCGAAATACGATGTATTTCATTAAATACATTATTATAGGAAGCAACTTGTTCTGTCTGGAAATTAATCAGTTTACCGGTCATTGAGGTAACCGATCCATTTTCCTTTGCACCTTCACGGGTACGGGGATCGATGAAACTATGTTCTTCGATAGTTGTCAGGTCCGCATTATAACTCGATTTAAAAGTCAGTCCCTCCAGTATTTTAAAATCCAGCGAGTTTGCAGTAATCAGCTTGCTTGTCCGTCCGCTATATTCATTCAGGTTCAGCATTTGCAATGAATTATGCTGATAATAACCATAAGGGAGATCACGTACAAACTCACCATTTTTGTCATAAGGCGAGTTAGCCGGGTGTACCAGCACAGCAACACGGCTTGGGTTAGCTGCACGTACGCCACTATACTGATCCTGATCCATCACACTGTAATTGTTATTAGTAGAGATACTCAACCAGGGTAGTAACTCCTGTGTCAGATTCACACGGAAAGCACCGCGCTGAAATCCGGTTTCTTTTACAATTCCATCCGTCTTATTATAAGCAGCAGAAAGAAAATATTTTGTTTTAGCCGTTCCCCCTGTTGCACTGATCTGGGCATCCGAAGTATAAGCCGTACGGTAAATCATATCATACCAGTCTGTCGTCTGAGCCTTCGAAAAACCATCGTCTCCCCAGCCAAAACCCTGATACTGACTCAATCGCCCCAGATATTCGGAACTGTTTTCCCCATAACGATTCTTCATCGCCAGCAAATCCAGTTCTGCCACCTGCGAAGCCGTCAGTAGATCCAGTTTATTGCTGATCTTCTGCATACCGCCTGATAATTTGACCGATATCTTAGTTTTTCCTTCCTTTCCTTTCTTGGTCGTAATCAAAACAACCCCATTGGCGGCCTGCGCTCCGTAGATCGAAGCAGAAGCACCGTCTTTCAGTATATCGATCGATTCGATTTCATCCGGATTCAAAGTCGAAAGAACATCCGTACTTTTTACAATACCGGTCGACTGGTCTCCCGTCACCATCTGAACCCCATCGATAATATATAAAGGAGCTGTACCGCCACTGAACGTACTTCGTCCGCGGATATTTACCGATACAGCACCACCGGGTGTTCCGTTCGCCGTAATAATCTGAACACCGGACACTTTTCCCTGAAGTGCTTTCTGGACACTTTCAACCGAAGTCTTGGTCAGTTCCTCGCTGGTAATATTGGATACGGCACCCGCTATATTTTTCTTTTTCTCCGTTCCGTAGCCAATAACAACAACATCAGACAGCATCGTTACATCTTCGCGCAAAATAATAGTAACCGGCATACCGGCGGTAACCGTAACCTCTTGTGTTGTCATACCTATAAAACTGATTCTCAGTTTTACTTTCTTCACTCCCTCGGGAACAGCCAGATCAAACCTGCCGTTATCATCGGTAATCGTACCCCCTTCTACCTTTTCCGCAACAATTGTTGCACCAATAACAGGCAATCCACTCTCATCCACCACTGTTCCTGAAACCGTTGTTTTCTGCCAGACAGAATAAAAAGCATCCTTTTCAGCAGTTGTTGTCGCAAACGTATTCTGAGATAATACTCCCAATAACAAACAACAACAATAACGATTCAGGGGTGTGCACAATAAATTCCTGACTCCTTTCCTCATAATCCTAAATTTGTGCTAAATTCATAAACATTCACTCAATCTCCCTGAACTAAAGCCACAAAAATAAAGTAAACATTTGATAAATTGCACTATTTTATTAAGAAAATAGGTCCAAATGACAATTATACAAGCAAATAAACCCTACAAAATGTAAGTTCAAATATAAACACACACAAAAAGAGCCTTGATTTTTTATGGAAATTCAAGACTCTTTTACTTAATAATAAATGGACAGAACTACCGTTGTTCTCCAAATTCGGTCTGCTGTCTTTCGACCTCCTTCAGTTTCAGGGCATTCAGTTCTTTCTGAAGACGTTCTACTTCACGTTCGGCTGATGATTTGCTCATTTGTACATCTGTTTTACCGGTTACAGTCAGAGGTATAAGAACGGCTTCCGATTGATTATAGACTAACGGATAAACAGCCGGAGTACTTTCCAGTTCAAGCTCTGCGCTGATCGGCATCTGGGAGCCTTCCATCAAAACACTGGCCATCACTTTGATCTTCCCGGGTTTCAAGGTAGACTGTACCAGTACCGGGGCAGTTCCCCATTTCACCGGAGCCGGATTCGCCATAATATCGGCACTTCCCAAGATACGTCCTTCACCTTCGATATGGAACTTGATGAAATAATTGTTCAAACGCTTAATGTTACCTTGTTTATCGGCAATAGCTGCAACTACTGTTACAAAGTCAGAGCCGTTTGCCTCCAGGTTCGTACCCTCGTTATCTACCCAAAGCAACAGTTTCTCCGGGCGCCGGGCAGGCGTTACTTTATGGGTAGCAACCACTTTTCCATCTATCAGACCTTCTGCCAGTAAATAGACATCCTCCTGTTTCCTGTCTCTCGACAGAGCCTTGTCTACCATAAAATCATACATACCGGGGAAAGTGATTACCGGCGACGGCATTCCTTCCCGTCCCTTATCTTTTTTATAAGTGGATGTTTTACCGTCTTTATTAAAGGTCAGACGTACTTCATCACAGTTGGAATAAACTACGACATCTTTACCTGAAAACGGAGTCATTTCATTGGCAATAAATACCATCGGCCCAGTTTCTGCGATCAGGTCGCTTTTAACAGGCGGGCGTTGAGCCTTGAACATATAGTATGAATACTTAGGCTGACGGAACACATCCATGATACCTCCGTAAAAAGGATCGGGATGATAACCGCGCTGATGATCGAACGAATGCCAGAGGCAACCGCCTACATGCTGACGGGAAGTCTGAAACAACGCATCATAACTGGTATAAGGATAGGAAGGTGAAGCATAATGCTGCGCCTGTATCAACATCGCCTGTTCACCCCAGTTACGGGCAACACGACTAGGGGAGTTATGCGAATTCCAGTCATCCACATTATCTCCCCATTCACGGGTAAAATAGGTTTTTGACGGATCCAATTCTTTTATCGCCCATTCCTTATCTGCATTCTGAGGATGAGCAAAAAGTACCGGAAAGACTTCGTGACCACGTGCCTCACTGTCACTACCGCAATAGCAGGACGGGTAAGGATATTCAGCATGTACGATATCGTTTGTGTTCTTGGCAAAGTCTGCCGGATACCAGGTTTCGTTCAGGATCGGTTCCCATAGCCAGACCGAAGGATGGTTACGGTCACGGCGTACTAGGTGACGGATATCGCTGTACACACGCCGGGCAAATTCGGGAGCATCGTTCCAGAACTGCCAGCCGGGAGTATTGACGATCACGAACAGTCCCAGTTCGTCGCAGGCATCCATAAAGGCGGGATCTTGCGGACAATGAGCGTTACGGATCACTTCCATACCTACATCCTTCAGCTTTTTCGCATCACGCCAGTGGATGCTGTTAGCCACCGCATTACCGACAACGGCAAAATCCTGATGGCGGTTTGCTCCGATCAACGGCTTCTCATACCGTTTACCGTTCAACCAGAAACCGTCTTTCCCTTTAAACTCGATACTACGGATACCGATACGGCGACGATAACCGTCGATCACATTCCCTTGTTCATCACGGATACGTACCAACAGATTATACAATGTAGGTGAAGACGGACTCCACAACAACGGGTTCTTTACTAACAATTTATCAGAACTATTTACAGCTTTACCCGCTCTAATCTTCACCTTATCATTCAGAAAAGCGACCTGTTTGCCATCCGGTTGCTGCAATTCATATTCTACTACACCAGTAAACGCTTTCTTCGTCTCGTTACGTACCTGCAATTTCAACAAAACCTCAGCAGAGTTATCCGACACCTTATCGAAAGCCACAAATAATCCGCCTCCGGCCACCTCATCCGCATAATTCGGATCGGTGATAAAGATATTGTTATGGGCAATCAGCCAGCAGTCGCGGTAAATACCTCCGAAATAGGTATAGTCCAATACATCCTGGGCTTTTCCGGGAGGATAGGACGGATCGTCGCTATTGTCTGTCCATACGGCAATCACATTATCGCCATTCCAGTCGAGTATGTCCGTTACATCCACAACAACAGGAAGATAACCTCCGAAATGCTCGGTCAGTTGTTTACCGTTTACAAACACCTTGCTTTTCCCCATAATTGCTTCGAAATGCAGGAATAGTTTCTTTCCTTTCAAAGCGGCGTCGGGTGTAAAATGCTTGCGATACCACACTTCCCCCTGATAGTTAATGCAGCCACTGGCCTCAGTCGGCAGGTATTCAATGCCATGTGGCAGGGAAACGACCATCCAGTCTTTATCATTAAACTCTTTTGCATCAGCTCCCTGCGCAGCTCCCTTATAGAAACGCCAGGCCGGATTCATGGAGTAAACATCACGTCCGGTATTTTCCAGCTGAAAGAAACCGGCAGTAGAAAATTCCGGTTGATGTCCCGCCCATAAGGGGAGACACAGCAAACAAATAAATAGTATCAATGCTATTTTTTTCATGGTAAATAATTTATATATTATTAATTCAGTTATTTCTTTCCATACGTACTAATAACGAGTGTGCATCCCCCACTAACGTTAGTGATGATGCTCCACTAACGTTGGTGACGATGTCCCACTAACGTTGATGACGACACCCCACTAACGTTAGTGCTTTTTCCTAAACAGGCTCACTATTTCTTATTTTATTGGTTTGCCCATTGAAGCACCTTCTTTATCATCGGGATTTCATACAGATAGAGCCAGTCGCTATTTTCTGTTTTCGATGACAAATGGTTATGGTGATTCATATCGGCAATAAAACCTTCCGGTTGCTGCATAAAGCGGGTTTCCGAATAAACGGCTTCCAGGTTTGAACGCATTTCTTTGAAATTATTACAAATGCCGACAACTTTATCCAAAGCAGCTTTGCGGGCAGCAGCATCTTTCGCCGTGTCATACTCATTCAATGCCAATATCAAACGGGTCGGATAGTTTTGCAGATTATTCGTTTGCTCATACACTTCCAGGGTATAACGGTTACGCAAAGCATTCTTTTCAGCCGTACGAACTCCATCGGCAATAAGCTCATAGCGTTTCGCTTCTTCTTTGGCTTTCGTTATTTTCTCTTTATATGTTTCGCTCCATGTGCCCGGATTTGCTTTATCCGGCAACTCCATCAATGTAAAGGCAGTTGTTCCCCAGGCCGGATTTCTCCGTCCGGAAGTGACTAATGCCCCATCAAAGAAGAAGATCGCTTTTTCCAGTTCGTCGAGAAATTGCATCCGGTTCTCTTCCGGACGGAAACCATATTCACGCTGGGCATGAACCTTCTTGAAAGTTTCTATATCCCGTGCTGTCGGATTCCAGCCGAACTCGCCTTGCGCGATATAACCGCGCCAAACTGTTTCCAGATGTGGAGAACCGTCATCCCAGGCTGTTGCCAGAATCCCTTCCAGATGATTTTCCGCAACAAGCTGACTGAAACCTTTCACATATCCCGCCCGTGTGTTATTGCGTGGCAGGAAAGGAGAATCGCCGGCTGACGCAGCAGTAGCACCCATTACTTTCAGCCCTTTATCGCTATACCATTTCAATAGCTTACGATGTGCCGGAGCGGTCGCATCTTCATATTTCCAACGCATATATACACATTCTTTCGGAAAGAGATCGATCGCTTTATCCAGCTTTTCGGTATTCCATTCCTTTGCCACTTCCTCTTCTGTCTTATCGCTCAAAGCCAGTTCCCACAGGTCTGCATATTTAAGCGGCATGTCATCCCAGAAGATAGGAATACGACCATGATCGACAGCAAACTGGCAAACCTTTTTCAACCATACCATCTGCAACTCGAATGCAGACTTTCCGGTAGCCTTGCAACGGTCATCGATACCGATAGCTGTTATCTCATCCCCGCCCACATGCAGGTATCTCCCGTAAGGCATTGCTTCGAGCGCATCCAGATACAGATCGAACTGCACCTCGTAGGTACGGGGATCGGACGGACAAAACTCCCAGTCGCTTGCCGGATTCTCCCGCAATTCCCAATGATGTTTCAGAATAAATCCGGCATGTCCCAAACCTTGTACCAACGGACTGATCTCTACATTCCGCTCCTTCGCATACCGGCATAAAGCCTGCATCTCCTGTTTGCTGATTGCATTCGGAGCACCGGCTTCAGGGCGATGGGTGAAACGCAACTTATCTTCCAGTTCCCAGATTATTGCATTCACTTTATAACGGGCCAGCTTATCCACCATACGGTAATAGTACTCCATCCGATCCAGATGATGCTTGGTATCCAGATGGACAGCACGATAAGCGATGGCCGGATAATCCGTTATCTTCATCGAAGGTATTTCCTTCTTAAAATCCCGGCTGTCTTCCAGCAACTGTTCCAAGGTCTGTGCACCGTAAAAAAGCCCGGCATTATCTCTCGATGTAACGATTACCCCTTTATCAGATATTTCAAGCACATATCCTTCGGGAGAGTCAGGTACATTTGTCGTCGACAATTGAAACCGGACACCTTTACCGCTACGTTTACTTTGAGGCAATCCATCTACAATCTCACCCAGTACTGGGATCGATGTGCCCTCAGTAGACGATACATACGACAATTCACCAAAGCTCAATCCTTTACCGGAAAGGACTTCTACCGATTGCGGTTGTGGTAATAGCTGGAATGTTTTATCCAGGTTACGGGCAAACAAACTACCTGTAACGAATAATAAACAAGCAAATAGAGTTGTTTTCATATGTATTGTCATTTTATTTCCAACATTATTTTCTTTTCAGTCAACTTCTCTGAACGTACAGTTACGGCCGCTTTCCCTGGTATATCGGCAGCCTGTATCAATAAAACACATTTTCCCCTAAAACTCCTGCAGCGGGGCTGTTTGTATGGGAACATATCAACCGGATCTCCATTATCCACTCCTAACAAGCGAATAGGTCCATCCAAATCGAATGACAGTTCATCTGACGCATACGGACATAAAACACCATTCCGGTCGACTACTGAGAACTCAAGCCTTGCCACCTCAGCAGAACCAGCCTGTAACTCCAATTTGTTTGCAGAGCAGCTGACCGTATAGGCTAACGATGCTGTTTGTTGCATATCTGTTGCCACTATTCTATTCCCGTTCTTCGCCTTTGCCTCAATACGGCCTGATTCATAAGGTATATTCCAAACCAATTGTTCTCCTTTATAAGGTTGAGTGCCCAAAGATACATTATTTAATAACAATTCAACAGAATCACAATTCGTATATACGACAACCGGTACTATTTTCCCTTCTTTTCCCATGTGAGTCCAATGAGGCAGCAAATGTACCATCGGTTTATCAGTCCACAGACTCTGATACAGATAATAAGCATCTTTAGGCATGGCAGCCACATCAATAATACCGAAATTACCACAACGTTGCGGCCACTCAGCTTCTCCCAGATAATCAAAACTACCCCAGCGAAACTCGCCCATCAACCAAGGGAATGCACAGGTCCTTTGCCAGGCTCTGCGAACACTGATACGTACCGATGCATTGTCATACGATGATTGATAATATGGATGAATCTCCTCTTCCGGAAAAAACTCTTCCGCTGCAAGGTCGGGGATTGGGAACACTCGCTTCTCAAACAAATCCCATTTAATCGGATTTTTCTTTTCCCAAGGAGCTGGGAAGTCTCTCCTTCTCCACTGAGTTTTTGTCCTGTAAACACCACGCGTCTGGTAAGTATGGGGCACTTCCGTCGCAACAGCACATACAGACGGATATTTATCCCTAAATTTCTCCAGTTCACCGATTTCCTCCCCATTTCCATTGAAACCGACAATATCAAGCATTCCAAAATTCTTTTTATAGTCTACAGACATTCCGCGAGTAGGATCAGCCCCACCTTGTGTTACCGGACGCACATCTAGCGAATGAAACAAATCCACCAAATTACGCTGTATCTCTTGTGATGCACCATTCACCTCATTTCCAATGCTCCACATAATAACAGACGGATGATTACGATCACGCTTGATAAAGTCTGTCATATCTTTTTCCCACCATTCGTCAAAATAGTTTCCATAATCATCTACAGCTTTCGGGATATTCCAGCCATCCAACCCTTCATTCAAAACCATTAATCCCATTGTATCACACATCGTATAAAACTCCGGAGAAAAAGGATTATGAGAAGTACGAATCGCATTACACCCCATTTCTTTCAGCAACTTCAATCGATAATACAAAATATCTTCCGGCACAGCAGCACCAACAGCTCCTGCCGTATGATGATCACATACTCCTTTTAACTTTGTAACCTCTCCATTCAGCTTAAAGCCAAATTCCGGACTAAATTCCAAAGAGCGAAAACCGACCAATTGTCGAACCTCATCCAATAACTTCCCAGACTTTTCCAACCGGCATATCAACGTATAAACAACCGGATTCTCAGGAGACCAGCGCTTCGGAGATACAACAGTCATCCGCATTTTATCTTGCCCAAAAAGATCTTCTGTTCCAAAACTTTCAGCTACGATTATCCCATTCCTATCCTGTAAGCAGGAAACGATCCGTACTTTCTCCTTTTCCGGATTTACAACGGAAACCTCAACTGAACACAGCGCCTTCTCTGGCAAAAAGGTATCTACTTTAAAATAAACACCCGAATAGGAAATATGTACCGGAGAAGATATGATCAGATGAACATGCCGATATATACCGGAACCTGTATACCAACGCCCGGTGAGAGGTTTAGACTGGTCGACTTTCACCGCAATACAATTATTCCCCTTTCTCAAATAAGGAGTCAGATCATATTCAAAACCGATATAGCCATTCGGCCGTTTACCTAAAGAATGACCATTAATCCAAACTTCACTATTCAGATAAATTCCATCAAACCGGATACGGACTTTTTTAGTAGCCCATGCAGGATCATAAGCAAACGTTTTACGATACCATCCTATTCCTGCCGGCAAAAAACCGCTTTGCCAGTCTGTCCCGTTGGCCGTTTGCTCATACGCCCCCTCTATACTCCAATCGTGAGGCAAATTTAATGTCCGCCAGGCAGAATCATTATAACCGGGAAAGACAGCCTCCTCCCCCACATCATTCAAACTGAATTTCCAACCCAAATCAAAACGAATAACCTCCGCAGCTTCCGCATGAAAAAAACAGCAAAGCAACAAGGAGAGAATCCATTTCCATTGACTTATATATTTCATAGAATCAATTCTTTAAAATACATTCATACATCATATCAATTATCACAGAAAAAGAATGCCGACTATAATATAGTAAATACTTATAGCCGACATTAAAATCATCCATCAAGACCAGTGCAGACTACCAACCCTCATTAGGTGTACATAACGTATTCGTTTCCAATTCCTTCGAAGGTATAGGATAGTAATAATAACGATTCGTATCTCCAACTTTCCCTGTCATTAGCTGCTTATAGCGAACAGAATTACAAGTTTCCATACGCTTTTCCAACAATCCCCAACGACGCAGATCGTAGAAACGTTCGCCTTCTACAAAGAACTCAATAGCACGCTGACGTTCCAAATCATTAAAAACAGCCTCGTATGTCTGTGCTCCACCATAGGGATTCAAGTTTGCCCGTTCACGGATTTGGTTCAAATAAACAATTGCTTTTGATAAATCCTGCGAACCACGCAGATAAGATTCTGCCAATAGTAAAATGACATCTGCATAACGGATAGCACGCTCATTGATACAAGACATAGGAGGTGAGGCCTCAGATTCTGCCGTATTCCAATTTTGGTATTTCAATATCCAATAAGAATTCCACTTGTCTGACCCGAACTTTTCACGGAAAGGCTTCAAATAATACATACAACCTTCATAATCCCAAGCCACAGAAGCGCGTGCCCGATAATCCGAATTACCATCCTTATCTTTTTCAGCCCAAAACATATCCATCATCTGTTGGGTCGGTTGTGCTTCATACCAGCCTCCAGCTTCGGGGGCGGCATATTCTTTCGGACGAGTATTGGTTTGCGTCGAGTTGAGGTTTTCTCCGTCTCCCCAAATATCTGTACCACCAACCGGCTCCATCAACAATTCGAAAATGCTTTCCGAGTTGTTTTCATGTGCTTCATCAAAATTCCATGCAAAATCATCTACCAGGCTATAGGTATAAGGCGACTTGGTCAGTGGTTCCAGCACCTGGATAGCCTTATCAAAACTTTCCGCATACACATACAGCTTACCCAACATTGCATAAGCAGCTCCTCGGGTTGGTTTTCCTATCACATCGTTTACTACCGGCAACAAAGAAGCAGCCGTCATCAAATCCTGTTCGGCCTGTGCCCAAATCTCTGCCTGAGTCGCTTTTTCCAAAGGGAAAGTGGAAGGAGACTGCGAAGCCGTCATACGCAACGGAGCATTCTTAAATTCTTTACCCAACTGAAACAGATAGAAACCTCGAATAAATAAACATTCGCCTTTTACCTTATCCACAAATTCAGATTCAAACTCTCCTCCTTTTTCTTCCAGTTTCTGCATAATGGAATTGGTTCGATACAAAGCATTATAAAACTGATAAAACATTCCTTGAGAAAGAGAATTACCATTTGTATTCGTAAAATAGCAAGCTTGGAATACATCGCTAATATCATTCCTGAATTCTACCTCATCGGCACGTGCGATACGCATCATCACCCCTCGTGTTCCATAATAACCGCCATTCAAAGCATTTTTCAATGGAGTATAACAAGAAGTCAAAGCCAGTTCAAAATCCGCCTTACTCTCCCAAAACGTATCTTCTGTCGCTTTATTTGGATTTATCTGATCCAATTGAGAGTCACAGGATGTACTCAAACCCAAAACGGCTGCAGCACAAAACATAAAATATAAATATATTCGCTTCATACAATTATCTATTTAAAATGTAACATTCAAACCAACCATAAAGGTACGGTTGGATGGATATATAAACTCATCGAAACCACGAGAATAGACATCAGAGGAGTTCACATCCGGCGTATATCCGGAATAGGACGTAATCGTAAAGAGATTTTCCGCATTCACATACACACGTGCTTTCTGCACCAGGCCACGACACCATGCAAGAGGCAATGTATAACCAACCTGCAGGTTTCTCAAACGGAAATAAGAGCCACTTTCCAAATAACGATCAGACTCGGAACGGGCATTCCGGTTCGGATCTGTCCAAATCAAACGAGGGCTGGCTGCATTTTGATTATTTGGAGTCCAATAATCCAAGGTACTTGCCAAATAATTTGTACCTCGTGTGACATCTGTCAGTTCCAGATTCGTCGCGTTATAAATTTTATTACCTGTTACTCCCTGGAATCCAATTGAAAAATCCCAATTTTTATACGTAATATTACCATTGATTGAGTAAGTGAATTTCGGGAATGGACTACCACAATATACCCGGTCGTCATCATTGATTGTTCCATCATTGTTCGTATCCTTGAAGCGAATATCACCCGGTTCTGCACTCGGCTGGATTAAGTTGCCATCCTTTTGATGGGCATTCACTTCGGCTTCACTATTGAAATAGCCATCGGTCGGAATCAACCAAAACCCTCCGATCGGATAGCCTGCCAACGTCTTGCTTGTGTAAGTTCCACCATGTATTGTTCCACCGGTGATAGCCTGTGACTCAGCTCCCATTTCCACCACTTCATTCTTATTATATGTCCCCAGGAAATTTACGCCATAAGAAAAGTCTTTATTCAATGTTTCATTCCAACCGATATTAAACTCAACTCCTTGATTACGGATTTTCCCGGCGTTGCGAATCGGATCATTAGAACCTCCGGTTGATATAGGAATAGGGACATTCAATAGAATATCCTTTGTGTTTTTCACGTACCAGTCAGCCGTCAATGTCAGTCGGTTTCGCAAAGCCATAAAGTCGATTCCGACATTCGTCATGGCTGTTTCTTCCCACTTAATATCCGGATTTGCAAATGTTTTCGGAAAAGCTCCCTGTATCAGACCACCATTACCATTTGGATAGTTAATACCTGTCGACACAACTGACACAAACTGATAATTGGAAATCTCCTGATTACCTAATACGCCATAACCGGCTCTCAATTTCAACTGATCCAGCCAGGACGCATTATTCTTCACAAAACCTTCTTCTGCAATATTCCAACCAGCAGAAACAGAAGGGAAATTGCCATAGCGATGATTCGATCCGAATTTGGAAGAACCGTCACGGCGAATTGTAGCCGTAATCAAATAACGATTCTTATAAGAATAGAAAGCACGGCCTAAAATAGACGTCAACACACTACGAGTAGAATTACCACTTACAGCCAAACCACCGGCCGCAGCATCAATTTCCATAATTCCAACGGGCATTCCCTGACCAGAACCTTGCAAGAAACGATAGCGGGAATCTTGATAAGTATAACCGGCCAACAATGATACCTTATGTTCGCCAAATGTCTGGTCGTAAGAAAGCAGATTTTCAACCAACACATTACGTGTTCTTGTCTGTTGCTCCGTCACCTGTGTCACTTCATTCTTTGCCAAACCATAACTATACAATCCTTCATAATCATTATAACGATAGAACTGGAAGTCCGGAGCAACATTCAGCTTATATTTTAATCCTTTTATCGGCTCCACGGATACATAGGCATTCGCATAGATCTTTACATTATCACTATACCGGTTTTCCAACGCGTCATCAACCATTCCCATAGGGTGTTGCAAATTCACCACATCACCATACAAGCTACCGTAGCCCCCTTCATTGCTTGAATCATATTTTTCCAAAGTCGGAATTGACTGCAAAGTGTGCCCAACCATACCGCCTCGGATAGCTCCATACAACGGATCACTCTGATCGTAAGTCAAAACCACATTCGTTCCGGCTGTAAAAATTCCCTTTTTAAAATCCTGCTTGCTCTGCAATGTATAACGCTGATAGTTTGTACCTTTCATCACACCGTCTTGATTCGTATAACCGACACTATTATAATAGGTGGAGTATTTTCCTCCCCCTTTTACGGAAAGAGCATAGTTCTGCATTAATGCCGGACCAAACATAATATCCTGCCAATCATTGTCTGGTTTGGATGACAAATCAAGAGCCATATCAAGAGGCTCCAACCCTGCGGCCCTTCGGGAAACAGTTGTAACCTCAGCCCATCCAGCAGCATTTAGCAGATTCAAATATTTGGATGGTGCACTGACACCGATATTGGCCGAAAGGTCAATAATAGGTTTGCCCTCCGTATTTGATCCTTCTTTTGTAGTCACGATGATCACACCATTGGCTGCACGAGAACCATAAATAGCTGCTGAAGAAGCGTCTTTCAATACGTCGATACTGGCAATATCGTTCGGATTGATATGGTCTATCCCAGTCATATACATACCATCGACAATATATAAAGGAGCTGAATTGTTCAACGTACCGATACCACGAACCATAATACGTGTACTTCCACCAGGTGTTCCGCCTTGAGAGACAATATCTACACCGGCAATCTTTCCTTGCAGAGCCTGTCCGATCGTCGTATTACTTTGTGTGTTCAGATCGTCCGTATTGACATTGGCCACCGAGCCTGTCAAGTCCGCTTTTTTCTGTGTTCCATAACCGATTACCACAACTTCGTCCAGTGTTTTCGTATCCTCCAATAATATGATACGGATCGATTGTTGATTCCCGACAGTAATTTCTTTCGTCAGATACCCAATATAAGATACATTCAATACAGATTTAGAATCAGCTTCGATGGTAAAACGGCCGTCCAAATCTGTAATTGTCCCGTTAGTCGTACCTTTTACAACAACATTAGCACCAATAACAGGTTCATCATTCACATCAACGACAGTACCTGTTATATGTCTCGTTTGCTGTTGCGTAGGATTAGCATTTTCTGCATTTTTAGTCAGAACGATATGTGTCCCTTCCATTGCGTATCCGATCCCTGTATTTTTGAACAGATTATCCAAAACAGAAGATACAGGTTTATTTTTTACTTTTACAGAAACTTTCCGATTAACATCTACCTGATTATTATAAATAAACAAATAATCTGTCTGACTTTCTATCTCACTTAATACATTGTCCAGTCTAGCATTACTCTTACTAATGCTTACCCGGGCATTCTGAGAATGTGTATTTTCCGCAAAAGAGCAAAAAACACAAACTAATAACAGAAATGTGGTGATCCGCATAATTCTAAAGATTTGTTTAAGTTGCGGGGATTTAGGATAATACCTACCCGACAAAGAGTTTTTTTTCATACCTTTGTTGATGATTTGAAGTTAATACAGTTTTTAATTGAATTGTGTTGATTGAATGCCGGTAATTGCCCCCCAGCGTTTGCCGGCATTTTCGTTTTCATGTATATTCCATAAGCTTCTTTTTTAAGGTTAATAAATATGTTATTATATTCTTCTTACTCTATATAAATTATTTGATTTTCATCATCCCGCTGATAAGTAAACTTTATATCCTTCTGCAGCACCCGCAGTGCATAATCTATGCCGTCTGTCTGACGGAATTTACCGGTGTAAGCGTATTTAAGCACTTCCATATTCCGTACCCGGATCGACAATCCGTAATACTTCTCAAAATCTGCCATAATAGATGTAAACGATTCGTTTTTAAAGCAGATCAAGCCTTCCTTCCATCTGTAAGGATTGAAATCGTCAACAGTAGTCACATGCAATTTACCATCCTGCAAATAGACCTTATTGTTCGGTTTCAACGTTAATTTCAGCTCCGGATCACTCGTGGAAGCTACCCGTACGCTACCTGACATTAACGTTGTTTCAAACTCTCCCGTTTCAGCATAGGCATCCACATCGAATTTAGTTCCCAACACTTCTACGTTATATTGATCCGTTTGTACGATAAAAGGCTTGTTTTTATCTTTCGCCACATCGAAATAGGCCTCTCCGTCCAATATCACCTGACGATTCTTTTTACCGAACTTCACCGGATATGTAAGTGAAGTCCTGGCATTTAACCAGACATTCGTTCCGTCAGTCAAAGTAATATTAATCCGCTGTCCGGCAGGAACACAGATCGTATGCATCGCCATCAATTCTTTTTCCAATGCGTACTGGTGGAACAGGTAACTGCCTCCCAAAGTGACCGCTATGACAGCTGCTATTTTGATAAACTCAGTTCTAAGAGAACTAAGGTCTATTGTGAATCTTTTCTTTCCGGCTTTTATTACTTTCTCATTTCCTAAAAGCAACATCACATCAAATAGTTTTCGCTCTTTCAGAAAAGCCTGACGGTTCTCAGCGGACTCTTCCATCCACTGTCTTACAGCCATTTCCTCATCAAAAGATGCGTTGCCTTCAAAAAAATTATATAATGTATCTTTATCCATTTTCACTGTTTAGAATGTCCCTTCTATATTAATAGCAGTTCACAATTGAATATCCCTAGTAAAATAATAAAAAAAATACAATAAAATCAATTTCTCTTTTTGAATAGGTTATTTCCACTTTGCCAGAGTGATACAAAAAGGATTATTTCTTCAGCATACTGATACGTTAAAAAATATTACCTGGTATACTAATTCAATTTACATGGGGTAGAAATCCGATTTACCCGCTATAGTAATAACAAAATGATATTTTACATTTTGTATGTTTTTTTATTCTCTCGGGAGTATTTTCGATTTCTTCCGAATGAAAATTAAATTTCTTTCGGAAAGAATTTGATCACCTTAGTTCTCTTAGGACTGAGGTGATCAAAATTGCATCGATTATCGCACTAACGCTTGGAGGGAGTTTTATCTACCAGGAAATGCAAACGGAAGAGACACCCGTAGCCTTACAGACAATCTCCGTTCCGGCAGGCCAGCGGATCAATATCACTTTGGCAGACGGAACGAATGTCTGGCTGAATGCGCGTACCACGATCCAGTATCCTGTCAGCTTCAACGCCAAAGAGCGTTTGGTAAAACTGGACGGTGAAGCCTATTTCGACGTAGCAAAAGATAAAGACAAATCATTCATCGTGCAAACGAATAAATATAACGTAGAAGTATTGGGAACTAAATTCGACATCGACTCTTATTCGGAAACCGAGATATTCGAAACAACCTTGATGGAAGGAAGTGTCAAGATTTCATCGCTGACGGATGCTGCGGAGAGCCTGCTACTCACGCCGCACAACAAAGCCTATCTGTATAATGGAAAGTTAAGGGTAAAACCGGTCGACGACTATTCTCCTTATCGTTGGAGAGAAGGATTGATCTGTTTCAAGAACGAAACATTCGCTTCGATCATGAAAGATTTTGAAAAATATTATGGGATAAACATCTATATCACAAACCAACAGGTTCAGAAATATCTGTATACCGGAAAGTTCCGCCAGACAGACGGTGTGGATTATGCACTGAGAGTCTTGCAGAAAGATATAAAGTTTACTTATGAACGGGATGACGAAAATCACATTATTTATATCAAATAAACACTATGTTTCACCTAAAATTAAATGCTTATGGGATAAACCTGTTAACCGTACTGCCGGTAAACGCTGGGGGGCAATAGCCGGCAGGTATCAATTGACACAAACGAATTATTAATTTATTAATTTCAAATCAAAGAAAGTATGAAAAGAAACACTTTGTCGAGGTGCAAATATCGGGCACCGCGACCCTTAAAAATTTTCAGAATTATGAGAATCACGACGTTCCTGCTTTTGGTCTGCATACTTAACAGTTATGCGGATAATACTTTTTCACAAAATGCAAGAGTCAGTATCAACCAAAAAAATGTTCAACTGGAAAAAGTCCTGAACGAGATAGAACATCAGACTGATTATCTGTTCATCTATAACAACCAGGTAAATGTAAACAAAAAGGTATCTTTAAAAGCCAAAAATCAACCAGTTGCAGAAGTTCTGAAAGAGTTGTTAGCTGATTCGGGTATCACATATTCTGTAGAAGGAAACCATATCGTACTTGGTAAACAGAATATGGCTGCTGCTCCGCAACAAAACAGTACTATCAAAGGGAAAGTCATCGATACGAATGGTGATGTCGTTATCGGTGCCAACATCGTTGAAAAAGGAACGACCAATGGTACTACGACAGATGTAGACGGACTCTTCTCGATCAATGCCCGGTCAGGCTCCACACTGGTAATCACGTTTATCGGCTATGTTAAACAGGAGGTAAAGGCGAATCCTAACAGGAGAATGGAAATTATCCTGCAGGAAGATGCAGAGACACTGGAAGAGGTGGTTGTTGTAGGATACGGTACAATGAAAAAAGCCGACTTGACAGGTTCTGTAGCAACTGTCGGTTCGGAAGTCATCGAAGACCGTCCGCTGACCAACCTGGGAGCCGGTCTACAGGGTGCCATTGCCAACCTGAACATCACATCGTCCAACGGTGCACCGGGAACAGGTACATCATTCAATATTCGCGGTACAACCAACTTATCGGGAGGTGGTCCGCTGATCCTGGTCGACGGTATCGAAATGGACCCGAACCTGATTAATCCACAGGATGTAAAAGACGTTACCGTTTTGAAAGATGCCGCATCGGCTTCTATTTACGGAGCACGTGCAGCGTTCGGTGTGATCCTGATCACGACTAAAACAGGTTTCGTTTCACAAAAGCCGGTCGTTTCTTTAAGCGCCAACTACTCTATAAATGTCCCGACCGTTCATGCCAATTATATGAACTCGTTGGAGTATACCCAGTGGATGAACGATGCCAATACGACCAGTAACGGTAGTAACTATTTCGATGACATCACGATGCAGCATGTCAGAAACTATTACAATGATCCGGTCAATAATTCTCCGGTATTCCATCATCCGGACGATTCTCCCAGCAAATACCGTTATGCCGGTAATACAGACTGGTATGAAGCATTGAATAAGAAAAGCTATCCGATGCAGCAGTACAATATCAGCATACAGGGCGGTAGCGAAACTGCTAAATACATGACTTCAGCGGGTATGTTCCAGCAGGATGGCATCTCCAAATGGACGGATGAGGATTATAAACGCTTCAATGTATTGCAGCATGTGAATTACAAGGTGAATAACTGGTTGCAGTTAGGATTGAGAGCGACCCTGTCGATGGTAAAAATGAATACTGGTCCGCAGAATAAATACGGCAATAACTCTTTGGGAGCTACGATCCCGGGCGATAGCCGTCCTCTGATGCCTATTACTCATCCGGACGGACACTTTGCCGGTTATTGCGGCGACGGTTATTTCACTAATCAGGCTGCCTGGTTGTCGCAAGGTGGTAATGCCGAAATGAGAAATAATAATATGTATGCAACGGCCTTTGCAAAACTGAACCCGTTCGAAGGTCTGGAGATCAATGTGGACTATACATATAATTATTACAACTATTCTTTCAAGAATCATGTTCGCGAATACATCGATTATGATGCGGATGGAAATCCGGGGTCTATCTTCCCGCATACTTCGCCGAACCAGGTATCGTATACCAAAAATGAATCACAATATGACGTGTTCAATGCATATGCCACTTATAAAAAGAAAATCAACGCTGTACATGCCTTCGAGGGAATGATCGGTTTCAACCAGGAAAATGCCACTTATAAAGGCGTTGGACTGAGCAGAAACAATCTGATTGCCAATGATATCCCATTCCTGAATCTGGCAACCGGTGACCGTTCGACCAGCGATTATATGAACCAGTGGGCTATACGCGGTGCTTTCTTCCGTCTGTTCTATGCTTACGACGATAAATACCTGGTACAGGTAAACGGACGTTACGACGGTTCTTCCCGTTTCCCGAAAGACGATCGTTTCGCGTTCTTCCCTACATTCTCATTAGGATGGAGACTATCACAGGAGAAATTCTGGAAACCGATCTCCCATATCGTGAATGATTTCAAGATTAGAGGTTCTTACGGTGCGTTAGGAAACCAGGTATTAAGCCAGGGCGGTTACGCTTCTTATTATCCGTATATTTCCACCTATTCTACAGGCGAAGTAGGTTACCTGTTCAACGGAGAGAAACAGATGGGTGTATATGCTCCGGGATTGGTGAGCGACCAGCTGACCTGGGAAACAGTGAAGCAATGGGACTTAGGTTTCAACTTCTCTATGTTTGACAGCAAGCTGACCGGTGAATTTGACTATTATGTTCGTACAACGGAAGATATGTTGACCAAATCAAAAACATTACCTTCTATCCTGGGCGTATCAGAACCTCAAATGAATGCAGCCGACCTGAGAACAAAAGGCTGGGAAGTTGCTTTAACCTGGAAATCGGCATTACAAAACGGCCTTGCCTATAGTGCAACCGTGTCTTTATCGGACTATCAGGCAGAAATCACCAAATATGATAATCCGACAAAAAACTTGTCCGACAGTTATTATGAAGGGAAAAAGTTAGGAGAAATTTGGGGATTCGTCACAGAAGGTTTGTTCCAGTCAAATGAAGAAGCATCAGCATGGGATCAGTCGAAAGTTGTCGGTTATACCCAATATGCAGGTGATATAAAGTTCGCAGACCTGGATGGTGACGATAAAATCACCAAAGGTGAAAACACTGCAAATAACTCGGGAGACATGAAGGTTATCGGTAATGAAACGCCGCGTTATAACTTTGGTATCCGTGGTACGGCTGAATATAAAGGCTTTGATTTCACATTGTTCTTCCAGGGAACCATGAAACGTGATATCATTCCATCTAAGACATTCTACCTGTCACATTATGGTTCTCAATGGTCTGTTCCTCAGAAAATGAATTATGACTATTGGAGAGAAGACAATCCAAATGCATTCTTCCCACGTGCACGTTTCAATGCTGATGCTGTCAATCAGAATCAAACACGCTTCATGCTGAATGGTGCTTACATTCGTTGTAAACAATTAGCTTTAGGTTATACGATTCCCAAGTTTATCACGGAAAAAGCAAAAATATCCAAGCTGAGAGTTTACTTTAATGCAGACAACTTGTTTGAATTCTCCGGAATGCCCGACACTTTCGATCCTGAATTGGCTACAGTAAACGCTTATCCATTTATCAGATCATTCTCATTCGGTGCAAACCTGACATTCTAAGATGGTACATTGTAGAATAAATAAATTAAAAACAGAATGAAAAAAGTATATTATATAGCAAGCTTGTCTTTATTACTTGGATTCTCTGCATGTAATAATGATTTTATGGACTTATATCCGGAAGATAAGATCAACGACGAGACCTATTGGAAAACAGAAAATGACCTGAAAAACTTTGCCAATCAGTTCTATACTACACTGGATAATACCGGTGCTTACGGCAACGACAATGCTTCCGACAACCAGGCACATCAGACAAAAGATGCTTTTATCTGGAGCGATTATACCATTCCTACAGCCGGAGGTGGCTGGGCAAAAAGCGATTGGGCTAATATCCGGAGCTGTAATTATTTTCTGAATCGTTATCATACGGTAGAAGGTATTCAGGAAAATATTAATAGGTATGTCGGTGAGATTTATTTCTTTAAAGCTAAATTTTATTATGAGAAAGTACTTCGTTTCGGCGACGTGCCCTGGTTGACGACAGACCTGACCACTTCTTCAGAAGAATTGTATAATCCGCGAAATGACCGCGGGGTAGTTATCGATTCTATTTGTGCCAGCCTGGATAAAGCCAGTGCATGGTTGCCGGAAACGATGAACGACTCACGCCTTAGCAAATACGCGGCGTTGCTGTTAAAATCCAGAGTTTGTCTGTTTGAAGGAACCTGGAGAAAATACAGAAATCTTGAAAATGCGGATAAATATCTTCGTATGAGTGCGGAAGCTGCTGAAAAAATCATGAACAGCGGTAATTTCGATATCTACTCTACCGGTAATATTGAAGACGATTATCATGCGCTGTTCAACCAACAGGATTATACGAATAATAAAGAAGCCATATTCTTTGCCGCCTATGTGACGGATAAACGTATGAACAATCGTCCCCGTACTGTTCGTGAAGCTGGAACAGGTATGACTAAAGATTTTGTAGAATCATTCTTATGTAACGACGGTAAACCTATTGCATTGAGCAATCTTTATAAAGGAGATGCCAAGTTCATGGATGAGTTTGAAAACCGTGACCCGCGTTTGAAACAATGCGTTTACACTCCCGACCGTCCTATCGCCATATTGGCTGACGGTTCGGAAGAATATGAAAACTCTCCGGTCTTCAATAACCTGACATTCACCGGCTACCGTTTGTACAAGATGTATTCTCCGTTAGCAGAGGATAACGAATATATTAAATGTACGCTGGACGACCTGATCTACCGGTACGGTGAAGTTCTGCTGAACTACGCAGAAGCAAAAGCCGAACTGGGAGAATGCGACCAGGCTGTTTTGGATAAAACGATCAACAAACTGCGTGACCGTGTAGGCATGAAACATCTGACAGTCGATGTTGGCTTCACCGACCCGAACTGGCCGAAATGGGAAGTTGCCATCTCTCCGCTGCTGAATGAAATACGCCGTGAACGTCGTGTGGAACTGGCTTGTGAAGGTCTTCGCTGGAATGATTTATGCAGATGGAAAGCCGGTAAATTACTGGAAAACCAAAAGACTTATTTAGGTCCGCGTGATCCGGCAACAGGTGAATACCGTGTCCTTTATCCAGGTATGACACGTACCTGGTACGATCGTTTGTACTTGTATCCGATACCAACAGACGAGTTTACTTACAATCCGAACTTATTACCTCAAAATCCGGGTTGGGCAAATTAAAATGACCTCATTTGTAGGAGCGAGAAATATTTCGCTCCTACATCTTTTTTTATTATACTTGCATCGTAAAATATAAGTTCATCATGAAAAAAACATTTGCAGGATTACTGGCAGCCCTGTCGGTTCTTATATCCTGTTCTTCAAACGAAACAACAACAATTGTTACCCCGAATGCCCGCCAGCTGGCCTGGGCAGATGCAGAAGTGGGTGTATTGATCCATTTTGACATGCCGGTTTACCAACCGGATTATAACTTCAGGAATTGGGGTACGCACCCGGATGCTTCAGTCTTTAATCCGACAGAATTGAATACCGACCAATGGCTGGAAACCGCGCATAAACTGGGAGCCAAATATGCCGTCCTCGTAGCCAAGCATTGCAGCGGATTCAGCCTGTGGCCTACAGAGGCACATGACTACAGCATCAAACAATCTCCCTGGAAAAACGGTGAAGGTGATATCGTTGCCGACTTTATCGCTTCCTGTAAAAAATATAATATCAAACCGGGCATTTATGCCAGCACAACGGCAAACGGCTATCTATATGTTGATAATCCGGGAGTTGTGCAGGGAGGAGGCCCTGTCAGCCAGGAAGAATACAATAAAATCGTAACCCAGCAATTAACCGAGTTATGGAGTAATTACGGCGAACTGTTTGAAATATGGTTCGATGGGGGTGTATTGTCTAAAGAACAGGGAGGTGCCGATGTATTATCACTTGTACAGAAACTACAACCGAATGCAATTGCTTTTCAAGGTCCGTACGGACACCCTAACCTGGTCAGATGGGTAGGTAATGAAGAAGGTGTCGCACCTTATCCGTGCTGGGCTACAGCCGACTCGACTACGAATGCCGACGGAACTCGTGTGATCAACGGTCTGAACGGCGATCCTTCTGCCCCGTTCTGGTGTCCGGGAGAATCAGACTTCACCCTGCGCTGGAACCGTTCTTTCCAAGGCGGATGGTTCTGGACAGCCGGACAGGACAGCATGATGTTCACGATTCCCGAACTGCTTACCAAATACGAAACCAGTGTAGGCAGGAATACCAATATGCTGTTGGGGCTGGTTATCGATGACAAGGGTCTCATCCCCGAAGCCGATGTCCGCCAGGTGGAAATGCTAGGCAAAGAGATTGTCCGCCAATATGGAACTCCGCTTCAGCAAACATCCGGAACCGGCTCAGAGTATATCCTGTCGTTTGATAAACCGACCAGCATCAACCGCGTCATCCTGCAGGAGGACATTGCCAAAGGAGAACGTATCTTAAAATACTCCCTGAAAGGAAAAAAGAATAACGAATGGATCGATCTTGCTTCCGGATCATGCATCGGACATAAGCACATCGACCGTTTCGAACCTCAAACGTTCGACGCAATCAAATTAGTTGTAGACGAATCAAAAGCTGATCCCCAAATCATGAACTTTTCAGTTTTTGAAACTATCTGAACGACCTATCCGGAAAGTAACGGACATTTCCCGGCTTCATCGAAATGTCTTTTCCAATAGAGGTACGTCTAATTGAAATTAGAGGTAGGTCTAAATTGATTTACACCTACCTCTATTTAAAATAAGGATAGGACGAATTTTAGAAAAGAAGCTGACTTATCCATAAATCAAACGTTTTGATTATATATTATTTGTTTTATATTTGTATATCAAAACAGCAATATGCAGGATAATGAGACTAAAATAAAATGGCGCCAGTTTATCGCAGGGGATAACGACTCGTATAGTTGGTTGTATAATAAATATGTACAAACCTTATATCAGTACAGCTTTCGTTTTACCTCAAACCCTGAACTAATAAAAGATTGCATACAGGAAGTTTTTACTCAACTGTATAAAAACAGAGAGCGTCTCATCGTTCCCGATAATATTAAAGTATATTTGTTTGTTACCATAAAAAACTGTGTATTACGTGCTCTTTATAAAGAATCAATCTACGAAAGAAGTACGATGGAACAAGTTCCGTTCTTACTCGAACCCACAGTGGAGGATGAGTTCATCAATAATGAACAATACAATAATCAACAAAAGAAAGTCAAAGAGATTCTCTCCATACTGACTCCCCGTCAAAAAGAGATCATATACTATCGGTTTATTCAAGAAATGAGTATGGAAGAGATATGTATATTAATGGATATGAATTATCAGTCTGCACAAAACCTGATACAACGATCATTGAAAAAAATCAGACAAAATTATAGCGATACAGGATTATTCCTTTTATTACTTTACCTATCAATGAAATAGTACAACAAAAAACGACTCTTTCAAAAAAAATACTCTTTAGTGAGTATAAAATAGGCAACAACGTCTCCTTATATAAAATCCTTCTTTATATAAATGAGAAAAGATTATACAAAATATAAAGCAGACGAATTACTGAACGACGATTATTTCCTGCAATCGGAATTATATCCGACAGAAAAAGACCGAAAGTTCTGGCATAAACTTCAGCAAGCTGACAACGCTCTTGCCGAAGAGATCGAATCTGCTCGTTTTTTCTTAAAAAGTATAAAAAGGACATCCTGTAATTCAACTCTATCGATCGACGATGAAAAAGAATTATGGAAACGCATACAAACAGCCAATACGTTATACGATAGACACAAAAAGAAGATTCATTTCCTGAAAATAGCGGTTTCTGTAGCAGCCTCCTTGCTGATAATCTCCGCTTATGGATGGCATACTTTATACAATCAGGAACAAGCGATCGATTATGAAGCCATGATAAGTTCCATTCCGCAAACCGACAATCCGTCGGAAAACGTTCAACTGATCCTTTCAAAAGAAAAAAAGATATCTATTGAAGGGAAAGACACCCAATTGGAATATACAAAGGAAGGAAATATCAACGTAAACTCGGAAGAAGTAAACATTGAAAAAGAAGACATAAAAGAAGAAAAAGTTCAATCATTCAATCAATTAATTGTCCCGATAGGAAAACGTTCTTCCATTACATTCACAGATGGAAGTAAAATGTGGGTGAACGCTGGCTCAAAAGTGATTTATCCCGCTCAATTTACTGCCGACAGCCGGGAAATATTTGTAGAGGGAGAAATCTATCTGGACATTGTACACGATGAAAAAAGACCTTTTATCGTAAAAACCAAAAAAATGGAGGTCAGAGACCTGGGAACCCAGTTTTGTGTCTCTGCCTACGATAATGAAACAAGCAGTCATGTTGTATTGGTAAAAGGAAAAGTTGAAATAGAAACAAAAGGAAAAAGGAAAAATACATTAAGTCCTAATCAGTTGTTCCTATATGACAACAAGAGTGATGA
Organism: Parabacteroides chongii; assembly: GCF_029581355.1. Taxonomy (NCBI): domain Bacteria; kingdom Pseudomonadati; phylum Bacteroidota; class Bacteroidia; order Bacteroidales; family Tannerellaceae; genus Parabacteroides; species Parabacteroides chongii. Next base: position 2,479,038 of record NZ_CP120849.1, on the reverse strand, counting down.
AGAATCCGTGTACCACGTAAATACACAAGATTATGTTGCCTGGAAAGACGGATATTATCAGTTCAATCACCAGAAGCTGGATATTGTTCTTGAGAAGCTCTGCAAATACTATGGGATTAAAATCCATTGGGACGAAAAAGTCAGTGAACTCACTTGTAGCGGAAAACTGGATTTGAAGGAAACACCCGAGAAAGTACTCAGTGCACTTCAGAATGCCGCCCCGATCAAAGTCGAGCAAACAGGCGAACAGATTTATATTATTGTCAAACATTAAAACTCACAAAATTATGGGACCTTAGATTTAGAGGGATAAAATTTTAGAAATTTCCCCTCACTAGTAATTTACATGCATTAAACCGTATTATAAACTTAAATCGTTACACAACATGAATGAGAACACCAGGTTTACTCAAAGGAAAATCCAATCCAAAAGACTAATACGTGTCATGAAGTTTTTTTTACTTTTTGCGTTTTTAACAGCAGGATCATGTTTTGCCTCAGAGATATATTCTCAAGAGACATCATTCTCCATGAACTACGAAAACAAAACGGTTAAAGAAGTTATTAATGAAATAGAAAACAACAGCGAGTTTATCTTCTTTTACCTAGACAAGTCAATTGATCTGAACCGTAAAGTATCTATAAATGTAAAAGATCAGAAAATAGATACTATCCTTAATCAATTATTTTTCGGTACGGAAAATAATTACTCCATATCTGACCGTCAGATAATCATTTCCCGAAAAGAGACACCTGTAAACACTGAAACAAAACAGAAAGACACTCGTACAATTTCAGGTACCGTAAGAGATAACATGGGACCGGTTACCGGCGCTAATATCGTTATCAAAGGAACTACAAACGGAACAATCAGTGATCTGGATGGGAAGTTTACATTGGAAAATGTTCCGGCAAACGCTATCCTGCAAATTTCTTATATCGGTTATCTTCCGCAAGAAATTACAGTCGGCAGCCAATCTTCCTATAATATCATGCTGAAGGAAGACAGCCAGTCACTCGACGAAGTTGTAGTCGTAGGTTACGGTACAGTTCGTAAAGCCGATTTAGCAGGTTCCGTAGCCGTTTTGGATAATAAAGCATTTAAAGATCAACCGATCACCCAGGTATCAGATGCTTTGCAGGGTCGGGTATCGGGTGTTCAGGTACAGAACAGCGGTGTGCCGGGAGGAACCGTTAAGATTCGTGTTCGCGGCTCCGGCTCTATTAATCGCAGCAATGATCCGTTGTATGTAATCGACGGTATTGTGCGTGAAAGCGGTCTGACAGGATTGAATCCGGAAGACATTCAGTCTATGCAAATCTTAAAGGATGCGTCTTCAACTGCCATCTACGGTTCCCGTGGTGCAAATGGTGTCGTTCTGATCACGACAAAAACCGGTAAAGCGAATGTCCGTCAGATTATGTTCGATGCACAGATCGGTATAGGTACCGTAGCCAAACGTTACGAAACACTTAGTCCGTATGAGTTTGCTACATTATATAACACATATCGGAAAGATACATTCTCTCCGGAACAGTTGTCTGCATTCCAAAACGGAACAGCCGGTACAGATTGGCTGGACGAAATCTTTCAAAATGGTATCACACAGGATTATAAACTGACTCTTTCAGGAGGTAGCGATAAAATCCAGTACATTGTTTCCGGTAACTATGCCGGTCAGGAAGGTGTCGTAAAGGAAAATACGAATAAACGCTACCAGGCACGTGCCAATATCACTTCGCAGCTGACAGACTGGTTACATCTGACAGCCGACGTGAATGCTTCTCATAATGTGAAGAAAAGTGCAGATTTCAGTGCAGCAAAAGGTAACATTGTCAATATAGCAATGAATTATGCACCGGTACTTGGCATCATGAATGAAGACGGTACCTATATACGTGACCCGTACAGTGCTATTACACAGTTAAATCCGGTTGGCCTGCTTAATGAACAAATAGGAGAGTCGATGAGAGATATCGTCAATGCTCATATCGATTTAAAATTCAACATTCTTCCTGGTCTGACTTTTACTACCAGTAATGGTATCGATTACAACGACGTGAAAAATTACTCTTTCGCAACAACAAAGGTGTCCAGTTCAAGCAGTATGGGAAACAATGATGCGTATCGTATGACTTTACAAACGACAAACAACCTGACTTATAATGGGAAATGGGGTGACCATGCTCTGACTGCCACAGCCGTTTATGAAGCTACACAATCCGAATACCGTTATATGGATATCAGCGGAAATAATCTGATGACCGAAAGTGTAGGATGGTGGAACGCAGAAATGGCTGGTACCCGCAATGCGAAAAATGATTATTCAAAATGGGCGCTGATGTCCGGTGTAGGCCGCGTAATGTATAACTATAAAGACCGCTATATGCTGACCGGAACGATTCGTGCGGACGGTTCATCAAAGTTTTTTAACGACAAATGGGGTTGGTTTCCCTCTATTGCTGCCGCCTGGTCAATGGGTAATGAAGACTTTATGCAACATCAGAATATTATACAAGACCTCAAAATTCGAGCCAGCTACGGTTTAATCGGCAGTCAGGCCATTGACCCGTATGAAACATTGGGACTGATGTCTCAAGCCATGTATGCATTCGGAGGAAATGCCTATTACACAGGTTATTGGATTGGACAAACTGTCGCAACTCCGGATCTGTCGTGGGAAACAACCCACCAATTCGACTTAGGTTTGGACTTTTCTATTTTGAATCGCAGATTGAACGTTTCTTTCGACTATTTTGACAAACGAACAAAAGACGGTCTGTTAAAACGGACAATTCCGAATTATGACGGTGGAGGTTCCTATTGGGTGAATGCGGCAGAGATCAGTAATCGAGGTATTGACTTTTCTATCAATGCAAATATTTTCGAAGGCTCGGATTTCAGTTGGAACACGACCTTCAACGGCACTTATCTAAAGAATGAAGTAAAAGATCTGGCGGGTCTGGACTTTATCCAGGGAGCAAATATTGCTAGCGGAATGTTTTCAACAGACGGCGTTACCCGTATAACAGTAGGGCAACCGATCGGTGCATTCTACGGCTATGAATGGACTGGATTGGATGCTGCAGGTAATGATTCATTTGTCGATCGGAACAAGGATGGTATAATCGACAGTAAAGATCGTACCTTTATCGGTAAAGCCACTCCTGACTTTACTTTAGGCTGGAATAACAGCTTGCATTGGAAAAACTGGGACTTGAACGTGTTCTTTACCGGTTCATTCGGAGCAGAACGTTTCAATATGGTACGTTATACCGGAACATCCATGACTGGCGACTTTGCCTTCATCACATTAAAAGAGTATCTGAATGATAATTTCGATACAAAAGGACAATCGGCCCGCTATCCTTCTGTAAATGTTAAAGGGAATAATTATCAGGCAGCGGCAACCTCTACCAAGTATTTGGAATCAGCCAATTATTTCCGTCTGGATAATATCAGCCTATCGTACAACCTACCGAAAGCTGTATCCAAATTTGCCGATCTTCGTTTTACATTCAGTTGTCAGAATTTATTCACTATAACCAGTTATAAAGGAATGGACCCGGCCGGTATTTCATTTGTGGATACAGGTACAGGTAGTGTAGATGTAAACGACGGTATCGACCTGGGGGCTTATCCGTTGACTCGTTCGTATACATTCGGAGTTCGCATGAATTTCTAATATTAAATAAAGAATAATTATCATGAAAGCGAAATATATATTATATACTTTAGGCATAGCCTTGTTATCAAGCTCATGTAGTGATTTTCTCGACGAAGATCCAAAAGGTAAACTGACACCGGGAACTTTCTTCTCTACACAGGAGGAACTAACAATGGCAACCTATGCATTGTATAAGAATGTCTGTCTGACACAGACCAACACTAACCCTACAATTCCTTCCTGGTTGGGTGACGACGTAACCGCTAATCCCGGCAGTAATAAACAAGCTTATGCAGAAGTAGACGCATTCCGTGGCTCAGATGCCAATAAGGGGGTAGAAGCTGCATGGTCTACCTCTTACGTCGTGATCAAGGCGGCCAATTATATCATCGAAAATGGGGCTAAAACACCTACGACACAAGAAGAAATAAATATTGCATTAGGTCAGGCCAAATATTGGCGTGCAGTACATTATTTCTGGTTGGTTCGCCGTTGGGGAGCCATTCCTCTGATTTTGGACACCGAAGTTAACTACGAACGTCCTTTAGCCAATATTCAAGATGTATATGACCAGATTGTCAAAGATCTACAAGACTGTGTTGCTACACTTCCGACCGACTATTCCAAACCTCCCCAGAAATTCCAGGGAGCCAACATCTTCATTACCAAACAGGCAGCTCAGGCTACACTAGCAGCCGTCTATATGGCTATGGCAGGATGGCCTTTAAAACAGACACAATATTATGCTTCGGCAGCAGAACAGGCAAAAGCAGTTATTGATGGTGTTAATAGCGGAGCGTATGAATATATTCTGGAGCCGGAATATAAATATGTATATGCTCCAAGCCATAATTATACAAATGAAACAGTTGTCGGTATCAATTTCTCAAGTGCAGTAGGAACATGGTCTGAAGATTCACAAATGACAAATAGCCACTTATTCGAATCACTTACCGGGTGGGGTGATGCACTGGGCGAAATAAAATTCTGGAAAGAATTCCCTGCCGGTCCGAGAAAAGATGCAACCTATAACCCGAAAATTCTGGAAGGGAATAAAGAAGGGGGTAAGTTGCTGGATTGGTGGGACGAAAGTATACCCGAACAGCAGCCTATGTTCTGTGCATTTACCATCAGTGAAGACGGTGGAGACTACGATTATACAAAGCCTGCCAATACTTCTTTAATGACCAACGATCATCGCCATCGCCTGATCCGCTATTCGGAAGTATTGTTATGGTATGCCGAAGCACAGGCTCGTGCTGAAGGTACACCGAACGCAATGGCTTACGAATGTATAAACCAGGTACGTGAACGAGCTGGCCTGGAGCCACTACAATCAGGTATGAATGGAGAAACATTTGCCAATGCAGCCTTGAAAGAACATGGTTGGGAAGTTGCCGGCTACTTTGTCGCTTTGGTAACACGCCGCGATGATCAGATGCGTATGGAATTGCTGGAACAAACATTCAATGAACGTAAAGCCAATGCGGCTATCGAAGTTGCTCCGGGTATTATGCGGAAAGAAAAGGTGGAATTACCGGCTTCTCTAACCTGGCAGGGTGAAAAATCTATTTATCTGCCGTATCCGGCATCCGATGCCCAGCTGAATTCGAACCTGACTCGATGAATTGCTCCTTCAAATAAGGTATTAGTCAAAAGTGTGTTTCTAAGGCTTATGCCTTGTTGGGAACTGTCCCGGGAGCAATCCCGGACAGTTCTTTACTCTCTCAAATTCACTCTATTTTTAGTATACTTAATAACAAATCAAAGTTGCGATACCATGAATTCTAAACTTCTATCAGCATTATTGTTATGTGCAACTCCTCTTTTAGGCCAAGAGGTTCACATGAAGTCTGTAACAGAGAAAATTCCGACCTACCAGATCGGTGCCCCGGAAATCGATCCTATCTTCTTTACCGGTCGTGTTTATCAAGGAGCGGAAGGATATATTTATCCTTATCCCCTTTACGATGTCCTGACGGAAAAGCAAGTCGAGCAGGATTACAATGTACTCCGGCTGGACAATCAGTATGTCGACATCGCCATTCTTCCCGAGATCGGCGGCCGTATCTTTGCCGCCTCCGACAAAACCAACGATTATCCTTTCTTTTATACACAAACGGGCGTAAAACCGGCATTGATCGGCATGTTAGGAGCCTGGCTTTCGGGAGGTGTCGAATGGAATATCCCCGACCATCACCGTGCCAGCAGTTACATGCCTATCAACTGGACAATGAAAGAAAATGAAGACGGAAGCAAGACAATCTGGGTGGGAGAGACGGAATTACGTCACCGGCTGAAATGGTCGGTAGGTGTATCGGTATATCCCAACCGTTCCTGGGTGGAAGCAAAAATCAAAGTGATCAACCCGACCCCAATGATCCAGTCGATGTTGTACTGGGCTAATGTATCCGTTCATTGTAATGATCAGTATCAGGTCATCTTCCCGCCTGATGTACAATTCGGAGCCGATCACCATAAAGTCTATTTCACCGACTGGCCAGTCGGAGAAGCCAACCTCGGCAGTGGAGAAAATGCCGATTTATCCTGGTGGAAAAACTTTACGGGAAACTCCCGCTCTATTTTTGCCTGGGGAAGCGAAATGTCTTTCCTTGCCGGATATGACTATGGAAAAGATGCAGGAACAGTACATGTAGCCAACCGCCATGTCGTACCCGGAAAGAAGTTCTTCTTATGGGGAAACAACGCGAACGGCGAAATGTGGAACAAAATATTATCTGATAAAGATGGCCATTACCTGGAACTGATGGTAGGTGGCTACTCAGACAACCAACCGGATTACAGCTGGATCAATCCGGGAGAAATCCGCGAATTCAGCCAAATATGGTACCCGATCAAAGGAATCAAAGGGGTGAAGAATGCAACGGAAGATGCAGCTGTCAACTTTGAACCGGAACAGGGTAATAACTATCGGATCGGTTATTGTGCGACCACCGCATACAAGAACGCACGGGTAATTGTAAAATATAAAGATCAAACATTAATGGACAAACAGATCGACATCGACCCGGATAATTACTTCCTGGATAAAGTATCTGTACCCGATATTTCCGATCCGTCAGCCCTGTACACGGCTCTTTATGATACCGAGGGCAACCTGCTGGTCGATTATCGTCCGATCGTGAAGGAAGAAAAACCATTACCGAAAGTTATCGACGGCACCCGCCCGGTCAAAGAATATAAGACAAACGAAGAGCTTTACCTGGCCGGACTCCGTGTCGACCAGTTCAACAATGCCCGCCTGGATTATATGGACTTCTACAACGAAGCCCTGTTGCGCGACTCGATGGATGCACGCGTCAATATAGAAGTCGGGAAACATTATATCCGGCAGGGGAAATGGGACAAGGCTGAACAACATCTGCTACGCGCCCAGGCCCGTCTGTCGCACGACTACACAACGGTGAAAAACACGGAAGCACTTTATTATCTCGGTTATGTATATCAGATGACCGGCAATATAGGCAAAGCGACCGACGCTTACTGGGCTGCTACCTGGACTCCCGAATACAAACATCGTTCCTTCTATGAACTGGCAGTCCTGGCTGTGAAAGACAAGGATTACAAACGAGCAATGGATATGATCACCCAGTCGCTTTACGTAGGTGGACGCGATCTGCAGGCACTTACCCTGAAGGCCTATATTCTCCGGATGCAGGGGAAGAAAGCCGAAGCGCAGGAAACCATCCGTTATATCCAGCAGATCGACCCGCTGGATTACTGGAGTGCCGCCGAAGCCAGCTTGTCCGCCTCACAAGGTGCTTCTTTCCTGAAAACAGGAACGAATCACAATAGCAAAGGCATTATTGCCGTTCAGGAGCTATTGGAGGTAGTAACCAATTACATGACTATCGGAGCGACCAAAGATGCCTTGGCATTGTTGGATGGTGCCATTGCCATAGGCGAACCTTATGCCTCTTATCCGTTAATGTATTATTACAAAGCCTATAATCTGCAGAAAGAAAACAATCAAGCAGAGGCTACAAGTTGTATGGAAAAGGCTAAACAGCTCTCCCCGCTGAATAATTATCCTTTCCGCCTGGAAGAGATCGGTATGTTTGAAGATTTGTTGAAAACAAGCCCGGACGATCCGTATCTTCAGTATCACTTAGGAAATTTACTTTACTATCTGGGGCAAAAAGAAAGCGGTCTGGATCATTGGAAACTTTCGGCAGACCTCAACCCTTCGTTCGCCATTGCTTGCCGGAATGTCGGATTCGGTTACGGGCGTTTGAACGAGCTGGATAATGCCATAAAATATTATGACCTGGCAATCCAGGCGAACCCGAACGATCCTCTTCTGTTGACAGAATCGGATAAAATCTGTGAACAAGCCAACATTGCAGAAGCACAACGGTTGAAACGCTTGGAAGCACATCTGAAAACAGTCATGAAGCATGATGATGCCGTCATGCGTCTGCTCACATTATACAACGCAGCCGGTCAGTACGACAAAGCGATAAAGATTCTCGACAACCGGCATTTCCATCTGTGGGAAGGCGGCGGACAGGTTCACGACATCTATGTGGATTCGCATATGCTGAAAGGTATGAAACTCCTGAAAGGCAAACGCTATAAAGAAGCTATCCGCGAATTCGACCTGGCCAACCAATATCCGGTCAATCTCGAAGTAGCTCCTTCACCTGGAGGCGGATATGAAGCAAAAGTTTATTACTTGTCCGGAGTAGCCTACGAAGCTATGAATCAGGCAGACAAGGCTCGGGAATGCTTTGAGAAGTCAGCCGATACAGAATTCAGGAATCGTCTGACAGACTTGAATTACTACAAAGTGAAATCTCTCAGGAAGCTGAATAAGAACAAAGAAGCAGACGCAGCCCTGTCGGAGATACAAAAAAGCCTGGAACGTATGCAGAAAAACCTGATGGACTCGTATGCCAAGTTCGGAGAAGCGAATCAGAACGTACAGCAAAGTAATATCCTGTATTATTCGGGGTTGATACATCTGTTAGAAAATAAGCCGGCTGCAGCAAACGCCGAATTCAAGCAGGCCATCGAACTATATCCCGGAAATATATGGGCTAAACTGATGAACGAGGAGGCTTTCCGGTTATAAATAATTCATTGTTTTCACAAATCAACTATCATACTATCATTATTCGATATAATCAATTGTATATCAACAAGGTATAGTATGATAGTTGTTGTTTTTTACTATCACTCAACCATCATAACACTGTCATTTAACTCCATTTTAACACTTTAATCGCATTTTTTTCTCTCTAAAAGTGCCTCCAAGTGACTGTTTTATGGCTTACATCTTGCTGTTGCTGTTTTGCTGTGACTTACTACCTTTTTTGAGAAGACACAGGACCTATCTTCACCGGAATACTGACTTTTTGTTGCCAGAACCCCCATTTTAGCGGTATTTAGACCCGGATCTGAACGATGCCGACACCCGGATCTCGACACTATCGACACCCGGGTGTCAAACGACTAAAGTCACTATCTAATTGATAATAAGACCCATACTTCGTGAAAATAGATAGGCATCTATCTTGTTTTAAGATAGGGAAATGATAGTTGATGATGGTTCAATGATAGTTAAAAAGAGATACTATCATTATATATACAATTAATATACAGCTATTTACATATAACAATGATAGTATGATAGTTGTTATATATATTGTATAGTATTATTTCTACTAATAATATATGTATTTATATCATACTATCAACATATGTGTATTTTATAATATTTTTCATTACATTTACATCGGATATAGAATATGTCATGGAAAATACAACGGATTTAAAAGCATTCAATCAATTATTTACGGATTATCAAGGCCGGTTTATTCGTTTTGCTAATACGTATGTAAGAGATATAGCTGTTGCTGAAGACTTTACGATCGAGGCTTTGATGTATTATTGGGAGAACCGTCATTCGCTGGAAGATAATTCGAATGTTCCCGCTTATATCCTTACCATTATTAAAAACAAATGCCTGAACTATTTGCAGCACCTGCAGGTAAGGGAAGATGTAAATGAACATTTACTGAATCATGCCGAATGGGAACTGAATACCCGGATATCGACTTTGGAGGCCTGTGATCCCGGCGAACTATTTACTGCCGAAGCACAGGAAATAGTCAATAAAACCCTGGCCGGTTTACCGGAACAGACCAGGATCGTATTTATCATGAGTCGTTACGAAAACAAATCTCATAAAGCGATTGCGGAAACGCTGGGAATAACCACTAAAGGTGTCGAGTATCATATTTCCAAAGCCTTGAAAAAGCTACATACCAGCCTGAAAGATTATTATCCGGTTTTCCTGTATCTATTTTATATAAATTAGTTGTTACAGTTCTTTTTCGAGGATTAACCGGTGGCGGCACTGAATGCCATTTTCCCAGATCGGTTCCGGATAATTACGTACGAAATAATCACGGTCCAACTCTTTCAGGTCAAAACCTTCCTGCTGGTACAACATCATGGGACCGGGAGCAGAAGTACCGGTACAGACTTTCAACAGAGTGATCCGGTTCGGTCGCGCCCATTCATCAAAGACAAAGCGAAGCAAACGGCGTGCAATACCTCTCCGCTGGAAAGACTCATCTACGGCAACGTTCAATACTTCTGCCTCGTTTACAGACTGTTTCTGAACGACAATCACTCCTACGGCTTGCCCCTCACACAAAGCGACAAAACAATCAGATGTTTTCAGGTAATTATCTACCAACTCACGGTTCGGATCCGCCAACAGAAGCAAATCATAAGGATAATCTGTCGCTTGTTCAATACGTATCTCCATATCAGGCAATTATTTCTACAATATTTCCGTCAGGATCAGCAATGGATCCCTCATAAAAACCATCTCCCGTCGTTCGTGGTTCACCGAGTACTGTATAACCATTTTCACGAAACAGTTCTATCATACTATCTACCTTTTCCTTTGAACCGACTGAGAAAGCGAAGTGGGCGAGACCTATAAAAAATCCATCCCTCTCTTCTGTAACATCTGTCCGTTGCATAATTTCCAGGGAAGCACCTCCCTCAAAAGTCACAAAATAAGAAGCAAACCCTTTCCTGGGATTCACGTATTTTTCATTGCTTTTCCCATTAAAATACGTTGTATAAAATTCGCGGGAACGTTCTAATTCTTTCGTCCAAATCGCTATATGAGTCAATTGCATATGATAATAAATGATTGGTGAAATACAAAGATAGGCAAAAAAGCCCGGACAGACATAACATCTATCCGGGCCTTTATAAAGATCAGAATAATATCTTATTTACAGATACGGCAGTCGGCACAACGTGCCAGCTCTCCGCGAAAACGTTTTTCAACCAACTTATGCAGACGGTCTTTCAACGCATCCAGACGCACATGATCGATCACATCCGATGTAAAAGCAACACTCAGCATCATACGTGCCTCATTCAATGGAATACCACGGCTACGCATATAGAACAATGCATTTTCGTCCAGCTGTCCGGTTGTCATACCATGTGAACATTTTACATCATCCGCATAGATTTCCAGTTGCGGCTTACTGTACATACGCGCTTCACGGGTAGCACAGAGATTACGGTTTGTCTGGAAAGCTGCCGTTTTCTGAGCATCTTCCTTCACCAGGATACGTCCGCTGAAAGCACCGACAGCATGATCGTTCAGTACATTCTTGAAGAGCTCGTTGCTTGTACAATTAGGGACAGCGTGCGTAATATGGCTGTATGTATCCACCTGCTGTTCACGGTCCATGACAGACATACCGCAAAGCGTCGTTTCTGCATATTCCCCGTTCAGCTCGATATAATAATTGTTACGTGTAAGGCCGTTATTCAAGGTAATGCCATTAACCAGGACATTACTGGAAGCTTCCTGTTTCACATGAACGGAAGCAAAACGGGATGTAGAAATACTACTTTCCTCCAAATCGTAATAATCGAAATAAGCTCCTTCAGCAGCAAATATTTCAACGACCTGAGTGGCCAGGAACTTCACATCGTCTATACTATGATCGCAGATCAGCAATTTAGCTTCCGAACGCGGTTCCATAATAACCAGGATACGGCGGTTAGCCATCGCATCCACATCACTACGGAATATATTGATCAGCTGGATAGGGCGTTCCACAGCTACACCTTCCGGCACATAAAGCACGAAACCATCCTGCGCCAGCATTGTATTCAATGCGATTATACCGTCATGGCTACTTTTAGCAGCTTTTCCGTAATAGCGGGCAGCCACTTCCGGATATTTCTCTGCAAAGTTTTTCAAACCACCGGCGTATACACCCTCAGGCAAATGCGCTTTCGGCATCATCTTGTCGTAAAAAGTATCATTCACGACAAAATACAAAGAAGTACTCAGGTTCGGGACATCACAACGAAATACGTCATAAGGATTGACCGGAATAGCCAGGCGGTTTATATTCACTCCATAATCAGGAGCAAAAGCCTGCGCCACATCTGTATATTTATAATCTTCACTCTTTACCGAAGGAAAACCCAGGCGGTCGAAATCGGCCAAAGCCTCAGCACGCGGAGCATTCATCACCGCAGTACTATGCCGGCACACCAAGTCTTCATATTGGGTAAAAAGATCGATATATTGTTGTTCGGCTCTCATCTCACTCATCCCCCATCTCTTTCTTGATCCAGTCGTAACCTTTTTCTTCCAGTTCGAGGGCCAGTTCCGGACCGGCAGTTTTTACGATACGTCCCTTGTACAAAACATGTACAACATCCGGTTTAATGTAATCCAACAAACGTTGGTAGTGAGTGATTACGATCGCTGCATTTTCCGGCGTACGCAATTGATTCACACCGTTTGCCACGATACGGAGGGCATCGATATCCAGACCACTGTCCGTTTCGTCCAGGATAGCCAGTTTAGGTTCCAGCATAGCCATCTGGAATATTTCATTACGTTTCTTTTCACCACCGGAGAAGCCTTCGTTCACACTACGGCTTGCCAATTTGTTATCCAGTTCGACGATGGCACGCTTCTCGCGCATCAGTTTCAGGAAATCGGTGGCAGAAACCGGAGCCAACCCTTTATATTTACGATGCTCGTTCAGTGCGGCACGCATAAAATTCACCATGCTTACACCCGGAATTTCTACCGGATACTGGAAGCTGAGGAAAATACCTTCACGGCTACGATCTTCCGGTTCCAGTTCCAACAGGTTCTTTCCGTTGAAAATAACTTCACCCTGAGTCACTTCGAAAGCCGGATTACCAACCAATACACTGCTCAGGGTACTTTTACCCGAACCGTTCGGTCCCATGATGGCATGTACCTCACCAGCCTTTACAGAAAGGTCGATTCCTTTCAATATCTCTTTGCCATTTACGTTGGCATGTAAGTTCTTTATATCTAACATAACTTTATGAATTGACAATTTGATTTATCCTACACTTCCTTCCAGAGAAATAGTCAGTAATTTCTGAGCCTCCACGGCAAATTCCATAGGCAGCTTGTTCATTACTTCACGGGCATATCCGTTTACGATCAGACCGACCGCCTCCTCTACTGAAATACCACGTTGCTGGCAATAGAACAATTGTTCTTCACTGATCTTACTTGTCGTAGCTTCATGCTCTACCACAGCCGTTTCATTCTGAATATCAGCATAAGGGAACGTATGTGCACCACAAGTCGAACTCAACAGCAAGCTGTCGCACTGGCTATGGTTGCGGGCACCCTCGGCACGCGGAGAGACTTTCACCAGACCACGGTAGCTATTTTGGCTATGCCCGGCAGAAATACCTTTGGAGACAATCGTACTTTTCGTATTTTTCCCCAAATGAATCATCTTCGTTCCGGTATCCGCCTGCTGGTAATTGTTGGTAACAGCAACCGAATAGAACTCGCCGACTGAATTATCTCCAGCCAGTATACAGCTCGGATATTTCCAGGTTATAGCTGAACCAGTCTCCACCTGAGTCCAGGATATCTTACTTCCTTCTCCTTTGCACAAACCGCGCTTGGTCACAAAGTTATAGATACCGCCTTTACCCTCCTTATCACCCGGATACCAGTTCTGAACAGTCGAATATTTCACTTCGGCACGCTCTTTGGCCACGATCTCAACGATCGCCGCATGTAATTGGTTCTCGTCACGCATCGGTGCCGTACATCCTTCCAGATAGCTGACATACGCCTCATCGTCAGCGACGATCAGCGTACGCTCGAACTGTCCCGTATTGGCAGCATTGATACGAAAATAAGTAGAAAGTTCCATCGGACAGCGTACTCCTTTCGGTATATAAACAAACGAGCCGTCAGAGAAAACTGCCGAATTCAGAGCGGCAAAGAAATTATCCCGGTAACCGACCACACTTCCCAGATACTGCTGTACCAGGTCCGGATGATGTTGTACCGCTTCACTGAATGAACAGAAGATAATCCCTTTCTCTGCCAGCGTTTCTTTAAATGTCGTCTTGACGGAAACACTATCCATGACAGCATCTACCGCCATACCCGCCAACTGAGCACGCTCATGTAAAGGAATACCCAATTTGTCGAATGTCTTCAACAATTCCGGATCCACTTCATCCAGACTTTTCGGGCCCTCTTTCTTTTTCGGAGCAGCGTAATAAATTATATCCTGATAATCAATCGGCGGAATGTTCAGGTGAGGCCATGTAGGCATCTCCAGCGTCAGCCAGTGGCGGAAAGCCTTCAGACGGAACTGCAACAACCAGTCCGGTTCATTCTTCTTGGCAGAAATGATACGGACGGTCTCCTCATCGAGACCACGGTGAATCATTTCCGTATCGATATCGGTAACGAAGCCGTACTTATAATCACCACTCGTTACCTCATTAATTATGTCGTTTGACTCCTGCATATCTAATTAATTGAAAGTTAAGAATTGAGAATTGAAAATTAAAGACATCCACCCCGGTAATTCTCAATTTTCAATTCTCAATTCTCAATTATTATACTATTCCTTCCATGAAAACAAATTTCCGGGGTAAATGGTTGGAACTATTTCTTTAACAGAATTATAGAAGCGTGATTCTATCTTCGATTCGCGGGGTATCAATACCGACCCACGGTCGACCGCCTCCAATATATTCAACAGCAGACTGACGAATATAACCGTCAGGCACAACCCGAATACGCCCCCAGCCAGATGGTTCAGAATACTGAGCGGCGTCACCCCGATCACTCTGTGAACAATCTCTCCTGCCAGCATAACCACACCCAGTATCAGGATAAATCCGGCTATATAACTAAGTATAGTCACTCCCTCTTCCGGAAACCAGCCCGAAGCCAGTATATATCCCCTCAGCCAGGCTGCCGCTTTGGCACAGAAAAATATCGCAGCCATCAGGGCTATAAGCGAAACAACCTGTTTGATGACTCCATCAAACAGGCCCTTCGCAAATCCAATTCCTGCCAGACATACTAATACAATGTCTAACCAGTTCATGTTTATAAAGTTTTCTTTATTTCAGTTTCTTCGTACGATTCAATTACGTCGCCAACCTGGATATCATTGAAGTTCGTAATATTCAAACCGCAATCCAATCCGGCAACCACTTCCTTCACGTCATCCTTGAAACGTTTCAGCGATCCCAGCTCACCGGCATAGATTACAATACCGTCGCGGATCAGGCGGATCTTATTCGTACGCTTGATCTTACCTTCCTTAACCATACAACCGGCAACCGTACCCACTTTCGTGATCTTGAATACCTGCTGTACTTCCACATAAGCGGTAATTTCTTCCTTGATCTCCGGTGAAAGCATACCTTCCATAGCACTCTTCACTTCTTCGATCGCGTCGTAAATGATAGAGTACAGACGGATTTCAACACCATCCTTCTCTGCATTACGGCGAGCCTGTACAGACGGACGCACCTGGAACCCGATGATGATCGCATTCGAAGCAGCAGCCAGTACAACATCCGATTCGGAGATCTGACCGACAGCCTTGTGGATCACATTCACCTGGATCTCTTCCGTAGACAAACGGATCAGAGAGTCGGACAATGCTTCTACAGAACCGTCCACGTCACCCTTCACGATCACATTCAATTCCTGGAAGTTACCCACGGCGATACGGCGACCGATATCATCCAGCGTCAGCATCTTCTGTGTACGGATACCCAACTCACGCTGTAGCTGTTCACGACGTGTTGCTATTTCACGTGCTTCCTGCTCTGTTTCCAAGACATTGAATGTATCGCCAGCCTGAGGAGCTCCGTTCAATCCGAGGATCAATACAGGTTCGGAAGGACCGGCTTTTTCCACGCGCTGGTTACGTTCGTTGAACATAGCCTTGATACGTCCGTAATGTGTACCTGCCAACACGATATCTCCCATCTTCAGCGTACCGTTTTCAACCAATACGGTTGAAACATATCCACGTCCCTTATCCAGAGAAGATTCGATGATAGAACCGACTGCTCGTTTCAGCGGATTAGCTTTCAAATCCAAAAGATCAGCTTCCAGCAATACTTTTTCAAGCAGCTCTTCCACACCCATGCCTTTCTTGGCAGAAATATCCTGGCTCTGGTACTTACCACCCCAGTCTTCCACCAGATAATTCATATTAGCCAACTCTTCCTTGATCTTCTCAGGGTTCGCATGCGGCTTATCTACCTTATTAATTGCAAATACAATCGGAACACCGGCAGCCGAAGCATGATTGATCGCTTCAATAGTCTGCGGCATGACGGCATCGTCAGCTGCTACAATAATAATAGCAATATCCGTTACCTTGGCACCACGGGCACGCATAGCGGTAAATGCCTCATGCCCCGGCGTATCCAGGAAAGTAATGCGGCGTCCGCTTGCCAGTTTCACATTATAAGCACCGATATGCTGAGTGATACCACCCGCTTCACCGGCAATTACGTTTGCTTTACGGATATTATCCAGCAAAGAAGTTTTACCGTGGTCTACGTGTCCCATCACAGTTACGATAGGCGGACGTGCAACCCAGTCTTCTTCATTATCATCTTCTTCATCAGCATTGATGGCTTCAACCACCTCTGCACTGACATATTCTGTCTTGAAACCAAATTCGTCGGCTACGATATTGATCGTTTCCGCATCCAGGCGCTGGTTGATGGAAACCATGATACCGATACTCATACAAGTAGCGATAACCTTTGTCACAGGTACATCCATCATATTGGCAAGGTCGTTTGCCGTAACGAACTCGGTCAGTTTCAATACTTTGCTTTCCTGTTCCTCCAGTTCCATCAATTCATGCTCACGTTTGACGGCGGCATCACGTTTATCACGACGGTACTTGGCACCTTTGTTATTCTTGTTGCCTTTATTGGTCAGGCGAGCAAGCGTTTCCTTGATCTGCTTCTGTACATCCTCCTCGCTTACTTCAGCCTTAACCGGCTTTTTCAAACGCGGTTTGCCACGGTCGTCACGCTGATTAGCCGGACGGCTGTAGTTTGTACCCGGAGTATTGTTCACATCCACACGATCCTTCTTGATACGGTTACGTTTCTTTTTCGCATCCGCACCGGCTTCACCCGGTTTAACAGGAGCACCCGGTTTGGCAACAGCTCCCGGCTTTACCGGTGCACCCGGTTTAGCATTCGGATCTTTCGGTCCCTTATGGAATCCCGGTTGTCCCGGTCTATTATTGTTATTGAACTTTTCGCGTTTGTCGTCGCGTTCTTTTCGTCTCTCTTCCTTTGTTTTCTTCTTAGGACGGGTAGACTGGTTCAAGGCAGTCAGGTCAATTTTACCGGTTACCTTGATATTCGACTCGAACTTCGGAGTATTCAACCGGAACAGGTTATCGTCTTCCGATTCTGCAGAAGGCTGACCATCTGCGGCCGTTTTGTCCACTTCTTCAGAAGAGCTTTTCGTCGCTTCCGGCTTCACTGTAACTTCCGGTTTTTTCTCTTCGATTCTTTCTTTTTCCACAACTATCTCTTTTACTTCTTTTTTCTCCACAGGTTTTTCTACAGGAGCTGTCACCTGTTTTTCCTGTTTAGCAGGGGCTTCTACCTGTTTTTCTTCAGGAGCAGGAGCAGAGACTACAACCGGTTGCGGCTCGGCAACGGGCTGAGTTTTAACTACCGGTTGCGGTTCGACTACAGGCTGAGGTTTTACCTCTGGCTGCGGTTTCGCTACCGGCTCTTCTTTCACTTCAGGAGCCTCCTGAGATTTTTTATGTTGTCCTTCCAGGTCGATACGGCCTTTCGTAACGATTTTAGGCCTGAACTCTTCCGGGATCACTGTTTTAATTTCCGAAGCCTTCTCTTCTTTCACAGAAGCAGCTTCTTTCTCTCTGTGAGGACGTTCTACCCGCGGACGTTCAAAGCCTCCTTCAGGCAGATCCTTTCCAAACTCTTTTACGAGCAAAGCATACTGTTCATCACTGATCCTCGTGTTGGGGTTTGCATTCTCCTCAACAGGATTACCTTTCTTATGCAGAAATTCAACAACCGTGTTGATTCCCACGTTTAATTTTCTTTGTACTTGTATTAATTTTATAGGCATATCTAACTTTGTCGTAATACTTTATTCCTGACTTTCATCCTTACTTTCTTCCTCAAATTCGGCAGATAAGATAGCTAGTACCTCGTCAACTGTCGTATCTTCAAGGTCGGCACGTTCAATAATTTCTTCACGGCTCATTGCCAAAACCCCCTTCGCCGTATAGACACCTATATTCTTCAACGCTTCAATCACCCAGCCATCTATTTCATCTGTAAATTCATCCAGATAAATATCTTCCTCATCAGCACCTTCCACATCACGGAATACATCGATCGTGTATTCTGTTAACATACAGGCCAGCTTAATATTCAAACCGCCTTTACCAATAGCCAATGAAACTTCTTCAGGACGAAGATAAACCTCCGCCTTGTGTTCTTCTTCGTTCACTCGTATAGAAGAAATTTTTGCCGGGCTTAATGCACGCTGAATAAACAGTGATACATTGGATGTATAATTAATGACATCAATGTTCTCGTTTCTCAATTCACGAACAATTCCATGAATACGAGAACCTTTCATACCCACACAAGCACCTACCGGGTCGATACGGTCGTCGTACGACTCGACTGCCACTTTTGCTCTTTCACCCGGGATACGCGCGATAGCCTTGATCGTGATCAGGCCGTCATTAATTTCGGGGACCTCCAGTTCGAACAAACGCTGCAGGAACATTTTATCTGTACGCGACAGAATAATCTTCGGATTATTGTTATAATTATCCACCTTCTGCACAACCGCACGAACAGTTTCACCTTTACGGTAGAAATCAGAAGGGATCTGCTCTGTTTTCGGGAGTAGCAATTCATTCCCCTCGTCATCCAGCAACAGGATCTCTTTTTTCCACACCTGATATACATCAGCTGCTACAATCCCACCTATTTTATCTTTATATTTAGCATACAAACTATCTTTCTGCAATTCAAGTATCTTCGAAGCCAGCGTCTGACGCAGGTTCAGAATGGCACGACGTCCGAAATCAGCGAAATGCACTTCGTCGGTCACCTCTTCACCAACTTCACAGTCGGCATCGATCTTACGGGCCTCGGTCAACGTAAGCTGCAGATTCGGATCTTCCAGTTCGTCATCAGCCACAACCGTACGGTTTCTCCAGATTTCGAAGTCACCTTTTTCAGGGTTGATAATTACGTCATAGTTCTCATCCGTACCGAACATTTTAGCGATTACGTTACGGAAGGAATCTTCCAGCACGCTGATCATCGTATCCTTATCTATATTCTTCAACTCCTTGAACTCCGCAAGTGTGTCAATCATACTGATTGTTTCCTCTTTCTTGGCCATAATCTTTCTTTACTTGAATCTTATTAGGTATTTTGTATATTTTATTTCATCAAATGTATAGGATTGATCTTCCTGGACAGTAACTTTACGTTTGGCTCCGTCGGGTTTTACTTGTTTTTCAACAGTAACTACCACCCCGTTTTCATCTGCCGATTTCAAAACTCCGGCCAGTTTTACACCACTTTTCAGCAGTATTTCTACTTCGTTTCCTATATTCTTCACATATTGACGAAGTACTTTAAAAGGAGAAGTAACTCCGGCCGATCCGACTTCCAATTCAAAGTCTTCCACCTCACGGTCCAGATGTTCTTCCACATACCGGCTCAACTCCGCACAATCATCAATACAAACTCCCTCATCATTATCAATCTCAATAATAATAAGGTTTCCCGGTTTAACCACTACGTCAACCAAATAATTGTCGGAAGAAGCCAATTTTTCTTCAACCAACTGAGTTATTACGCCCTTTTCAATCATAAACATACAGTTAAGAACAAAAGAAGGGGACTACCCGCCCCCTCCTCATCTTCGCTTAATCGCCCGCAAATATACAAATAATCAGTGAGTTTTCAAACATATGTAATCTTTTTTTTCAATTTGTGCAATCTCTGAACTTTCCCTATCTTTGCCACCCGAATACAAAGGGGTGCTTGCAGCGTACCAAACAGGTACGTGCCGCAGGCTGAGATTATACCCATATTACCTGCTACGGATAATGCCGACGAAGGGAATTGTAAAACAATGGTATATTTCTTCACACAACACACCTCTCCTATTCACTTATCAGGTTTTAAACATTAAGGTAAAAAGGATGAAAAGTGTATTATTATTGATTGCCGGTTCACTGGCCACATGGGCGACAGCAGAAAACAAGCCGGATCTCACCGATTCTTTAAAAATCTCACGCGACTTATCACTGGACGAGGTAGTCGTCACAGCCACCCGGGTAGCCAAAGGGACTCCGGTTGCTTACAGCGAACTATCCAAAAACGAACTCAACCGTAAAAACGACGGTCAGGGTATCCCCTATCTTATCTCACAGTCTCCGTCCGTCATCATGACCTCGGATGCAGGGACAGGTATCGGTTATTCCGGCTTCCGTATCCGCGGAACAGATGCCAACCGTATTAACATCACGGTCAACGGAGTACCGGTCAACGACTCCGAATCGCATACCGTCTTTTGGGCGAACATGTCCGACTTCGCCTCTTCCGTCGATAATATACAGATACAGCGAGGTGCCGGAACATCCACCAACGGAGCTGCCGCTTTCGGTGCTACCGTAGCTATGCAGACACAGAAACCTGATCTGAAACCTTACGCCGAATATACGTTTTCGGGAGGTTCGTTCGGGACTGTGAAAAACTCGGTCAAGCTGGGAACCGGATTGCTGCACGACCATTTTGTGTTCGATGCCCGCTACTCCAATGTTCAGAGCGACGGATATATCGACCGGGCGACAGCCAACATGCATTCGTATTTCGGTTCCGCCACCTATTACGGAGACAACACCCTGGTCCGCTTCCAGACATTCGGAAATATAGAAAAAACGTATCAGGCATGGACCGGCGTTCCCTCCTCTCTCCTGAAAATCGACCGTACCTATAACCCCTGTGGGGAATACGAAGAAAACGGTGTCAAAAAGTTTTATGACAACCAGACAGACAACTACTGGCAACAAAACTATCACCTGATGGCAAGCCAACGCCTGGGAGACTTGTGGAATATGAACCTGACCCTCCACTACACACACGGGGAAGGATATTACGAAGATTATAAAGGGAACGCAAAATTCAGCAGTTACAAGCTGCCAGCTTATATAAACGGACAGGGCGACACCATCCGCAAGTCAGACCTCGTCCGTCGTAAATGGCTGGACAACGATTTCTACGGCGTTGTCTACAGTGCCAACTACCGTACCGAACGTCTTCAGATGAGCTTCGGTTCTGCAGTCAACAAATATGTGGGCGATCATTTCGGGCGTGTCATGTGGGTGAAGAACGGCGAAGCACTTCCGCAACCTGACTACGAATATTACCGTAACAGAGGAAACAAACTGGATTATAACTTTTATGTAAAAGGCAACTACCGGTTTCACCCGTATTTGAACGGATACCTCGACTTGCAATACCGCGGTATCCATTATACCATTAAAGGGAGTGACGACAAAGGCGGTGACAACGTCGATGTAGACAAACACTGGAACTTCTTTAATCCGAAAGCGGGTATTAATTTCCAGAAAGACGGCCATAACGCTTTTATCTCTTTTTCCGTTGCCAACCGGGAGCCGAACCGGGACAATTTTACGGAAGCCGCAGCCAATGAACGACCCTCGCATGAGACCCTGTACGATTACGAAGCCGGTTATAGCTTCGGCAACGAACGTTTCCGTGTCGGTGCCAACCTCTATTTTATGGATTACAACAACCAACTGATCCTTAGCGGTAAAATCAGCGAGATAGGTGAAGCACTGACCAGCAATATCAAAGACAGCTACCGTATGGGTATCGAACTGACCGGAGGCGTAAGCATCACCCGCTGGCTGGACTGGAACGGAAATGTGACCCTGAGCCGTAACAAAATTAAAAACTACACCCATTATATGGATGATTACGATAACGGCGGCCAGGCAAGTGAATATATGGGAACGACCGATATCGCCTTTTCTCCCGGCATCATCGCCAATAGCATGTTCGATTTCAGCCTGAAAGGATTCTCTGCCAGCTTCAACTCACAGTTCGTAGGCCGCCAGTACATCGACAACACCTCCACCAAAGACCGTTCGATCGACCCTTACTTCGTGAACAACCTGCGTGTCGGATATGTCTTCAAACCTAAATTCATCAAGGAACTCGGTGTAGATGTAAGTGTCAACAACATCTTCAACGAAAAATACGAAACAAATGCCTGGGTCTACACCTACATAAGCGGAGGTGAAGTCAGCAAGGACGACGGCTACTTTACACAAGCCGGTACGAATATCATGGCAAGAGTAACATTCAAATTCTAAGAAAATGGAGCATCTATTGGAATATTTCGGTGTCATTACAGGAATCCTTTACCTGTTACTGGAGATCAGACAACATAAAGCAATGTGGGTGGTAGGTTTTCTGACCTCACTGGTCTACGTTTTTGTTTTTTTCTTTGCCAAAATATATGCAGATATGGGACTGAATATCTACTATGTTGCCATCAGTATTTATGGTTTCAAAGAATGGACCTATACGAAAAAAAATGTATCAGAAGAAAAAGTCTCCGATGATACAATTTTCTACCGTCATATTACCTGGCCTTTATTCATGGGGATAGCATCGGCTATCCTCATTACATACGCCCTGCTCTATTACGTACTTCACAATTTCACCGACTCGCCTATCCCGATGGGCGATGCTTTCACCACCTCCGTCGGAATCGTTGCCACCTGGATGCTGGCACGCCGTATCATCGAGCACTGGATATTCTGGGTTATCGTCAACTTCGTATCTGTCTATCTTTATTATCTGCGGGGCTTATATCCTACCATGTTTTTGTACATTTGCTACGGTATTTTAGCCATTGTCGGATATTATACCTGGAAAAAGAAAGGAATAAATACAAATGGGAACAATATATGATTGTGTAGTGGTTGCTAACGGAAGTTTTCCGCAAACAGCCGGACCGTTGGAGCTTTTAAAATCTGCACCGGCTATTATTGCCTGTGACGGAGCGGTACAAAATCTGCACGAACGGGGGCTGGAGCCGGCAGCCATTGTCGGTGATCTGGACAGTATTCCACAGGAAATGCTCCGGCTATATGCCGACCGCATCCATACCGTGGAAGATCAGGAGATAAATGACTTGACCAAAGCAGTCCGTTTTGCCCACGCTGCAGGTTACCGGAAACTGTTGATCCTGGGAGCTACCGGACTTCGTGAAGACCATACGCTCGGTAATATCTCCCTACTGACGGACTACGCACCGTTATTCGAACAGGTGGAAATGCTCTCCGACTACGGACACTTCGTCCCCGTACAACAAACAATGACCCTGGCTTGTACCCCCGGCCAGCAAATATCCATCTTCTCGATGTACCCCTGTGGCGAAATAACCACCGAAGGTCTCCGCTGGCCCATCACCCGCCGTCGCCTGACAGCCTGGTGGCAAGGAAGCCTCAACGAAGCCCTGGGAAACGAGTTCACCCTCACCCTCTCACCGGAAGCCCGGGTAATCGTCTATTTCCAAACCCCTTCCCTCTAACTGTCAACCGTCACTTATCAACTGTCAACTAAAAAAAATGCCCCGGAAGGATAACCACTCACTTCCGGGGACTTAATACACCCTCAATTTTACAACTTAGTATACTTAACCAAAGCCTCACGGCTTCACCTTTTATGCTGGTAATTTATTCAGCTGACAAGCTTTCCATTCAGGAAAACCGTCAATCTGATCGTTCAACTGGAACAGTAACTTATCATCAGCCACCGATTTCAACACTGTTTTCGGAGCTAGAGGCAGACGCATGTCATCCACTTCAAAAAAAGCTTTTAACAAAACGACGTCGTATCCGTCACGAACTATTTCCTTCTTTATTACAACCGGTACTTTTAACTGTGCCAGATAATAAGCGGAACGTTCATAGGCGCACCATTTATTTCCTTCCAGATAGAGATGAACCCCGTTCTGGTTGTCGATCTCGTTCACTAGAACGTTCTCAACTTGTGCAGCATGTTCCATATTATTATTTTTATGCTTTTTCATAAATCATTCCAATGCAAAAATAGACTTTATTTATCATGATTCTACGCGGTATATGTATCAATTATGCGCGTCGAAACTATCAAACAGAGCATTATCCTCTCTTTTCAGCTGTAATTCTCTCAAATTGTCTGCTGCTCCTATCACACCGGCATCTTTTGCCTTTTTCAACAACACCTCAGCTCCGTCGAGGTCACCCTCAATCAATTTCAAAACACCACGGGCATGAATCGCTTCTGCCGAATCACCGGCTTTCGCCAGATAATTTTTAGCAGCAGCATAATCGCCTTTTCCTATAGAGATATTAGCAGCATTCAGATTTGCCACCGGATCAGAACTGTACATGCGCACAGCTATTTCAAATACATCATTATAATCCTTGCTTCCCGTTTCATAGCTGTTGGCTACGGCGAACATTTCACTCAGACTCAACTGCTGCGGGCGGGTCTTGATAATCTCACGGCCTTCTTCCACCGTAAACTCACGAACCGTGTAATCGATACGGTATTCCGAACGACGCAGTGACGGGAAAATATTTTTCAATACATAACTGAAAGCAGCTCCCCCTTTCAACGCACGCAGTTTGGCTTCTTTCTGGTCAGGCTGCAGATCACTGTTAATAATATCGAGCACTTCATTGCGTGCCGGCATATCCTGATCGGCTTCAGCCTGTGCTTTGAATCCAGACCAGTCTTCCGGTTCGTTTTCCAACGTAAAGAAACTCATCGGGAAATCGTTCTTTGAACGTATATATTCGCGCAATGCTTTCACACGATTATCCGACAGACGGTCGTTCGATGCATATGAACCTTCCGGAGAAGCGTATCCTTTCAACAGGATCCCTTTCGGAGTGATATTTTTATCCGATGTCACCGAGCGGATCGTACCGTTGATCTTATCCAGTTCAGAAGCATTATTCCGGAAATCTGGCAAAATCTCAGATTTACCCACCTGGAAATCCAGATAAGCCGTACCCACTTCTGCACGATGTTTTTCCGTTTCCGCTACCGGTGTTATATACGCCAGCACAGGTTTAACCTCATAACGGGCATCCGGACGACGACGAATATGATCAGTCACCAATAATTTATTGGCATCTTCCTGTCCGCAGCCGCAAAGATCGGCAGCCAGCGAAATCTTCGCATGTTTCATCCAGTCTTCCCAACCGATAGCAGCCTGGTAAAGGATCACCTCTTCCGGTTGCTGCTTGTTCACTTTCGCCACACTATAATGAGGTATTTCCGCCAGGTTATTCAATTTGATCTCGCGGGTATACACCTTATGGCGGATACGTCCGTTACGCAAGACAGAAAGAAAACCTTCTTTCCGGTCGCCTGCTTCCACCACCGGAGTCAGTTCAAGCGACTTACACGATTTAACAGCACTACTGTTCACTGTAATGACAGCATCCAAATAAAGCGAATCCCCTTTTTGCACCGCATCATTACAAACCACTTTCACGGCATTGGACAGTGCATCTTTCTGTGCCATTGCAGCCGGAGAAACCACCGCCAACGCTGCAGCCAGTATATATATATTTTTCATTTTCTTATTCATCGTCCTGCTTATTTAAAGAAATAGATAAAAGAAAGAGCCGCTTTCGTCACACCGAAATAATCTTTTGACTTATCATACCGTTCTCCGCAAACAGCACAAGGATATTTATCCTGATCGAGATGTGCCCAGCCGATACCGATCACAGCTTCCATACTCCAATGGCTACCCAGCAGCCACTGATATCCGTATGACAAACCTGCACCATACAAGCTTCCCTGATAACGACTATCCTCCATACTCTTACCCAGAATTTTCATTCCTCCCACATTATAATCCGCATAATGGGCATGTACGCCAAAGAAATGGCCGTTAAATTTTTCACACAGCCAATAGCGGGCTTCGGGCTGAATCAGCCAATGTTTAAAACGGGCTTCATCTCCCAGCATCCAACCGTTATAATTACCCGACAGGTCCAACGACCATTTCTGAGCCAACCCCACTTCTACCCCCAGGTTAATGGTAGCAGTCGCATCATAAAGTAAATTTGACTTTACCGCAAACTTCTGTCCATAGACATTCGTCATACCTGCCAAAAGCAAAAAGAGGAAAAGTACTTTTTTCATATACATTATTATTATATTATTCATTCTACCCTGTAAATCTACATAAAAAGAAAGATTTTCAACGTTTACAAAAGTAGTTATTCCGATAATCCCCAACGATAGGCAAGTCTTTCAAGTTAATAGGGTAATCCTACCATATTTCCCGTTTTTGATAGAAATACCAACCCTGGATAGAAACACCGACTTTCCATACTAGTAAAAATAGTCCGAGTTGATCACCGTTTCTAAGATTATCCCATGTGAAAATCCGAGAAAATACAGACTTTCTCGGAATAGAATCCGAAAATGTCGAAACATTCCTGTTATAACTAACCAAAACAGGCACGAACCGATATACGATCCGTGCCTGCTTTATTCATTTATTCGGGGAAGACTATTCGATTACGGGGCGGTCGTCTTCGCCGCTTCCGGAACCGCCTGTTTCATCGGTTTCCGGGATGTCGAACTTCTGGATGCTGACTTTGCGCAGCATCTCTTTGAAATGACTGCCGGGAGTGAAGATAATTTTACGGTGGCGCAATACATCCGCCGTTACATCCTTTTCTTCTTCCTGGCATTTACAGCCGAAGGCAGGACGAAAAGTTCCGAAATCCCCCAATTTCACCGAGAGGTGATTGGTCAGATTCCATTCGAGGGCATCTATCACGCCGTCGATAACCATTTTCACTACACCGCGCGGCACCAGTCCTACCTTGGTTACCTGATCGCACAGAGCGGAATAATCAACACTACCTGCCAACAACGGACGGGCTACATACTTCGCTGTCTTAGTTTCATCGAAACCGAAAACTGTTTTCTTTACTACATACTTTAATGCCATAATACTTTGTTTTTATGATTACGAAACAAAGGTACGGCAAGCGATTGCGGCGGTGTAGACTTACGTGTCTTTACGTGACGATACGGCACTTTATTTCCGTTTATTGCACTTTAGGGCGATTTAACTCCACCTTTGTTTCTCGATTATGATACAAAGATAGGATGGCGGCGTGGAGGCGTGTCCGGTTACGGAAGGTTACGAACAGTCTTTTCATCCAATCCGGTACATTCGATAATGGAAGCCAGGTCTATGCCTTTCTTTTTCATATTGGCAGCTACAAGATGTAATTTTGCTTTGCCTTTTGCCAAGCCCTCTGCCAAGCCTTCCGCTTTACCTTTTGCTTCGCCCTCTGCCAAGCCTTCTGCCAAGCCTTTTCGGATAGCGCTGTTGTAGATTGTTTTTTCTACGCTGATGCCGTCCCAGAAATGTTCGTAGCCGGCCAACTGCTCTTCGGTAAAGGCAGATTCTTCCAGTTCGGTCAGGGCTTTATTTATTTCCGGGTTGGAAAGCAGTTCTTCCGGAACCTCACGCGTACGCTCGTTGATCTCTGTCAGGTAACGAAGCCAGAGTACCTGCATTTTTTTCTCTGCATAATTATGCGGTGTAAATTTCGGCAGCTCTACAAAAATAAGCTGTAAACCGTCGATCACCTTGTCGCTGTGCTCTACATGCACCAGTTCATAATGATGATAATAGCCCTCCAGTTCCGGTTCAAAGATATCGTTCACCAGGTTAAGCGAGTAAACAGGTTGCAAGAGTTCATACGTTTCTCCTTTATCCAGCTGCCGGACATAAGCTTTGGAGGCATTGAATAATACGCGTTGATAAAATTCAGGCGACCATAACATCTGCATCTCGACCAGGAACTGACGACCTTGCTTGTCCTTGCAACGGACATCGACAATACTGTATTTACGTAGGGGATTTTCCGGCACCATCTCAGCGGGCAAGTACTCGATTTCGGTTATCTCTGCGCCTTTTTTCAAAGGCAACAATGCGTTAAGCAGGCTCATCACCAGATCGGGGTGCTCGCCGAATACCCGCTTGAATGTTAAATCGGCTTTCGGATTTAGATACTTCATAGTTATAAAGTTTTATATGTTCACCGACAAATGTAGTGATTATTTCATGACAGACAAAGGTTTATTGAACAAAAACAGGCACGAACCGAAATACGATCCGTGCCTGCTTTATTCATTTATTCGGGGAGACTATTCGATTACGGGGCGGTCGTCTTCGCCGCTTCCGGAACATCCTTTTCTTCCTCCTGGCATTTACAGCCGAAGGCAGAACGGAAAGTCCCGAAAACTATTTACTCTTTATATCTATATCGTAAGCATCAATTAAAGCTAAAATCCACAGACTTCTCTTCAAAGCTTTCTATTTCAACATCCAATTTTCCTGTCACCGGAATTGATTTTATAACTGCAGTAACTTTGTAAGAATGACCGTTCTGAATGCACCCTTTAGTAATATTATCGGGAACATTAATATTAAAAGAAGAAGAATATGTATCCTTACCGATGTTTCCTGCTAAACTCACATTTAAATGATTATCCTTTGTTTTTCCATAAGTATAAAAAACAATATTCTGAGTTCCTTCTTTATCAAGCGTCAACGAACTTCCTTGATATTTTCCATTCTCGGAACAGCCATCAACCTTCATTGGATCTGTTATCCAAGCTTGCGTTCGTATATTTGAAACGGTTGGAATTACTGACAATTGTGCATTCCCTTCCAATCCAAGTTTAAAAGCAACCTCGACACGTGCAGACAACTGAGTCATCTTTATCTGAACACTATTTGCTCCGCCTTTAAAATCGACGTTTGTTTTACTTCCGACCTTAACTAAAGCATCAGCACTAAATGCCTCGTTATAGCTTTCAACACCTTCGATAATTTTTTGCAGAGAGGTTAGATTTTTGCAGTTTGTATAGTCATCCTTCGTAGGATTAGCGACAGCCCAAAAATCATACCTACCAAAATCAAGAGCTTCAATAACAACAGTTTTATTCGCCGAAGAAGTACCATTAGCTTTTGTCGACCCAAAATTAAAATAGTTTGGGCTACCAACAATTTTACCACTTTGATCAAAGACAAAAACATAAACATCTTTCACATTTTTTTCATTATCAATAGGTGCCAGCGATTCGTCCTTCGAAGCCGCCTTTGTTATATCATCCGTCTGGATAGAGGAAGAGCTCAACTCTAATACTAGATCACCTTTTCCCTGCACATCAGGAGCATCTATTATTTCTTCTTCTGTACAGGCACCAAACACCAACAGAGAAAATGCAATCGTTAAGAATATATTTTTACTTTTCATAATTTGTATAATTTTACCGTCAATACTTTCTTTTAAAGACTTTCAATATAGTATATTATTATAAGTCAACCTCGCCTAAATCATGAGAAAACCAATCCTCTGTAGTTAATGTGATATTAGCATCTACCCATTTTGGAGAAACTTCCATATTAACAACAATCTTATAAAGATTACCGCCAAGAACAGATCCCTTATTATCACTCTTAGGATTCACTACGTATGTTTTTTCATATTCTTTAGCATGACCATTATATTCAACAGAAAACTTAATATACAATTCTACATATTGATCATCATATCCGTCATTTCTATAACTATAAGCTGTGAGAATTGGCGATTGCTCAGCTTTAAAACTTATTACCTTTTTAGAAAAGGCATTTGCTCCTGCTCCATTAAGTAGTCCTTTCTCTTGAATATTTCTAAATTCAGCAGCTAACAAATTAACAGTACAAGGATTAAGATTTTTTTCTTCTACCACACCACCTTTATCTATAACATTAAATTTACTGAACTCCAAACGGGCAGCAACATGCTTTACTTCAACATTAATAGATTTTGGACTTCCCACATTTACAGATTTCGACTTCGGAAAAGTTCCATCAATAATAAATGAAGTTTCACCAACCTTCACTAAAGATTCAGCAGTCAAGTGACCAAAAATTTCTGTTTGTTCAATATCTTCTTTCGAATCACCTATTTTAATAGTATTAAAAGGATCGTCTGTAATTGCATCACTTTTATACGTTGTTGCATTAACAACTACATAAGCAGTTATTGTGCGACCATCTTTATATTTCGTTACAAACTCAGAATTTTTTAAGGTTATACCATCTGAAGTTTCGCTTGAAACATCACCACCTTTTCTTATTATACCAATAACGTTGTTATCTTCCAGTAAAAAAATATCATAAGAAGAAACTGTCATTTCTTTATCATCCGCATCTTGAGAATCAGCAGCCCCTACAGTCGTTTTAGACTTAGTAGTCATATCAGAGGTAGTGAGGCCAAAATTTATGGCTGTAAACATTTCAGATTCTTCTGCAATGCCGTTTTCTACGTCATTCATAATCGTATCGTCTTCCATTGAACAAGAAAAAGCGACAAAGATTAAAGAGATTGCTAATATTATATTTCTAAGTTTCATAACCCAATACTTTTATTTCGTTTGTGATTGTATTGCAAAAGTATTGCGAATAGCCATAGGATAAGATAGGCGAAACTTTCAAGATTAGGGGGTAAAAACGCCACTCCGAAAATTGATAGATGTACCCTTTAATGCGATAGAAATACCACAAAGCAAACAGAGTATCACAGAGATTCCTATTCAACAAAGGTGTAACATACAAAAAGATAGGTAAAATTATACAATTCTGCTATTTGAGAGTTTTAACCCCCAAAATGAGAATGGCGGTATGTCAAAAAGACACACCGCCATTCCCCTTATTATCGTCTGCTAAGATTAAAATTGCAATTTTTTAATTAGTTTGTATCCGATTCATTCTGTTCATAAACATTCCAGGGAGCGACCTTAATAGTGAAGTTCACACAAGTATTTTCCAGGATCTCATCCGGATTCGGACTACCTTCACCCGTGATAACAGCCGAGACTTTATAAAACTTGTTACTTACCACGTTTCCTTCAGTAGTACCATCCTCAAACTTCAAAGGAATATGGAAATATCTTGTTCCCAAAGAAGTTCCATTATCTTTCAATTCACCTTCAATAACCAAACGAGTTTGGTAAGCTCCGCTCTCACCTTCAATTCCTTGTGTTGATTCAGGACTATTGGCTGTAATATAAGTATCGAATGACAAATCCTGACTATTATCACCAACTAAAAAACCACCTGAATAATCTTTCTTGAAACAGCCTTTTATACTGCCTTTTGAGTCAATCAAATCCTGGATTATATCGAATTTAGCCGGAGCACCTCTATAAAAATCTGCCTCCTGATTCTCTTTTCCCATAACAGTCGCATCAGCGCGAACATTTGCCAGGAATATAGATTTAACAGTCAAAGTCAAATTTTTATACTGTAATGCAGAAAAGTCCGTTTTCAAAGAAACAAATTGAACACGTGCTACAGAACGGACCATTGAAACTGACTTACTACCGTCAGGTACAGCTACATTATGAGTACCATCATCAGTTTCTGCCTGTTTCGATTCATTTGCACCTGCATACCAATTCAATACATGTTTAGTTGTACCATTCTCTGTTTCATAAGATATTTTTAATCCGCCAACAGATAACACTGCACTATGCATCGGTAAATAGGCTACACCTGTTCCTGCGTCACTATATGTAGTAATATCAGCGATTTGCTCCTTTTTTAAAGCGTCAAGATCCGCCACTGAACGAGGTGTTGTATTTGCCAACAGCACAACTTGAAATTTAGAAGCTGAAGCCCCCTTTTCCAGGGCAGGTTTAGCCACTTTTACGTGAATACCTTTGATGGCTATAATAGAACCATCATTTACAGAATAATCTTCATTTTCTGTACCTGCCTTTGCATCTCCATCTCCTCCATTACCTAAAGACACATGTTTACTAATTACATACTTCCCATCAGCATTAAACACATAGGCTGTCAGCGAATTTATCTTTGCTTCATTTCCCGTACCAGCGTCTGTTTTCCCTTGGTTTTCGCCTTCACCTTCATTATTATCACCAGCTCTAGTAGATGATTTTGTCATCTGATTGGAAGTAGCCGCAATAGAGAAGTAGGCATCCACTTCCTGAGGTGTGGATAATCCGTCATCGTCTTTTGTGCAGGATGCCATTGAGCAGATTGCCAAAGATGCTATTAATAAATTTCTTAGTTTCATAATTATAATTCGTTTATTTTGTTCTACCATTCATTACCCTATACAATCAGATTTCCACATTCTGGCTGACCGGTCCCCAGCTTACCACCTGTACCTGAACATCCAGTGTTGCATCTTCTTCTTCGAAACTATTATCTCCGAAAGAGATATGGAGCTTATAGACATAATTTCGTTTGATGAAATTATGATTATAATTGTTTTCCAGTCCATTATTGTTGATCACGGCGGTAAACGTCTTGGTCTGCGCCTTGTATTTATCCGTTGCCAGCAGTGTAGCTTTGACCTGCAGGGTGGTGGGGGCTTCCGATCCATCGTTTTCCATCACATAATGCACATAGGGAGTATCGCTGAATCCGGCGGTGTTAGAGATAACGCGGTTTAGCGTAGTTGCTTCGCTGTTTGCCAGGTTACCGTCCACCATGACAGCGCCCCAATATCCGCGGCTGAAATAGCGGGAAGCGGTGTTCTGGTTGAGTATACGTACTTCATCGATTCTGACCGAACGGTCGATCAACGATTTTTTCGTAAACTTCGTCTTAGCATCGACCAGATCGAGCCGCGCCACCAAGCGGGTTATTTCGATAGGTTGGCTGATACCGTTGATATTATCTTCGCCCATAGAAGAGTATCCCAGATAGTTTTCGTCGGCGACCAGAGTTTTTTCAGTTGTAATAACCTGGCTGCTCATCACGAGGTTATTTTGTGACTGATCGGCGAGTTTAGCCAAGCGTGCTTCGAGTTCGCTATAATTCTTCACTCCGTCAAGGCTATTTTCGGGCACATTAGAGATAAGCACGATTTGTGCCAGATCAGCTTTAGCCGGAACATTGAGAATAGACGTTTCGCCTTCGTCGGGTGCAGTATTCTGCCATTTGTATCCGAAAAGTTCCGTACCAGTCTGATTAAAGACAAATGCAGCCAGGCTGTTCACTTTAGCTTCTCCTGAAAGTTCATTTTCATCGTTGGGATGAAAAGCCTTCGTTTCCGTTCTACCGGCAGCTTTCACGACAATGCTCACTTTAGCATCCGCATTTTCATTCCTGGATGAATCGTCATCCTTGGAACAGGCAGCACACAAAAGAACTGCCAACGTTGAGAGAAATATGTTTGTTAGTTTCATATGCTATGATATTATGTAATTAATCAAAAAGAACCAGAAGGACCTTGTTGTAATACACAACGAACATATCCAATACCCGATTGACTAACAGATCCATTTAAATCTACAAGCCCATCTGAAGTCCAATATGAACCTTGGTGCAATTCATAAAGCAAATCTTTAGTGTTATCTGCTCTCATCATATTAAGCTCATCCTTAGTAGGCAACCGCCATGTATAAGCAGCACTACTTCCTACAAAATCTTGCAATTTTTTACATCTAGCTTTTGCTGCCTCTAGAGTAGTAACAGTACCTTCTTCTTCTATTCTCTCCACATAAGGTCCTTTTCCAACAGAAGCTCCTGATACAGGTAAATAGAGTAAAGGATACTGCCGAATAAATATTTGATCCACTACACTTTCTCCTAAAGATGCAGTAACTGTTCTTTCGCGATAAATAGAACCACGACGAATTTTATTAAATAATGAACTCTTGTCAGTTGGCGAATTTTGATCAACATTTGTTATTTTTGTTAATGGATCATCGGTATTCCAAGTAGATACAGCACCACTTACAGAAGAGCCAACAACAGCCGGTTCATTAGAAGTCATTTCAAAATACGTACCACCTTTATTTGCTACACCTGTAATACTTCCGGACTCAGAAGCAGTGCCATTTTCGGCTTTAACCTTCCAAGGTCCCCAGGTATAATTTTCAATTACAATAGTAACTTCTTGGTCAGTATTATTTATAATTCGAAATGGATATACATAACTACCTTCTCCATCCATAATAACCGAACGACGAGAAAAACCTATTGTCTTTAGATCAGCAGCGACACGCCAATTTACTTTTATTTCATTATATCCGGCATCTGAACTTAACTCCAGATGGACTGTATATTTTCTATTTCTTTTAACATCCAGACTATTATAATTATTTTCTCCCAAAAAGAAACGATAGCGAATATCACCAACAGTTTTTTGCCCTTCTTCTTGATCTGTGCTTTTCCTCCATTTAGCGTAATAACCTTCTACTTGAATATAAGTACATGCAGTATTCGTCCATAATGATTCCCAGTTACCGAATGGATCAGAATCTATATTTTGAAGTTCCTCTGGCATCTCAATACCAATAGGTCGTTTAGTTTTTTGATCAGCACTACTAAGTTCCTCATTCACTCCCTGTGCATTCTCATACATATAAAAATTAGTCCCCTCTAACGATTGATCATTGCTACTCTTTATATAAACAGCATTCTTATGCACGTCTGAAAGCGTCCATGCACTTGGGAAAAGAGAGTATTTTGTTGGTAAATTATGTACAGAAATAGAAGTAATAGTAACCCTTATGCCCGCATTTTCATTATCCAAGCTACGACATTTATTATCAATAACAAAATCAACATGCGAATAAGGAGGTGTTACACTCGCATAAAAAGACTGATCGGCTGATTCAATAGAAATCACATCTGCTGAAGCTTTTTGACGATTTTTCGGGTTACTTTCTGTATAATTTGATTGATATCTATCATTGCTATCATCTTCACTACTTTTAAGAACAACATACCCCATCATCATTTCCTCACCAGTAGGTTCAGTTGGCTTCACTACATTATTATCTATTTGATAATTAAATATATCACCATCGTTTGCAAATGTCGTTTTCAACGCTTCTTCACTTTGCAAACTCTCAGGCAAATTTACCAATACATAAGTCTTACGATTTCCCGTTTTTGTATTAAAAGAAATGTCGGTAGTCTGACCTGACACATAAGTAGCACAAACATCTCCGCCTTCTGAATTATAGGAAAGAACACCTACATTTTTTATCTCTCCAAATGTTTTATCACCATTCTCCACCGCCCTTGTTTCGACCACGGGCACCTCGGGGGTACCGACGGAAAGTTTCAAGGTGACGGGTAATCCTTCGGGGACTGTCGGGCCGTCTTTGCGGTCGAGGTCCTCATTGGAACACGACACGATCATTACTGCGCTGCAGAACAAAGCGAATAGCTTGATTATATTTATATTTTTCATATTGCGTTCTTTTAAAAATTACCAGTCAATATCGTTGTCAACTACTCCCCAAGGAGTTACTTTCACTTTAGCACCCAAAAAAGCGCCGTTTTCATCCCATTCAAATTGCACAAGTGTGTTTTGCTGCGGTTGCACAGTGATAGGGCCGACAGTTCCGTCGGCATAGGTTCCTACTTCCACGCTTTGCAACTCCGCACCATTATAATAGATCGTACCTTCCAGATTCTTGTTGTCATACATATTGGTTCTTTCAGGAGTGATCCATTCCTGGTTCTTCAATACTCCACCCGGCTTGTAATAAACCGTATTGCCGGTTTCCTCGCCATTATAATCGAGACTTTCAATGGTACGGTCTACCTGAAACTGATACGTTTCTTCGGCATCCGATTTCAATAAGCCACGTCTTTTAGCTGCTTTCGACAAATTGACGGTTTGCATTGTAAGCGTCCCCGTCCGTGGCTGTATCACGATTTCCTGATTACCACCGACGAAACCGCCTGCGCCGTATGTTTCAACGACTTTATTACCATAAAAGATGGAGTCGGGCGAAGAAGCCAGTCCGTCAGCAGCGGTTTTCACAGACACCAGCAGTTCTTCTGCTTTCGTACCGGCCTTCACAATCTGGTTTCCTCCTGACAAGTTACCATAAGCCACTAAGGTCAGTTTTTTTCCTTCCGGATAGTTCAACGCGATCGCTTTCCTGTTCACTATAAAATCCTGATCCAGTTGAACCGTTTCCAACAAGGTCTTATTCTCGTCGAATACATACAACGACACGTCCTTCACAGCGCCCAGCGGTGTGACATCGTCATTTTTATAGTTCACGACTTTCAAAGTCAGGTTCGAACACTCGTCCAGGTCGTCTTTGATACAACTGGTCGACAATAATAATATCGTAGAAAGAACCAGTAACAGAAATTGCTTTGTCAATAATATATGTTTCATAATAAATTAATTTTCGTTTACCCTATATTATTATCTTTTAATCAAGAGATTCATTTTGATCGACCACATCCCAATCTTTCACATCAATCGCAACTGAAATATCAGCTGTACTTTCCGGATCGAATGGATTCTCAGAGCCGGGACCGGCAATAGTCAAACTTATATCATATAGATAATTATGCTTGATATACTCATGATCGGATTTTTTATTGTCTTTATTCACAACTACCGTATAATATCTGTCCTTCCAAACTTTCATCTGTCCCTTCACCGGATTATAAGTATAATCGCCTTTTACAACAAAAAGAGTGCGATTGGTTCCTAAATCTTTATTTTCGTAAATATGGAAGTAGGTTCCTAAAGGAAACCCTGCCGAATATCCTATATGAGGGGGCTCTTTAGAGTCTGCTTTTGGATCATAGTTAATCGTTTGAGAAACAACATTTTTATTATTTTCATCAAGTCCAAAAATATTACCAGAACAAACAATTATATCATTATTCACAAAAGGATATAATTCATTCATTAGGGTATGATTTAAAGGAGGATTTGTCACATCATAAAACAAGAAATTTTTTTTTGTATTCGGCTCTAAGCTACCTGTTCCCGTAGGAAAGTTACCACACCATAAATCAGAAGTCTCACACTCAACGGAAGCGCCTTTATCAAAAATCAGTTTTGATTTACTCTTTACATTAGCTACAAAAAAATCTTTTATTGTAAAAGTAACATTACCTTCTCCCAAATACTCGGAGTTTGGCTTCAAATACACAACAGCTAGCTCAACGCGAGATACATTTCTTACCATCTTGATCTTTTCACCAGACAATTCAACTCCACTCACCGAAACTCCACTGTGATCCACTGTTACTTCTTCTCCTTTACTTCCATACCCTACAAAATTATATCCCGGATTAAAACTATAATCCAGAAAACCGCTACTCATAGACAAAGAACCATTTATTTCATCATCCAGAGAAACAGTCATTTCTTCATAGTCAGACAGTTTTGTATTATTCAGTTTCTTATACTGTTCACCCACCTTCACATTAGCTAAAAGAACCACCTTTACGTTTCCGGACGGAACTGCTACCTCCTCGATCCGATAAACGCCATTTTCACCATCTTCTTCTTCTGAAAAAGCCACCAACTTACCTCCCTGAAAAACAGCTAAAGACAAAGATTTAATAAACATATAGTTATTACTTTCGACTTTGCCTACCTCCTTAGACTTTGTTTTAGCCTTTTCAGTATGATTGACAGATAACGAAAACGTTGCGTCATAGACGATTTCCGGTTCCGTATTTTCCTCTATGACATCATGTTCAGAACATGATATACATAAAACAAGCGCGGATAAAATTGTTAAAAAAGAACTATAGAACTTCATATTTATAGATTTTTTCGTTTTTTCTTATTGACAATACAAAAATAAGTTCTCTGTTTCAACATTTGAATAGGTGGTTCTCTCTATATTAATAGACAAATCTATCACTCTTAAAAATGATAGTTTTGCATAGGTTTTTAAGATTGAATATTTGATAAAATACTCAATACTCCTAAATAAACTTTACCCAATACCCCTTATCAAATATTATATAAAAAGCCAAAAGCCCCCGGAATCACCGAGGGCTTTCTATTTTTTCTGAATAATCCGGATTATTCGATTGTTACATCTTGATTAACATATCCGAAAGGTACAACCTGAACCTGAACATCCAACATTTGTGAATCACCTTTACCACCCGGTGTTTTATAACCAATACCTTTCACTGTCAAAGAGATATTGTATTGCAAGTTACGTAAAACATCAAAGGCATGTCCTGCAGTAGCGCCATTGATACCGTCAGCTCCACCACGAAGTGCGCCAAAATCAGTGGGGAGAGAGAAACCATTCTCAAATCCTGTACGACCTATGGCGATTGTATAATATCTATTGGGCATTGTTGTACGTACCTGGTTGCCAGATTCATCTTTCTCAGCAGTTTCATAAGAGAAGTCACCTTTGATTACCAACAAAGTTTTGGCATCAGTTTTTACGTCATTTTCAGAATTGTTCTCATATACATAAAATGATTTATCAAATTCGTTTTCTCCTTTTGCATTGATTACTTTACCAGAATAACTTTCTGCATAACTATCTGTTGCGTCGCTAACCTCTTCCACTTTGAATTTAACATCATCACTACTTTCTGCAGTTGTAGTAACACCTGCCAACCAATTAAAACTACTCGAAACTTGAGTTTCACCCCATTCAGTAAAATCACTAGGAAGGATTGATGTCTTGTCCTTTGCATTAGCAATATATACTTGTTTTACATCCAATGCTGCATTTGGATAGTGAGTATTGTCTTCACCTAATACGTCTGCTACAGAAATCTTACTAAGAACAACTTTTGCAACATTACGATACAATTTCACTCCATCTGTAGGAGCTTTGTCTATATAATTATTTCCGTCATTAGCTTTATCATATCCTAAATAATTTGTAACATTTGCCACCACATCAATATCATAAACAACAGAGTTCATTGACAGATTACCATCTGTTTCAGAAGCAATGCTATTTGTTTCAGCTGCAAGATCAGTTAGAGATTTTCCCACAAAACCTGCATTAACAGTTACATTTGCAAGCATAACCACTTTCTTTCGACCAGGGGTAACGGCAACCTTACGGGATAGATCACCTTTCCCTTTGTCTT
Source organism: Parabacteroides chongii (assembly GCF_029581355.1). Classification (NCBI taxonomy): domain Bacteria; kingdom Pseudomonadati; phylum Bacteroidota; class Bacteroidia; order Bacteroidales; family Tannerellaceae; genus Parabacteroides; species Parabacteroides chongii. The sequence continues at coordinate 2,439,975 of NZ_CP120849.1, read as the reverse complement.
TTGAAGCATCACTTGCAATTGCTTCAATTTTACCATCATTATCAGCCACAATCAAAGTCAGAGAGGAAATAGTAGCATCAGCATTAGCTTTTGTTTCAATTGATTTTGCATTAACTTCAACATAAGTTTTACCATCACCGCCATCGGGAGTCGGATTAGGAGTAGGATCGTCATCGTTAGAACAAGCAACGAACGCACAAGCGATCATTGTACCGAATAATAAATTTCTTAGTTTCATATTCTTTAAATTTAAAAGTTATATAATATACGTTTAATAAAATACTAGTTTCAGCCATGAGAGGATTATCATTTTTACCCTATACGATAATTTGTTTCCTGATGACATTGCAAAGGTATGGCAGTCCTAAAAAAAGCTGAATAGGTATCAGTATCAATAAATAGCGGTGAAACTCTAAATGTTTTTCAACGGTTCTTTCAATGCGATTCTCAACAAATGTAAGACTCTCAAAAAAGGGGTAAAAATATCTTTTGCAGGGTCCGACAATATTTATAGGCCAAAGATTTCAATTAGATCGCTTGTTTTCATTAGCTTTGTCGAATTATTAATCATTAAAGAAAAATACTCATGAACAGAGCAGAACTCATTGTAGCATTGGCGGAGAAATCCGGCCTGAGCAAGCAAAAGGCTAAAAAAGTGTTGGAGTCTTACATCGAGATCGTAACAGAAAAAATGTGCCAGAAAGAAGAAATAGTTATTATTGGCTTCGGTACATTGACTCCGCGACCGCAAACTGCCCGTATGGCACGCAATCCCAAAAACGGAGACCCGGTAATGATCGAGGCAAGAACGACAGTCAAGTTCAAACCCGGTAAATATTTGCTGGAAGATATCAATGGCAAAAAAACAAAATGACATCTCCGGTAGTTGTATATACTTTTCAGTACAACTCACTGATAACCGTCAAGTTAGATAGTATGATATCAGTAAAAGTCAGCCCGAAAGCCCAAATCTTGTTTTAAACGGGCGAAAATTCGTTTTAAACGAGCCTACAGTCCGTTTTAAACGAAAAAAAACTCGTTTTAAACGAAATGACGGTTCGTTTAAAACGAGTTTTTAGGGAATTTGCATAGACAGAATATTTTATCTATGTTTGTATGACAAACCTTAAAATAGAAACAAGATGGATGCAAATGTAAAATTAGAAGTGGATAAGGCAATGTTGGCTCGCCAAATTCTGAATATTGAAGATACAGCACTCTTCAATAAATTGAAACGATCTATAAACCAAATCCTTAAGCAAGAATATGAAAAAGAAACGATAAGTAAAGAAGAAATACTTGCCGGTATATCATGCGGACTAAAAGAAGTAGCCGAAGCCAAACGTACAGGACAGAAATTAAAAACCCTCCAGGAAGTAATTGATGAACTATAACATAGTCACAGCTCCGACATTTTTAAAGGAGTTGAAGCACTTAAGCAAAAAGTATCGTTCCTTGAAAAAGGACCTTATGAATTTGCAAGAGGAATTAATAGATAATCCTGAAACCGGAACCGATTTGGGTCGAGGTATAAGGAAGATTCGAACAGAACAAGACTCCATCAGCATTACTGAAATCGAACATTTAATAAAGGAAAATAACCTCCGGATAAAAGAATAATTTAAAACTGGCGGGCTTGAGCCCGCCAGAACAGATTTTAACCTTACGGCTGCCCGTACTGCGAAGGTGTTGTGCCATATTGCTCGGTGAAGCGTTTGCGGAACGTGGCGGTATCGTTGAAGCCGACCAGTTCAGCCACTTCCTGTACGGAGTATTGCTGGGTCCGGATCAGTTCGGCGGCTTTTTTCAGACGGATCGTACGGGTCAGCTCCAGGATACTGCAATCGGAGAATTGCTTGATCTTACGATATAAGGTCGGCAAACTCATATTCAATGAATCCGCCAGCACTTTGGCTTCGAAAGTCGAATCGTCCAAATGCATTTCGATATTCTTCACGACCAGATCCATGAACGGATTGCTCGGTATGCCCGGTTCGTTTTCGTCCGGTTCCTGGGGAGCCGTTCCTGCAAGCGTCTTGGTGAAGAACTGCTTCAACTGTTCACGCCGTTTCACCAGGTTATTCAATTTACTACGCAGAATCTCAACATCGAAAGGCTTCGTGATATAATCATCCGCACCGGCTTCAAGACCGACAATGACATCCTCACTCTCCACCTTTGCCGTCAGCATGACAACAGGGGTCTGCGAAGTACGGGGATCGGCCTTCAACTCCTTACAGGTTTCGAACCCGTCTTTGACAGGCATCATCACATCGCAAAGAATCAGGTCCGGATTGGCGGCAAAAGCAACACTCAAACCTTCTTCCCCGTTACGCGCCTCCAGTATCTCATATTCTTTCGCAAAGACATGTTTCAGGAACCAGCGTATCTGGTCGCTGTCGTCGATAACGAGGATTTTCTTACCGGTAGTCTTCTTCTGCGGGATCACCTGGATAAATTCGGCAATTTCTTCCTTCTGGCGGTCATTCAGTTTCACCAGGTCGGCTTCCGGTTCCACAAATTCCACACGGCGTTCCATCAGATGCTGTTTGCCCAGCGGTATTAATAATGTGTAGGTCGTACCCGAAGCGGTCGTTTCATTGCTGTAGAATCCGCCTATATCCTCCGTCATATCGTGCACCTGCCTCAAACCGCGGCGGGCACTTTCATCTTCATTCAACCCCTCGTCCTGTACGGATACAGCGCAGTAGGCCCTGCCGTCCTTGCGGACCACGGAAATATCCAGCGTAACTTTTCCGTAAACGAATGTATTTTTGAATGCATTAGATAATAATGTACGTAAAGCATATTCCATTTTACGCCGGTCCAGCCAGATCCATAACACAGCCGTCTGGGTATTGACCTGGAAATCGACGTTATTCATAGCCACCCAGTCGACAAACAAGTCACATATCTGGCGGGATATCTCAATCAAGTCGTAACGGGCGATACGCAGATAGTTGGCAACATCATTGGCGCGGCGTGTTCCGATCAGCTGGTCGGCAAGGTCCTGCAAGGCCAGCGTATTACGATAGGCAGAAAGCAGCTGGGTCGACATATCCTCGTTTTCATCCTTATTCTGCACCACCAACGCCAACGAACCCAGCACCAACGAAAGAGGAGTACGCATCTCATGGATGGTCTCGATAAAGAAATTATCATGGATCAGTTCGGCTTCTTTCAGGCGGGATTCGGCTTCCGCCAGTTTGTCGGCAACCTCGCGCTGCATGGCATCGCTCTCTTTTATTTTGGAAACAAGCAGTTGCTCCAGGTCTTTTTTATTACTGTTCAATGTAGAGATAGCCGTTTCCTGGGCAGTAATTTTTTGAAGAAGTTCGTTTTTCTCTGATTCGAGCTCCGCTGCTTGTTCTTCGATAGTTTGCTTCTGCTCTTCTATTGCATGCTTCTGTTCCTCCAATTCTTTTTTAGCAGCTTCCAACTCTTTACATTTTCGGTCAGCCTCCTTTTGTTTCATTGCCAGCAACTCGTTTTCCTTTACTATTGCCTGAGACTGACCCGTAAAACCGCTATACATCTTTCTTATATAGAAAGCTGCACCGATAAACAGCAATACCAGAATAAGAACAACCACCAAAACTGTTATTTCCAGAGGACTGGCAGAATCCCCTGCTGCGAATGCCTGTAGGCCGCAAAAAACAAAGTAAACAAGAAATAGGAACCATTTCCTGTACAAAGTCTTATTAATCATATCGATATATATATTTTAGTTTCTAAGATTTTTTATCTCCTCAATATCCTTTCAATCAATGATCAGTGCCTGCCTGATTACACCGGATCACCTATGCAAAGGTGCTAAAAAAATTTCGTTTTGAGAGTGTTGAATCTTTTTTATTTACGAAATAAGACATGATTATCAATTTTTTCTTCACCATTTACATTTATCAACACATTCCACAAGATCTCCCCACTACCCTCCTCAAACTATCAAATACAGATGCATTCCTATCGCAAAAGAGTGGTATTTCTATCAATTCAAAGAATAACGAGCCTGTCATATCTATCATTCACGACATGCAAATAAGAGATTTACATACGTTTTAAGAGTTTCACACCGCTGTTTTTGACATTTTCAGCAACTATTTTGATCGTTTTAACTTTTATTATCACTACATTTGATACACATGTCATTTTAGTCTCTACATTTGCAATGTAAACGAGAGACAAAAGGTTTTGATGAGGGTCTTAACCAAATTAAGGGAATCTCTCAAGAGTATAGGGTAATTTACAAGCATATAAAAAATTAAGGTCATGAAAAAGGGTAGAATTTCAACAAATTGTATTGTGTTTGTTTGCACATTGATCGCTACAATCACTTTCGCTAGCTGTTCAGCAGACAGTACATCTTCAACAGGTATCGATGAAAGTATTATTGATACAGCAGCTTCTAAAGCTGAAGCTCCATTTTCTGTTATTCTTAAAGCATATTCCGACAATCAGGATATCACAGTAAAAGGTGACGTAGATCAGACAACTTTGTTCGTATTCGACCAGAGCGGTGATTTCTACAAACAAATGACTGTAGACAAGACGTATTTACTCCAGGCTAAACCGATCGAAATAGCATGTCCGGGATCTGATCAGATCACTGTTGTGGCATGGGCAGGATTGTGTGGAGACAATGAAAACGTCAGCACCATGAGTCAGGCAAATATTATTTCCGACCTGCAGGTAAGCCTGAAACAGAATAACGGTATCGCATCAACACTGCCGGGAGATTTATTCTACGGACAGGTTACTTTAAAAAGCGCTTCTACAAAATCGGCTACTCAAACTTTAAAAATCGAACGCAAAGTTTCTTCCATTTCTTTGATCACAAAAGGGATCATTAAAGTGCTGGATTCAAGAGACGGCGATTTTTATTACAAAATAAAGAAAACAAAAAGTTCTTTCAATCATAACGGTGAACTGACCGGAGAAGATATCGAATATATTATTCCGGCTACTTTGAACGAAAAAGGAAATCTTGTTGCTGACAACACAACTATTTTACCGGCTTCCAATATCACGATAGAGCTTTACAAAGACGATAAAATGATTCTTTCTTCCGAAAATGTCAAAAATTTGGAGAAAGTGTCTGTAAACGAAGGAGAATTGTCTGAATTGACTTTTGATCTTTCAAGAAATAGTGGCAATATTGTTGTAACAGACTGGGGTACAGTTATTCAGCATGTTACTATTGATTAAAATTTGACCCTCAATTTTTTATATGCATAAAGGCGTACATCCGGATTGTTCCGCATGTGCGCCGCTTTTTTTCATATACGCGATTCTCCGTGATAGGATTACCACCCTTTATGATAGGAACACATGCGTTAATTTAAGTTTTATAAATATTGATATTCAAGACCTACAAACACAACAGCTGTATTTGTATCAGAAATGATAGTTTTACCACCCAACATATAGCCTCCAATAAAGATTGATATATATACCACATATCTATGATAGGAATACACACATTGCAAATAACACCAATGGCAGTACATTTGTGGACACAATACAATTTGTGAAATTTTACCCTATACTCTGTCTATACGGATCCCTTAAATTCTATAGGCAAACCTTAATTAACATAACCGTGAGGTTACATAATTAATATAGCCCGCATTCTCAAGTTGTTCATAGATGACAATCTGAGAATGCGGGCTTCTTTTATACAGGATTATGGACAAATTTGTCCGTATTCGGACACCCCGTAAAAAAGACTACCGCTCATTTTCAGCACAATAGAAATATGGCACACACATTGCAACAGGATAGGCAGATAAACTGGAAATAATATGGAAATAATCAAACTGGAAGGTATAACAAAAATATACCGCACAACGGAAGTAGAAACCACTGCTCTTGAAAATGTGAATCTCTCAGTCCAAAAAGGCGAATTCCTTTCTATTATGGGACCGTCGGGATGCGGGAAGAGTACATTACTCAATTTAATGGGCTTACTGGATTTGCCTGATAAGGGAAATATCCTGATCAATGGTACAAAAACCACAGAAATGAAAGACGGGGAAATGGCGGAGTTTAGAAATGAAATGCTCGGATTCGTCTTCCAGAGTTTTCATCTGATCAATTCGCTGAATGTGCTGGACAATGTAGAACTCCCGCTGCTTTACAGAAAATCCTCTGCCAAAAGCCGCCGGGAAGCTGCCGTAAAAGTGTTGGAAAAGGTAGGGCTATCACACCGCATGAGACATTTCCCGACCCAGCTATCGGGCGGACAATGCCAGCGCGTCGCCCTTGCCCGCGCCATAGTCGGTAATCCGCAGATCATTCTCGCCGATGAACCGACCGGAAACCTGGACAGCAAAATGGGAGCGGAAATCATGGAGCTTTTATTCCGGCTGAATGCAGAAGGAACCACCATCATCATGGTAACCCACGACGAGCATATTGCCGAATCAACACAACGCATCGTCCGCTTCTTCGACGGAAGACGGGTAGAATAAATCACAAAAGAACCAGTATGTACAAAGTATATTTCAAACAGGCGCTGCTGATGCTGAGACAAAACAAGTTCATCAGCCTGATCGCTATTATGGGAACTGCGCTGGCTATTATGATGATCATGACGATCATTGTAACAGACGAGATAAAGGAGATCAGTACCGCACCGGAGATAAACCGGTATCGTACCTTATATATAAACTACCAGGTAAAAAGGGATACGGCAAGAAACAGCTGGCAGTCGGGATCCATCCCTTACGAGACACTCAAAGAGTATCTTTACCCGCTGAAAACTCCCTTATATGTTTCCGGAGTCAATCCGTCATGGTCAAATATTCCCAATACACTGATCACGCGCGAAGGATCGAGCGAGATCATCAATGCCCATATGCGGATAACCGACACGGCTTACTGGAAAATAATGTCTTTTTCCTTCTTGCAGGGACGGCCGTTCAGCGACGGGGAATTTCAGTCGGGAATATCCGTGGCGGTTGTCAGTGAAACACTCGCCCGGCAAGTATTCAAAGGAGAAAATGCGCTGGGACAAACTTTTCTAGTGAATTTCAAACCGTACCGGATCGTGGGTATCGTAGAAGACGTATCGCCGGTTTTCAAACAGGCATACGGCGACCTGTGGATACCCAATACCACACAGCCTGTCGAAAACAGGTTTACCGAAGTGATGCTGATGGCTGAAAGCCCGGAAGATTTCCCGACTATCATAGAAGAGGTACGAAAGATGGAGAAAAAATTCGAAACGGAACACAGTCCCTGGATTCTTTATCTGAAAGGACCGGTAAACAACAAGATATTCCAGAAAGAGGTTTACGGGAACAATGCCGAAGAGATTGCCTCCGCTATCGCCGTACAAAAAAGGAAAATGATTTTTATCCTGCTGATCCTGCTGCTGATACCGGCGATCAACCTCTCTGGCTTGAGTCTCTCGCGTATAAAGAAACGGACGGAAGAGATCGGTATACGAAAGGCGTTCGGTGCCAAGAAGTATACGATCCTGATACAGGTACTTTTTGAAAACCTGATCACTTCAGTGATCGGCGGCGTGATAGGATTGGCACTGTCGTACGTCGTCGTCTTCCAAATGCGGGACTGGCTGCTGGATATTGCGGCAGACAGCACGATTCCTGCCAGTACGCTCATCTCATTCCCGGTCTTGCTGGCGATATTTGCCGTTTGCCTGATCATCAATCTCCTTTCTGCCGGCATACCGGCGTACCGGGCTTCACGGATGAAGATCATTAATTCACTCAATCAAAATGACAAATAATTATGATACGTCACATATTTAAAATTATCTGGAACGAACGCAAAACGAATGCCTGGATCGTATTGGAATATATACTTGTATTTTGTGTGCTTTGGTTTTGCGTCGATTACCTGTACTATATGGGAAAATGTTATTGGGAACCGGTCGGTTTTGACACGAAGAACACGTATCTGATCGAGATGCAAAAAAGACCTGATACGCCCTCCAACAACACCGAAGGAAACGGAGAAACGGAAAAGGTGGACAAACCGGCACTGGCGCAAACGCTTCTGAACCGTGTAAAAAATTATCCGGGTGTAGAAAATGTATGTTTTTCCAAATGGGCGGCTCCTTTTGACAGATCCAGCTACATGAGCGGCTACTACATCGACGAAGATACGACCCACAATGTCACATTCCGGTTGAGATGGGTTTCAGAAAGCTTCTTCGATGTGTTTAAAATAAATACCACGGCAAAAGAGCTCAGCGGCTGGGGCGCTCCCGGATCGAACCAGATACTGATCACTCCCAACCGGAAAGGCTTATTCGGCAATGACGAATACAATGTTCCGCTGGAAAATGTAAAAAAACTGACTTCATCCACCGACGACAGAAGGGAGCATACGGTCATCGGGACCGCCGAAAAAATGAAAGACGGCTATTTCAACTCGTATTTCTGTAATATCTTGTTGCCGTTAATGAGAGAAGAATATGATTTGCGGGAGCTGCAGATATGCCTGCGCGTAAGCCCGAGTGCGGATAAAGATTTTGAAGAACGGTTTACGAAGGAGATGCGGGAACAATTGATGCTCGGACCGTATTTCATGAGTTCACTGAAATCGATCGACAAAAATGCCCGGTTAACGAATTGGCCGACAGAAGATTTGAACGGGATCTATGCGATCACGGCCTTCCTGATCCTGAATATATTCCTGGGGATCATCGGGACATTCTGGTACCGCACGCAGGCACGCCGGAGCGAAGTAGGTCTGCGGCTGGCGCTCGGATCGACCCGGTGGGGCGTGAAAAAGTTAATTTTCGGAGAGACGTTGCTGTTGTTATTTATCGCCAGCATAGTGGGTGTAAATATCTGCATCAACATAGGGCATACCGAATTACTGGAACTTCTTGATATTCCGATCGCAAACAGGATGGATGCGGGCATAGGGAATGAACAGGAGTTCATTAATTACGCACTGGCATTCGGCTTGCTGGCTGTCATATCACTGATAGCGGTATGGTATCCTGCCCGGCAGGCAGCAAAGATTCCTCCGGCAGAAGCCTTACGGGATGAATAAAATTAGTAACTTTACAGTACTGATAATAATGAAATAATACATGCTATGATACTTATCTCTGACGATGATCTAACGGTACAGACTTCACTGACCCTGGTGCTGAAGCGGGCGGGATATGAGGTCGCAACAGCGTCGAACCCGCAGGAGACAGTCGACTTCGTGCGCCGCAACTGTCCGCAACTGATCCTGATGGATATGAATTATAGTAATACGACAACCGGCGAGGAAGGGTTGGAGTTACTGGCGAAAGTCCGTATCTTCTGCCCGGCGGTTCCGGTTATCCTGATCACCGCCTGGGGCTCCATAAACCTGGCGGTACAGGGCATACGGGCCGGCGCTTTCGATTTCATCACCAAACCCTGGAACAATCTGGCTCTGCTGAAAACGATACAGACTGCTATCCAGCTACGGGAAAGCGAAGAAAAAGAAACGGACGGAAAAGAGACGGAAAGAACGGACCGCTTTGAAAAGATCATCGGAAAGTCTCCCCGTCTGCAACAGGTTCTCAATACGATTTCACGCATCAGCCGGACGAACGCGCCTGTCCTGATCACCGGAGAAAGCGGAACAGGCAAAGAGCTGATAGCCGAAGCGATTCACGAGAGCAGCAACCGGCTGGGTAAACCGTTCGTCAAAGTCAATCTGGGCGGTATCTCACAATCACTGTTCGAGAGCGAAATGTTCGGTCATAAACAGGGGGCTTTCACGGATGCACGCCACGACCGGACGGGACGTTTCGAACTCGCCGACAAAGGGACGATCTTTCTCGATGAGATCGGAGAACTGGATATGGTTTGCCAGGTCAAACTATTGAGGGTTTTACAAGATCAGACTTTCGAGCCGCTGGGTGAAAGTAAGCCCAGGCAGGTGGACACACGAATTATCTGTGCGACAAACAAAAATCTCCCGGAGATGGTGGCGCAGGGAAAATTCAGGGAAGACCTGTTTTACCGCATCAATCTGATCACGATACAGATGCCGGCTTTACGCGAGCGGCTGGAGGATATTCCTTTGCTGGTCGAACATTTTGCACGCAGACAGGCTGAACAGAACAACTTTCCCCAACCGGAGATATCGCAGGAAGCGTATGGGTATCTGAAAAAGCTCCCTTACCACGGAAATATCCGTGAACTGAAAAACCTGGTAGAACGAACCATCCTGATCTCCGGAAAGGATATCATTACGGATGCCGACTTCAAAAAGCAATATATAGAAGTCCCTGCCAGCCAGCCTGCAGGCGGGAACACCATCCTTTCCCTGGAAAGGGTGGAAAAAGAGATGATACAGAGAGCTGTGGAATTATATGGTTGCAATCATTCCAAAATAGCTACGGCATTGGGACTGACCAGGCAAACGTTATACCGCCGTCTTGAAAAATACGACATCAAATTACCTGAATGAAATCGAAGCTGATATTCTGGACGATCGCTGCCTTTATCACGGGTATATCAAGTGGTATCGGTTTTCTCTTTTTCCGGGAAGAGCCAATTCCTTTTTGGGTTATACAGTGTATCGCCATTTTATCGCTCCTGCTGGCTGCATTTATCTACCATAAGCTGGTCAAGCCGTATCATATCCTGCTCAGCGGCATGCAGCTTCTGAAAGACCAGGATTTTTCCACGCATCTGCGCCCGGTCAGGAATAAAGATGCCAACGAGCTGATCGGTATCTTCAACCGGATGATCTCGCAGTTGCGGAGCGAACGGCTGGCGGTAAGGGAGAAAAACCAGTTCCTCGACCTGCTCATCCATGCCTCGCCGCAGGGGATCGTTATCCTGAACTTCGACAAGCAGATAGCAGATGTAAATCCCACCGGTTTAAAACTGCTGAATATCTCCAATCTTTCGGATATCAAAGGGAAAACGCTCCTGGAATCTTCTTTTGAGCTGGCCCCTGCCCTGGCGGAATTAAAACAGGGGGATGATGTGATGATCCGGACTTCAACGCACACGATCTACCATTGTATCCGATCGGCATTTATCGACCAGGGATTTAAGCATCCTTTTATATTGATAGAAGAGATTACGCAGGAGTTGCTTAAAGTGGAGAAGGATTCGTACGAACGTATCATCCGGATGATGTCGCATGAAGTGAATAATTCGGTCGGAGCGATCGGATCGACTCTGAATGTAGTGGCAGACATTTTCAAACAGGACGAAAACGGGCAATGGGAATATGTATTACCTGCCGTGGAAGCGTCTTTCGAGCGGTGCAGGCATCTGGCGAGTTTCATCAGTAACCTGGCGCATGCCATCCGTGTCCCCGAACCGACTCTTTCAGCTATTTCACTGAACGAACAGGCGCGTTCGGTCTATGCTCTCACGGATATAGAATGTCGCCAAAGAAACATCAGGCTGGTCCTGACATTGACAGAGAATGACCGGACGATTGAAGTCGACGGGGTACAGATCGAACAGGTGCTGGTCAATATTATCAAAAATGCGTATGAAGCGATCGGACAAAACGGGGAAATACGGATTACTACCCAAACTTCGCCGGTATCCATCCTCATTGAAGACAATGGTCCGGGCATCAGCGAAGAAACTCAAAAGAAGCTTTTCACTCCTTTCTTCACCACCAAATCATCAGGCCAGGGCATCGGCTTAATGTTCGTCAGAGAAGTTCTGACAAATCATCACTGCCAGTTCAGCCTCTCCAGCGACAACGGCTGGACCAGATTCACAATCCTGTTTAATACAGTAAGTGATAGATGTCGGTGCAACTGATTTCATTTTACAAAACCAATTTTGGGCCGCGGCTTATTCAAGGCTTTATTTTTATCCTGCAGTTCTGCCAGCGTTTCATTGATTAGCTCCAACTTGATGTCGCAAATTGCGATTTCAAGTTTTTCCACTCATCGGCATTAAGCTGAAACATGAAATCATCGGGAAACCGCCTTATATTCCTTTTCACGGCTTCATTAAGCCTACGTGTTTCCACTTGATAGAGTTCGGCTAAATCAAAATCCAGCATCACCTTTTGTCCTCGTATCTCGTAAATTTTATTCTGTATTAGTTGCAGTTCCATGGTCATTCATTTTAATTATTGAAATACAAAGCTACCATAAAAAATGAATTAAAAACAACCCTGAAGATATGAAAAACAAAAAAAGCCTCAAAATCTTTCGACCTTGAGGCTTAAATCGTAGCGAGACCCGGGATTGAACCGGGGACCTCATGATTATGAATCATGCGCTCTAACCAGCTGAGCTATCTCGCCATCATGTTTTTGTTGTCATTTCTCTTATTAACGCTGCAAAAGTAGAAGTTATTTTTATATTATGCAACACTTTCGCGAAAAAAAATCTTTTATTTTTCAGGGCTTTCAGCTAAGACGTTAAAAATTAGATGCTTTTTTACTATAAGATTATTGGGAATATCAATCTTTATGAGTAACTTGCTGCGCAAATAATTGCATGAAAGATGAAAAAAGAGAAGTTTCATATCGAATACATTTTCGATAAAGTTTCGCGCCGAAGTTTATGGAATCACCTCACTACTCCGCCAGGGCTGTCGGCCTGGTTCGCTGACGATGTAACTATTAATGACAACATGTACGTTTTTAAATGGAACAGGGACGAACAGGAAGCAGAGGTGTTGTCGGTAAAACCCGAAATAAGCATCCGCTACCGATGGGCAGATGAGGAAGAAGAGAATGTCTACTTCGAGTTTTTAATTCACACTGTCGAACTTACGGGAGCAACCGCGCTTGAAATAACTGACTTTGCCGAACCGGATGAAAAGAAAGATTCTATCAATTTGTGGGACTCACAGGTGGAAGAATTGAAACGGACACTCGGCATTTAGGTTGTTTTAGAGAATTATGTAATGTTCTTATCGTTTTTTACACTACTTTTGCCCCGTCAATCCGGATAGGCAATGGTGAAGATAAAACGATTATATACATTTATGCTGCAGACTTTCCTGCCGTTGTTCATTATGACCTTCGGTATCTGTCTGTTTATTGTACTCATGCAGTTCCTTTGGAGGTACATAGACGATATGGTAGGAAAGGGATTGGGCATTCCTGTACTCGGCGAAATGTTCTTCTACGCCGGCTTATCACTCTTCCCACTGGCTCTCCCGCTAGCCATTTTGTTGTCATCGCTCATGACTTTCGGGAATCTGGGTGAACGCCTGGAATTGCTTGCCATGAAATCCGCCGGTGTATCGCTTATTCATATCATGCGCCCTCTGATTATCACTATCGGACTTATCAGTGTCGGCGCTTTTTTCTTCCAAAACAATGTAATGCCTGTCGCACAGGTCAAATTATACACCCTACTCTATTCGATGCGTCAGAAATCACCGGAACTGGATATTCCGGAAGGTGTTTTTTACGGGGAAATCACAGGGTACAATGTGTATGTCAAAGAAAAAGACAAGACCGGTTTGCTCAAGGATATCATGATCTATGATTATTCGAAAGGATTCAATAAAACCAGTGTAATCGTTGCCGACTCCGGCAGACTCAAAACATCAGCCGACAAGTTATTTCTCGTGTTGTCGCTCTTCAATGGGGAGTCGTTCGAGAATATGGAAAACCAGTCCGGAGGCAGTAACAAGAAAACATCTGTTCCTTACCGCAGGGAGACATTCAATACCAAGGAGATACTGATCGAATTCGATGCCAACTTCTCCCGGACTGACGAATCTCTCATGGCAAACCAGTATATGGGCAAGCAGTTGAATGACCTGCAGTCTTCCATTGACTCCATGACCGTTCGGCTCGACAGTATCAAAGCACTCAATGCAAGAAGTGTTTATGACATGTCGTACAGAAGAACATTCTCCAAATCAAAAAGAGAATCGAGCCCACAGGAGGAATCGGGTGCTGCCGCAGTCGCATCAAACAAAACTGATTCGTTGACCAAGAAATCGGACGAGCCGGTCAGAATCATCAAATTCGACAGTCTGTACAAGGCTGAAACGCCAAGTGGGCAGGCCGCATTACTTGTCCGCGCCAAATCAAATATTGAAAGCGTAAAAGCTGATTATTATTTTAAAGCCGCCACACAGGGAGACGAAGCCTACAAGCTGCGCCGTCACCTGACCGAGTGGCATAAGAAATTCACACTTTCGTTCGCCTGCATGGTTTTCTTCTTTATCGGTGCCCCGCTGGGAGCTATTATACGTAAAGGAGGACTGGGTATGCCGGTCGTTATCTCCGTTATCCTGTTTATCTTCTATTATATCATAGATAATATAGGGTTCAAGATGGCGCGCGACGGGATATGGCAGGCATGGGAAGGCATGTGGCTGAGTTCAGCGGTACTGGCTCCGCTGGGTATTTTCCTGACTTACAAAGCGGTAAACGATAGCGTGATACTGAATGCGGACACGTATCTGAACGCATTGAAAAACTTCATCGGCAAACGCGCCGGCCGTAAGGTGGAGAAAAAAGAAGTAATCATCTTCAATCCGGATTATGCTGCTATGCTGCCCCGCCTGGACAAGTTGGCGGAAGACTGCGTCGTATACCTTAAAAACCATAAGCGTTGGCTTAATTATTTTACTTTCTGGAAACAGGGAGGAAAAGATCATACAGCCGAACAGCTAGCTGCAGAAATGGAAGGTATCATCGACGAACTGGGAAACTCGGATCAGAATCTGATACTCAACAAGCTGATGGATTATCCCGTTATCGGAGGATACAACCAGCTGAATGCCAACATCAATGGAAAGGTCGGACTGATATTCGGACTGTTTTTTCCGATAGGAGTTCCGGTTTATCTGCTCGCCACCTACCAGCGCAAGTTATTGCGCCATGATATACAGGTTGTACAAAAAACAAGCCGCGAACTGGAAGATATGATCAGTAATTTGGAAACTAAAAATTTAAAATGATATGAGTGAGATCAAATTAAACACCATCGAAGAAGCAATTGAAGATTTCCGTGAAGGAAAATTCCTGATCGTAGTAGATGACGAAGACCGCGAAAATGAAGGAGACTTCATTGTGGCAGCGGAAAAGATAACACCCGAAAAAGTAAATTTCATGATGACATATGGTCGCGGTGTTTTATGCGCCCCGATCACAGAAGAACGCTGCCAGGAACTGGAGCTGGACATGCAGGTTGCCAGAAACACTTCCATGCTTGAAACACCGTTTACCGTAACAGTCGACAAACTGGGCGGGGGATGTACAACCGGTGTTTCCATGTTCGACCGTGCTGAAACGATCCGCGCATTGGCTGATAAGCAAACCAAACCTGCCGATCTGGGACGTCCGGGACATGTGAATCCGTTACGCGCCCGTTCACGCGGTGTACTTCGCCGTGCAGGACATACGGAAGCCGCTGTCGACCTGGCACGCCTTGCCGGTCTCTACCCTGCCGGAGCACTGATCGAAATCATCAATGAAGACGGCACCATGGCACGTCTCCCGCAATTAGTGGAAGTGGCTAAAAAGTTCGATATTAAAATCATTTGCATCAAGGACCTGATCGCTTACCGCCTGAAGACGGAATCGATTGTCGACAAAGGCGTGGAGGTAGACATGCCTACGCAATACGGTCATTTCCACTTGATCCCGTTCCGTCAGAAAAGTAACGGACTGGAACATATCGCCTTGATAAAAGGAGATATCTCCGGCGACGAACCCGTATTGGTTCGCGTACATTCTTCTTGTGCGACAGGCGACATTTTCGGTTCCATGCGTTGCGAATGCGGCGAACAGCTTCACAAAGCCATGCAGATGATCGAGAAAGAAGGACGCGGTGCCATCGTTTACCTGAACCAGGAAGGACGCGGTATCGGTCTGATGGATAAAATGAAAGCCTATAAACTGCAGGAAGAAGGACTGGATACGGTCGATGCCAACCTGCACCTGGGACACCAGGCTGATGAGCGCGATTACGGTGTCGGAGCACAGATACTGAAACATATCGGTATCACGAAAATGCGTCTGATGACCAACAATCCGATAAAACGCGTGGGCCTGGAGGCTTACGGTTTGACTATTGCAGAAAACGTTCCTATCGAAGTCACTCCCAACAAATATAACGAGTTTTATATGAAGACAAAGAAAGAACGTATGGGACATATCCTTCACAACATCAAATAAATTCATACTATCATGACACAAGTTTCAGATCGTTTAGCAAGTTTGTCGCCTTCCGCTACGTTGGCGATGTCTCAGAAGAGCAATGAGCTCAAAGCACAAGGTATCGATGTAATCAACCTGAGTGTGGGAGAACCTGATTTCAACACACCTGATCACATCAAGGAAGCAGCTAAAAAAGCGGTAGATGACAATTTCTCTCGTTACTCTCCGGTTCCCGGTTACCCGGCATTACGCAATGCTATCGTAGCCAAACTGAAGAATGAAAACGGATTGGAATATGCAGCTACTCAGATTTCTTGCGCGAATGGAGCAAAGCAATCCGTTTGTAATACTATCCTGGTACTGGTTAATCCCGGAGATGAAGTGATCATTCCGGCTCCGTTCTGGGTTAGCTATCCTGAAATGGTTAAATTG
This sequence comes from Parabacteroides chongii, assembly GCF_029581355.1. Taxonomy (NCBI): domain Bacteria; kingdom Pseudomonadati; phylum Bacteroidota; class Bacteroidia; order Bacteroidales; family Tannerellaceae; genus Parabacteroides; species Parabacteroides chongii. Next base: position 2,423,466 of record NZ_CP120849.1, on the reverse strand, counting down.
GCTGAAGGTAAACCGGTAATCGTTACGGCTGGCATCGAACAGGATTTCAAGATCACTCCTGCCCAGCTGGAAGCAGCTATCACACCGAAGACAAAAGCATTGATCCTCTGCTCTCCTTCCAACCCGACAGGTTCTGTCTACAGTGCAGAAGAGTTGGCAGGACTGGCTGAAGTATTGAAAAAACATCCGGAAATCATCGTTATTGCTGACGAGATCTACGAACATATCAACTATATCGGCAAACATCACAGCATCGCTTCCGTTGATGGCATGAAAGACCGTACTGTTATTGTAAACGGTGTTTCCAAAGCCTATGCAATGACTGGCTGGCGTATCGGTTTCATTGCCGGTCCGGAATGGATTGTTAAAGCCGTAAACAAATTACAGGGACAATATACTTCAGGTCCTTGCTCTGTATCCCAAAAAGCTGCAGAAGCTGCTTATACAGGCTCACAGGAACCGGTTGAAGAAATGCGCAAAGCATTCGAACGCCGTCGCGACCTGATCGTCAGCCTGGCAAAAGAAGTTCCGGGATTCGAGATCAACAAACCGGAAGGCGCTTTCTACCTGTTCCCGAAATGCAGCTACTACTATGGCAAGACAGACGGAAACAACACGATTAAAGACGCTGACGATCTAGCTATGTATCTCCTGGAAGCCGCACACGTTGCTTGTGTAGGCGGAACTTCTTTCGGAGCTCCCGAATGTATCCGTATGAGCTATGCAACCAGCGACGAAAATATCGTGGAAGCTATCAAACGTATCAAAGAAGCTTTGGCTAAACTGAAATAAGAGAAAGCAAATCCTATAAACAGAAAAAGGGGTTCCGATAATTTCGGAACCCCTTTTTTATGTCATTCTGCTAACGCAAAATTATTCAGCACGCAAAGTAAAGCGTTTGAATGCAAGGATCTGCAATTCAGGATCAGCAGCCTTCATTACTTCTTTAACAGTCTTCTTGGCATCCATGATGTCTTCCTGGTTCAGCAAGCAAACTTCTTTCAAGAATTTGCTAAGACGACCCTGAGCGATGTTCTGGATCATCTGTTCCGGCAGGTTAGCAGCCTTTTCTGCAGAAACAGTAGCGATAATTTCTTTTGCTTTCGCTACGTCTTCAGCAGTGATCCAGCCCTTAGCCATATTGCTTTCCATATGATCTTCGCTATCCACGTGTGTAGGATTGATACCCGCTTTCTTCAAAGCAGCTTCAACAGCTTTCTGTACCTGTTCAGCTTTTGTCTTTTCGATAGCTACCTGGATTTCCTGTTCTTTTACAGATTCAGGAACACCGGCTTCGTCGATAGCGATCGGGTTCATAGCAGCGATCTGCATAGCGATGTTGTGAGCAACTTCTTCTGATTCCTTGTTGAATGCAACGATTGTACAGAGCTGATTCTTACCCATGTGGTTGTAAGTAGTGGTATAAGCACCTTCTACTACATTGTAGCCGTCCAGTTCCATCTTTTCGCCAGTGATACCGCTACGGTCAGTAACAGCGTCCTGGATAGTACCTTTACCCATCGGCAATGCTTTTACTTCGTCCAAAGTTTTGCACTTGTTAGCCACAGCAGCGTCAAGGATAGCCTGAGCCAAAGCAACGAAATCTTCGTTCTTAGCAACGAAGTCTGTTTCGCACTTCAAAGCGATAGTTGCAGCAAATTCACCGTCTTTTTTAGCCAGTACACAACCTTCAGCCGCTTCACGGTCAGAACGTTTTGCAGCAATTGCCTGTCCTTTTTTACGGATAATTTCCATTGCCTTTTCGATGTCACCGTCAGCTTCAGTCAAAGCCTTCTTACAATCCATCATACCAGCTCCACTCATTTTGCGCAGCTTGGTAATATCAGCCATAGTTACAGCCATAATCTTATTTCCTTCTATTTTAATGTTTATACTCTTTTAAATTGACAATGGACAATTGACAATTGACAATTACTGTCAAAAGCCAATTGCCCATTGTATTTGTATTCGAATTGTCAATTGTCAATTCTCAATTTTCAATTGAAATTACTCTTCTTCTTTAGCGTACTTGTCGGCAACGTTAGCATTCAGAGCTTCTTCGTCTTCTTTCTTAGTACGTTCTTTCTTTACAGTAGCTTTTCCTTTGCGTTCTCTTTTAGCACCTTCGCCTTCGCCGGCAGCTTCTGTATCGATTTTTTCAGCTTTGCGTTCCTGCAGACCTTCGTTCATAGCTTCGCAGATAGCGCCTAAGATAACTTCTACTGATTTAGTAGCGTCATCGTTAGCCGGGATCACGTAGTCAATGTTGTTAGGATCAGAGTTAGTATCAACCATACCGAAAACGGGGATACCCAAACGGTTGGCTTCACGCACTGCAATATGTTCTTTCATCACGTCAACAACGAACAAAGCAGACGGCAGACGAGTCAGGTCTACAATAGAACCTAAAGTCTTTTCCAGCTTAGCACGCTGACGAGTGATCTGAAGTTTTTCTCTTTTTGACAGATTATCAAATGTACCATCTTTTGTCATCTTATCGATAGTAGTCATCTTTTTGATGGCTTTACGGATAGTCGGGAAGTTAGTCAACATACCACCCGGCCAGCGTTCGATAACGTAAGGCATACCTACAGAAGCAGCCTTATCAGCGACAACTTGTTTTGCTTGTTTTTTAGTAGCAACGAAAAGTACTTTTTTACCTTGCTTAGCCAGGTTTTTCATTACTTCTGCTGCTTCGTCTACTTTAGCAACTGTTTTATATAAATCAATGATATGAATACCATTGCGCTCCATAAAGATGTAAGGAGCCATAGCGGGATTCCACTTTCTCTTCAAGTGTCCGAAGTGTACACCAGCTTCTAATAACTGATCAAAATTAACTCTTGACATTTTTTTCTTTTTAAATCGTTTACTTTCTGTTTAATTTTCAACTATCAGGTAGTCCTCCGGCATGTCTGCATGCAAAAGAAATCCCGACAATTTAGATACTAAACGCTTTGTCCTTGTAAGAAACTCACAAATAACATTAACGTTTGCTGAACTGGAATCTCTTACGAGCTTTCGGCTGACCCGGTTTCTTACGTTCAACAGAACGAGGATCGCGAGTTACGAATCCTTCTGCTCTCAACGCAGGTTTGTCTTCCGGATTAATCTTGATCAAAGCACGAGCGATAGCCAAACGTGCAGCTTCTGACTGACCTTTGAAACCACCACCGTCAAGGTTGATCTTGATATCATATTGTTCTTCAACATTCAGCTTTGCAAGCGGCTGCTTAACAATGAACTGAAGGATTGTAGAAGGAAAGTAATTTGCAAGATCACGTTTGTTGATAGTTATCTTTCCCGTTCCTTCGCTTACGAATACGCGAGCAACTGCTGCTTTACGTCTTCCTATTGCATTTACTACTTCCATAGTTATTATTTAAGTGAGTTTATATCGATTGACTTAGGCTGTTGAGCTTCGTGTTTGTGCTCTGTTCCTTCATATACATATAAGTTACCAAGTAACTTAGCACCCAGACGGTTTTTAGGCAACATACCCTTTACTACTTTCTTGAACAAATGACTAGCACCTTTCTTCATCAAGTCGTTAGGTGTGTACTCGATCTGTCCACCGGGATATCCGGTATATCTCAAATAAATACGATCGTTCCATTTGTTTCCTGTCAGAACGATTTTATCTGCATTGATAATGATTACATTATCACCACAATCAACATGAGGAGTGAAGTTGGGTTTGTACTTGCCGCGCAAAAGTTTTGCTACTTTTGCACAAAGGCGTCCCAAAGTCTGTCCATCAGCGTCAACGATGACCCACTCTTTGTTTACAGTTGCTTTGTTTGCAGAAATGGTCTTAAAACTTAAAGTATCCACTGCTTAATAAATTAATTAATTAATAACTCTAAAAAACAAGCGCTTAGTTTTTTCGCTGTCATTATCACTACGGACACTTGACGTAATAATGTGCTAGAAACTAAACCCTTAGTACAATTTGATAATATTCGGCTTGCAAAGGTACGGCTTTTCTTCGAAATACAAAATATTTGTACATCTTTTTCATTATGAACAGCTAAGAGATAGAAGGTATAAAGTACGGCAAACATTTTTTATAATCAATGAGATACCTATCGCTAATTTATTTTGTATATTTGCGATATGGGAACGTGGGAGAAGCAACAAGAGATAAAACGAGAGAAACGGGAACAGGATAAAATTCGTAAAGAAAGTCTTGGTAAATTCTTCTATGATCTGGCAAAACTAACATTTGCAGCTATCGTTTTAGGAGAAATGCTAGTTTTACAAAAAGATATATCGGATTTTATGAGTTGGTATATGATTTGTGTCGGTATTTTACAAACTTATATACTTGCTTATATTGGAAATAAAATATTAAAACAATAATAATATGAATGGGTTAGCTTTATTTTTCACAATCGGTTGTGTAGTAGCTGGTGCTTTCCTTGCATGGCTTTACACCAAACCTGGCAAAAGATGGCTGGATAACTTATAAATAATTTTTATAACAAGCTAAAGCTCTGTGTAAACACACAGGGCTTTTTTATTCAATAAAGTTACTTCCTAAAATAATACCCCAGTGAGAAAGTAACATTATTCTGATAAAGGGAAGATTCGCCGTCGTGTTTGGAAGTACGGCGGTCTAAGGTTCCGCATAGGGCGGATACGGAAAAGAAGAAATTGGAATATTCAACCTGTAATCCGAGATTTACTCCCAGGTCGAACGTTTGAAGGTCTGCCTCGCCCGATTTTCCGAAAACGATATCGGTATCGACATTTTTAGTTCGCATCTTTCCGAAAAGAGAGAAATCGACAGCCGGACCGGCCATCACACTGAAATAGACATCGGTAAACTGGAAAGTATACACCAGGTTGACCGGAACAAGAATGGAATAATAGTTACATTTCGTCTTCGGATAAGCCGGATCCAGCACCTCTCCATCCGAGATTTTGGAAAGATAATTACCTCCCTGATGCACGAATGCGACTTCCGGTTGCAATGACAGTCTCTTATATAAAGGTATCTGCGCCAACCCTGCCACACTGAAACCAAAGCGGGCTCCCGACTGATAATTATTGTCAATCTTCTGTACCAGCGACGAATAAGCCAACCCGCCACGTACCCCCCAGGTAACCTGTGCCGCAGACGGCAAGACCATCAACATCACCAATATTATTACCAATCCAATTTTTTTCATGCTATATCCTCTTTTCTACGAGCAAAGATAGTTTTTTTTTCTAACGATGATACTTATTTCATGAAATTAACGTATGATTCAGCAAATTGAAAGAAAACAGAACATATATCAGTAAATAAAGCCACCCCGACCCTAAAACCGAGGTGACTTACTTTTTGTCTGTTGTTGCTCTTCACAGAGATCGAACAGAAGAACTTTATTTCATTACTTTAGTATTAATATCTACCGCTTGTTCGCCTGTCGCAGGGTAATTGGCTCTTTGTGCGTTGCATGCAATATGAACCACGCGGTAAACAATTTAGAATTATTTGATTTTAAATAATTGCTTATTTTACGATTGCTTTTACAGCAGCTTCGCCTTCTATGGCTACTACAACGATACCTGCAGGAACAGAGATTGTTGCTTCACTTGAAGTGATCATTGTGTTAGCAACTGTCTGACCAAGTACATTGCTGATAGCGACTTTCTTGCCTTCAGCACCCTTGATGATAACAGCGCCGTCTGTAGCAATTACCGATACACTTTCAGTTGAGATTTCGTCGTTAGCTGTCGGAGTTTCTGATGTTTCACGTACATTGAAGACTTCAGCTTCATTCAGTTTTTCAGTCAATACAGGACAACCGTTATGCCATTTTACATAAGCGATCTTGTAACCCTGAGAGGCGTCAGACAAGCTGTTACGAAGAGCTGTTTCGATTACGAAATCTTCTGTTTCTGCATCCACGATACGGAAAGCGAATTTAGCCGGATTGATCTTCTGATCACCTACCAATACTTTCTTAGACGGAGTTTCGATAACCAAAGTATCTACATGATGTACAGCCGGAACAAATCCTAATTTAGTCATTGTAGTTCCTGCATAATAGAACTTGTTGTTCAATTCTGCACGGTGAGCAGCCACAGAGTCTGTGAATGATACCAGGTAACGAGCAGCGATCATTCCAGGAATTTCTTCTGCATGTTCACAATCTTCCTTACCACAGATCGGGCATTTTTGTGTAGCATCTGTTTTGTCTACACCTACAGCCAACATATAGAACGGTTTCTTTGTTTCTCCACGAACATAAGCTGTATCTACAAAGATAGACGGGTTATATTTTTCACGGTTGTAAGTCATACCCAGGAATTCGCCATGTTCGAACAAGAACTCATCAGCATATTCTGTACGGAAGAACTCCAATGTGTCAGGAGCAGCGATCGTACGATAAACAGCCGGAGCATTGCCTAACATTTCCAACTGAGCATTAGCAACCCAATTATAGATATTTTTAGCTTGTCTCAACTCTGCATAGTTGAAATCAAAGTATAGCATGTTCTCATCCAACAATTCTTCTGCATTTGTTACATTATCAGCATCGGTATCTTCTACATTAATAACATTTACAGTTGTTCCTTCTTTGAATTTAACAACATAGTTGTCTGCTGAAACAGTCTCCGATTCTGTAATCAAATCCAATTTATCGCCAGATGTAGCCAAATACTTACCATTATATTCCAGTTCATAACGATAATAGCTGATTGTATCTCCATCCTCCTTCAACTCCCATGCTTCATCGTCTTTATTGTAAACCATGATATCATTGGTAATACGGAATAAGTCCGTTGCTTTTTCGGATTTGATTTTACCATCGTCTCCCATAATGTCAGTCGTAGCCGTTTTTTTCATATTGAAGTTGATAGCAGCGGCAGCATTGTCAGTCAAAACCACTTTACCTTCACCATCGAAACCTACGTAGTTCAGTTTACCAGTCACCTTGTTTACCAAAGTAATAGCATATGTCTGAGCATTACCATTGTTTGCATCATCTTGCTTATAATTACCATAATAAGCAAATGATTCGCCTCCTAATTCAATAACTTTTGTAATTTCATATTCACTATCATCACTGTAATATACATCACCTGATTTATGACGTAAAGAACCAATTGCAAAATCTGATACAGTTTTCGTTTCACGGTTTGTCAATGCCAATCCGTTTACATCTTCAGTGATGATCCACTGTCCTTCCGGTTTAGAGAAAGCTACATAATCTGCATTTTCCCATGTTGCAGTTGTTGCATTAGGAACCAATGTCTTACCATTATTAGTACCCTTTACTCCCTTGATATTGATTGCATATCCATAATATTTAGATGCATCAAAGTTGTTGCCTTGACCGAATTTAACATAAGTAGTTGATGCATAGTCAGCTTTCTTGTCTACAGTAGAAGCTTTTGCTGTTGTCAGCAAATAGCTACCGTCAACTTCTGCAACCAATAATTCAGCCCACTCAGTATCTATCTTAACAGCAACCTCCAACGGTTCATCAATAACTACATTCGGCTGTGAGATGCGGAATACATAAGATTTGATTGTTTTTTTAGCAGCATCAGTTTCTTTTGCATCAGCTTTTAATGCTTCAATCAACTCTTTTGCTGTCATCAAACCAAATTTATAACCTTTCAGCATATCACCAGCTGCAGGAACCAAATCAGTATTCTGTTTACTCCATTTCTGATTCAATAATACAACAAACTTCTTAGCATTTGCATTATACAAATAAGATTCTGTATTATCAACCAAAGCAGTAAATGTAACACCCGGATTTGTATTATCAGTAATCTTATCGTTCGCTTTCAAAGTACCAGCAAAAGCCTCGCCACCTTTCAGCGTGTATTCAGTAAACTTATCAGCTTTGCCATCTTTCAGATAACCAATACCTAAACCGAAACCACTCTTCAGTTTATTATTTAAATCCGTACGTGTGATTGCTGAAGGATCCACAGAATAGACACCGAAAGTTAAGTTGATAATATCAGTTTTATCAACATCAATTGCTTTTGACAATACAGGTACACTGTTATTATTATCCCAAGCCAGATACAATTCATCAACCACACCAACAGCCCTAACTTGAATGCCATTAAACTCAAACACATTAATATCGCCGGCTGCATCGTAAACATAAGAACTTTCTTTTTCTTTAAAAGCAAGCTTCTTTCCTTCTGCATTTACCAAAGAATAACCAGTAATTATTCCATTTTGTTTTACAGGGACTACTTTCCACAGGTTAGTAGCTTCAACACCTGACGCTAAATAAGATAAATTACCATTTTTTACTTCAATTGAGCCATTTTGCCACGTCGCTGCTGCAGTCACATCTTTGTCTGCATTAATTCTCAAGACATAATACTCTCCTTCCGTTGCTCCTGCAAAATTATTCGCAACAAAAGTTTGAGCATTCAGGTTTCCAAACCAAGCTCCCCCCATTAATAAGGCAGAAACTAAGAAAGTAGAAAACTTTTTGTTCATAATCAATAAATTTAATATTAATAATAGTGTTATATAAAAGTCCTGTTCTATGTCGTTTAAATGTCATCAACTGTTAAATGACTAGTTTAAACGTTCCTTTTTTCTAGTCATGTTTTCGAGCCTTTTTTAACTTCGTGTCAAAAAGTGTGAATTTCGTACTCACTTTTATAATGCGTTGATAAGAAAGAAGATAGATTTGGAAAAAATATTGATGAAATGATTGGAGGTTTGAAAGAATGTCGTAAATTTGCTGGCGAGAAAAAAGGAACGATTATTTTAGTCATAGTTTTTCGAGCCTTCGATGTTTGATATTCAATTCCTAGAATACAGTTTTCGAGCCCTTTCAAAAAAGGCATTTTTGACCCTTTTGCCGGTCACCTTTCAAACGGATGCCTACCCGTCAGAACCCCGATGCCTACTCGTTTTCGAGCCGATTACCATCCATTCAGGAAAAGAACGGTTTCAGACGGTGAAATGTTAATGAGTCTCACGAGTCTCATAAGTCTCACCCCCCGTTTTCAATTTTTAACATGCTTGCCTTTTTCCGTCTTCCGGTAGCAACCTATTGATACTAACTCAACTAAACCATATAGCTGGGCATTTTTCAACATACGGAATACGCTCGCACGGCTGATTCCCCGGACGCTCGCCTCGGTCAAAACCTCTGCCGTTTTGAACTCGTCGGGCATCGCGTCGAACAGGCCGACCTGTGCATCCGGCAATTTGTGATGCTGATCCGCATCGCTGTGCTTCAGACTGGTGCTCACCAGCAACGAATGACGCAGGCAACGCGTACCGATATGGAAAGCTATTTCGAAATCATCGTCCGAAATCTCGATATCTTCCTCCATGCTACGGCTTTCTCCTTTACGTATCCCCGTCAGTGTCATGGCAATACGGAAAATAATCAGGCGATGGCGCAGCACCACCGAAGTCACGTCGCTGTTACCGAATACGCGTACATTATAATATTCACGTTCAAAGTAACGGTCGAGACGTTTACGCTGCTTATCGGAGAAAGACACGAACGTGTGCGATTTCTCCAGGTGTACCGCCATATCGAACACACGCAACCCCAGATTGTTGAAGTAATGCACACTGCTCATCGTATCGTCCGACGATGTCAGCGGCTGATAATCCGTACGACCGGCAATGCGGTAAATCAACAGACGGCTGTAAAGCCCACTTTCGGTGGAAGGGATCAGCTTCTGCAACATCGCAGGCGTACCGGTTGCCAGGAATCCCAGTTCGGGAGCTTCCACAAAAGAAGTCCCGTTCGTTCTCGAAGAACAACTGATCCGCTCATGATGGAAAGCCTGGTTCAGGACATAGCCGTAACCGCCGAAATCCTGCATCATCGTATTGTTCACCGACTCCAGCTCGGTCTCGAAGAGCAGCGAAGCATAAGGTTTGTTTATCTCCAGCTGTTCGATCATACGCGCCGTAGAGGTATAGCCGCTCATATGAAGCCGCTTTTCATATACCGGTTCGGGCTCTTCGGGGACAGGACCTGCGGGGAGTTTTGCTTTTCCCGTACGCTGCTGCGCCTTGTAAAGCTCATAAGCCTCTTTCTCTTTTTTCGCTTCCTTCACCAAAGCTTTCGAGTTATTCAATACGTACTCCTGCCAGTAGTCGACCAGTTTATGGAGCATGCTGATACAACCCTTTCCACTTCCCGATTCACCAACGATCAGGGTGTAGAAAGGAGGTTTGTAAGGTGTTTTCTTCAACATGCCGCTGACACCGGGCAACACGGTACTAAGCATCGTGATCGAGGATATCGCCATCAGATCGTATTCACGCTCGTCGCCGGACGTTTTGAGAACGTCCAAAAGCAGTCCCGGAAGACGGTCCAGAACAGCCTTGTCGAAGTGGGGCAAACATGCTTCATCCGGCTCAATATCAAAGCCCATAGGAGACAATTCTTCAGATGCCTGATTTTCAGGAAGAGGGGTGAGACTTGTGAGACTGTTGAGACTCGCCGGCCTGGAAGGAGGCACAGGTGGAGTCCAGGGATTCGATCCGTGCGCCCCGCGATAACGCTGGTAGATATCCGCCACGATGCCCCGGATTTCTTTCTCCGGAAAACCCGGTTCCGAGTAGCGGCGCAGGCATTCGGACTCCACCTCATACTCCGCAAAACCGGCACTGTTCAGCGCTGAAGCCAACTTCACCAGATAGCTGTGGCGGCCTCCGTCCATAAAAGAGTTATCCGATTCGAAACGGTCGATATAATTCGACAACGTCGTCTTTACCGGTTGCCCCGTCACATGTGCGGAAGGGCGGGCTGCCGGAGCTGCCTGTTGCTTTTCAGCCCTCAGTTCTTCGACAGGGATATGCACCACGCGCGATTCCTCCTTATAGAAAGCCTCCGGATCGTAACCCGCAAAGCAGCCGCGGTTGGCGTCTTTGCCCGAAATGTCCACTTTCACGCCCGGAAGGTCGTGTTCGATCATCCGGCTCACATACCCGAATGCCGACTGATGGTCTGCCAAAGAGCTATCCACCAGCACAAACAGTTTGTCACCCGTACCCGAAGGACTGACATGTCCCGCCTTCACATAATCGAGAGCCTCCGCCTGATGCAGAAAATCAAGCGCCGACCCCGGCACATCGTCCAGGTCGATCGGCACGCACTGGCTGTAACGTACCATGTGCTCCAGTTTACGGCCACCTTCCATCACGCCGCCCGCCACCAGCAGGGGCAGACGCTTCTTCGTGCTCTCGGCATGTTCCGCATCGTGGGCTGCCAAATAGCCGCGCAAACGTTCGACGGCAGCCTTGTGCTTTCCGTTCTTTACTCCGGCAAGGTAATCATCCAAAAAGATGGTTGCGCAGACCGCTGTCTTGAATGCCGATTCAAAGAATGAGCATTCCACTTGTTGTTTTTTCAATTCACTCATGAAACAAATTTTTAATGACACCTGATCAGGGTTCTCCCAAATGGTCTATCAATACGGAGACCTGCTTCGGCGTATACAATTTCTGAAACTTTACCCATCCTGCGGCTTCGAGCTTCGCTTTCAGCCCGCGGGAAGTGCGTATCCATTCCCACATACGTTTATAGGCAATCACCGGTGTCTGACCCGGAAAATACAATTGGGCAAATTCCGTTACCCCATACGCTCTCCCCCAGGGAGACATTTCTCTTTTTTTACCGTCCATACTGTTTTATTTTTTAGACAATTAAGTGACTACAATATACGTATAATATCCATACGTTATCCTCCGAAAGACAACTATTTACAGAAAAAGAAATACATACTGATCATTCCCTACCATCCGGCAGCTTCCGGTGAGAAACAAAGCATATATTATCTTTGTAATGTAGTTCAAAGAGAGCTACTTATTACACTAACCCTTAAACATTTAAAAGTATGTCAGTAAAGTACAAGCTGGTCCAGAAAAAGGACCTTACAAAAGGAGCGGCAGCGGATGCCAAGCGGTATTATGCCTCGGCTCCGGTCAGCGGCACAATGGATTTCGATTCGATCTGTGACGTAGTAGCCGATCGTTCGACGGCGAGCGACGGCGATGTTTCACTGGTAGTGCGCGGGCTGTTGCGTGCCATGGAAGAATCGCTGCTGCGCAACGAGGTCGTACAGTTGGGCAGGCTGGGGAATTTCCGCCTCTCGATCGGCAGTTCGGGAACGGTTGCAGAAAAGGATTTTCAGGCAAGCATGATCCGCAAGCCGAAGATCATCTTCACACCGGGCACGAAATTGCGGGCGATGATCGAAAAGGTCAGCCTCGAACGCATCGGCAAGGAACCGGAGCAGTCCGGAGGCGACGGGGAAGATGACCGTCCGGTCATTGAGTAACCTTTCTTTAAATCATTCACTTATAAACTTAAAAAAAGATGTCCAAATTCAAACGAATCATCGAATTTATTCTTGCATTGCTGAACTTTTTGTTTCACTTTAAACCATCGACAGATGATGAAGCAACTACCGTCACTCAAACGTATCCTAGCCCTGCTGCTCCGCCTGGCAAGGAAAGGGATCACACTCTATTTACACCTGTCCCTTAGGATCAGGCTGAAGCTATTGTAAGGGCGGTGGGATAAAACCCGCCCTTACCAAATTCATCAATTGTCAATTAAATCGCCACTCTTCCAGACAAAAATAGTATCTTTGTAAGGTCGAGATTAAAGAATCATATATGGAACCATTTATACATCTACACGTCCATACCCAGTATTCTCTGCTGGATGGGCAAGCCTCTATCGATGCTTTGATAGACAAGGCTCAGAAAGACGGCATGAACGCGATTGCAGTGACCGATCACGGGAATATGTTCGGTATAAAAGAGTTCTTCAATAAAGTTTCCAAGAAGAACGGTAAGCCGCTCGGAGCTATCAAGGATCTTGAAAAGGAACTGAAGACGCTGAAGGCGAAAGAAGAACTTACCGCTAACGAACAGGCTCGGATAGAAGCGATCCCGGGATTGATAGAAGCTGAAAAGAAAAAGATATTCAAGCCCATCATCGGGTGCGAGTGTTATTGTGCCCGTAACGGACGGCATAACAAATCAACCAAGGAAGACCGTAGCGGTTACCACCTGATCGTGCTGGCTAAAAACCTGAGGGGATATAAAAACCTGATTAAGATGGTCTCCATCTCATGGACCGAAGGTTTCTATGGCCGTCCGCGTATCGACCACGAACTGCTGGAGAAATATCACGAAGACCTGATCGTCTGTTCCGCCTGTCTCGGAGGTGAGATTCCGCAGCATATCATGCATGACCGGATAGACAAGGCTGAAGAATCGATCCTCTGGTTCAAGAACCTGTTCGGCGAAGACTATTACCTGGAAATGCAACGGCACGAGACACATGATCCGAATGCCGACTGCACCACGTATCCCAAACAGCAGGAAGTGAACAAGGTCTTGATCGAACTGGCTCACAAACACAATATCAAGCTGATCGCCACCAACGATGTGCATTTCGTCAACCAGGAAGATGCCGAGGCACACGACCGCCTGATCTGCCTCAGTACCGGCAAAGACCTCGACGACCCGACCCGTATGCGCTATTCCAAACAGGAATGGATGAAAACGACCGCCGAGATGAACGCCATCTTTGCCGATATTCCCGAAGTACTCAGCAATACGCTTGAGATAGCCGACAAAGTAGACTTCTACTCCATCGACAGCGGTCCTATCATGCCGACATTTGCCATACCGGAAGAATTCGGAACCGAAGAATCCTACCGCGCCAAGCTGACCGAACAGGATCTGTTCGAAGAGTTTACACGCGACGAGAACGGTAAAGTCGTCCTGAGTGAAGAAGATGCCAAAGATAAGATCAAGAAGCTGGGCGGATACGATAAACTCTACCGTATCAAGCTGGAAGCCGACTATCTGAAGAAACTGACCTACGACGGAGCCAGAGAATGCTATGGCGAAGATCTGTCGGAAGAAGTCAGGGAACGTCTGGATTTCGAATTGCACATTATGAAGACAATGGGTTTCCCCGGATACTTCCTTATTGTGCAAGACTTTATTAAAGCAGCCCGCGAAGAACTGGGCGTATCGGTAGGTCCCGGACGTGGTTCGGCTGCCGGTTCGGCTGTGGCCTACTGTCTGGGGATCACCAAGATCGACCCGATCAAGTACGACCTGCTGTTCGAACGTTTCCTGAATCCCGACCGTATCTCCCTCCCCGATATCGATACCGACTTCGATGATGACGGACGCGGCGAGGTGTTGCGCTGGGTAACGGAAAAATACGGAGCCGACCGCGTAGCACATATCATTACATACGGTACGATGGCGACCAAATCAGCTATCAAGGATGTTGCCCGCGTACAGAAACTTCCACTTTCCGAATCGAACCGGCTGGCAAAACTGGTACCGGACAAGATTCCGGACATGAAAAAGTTCAAGCTGAAAGATGCGATCAACTATGTGCCCGAGCTGAAAGAAGCCGCCACCGGTAATGATCCGCTGGCACGTGATACATTAAAATATGCACAGATGCTGGAAGGCAACGTACGTAACACGGGCGTGCATGCCTGCGGCGTTATCATCGGGCGTTACGATATTTCCGATGTCGTTCCGGTAAGTACGGCGAAAGACAAGGAAACCGGCGAAGAAATGTTGGTGACCCAATATGAAGGATCGGTGATCGAAGAGACCGGACTGATCAAGATGGACTTCCTGGGACTGAAAACGTTGTCCATCATCAAGGAAGCCATCGAAAATATACGGCTGACTACCGGTGAGGAGCTTGATATCGACCATATCAGCCTGGAGGATCCACCCACCTACAAGTTATACTGCGAAGGAAAAACAACCGGAACATTCCAGTTCGAATCCGCCGGTATGCAGAAATACCTGAAAGAATTGCAGCCGTCGAAATTCGAAGACCTGATTGCCATGAATGCCCTGTATCGCCCAGGCCCTATGGATTATATCCCTTCTTTCATTGCCCGTAAACAGGGAAAGGAAGAAATCAAATACGATATACCGGTGATGGAACGTTACCTGAAAGATACATACGGTATCACCGTCTATCAGGAACAGGTCATGCTTCTGTCACGTTTGCTGGCCAACTTTACCCGTGGTGAAAGTGATGCCCTCCGTAAAGCGATGGGTAAGAAACTGATTGAAAAGATGAACCACCTGAAATCGAAGTTCATGGCTGGCGGACAAGCAAACGGTTATAAACCGGAAACGCTGGAAAAGATTTGGGGAGACTGGGAAAAGTTCGCGTCGTATGCTTTCAATAAGAGTCACGCCACCTGCTATTCGTGGGTCGCTTACCAGACAGCTTTCCTGAAAGCGAACTATCCTTCGGAATACATGGCTGCCGTACTGAGCCGAAGTTTGTCGAATATCGTGGATATCACGAAGTTCATGGACGAATGCAAGGCGATGGGTATCCAGGTATTAGGCCCGGATGTGAACGAATCGATCCTGAAATTCAGCGTAGACAAGGACAAGAACATCCGCTTCGGGCTGGGAGCCGTCAAAGGTGTCGGAGAATCGGCTGTACAGAATATTATCGAAGAGCGGAAGAAGAACGGTCCGTACAAAAACATTTTCGATTTTGTGGAGCGGGTAAACCTGACCGCCTGTAACAAGAAGAACATCGAATCGCTGGCTTTGGCGGGTGCATTCGACAACTTCGGCATTCAACGCGAACAGTTCTTCGGGGAGACAGGGAAAGGGGAACTTTTCCTGGATACGCTGGTACGCTATGGCAACAAATACCAGATGGACAAGAGCACGGCAGCCAATTCATTGTTCGGCAGCGACGACCTTTCGATTGCCATCGCCAAACCGGAAATTCCGGTATGCCAGCGTTGGAGCGACCTGGAGCGCCTGAACAAAGAAAAGGAACTGGTCGGCATTTATCTTTCCGCCCACCCGCTGGATGAATACCGTATCGTGCTGACGTATGTATGCAACACGGGTATGGCAGAACTCAGCGACCGGGAAAGTCTGAAAGGGCGCGAGATACTGCTGGGCGGCATCGTCACCGATTTCCGGGAAGGGATGACCAAGACGGGCAAGCCTTACGGGGTAGTCAAGATAGAGGACTTTACCGGTAGCGGCGAGATCGCCTTATTCGGCAACAACTATATAGAGTACAGCAAATACTGTAAACTGGGTATGTACCTGCTTATCACCGCCCGCGTGGAACCACGCCGCTGGAATGAGAACGAGCTCGATTTCAATATCGGCTCGATCCGCCTGTTGCAGGACGAGAAAGACAAGCTGATCGAGAAGATCAGCATTACCCTGCCGATACATGACCTCGACGAACCTACAGTCAATGAATTATCGGTGCTGATCAAGAACAATCCGGGTCAGAGCCTGTTATATTTCAGAGTAGTGGACGGAGAACACAATATCGCACAGAATTTCTTCTCACAGAATATCCGGTTGAACGTGACAAGTAAACTGGTTGAATTCCTGCAGGAGAATGAGAATATTGATTTCAAAATTAACGGGTAAAGTTGTACGGTGCAGAAAGAATTAGTACTTTTGGCACCGCAAAAGGGAACAATTTAAATTAGATATACAATTATGGCACTAGAAGTTACAGATGCAAATTTTGAAGAGTTAGTAAACTCAGGTAAGCCTATGGTCCTTGACTTTTGGGCAGAATGGTGTGGTCCTTGCCGCATGGTCAGCCCGATCATCGATGAACTGGCAACCGAATATGAAGGACGCGTTACAATCGGTAAGATGGACGTAGACAATAACAACGACGTTGTCGGTCAGTTTGGAATCCGCAATATCCCGACCGTATTGTTCTTCAAGGACGGTAAGTTGGTAGACAAACAGGTAGGCGCAGCTCAGAAGCCTGTTTTTGTTGCTAAGATCGATGCTCTTTTATAATCATTTCATAGCGCGCAGCATTTCGCGCTTTCCCGGAGGGCCGGGTATTCTTTCAACGGAATACCCGGCCTTCTGCATCATACGGCGGACTACTCCTTTGGCACAATAGGTGGTAAGGATCCCTCCTTCCGACGTATGCGCATAGATTTTATCGAATATCTCCTGGCTCCACATCTCCGGCTGCTTGTCCGGGGCAAAGGCATCGAAATAGACGAGGTCGATGTCTTCGGGTAATTGGCAGGTATTGCTGTCCCCCTGTATCTTATGCAAAGTGAAACGGTCAGTAATCTTTGCCGCTTCATTCCAGGATGCGGCATGTAACGCGCCGAACCATTCTTTCTTTTCCGGACAGATCACGTCTCCGTAGTTCAATGCCCCGACC
The DNA here is from genome assembly GCF_029581355.1 of Parabacteroides chongii. Taxonomy (NCBI): domain Bacteria; kingdom Pseudomonadati; phylum Bacteroidota; class Bacteroidia; order Bacteroidales; family Tannerellaceae; genus Parabacteroides; species Parabacteroides chongii. The sequence goes on along the minus strand of NZ_CP120849.1, from coordinate 2,406,265 downwards.
AGTTCAGGGGCTAGCGGATAAAGCTCGACAGAGTAATAATTCACAGAACGGTTATTCTCTTCCGCATCCAGCAAGGTCAGGAAGGCATTCAACCCTGTCCCGAAACCGATTTCGAAGACGGTAATATCTTTTTTGGTCTGATGATGCAATCCGGCTTCAATAAAAACATGGCGCGACTCCTGTACCGCCCCGTTCACCGAGTGGTAGTGTTCGTCCATTTCCGGGATAAATAAAGTATGACTGCCGTCGGCTGTCTGCTGCAATTCGCGATTGATATGATTCTGTTCCACGATATATCTCTATTAATATTGCAAAGGTAGAGAAAATATTATCTTTGTAAAAAAATAGTCTGATGTACTGGAAATTCATTTGCTCCATCCTATTCTCCGTGACTTGTCCGCTGGTAATGACAGCACAAAAAACCTATTCCGTCAAAGGCATAGTAAAAGAAGCCGCCAGCGGGGAACCTATTCCCTACGCAACCGTGATCATATGGAATACGACACAGGGTACAGCCACCGACTCTGTCGGCCATTTTGAAATAACCGGAATCACGCCCGGCAGCTATCGCCTGCAAGCTTCGTTTCTAGGATATAAACCGACAGTAACGGCAGAATTCCGTGTCGCCAATAAAGACATCTTTTTCCCGATCGAGCTGGAACCTGCCAGCGAAAGCCTGCAGGAAGTGAGCGTCGTCGCCTCCCCGTTCCGTAAAACGGCTGAAAGTCCGCTCGGCTTGCGCGTCATAGGATTTAAAGAGATTGAAAAGAGTGCCGGCGGAAACCGGGATATATCACGCGTCGTCCAGTCTTTTCCCGGAGTGGCTTCGACGGCTGCATTCCGAAATGACTTGATGGTGAGAGGCGGGGGACCGTCAGAAAACCGTTTTTTCCTGGATGGGGTAGAAATTCCGAATATCAACCATTTCTCCACACAAGGGGCTTCAGGCGGACCGGTCGGGATCATTAATCCGGATTTCATACGTGAAGTGAATTTCTATTCGGCGGCTTTTCCGGCAGCCAGGGGAAATGCGCTGAGCTCCGTACTGGATTTCAAACTACAGGACGGGAATAAGGAAAAGTTCTCCTTACGCGGCGTACTGGGAGCTTCCGATATAGGGGTGTCAGTCAACGGACCTATGGGAGATAAAACGACTTACCAGGTATCCGTCAGGCGGTCATACCTGCAATTCCTGTTCGATATGATCGGGCTTCCTTTCCTGCCGACCTTCACGGACGCGCAGTTCAAGATAAAACATTCTTTCAACAAGAAAAACGAACTGACATTTCTCGGTCTGGGAGCTATCGACGATATGAAACTGAATACCGGAATGAAAGACATGAGCGAGAAGAACCAGTATATCCTGGCTTACCTGCCGGTTGTCAAGCAAAAGACCTATACGCTGGGAGCCGTCTACAAGCATTATGCAGGAAAAAATATCTATTCGCTGATCGCCAGCCGCAGCCAGATGAACAACAAAAACATCAAATATCGTGATAATGACGAAAGTACGCCGGATAACCTGACGCTGAATTACCGTTCGGACGAGATCGAGAACAAATTCCGCAGTGAGAATATCTTCCGTCTCCCTTACATACAATTGCAGGTAGGCGGCAACGTCGACTATTCGGAATATACCAATCACACTTTTCAGAAACAATTTACGACCAATCCCTACGAGATTACCTACCGGACCGACCTGGGGATATGGAAATGGGGATTATATGCCACTGCCATCTATGAAAGCGACAATGAGCGTTTTACCGCATCATTGGGACTTCGTACGGATGCCAGCAATTATTCATCCGAAATGAATAACATGCTCGACCAGCTGTCGCCGCGGCTGTCACTTTCCTACCGGATTGCCGGGGACGTTTACCTGAATGCCAATGCCGGACGTTATTACGAGCTTCCTCCTTACACCGTGATGGGTTTCAAAGACAATAACGGCAATTATATCAATAAGTCCAACGGCCTGCAATATATCCGCAGCGACCAGGCGGGTCTCGGACTGGAATACCGCCCTTCTTCTTATCTGAAATTCACGGCTGAGGGATTCTACAAGCATTATAATCGTTACCCGATGTCGCTCATCGACAGCATTCCGCTCGCCTCCAAAGGGACCGACTACGGTGTACTGGGAAATGAAGCCGTTACTTCCACAGCTACCGGACGCGCCTACGGGATGGAACTGATGGGACGCTGGTACAATTATAAAGGGCTTACCTTCATCGCCTCCTATACGTATGTGAGAAGTGAATTTAAGGACGGCAGAAATACAGGCAAATACCTGCCTTCCGCCTGGGACAATAAGCACCTCTTCACATTCAGCGGGACGTATTCCCTCCCCCGTAACTGGGATATAGGAGCCAAACTCCGGGTAGTCGGCGGTGCTCCCTATACTCCTTACGACGTAGAAAAGAGCAGTTATGTGGAAGCGTGGGATGCCAGCGGTAGCCTTTACTACGATTACAGCCGCTTCAACAGCGAGCGCCTGAAACCGTTTACTCAGCTGGACCTGCGTGTGGACAAGACGTTTTACCTGAACAAAATCATGCTCGGCTTCTATATCGACCTGCAAAATGTACTTAATTCGAAATACAAAGAGCAGGATGTATACATAAAAACGGGAAAGATCGTAAATCCCGAAGCTCCCAGGGGTGAACAACGGTATGAACTGAAGCCTGTAGAACGTATGACAGGGACCTTATTACCCAGCATCGGCATCATGATTGAAATATAATACCCTTGATTTTCTTGCGTTTTTCTTTGCCATAGTTCTGCATACCTCACAAATAATGTCTATTTTTGTAGCCGGGATTAAGGACTGTAACAGATAAGGTATCAATGTTTAATACAACTTTAAGAAATAGAATACACCACATACGAATATTGCTTATACTTGTATGCTTATCGTTGACTATCCCATGTCATGCTGAAGAGGATACCCACCCCATTCTTATCATCAGCTCCTATAACCCGGACACCCGCAATACGACTCAGAACATCTCCGAATTTATGGAGGAATACAAACGTCTGGGGGGCACCGCACCGGTCATCATCGAAAACATGAACTGCAAAAGTTTGCCGGAGGCTCCTTTGTGGAAGAAAAAAATGGAAACCTTGCTGGAAAAATACAAGAACGAAAATACTCCGCAGATTATAGTTATCTTAGGGCAAGAAGGATGGGCTTCCTACCTCTCACAAGACCATCCGATTCTGATAGACATACCTGTCATATGCGGTATGGTCAGCAGCAATGCCGTCATACTGCCGGACTCCAGTACCAGGATGAGTGAATGGGAGCCGGAAAGCATAGATATCAAAAGTTATGCCGACAAAGGATATCATCTCACGGGATTTACCTATAATTACGATATAAAAAAGAACCTTAAACTGGCCCTGGACCTTTATCCTGCGACAAAACATTTCGCATTAATAACAGACAACAGCTACGGCGGTATCGCCCTGCAGGCACTGGTAAAAAAAGAGTTGAGAGAATTTCCGGAGCAAAGCCTGATCTTACTGGACGGACGAAAGAACAATATTTATACGATTGTCGAACAAATAAAAAAGCTACCCAAAGAAACTGTTATCTTGTTAGGTACATGGCGTGTAGATGTAAACGATGGCTATTATGTAGGTAATGCGACTTACACCATGATGTCCGGCAACCCGACTCTCCCGGCTTTCACTCTGACATCGATCGGACTCGGCCACTGGGCTATAGGAGGTTATATCCCTAAATACCGTCCGATAGGAAAAGATCTGGCCAGGCAGACTATCGATATCCAGACAAAAAAGGTACAGCTTACAGATATAGAGACGATAAATATACCTAACACCTACACTTTCGATGCCAAAAAGCTGAAAGAATTCAACATTGAAAAAGGTAGTTTACCCGATGATTCTATATGGATCAACACCGACGGGAATCTGTTCGTGAAGTACAGATTCGAGATACTGTTGATCGTTGCCTGCGTATTATTGCTCTTCCTGGTCATGATCCTGTTCTTCCTGTTCAAAACCAACCGGCTGAAAGACAAACTGCTGGATATACAGAAAGACAATGTTATTATTATGAATAACATACAGTCTTCCATCCGCTTTATCAAACCGGATTACTCGGTGAAATGGGAAAACCAGATCAAAATGCCGTGCAGACCCCAATACGGTCCCACAAACTGTTGCCTGGTTAAAAACGGACAAAAGCCTTTCTGCGACGAATGTGCACTGATATCCGCCATGGAAAGTAAAAAGCCTTTCGAATTAACCAAACAATGTGCTCCGGGCGAATATACGCATGTATTTGCCAATCCGATCATAGACTCGAAAGACAATTTATTGGGTGTCGTATTCAAAAAAGAGAATGTCACCAGACAGAAACTGGCCGAAAACGAGCTGAGACTGGCAAAAGAGAAAGCGGAAGAATCCGACCACCTGAAATCGGCATTCCTTGCCAACATGAGCCATGAGATACGTACGCCTCTGAATGCGATCGTCGGTTTCTCCGGGTTGCTCGCCATGACTGACGAACTGGAAGAACGGGAAGAATATATCAGTATCATCAACAATAACAACGAGCTCCTGTTACAATTGATAAACGATATTCTCGACCTGGCAAAGATCGAGGCCAACACACTTGAATTCGTCTACTCGGATGTCGACATCAATCAGTTGTTATGTGACATAGAACAAACATCGCGCCTGAAAGCAGCCGAGGGTGTAAAGGTTTCATTCACAGAAAAAATGTCGCATTGCATTATCAGGACCGACAAAAACCGCCTGTCGCAAGTTATGACCAACTTCATTAACAATGCGATCAAGTTCACCAAAGAAGGAAGCATACGTTTCGGATACAAACATAAAGAAAACAAACTGAAATTCTTCGTAACCGATACGGGGTGCGGTATTGATAAAAGCATCAAGGACAGCGTCTTCCAACGTTTTGTCAAACTGGATAATTTCGCACAGGGGACAGGACTCGGGCTGTCTATCTGCCAGATGATCGTGCAGAAGCTGGAAGGAGAGATCGGTGTGGAATCGGAATTGGGAGAAGGATCGACTTTCTGGTTCACACTGCCTGATTCAGTGATCGAAGAATCGCATATGGCGGTTCCCGGACCAGCCAGAATTGAAATACAGAGTAATGCTTCTACCGGCAGTGACAGTAAAAAGGCGACTTTGCTGATAGCCGAGGATAATGAAAGCAATTACATTTATATAAAAGCCATATTAAAAGAATACAACCTTATCCATGCGTGGAACGGGCAGGAAGCTGTAGAACTGTATAAGAAATATCATCCGGACATGATCCTGATGGACCTCAAAATGCCGCTCATGGACGGTTACCAGGCTACCCGGGAAATACGTGAGGACAACACGGTCATACCTATTATTGCTGTAACCGCTTTTGCATTTGCCGAAGATGAGCAACGCGTAAAGCAAAGCGGGTTCAATGATTATGTAGCCAAACCAATCAAGCCGGACAGCCTGAAACAGAAAATATCGGAACTTCTGTAGAGTTTTAGATAGAACGTGTACCGGGGAACTGCATAGTAAATGTCGTTCCTTTTTCCATCTCTGAAGTAACAGTAATATTTCCGCCATGCCGGTTCAATATTTGCCGGCAGACGCTCAATCCGATACCCGATCCCCCTTGCTTGGTGGTAAAGAAAGGAACAAATACTTTGTCCAACGCTTCAGGAACAATACCGCTGCCATTATCTGTCACGGTAATTACCGGCATGCCGTCGCGTCTGAAAGCCTCTATGCGGATTTCAGGAAACTCATTGTCACAACTGGCTTCTACCGCGTTCTTTAACAAATTAATAAGGACTTGTTCGATCATGCTCCGATCGGCATACAACCGCAATTCGCTTGGGCGAATGGAGTAAACGACCTGTATGCCTTCTGCCGGAACCAGTTTCTGCAAGTCGCTGAACAAAGTCGACACTGGGAATATCTGCATGGTAGGAGTCGGGATGCGCGTCAACTTGCGGTAATTCTCCACAAAGTCGAGCAAGCCTTTGCTACGACGGTGAATGGTTTGTATGGCCTGGAGCATAACTGCATAATCACGTTCATTCATTCCATTCAAAGCGGCCCGCTCGGTAACCGTTTCCGACAGGGAGATAATGGGAGCGATCGAGTTCATGATCTCATGCGTAAGTACACGGATCAGTTTCTGCCAGGCATCCGTTTCTGCTTCTGCTACCACTGCATTATAGAGCCGGGAACGGAATGCATTCAACGCCTCGTTCATCGAACGGGTCAGCTGGGCTTCGGCATCTCCCGAAGAAGGTACCGGGAAAGAAAGATTCAGGTCGCCGTAATGGATATTCGCTATCAGATGTTCCATCCGGCGGATTGCCTTCTGCTGGTCCAGGTACAGGGAAACAGCCAATATAATCAAGATAGCTCCCACCATAACCGATGTGAAGTAAAGACCTTTCAATAGCAAGAAAGCGACTGCCAGCGAAAGCAAGACAATCAGCAGGATCTTTATCGGGACGATATAACGTTTCATAGGCCCAGCTTATCCAGTTTCCGGTACAAGGCAAAACGAGTAATTCCCAATAATTCTGCAGCCCGCGTCACATTTCCTTCGGCACGCCGCAAAGCCCGTTCGATCGCTTCCTTCTCCAGGATACTCAGGTTAAGTTCTTCCAGGTCCGCAGTCTTGTTGGAGACCGTCGGCTGCAGCATAAAATTCTCCGGTCTCAACATCGTGCCGTCAGATAAAATCACAGCGCGTTCGATCGCATGCTGCAACTCACGGACATTGCCGGGCCAGTTATAATTTTGCAACTTGCTCCGCACATCACGCGACAGTCCTCTGATCTCTTTCTTGTATTTCCGGGCATAACGTGCCAGGAAATAGTCAGCCAGCAGCTGGATATCATTACCGCGTTCCCGCAATGGGGGAATGTGCAGTTCGATCGTATTGATACGGTATAGTAAATCCTGGCGGAAAGTTCCCTGCCCTACCATCGCATGGATATTCATATTGGTTGCCGAGATCAGGCGGACATCGATAGAGATCGGACGGGTTGCACCCAAACGGGTGATCTGCTGTTTTTCTATGGCTGTCAGCAATTTGGCCTGCATGGGCATACTCAGGTTACCGATTTCATCGAGGAACAGTGTACCGCCGGTTGCCACCTCCATACGTCCCGGCTTATCGCGGCGGGCATCCGTAAAGGCTCCTTTCTCATATCCGAACAGTTCGCTTTCGAAAAGCTGTTCGGGAATACTCCCCAGGTCGATCCCGACAAAGACCTGGTTGTTACGCGGCGAATGATGATATAAAGCACGCGCCACAAGATCCTTGCCCGTGCCGTTCTCTCCCAGGATCAGGATATTGGCATCGGTATCGCGCAGCTTCTCTATGGTCGTGAATATCTCCTGCATGGCATTGCTTTCACCGATAATCTCAAACCCATCGTTTTCCGAGCTTTCAAGAGCAGCGACCTGACGCTTCAGCGACCGCACCTCGGAACGACTCTCACGGAGTTTCAGGGCAGCTGATAAGGTGGCAAGCAACTTCTCTTTCTCCCAGGGTTTGGGTATAAAATCGGTAGCTCCGGCTTTGATGGCACGTACAGCCTTTTCCGTGTCTGCATAAGCCGTTATAAAAAGAACGACGGCATCCGGATCAGTCTTTTTTATCTTCTCAAGCCAGAAGAAACCTTCCTGCCCACTGATAGCATCCCGCCGGAAATTCATATCCAGTAAAATAACATCGGGCACATAACTCTCCATAAAATGCTCGATCCGTTCCGGCTGTGTCGTTACACGTATCTGTTCGACATAAGGTTCCAACAACAGATTCAATGCAAAAAGCACATCTTCATTATCATCGATGATCAATATCTTCCCTTGTTTCATTCCTGTATCTGATTTGGTTGTAAAGATACGTATAAAAGTAGTTGCATGTGTGTGCGAATACGAACGTTTTTCGTGCGCTCACGCACTGTAAAAGAAGAAACATCCAACTATTACTTTCTACAAATCAGCAGATTACAAACATGGCATACTATTTGTATCCTATTTGGCATGAAACAGATAAAGAGTTACATAGTCTCCATACTCCTTGCCGCACTGGCCACTTTCCCGGCTCACTCGCAGGATACACTACACCTGACCTTGTCAGAGACAGTACGCATCGCTCAGGAGCAATCTCCCCAGGCCATCGCCGCCCGCCATTCTTTCCGGGCTTCTTACTGGAACTGGCGTTCCTACCGGGCAAACATGTTGCCGAGTCTTACTTTCACCTCCGATCCTTCACTGAACAGGTCGATCAGCTCGGTTACCTTGCCCGACGGAGGGGAAAGTTTCGTACATCGCAACCAGTTAATGATAGATGCCGGTTTAACGATCAACCAGAATATTCCATTCACCGGGGGTAGCCTCTTCGTGAAAACCGCTTTACAACGGCTAGACCTGTTTTCAGAAAAAACCAGTTCATATAACAGTACACCGGTAGTAATAGGATATGAACAAAACCTGTTTGGATACAATCAGTTCAAGTGGGATCGAAAAGTCGAACCTATCCGCTATGCCGAATCCAAAAAGAATCTGGTGGAAACACTTGAACTGGTTGCCGCACAAGCAACCCAACAGTTCTTCCAACTGGCTACCGCACAAACTAACTGGGAGATCGCACAATACAACTATGCGAATGCCGACACCCTGTTCCAATATGCCAAAGGACGGTATAATATAGGTACAATCACAGAAAACGAAATGTTGCAACTGGAACTGAACCTGTTGACCGAACAGACCAATGTGATGAATGCCCGCATCGAAGTGGACGACTGCATCCAATCGCTACGTAGTTATCTGGGCATCAACAACGCCTCCGAACTAGTGGCCGATGTCAACGGAGAAATACCTCATTTCAGCGTTGAAGTAAAACAGGCATTGGAACTGGCCTACGCCAATAACCCCGAACCTGAATATCTGCAACGACGTCGACTGGAAAGTGAAAGCGCCGTGGCACAGGCAAAAGCCTCACGCGGTTTCAAAGCCGACCTTTATATGCAATTCGGTTTGACACAGACCAATGAAAAACTGAAAGAGGCCTATCGGAATCCGCTAGACCAGCAACTGGTCACCCTGGGTATACGCATCCCGATCCTCGACTGGGGTGTCGGTAAAGGAAAGGTAAAAGTAGCTCTCAGTAACCGAGACAAGACATACACGGAAGTAGAACAGTCACGCAACGATTTCGAACTGAACGTCATCAAGATGGTCAAACAGTTTAATCTGCAAGCTGATAAAGTGACCATCGCACAAAAGACAGATCAGACGGCTCAACGCAGAAATGATGTGGCACAAAAGTTATACATCCTCGGTAAATCAAGTATTCTCGACCTCAACGCTTCTATCAGCGAGAAAGATCGGGCACGACGAGAGTACATCTCTGCCTTATATAATTACTGGAGCCTCTATTACGGCCTGCGCAGCATGACCGGATACGACTTCGAGAAAAACAGAGAACTGACATTCGATTACGAACAATTAATGAAATAAGATAATGGATAAACCTATTGAAAAGAAACCCGTATATTACCGTTATCGCTGGCATATTGCCGGAGGTGCAGCCTTTATTATCCTTTTAGTGTACGTTTCTATCGTTGCCTCGGGAGGAAGGAAACTACGCACGGAAGCCGACAACCTCATCATCGGTGAAGCACTGGCGGATAAATTCCTCGAATATGTTGATGTGGAGGGTGTCGTCCAGCCCATTCTGACCATCAAGATAAATGCCCGGGAAGCCGGTAGTGTCGAGCGTATCGTTGCTGAAGAAGGAACGATGATGGATAAGGGCGACACCATCCTGGTCCTGAACAACCCGGACCTGATACGTACCATCGACGACCAGCGCGACGAATGGGAAAAACAATTGATCTCTTACCAGGAAAAAGAGATAGAGATGGAACAGAAAAGCCTGGATCTGCAGAAACAGACACTGCAAACGACCTACGAGCTGAACCGCTTGAAAAAGAGCTTTGCCCTCGATGAAGAGGAGTTCCGTATGGGTGTGAAAAGCAAGGCACAACTGGAAGTCCAGCGCGATGAATATGAATATAAAACACAAAGTACGGCCCTGCAACTGGAAGGTCTCCGCCACGACAGTGCCGCTACGATCCTCCGCCGTGAACTGATGAAGAACGACCTGGAACGGGAACGAAAGAAGTTCGACCGTGCCCAGGAACGTATGGAGAACCTGATCGTCCGTGCCCCGCTGGCAGGACAGCTCAGTTTCGTTAAAGTAACTCCGGGACAGCAGGTACAAAGCACCGAAGCTATTGCCGAGATCAAGGTACTCGACCAGTTCAAGATTCATACTTCACTCAGTGAATATTATATCGACCGCATCACGACGGGTCTCCCTGCAACGATTACATGGCAGGGAAAGAAGTATCCGCTGCGTATCACCAAAGTTGTACCGGAAGTAAAAGACCGTAATTTCGATGTCGACCTCGTCTTCACCGGCGAATCTCCCGATAATGTCCGTATCGGTAAGAGTTTTCGCGTACAAGTCGAACTGGGACAGCCGGAAGAGGCCTTGGTTATCCCCCGGGGCGATTTCTTCCAGACTACCGGCGGCCAGTGGATCTATAAGCTGAATGAAGCCGGTACAAAAGCCCGCAAAGTAAATATCAGCATCGGTCGTCAGAATCCGCAGCAGTATGAGATCACCGGCGGATTACAGGCGGGAGACAAGGTTATTGTCACCGGATATAGTACTTTTGGCGACGCAGAAGAGTTGATTTTGAAATAAGACATTATACCATGAAACTACTTATACTGGCTATACGCCCTTTATTGCGTTTCCGGACGTACACGTTTGTAAATATCATCGGTTTGGCTTTAAGCCTGGCTTGCTTTATCATCATTAGCCGTTATGTGTATAGCGAATGGCAGACCGACCACTTTTACCCCGATCTGGATCGGGTGTTTACCACCATCTACGAGGACGACAAGCATCCGGGCGAACTGATGTATTCCGGTGTCTCCAATCCCAATAAGGAAAAGGGCTTCAACAGCTTGCTTAAACATCCGGGCGTGGAATGTGCCAGTAAAATGCGAAAGGAAGAGGAGATCAGCTATTGGTCCAACGAGAACGAATATTTGGGAAAGACCCTAATTACCGACAGCAACTTCTTCCACATTGCCCGCTACCCGTTACTGGCCGGTACCAACACGCTGGTCAAGCCTGACGAGGCAGTCATCACAGAAAAACTTGCCCGAAAGATATTCGGTAAAGAGAGTCCTATAGGCAAGCAATTGCGCCTGTCCATAGGAAAGACCGTGACCATCTCCGGCATGGTTGGCGCACCCGCCACAGCCAGCAGTATCGAGTTCGACTTGGTGATTTCCGAACAATTGTCTGATTGGCAGCGCATGAGCAACCATCTGGTTCGTCTCCACCCGCAAGCCGATTACCGGCAAATCAACCGGCAATACAACCAATTCATGTTAATGGAACATTGGAAACACAGTGTCCGTTACCAACTGTATCCCCTGTCAGAAGTGTATCTGAACAAGAACAACTACACCAACTACTTCTTCCGGTTGGGCAACCCGACACATATCTATGTCTTGTCGATCGTGGCGTTGATGATACTTCTGGTGGGTATCTTCAACTTCATCAACATCTATTCCGTGGTTATCCTAAAGAGGGGGCGCGAATGGGGGATGAAGAAAGTGTTTGGTGCCGGTAGTTCGATGATGTTCATCCAATTGTATTTGGAAAATATTCTGATGATGGCTTTTGCCATCCTGCTGAGTTGGGTATTCATCGAAGTGGCCAGTCCACTTGTACAGAATCAATTGGGGTTGACATTCGTTACGAATAGTACCTTCGACTTATTGCTCAATGGCGGGATTCTGTTCCTACTTCCTTTGTTTACCACCTTGATGCCTTTCATACGGTATCGCCGCGAAGCACCAATCGTTTCCCTTCGTTCGGTCAGCCGCAACGGAGGCTCGGTGGCATCGCGCAAGCTGTTCTTGGTGGCCCAATACATCATCACCATCACATTGATTGTCTGCTCGCTTTTCTTTATCAAGCAATTGAAGTTCATGCTGGATGCCGACCCGGGATTCCGTATCAAAGATGTCATTGCCACCCGTTTCTTTCAAGCCAGACGGACCAATGACTTCAGAGAAGATTGGGAGAAAGAGCGTGAACGTAAGAAACAGCAAAGAGAGGTCATCCAACAACGCTTGGACGCTTCCCCGTTGATTGAAAAGTGGACGTATGGCCCCAGTCCGATCAAAGACAAAATGAGCGGCGGATTCAAATTCAAAGTACCTGATGGAGAGTTCAAAGAGTTTACCCTCACGTTTATTGCACCCTCCTGGCTAAACCTATTCGATATAAAGGTAATAGAAGGAAAAGCAATCGATCCGAAAGAAGAACCGGATTTAGGCTACGATTTATACCTCACCGAATCGGGGAAAAAGCTATTAGGCATCACCGACATCCAATCGACCGATGTACAACCGGAAAGACGGCTCTGGTTTTCAAGCGGCACAGATATGGACAGCAATCCTCCATATCGTATCTTGGGGGTTGTCAAAGACTTCACACCGGGCCATTGGGGTAAATTCACTAACCCGCCCATCATTATTCCTCACAGAAGTGATCCCGAAGAGTCGCTTCTGGTAATACCGGTAGCCGGACGCAAGCAGGAGGTTCTGCATTTTCTGGAAGAGCTGCATAAAGAATTGTTCGGAGGTAGTTTTGAGTATTCGTTCATCGAAGACGAGCACAAGGCCCTATATCAGAAAGACCGGCAACTGACGGTGGTCTATTCCGTCTTTACGTTGATAGCCATCTTGATCTCTTCGTTGGGATTGTTCAGCTTGTCGCTGTTCGACGTGCAGCAACGGTATCGCGAAATAGCCATCCGCAAGGTGAACGGGGCAACCACCGGGGTGATTATGCGGATGCTCCTGCACAAGTATTACCTGCTGCTGGGCATTGCCTTCGTGATTGCTTCGCCCATCTCTTGGCTGGCTATCCACCGGTATTTGGAAGACTTCGTCCATAAGGCACCGATTTCCTGGTGGCTCTTTGCCGTCGCCCTGCTGATAACGGCCGGCATCTCGTTGGTTACCCTTATCTGGCAGATACGGAAGGCGGCACGGACCAATCCGGCAGTAGCCATGAAAGCGGAATAAACTAACTTTACAATTTCAATAATATGAAAATAATATTACTTGCTATACGCTCCCTGATGCGTTTCCGCCTGTACACCGTCATCAATGTTCTCGGTCTGGCATTAAGCCTCGCCTGCGTGATCATTATCAGCCGGTATGTTTATAGTGAAGCGACGACCGATCATTTCAATAAGAATCATGAACGGATGTTTCTGAGTGTACGCCACTGGGGAGACCAGAAACAGAAAGCTGTTCTTTTTACGACAGATAACGCACTTCTAAAGAAAAATTACGTCAACCCGCTGGATATTCCGGAGATAGAACAAAGAACCTCCTTTGTCTCCATCAGTAATACGGAAATTAAGGTAGATGAGAAACTATTCAAGGCACATATTCTCGCTACGGATACGTTCTTCCTTCGAATACTCGATTACCCGCTGATAGCTGGTAATCGCGAACAATTGTTAAGTACTCCTCAGGAAGCCGTCGTCACCCAGCAGTTCGCCCGAAGACTGTTCGGCAAAGAGAATCCGGTGGGCAAAAGCTTTGACTACAACGGAAATATACTAACCATCAAAGGCATTATCGGAGAAACGGAAACACAAAGCTCACTCCACTTCGACGTGCTTATATCCAAAGCACTGCAATGGCGTTGGCCGCCGGTCAACTACTTCAGCATCGCTCTTGCGCATCCCGGTGTCGACAGCAAGCAGATCAACGAGAAGCTAAAGGGAAACTTTCATAAGGCTGGTAGCAAATCTTTCTTCTTCCAGGTCATGCCTCTCGACAAGCTCTATATGGATAAAGCCATCGATAAAGGGCAGGATACATTCCGGCAAGGGAATGCCGACAGTGTGAAGATACTCACCTTCGTGGCCATACTCCTATTAGTCATCGGTGTGTTCAACTTCATCCATATCAGCTCAGTCGTCATCATCAAACGTGGGCGGGAACTGGGTATGAAGAAAGTGTTCGGGGCACGCCCCATGCAACTCTTCATCCAACTATATGCAGAGAATTGGGTACTGACCGCCATTGCGCTCTTCATCGGATGGGTGTTCATCGAAATCACGCAGCCGATACAGGTAAACCAGTTGGATATTATCGCCACAGTCGGTGCAACTTTCAATCTATTATTAACACTTGGGCTGCTGATCGGACTGCCATTACTCATTACGCTATACCCGTTTTTCAACTATAGCTACCGGCAAACCATCCGTTCACTGCAAGGAATCACACCCGGAAAAAACAAGATAGGCAGTCGTTCGCTCTTCCTGGTTGCTCAATACGTGATAACTTGTTGTCTGATTATCTCTTCCTTGTTCTTTATGAAGCAACTCGACTTCATGCTGAATGCCGACTTGGGATACCGCACACAAGATATTATAAAGGCTTGGTTCATACGTCCTACTTCCCAAATGAGCTATGGAGAAGAGGACAAAAAACGTTCGGAAGCCGTGTCTTCCGCCATACGGGATGCCATCCAGGCATCTCCCCTCTTCCAATCATTCTCTTATGGCGAAAGCCCGTATGAGTTGGCAGACGATCCGTTCAGCAGGGTAAAGATGCGCGCTCCCGGAGGCGAATGGCACGAAGTGCTTCAAGTGAAGCTCTACAAAAGTTTCTTTGATGTATATGAGATACCGGTTTCAGCAGACCAGTATCCACAAAGTGAAAAAGAGGTGCTGATGAATGAAACTGCCAGGAAACTATTCAGTCAGCAGGGACAAGCACCCACGGAACTGGAAACAGAGGGGTATGATGGTGTCAATTCATTGCTGATAAAGGGTTTCACTCCGGAATTTCAGGTAGTGCATCTCTCCCAGCATAATCAACCGATCGTTATGACTTTCAAAGATGTACAAAATGAATTGTTCTATCCGGGGAAACTCATGGCATCTATTGTACCCGGACGCAGGCAGGAGGCAATTCAGTTCCTGAAAGAACTTCATGATAAGACGATCGGGGGAGAGTTCGAATATACTTTTGTTGAAGACGAGATCAGTGCCATGTATGAAAAGGACCGGCTGGTTGCCCGGATTTATTCGGTCTTTACGTTAATCTCCATCCTCATATCTTCTATGGGATTATTCAGCCTTTCTCTTTTTGATATTCAGCAGCGATATAAGGAGATAGCGATCCGCAAAGTAAACGGGGCGACGGTAGAAACGATCATAAATCTGTTATTACGAAAATATTACAGATTACTGGGATTGTCTTTCATCATCGCTACACCTCTTTCCTGGCTGGCTATCACGAAATATATGGAGAACTTTGCCAATAAAGCACCGTTATCCTGGTGGATTTTCGCTGTAGCCTTTCTTATCACCGCCTGCATATCTTTGCTCACGCTGATCTGGCAGATACGGAAAGCAGCACGGACAAATCCGGCGATATCTATCAAAACAGAATGACTTAAAAACAGCCCTATCAACACTGTAGTGCTATTCTTCGCCTAAAACGTAATAGAAAACAGCGCCTCCGCCTGGAACTTGCCGTAATCGATCGGCTGTATCAAGCGTACACCGGTAGTCAGAGGGAAGCTCATGCGGAATACATTCCAGTCGAATATCAGGTCGGTACCGAAAGAACTCTGTGTCGTCCAGTCGCGACCCTTGGCAGCCTGGTTACGATTGAGGTCGTAAAACAGGTTGGCACGCAGACGGCGGATATACGCCAGTTGTCCGAGACTGAGGTCGGGAGAAAAGATAGAGAAAGCATAATCCGCTTTCAATGCAATCTGCTGACGGGTCTGATACATGAAATTATATCCGCGAGGTTTATCGATCAGGTGTTTCGGCAAATACAATACTTTATCATCCACACTCTGATACTGATATCCGGCACGCAACATCAATCCGTGATTACGCAGAATACCAGGCCAGTAGGTCGTAAGCCGGGCGGCATACAGACTACCGTAATTTTCCTTGTTGAAAGGCGATTGCAGATATTGCAGACGCAACTGATATCCCCAACGGGGAAGAATATCGCGCAACGCTTTCTTCCGGTAACTGTAGAACAACACCTCCGGCAGGATATATTGGAAATTACTGTATGTACGGCTTTCATATTGCTGATACTTATCAGTGGTAAAAAAGTAAGCCACAGCCGGCTGAATCCCCCGGATATAATGATTACGTGTCAGATTGAAAGGAAGATAAACACGTGCCTCAGCCTCCAATAAAGTCCGCCTTACTGTTTTACCCTGTGCAAATACTTTGCCTTTCTCATCCGTCACCCAGCTAACATCAAACGCTTTTCCACCATAGTCGGCAGCTATGTCGATAACCGGAAACCAGCCCTTATACGTAAACGACAACTTTCCGTGATGCTCTCCCTTACGGTAATACCAACCCGCCTGCATAATAGCCGTATTCAACGTATTCTGTGACAAGACCATAACACCAGGTTTCACGATCGTACTCAAATCGTCCGCACCGGTATTCATTGCTTCCGCCACATCATAATAGAAAGGTGCCCAGCTATGCAGTTTAAACGTATGCAACCCTTTCCGGTAAGGACGCGGAGCAAACTCGACAGGAGCCAGCTCTGCCGAATCGAGATTGAACTGCTCCTGTTCCGTCAGAGAGGTAACCAGCGGAGAATGAAAAGGATCTCCCAAATCCGCCTTTTTCGCTTTCAGGCTATCGACCGGCAATGAACCGATACGGTATCCTTCTGCCTGGTAATCCGAATACAGCAACCGATCCTTTCCGGGAGAGAAAGTCGGGTCGAACGCCCCGAAGCGAGCAGAAGTCAGACGATAGACGGTTGTATCCGGCAGATTCAACGAATAAATATTGTTGGTTCCGTTTGCTCCCGACTCAAAATAGAGTTTGCCGTTATTCCAAAACGGAGCTGTAATGTTGACAGATGTAGTAGCCAACAGTTCACTCCATGCACCGGTTTGTGTATCCAGTTGCAGCAGGCTTATTCCGGTATCAGTAACAGCCACAGCAGTTATCCTTCCGTCATCGCCATAAGTCAGTTCTTTCAGAAAGGCATTATCGGGAACGGTGAAATAACGTTGTTCCTTCCCTGTCTCCAGGTCGACCAGCACCAACTGGTTCTCGCCACTTACCGTAAAACGGGAGACGGCAGCCGTACGACTATCCTTATCGATAGCAGGAGTCAGATAACGCTGACGGGGAGTAAGCGTTATCACCCGTCCGGTCTCCAGGTCATATTGTTTGATAACGGAATAATTCTCATGCGTCCAACGAAGGCCGGGCACGATCTCGGTCCAGTACAACCGTTTGCCAGCCAGGTTCAAGCGGCTGTTGATCGTACCAAGGTAACACAACCGTTTCTCTTTTCCATTCGTCACCGATACCAGCGAATTGATATCCTGTATCCCCGACTTAACGGCAACGATCGTCGAATCGTTCACTGCCTGCGGATAACGGTAAGAAGCATACATCTTCGGTTTCGGGGAAAGGAAAGCAGGAGTCACAGCCGCCGTATCCATTTTTTCCCATTCGTCCCGCAAGAAATCGAATGTTTCATTGTACAATCCGTCGATACTGATCCCTGCATGATGCTTGAAAGCATTACTGAACATAGGTATTGCGAAGAAACGGTCCACATAACGGGTAGTCGTCTTGTCCCATATATCCGCCCCGAAACGATGGCGGGCAAAAGAGGTCAGGTTGTATCCCAATGCATAATAATCGCCGGTATAATCCTTATAAGATCCCAGATACCATTTATCGAACGAATAATTCCTGCCTTCTCCCAACATCTGGGCACGGTAGGGCATACTAAATTCCGGCAACCGCCCTCTTCCCCCATTCGATAGGAAAGTCTCGGTCCCGACAGCATCCCCCTCCAGAAACCAGCTCGGCATAAAGAAAGCGGCTACTCCCGCAGCCTGCTCACCTATCACGTAATACAACGGTTTGAACCAGCCTCTCATCACCTTGCTTGTCTGAAGGACGTGACGCGATTCATGCAGCACCAGGTGTTTATCCCAGCTTACCCCATCCTGTTTGGAAGACGGTGTCGTGATCAGTTCCATACGGCGCGGTGCCCACGACACCAGTCCGTTGGACGACATATTAGCCGGGTGAAGAATCACCGGAAACTTTTTCTGCATACCGACACCTATCGTCTTCTGCAAATGCGGATAAGCATTCTCCAGATAAAGTGCATACTTATAAGCCATCGAATCATTTCCTTGCGGATAGACCAGATTGTAATGAGGCAACCGAACGATGTTCCATTTGAAACGTGCCGGATCAGCACCGTAATCCAGGAATTGTGCCTGCATGTTTAAACTAGTAAACAGACAGAAGATGACCAAACAGGCAAATCTCGATATCAATATTCGCATTATTTATAGAGTTACAGACCACAAAACTATAAAATATAACCAAGTAGCTTCACTTTTTCTACCGCAAAATTCCACCATCGTGCGCAAACGAACGCTATTCGTGCGGATACACACACCACTCCCAATAGCACACCCCGGATAACACTCACACTATTAACACATTATCCTTTTGGCACATCTTTTGTATTTTCAGTTACAATTATAATAAAGTATTCATGCTTAAACACTATGCATTGATTGCAACACGCAATCTTCTAAAATATAAAATCCAATCGATCGTCAGCATCATCGGTCTGGCGATGGGGTTCACCTGTTTTGCCCTGGCCACTCTATGGATCAGGCACGAAATGACCTACGAGAACTTTCACGAGGAAGCAGAACGCATTTTCCTGGTTCGTAACGAAGACAAAAACAGTAATGAGGGTTTGGCCACAGTCACCCCTTCCCCACTGGCAGCCTATCTGCAGGAAACATTTCCCGAAATAGAACAGGCCTGTAACGTGTCGGACAGTAAAATGGAATTCAAATACAAAGGGATCACTTATCTATCTTATCAGATCCAAATGGATTCCGCCTCCATGAAAATATTCCCGATCCGGTTGGTTAGTGGAAATGCCAATTTCCTTGTCAACGGCAGTAAAGAAATAGCCATCACAGAAGAGCTTGCCGAAAAACTATTCGGAAAAGAGAACCCGATAGGGAAAGAACTAAGCATATACGGTCAGGAAAGTCCCATTTGTGCAGTGGTCAAAGCCTGGGAGCCTCATACAAACATGCCTTTTGAAATAGTAAGAGCCAATTATACGATCCCGGTCTGGTACGCCTGCGGATGGACGACTTTTATCAAGCTAAAGAAAGAGACGGACATCAAGGCTTTCCGTAAAAAGATATATGAGCATACTATTGAAAAAGACAACGCCAAACTGGAACATTTCATACTGACCCCGATCATACAGATGCGATACGACCATCCCATCCGGGAAGCGACCATCAAATTCAATCACATCCTGTTGTTTGCCTTATCGGGCGGTCTGGTCATCCTTTGTTCGCTGTTCAATTACCTGACTCTGTTCGTCAGCCGGATACGGATGCGCGGAAAGGAAATAGCCTTACGCAAAGTATGCGGCTCTTCCGATAAACATCTGATGGAGTTATTTTCTATAGAATATGTATTAACGCTATTGACTGCTATATTTATCGGGATGTTATTGATAGAATTGATACTACCCACTTTTCGGGAATTATCCGAAATAAAAACGACGACAAACGGAATCTACCTGGAAGCTATCGGCTATTCCCTTTTCGTAGCATCACTGTCGTTCCTTATTTCTCTGCTTCCTATCCATTATTTTCGCCGCCAATCGCTGAATGCAGCAATAAAAGGAACGGAAAAAGGGAAAGGAAAGAATTATTTCCAGAAATTCTTCCTGGTCTTACAGTTTATTATCAGTATCGGATTCATCTTCTGCACGCTTGTGATGATCAAACAGATACATTACTTATCACATACCGACCGTATAGTGGAACGGGGAGGAAGAGCCTCCATCACATTCAGTACCCAGTCGTCCGAAGCCAGCCTGCGGGAAGAACTAAAACAAATACCCATGATAACCGAAGTGCTTTCGGGTAATCACAACTCTTTTATACCTCAAAACGGAGCAAGCTATATTACGGTGAAAGAGTGGGATGATAAGCCTGCATCTGCCGATGAAGTACTTTTGGAGACGATTGCCAGCGGCGAAAGAATATGTAATTATTATAATCTGAAGCTACTGAAAGGCACTATGTTAAGGGATGACGACCGGAAAGAGAAAGTGATGATCAACGAAACGGCCGCCCGTCTGTTTGGCTGGGCAGATCCGATCGGAAAATCTTTCCTCAAAAGCGACTCTACCCGGGCACAGATTATCGGGGTAATACGCGATTTCTGTAAAGATTCGCCTACTATCCCCGTGAAACCGATGGTATTTACAGTACAAGAACTATTCTGGTCTATTAACTCCGGAGGCAATCTCCTTTTCATTTTCCGTGACGGACAATGGAAAGAATGCAAACAACGGATCGAGGCATTGATCAGGGAGAAATATCCGGATTTTACATTCTACAGATTATATAACACAGAAGAAGAGTTCAACAAATTCCTGCAATCGGAAAATGCTCTGATCAAATTACTCGACTTCGTTTCCATTGTCTGTATCCTTATCTCAGTTTTCGGGATATTCTCACTAGTCACTCTTAACTGCGAACAACGCCGGAAAGAGATCGCCATCCGTAAAGTGAACGGTGCAACAGTCGGAACCATCATCCATCTGTTCTTCAGAGAATATTTATTGCTACTTTGCGTAGCTGCAGCCATCGCATTCCCAGTCAGCTATCTGATCATGAAATCATGGCTGGAAAACTATGTTATACAAACAACTATTTCCTTCTGGATCTACCTGATAATTATTTATATCTCTTGTCATGATCACAGTCACTTGCATATATTGGCGAATATGGAAGGCTGCAAGTAAAAATCCGGCAGAAGTTATTAAATTTGAATAATACAATATATATGAATATGATACAACACCATATCAAGCTGGCCATACGTAACCTACTGAAATATAAGACGCAATCACTAATCAGTATCATCGGGTTAGCGGTTGGTGTCTGCTGTTTCGCCATCTGTTCCTATACGTTAAGAGTTGACTTAAACTGGAATCACAGCATCAAAGAGGTAGAAAGAATATGCATCGTTTTTACAGAAACAGAGAAAAGTACCCAGACAAGTTATTCACCTTTTGCCTCCGCTATGCTCGCAAAGGAGTATCCTGAAATAGAATCGGCTACCGCTTACAGCCAAGTACAACCCTACACGGAGAAGTTATGCGAAATCAGAAAGACGGATGGTACAGCCAATTATTTCAAAGAGTTGTTTGTCTTTGCCGACCATCATTTTCTTGACTTTTTCAATATACGGCTAATCAATGGAACCCCCAATGAAATAGATCAGACGCCCGATGCTATCCTAGTTACAGAGAAGACCGCCAATAGATTATTCGGAACAACGGATGTCATTGGTAAAACCTTCACCGATATTAATGATTTTGACGATACCCAAAAAGTATTTACCATCCGGGGAGTGATCGAAAACTTTCCAAAGCAAAGTGATCTGGAAAGATACAGCGGTATCGAACTGAATACAACAAATGAAGCAATCTGTTCTCCCGATAGATATATCTATTACGACGGGTTCAATTCATTCGTAAAAATCAAACCGGGTATAAATATCGACAAGCTAAACGAAAAGCTTAAAAAAAGCACGTTGAAATATCCTAAAAATAAAAATGAAATTGCAGAATCTATTGTTCAGTTAAAACCACTGACGAAGCGTAATACGCTCTACAAAAGAAATTTCTTTTCTGACTCAGGAACTATTTTCTTTATTATCGGACTGCTGGTACTACTGACAGCTCTCTTTAATTATGTACTGTTCATCATCGGACGGATGATGAACAGGATCAAGGAATGCGGCATCCGTCAAGTGAACGGAGCGACAAAGTGTTCTATATTCTATCTGCTTTTCATTGAAGCTTCCATCGCCTTTCTAATAGCCTGTACTTGTAGCTTCGCTATTGCAGAACTGGTCATTCCACATATTAACAGTCTTAATCCTGATTTTTCAATAGACAATAGTTACGTAGTACAACTTCTTACCCAATACAGCATTATCGGTTTGGGTGGTATTGCGCTTCTGTGTCTGATCGTTATTCATAATCTGGGTAAGATATCCCTTATACAAAGTCTGTTCAGTAATCAGATCATACGCCGCCATAGTGTTTTACGGAATATATTCATATCCATACAACTCGTTATCTGCTTCCTGTTCCTGGGAACGACCTGGTTTATCAAACAACAAAGCGATCTGATTGAATACCGACTAACGAACGGACTGAGTGAAACCGACAAAACCTCAACATTCGACGTATCCCTCAACGGAGATAAGCTTACTCCCCACCGTCCGGAAATACTACAAAAATTACAGCAAGACCCAAAAGTCGAAATCGTTTGTCGTAACGGAATGGGATTTTCCGGAGCCTGGCAGTTGAGAGAAGGAAGTTTTTCGTGGGAAGGGATCAGTGATGAGGTAGCGAAAAGCACCATGGGCCATATCTATACCGATCCATCTTTCTTTGAACTTGTCAACCAAAAATTACGTGACGGGCGTTTATACAACTCAGAAGAAACAGACAAAGCAGTTATCAACGAATCTTTTGCACGGTTATTCAATCGAAATCCTATCGGCATGCAAATAAATGTGAGATATTGGGGTACGGAAATGAGTAATTTCCAGGTGGTCGGAATCGTTTCAGATTTTATGAATAATCGGTATGAAATGAATACCCGCCCGGTTCTTCCCTGCATTTATATGCCATTCCCTGAAAACAGTATTAACATGAGCTGCTTAATAAAAATCAAGCCTGAATATAGGAAGGAATTTCCGGAGATCATGAAAGCCGAACTATCCAAATATGTCAATCAGGCCACTCCAACTTATATTTTCTCCATGAAAGATGATTCCGGTTTTTATGTGAGTAGAGAACAGAATATATTCAAACTGACAACCATATTTTCCATAATATCTATTATCATCAGCCTACTGGGAATATACGCATCGGTTACTTTATCTACCGACAGAAGGAAAAAGGAAGTAGCCATCCGTAAGATCAATGGAGCGACACCTGCTACAATTGTTCATATGTTTTGCAAAAGCAACCTGTTGCAATTGTTTGTTTCTGCATGCATTGCTTTTCCCATATTGATATTGTTACTAAAATCGTGGTTGGAAAGTTATGCTGAGAGAATCTCCATCGGTATTCTACCTTTTATCCTGATATTCCTGCTTATGGCAGCAATCGTTGCCTTCACGATAATATGGCAGCTTTGGAGAATAGCCCGGATCAACCCGGCAGAAGTTATTAAATCCGAATAAACAGAAATATTATGAATATGCTACGACATTATATCAAACTGGCGATACGCAACCTGATAAAATACAAATCGCAATCCGTTATCAGCATCATCGGACTGGCTATCGGTTTTACCTGTTTTGCCCTGTCTACCTTATGGATACGTTACGAGCAGACTTACGATACCTTTCATGACGGTGCCGATAGAATCTATTTCGTACGACCGGAATCATATATGTACAGCAGCGGTTTGTCGGAAATAAGTCCTTATCCGCTGGCTGGTTTCCTGAAAGCGACATTTCCAGAGGTAGAGGATGCTTGCAATATGCAGGCATGGTACACCTCCTTCAAATATAAAGGGAAAGAATACAAGTCTTTTAAGATAGGAGTCGATTCTGCAACCGTTCAGATGTTCAATATACAGATAGTAAGTGGCAGCAAGGATTTCATGATCCGGGATAACAACCAGGTAGCTATTACCGAACAACTCGCCAGTCGACTGTTCGGAAAAGAGGATCCTATCGGCAAAACACTCGATATCTATGGAGAGAAATCAATATGTGCAGTCGTTAAAGCTTGGGATACGCATAGCAATTTACCATTCGAACTACTCGAATCGAATGGGGCGGATAAGGAATGGAATGTCTCTTCCTGGCAGACATATATCAAACTACGGAAAGGAACGGATATAAAAGCATTTAGAAAAAAACTTCTGGAATATAAAACCAAACCGGACCAGACATTTTCCATCGATAAAATCGTATTGACTCCTATCACTTCTATGCGTTATGACCGCCCCAGCCGGCAGGAAACAGTCAAATATGAACATATTTTCCTCTTCGCTTCTGCCGGAGGATTGGTTATCTTATGTGCATTATTCAATTACCTGACTTTATTCATTACACGGATCCGGATGCGTAGCCGTGAAATAGCCTTACGGAAAGTCTGCGGTTCTTCGGACAGAAATCAGATGGTCTTGTTTGGAGTCGAATATTCGATCACGCTATTGTTGGCTCTATTTATAGGCCTCATCTTGATCGAATTGACTTTACCGACATTCCGGGAACTATCCGATATTAAGCTGGATAACCCGGATATATATCTGAAAGCTATCGAATATGCAGCAGTCGTAGCCGTCTTTTCATTCTTGTTATCATTATATCCGATTTACTATTTCAGGAAAAAGACATTGAATGCCATGTTAAAAGGTTCAACCGGAGGAAGAAATAAAAACATATTCCAGAAGATCAGTATGATTACACAGTTCATAATCAGTATCTGTTTTATATTCTGTGCTGTCATACTGATGAAACAGATTCATTATCTGAACAAGGCCGATTTCGGATTGGAACGGACGAACCGGGCTTTTATCTCCGTATATCCTGTAATAGACGGACTTAAAGAAGAGATAACAAAAATCCCGTTTATCACTGAAATATTCCCTGATAATATATCACCGATCTTTCCCCGTTACGGCCGTTCCTACCGGACAGTTGGGGAATGGGAAGGACGCCAGGATTCTACAGCCTCCGTCAATTTCGAGATGTTTGACTGCAACCAGGCGTATTTCAATTTTTATGGATTACAACTTCTCGAAGGTGCGATCCCTGCCGACGGCGACGATGTACATATATTAATCAATCAGGCCGGAATAAAATCTTTAAACATAGACCATCCCATCGGAAAGACAATAAAAAAGGGAGAAAGCAACTGGGTGATAGCCGGTGTTATTAAAGATTTCTATATTGCACCTCCGACGGTACCATGTAGTCCTATCGTTATGATATTTAAAAAAGAAACAGATTTTAGTTCCAACGGTTCAATCCTGTTCAAATATCAAGAAGGAAGCTGGAACAATTGTAAAGAGAGGTTGGAGACATTGGTCAAAAAATTAAATCCGAACGTCAGAAGTTGCCAGATCTGCAATATGGAAGAAGAATATGAGAAATTCCTTAAATCGGAAAACGCATTGCTGATGATGTTGGATTTCGTCACCCTGGTTTGTGTGTTGATCTCTCTGTTCGGTGTTTTCTCACTCGTCACCCTCGACTGTGAAAAACGCAGGAAGGAAATAGCCATACGCAAAGTGAACGGTGCAGAGACCAGTCATATCATGAAAGCATTCCTACTGAAATATATGTTCTTGTTACTGATAGCCTCTGCCATTGCATTCCCCATCGGTTACCTCATCATGAAACCCTGGATAGAAAGCTATGTCCTTCAAACAAATATCGATTTCTGGATTTATCCGGCAATATGGCTGTCACTGGCTTTACTCATTATCACATGTACCGGCTGGCGCATATGGAATGCGGCTAATCAGAATCCGGCGGAAGTGGTTAAATCTGAATAAGCGGAAATATGAAGATCATCTTATTAGCCATACGAACTCTCCTTCGATTCCGTCTTTATACGGCAATCAATATACTGGGCCTGGCATTCAGCCTGGCCTGTTGTATCCTGATATCCCGCTATATTTACGGAGAAATGACAACCGACCATTTTATACCGGACGTAGACAGAGTCTGCTATACCGTCATGGAAGATGAAGTCTCTCACCAGAAAAGACTTTTCGGCCTGCTGCCGGAATATGGCTATGAGCCTAATCCGCTGGACGATCCGGCCGTGGAAATAGCATCTACCTTGTTTCAACTCTCGACAGACCAAATCACGGTCGGCAACAAGCTATATAATGTATCTTCTCTGGCCACAGACACCAATTATCTGAAGATAGTGCCGGTCCCAATAATAAAAAGTACCGGAAAGAAGCTATTAAGCAATCCGAAAGACGCGGCAATCTCTGAAAACCTGGCGCAGTTATTATTCGGAGAAGAAGACCCGCTGGGCCGGCAAATCACCACCTCAATGGGCGAGATTGTAACTGTTTCAGCCATCCTAGGGCAGCCGGATACCCGCTTCTCCATGCCTTTCGACCTATTGATTTCAAACGAATCAGCCGACTACAGAAAACATATAGCCTCCCAGTCACTACTCAGATTGCATAAAGGCAACTCAGTAGCATCCGTCAATAAGAAATACGGACTTTTCCATAAAATAGGCAACTACCACAACCGCGTGCGTATCAATCTCTATTCGTTGCAAGAGCTCTACTTCGACCGGCAGATTGTTACAAACCATAACCACCGGCTGACAGGAAACTATACACATATACTTATCCTGACCACAATCGACGTATTAATCATGCTGATAGGATTATTCAACTTCATCAATGTTTATACAGTATTAATCCACAAGCGAGCACGTGAGTTTGGAATGAAAAAAGCATTCGGTGCAAACAGTCGGCAGGTAGCCGTTCAGCTATATGCGGAGAATATGTGCATGACTTGCATCGCCTTGTTTCTGGCATGGGTACTTATCGAGATTGGTACAATGATGGCTAATACGTATCTTACCATTCATATCCCTTCGCATGTATTATTTGATACAGGTCTTTCTGTGGGTATCCTGTTCGTATTGCCACTCATTACGGCTATATATCCTTTCTTCCAATATAATTATGCTTCGCCCATCACCTCTCTGAAGATGATTGGAAGATGCGGAGAGTCTACGGTATCCAGAAAGATATTCCTTTGCCTGCAATATATTATAACGCTGGCACTGACCGTTGTATCCATCTATGCTATCCGGCAACTGAATTTCATGCTGAACACAGATCCTGGATACAAAACGAATAATATCATAAAGATTTCATCCCCAGGAAATCCAATCGGCAGCGATATGTCTATGTGGAACAAATACAATCAGATCGCCCATCAGTTGGACAGAGAGATGGACAATAACCCGTCGCTCATCAAGCTTCACAGCTATTCACCCGGTCCAATCAGTCGTGTGGGTCAGACTATTTGGGCACATATCGCTGGAAAGGATTGGCAAAATATAGGAACCAAGGTCAGCAACGAAAACTTCTTCCGCATCCTGGGGATAGAAGCCATTGAGGGACGACTATGGAACAACTCCGACGACGATATGGATCTGTCCATTGTCATCAATGAATCAGCGAAAAAACAACTGGGTATCACCGACATCAACACTACGCCAGTCATTCTGGATCATTTGCTGGTTTACAGTCCACAGACAAAAGAACAGCCGGCTCCCAGATATAAAGTGATTGGTGTTATCAAGGACATCTGTACGCAACATCTGTCTAAAGGATACGAACCGATAATTTACTTTCTATACAATAAAGGGTTCTCACAAGGCATGCTGGTTAGTCTCGTTCCGGAAAAGAAACAGGAAGCAATTGATTTTCTTCAGAAGATATACAGCGAGGCGTGTGGAAACGGACTTTCCTATACATTCTTGAAAGATGAAGTACAGGCTATTTATAAAGAAGACAAGCAGTTAGTTGGTATTGCCTCTTTCTTTGCAGTTATAGCGATATTGATCTCGTCTATGGGGTTGTTCAGTTTATCATTGTTTGATATTCAGCAACGATTCCACGAAATATCCATCCGAAAGATAAACGGAGCAACGGCCGGAGCTATATGGCGGATACTGCTGGTTAAATACGGCCGGTTATATGGCATAGCCTGCCTAATCGGTTTACCTCTGTCGTGGCTAGCCATCACACTATACATGGTCGACTTTGTCTATAAAGTAAGTATAGCCTGGTGGATATTTGCGGCGGCTATACTTCTGACCGGCGGTATTTCATTCCTTACGCTGGTCTGGCAAATACAAAAGGCTGCCCGCACAAACCCAATAGACATCATACGCTCCGAATAACAATAAAACAATGTAGATATGAAACAGTTCTTATATTTACTCGCAGGTCTTTTATTCTTTGCTTCCTGCAATAAGCAGAAAAACAAAGATGGCATACATACTTATAAAGCCAGTACGAAGATTACAGCCAAATTATCCGGCGACGTTGTCTTCGCAGGCAACAGCACATATAATTATTATGACATAGCAATCACCGACGATTACTATGCCTTTCTCGACTATTACAGCGATACAATCCTGCAAGTGAGAAAGAAAAGTGATTTCTCACTACATCAGATCGGGCCCAGAGAGAGAAATACATTCTCTACGGCCTATCCCTCCTTTACCAAATATGATTATGTCAATCATAAAAACAGGATTTCTATCTGGGATAATGAGTCGTATCTGTTGAAGCGCATAGACCTGGATCAAAACCAGACCACTCCTATGATCTCCATAGATTCCATTCCTATGGCAGATTTTGTCTCCTGGAATGCCAACACCAACTGTTGCATCACGTCCAAAGAATTGTACGCCGTATCATTCATTCCTGGCAAACCGCAGGTTTTCTTCTCATCCAACAAGATCACCGGAGAATATGCCGTGCCCGGCTATCCTCCAATCACTGTTCCTATTCCGGAAGGAGTGTTGAAGCAGGCATATAATAGTGATCTGGTTGTCAATGAAGAAAAAGGGGTGATTGTCGCCGCCCTACGCTTCATCGATTGCATCAATTTCTATGATTTGAATTGCGATATGACATCTTCAATCTCCTTCGCCGACTATTATACCATACCAGTTGCCGATATAACAAACACCTATCTGGATGCCGAAAACAGTAAGAAATGCTTCATCGACATCTGCTGTTCGGACAAATACGTCTTCTGCCTGTTTGACGGCACAACAGACTTCACCGGCAACTCTATCATCTACGTATTCGACTGGCAAGGAAAGCAGAAAGCCGTATTGCAGGCTGACCGCAACCTGAGAAAGATTGCAACAGAGAAAGCGGGAGACTACTTGCTGGCTTTGTCTCCCGATGAAGAAGGAGGCAGGAATGTTATTAAATACAATCTAAAAGGTAAACTATAAAACGGAATAAACTTGTTATTAATGCTCATAGCCATGTTGAAACACTACATTGTCATAGCCCTACGAAATTTCATCAAGTACAAATTGCAGTCTATTGTCAGTATTGTCGGGCTGGCAATCGGTTTGGTCTGTTTTGCGTATGGGATCAACTGGCTGAAGTATGAGACTTCCTACGACGGATTTTATCCGCAATCGAAACAAATATACATGGTTTACGGAGTGGATAAGCAGACCGGTAAAAAGTCTGAACATCTCCCGCTGATATTGGCACGCCGGTTAAAACAGGATTTTCCGGAGATAAAAGAGACCACACAGATATACGGACTGTTCGGATCCGACTTCTACTATAACGGAGAACGCTTATCCGAACCTGAAGAAGTATTTATCGATGAATATTTTTTCTCGTTCTTCCCACGGAAAGTGATTTGCGGAAGACAAGACAAAATACTGCAATCCCTTAATGAAATAGCAGTAAACCGCTCCCTGGCTGTCAAACTTTTCGGATCACCGGAAAACGCATTGGATAAAATATTGAGCAACGGCTACAGGAAAAGTCTCAGGATCGTTTCCGTATTGGAAGACACGCCGAAGAACTCCCTGTTGAAAGGGGATATATTCGAACTGGACTATTTTGACCGGGAAGGAGAAAGAAGCCGGTCCGAAGAAGAGCAATGGAGTTATATGAATGTGAAAGTATATCTGTTGCTGGATAAAAACACTCATATCGACAAATTCGAAAAGAAGATCACCGATTATACGACTGTCCATAAATATAATGAAACAATCTCGCTGAAACTGCTCCCTGTCACAGACATCCGGCATACATTCGGCAGTGAACTATCCTTCAACCTGACTTATATTCGTACGTTTGCCATAACAGGACTATTGTTGTTATTATGCGTATTCTTCAATTTTATCAACTTGCAAATCAACCGGACTTACATTCGAATGCGGGAAATGAAGTTGCGCAGTGCAATCGGAGCCGGCAAACAAGATATGCTCTGTCAGTTATTGCTCGAATATTCATTATTGATATTCATCGCCATCTTACTGGCATGGAGTCTGATGGAGATAACATCACCATTATTCAGGCTCGTTTTTGACACGTCGATAGAGGGTAAGGAGCTGTATGCCGATATGATAAAGATCGCATTACTCAGCTGGCTGAGCACCCTTTGCATCTCATTACCGCTGTCATTTCGTTTCATCCGCACCTCCCAGTTATTGGTATCCGGAGGTGTCGCCCCTCATCAAAAAGGTTGGTTCCGCAAAATAGCCATGACTATCCAGTTGGGCATTTGTGTATTTTTCCTGATGAGTGCTTTTATCCTGATCCGGCAGACCACACTGATGGGAAATAAGGATTTAGGGTTTGAGAAAGAAGGTCTGATACAGATCACGATGTTAAATGACGACAGAGAAGGCACTGCTCGTGAAATCGCCTCATTACCCATTGTGAAAGAACTGGTACTGGCTAAATTCTTCTCTATCGTGCACGAGCCTTTCACCCAGAATGATGTAGAATGGGAAGGGAAAAGCCCGAATGCCAAAGCGGACTTCCAGATACTGGAAGTCAGTAAGAATTTCCTGCACGCTTTCCGGATACCATTATTGAAAGGCAGGTTACTCGAAGATACAGACCTGGTAAAAGGCAGCAGACGTTTGATGAGTTCCAAAGCATTAATAAACGAAGAGGCAGCACGTATTATGGGATATACCGATCCGATCGGTAAAAAGCTCAGCTTCTGGAACAACCAACAGCAGGATGTGGAAATTGTCGGCGTAGTAAAAGATTTTCAGTCAGCCAGTCTGCGAAAACCGATTCTCCCCGTTATCATTATTTTACACCCTGCCCCATGGAGAAGTTATTGTTATTATGTCAAAGTAAATCCCGGAGATGAGAAAAATGCCATCAAAGCGATCAGGAGCGCATACAAAAAGCATGCTTTTTCTTACGATAAGCAACCGGAGATTACAACAGTAAAAGATGTATTAAAAGATTTAAGCCGTTCGGAAGATGCCAGCTTGCAGTTGTTCTCTTTGCTGGCTATACTTTGTACGCTCATCTCCATCTTCGGACTTTATTCCATATCGTCATCCAATATCGCCCAACGGCGCAAGGAAGTCGCAGTCCGGAAAGTGATGGGAGCTACCTCCCGAACAATCATCCGTATGTTCATACGGGAATACCTGTCGATAGCCATCATTGCCAATCTGATAGCTCTTCCTCTGGCATGGCTGTTCATGCACGGTTGGCTGGAACAATATCCTTACCGGATTAATATCCAGGCATGGATGTATATCACTATCTTGTTGTTTACAATTATCCTGATCATATCCACCGTACTCTATCAGACACTCAAAGCGTCTGAAACGAATCCGGCGGAAGTCATTAAAAGCGAATAAAATCATGCAAAACAAAACACGACACTACTTCAAAGTTACTTTTCGGGAATTAGTCAAATATAAAACCCAGTCGATCGTCAGCATCATCGGGCTGGCAATAGGTTTCACGGCCTTTGTGCTGGGTGGCTATTGGTTATGGTGGGAGACGCATTTCGATAATTTCCATCCGAACGGCGACCGGCTTTATTGCCTGACCACGTCCGGTATCGTAAAAACAGCAACGGGAGCCGATGCCGACCTGGACCAGTTACATGTCAACGACCTGGCTGAGATAAAGAAGCTAGTGCCGGAGATCGAAAAAGTATGTACTTTCAGCGATCTCTTTTATAGCGTAAAGAAAAATAACAGTAGTCAGATGGTATATGGTCTGGCCTGCGATCATACCTTCTTCGACTTCTTCAGAGCCGATTTCATTATCGGGACCTATAAAGGGACTTATCCGGACGGTACATCCGTTATCCTCACCGAGAGCACTGCACAGAGATTTTTCGGAACAACCGATTGCGTCGGTAAAGTGTTCGAACTGAGTGAGCAAACCCGTCCGGTCGTAGCTGGAGTCATTAAAAACTATCCGGATAATTCAGATCTGATATTTCAGTTTCTGCAGATTGACAAAGTACAACCCTTACCCCATGTGAATCGGAATACAACATATGTAAAGCTATCCAAAAGCACAAATATCAATAAAGTCAAAAAAAAGCTTGCCTCTTATAAAAGTCGTGCGGAAGACCCGTGGGGTACAGAACATATCGACCAATGGAAGATCAACTTACGGACATTACCGGAAGTCCATTTATATTGTCACCCGGAACTGGAAAGCCGGATACGCAATATTCATATTTTGGCATTGGCAGGTTTCATGGCTTTCCTCAGTGCATTAATGAATTTGCTGGTCCTCTTTATCGGCCAGCAACAACGTAAACAGACAAAGAACCAAACTTATCGGTGCATCGGCGCATCACCTAAAGATATGTTACAGAAAGGCTGGACAGAGCTATTCTTTCCGATGGCAATAGCTTACCTTTTTGCCTTCTGTCTGATAGAAGTGATATTTCCTTATTATGAAAATTATACCGCATGGAACCATTACGGCATATACGAAGGAGTATCGAGACACATCGACAAGTCTGCTTTATTCTTCAATGCATTTATATCACTTATAGTCAGCACACTCGTATTCTGGTTACTTACATTTCTTCCTATACAGAATGTGGTGTGTAACCGGAAAACAAATCCTATATTCTTTAAACGGGGATTAATTATCGGTCAGGTATTTATCGGTTCCTTATTTTTCATTACTTCGTTGGTCCTTTTCCAACAGTTACATCTCATATTAACCAAAGACAAGGGATTGAATTATGAAAATGTGATCCAGGTCGATATGGGAACAGAGAACGCTTACAGCCAGGATATCAAGGTGCTAATGCCTGAACTGCAAAATCATCCGTATATAACCGATGTTTGCTATACAGCTACAAATGCCAATCTGTTTACCGAACAGGGAGACTGGTACGGTACTTACGTTGACCACTTTGTATTCGATCCTGCCGATCCGGATCCCAAAAGGAAAGATCGTGTGATGATCGTCAGCAAAGAGTTCTTTTCTTTCTTCAAACTGACATTAAAGCAGGGTAATTGGATTGGAGACAACAATCCGAATGATTACATCGTTAACGAAACAGGATTTAAAGAGCTAAAGTATAAAGATTTATTGGAACGACCGATATACAGAAAAGAAGGAGCCAGCAATTTAAAAGTATGTGGAGTCATAGGAGATTATATCTATGCTCCTATGCAATATCCGGTCAGCAAAGTATTCTTTCGCCTGCATACGGATAAAGATTTTGCAAACTACTTACCAGTCCAACATTTCTATGTCCGCTACATCCCTGAACATAAGAAAGAAGTATTGGAACATATATCAAAAGTAACTCAAAAACTAAATACCAGCGGAATGACCAGCCTGAATATGTATACAGAGCTATCCGATCTGGTAGATAAGTTCAACCGTCCCGAAAAAGTGATCTTCAGTGTATTCAGTATCATCGCTATCGTCTGTATCCTGATTTCCACTTTCGGTATTTACTCGCTGGTCAGCCTGTCAGCCCAGCAGCGCAAAAAGGAGATCGCCATCCGTAAAGTAAACGGAGCCACTTTCTCCCATATCCTGCAACTGTTTTTCCGGGAATATCTGGTATTGGTCATTATCAGCAACCTGTTTGCCCTGCCACTGGGATATATCCTGATGAAACGCTGGCTGGAAACCTATGCCAATCACATCAATCTGACGGCAGTACCTTTCATAGCCGTATTATTCATTACTTGTATAATTGTATTGTTATCTATCTTCCGCCAGGTGAAACAAGCAGCACAGGCGAATCCGGCAGAAGCGGTAAAAAGCGAATAAAAAACAGCACATTATATGTTACGACATTACATCATCGTTGCCTTACGCAACTTACTTAAACACAAAGGACAAACACTTATATCCATCATCGGCCTTGCCGTTGGTCTGCTTTGCTTTGCATTATGCACCTATCTGATACGTTATTGGATGAACGAGGATGATGGATTCGCCAACAAAGAACGGATTGCGGAAATCGTATTGGTAAGTGAAAACGAATATCTTATTTCCGGAACCCCCGCTTCTTTAGCAATAGACATCCGCAACAAACAGTTCTCCGGTATCGAACGTATTACCAGAGCCAGCTATAACCGACCAGAAAACCTCTCTTTCGAAGTATCGGAAACAAAAGTTCTCCCTTACAAACTATACGCCATGGAAGCCGACACGAATTTCCTTGCCGTCTTCGAAAGACAATTGGTTGCCGGCAATCCTTCCGTCGTCAGCACACAACCGAACATGCTTTTGCTCAGCCAAACAGCAGCCAAAAGAATCTATGGCGATAAGAATCCGATAGGCAAGAAAGTCATCAGCCAAGATCAGAAAGCATATACTATTGGTGGCATATTCAACGACTTCCCTACCAACAGCAGCATCAGCCCTTTTGAACCTATAGAGGTATTGAAACTCTCCGTCCTCGACGGATTCCTGGAGCAGCGGCTTGAAGGCAGAACCGGATGCCTCACCTATGCCCTCACCTCCCCCGGCTTCAAACCGAATGATTTGGACAAACAATTACTCAACACTGGCATGGAGGTTTTACTTTTCGACAAAGAACCCAACCCGGCCAGAGCCTATCCGCTCGGACAAACGAAATATAAAAATACAGGGAATAAAATCTTCTTCGGCTTTATCTTCCTAATCGGCCTGCTGATCTTCTTATCGGCCTTGCTAAATTATTTCTCTTTCACAACCGGCAACTTCTACAACCGGATCAAGGAGTTCAGCATCCGAAAAGGTATCGGCGAAGAGCGGAAAAGCCTGTTCTTCCTACTTTTCTCTGAAACTCTTTTATCCTTATTATTGACGGCTATATTGGCGTTATGCCTGACGGAATTGTTCGTACCCGGATTCCAATTCAACTTCTTTCGAGTGCATATCAAATTTGACAGCTGGGTATTGGCCAGACAAATCGGTGAATATCTATTGTTCTGCATTGCTCTGTCTGTCCTTATCTGCGCAACCATTAGTGTACGGTTAAATAAAATATCGCTGATAGAAGGGATTCGCTTCTCCCGGCACCGGGTGCGGAATGTCTTATTGGGCATTCAATATTTTATCGCCCTCTTCTTTCTTACCGGGGCGGCAGCTGCCACCTTGCAAACCTGGGCTGGAGAGCAACAGCTATTCAGTTCAGTCAGCGGCGAAGAAAAAGAAAGGATATTTTTCGTCCGCACCGACCACGAGTATCTGGAGTCAACCTACGATGTGCTGCTCTCCAAATGGAAATCCAATAGCATGATAGAAGACGTATTGGAGGTAGATAACAAATTAGCCAACACCCGGATAAATAGTTATACATGGGACGACAACGACCGAGGAACCCCGGGCGGCATTATATATGCATCAGCCAATATCTCCTCTTTCCTTCATCTTCAGCCGATTGTAGGTTCATTGCTATTAGACGAACAAAGCCTGTTGGTCAATGAAACATTCATGAACACACTGCAAGACAATCCGATCAATAAGCTTGTCCGAATAAACAACGACCCCAAAGAATATAAAATCAACGGAGTCACCACCTCTCTGCTCCGTTTCGTCGACGGCTCAGAATATTTCGCATCCCTGGCAATCGGCTTGTTGCAAGGACAAGGGAATTGTTATGTACGTATCCAACCGGACAAAGAGAAAGAGGGAAAGGCGTATCTCGAACAAACTATCAAAGAATTTCTTCCGGAAAGTATTCAGCCGGAAATATATACTTTAAAAGAGGAATGCAAACAGATTCAGACCACCGAGCGTACATTGCGCAACGTATTTTCCTTTTTTGCCATTGTTTGCTTGATTATCACCTTATTGGGTATTTACTCAGCCATCTCGCAGGATACGGAACGCAGACAGAAGGAAGTAGCCATACGCAAAATCAACGGGGCTTCGTTGAGTAACATCCTGGCTTTGTTCACAAAGTTGTATCTAAGGTTACTGCTGATTGCCACCCTCTTCGTCTTCCCTATTATATGGATGGTAACAGACACTATATTGAAGGATTGGATTATCCGGTTCAACTACAACAGTCCTTTCTTTTGGATCGGTATCTTCCTGGTTATAACCTTCTTTACGGCTATTAATATCTTGACAAAAATATTGAGAACGGCACGCATTAATCCGGCAGAAATAATAAAGGCGGAGTAACAGCACTATTTATGCAACATATTCCCCGATTTGGAGGATAAACACGATAAGGCACACACCTGCCTATAAAATGGAAGCCCTCCAGGGAAAGTGCCCGATGAGTGTCGTTCGTTTCCACATACAAGACTTTACTATATTTCCGTTGGCGGATTAATATGCATCAAGATTAGAAAAAGGTGAAACCTTTTTCAGTTGACAAGTGACAGTTGACAGATGGGCTTCGCGCTCGGAGATAGAAATAATTGAACTATCCTGTGTCTATCTGACAGATAACACTTCACCTGTCACGGCTTGTATCTATCTGTATATCTGATTTTTCCAGTGACACGTCTTTGTGAAGGCTAAAAATCACAAATCAAAGTAGGGTCTTTTGAAATGTTAAGACAAGACTTTTAAAATCAAAAGAAGGGAGCTTTATTTTCAAAAGAGCTATCTTTTTTTCGGAAAGACTTAAGTCTTTTCTTCAATGGGTAGGCACTCGTAAAAAAGGAGTAGGCACCCGTTCGTATTGACTCCGGCACTCATTTGAAATAGCTCCGGCAGCCACTGGTAACGACTCCGGCAGCCACAGATATTGACTCCGGCAGCTATTAAAAAAAGACTTACAATACAAAGTGAAGACGATTTGTAGTCGGTGAAACGTCACGTTTCACCACAATCAACTGTTTAACACCCCTATACAATACCGGTGACAGGTGAAGGCTATGGTCGAAATTCTCCCTGTAGGTATGAAAAAGCAGAGATACGATAATAGGAAGATATATGAACTATTTCAATAAGAACCAGGTACGCGGATAACGCAGATTAGGCGGATCAAAACGGATTAAATGATCCGATCCGTTCAAATCCGCTCAATCCGCGTCATCCGCGTACCTGGTTCTTTTATTGCGACAAATAGATTCAAAATCTGACAATAATTGAGCCTCGATCATAGAAATCGGTTAATTATTTTATCTTTGTAGAACCTTTTTAAAACAGGACAGTCATGGATAGAAAAAAGCTACCGATAGGCATCAGCGACTACAAGCGGATGATCAGCGAAGATTATTATTATGTGGATAAGACAGACTTTATCCGTCAGATAGTTGAAGACGGGAGTCTGATCACCCTGTTGCCGCGTCCGCGCCGCTTCGGTAAGACGCTCAACCTTTCTACACTACGTTACTTCTTCGAGAAGACGGAAGGCAATGTGTTCCGTCCGCTGTTTAAAGACAAAAGCATCGAAGGGTGGAAAGATTTTGATAAGTATCAGGGGAAATATCCGGTGATAATGATCACGCTGAAAGATTGCAAAGCAGATACCTTTGAAGGGGTATTGGAGTTGCTGGCTTTTGAATTGCAGTCGGAATTTATACGACACAAATACCTACTCGACAGTCCGCAGATTGAAAAGGCTTATATCTCAGTCTTTGAAGCCATCCGCGAAAGCCGGGCTACGGAAACACAAATGCAAAACTCACTGGGTATGTTGTCGACCATGCTTACCGACTACTGGGGTATGCCCCCGCTGGTCCTGCTCGACGAATACGACACTCCCATACACGTGGCCTTCGACAAAGGCTACTACGACCGGATGATCGGCTTTATGCGCAACTTTATGAGTACGGTGTTCAAAGACAATACGGATATCTTCCGTGGCGTAATCACAGGTATTCTCAGGGTAAGCAAGGAGTCGATATTCAGTGGGCTGAATAATATAGACGTAGATACGATTCTTGAAACTCCGATGTGTACTTCCTTTGGTTTTACGCAGGAGGAAACAGACCGGATACTGGATGATTACTCGCTCGGCAGCTATAAAGAAGAGGTGAAAGAATGGTATAACGGCTACCTGTTCGGTGGAGAAACGGTTTACAACCCCTGGTCGGTATTATCTTATATAAATAAAGGTGGCGTACTAGCCCCCTACTGGGTAAACACCGGTTCCGATGTCTTGCTACGCCATCTGCTGGCCGACGGCCCCGCACAGATACGCGACGGCGTGGAAGCCCTGATACAAGGCGATCCGGTCCGCAGTGTGATTAACGACAAGCTGGCGTTTCCGGATTTATTGGCCAAGCCGGTCAATATCTGGTCGTTTATGTTATTCAGCGGTTACCTGAAAGCCTATGATCCGATACTGACACCGGAAGACTTGACGGAATATACCTTACAGGTACCTAACCGGGAAGTGAAGACTGTGTTTCGTACCATTATTCAAAGTTGGATAGACGGAGGGCCGGTGAAGAACGACCGCCTCGAACGGATGCTGCAAGCCCTGGACGAAAACAATATGCCGATCTTCCAACGGCTGTTGAACGATTTTGTGGTAAATACGCTTTCCTATTATGATACTTCCGGACGCGATCCAGAGAAAGTCTACCAGGCTTTCTTACTGGGAATGCTGGTGAGTACGGGAGCTTATGAGATAAGCAGCAACCGCGAGTCGGGTCTGGGACGTTATGATATCCTGATGCGACCGCGTAATATCCAAAAACGGGGTATCATCATGGAACTCAAGTTGTATGACCCGATGTTCGACAAGTCGGTAGACGACGTGCTGGATTCCGCTCTCCAACAAATCGAAGATAAACAATATGCAGCCACCCTGCATGCCGCAGGTGTCACCGATATCCTCCAAATGGCCATCACCTTCGACGGCAAACGGGTATGGATAAAAACTCGAATATAGAAAGTTTTGAACCTACTTTTGTATATTCATTTGAACAGGATGTATAAATCTTATAATTATCAACTATATGAAGACAAACTTTTTATTCACATTGTTAACCGGACTATTGCTTTTCACAGCCTGTTCGGAAAAGCCGGCCACGACTTATACCATAAACGGTACTATTCCGGATAATTCGCTGGATGGTCAAATGATCTATATCTATAACCGCGATGGCAAGAGCAATATAGATAGTACAAACGTCACAGGAAATACTTTCACCTTCACAGGAAAGATGGACACCCCCGCTTATTGCCAGATCACCGCCAGCCGGGAATATTATGTCAATTTCATTCTTGAGAACGGGACGATCAACCTCGATCTGAGTAAACCGGTATCTCCGTCAGGAAGTCCTTTAAATGATGAATTCGCACGTTTCTTCGCTGCTCAGGATAGCATGTCGGACCTGATCGATTCCAAACGACAGGAGCTCATGAAACAAACGGAGGATAAAGAAGAACGCATGAAGTTACAGAAAGACTTTTTCCAGCAAGAATGGAAACCGGCTTATCTGGCTATACTCGACGGATTCTTCAACAAAAACCTGAATAACCCGATAGGAATCAGGTCCCTGCACCATATGGACGGCTATCTCTCTCCCGACCAGGTAAAGGCTAAAATAACTCAACTGAGCGAGCCGATGCGCAACACTCCCGATATGCAAGATATGATACAGCGCTTCGAAGCTATAGAAAAGACTGCCGAAGGAAAACCCTTCGTCGACTTTACGATCGAAACGGAAGACGGAAGCAAAGTCTCATTATCCGACTATGTAGGAAAAGGCAAATACACGCTGGTCGATTTTTGGGCAAGCTGGTGCGGTCCCTGCCGCGCAGAAACACCCGTTTTGGCAGAAGTTTATAATCAATACAAAGCCAAAGGACTGGAAGTCTTAGGCGTTGCCGTATGGGACGATCAGGAAAATACAAAGAAGGCTATAGAAGAATTGAAAATTACCTGGCCACAAATACTGAATGCCGGTGAAACACCGACCAAACTATACGGTATCAACGGCATACCTCATATCATCCTGTTCGGTCCCGACGGCACAATCGTTGCACGCGACCTGCGTGGCGACGGACTGAAAGCAAAGGTAAAAGAAGTGATCGAAACTAAATAAATCGAAACACGATGCAGTATTTCAACTTCCCGCACATTTCTATATTAGATTATGTACGGGAAGTTGAACTTTTTAGATGAGTAAACAAGTAATTATATTATTATTGATCTGCCTGAGCAATACGGAATATCTATATGCCCAATGGACAGAAAAGGATTCGGTATGGCTTCAGAAAATTCTCTCCGGCAAAGAGAAACTGGAACTCAATCCCGAAGCGCTGAAAGCGATCCAGTCAGGTACACTGATCAATACGGAAGAACCGGCTTCCCATATGATCCTGTCACCGGAACAGTCTCCCGCACAATCCATCCAAAAAGATTTCACCGAGTTCGTCCGTCCGCAAAACGCTGAAGAGCATAACCCAAACCGAAAAGTAGCGTTGAAAGACCTTCCCCCGTCCGTATTCAGGTTATATGGGATGAATAAGCCATTGCCCAAGGTTAAAATGTTAGGTTCTTTCCAGGTATCTCCCGGTATCCGTGCCGAAGCCCGGAAACCGTCAGGCATCTCATTCGACGATCTGCTGCAACAGGTATTTATGCCCAGTGCACGTTACAAACGTAAAAATGCACAACGCTGGAGGACTCAAAAATTTTACAATAGTTATCCATAACGACAGTAGTAGGATATTTTTTTATACTTTTGTTACCTTATTAATAAACATAAGGTCGAATTTATAAATATACAACTTAAAGGATAAAATGGAGAAAATCATTTCGTATCCGCTTTCAGCTATCTACTATCTGTTATTTGGAATAACACTGGGATTCTTTCATATAGTGCAGTGGATTTGCTTCAACCTTTTTGGTTACAAGGCACACAAAAAGAGTGTGGATGTTCTGAGTTTTTTCCTGGTGGCAAATACCTACGTACTGGGAACAAGATACAAAGTAAGCGGATTGGAAAAGCTCCCCGCCGATTCTCCCCTTATAATAGCTTCAAACCACCAAAGCCTCTACGATATTACCTCCATCTGCTGGTTCATGCGCAAGGTACATCCTAAATTCATCAGTAAAATCGAACTCGGCAAAGGCATCCCCAGCATTTCGTACAACCTGAATCATGGTGGCTCCGTGCTTATCGACCGGAAAGACGCGAAACAGGCATTGACAGCGATCCGGATTATGGCTGAATATATTGAAACGAACAAACGCTCGGCGGTAATATTTCCGGAAGGGACGCGAAGCAAAACAGGCAAACCCCGTCCTTT
This sequence comes from Parabacteroides chongii, assembly GCF_029581355.1. Taxonomy (NCBI): domain Bacteria; kingdom Pseudomonadati; phylum Bacteroidota; class Bacteroidia; order Bacteroidales; family Tannerellaceae; genus Parabacteroides; species Parabacteroides chongii. Next base: position 2,364,783 of record NZ_CP120849.1, on the reverse strand, counting down.
TGCCGAAAACGGACTAAAAATACTCTGCAAATATGCCCCCTCAGCCTATATAGTACCGGTCACCATCAACAACGCATGGAAAGTGACCAAATGGGGATCTTTCCCCTTAGGACTCGGCAATCGCATCGAACTCATCATCCACGACCCCGTTCCTGTGAAAGCAAAACCTTTCGCCGAACTCTTTGCTGAAACGGAGCAAACAGTGACCGGCAGTATTAAATTATAATTTTTTTTGTCTGCCATGCAGTATTTTAAGATTTCGTCCGTTTTATTATAAAGACTATTAATAATAAATCGGATTAGATGCAGCATTTCATTGATATATTGCGTCTTTGGATTAAGATATAAAACGAAAAATAGCAGACAATTATGACTAAATTACAGATATTAGCACTTTTGCTAGCCTCGATTGCCTTATTATTCTTTACCTCCTGCGACAATGACAGTTTTCAGGAGCCGGATGTATATAAGGTAACCCCTGATCTGCGCGCCAGGATCAACCAAGGCATGAAGCAGACTTCCAAATCCGACAGAAAAATATTCAACGCAAAATATGACCGGTTCGTGGAGAAATGCGATGAGTTATCTTATATAAGCAATCCGCACACCTATATGGAAACAGAGGAATATCAGGACTTCAAAGAATTTGTCCTTTCTTCCTCCCCTAACCTGTCGTATCTGGTGATGGATAAATTTCTGAAAGGAGGAATAGGCTTTTTTTCTTACATCATCAATGATATTCTCATGGCTTCAAAACCTGCGATAGCCGACCAGATCTCGGAACAAATAAAAGCAGCAGGAACTTTGGAGGAAAGTTTTTTCGTCTATCCGCAATTGTGCTTGGACATTTGGGTGGATGCATTGGAAAATCAATAAAAAACAGAATACCTCTTTATGAAGAAGAGAGCTGAAAAAATATGGACTCTTTTAGTCTGCATCCTGTTATTCGCCAACGGGATGGTCAGTTGCGACTCTTCCGATCTGGACAAACTTCCGCAAAATGAGAACCCGGAAGTGGCTTTTGTCAATGATGAGGTTCCTCAGAGATTATCCCTTAATAATGCCCGGTTAAAACGGGTCGTGCCCTCTTCTTTCGATTCTGTTTATTCCGGTAAAGTATATGAATATAACAGTGATGGCAAGTTGGCCCGGATTTCCGACTGTATGTATAACGGAACGGAAGTAACCGATACGCTGGAATATAATATATACCAATATGACCAGGAAGACCAGTTGGTGCTTACTTCCAGTTTTACTGCCAATAAGAATGCACCGTCAGGATTTATTAACCTGCAGACACAGGTCTATATCTATTCCAAAGAGGGGAAGCTGGAGAAAAGCATCACTTATTATCCGGCTATTTCCCAATCCGAATATAACCTCTATAAATACAAAAACAATATGCTGGACCGGAAAGAACATTACGGGACTTCCGGAGTACTGGAGAGTTATACGACCTATACCTACGACAAGGTCGGTAAATTGATCCTGGAACGATATTACGTAGCTAATAACCAACTGATCAATTACATTCAACATTCTTTCACCGACGGTTTGAATACACGTTCGGTAACTTTCTCCGCAACCGGAGAAGCTCTCAGGAAAGTAATCAACACCTATGATAGCAATTATAACCTTATCCGCTCAGAGTCGAAGGAACTCGTTTCGTACAGTTCACGGTCTGATTTCACGGCACAATATGAATATGAATAACGCTCAATTTCACGATTCATATTGTGCCATTATGTAACTATCACTTATTCTGTTCCAGCCACCAGTCGATCATCTTACGGGCCAGACTGAGTTTTCGGGGAAGCTCCGGCAGATTCTCTTTCGTAAAGAATGCTCCCTCACTCAGTTCTTCATCCTGAAGACGGATCGTCCCACTGACATAATCGGCTATAAATCCGACCATCAGGTTACTCGGATAAGGCCAGGGCTGATTTCCGAAATAAGAAATATTGGTAATCTCCAGTCCTGTTTCTTCCATAACTTCCCTTCTTACGCATTCCTCCAGCGTCTCCCCCGTTTCCAGAAAACCGGCAACCAGCCCATGAAATGATCCTTTGAAATTGCGGGCATGGACCAACAGGATTGAATCTTCTTTACGTATCAGTACCAATATCGCCGGAGACACAACCGGATATATTTCATATTTACAGGCGGGACATTGCTTGGATATAGCAGTCTGCATGACTGTTTTCGTTCCGCAAGCCGGACAAAAACGGCTGTGCCGATCCCAATAAATCAATTCGTAAGCCTTTCCGGACAGAGTATGTAACCTGCCATCGAGATAATCGTATGAGGCACGCAATCCCATCGGAAGGAAATCGGGCGTCTCTTCCAGCGGAGCTTCTACAACGGCTGTTCGACAGGGTATATCCTGAAACAAACTGACTTCCAATACATTTTCTACCGGAACAGGAGGATGGATACTACAAGGAATTGTATAGGTTTCACCTTCTTTCTTCAGCAGTAACTGGTCGTTGAAGAAAATAAACCAGTACGCAGGTGCATTATTTATATTGCTCATCACTTTTTACTTTTGAACGCACAAATATACAGACTAATATAAGATATGATTCAAAAAAACATCTCTATTTAAAATATTCCTCCACGTCAATCGTCTACAAGAACAGAAGGCATGTCTTACTAAACAGATTTTTTAATTTAATTATGAGGATATTCCATAGACTGTACTATTAACGCAATTATCAAAATGACACTACCCTACCAGGTAATCGGGATTACTATACCAGGTAAATGAAAATACCCGACCGGGTAATATATTTTAACATATCAAAGAAAACGCAAAATTCCAGTTTTGGTTTACATTCTGATATTTTATGCATTACGACTTATTCCCTTGACATTATATGTGCGTTTCCGAACTTGATTCGTGCGGATATGCACGACCTTCAACTATCTAATAGCTTTTATACAACTACATATCAACCATTTACAAATGTGGCACAGCTTTTGTACTCTATATAATAAATTAAAATTCTTATACGCATGATTAAGACAGTAGCATTAGAAAAAATCTTCCGCACAGAAGAAGTGGAAACATGGGCTTTGAATAAGGTGAATATCGAAGTGAAAGAAGGAGAGTTTGTAGCAATTATGGGACCTTCCGGTTGCGGTAAGTCTACGCTACTGAACATTCTAGGATTACTGGATAACCCGAGTTCCGGTGAATATTATCTGAACGGGACAGAAGTTTCTAAATTCACGGAAGCCCAGCGTACCAAGTTACGTAAAGGAATTATCGGATTTGTATTCCAGAGTTTCAACCTGATCGACGAACTGAATGTATACGAGAATATAGAACTCCCGTTGCTTTACATGGGAGTTTCAGCAGCAGAACGCAAACAGAAAGTCAGAGAGGCAATGGAACGTATGGCAATTGTCCATCGCGAGAAACATTTTCCCCAACAGTTGTCCGGGGGTCAGCAGCAACGTGTCGCTATTGCACGTGCCGTCGTTGCCAATCCGAAACTGATCCTTGCCGATGAGCCGACCGGTAACCTGGACAGTAAGAACGGACAGGAAGTCATGAACCTGCTCAACGAGCTGAATAAAGAAGGAACAACCATCGTCATGGTGACGCACAGCCAACACGATGCCGGGTATGCATCACGTGTCATCAATCTGTTTGACGGGCAGGTGGTAACCGAAACCGTTATTTAATCTTTAAAAACAAAGAAAAACCGTGTGCCGATGTATTTTATGTTACATCGGCACATGATGCTTAAACGATATCATATAATATCGGAAGTGGAAAAGTTTCCATATATTAAAATGGGGGCATGCTCTGACAACAAATGTTATTTATCTACGATTTCATCGTAATTATTACGATTTACAGTTTTATATACATATATTTCCGATCAAAAACATTAAACATACTATTTTAAACACAAATTAAATTCTACAGGTATGAAGCAAATCCTATCATTACTCATTGTACTCCTTTATTGTACAACGATACAAGCAAAAGAAAGAGTAGTAGAATTACCGGCATTTGACGCATGGAGTTCCACTTCTATCGAAATTCAAAAGATCGTATTAAGCGACACGGCAACAACAGTCTATATCGACGCTTTTTATCGTCCCCACAACTGGATAAAAATCGCTAAAGACAGCTATCTGCAAGCCGACGGAAAACAATACAAACTTCTGTCGGGTATTGGTATGGAGCCGGATAAAGAAATATGGATGCCGGAATCGGGGACATATTCTTTCCAGATGATCTTCCCACCGCTACCTGAAAATACAACAATTGTCGATTTTACCGAAGGAGAATTCGAAGGAGCATTCAGCATCTGGGGAATCCATTTGGATGGGAAACCGGCTTTTTCACCTCTTGCAGGCAAAAAGAACCCGAAAGAGTCTCCTGTTTTGGAAACTCCGGAACTGAAATCCGGTATCGCCACTCTTAAAGGCCATATCGCAGGCTTCCGCCCGGAAATGAAATTACAGGGATCTACATGGGCTTATAACCCGGTGACCGGTGATGTGGATGAAAATAAAATATCGGTAGACAATAAGGGTGATTTTACATTGGAACTGCCTCTTAACCATATCTCAGTGGTTAATATATCTGCCAATTTCATGCAGGCTCCGGTCTACCTGAAACCGGGAGAAACGACTTCTGTTGAAATAAACTTCCCCGAGATATGCCGTGCACAATCAAAATTACAGAAAGATAAACCGTCATCAGGAGAAAAGTACTATTTCAGCGGTGCTCTGGCAGCATTAAACAATGAAGTATGCAATAGTCCGCTGCGTGGTCTGCCGGTAGGTATCAGTTCGCAGGAAGATTACGATCAAATGTTTAAGGATGTAGCTACCATGAACATCGATCAGTACAAACAATACTGGCTGGACCGTAGAGAGAAAGGCCTGAAAGAACTCGATAAATATCCGCATATCAGCGATGCATACCGTAAGATCCTTGTGCTGAATGCCGATATGGAGACAGCTATGCAATTAATGGGGTATTATGTATTGGAATATGCCTACCGGAGAGCCAACAATATTCCGCGTGACTCGGCAGCCGTTGGATTCGTACAACCGGTTATCACTGCCGAATATTATGACTTTGTTCCGCGCCTGGTTCCTAACGATCCCATCGGATTATATGCTTCTTATTACAGTAACATTATAAGAAGCCTCCAGTATGCAAACATCTCCGGACAGCCTCTTCCGGAAGGAACAAAAGAATTCCCGGACAATACAGCAGATCTTGCCAAATTAATGGGCACAGACAAAGGCATCCTGTTCGACCTGATAGCAGCTCAAAAACTGGCACGTCCTATCCAGGAATTTAAACCGCTCACCGACGAAGAACTGGCTCAGGCGGATGAGATATCTCCTGTCATTAAAAACATACTGACAACGATGAATAACAAGCTCAAGCAGACTATCGAAGAAAACAAAAAGAAATCCGGTTATACAGTCGACCGGGTTAATATCGCCGATATCCCTGCAGAAGAATTATTCAATGCCATTACAACCCCTTACCGTGGAAAAGTTGTATTCGTTGATTTCTGGGCAACGTGGTGCGGCCCTTGTCGTATGGCTATGGAGCAATCAGAGCCTGTAAAGAAAGAATTCGAGGGGAAAGACGTCGTATTCCTCTATCTTGCCGGAGAAAATTCGCCTAAAGGAGCCTGGGAACAGATGATCCCGGATATTAAAGGTGAACACTACCGCGTAACTTCTGATCAATGGGATTTCTGGGGAAAGAAATTCGGTATCAATGGCGTACCTTCTTATATGGTTCTGTCAAAAGACGGAACACCGGTTCATTTCCAGGTAGGTTTTATGGGAGTAGAGAAGATGAAAGAGATGATCGAGGATGAATTGAAAAAATAATATCTATAAAAAAGAGAAGAATGCCTCATTTACATTCTTCTCTTTTTTATTAATTATTTTCCTTCAAATCTTTTATTATATGGTTTACAGCATTTAGTAAGGTTGGCATTCGTTGTTTAATTGTCACAAAAATAATATCAGGATCAACTCCAACATAATGATGAGATATAAAATCTCGCATGCCAATCGCCCCTTTCCATGAAACTTCAGGATATTGATTTAACAACTTATGCTCTGTTTTATTATCCACAGTTTTTAAGTTTTCGCCTATCACTTGCATTAGCATGCATGCTGCATCCATCTTCTCCATCCCACTATCAGACAATAAGAAATCATCAACGGATTCTATGGCAGCCGTACGCTTAATAATCTTTTCCGCAATTTGGCTTACATATTCTAATAGTTCGATTATTTCTTCTTTATGCAAAAATTCCATCCCGTTCAATATTTTTTTGGAATAAGTGACTCATACCTGCTCTTAAACGAACCAAATCCACTTTACATTTACATAGTTGCTCCAATTCATCACGAATATCAACCAAAACAAAAGCATCGGGTACTTTTACCTCTATACAGACATCCAAATCGCTATCGGCCGTTTGTTCATCACGCGCGACAGAACCGAAAATGCCTATTTTAAGAATGCCATATTTATCTGCGGCCTTTTCCTTAAATTGCTTCAGTATTGCCAGATACTCTGTTTTTGTCTTCATAAAAGAATCTTATTTATACAAATATAGAACTTTCATTTCATTCAAGACATATCCTTTTATAAAAAACTCGTAATATTGCATTTCATAAACATAACACACTTAATCGATCATATGAGGAATCTGAAACAATTGGCATTTTTAATCTGCCTGAATGCTTATTGCACACTCTCTGCGCAGGAGACCAAAAAGGCAATGACATTCGACGAAATGGTTAGCTGGAAACGCATTACAGAACAGGCTATATCCCACGACGGGAAATGGGTTGCCTGTAAAATGGAACCCTGGAGGGGGGATGCCAGTATCTTCGTCTACAACGCCAAAGGAGAAATGACAGCCTCTTTTCTTCCGGCAGGTCATGCCGAATTTTCCGCCTCATCCAAATACCTGCTAGTTACAAAAAAGCCGGAACTGGAAAAAGTGGAAGCTCTGAAACTGAAAAAGACAAAAGAAGCAGATATGCCTTCGGACGAATTGATTATCTTCAATCTTCCGGAGAAAAAAGAGACAATCGATTCCCTGAAATCATACAAACTATCAGAAAGTGCTGATTGGATCGCTTACAAACGGAGCAGTAAATCGGATACCGTATTGCATGTCCGTGCGTTGGACGGAAGTAAAGAAATATCGTTCTCCGATGTAAATGAGTTTGGCTTTGCCAGGAAAAGCAATGTCTTGTATTATTCGACTGATTCAACCGTATGTACATATACTCCCGACAAAGGCAGTTCCCTGATTTTCGAGGGGAAAGGTGTTTTCTCTCAAATAACATTCAATGAAACAGGAAGTAAGATTGCTTTTCTTCATTGCCCGGACAAAGATTCCACAAATACATTATATTCACTCTATCTGGCTGAGAACAATGCTCCTGCACGTTTAGTTGCAGACAAAAAGGCGGCTTTCCTTCCTGCCGGTTGGGTGATCAGCGGAAACGGAAATCTGCGTTTTTCTAAAAATTCCGAACGCATTTTCTTCGGTACGGCACCAGCCCCATTGCAAAAAGACACCACCCGACTGGATGATAACTATCCAAACGTACAGATATGGAAATGGGATGAAGATATCCAATATACGCAACAGGTATACAACAAGCAAAAAGACTTGAAAAAAACGTATGCCGCAGTGTATAATATCAACAGCAACAAGTTATTCCAGCTTGCCGATAAAAAAATCCCGAATTTGCTGACTGACGATGAAGGCAATGCTACAATCGCCTTATTGTCAACCAATTTACCCTATGCAACTGAACAAATGTGGGAAGGCAGAAGCCGTTATGACATATACACGATCAATTTGGAAACAGGAGACCGCAAACAGATCAAGGAAGCGGCAAACACGAATATGCGCCTTTCTCCGAAAGGAACTTATGCCTACTGGTACTGTGTGCAAGACAGTTCCTGGTATACGTATTCGATGGAAAACGGAAAAGAATACCGCCTCACCACTCCCGCTACATTTGCAGCATGGGATGAAGACAACGATGTTCCGGACTATCCATCTCCGCACGGCCTTGCCGGATGGACAACCGATGATCGCAATATCTTGCTATATGACCGTTACGATATCTGGAAATTCGATCCTTCGGCACAAGTGCCGGCAGTCAACCTTACCGTCAACGGACGGAAAGAGCAATTGTCTTACCGTTTGATACAATTGGATAAAGAACAAAAATTCATCGATACGAAAAAGCCGCAGTTATTACTGGCTTTCAACGAAAAAACAAAAGGTTCGGGCTATTACCATGTAACCCTTTCAGCACCGGCTGCACCTAAGACATTACTGGCCGGCAACTTTATGCTGAAAACTCCGGTCAAGGCTAAAAATGCAGATGCGGTAATTTACACGTCAGAGACATTCGAACAATATCCGGATGTACGGTTATCCGATCTGAGCTTCAAGAAGTCTGTCCAACTGACACATGGAGGAGAACAACAGGAGCAACTGAACTGGGGTACGGCAGAACTCGTTTCCTGGATTTCACTGGATGGTGTTCCACTGGAAGGCGTTGTCTATAAACCGGCTGATTTCGATCCGGCAAAGAAATATCCGGTAATCGTCAATTTCTACGAACGTAATTCGGAAACGCTTTACGCCTATCATATGCCGGAACCTCATCGTTCCACAATCGATTATCATTTCTATACCAGTAACGGGTACATCATCTTCAATCCGGATGTACGTTATGTAGACGGTTATCCGGGAGAAAGCTGTTTCAACTGTGTTATGCCGGGAATCACGTCATTGATTGCCAAAGGTTATGTTAATGAAAAAGGAATCGGTGCACAGGGACATAGCTGGGGAGGATACCAGGTCGCTTACCTGGCTACCCGCACGAACCTGTTCTCAGCCATAGAGTCAGGTGCTCCCGTTGTGAATATGTTCAGTGCATACGGCGGAATACGCTGGGGATCAGGTCTGAACCGTTCTTTCCAGTATGAACACGGACAGAGTCGTATCGGTGGAACCTTATGGAATGCTCCGCTGCAATATATGGAGAATTCACCTTTGTTTACCATGGATAAGGTAGAAACTCCTATCCTGATCATGCATAATGACAATGATGGCCATGTGCCCTGGTATCAGGGAATCGAATATTTTGTAGCCTTGAAGCGCCTGCAAAAACCGGTTTGGTTGCTGAATTATACCGGTGAAATCCATTGGCCGATGCGATTGGCAAACCGTATCGACTTCCAGAAACGTATGTTCCAGTTCTTCCAGCATTACCTGAACAAGCAGCCGATGCCGCAATGGATGAGCGAAGGTATCCCTGCCGTCGATCAGGAGTTTAAATTAGGATACTAATAAATGCAAGTCTTTTATATTACAAAGATATAATGATTCAGAAATTCTTTATATCTTTGTAATTATAGATATATGAACGAAATGAAAGCAACTGGAAACATATTAAGTATACGGGTAGATATTCCCCAATCGGAATTTTCTATATTTGAGTTTCTAGCCCAAAAGATGGGATGGAAAATTCGTTCTGAAAAGGAAGACACAGAAAAAAAAGAACTGGAAGAAGAAAAAAAACAGTTTTTTGCTAACTCAAAACGATCGATGGCAAAACAGATCGAAAAATATGTCAGTTGATCGGAGGATATACAGAACGAGATGTCGTAAGGATATGTAGTCGCATAAAAAATAGTGCATTTCAAGAAGTTATAGAAAAAATTAAACATACTATATTTTAACTGCACATTTACCCTTCGCTTTTTTGCTTCAAATAACCGAAATATATCATGAGAAAGAACTTTCTGCCGTTCATTATCATACTATTTTTCTCCGCTTGCACAGGCAGAGATACAAACTATTGGTTAGAACAGGCAGAAAGTTATCTGAACATGAAACCGGACAGTACATTGATCTTATTGCATAAGATCAAAAATCCTGATCGCCTCGCCGACTATCCGAAGGCAAAATACAACCTGTATCACACTGTTGCTGAAATACAAAAAGGAAGTAAAAACCGGACAGACTCTCTGATATCGGAAACTATTGATATTTTCATTGCCAATAATGATTCCATCAACACTTCCAAAGCTTGTTTTTGGGCAGGACTTATTAATATGCAGGCAAATGACTATACGCGTGCCGACTCATTTTTTATTCGGGGTATTCCATTTGCTCCCAATGCCTCATTACGAACCCGGTTATATGAATATAGCGGTATTTCTTGCCTGAATAATAATAAACCGGAACAGGCATTGCAACAACATGTACGATCTTTACAAGATACGGCTCTCATTTCAACACCGGAGAAGGCTAGTGTATTGGCAGAGATCGGACAGGCTTACCGATACACCGGACAAACGGACAGTGCTCTTATTTATTACCGGAAAGCGATCGATAAATCCCTGGAAGCCAACTCAAACGAACAAACAGCCTTTTTTTACGAAAAGATAAGTGATATAGAGAAAGAAAAAGGGGATATTAAAAATGCTACCGCCGCCCTGAAATCTGCCATAGAATTTAGCAACAGACGTACGAGCTACCCATACCATATGCTCGCACAGGCACAAATATACATCGCTGCCGGAGAAACAGACTCTGCCGGAATGTATCTGAAAAATGCCATACAAAGCACCAATCCTTACATCGCCACCCGTGCTTATCAGCTACAAGCCAACCTATATGAACAAGGTAATAAAAGCGAACAGACATACTATACCTGGAAAAATTATTCACAAAGCTTCAATAACATCTCCGGTGAAGTCCATTCTGAAATAATGAAACAACGGTATCAGGAAGAACTATTGAAAAATGAGAATAATGAGTTGAAACTCAAAAAGAAACAACAAGACATTTACCTCCTCTCCTTATGCCTGATATTGATCACAGCTTGTACCCTTTGGTATATTATCTATAGCCGTTTACGGAAAAAGAAAATAATCAGTGAACAGCAGCTCAAAGAACAGAAATTGAAAAATCAGGTTGCCCAGCTTGAAAGAGAACGGGAATTGATATCCCTGCGTGAAAGGGCTACAGCTTTACGTGAACAACTGTTCCGTCGTCTTTCTGCTTCTCAAAAGATTCCATCCCTTGCCGGCAAAACAAAAGAGAATACGGAAGACAGTAAATCGAGATTGACTGCAGATGAAATAGATGAACTGATCCAAACCGTCAATGAAATATGGTCGGGTTTTGCCGAACGCCTGAAAACAACTTACCCTCTGCTTAGAACAAAAGATATCGCTTTCTGCTGTTTACTGAAAAGCGGTATCAGCACAAAAGACCTGGCATCCATCTATTATATCACACCTTCCGCGATCAGTCAGAAAAAGGCACGAATGAAACGGGAAAAATTCGGAATGGAAGATGAAGACCGAACACTGGATGAGATTTTGAACGCTTTCTAACAGAAGAGAACAAAAATGTCAATGCCTTTCATCTACGACAAAATAGTAAATACCTATTCATCAGTAAGATAAGACCAGATATAGCTTTTAAAATGTCAACACGCTTTCTCCTCTTTTATCAATATTAAAGGATATATTTGCCCAACATCATTCAAAAAAACAACATTATGGAGAAGTTTGGAAATCTTATTATCGGTTCACTTTGTCTGTTATTAGCCGGATCCTGTCAAAACAGTAATCACACGTCATTCAGCAACGGACTGGATAATTCGCCTGTTGTCGGTACCTTTGTACAAGTCGGAGACGATCAGGTTCTTTCATGCGATCAGAAATTATTGACAGATTCCATACGCTTACCTCTCAGTTTCCTGACAGAGAAGGCAGAAATCATTCATCTGGACAATCGTGATGAAGCATTGGTCAGCGACAGTCGTCTGCTTATTTCCGATAATTACATACTGATATGGAATAAGAAACAGAACCCGTTCAAACTCTTCGACCGGAAAGGCAAATTCCTTACTACAATCGGAGCTTACGGACAAGGTCCCAATGAATATCTGAATGTATATGATGCCCAGCTGGATGAAAAGAACAACCGTATCTACATCCTACCCTGGCAAAGTGCTCAGATATTGGTTTATGACCTGGAAGGTACCCCTTTACCTCCCATCCCTCTTTGCCTGAGAGCACCGAAAGGAACCTTTCACGTGAATACGCAGGAATCTACCGTTGCCGTTGTCTTACTCCCTTTCCCTGGAACACCGGCTGTAGCCTGGACACAGGATTTTCAGGGCAACAGAATCAATTTTATAGAGCCCGGACATCTCCAGGCACCACAGGATTACAGCAATGAAGTGACCACATACAATAATATAGACGGTATTTTCGATGTCAATATCCTTTGCATCATCCCTACACGTGAAGACAGTCTGTACCACTACGATTTCCAAAACAACCGTTTACGCCCCTGCTTCACCCTGAATTTCCATGAGGATCCTATCCCCTGGCATGGTTATGTTGAGCTTCCCAATCATTATATGGGAGATGCCTCTTACCCGGTGCAAGAATCAGCCAACAATTTTGTTTCTTCGCCTCCCAGATATTACCTTGTTGATAAAAAGACCGGAAAAGGAGCTTTCTTCCGTTTGTATAACGACTTTTTGGGTGATATAGAAGTAGACTGGCCCATCTATTCTTTCTGTAACGGTTACTTTTACAAAAACATGGAACCGGCAAATCTGAAAAACATGCTGGAAAAAGCATTAAAATCCAACCGGTTGACGGAAGAGAAGAAACAAGAGCTGACTGTATTGGCAGAATCCCTTCATGAGAACGATAATAACATTGTCATATTGGCAAAATTAAAACATTGATACAAATGAAAAACATCTCATACGGTCTATTCTTCATTTTGTTGATTCTCATCTCCGGTTGTAAACAAAAGGGTGAGGATAATAGCTCTTCGTCTGCAGAAAAGAGTTCGCATCAGCCGACCGGTCCTCAATATACAGCCAACTACGACCGGACAAAACCGACTGAGACAATAGATGTCGAATCAACGATATCGACATCTTCTGAAGTGCGATTAAGCGAAGTGGCTTCCTCTATTGAATATTTCCAGGTTGGTGACGATAAATATCCGGTAACCGATGTGGTTGCCGTCGACGGAGGTTTCATCGCACTGAACAAGCCGAAGTTGTATCTTTACCGACAAGGAAAGAAACGGAAACGGGTAGGGTTAAAGACAAAATACAGCGATTGGAAAGATTCTAATTCCCCCGGGAATAGCCTGTTTTACGACAAAACAACAACCAAGCTATACGTACAATTAAAAAAACTGAATCCGGAAACCGGGTATTCAGACAAGTTCATTGTAGAGCTACCTCCTCTGGACAGCGTGTTAGCCAGGACACATTATTTATATGCGGATTCATTACCCAACCGTTATTTCCTGCAAAACTGGGGAGAAATATTCACGCCGGAAATGTATATCCGAAGGTTCAATTATCCGGGAACCGGTTTCGATTACGGGGTAACCACATTCAATCTTAAAAATGATACTCTTTGTCATTTTTACGCGGGAATCGACTCAATCGGGACAATCAAGGATGATAACTTTTATAACTTTACAGGGCTTTACAGCACATCCTATTTATATGATAACAAGCCGACTTTTTCCGCTACCTATTGCGACACAGTCTACCGTCTGTCGGATCACCGGATGATTACTCCGGTCTATAATATCCATTTAGGGAAATACAAAGCATCAGCCAACTATGTTATCAATAAAGGAGATAAACGAAACAAAGCATGGATAAACGAACTGAGAGAGAACCCGAAAGGCGTATTCCTGAAAGTTCACCGGGAGGGTAAAAGTAATAAATCCGGCTGGCTGGATAATAAAGACAAAGAAAACCGGGATTTCCCATCCGAAGATTATCTGATGGTTTATCTGAAAAATAAACGTCAGACCAAAGCATTACCGTTGACAAGCCAGGGTATAACAAACGATTTGGACGACGGCCTGCCTTTTTGGCCCGACGGACAGACAGACGAGTACATGTACATGATCCGGTCTGCTAAAGACTTGAAACAACAGGTCAAACTGACGGGCTCCCCTAAACAGAACACATTAAAGAATTTCCTCAGTGATCTACCGGACAATCAGAACGTGATGATAGTAGTAAAATAGTAATAATTTAGCATAAGCTTCTTTATTCCCCTCTATTACTATTTTTTCGTAAATATATGATTATTTCGTATTCGAATGATTGCTTTAGAAATAAATAATATATACTTTTGAAGCGATCAATAATAAACGATACCATGAAAAAGCATCTTATCCTCCTCAGTCTCTGCCTGGCATGCATCAACCTGCTATGCTGTTGCAAAGACAACAGTGAGAAAAAACTCCGTCCGGTTACACCGCCTAAATATGAAGGGAAAGTCGACTACTCCGTTGCTCCGATCAGCATAGACCTGGAGGAAGCGATCAATAAGGATAAAGAGCCCCTGAAATTGAGTCAGATTGCTTCTGAAATCGAATATTACATTGTCGGTGACGGAAATTACACGATTACACAAGCTATTGCCATACCGGACAGTAATGCATTCCTCACGTTCAACAATCCTCGCCTTTACTACCGGAAAAAGGGAAAGCCGAGCAAACGCTACGGATTTAAAGCCCTGGCATACAAATGGAACAATGACATGAACGGACATAACCTGTTTTATGATAAGAAAACATCCCGCATGTATTGTGCAATGAGTGGTAAAGATATTGAAACCCGTGGAACCGACAAACCTTATCATCCGCAGATTGTCGAACTGCCTCCACTGGATACGATGCTGACTATCAACAGATACGTTTTTCCGGAAACGATAGAAAAGAAATATACCATCAACTTGCAGAACGACAAGCTGCTGGGCTTCTCTTCCTCCGGATATATGTTAAGCCATTATGAAGCATCGAGCGGTCTCCCAAACTGTCTGTTGACTTTCAGCCTGGAAGGGGAAACACTCGGTAAATTCAAGTTGAAGGAGCCTTCCTCCCTTCCAAGAACGGAAACAGACAATATCCCATTCTTCCAGACCTCCTACTGGAATGAAGCGCAGGACAAGATGACTTTCATGATCCCTTTTTGTGATACGGTCTATCAGTTAAGTGATCCGCAGACAGTTGTCCCGTTATACGATATTCATTTTGGAGAAGCCGGCGTTCTGTCAGACTATGCGGCAGAAACAGGTGTAAAAGACGGGAAAATGTGGTTACGCACATTATATGAAAATCCTAAAGGGTTGTTTATGGGTGTATATCAGAAAAAAGGGCCGAAGTTGGTCAACTGGCTAGGCTGGGAATATGAATATAAACCGACACTGAGCTATCAGGCTGTTTATCTGAAAGAAGAGGGTAAAACGTTTGTACTTCCGCGCAGAGGCCAAGGTTTTGTCGACGACCTGAACGAAGGACTTACTTTTTGGCCGGACGGACAAACGGACGATTGCCTCTATATGATCCGCACCTTGACGGAAATGCGCATGAATGTGGTCCGGACCGGTTCTCCCAAACAACAAAAACTACTGGAGTTACTTGATAACCCTAGAATACAGGAAAATCAGTATGTAATGATTGTCGTAAGGTAATAACAGGCAAAGTTTTGCCATTACAGTGAAAAACCGTCCGGTCAATAAGATAGATTGTACTTCCTCATCTTGTTGTAAAGTGTTTGCCGGCTTATATTCAATTGTTGTGCGCAAAGGGTGAGGTTTCCTTTCTTATCAGCCAGCACTTCACTGATAAACTGCTTCTCCATCTCCTCCAATGTGACCGGATGGGAAGCCGTGACAGACGGATCTTCCAGATAGAAATCATCACTATCCAGCAAAGAAGCATTCGAAAGAAGTACGGCTCGTTCTATGGTTTGCTGCAAGAGAGACAGATCGCCACTGAGGATGACAGCTGATAATTTTCGCAACGCATCGGGAGTGATAGCGGGGAAAGGCTTGGCATATGCCGTTGCATATTTTCGCAAAAGGGAATTGACAAGCAAAGTAACGACGGAATCAGTTTCTTCCGAGAGAAATTCGGATTCCTTTCGAGAGGGATTTTGTTTTCTCTCGGAACGAACTTTCCAGGCAGCAACCAAAGTGGAGAGTAGTTTATCATTATCCCAGGGTTTCACGATAAAATCCGTCGCCCCTTTTTTCAGTGAAGCGACAGCCAGTTCGATATCACCGAAAGCAGTGATCAAGACGACTTCAGGCGGTTCAGGACGCTCACGAATACGGTCCAACCAGAACAACCCTTCTCCTCCACTCTGCTTTCCTGTCCCGAAGTTCATATCCAGTAACACCACATCGACATCATTATCCCGTAGCAAGGCCGGCAATAAAGTCGGCACAGAAGCACAGACAACCGTCTTAAACTCACGCGAAAGAATTACCCGCAACGTTTTAAGCACAGCCTCATTATCGTCTACTACTATAATCTTACCGTTTATCATACCGACAAAGATACATTTAACCTTCAAATATGTAAAAGTTACCGGATAATACTTTTGCCGGCTACGATCCATTGTCAAATATTTAGACAATTTTACCGTGAACTCTGATTATTTCCGTTTATTCCTTGCACCGCAAAAAGAAAGGGAATAGATTTGAAATGCCATTCTGAAAGGAACAGCATGAAATACACAATATAAAATCTATGAAAGCAGTCGCATTAAAACTTGTATTTCGCAGTTGGTGGCGGAATAAGACATTCTCCATCATTTCTATTGCCAGCCTGGCGATAGGCATTGCCTGTACGAACCTGTTAACCGTCTTTACCATTCACGAATACGGCATAGAAAACGGGAATCCCAATAAAGAACGTATCTGGATGCTTAACCAGGATTCGCCGATGGCATCCGGAGAAAAGGTACAGTATGCCGACAAATCTATCCCGCCCATGCTTAAAGAAAAGTACACGGAAGTAGAAAGCATCCTGCAAATGGCAGCAGAATCACCTAAATATATTTCTATCGATCATGTCAAGTATGCACCAATTCACCTTCTATCCGTAGATTCATCCCTACCGGATTTTTTCTCTTACAAAGTGTTGAACGGAAACCTGAAAGAGGCATTAACGCAACCGAATAAGTTAGCCCTCACGGAACAGACAGCCCGAAAACTTTTCGGGAAAACCAATCCGATCGGTAAAATCATTTATTTCAATCTTCCGGATAAAGCCACTAGTACAGAAAGCAGTACAAACAATGAATATGCTTATCAGGTGGCAGCCGTCATAGCCGATAGGGAACAGTCTTTTCTGAATGTGGAAGCTATCACTAAACTATCCGATTCTTTTTATGGTGGCCCCTGTTTGTTACTCATGAACAAAGCCATCGATAGGAAAACTTTTGAAGCCCAATTAAAGAAAGATAAAATTCCTACTTTACAAGGAGATATAGGGAACTATTATCTGCAAACTTTACAGGAAAGCTATTTCCAAACTTCAGAACAACAGACACTACGTTTCATCAATTACCGACAGCCGACATTACTCTATGTGGGGTTAATTTCTGCCATCCTGATCCTATTGATCGCCTGTTTCAATTATATCAATCTCAACTTCTCCCGCCTGCTTCAACAAGTGCGAATGATTCATACGCAAAAACTGATGGGTGCCAGCCGGCAGGAGATCAACCGGCAGCTTTTCCTGGATACGTTCCTGACAGTCATCATTGCCTTCTTTTGTTCCTTACTGATTACACATGACTTGTTGCCGGTATTTAACTCGATAGTGAACAGCCGGTTACACACTTCTTTCTTTTTTAACTGGCAGACATTACCCGTTATTTGCGGCTTTATCCTATTATTGTCCATCGTACCAGCAGCTTATATGGGACGGAAAATATCCGGATTATCCGGTGCAGGCTACCGTGAGTTTTTTACCGGAAATAAGAAAAGAAAGATCGTGACTTCTTTATCCATAGTACAATACGTTATCTCTATCGGACTTATCATCGCTACATTGGCGGTAAACGACCAGCTCCATTTTATCCGCCAGGGAGGCGATAACTACAAGAACCTGATTGAGATAGGCGACTGGATGGAAGACGGTTCGTACATACGTCCTTTTGCCCGCGAGCTGAAAAAACATCCGGAAATAGCCCAGGCATCGATTGCCGGAGGTTCTATCCTAAACAGCTGGATACAACAGGTTGTCCTTACCGATGAAAACGGCAACGAAAAATACACCTCGCAAATCAACTATTTCGGTGAATCCGATTTTCTGGATGCATTGCAACTGAAATTGAAAAGAGGACTTCCTCCCGACAAGGCGGTAGAGAAATATGCACGTCCGGTCTATGTCAACGAAAAATTTGTAGAGCTATTGGTCGCAAAAGGCGAAGACCCCATCGGTAAACCGTTAAATTCCATCGACAAAGATCTCAACAAAAGCTATACCGATACTGACAACCTGCCGGTCTCCACCATTGCCGGTATTGTCGATAATCTATACACCAATACACTCGAACAGGAAGTGAACCCGTTCACCATCCAGATCAACAACAGTCCGGACAATGCCTTCAATTATATCTACATACGCCTCAACGGAAATCAGGAAAAGGCTCTCGCCACCGTACGGGAAGTATGGAACAAGGTAAATCCGGGCCAATATTTCACCTACCGGGATGTGTACAGGACTTTCCTGCAACGGAACGAGAAAACAACCGAACTCTCCCGGCTATTGTTGATGTATTCCGTTATCAGTATCTTTCTGACTTGCTTCGGTCTGTTCGGAATGGCACTCTATGCAACCGAACAGCGCACCAAAGAGATCGGCGTACGGAAAGTGAACGGAGCGACCAGCCCGCAGATCATGCTGTTGCTCAACCGTCAGTTTATCACCTGGATAGGTTCCGCTTTCATCATTGCCATCCCTATCACCTGGTTGCTCTTGAACCGTTGGCTGGAAAATTTTGTCTACCGTACGGATATAAGTCTCGGCATCTATCTGATAAGCGGGCTTTTTGTCCTGTTCATCACACTTCTTACTGTCAGCTGGCACAGTTACAAAGCGGCCTCGGCCAATCCGGTGAAAGTATTAAGAAGTGAATAAACTAAATATCAATCAGAATATGAAAGCAGTTGCATTTAAACTCGTCCTGCGAAGCTGGTGGCGAAACAAGGCCTTCTCCATCATTTCCATCATCAGCCTGGCAATCGGCATTGCCTGTACGAATATGCTGGCTGCTTTTGTCATCCATGAATACAACCTGGAAGCGGATAATCCGAACCGCAGTCATATCTACATGATGGACCAGGACTCTCCCTTGCAACCGGGCGAACGGGTTTGTTTCACTGTCGGCAGCATTCCTGTCGAGATAAAGGAGAAATATCCGGAAGTAATCGACTATCTGCGATTGAATAATATCGGAATGGATTATATAAAGGTAGACAACAACCATTTCGACCCTATCACAATTGTGACAACAGATTCGTCTTTTCCCCATTTCTTCCTTTATAAAGTAGTAACAGGAGATTTGAACGAAGCGCTGACACAACCGAACAAGATTGCGCTGACAGAAGCCTGTGCCAAAAAATACTTTGGCAGCAAGAACCCAATCGGCCAAATAATCACCACAGGCCATAACAGCACGACCACTGTACGCAAAGAAGACGGCACCATTGAAACGGAAACCAACGAAACGAGCTATCAGATTGCAGCCGTCCTCCAATCGCACGACCAGTCTTACCTCAAATTCGAGGCATTAACCGGAAACGGAGGTACAACCAACGGCGGATTATGCCTCCTGATGACCGACCGCCCCATTGACACAGACAAGTTTGCCGAACAGATAAATAAAGACGGACTGCATACGTTTGTCCCAGATGGGAAATACCAGTTTTATACCTTACAGGAAAGCTATTTCCGAAAATACACGCAGGAGGGTTTCACATTCCTCAACAGCCGCCAGAAGACATTGCTTTATGTGGGAATGATTTCAGCCGTTTTAATCCTGCTGATCGCCTGCTTCAATTATATCAATCTCAATTTCTCCCGCCTATTGCAACAGGTGCGAATGATTCATACCGAGAAACTGATGGGTGCGACGAAAAAGGATATCAACCAACAGCTATTCCTCGATACATTCCTGACTGTTATTACGGCCTTCCTCTTATCTCTGTTGATTACGCACGACTTAACTCCGGTATTCAACTCTATCGTCTCCGGAAATATACATACCTCCTTCTTCTTCAACAAGCAGGCTTTTCCGGTTATCATCCTGTTTATCCTCCTCTTATCCATGATTCCGTCCATTTATATAAGCCGGAAGATAAGTAAGTTGTCTGCCTCCGGCTACCGTGAGTTTTTCACTGGAAATAAAAGAAGAAGGATTGTAACCGCTCTTTCCATCGCTCAATATACCGTTTCCATCGGATTGATTATTGCGACATTTACAGTAAACAGCCAGCTTCGTTTTACACAAAAAGGCGGAGAAGGTTATCGCGACTTGATAGAGGTAGGCAACTGGGGAACAGACAATTCCTACTTACCGGCATTTGTGCACGAAATCAAAAAGTTACCCGGAGTAGAAAATGTTACACTCAGCGGCGGTCCTTTACTAAATATGGGACTTACTACCGTGAATGTCAAGAATCCCGACGGCAGCGAAAGCATTTATATGAAAGCGCAGTATATGGGAGGACGTGACTTTCTGAAAACATTCAAAATCAATCTTATAGAGGGAATAGAGCCGGATAGGGCACTCGTACAATACCAAACTCCGGTTTACATTACCCGAAAATATGCAGACCTTCAGGTTCCTCCCGGAGAAAACCCGGTTGGTCAGCTACTAAGCAAATACGACAAGGATAATGAACAATATGGAAGGAGCAGTGATTCTCCCCAACCGGTTATTGCCGGCATTACCGAAAATATATTTGCCAATTCGCTTGAAGAAGATGTTTTCCCCAGCATCATTTACATTGGCCAGGACGACGACAAAAGATATTCTTTTGCAGAAATCAAGGTAGGGAAAGACCGCCAACAGACCATAGCTGCCATCGGAAAGATATGGGAAGAGATGAATCCGGGACAACACTTCACTTACCAGGATGTATTCAAGGAGTTTATGCAACGCAACAGCCGAACAACCGAACTGGCGGAATTAATGATTATGTATTCGCTGATCAGTATCTTCCTGACTTGTTTCGGCCTGTTCGGTATGGCTCTATACGCCACGGAACAACGCAGGAAAGAAATTGGCATACGGAAAGTGAACGGAGCCAGTACGCTAAAGGTCATGTATCTGTTAAACAAACAGTTTGTTGGCTGGATCGGAATAGCTTTCGTTATAGCCGTTCCTATTAGCTGGCTTTTTCTTAATCGCTGGCTGGAAAACTTTGTATATCATACCGATATATCGGTCTTCCATTTTCTATTGAGTGGGATTATCGTCCTATTCATCACGTTATTGACCGTCAGTTGGCATACCTACAAGGCTGCCTCCGGCAATCCGGTGGATTCGCTGAAAGCGGAGTAAGTACTGATGCGTACGAAATAAATTCCGGCACGCAGGTCGATGTTCTGATCACCGGCTACGCGCAGCCCACGCCGCAAATCCACAACAATCTAATTGTAAACAACTTACGCAACACCACCAATCAGAGTGCCTAAATCTCGTTTTAAACGAGCTAAAATTCATTTTAAACGAAGCTAAAGTCCGTTTTAAACGAGTTTTTAGGGAATATTGAAAAAACATCCTCCCTATTATCCGTTCACTTTCTTATAATCAGCCAGGAAAGTAGCCAGACCGCTATCGGTAAGCGGGTGTTTCAACAAACCTTTGATTGCTGACAACGGGCAGGTTGCTACATCGGCTCCTGCCTCGATACACTGGATAATATGCTGTGTACTACGGATGGAAGCAGCAAGAACCTGAGTTTCGTATGCATAATATGAAAACATGTCGACAATACCTTTCACCAGTTCGATACCGTCACTCGATATATCATCCAAACGTCCTACGAACGGTGAAACATAAGTAGCTCCGGCCTTTGCAGCCAAAAGAGCCTGCCCACGGGAAAAGACCAATGTACAATTAGTGCGGATTCCCTCGTCGGAAAAATGTTTGATCGCCTTGATCCCTGCTTCTATGCAAGGTACTTTCACCACAATATGCGGATTCAAAGCTGCAAGTTCTTTGCCTTCTTTGATCATCCCTTCAAAATCGGTCGATATCACTTCAGCGCTCACATCCCCATCCACGATCTCGCAGATCTTCAGATAATGTGCCCGCTGGTTTTCTACCCCCTTTATCCCCTCTTTAGCCATCAGGGACGGATTGGTCGTCACACCATCCAATACACCCAAATCATTCGCTTCCCGAATCTGATCCAGGTTCGCCGTGTCAATAAAAAATTTCATATCTTATGTCTTTTTAATGTCTCTATTAGAATAACATATCCTCTATGATATAGTTTATTTTCAGGCAGTTTATTTGTCAATAAAAAAGGAGTATACTCGTATTCACTGCAGATATAAAAGACACTTTCATGCAAATCTATTTGCATTAGTCCTATAAGAACTCATGTTTTTTTTATAAATACATAACTATTGATAATCAGTTATATATCCGGATATCAGGAAAGATTATTCCAAATATAATCTCATGTTTACATACATAGTTTAACGTAACAAATGGAATATAATGGTATTATTTCATCTCATTTAACCTATTATTTCAAAAATAGACTATATTTGCATTTGCTGAGCTGTAGTTCTTATAGAACTAATATAAAAACAAATATATTCAATAACTATTATCCGGGAACAAATAACCTCCTATGTTAAAATCGGACGAACAGATTTTCGAAAAATTATTCCGGGAATATTATTCTCACTTGTGTAATTACGCAGGCAAATATATTATTGATTCTCAGATACGGGAAGATATTGTTCAGACATTTTTCATCTCCATTTGGGAAAAAAGGAATCTATCCGTCACCGTTGAAACATTCCTGCCGTACGCCTACCGTTCGATAAAAAACAGTTGTATCAATTATTACAAAGCTGAAATCGTTAAAGAGGACTTTTTGGCTACTCTAACAGAAGAGTGGAAAGAACAATTCAGTGAAGAAGATGATTTCATCTATCAAAAAGAAGTACAGCAGGCTTTGCTGAAACTGCCAGACAAATGCCGTGAGATATTTCTACTGAAATGCGTCACTGGTTTGCGATATAAAGAAATTGCAGAAGTTTCGAACATATCGATAAATACGGTTAAATATCATATAGGAGAAGCTTTCCGGATCATGCGCGAAGAGTTGAAACACCTGTCATTTTTATTTTTTCTGATTTTTTTCTGATTTTACCTACCCATTTTTTCTTTCCCGATTGTAAATATATAAAAAGGAAGAAAATGACATCTGAAAAAATATATCAAATAATTCTATCGTCCCTGGCTGATGAGGCCACGGAAGAAGAACGCCGTATCTTCACAGATTGGCTGAATGCCTCTGATGAAAATAAAGCAGAATATGAAAAAATAAAACACTTATACAAAAGATGTTCTTATACTCCAAAAGAAAAAATATTCAATACAGATCAAGCCTGGCAACAAGTCCGGACACAAACGATCAATAAAAAGAAAGTATTTAATATCCCTGTATTGATCCGCTATGCAGCAATGGTTGCAGTTGTTGTATCAATCGGTTTGCTGTTTTTTACCAATCATCCCCAGACACCAGCCATCAGCGAAGTAAATATGGAAGAATTCGACCAACCGACCCTACTTTTAGAAAATGGAGAAAAAATAGCTCTAACGGAAGAATCATTCTCGATGGAAGAAAAACATGTAGTGATTAAAAACGATGCTAAAAACGAACTGGTCTACGAATCGCAGAAGGATACAGGGATAATTACTACAAAAAATAATCATTTGGTTATTCCAAAAGGGAAAACATATCAGTTATTGTTGGCAGACGGCACTCGCATATGGTTAAATTCCGAAACTGAACTAACTTACCCAGTGCGATTTTCTGGTGACAAAAGAGAAGTGACTCTCATCGGAGAAGCTTATTTTCACGTTGCTCCCAACAAAGAAAAACCATTTATCGTACATGCAAATGGAATGGATGTAAGAGTACTGGGTACCTCTTTCAACGTATCCTGCTATTCGTCCGACAACACTTTTACGACAACTCTGATAGAAGGTTCCGTCGCTGTAAAAACTGATAAAAATAAAACAGAAACAATCACTCCGTCTGAACAATTCACATACGATAAAAGAAATGCACAGACTTCTACTCAAATAGTAAATACAGAGCTTTTTACATCATGGATGAACGGAGAATATATATTTAAAGATACAACATTGGAAGAAATTGTCAGAAAGCTCCAGCGTTGGTATGACTTTTCCGTCCGGTATGAAGATGAAAGTCTGAAAAACAACCGTTACTCGCTTACTGCTGATAGAAATACGAATCTTGACCAATTACTGGAAGTGATCAGCTATACTTCTACGGTCAAACTTGAGAGAATAGGCCACATTATTAACATTAAAAGGATAAAGGAGGAAGAGAAAATGAAGTAATAGTACCATGAAAATCAACAGAGGCAGTATGGATCAGATACTACCTCCGCAACAGATCAAAAAACAAAAATCATTTTTAGTTGTAACCTGTTAATTACAAATTTATGGAAAAAAAAGCATCGGAAGACATTTGTCTGGCACAAAAAGTCTTAAAACGATCATTGTTTATTATTTTACTTAACTGCTTCCTGTTAGCAGTTTCATTCAATGCTTTCGCATTTGAATCCGTTTTTATACAAAATTACACCTTGAATCTATCTTTCAAAAATGCAAGGATGGAACAAATTCTGGATGCAATCTCGGAACAATCCGGAATCAAGATTGCTTACAGTACTGCTGAATTAGCCACAAGTAAAAGTGTGTCCGTAAACATCAAAACTTCTGACATAAAAGAAGCATTATTGGCTGTACTTGGTGACGGTTACACATTCAAGCAGATCGACAATTACATTGCTATTGCAAAAAAAACGAAAGAAGAAATGCAATCGGCCATCGCCAGTCAGGCAGATGACAGATCCTGGACAATCCAAGGTCAGGTATTGGAAAATTCAGAACCACCTTTCCCTTTGGCAGGCGTTAATATTTCCATCAAAGGCACTAAACTGGGAACGATCAGTGACCAGAATGGATATTTCTCCGTCAAAGCGAAACGAGGAGATGTACTTATCTTCAATTTCTTAGGATTTAAAGAATATGAATATGTTGTATCACGTGCAATCAGTAACCTGAGTGTCTCTTTAAGTGAAGATGTTGAAACATTAGATGAAATTGTCGTTACCGGTTTCTCAGAAGAAAAGAAATTAAATACCATTTCATCCGTTGCATCCCTGGATATTGATAAAAACCTGTCGACAAAGCCGATCACCTCACTTTCTCAGTCATTACAAGGAGGCATTACAGGTTTGAGTGTTACACAAAGTTCAGGTCTGCCGGGCGCCGATGCGGCAACCATTAAAATTCGCGGTATATCTTCTTTGACTTCAGACAGTGATCCGTTGGTGTTGGTAGATGGTATCCCCATGGATATGAATAATCTGGACCCTAATACGATCGAAAGCGTCACCGTTTTAAAGGACGCGGCGGCGGCAGCCATCTACGGAGCACGTGCTGCAAATGGGGTAATCGTAGTAAAAACAAAACGTGGTACTCCCGGTAAGGTAAATGTTTCCTATAACGGCTATTTCGGTATTCAGAAAGCCACTTATTTACCTGAATTCATCGACGGAGCCGGATACATGGAAATGTTGAATGCAGCCAATATCAATATCGGAGGCGATCCTATTTATTCACAGGAGGATATCGATAATACCCGCAAAGGTGTAGATCCTGTTAAATATCCGAATGTAGACTGGGCCGATTTTCTATTTAAAGACGGTTCCGTACAAAGCCATTCCGTATCTGTATCAGGAGGTAGTAACCTGGCACGTTTCGCTTTAACTGCCAATTACCTGCAAAATGAAGGTTTAATTGAAAAAGCAAAATCCGACCGTATCAATATACGTGCCAATACATCCGTCAGCCTACTCGATAACCTGTCTGTCAACATGGACTTCAACTCATATCGTACTAACCGACAGGAGCCGATGTACCGGGACGGAAATTATACATCTTCCATTATCGGATACATGTATGGAACGCCTCCCAATACGGTAGCTCGTTATCCAATGAAAGAAGGAAGCGATATCGTTTTCTACGGAAACCGCCCGGAACAGCGTAACCCGGCAGCATTAATAGACCGTGGTGGAGAATTCAAAGCTCTTGAAGATAATGTCAGCATCAATATTGCTCCACGCTGGGAAGTCATCCCTAATTTAGTTTTAAAAGGACAATATTCATATCGCGTAAGTAGTGGTGCCACCAACCGCCAACGGGCAGCTTACAACTTCTTCGATTATACTTCCGGAGCTTTACTGGAAACCTGGAGTTCTATCAATTCTGCCAGTAAAGATCGTTCCAGTTATTATTATATAGGTGCTACAGCTGAATATACATTAGAAAAAAACAAACACCGCTTATTTGCCATAGGCGGATACAATCAGGAATTAACAAATGACGGAGACTGGGACCAATGGTCTATGGTGTCTGTATTTGCCAAAGCTAATTATACATTCGACCGAAGGTTTCTGCTGGAAGGAACTGTTCGTCGCGATGGCTCTTCCCGTTTCGGTCCAGGCAACAAATTCGGAATATTCCCTTCCGTGGCTGCAGGATGGAATGTACACGAAGAGAAATTTATGAAAAAAGCCAAATGGTTGAATGAGTTTAAGCTGAGAGCTTCCTACGGTTTATTGGGTAATGAAAATATCGGTTTATACAAATACCAGGCATTGATAAATTCGTCAAACGGAAATGAAACGACTTATGGAAACCCGGATATTACATGGGAAAAAGTGAATATGCTGAATGTAGGAGCTGATATACGAATATTGAAAGATCTCAGTCTGACATTCGATTATTATAATAAGATCACAACAGACCTGATCATTGAACCGCCCATTTCATATATCGGAGGTATTGAAAAAGTACCGATGAACTCAGGTCAATTAAGAAACCGTGGTTGGGAATTAGATCTTAATTACAACAAACAGTTAACTAAAGATTTCGGTTTCAACATTCACGGTGGCTTATCACAAAATAAAAACAAGATCGAAGAACTGCTAGGAGGTCCTTATGACAATAGTAATACTATAAATACCGTTGGCCACGCACTAAATAGTTTTTATGTCTATCCGACATCAGGATTATTACAAGAAAGCGACTTTACCAAAGATGACAATGGTAATTGGATACCTAAAGAAGGAGTAATAATTTATGACGGACAACAGCCGGGAGATATACATTATATAGATACGAACAAAGATGGTAAAATAACGACTGAAGACCGTGTCATTCGTGGGGACGAACAACCTAAACTAAATTATTTCGCGAACCTGACACTCAACTATAAAAAGTGGTCATTAGAAGTCTTATTTCAGGGTGTTTCCGGTGTAGATGCTTATTATTCAGAGCCATATTCATTCGGATTAAGTACTTCTTCCGACGGACAGACACCTCTTGCCGTACAAACGGATTATTGGACACCGGATAATACCGATGCCCGCTATCCCCGTATTGCCCCGAACTCTACTTATGGAAATAATAACCATCGTTCAGATTTCTGGCATTTCGATGCAAGTTACTGCCGCGTAAAATATATTCAGCTAGGATACTTGTTCGATCAAATGGGATTAAAGAAAATTGGCATATCCAACATTCGTGTATATGTCAATGCCCAAAATCCTTTCACTTTTGCGAAAGAGAAGTTGGTAGACCCGGAGAGCCGTGGCCAAAAAAGTTCGTATCCATTGGTTAAAACCTATTCTATGGGAGTTAGTCTGAATTTCTAATAATAAACCTAATAAATAAAAGATCATGAAAATAAATAATAAAATAGCGACATGGGTATTTACTTCGTTGTTACTCCTATTTTGCAGTTGTTCTGATTTTCTGACAAGAGATCATCCTACAGGGGTTACAGACGATGAATTTTGGAAAACCATGAACGAATGTGAGAGTGCATTAGGTCAGTGTAAAGCATGGCCGAACGGATCTTACTTTACGAGTAATACTGTCACCAATGTCGCATGGATTCATATGGAAGGTATGACGGATAATCAATATTTCCGGTCTAATTTTCAAACGGAAGTAGTCAATCTCGCCAATGGTTCCGCAACCCCAACAACCGGAGGATATATAAGTAAACTATGGGACAAATATTACGAATATATTCGTCGCTGCAACCGTTTTCTTGAGCATGTCGGTGATGCTTATTTCACACTGGAATATGAACGTGAAAGAATGATTGCGGATGTTCGTGTATGGCGTGCCTGGTATCATATGCAATTACTTTTATGGTACGGTCGCCATGACGGTATACCTATCCTTGAGAAGTCGTTAACTCCAAACGAAAATTTTATAGCCCGTAATAGTGTACAGGAATGTCTCGACTTTTTGAACAAAGAATTCGACGCAGTGATTAGTATTACCGATGACAATGTATGCCCTTTTATTTGGGATGAAGGACGCCGCGCCCGCATGTCCCGATCATCGGCTCTTGCTTTGAAAATGGATCTGAATTTACAATTCAAACAATACGATATTGCAAAGGCTGCCGCTAAACAACTGATCGACTCAGGTGTATTTGAATTATATTATACAGAATCTACAGATAATGCTCCGGAGAAAAACTATCGTGATTTATTCAACTATGTAGGAAAACAGAATAAAGAGCGTATCATTTTCACCTCAAACGGTCTGAATCAATATTGGTTCCGTTGTATCAGCATGTCTTTAGGGGGGCAGGGAACCTGCGGTGTTTTAAAATCATTCGTTGACGAATTTGAGACAATAGACGGAAAAACAATCCAGTCATTGCCGGCCAACGAACGTACTGAATACGAAAAAAATCCGCTCTTCAAGCAACGTGATCCCCGCTTACATGCTACAGTGATGATGCCCGGAGATAGCACATCTTTTGCCAATTACACCTACACTCCGTTCGATGTGAACAGTAGTGATTACTACACAAAAACAGGAGCCCCGGCTTCCGGTTATATGTTGAAAAAGTTTGCCAGCGAACAAGACCGTGCCAGTGGACGCGGTAGTCTGGACTTCATGTTATACCGTTATGCAGAAGTATTATTGACGTATGTCGAATGTCTGGTTGAAAGTGGAGATTGGCAAAATCCGGAGGTAGAAAAATACATCAATATGATCCGTAACCGTGCCGGAATGCCCAACATGGACAAAACGATTTATAATACGCAAGAAAAAGTTCGTGAGTTATATCGCCGTGAACGTCGTATAGAGTTAGGTTTCGAAGGCAAACGTTACGATGACATCCGCCGTTGGGATATCGGAGCTAAAACAATGTCCGGCCCTATCCAAGGTGCATGGAATCCAAATAGTAATGCATTCGTTACTATCGAGGAACGCAACTGTACATTCCCCAAAAATGATTCCTGGCCTCTCCCTCAGGCAGAAGTTACTTCCAATCCGAACATCAGCCAACCGACAGGCTGGTAAAAATAAAAGCGGAAATCCTGTTAGGGGTTTCCGCTTTCTTTTTTCATTTCTACTCTTTTCACTTCTTCACCGCCAGCTTACTCAGCAACCTGATCTCTTTCAAATTGGAATAATCATACTGGTAAATACCGTCTTCAGCCATCATCATCAAGACATTGTCGTGTGGGATCACATCGTAGCCCTCCATGCCCGAGTAATGGGCCAGGCGGTTAGCCATCAGGGTTTGCGGATCGGCTGCATCATAAATCTTCAGACCATCGTCACACAGGAAAAGTGTACCGTTGTCGATCCCCAACCCTTTGGGTTTTGTCATTGTATACGCAACGATCGGCTGCGGACTTTTTACATTGCTGACATCCAAAATAATCAGTTCATTGGAGTTTTGTCCGCAATTATTGCCGGAATGAACCGTCACATAAGCAATGTCATCTTCCACTACTACCGGATCACAACCATATATATGAGCCATAGCAGACTGGTATTCAGGCTTTACCGGATCTTCAACAGAATAGATCAGCATTCCGGTAGGCGTTCCCATGAACATATAGTCCTTATAACTGAAAATAGTCTCGACATTCCAGCCGACCGGAACAGTTTCTGCAGCAACCACCGGTTCCGCGCCGGAAAGATCGAAGATATCCATCTGATTATTCAATACGACATACAGATAATCCTTATAAAGTCCGAAACGGGACATCGAACCGTTCACACCTGTAGAAGAACTGCCACTACTATTTCCGGGGCTTGTCGCCATATCATTACAATAGAGTTCATCTTTATAATATTCATAGGTTTTCGTCACCTCTTCCTGCGTCCAGCCAACAACAATCCCCTTAGCCCTTCCGGCCTCAGAAAAAACTTCAGAATCGATTATGCCTTCTTCAATCGGCGGATAACTCTGAGGAAACACATTTTCCAGCCGGCTCTTCAACGCCGGTACTGCCGGATTACTGATATCAAACCATACCAGGTCGACATACGAATCGGCATACAACAAATCATTACGGATAGCCAGGTCGGCATTTCCCAACAATTCAATAAAACCGACCACAGCCGGTGACGAAGGATTCCGGTTATCGATAATATGGATTCCCTTTCCAGGCTCCGACATATACAGATAACCGTCATAGAAACAGATCTTTCCCTGCTGCGTAATTTCTTCCGGTTGCGTAGTTACTTTCACAGAGGAACGAAAGATATCGGACGACATGTATACAGGCTTATTCACGGTATAAGTAACTGTCTCCCTTACTTTCATATCATCGTTACATCCGCAAAGCAGACAGATCAACAACACACAAAACCAACTCACTCGTTTTTTCATATTCAATAAATTTAGAGGATTAATATGCTAATTTTTTATTTAAAAATCAAAACGGACACCGGCACCGAGTCCGACAATCACAGAATGTTCCGTGCGGATACTCACCGGCTGATCATTATCAAAGTAATGGGAAATACGTGGTTCGAAATAAAAATTCCAATCCTTGTAAAAACGATAGGAAACACCGGCAGAAACATTCAACGACCACTGCAAACCGCTTATGCCTCTTTTGTCTACCAGGTTATTCATCTCCATCTGCCAAAAACGTGACTCCGTCTGTTTCGCCCTCAACCCTTTTTCCATCATGACACCACCTGTCAGATAGATTTTCCAGCGTGAATTTTGCCAAAGAGATACCACCAGATTGACCGGGATACCCAGATAATGAAGTTCCAGATGCGACTTATACTGAACCTCATCCCATTTGGACAGATTAGAAGCCAGATAAGTATATACCAGTCCGGTTTCCAAACCAATATACCGGTTAAAATCCCGGCGAATCGTCAGTCCGAAAGATAAAGGAAGCGCCACATCCACATTACTATATTCTGAAGGAGATAATACCCCTGAAGCATTAAGTGCAGCAGGCCGGGCTGGTGAAGAGTAAATTATACCTCCGTCAGAGACATTATTACTAGGATCCTGCACCATATCATAATCAGTCCCCAAGCCTAACGAGACATGCCCTCCGGTTCCGAATCCGGCATTTACAGACCATTTTCCTGCCACTTTCTTATTCTTACCGGCAGAAGAATATGCGTGTTTTTCCGACTTATAGCTGTACAAATCCGGGGAAGCCGCTTTCTTTCTGTCTTCAGCCGGCTGAACTGTTTTTTCCGGTTCTTCTATATTCACAACATCTGTTGCATTCACCATATCCTCAGTACCTTCAGATACTTCCGGTATCTCTTTTTCCTGCATCTGAGGGGACTTCTCCGGAATAACGGCAGCAATCAATTTCTTTGCCGGAACAGGTCGCTCCACTGGTAAAACTGTTTTTTCCGTATCATCTTGCGGAGTTGCCGGATGTACCTCCTCTTCATCATAAGTGACAGCCACCGGTAATTCCGGACCTCCATCGGGAGCTTCTCCTGCCCGAAAAGGCGAAAACAAAAACAAGATTGCAATAACAGCGGCAGCCACAGAACTTCCCGCCCACCACAGCCATGTCTGTCTGCGGGGCTTCATACGAGGCTCGATTTCTTCCCAGCAAAAGTCATCCACAGGTAACCGGTGGTCTTCCAGTTTCCGCTTCATGAATTCGCTGAAATCATCCAATTGTTCCCTATGATCCGTATCACTGCGCATTTTCATGCTTGATTAATGATTGAACACTTTTCTGTAACACTTTCCGCGCCCGAATAAACTGCGTCCGCGAGGTTACTTCACTTATATGCAGCATTTCTGCTATTTCACTATGAGAATATCCTTCTATAGCATAGAGGTTGAATACCGTCCGATAACCATTTGGCAAACGGGCAATACAAGCGTGCAGGTCATCGGCTGACAAACGTTCTAACGCCGACACATCCACCTCATCCGCCAGCTCCCCGCAGTCATCGAAATTAACACTTAACCGGATCGCATCATTTTTTCTCAGATATTCAAGAGCTGTCGTGACGAACACCCTGCGAACCCAACCGGGAAACGCACCGCTTCCCGCATAGCTCCCTATTTTTGTGAATATCTTGATAAAACCATCCTGCAACAAGTCGCGGGCTGTTTCCCTGTTATTGACATATCGCATGCACACACTCATCATGGCAGGAGCATACAGCTCGTATAACTCCTTACGAGCCCATGACTCCCCGCGTTTGCATCCGGCAATTAACAGTTGTTCGTCCATAGGTAATATTACTCTCTATCTCTATGATGAAAATGGTCCTTCCAATGTTGCAAGCAGACAGAGAATTTTGAAAATATTTTTTACAAGACTTAAATATAAGCCATTTTCCACTATTTTAAGTAAAATCAAGAAGAATAAATAGCTTATTTTAAGCAAATAATCTATCTTAGCGACAATAAAATGATGTTGTGTATGAAGCGGGGATATTTTATAATAATAGCACTATTGGCGTGTGTATCGTACGGGCATGCGCAGTCAGTATTTGACTTTGTTTTGAATCGTGAAGGGAAAATTACAGCCGTCCCTAAGTTTAGAACGCTCGATTTCAATATTCCGGAGTATTCCTACAAAACTTATACTCCTTCCAGACTCACCGAGTTGGAAAAGAAGCTCAGGGAATTTACCCCCGACTTTCCTCCCCAGGTAGACGAGCGTCCGATGGATATGCAAGTGTTGTCTCTTGCTTACCGTCCTTTCTTTAATGTATTTGCTCCGATGATACGGCGTGTATCGCCGATGGCATTCGATTTCCAGGAGTTTTCATTCACTCCAATCAGCGAGACCACCGGTGTGCTGACAGTCGGTGAACAATATACCTGGCCCGGTGCAGGAGGTCTGACCCAGATCAGTTCATCGTTGGTATGGCAGCAGGATCGCTGGACATTGACGGGAGGAGCCTTTGCCGGACGCTATTTCACACCATTCAATCCCAGCCCCGACTTTATGGGGGGATTCAATGCGACTGCCAGTTATGAGGCAACCGATTGGCTGACTCTCAGAAGTTGGGCACAATATACCTTTTACGAGAAAAAAGAACGGAGCAATCCGCAAATGCTGTTGAATCCGTTTTATAATCATACGAGCGTAGGTGGTGCTTTCGAATTCAAAGTGAAAGAGGATATCGGCATCGGTATAGGTGTAAACTTCGAATACAATCCGTGGAACAAACGGATGGATCCCCAGTTCCTCATCTACCCTGCATTAAAAAACAAAAATATAAGAATCGGGTTCAATTGATTTATTCTTCGTAGATCATCTTTTTTGTCATTCCCCCGTCGATAACGATGTTCTGCCCGTTGATGAAATCATTTTCAGGGGCAGCCAGGAAAAGACAGGCGCTTGCAATGTCGGAAGGACGGCCTACACGGCCGGAAGGATGTTGTTTGTGGTCGGTCGGTTTCAACAAACGGTAGTCTTCGTTTTGTATCCAACCGGGACTGATACAGTTTACTGTAATATTATAATCACTGAACGAAAGCGCCAAGGCATGCGTCAGGGAAACAATTCCACCTTTGGAAGCGGCATATCCCTCCGAGCCCGGTTCACTCTGCAGATAACGGGAAGAAGCAATATTGATGATCCGTCCGTAACGTTTCTTTCCTTCCTCATTGTTCCGGTGAATAGCCAGTGCACGTGAAGTTATAAACACCGGCCGCAGGTTTGTTGATAGTATCCTGTCGAACTGTTCAATACTTGTATCGACCAATGGGGAAAACTCACTGATCCCCACATTGTTAACAATCACATCCACATCTCCCCACATGTTGATAAGTCTGTTGATAACTTCTTGAAGAGCTACCGAATCACTGGCATCGGTTTGAAAATACTGAACAAAAGTAGGCAATAAATCACAAAGACGCAAGGCTGCCTTCTCATCCGTATCACAAAAAGCGACCCGCGCTCCCACATTACAAAATGCAGTAACAATAGCAGCACCAATACCCTTAGCACCACCCGTGACAAATACTCTCTTACCGTCCATACTCTGTTTTGTGTCTGATTATCTGCCGCAAAGATAACAAAAGACTCTTGTAAAACTGTTGTAACAGGAATAAATAAAAACTTTGATTATATTTGCAAACAGAAATATAAAAAGTATGATTGGAACCGAATTATTTAAAGAAGTATCTCCGTTATCTTCGAAAGACTGTTTCATCGTAATAGAGCGCCTTAAATCAACATTCAATTTTCCCATTCATGTACATCCTGAATATGAATTGAATTTTATTGAACATGCGAAAGGAGCCCAACGTATTGTAGGAGACTCCGTTGAAACGATCAGTGACGACGAACTAGTATTAGTAACTAACCCGACATTGGAACATGCCTGGGTCAATCACGAATGCAAATCACAAGCTATCCATGAAATAACCATCCAGTTCCACCGCTCGTCCCTTCCGGAAGAGCTGTTGGAAAGGAACCAGTTTCAAAGTATAAAAACCCTCTTCGAACGTGCTCAGAAAGGGGTTGCTTTCGGCACACAGGCTATAGACAAAGTACGTCCGTTACTGAAAACCATCACCTGCGAGACAGATGGTTTCTACTCAGTCATGAAACTGCTTATGATTTTGCATGAATTGTCTTTATCGGAAGATATCCGGGAACTGGCCAGTCATTCTTTCATTCGTCAGGAAAGAGCTCATGATGAAGATTTACGTATTCGAAAAGTAATCGACTACCTGAATAAAAACTATGACAAACAAGTACGCCTGTCTGATGTAGCTGAACTGATCAATATGAGTGAACCTTCTTTCTGCCGGTATATCAAACAACGTACTTCCAAAAGCTTTGTCGATTTCCTGACAGATATACGCCTGGGATTTGCCATCCGGGCTCTTATCGATTCACCGCAATCGGTCGCAGAGATCGGATACGCATGCGGCTTCAATAACCTGTCAAATTTTAATCGTATATTCAAAAAGAAAAAAGGAATGCCGCCGACAGAGTTCAGAGAGAACTATAGAAAAAAGAAGGTGATTGTTTAGTTCCGCTTAAAAAATTGGCTAATTTCGCAGGACTAAAAAAATCTCATAAAAAACACAGCTATCATGAAAAATGGGTTATTTACAACACTATTGTTGTTAATTATCATCAGTTGTTCTGCTTGTCAGAAAACTGAAACATTCAAAGTCCTCCAATTTAATATCTGGCAGGAAGGGACCGTAGTAGAAAATGGGTTTGATGCAGTAGCCGATGAAATTGTCCGCAGCGACGCAGACTTTGTGACGTTGAGCGAAGTCAGAAACTATCACAATACCCGCTTTTGTGACAGAATCGTTGAAGCCCTGAAGAAACGCGGACAAACTTATTATTCTTTCTATACGGAAGATTCCGGTTTATTAAGCCGCTATCCGATTAGCGACAGTAGTACGGTTTACCCTTTAAATGATGACAGAGGCAGCATCTACCGTTTAGTCACAAAGAAAGGTAATCAGGAATTTGCCGTTTACACAGCACACCTTGATTATCGTAACTGTGCTTATTATGATGCCCGCGGATACGACGGTAATAACTGGGATAAAATAGAACCGGTCAGCAACCTGGATTCTTTATTGATCCTGAATCGTGCATCCGTCAGAGATGACGCTATTGCCCGCTTTGTAAATGAAGCAGAAAAAGACAAAGCTGCCGGACGTATTGTTATTCTTGGAGGCGATTTTAATGAGCCTTCACACCTGGACTGGACAGAAGCGACCAAAGATATGCGTGACCATTACGGTCTTGTCGTTCCCTGGGATGTATCCGTTATGCTCGAAAAAGCCGGCTTCAAAGATTCTTATCGCGAAAAATATCCCGATCCGGTTACCCATCCGGGATTTACCTGTCCGGCAGACTGTCCGGATATCGCATTGAAAAAACTGGTCTGGTCACCTGAAGCGGACGATCGGGATCGTATCGACTTCATTATGTATACACCTCACAACGGGTTGAGTCTGACAGATGTAACGATTATCGGACCTAAGGGGGATATCCTTCGCGGAGAACGTGTTACAGAAGAAACAGCCGATCCGATCATTCTTCCGGCAGGAATCTGGCCAACCGACCATAAAGCAGTTTTAGCAACATTCCAATTAGTCAAATAACAGAATTATTAATCTGTTAACAGAATTCAGCCTCCTCATCTGATATGCATATATCAAATGGGGAGATTTCATTTTTGACAAAGTTTCATCAGTCAAACAATATTTCTATCCATTTGATACGTTAAAAAACATTACCCGCAGAGGTAATTCTATTTACACGGTATACTAATTCCAATTTCATGCTACACTAATATCATTTTGACAATTCTATTTTTGTAAATGGGAATGATAATCAATGAGAAAGTCTTCCATCACAAAGTGCCCAAAATTAACACATGTTATAAAACACAATACAAATTTATCACAAACTAATAAGATTTTGACATTCCACTCACTTCAATCGCCCCCTCTGATGAAATATTATCATACTATTTTCGACGAAAAAGACTCTCTATAGAGCTTGTATACCTCTCAATAATTGATCAAGATTCATTATATGTCGCAAAAATTCTACTTGATTTCCCCTCCTCCGACACCTTACCTTTGCATCAGATGAAAATACACAAATTAATCTTTAAACAAACATTATGAACAGAAAACTAGCTTTCTCATTATTGCTAGGTGCTTTCACACTCTCAAGTTGGGCACAACAAGCAATGACCGTAAAAGGTACGGTAAAAGACTCGGAGAACAATCCGGTCATCGGAGCAACAGTTGTTATTAAAGGAACCACACAAGGTACAACAACCGATATTGATGGTAACTACTCTATCAGTGTGTCCCCTGGGCAAGTTCTTGAATTCTCTTTTGTCGGTATGCAAGCTTCTACTGTAGCTGTTAACAACCAGAATGTCATTAATGTTACAATGGCAGAAGGCGAACAACTGGATGAAGTTGTAGTTATCGGTTACGGTACAGTAAAGAAAAAAGATTTAACAGGTGCTGTAGCCTCTGTTTCAGGAAAAGAGTTACAGGCAGGTTTGGCACGTAATGCCTCTTCCGCATTACAGGGACGTATTGCAGGTGTAACAGTTTCCGCCGCGAATGGTCAACCGGGTGAAGGAATGAACATCAATATCCGCGGTGTCAATTCTTTGAGCAAATCTTCTCCATTATATGTAATTGACGGTGTATATGGTGATATCAATATGGTAGAACCATCCGACATCCAGTCAATCGATGTATTGAAAGACGCATCTGCAGCTGCTATTTACGGTTCACGTGCTGCAAACGGTGTTGTATTGATCACGACAAAAGGCGGACACAAGGAAATGCCGACCCGCGTAGATGTAAATGCTTATACCGGTGTACAGAAAATGATGCGCAAAATAGATGTACTCGACGGAAATCAATTCCGCGATTACTGCAAATTGAATAACATAGCACAAGACCAGCCGTTACTTACCGGTTGGAACGGAAAAGGAACTGACTGGCAGGATGAATTATATCGCACGGCTGCTGTAAACAAAGTATCAATGAATATCTCAGGCGGTAACAAAACATCTACGTTCAATGTTTCTGCCAGTTACTTGAATCAGGAAGGTATCGTAAAGACTACCGGTTATGAAGCCTGGAACTTACGTGCTAAAAATGACTTCTCATTCTTCAACAACCACCTTCGTGTAGGTAGCACGATCATGATGAAAATATGGGATCAGGATTATGACGATATCAGCTTTAACTCTGCATTACGTGCGGTTCCGGTTATGTCGGTATATGATGACGGCACCAACGAAAGCAATCAGGATTATAGAGGGCATTGGGGTACTGTTCCAGCTTGGGCACGCCAGATTGACAACCCAGTCGGTTATGTAGAAGCTTACGATCGTCAAAAACATGGTATAGACCTGTTGGTCAATGCTTTCGCTGAAGTCGACTTAGGATTGAAAGGCCTGAAATATAAATTTAATGTCGGTATAGACAAAACAACACGAAGAAGCTATGACTTCATTGAACCATATTATTTCAGTTCTTCCAGCAAAAACATGGATAACAGTTTAGCAGAAGGTACTACATGGGGTGACAGATGGCTACTTGAAAATACATTGCATTACGATAATACATTCGGAAAACATACTGTCTCCGGATTGTTAGGTTACTCTGCTCAAAAAGATAACTCCCGTGGTTTCAATGCAAAACGTACCGGTATGCCTGACGGAATCAGAGTGATTGGAGCCGGTTTGGCAAGTTCCAGTACAGCCGGTGGTAGTCAAACAACCAGTACATTGGTTTCTTTATTCGCCCGTGCAATGTATAGCTACGATTCACGTTACATAATTTCAGCCTCTATTCGCCGGGATGGTTCTTCCCGTTTTGTCGACGGTCACCGTTACGGTACTTTCCCATCGGCATCAGTAGGCTGGAATATCATGAACGAACCGTTCTTCGAGTCAGCAAAGAATACTGTAAACGAATTAAAGCTACGTGCCAGCTACGGTGTTTTAGGTAACATAAACGGTATCGACGAATATCAGACACAAAGTACTATTAAAGACGGCTTCAACTATGTACAAGGAGGAAACTGGTGGGTAGGCCAAATCACTAATTCAGAATGGGTAACTCCGCCGGAAACAACCTGGGAAAAAACAAAGACAACCAATATCGGTGTGGATGCATCATTCCTGAACAGCCGTTTTAGTGTAACTGCCGATTACTTTATTCAGAAAACAGATGGCCTGTTGATGAGTGTTAATCAAGCACCCAGCGGTGGTATGAGCAGCGCACCCGTTATGAACGCAGCTTTACTTGAAAATAAAGGTTTTGAACTTTCATTAAACCACCGTAACACAGTAGGCGAATTCTATTATTCAGTAGGTCTGAACCTTTCTCACATCAAAAATAACCTGAAAGAGATCCAAACTGTTACAAAACAGGAAATTTCAGGTTTCAACCCAAATGGCGGAGGTACAATTACCTGGGCTAAGGAAGGTAAGCCTATCGGGTCATTCTACCTGATCAAAACAGACGGAATTTTCCAGAGTGAAGAAGAAATCCGCAACTATACCAATGCGGAAGGTACAATTATCCAGCCGAAGGCTAAACCGGGCGATATTAAATTTATCGATTATAACGGTGACGGACAGATCAACGCCAGCGACCAGCAGTATTGTGGAAATCCGTTCCCAAAATTGAATATGGGTTTAAGCCTTACCGGAGCTTATAAAGGCATTGACCTTAGCTTGTTCTTTGATGGAACTTTTGGTAACAAAGTATTTAACTCCATGCGTTACGGAACTTCTTATATGCAAAACGGTACAACCAACGTTTCTACAGATGTATTAAACGAGTGGCGTGAAGATAACCGTAATACTGATATGCCACGTTACACTGCAGACGATGAAAACAAGAACAACCAGGCTATCTCCGATCGTTGGTTGGAAAACGGCTCTTTCTTCCGTCTGAAAACATTGGAACTGGGCTATACACTGCCGAAAATGTGGACAGAAAAGATCAAATTGCAGAATGTACGTATTTACACAGCAATGGAAAACCTCTTTATGGCAACGAAGTACAAAGGCTATAATCCTGACCTGGGCTCAAATGGCGGAGCAGGTACAGACAGTGAAGATACCAGTGTTATGAGCCGTGGTTGTGACCATGGTCGTTATCCGACCCCCCGTACGTTCACTTTTGGTTTGCAAGTTAATTTCTAACGATTAAAAAGAGATGTATTTTATGAAAACAACTAAGATAAAAAATTATTTATTGGCATTGGCTGCAAGTTCTGTTCTATGCTCATGCAACGAATCCAACTTTTTGAATGAAGTCAATCCTAACCGTCCCACAGACGCTACATACTGGCAGAGTGCTGATGACCTGGATGCCGCTATAGCAACTGTTTATAACCGAGTTCGCGCCAGTGTCTATGGCTATTACGGAGCATACAACTGTTTTCAGGCCCCTAACAATAGTTTAGCTGACGATATCTATACAACTGTCGGTGAAGAAAAGTTCACATGGGATTATGTTATATTCAATAACTCACCGGAAACAGACGGTAACCCTTGGGATTATTTATACACTGCAATACAACGCTCCAATGTACTCTTGAAAAATACAGGAGAAGACTGCCCCGTAAAAGATGAAATAAAGAATCCTATCCGTGGTGAAGCTTACTTCTTCAGAGGATTTAATTACTATCTGTTAGCGATTAACTATGGCAAGGCTATCATCCGTACGGAACCGGTCATTTCCACATTGGATATAGCAAAAGAAATGTCTTCTGCAGAAGAAGTTTGGGCACAGGCTGAAAACGATCTGAAAAAAGCGATCGAATTATTACCCGAAAGCCGTCCCGCTACTGAAAACGGACGTGTAACCAAAGGGGCTGCTATTGCTTTCCTTGGAAAGAGTTATCTGTTCCAGAAGAAATATGCAGATGCAAAAACAGAATTAGGAAAACTGATGCAGGCTCCTTATTCATACGATTTGATGGAAGATTATGCTGACAACTTCCGCGATGATACTGAATTTAATAAAGAATCTATCTTTGAATTGAACTACGACCAGTTCGGTGACGAATCCGGACGTTGGAACAGCGGTGAAGGTACAGATGCCAACATGGGTAATGTATTGGCCAACTTCTTTGGTCCGGACCTGCCTGCCAGTGGTGGTTGGTACAAAATGCAGCCTTCTGCAGCATTAGTAGATGAGTTCATAGCAGAAGAACGTCCTGCAGGATCTGATTCACGTTGGGACAAACGTATGTATACTACAATGTATTTCAAATATTCTGATTATAATGATACAAAAGCTGATGAAACATGGTACAATGATGTTGATTTCGACCCTATGTGGCAAGTTGCTTTAGGTAAAAAATTACTTGGAGGCAAACCTGATTATCCTACTATCGACGGAAAAGAAGGCCGTTTCCTTTTGAAAAAATACAGTGCATGGTGGAGTAAAAGTGGTTGCAGTTTCTATGGAGGTGAAACCACCTGGAGTTCCCGTAAAATGAACTATCGTGTTATGCGTTTTGCTGAAGTATTGCTAATGTATGCAGAAGCATGTGCTCAAACAAATGATATCGCAGGTGCTAATGC
The DNA here is from genome assembly GCF_029581355.1 of Parabacteroides chongii. Lineage (NCBI taxonomy): Bacteria > Pseudomonadati > Bacteroidota > Bacteroidia > Bacteroidales > Tannerellaceae > Parabacteroides > Parabacteroides chongii. Next base: position 2,323,170 of record NZ_CP120849.1, on the reverse strand, counting down.
TGCACTGAAGCGGGTTCGTGACCGTGCCGGTCTAGCAGAAAAGACATTTGGAAGCCAGGCTGACTTGATGAAAGAAATTCAGCACCAGAATATGCTAGAATTAGTAGAAGAAAGTACACGTTGGTATTATCTGAAACATTGGTTCAATAACGATGAACTGAAAGCGTTCCTGGTTGACCAAAAAACACAGGGAGGCGCCAGCTTCACTGCTAAATACCGTTGGCTGCCTGTTCCTTTCCAGGAAATGAACAACAACAGTCTTTGTACTCAGACTGAAGGTTGGGAATAAATAATTAATAATACAAAAAAGGGAGAGAGTAAACCCTCTCCCTTTTTTCTTAAATCACCACTCCTATGAAACTCACTAAATACTTATTTACAGCTATAGTAATGCTCACTTGTCTTTCAGGATGTGACGAGGAAGAAACGATTATCAATACTAGTGGAGAGACTTCAAAAATACAAACATTTATTGAAGAGGGCAGTTTGTTAAAAGACATTGCCCACAATGATAACAATTACACGCTTACTTTTGAAACCGGGAGTATAGATATCCCAACCGACATCGTAGAGTCGGTCAACGAAAACTACGAGAAATGGAACACCGTTCTGACATTTAACAACAAGCAAGAAATTTCGATTCCTACTTTAGGGAAAAATATAAATAATGCGATTCAGACAGTCAAACTGAACCCATCCGGATATAATCCTTTGGCGGCTAATATATTTGCTGCCTTTCCGGTAAAAGGCCGTGCCAAAATTATCGTTCACGGTAAAGAAGGCAGCCACGGTACCATTGAATATCTTTTCAGTAATTATGGAGAAAACCAGAATCTGACCATTTTGGGATTATATCCGGATTATGAAAATACGATTAGCATTGTTATGACAGATAAAAACGGGAATGAACGCGCCCGCACACAGACGACAATAAAAACAAGCCCGTTGAATATCACAGCACTTCCAAGTTATATTAAAGTTAAGAAGGCTTTAATCGATAAAATGGAGCCGGGAATGGTCTTACTGAATGACCCGGGAGCAAGTGAAGCCGATACTTCATGCCCTTACATGCTGGATGCTGACGGAGAGATTCGTTGGGTATTGGACTGGCGCACCTCTCCGGATCTGTTACACATCGGAGCCCAATGCGGATTACACCGGTTGGAGAATGGTAATTATCTAGTTGGAGATGCAAACAATTACCAGGTAGCCGAAGTCAATATTCTGGGTGAAGTGGTCAGAAAATGGGATTTAAAAGCATTAGGATATAACTTTCATCATGAAGCGGTCATAGGAGAAAACGGCAAATTGTTAGTAGCCGTTACAAAAATGGATGCCACCTTAAATACAGGCCAGTCACGTATCTATGACCACGTTATTGAGATAAGCCCGAATGAAGGTACAATTACTCAGGCATGGGATCTGGCACAAATACTGGATTCAGCTCGTTATGCAGCAACAGATCCATCTTTGCCGGGAGCATCTTTCGGACAGACACAAGGTAACTGGGCGCATCACAATGCTGTACAATATTGGGGCGATGATATATTCGCATCTGCCCGCTTTCAGGGTGTTTTTAAATACCATAGAAATGGTGAATTAGCATGGATCATCAGTCCGCATAAAAACTGGCGTCCAGAATATAACAAGTATTTATTAAAGCCTTTAGATAAAAACGGTAATGAAATAACAGATCCACAAGTCATAAGCGGAGAAAAAAGCAGTCCGGATTTTGACTGGCCCTGGGGACAACATACACCTGTCATTATGCCGAATGGCCATATACTTGTTTTCGACAATGGTTACGCCCGCAATTATATATCAAAAGTATTCACCGAGCCTGGCCAATACAGTCGTATTGTCGAATATGAAGTTGACGAAACGAACAAGACAGTCAGACAGGTTTGGTCGTACGGAAGTGAACGGGAGGATTGTTATGCCGCTGCCATGTCGTCCGTACAATATTTACCGGAAACAAAACATGTTCTTTTCTGCCCGGGTATGGGAAACAAATTAAGCAATGGTACATATGGAGGACATATTATAGAAATTGATCCGCAAACAAATGAAATAGTTTTCGAGATGGAAATATGTACTAATTTCCATCGGGGTACTCGCCTTAGCCTTTACCCGGAAGGTATGTAACAGTCGAATGAAATTATATAAGCCATGAAAATTAGTTTTCAAAATAGAATTGAAGTTCTGCGTAATAAGCAGAAAGCTCTGTTGGAAAGGGAAAATCTGCTCGTAGTTGAAGATAATGGAATAATAACCCGCTATGCTTACCCAGTTGTAACAGCGAATCATATCCCATTAGAATGGAGATATGACCTAAATCCGGATACCAACCTATACTGTCTAGAGCGTATCGGGGTAAATGCCTGTATGAACTCCGGGGCGATAAAGTGGAAGGATAAGTATCTATTGATGGTCCGTGTAGAGGGTTGGGACCGTAAATCATTCTTTGCCATTGCCGAGAGTCCGAATGGGGTGGACAACTTCCGGTTCTGGGAACGGCCGGTCAACCTGCCGGACATAGACCCGGAGGAGACAAACGTATATGACATGCGCCTGACCGCCCACGAAGACGGTTGGATATACGGTATCTTTTGCAGCGAGCGCCATGATCCGGCTGCCGCTCCGGGTGACTTGTCATCGGCCGTAGCAAAAGCCGGAATTGTCCGCACAAAAGACTTGATCGACTGGGAAAGGCTACCGGACCTGAAATCAAAAAGCCAGCAGCGCAATGTAGTCCTTCATCCGGAATTTGTCGACGGGAAATATGCCCTCTACACTCGCCCGCAAGACGGCTTTATCGATGCCGGAAGCGGAGGTGGCATAGGCTGGAGCCTGATCGATGATATAACGAATGCATCTATTCTCTCTGAACAAATTATAGATAAACGCCACTATCATACTATCAAAGAGGTCAAGAATGGGGAAGGACCGCATCCTATCAAGACTCCGGCGGGCTGGTTGCATCTGGCCCACGGAGTCAGGGGATGTGCTGCCGGCTTGCGTTATGTGCTTTATCTGTACATGACGTCACTGGAAGATCCGACCAAAGTTATTGCACAGCCCGGAGGCTATTTCATGGCACCTGTCGGCGAAGAACGTACGGGGGATGTCTCCAACGTATTATTCTCCAACGGCTGGATTGCCGATGAAGACGGCAAGGTATTCATCTATTATGCATCTAGTGACACGCGGATGCATGTGGCAGTTTCAAATATACAGGTATTAGTCGATTATTGTTTGAATACCCCGCCCGACGGCCTCCGGTCTGCTGCTTCTGTAGCGCGGATCAATGAGTTGATTGACAAAAACAAACAATATAAGAGGGAATAAAACGTTCATACTTTATAAAGAAAGAATAAAACATACATTACCATGAAAATTTTCAAAGCGTTCAGCCTGTTTTTCTTACTATTCACATTCTCTTTCAAGGGAATCGCCCAGGATACGAATCAGCAAACACTCAAAGTCATTTCTTACAATATCTGGAATGGATTTGAAAAGGATGCTGCTCGGAGAGCGCGTTTCGTCGATTGGATGAATGAGCAGAAACCGCAGATTGTCGCTTTGGAAGAACTCGTGGGATTTACAGAAAAAGACTTGTCGGAACTGGCAGCCTCTTACGGCCATCCGTATGTAGCCATCATAAAGGAGGAAGGATATCCGGTAGGACTTACTTCCCTTCAACCGATCCGGGTGATCAAAAAGCAGGTCGAAGGCTTCTGGCATGGTATGTTGCATGCACAGACCTACGGGCTGGATATCATCGTCACCCACCTCAGCCCGTTCGAATGGAGCTACCGGCTGAAAGAAGCGACTGCCATCACACAATATATTCGGGAAAACGAACTCAACGAGTGCCTGGTGATGGGTGATTTTAATGCTTATTCTCCTTTCGATGCCGACGAGGTTGAAACGCATACCGAGCTCAGAAAGAATATGCTGGGATGGGATAAGAAACACCCGGAATATGGAAATATGCGTGGTGAACAGTTCGATTACTCCGTCTTATCCCAATTCCTCTCCATCGGTTTTGCCGATCCTGTCAAGATGTTCGCCCCTGCCAACAAACGAATGTCATATCCCGCTGCCACTCTCTACGAATGGCAATGGGGCGATCCGCGTCTGAAAATGCTCGGTGAGCGCCTGGATTATATTCTGGTTTCTCCTTCCCTGGCTCCTCGATGCGTCCATGCATCCGTCCATAATGGAAAAGACCTGGAAGGGATTTCGGATCATTATCCGGTCAGTTTAATTTTTGAATGGCAACCGTAAGACTGTCCACACACACAGCTCCCAATATCCCGATGCCACCCTTGATATTATTGAACGCCCGGACCGGTTCAGCCAGTCCGACATCAGCCAGGTCATTATTCAAGGAACCATCATACAAAGATATCAAAGCGGATAAATATCGATAATAAGGTTCAGATATGGCATACAGATACACTCTTGCGGAATCCGGCAGATCACTAGAGTCCCCATAATAATATCCATATGAACTTTCCTCCAAAGTCATTGTGTATTCTTTTCCATTTATCTGCTCATCCGAGAAAGGACGACCATTAGAACCCGATAACCAATCATTCCCCATCACCTTATCCAAAATAGAGATTTTATTTCCGAATAATGGCTCGGAAGCATAATCGATATAAGCACGATCCCACCTGTATTCTCCACTATAAACAGGAGGCTTAGTCCAATCTTCGTCATCATATTCCGGTATAGGTCTGGCTACCTGAAAATTGATCATATAACAATTGACAGCATCAGGATCATCCTTGAATGTCACCTTAAAACGATTTTTTATATCTCTGGAAGCATAGGGGTCATGCGACTTAATTTTTTCTGCGGCAAAACTGATCAGTGGCGGCCGGTCCGGAACGATCTCCTCGGCGGCGACATCTTTAAAACCGTCTTTCGATGCTTCGATTCGGATCTTATCGCCTGAAACCGGATGATAAGAAGAAACATAATTACCTATAGAATAATATTCCGTTTCTTCTACATCCCAACTCATTGTTTCTACCAGTCGGTCATTTACATATAAATCCACCCGGGCATCTTTAATAACGACATTCGGATTTTCATCCGTATAGAACCAGGTACGCGACAAAGAGGCTTTCAACTGTTCTCCCTGAGAGGCCACACTATTCAATACCAGTTTTGAATCCGGACGCAAATACTCCAAATCAACCTCTTTTGTGCAGGAAGATACCAACAGAACAAAATTCAATAAGAAAATACACTTTATACTCATTTTCATAACATCAGAATTTATATGTATAAGAAATAGATGGTATAATAGGCATTATACCAACAGTTTTAAATACCGGGACATATTTATATCCGTATGCGCTATTCGAATCTTTTACTTCTTTATCGCTCTTATAGATCATGAACGGATTCATCCGTGAGTAGACATTGTAAATACTGATTGTCCAAATTCCCATACGCCCTTTCTTCTTCGGGCGATAGATTTTCAATCCCAGGTCGAGACGGTGATAAGCCGGCAGCTGGTAATTATTGCGCCCTTCATAATAATCTATAGAATTGTACAATGGATCATTTCCATATCCTCCCGTATAATCAAAGCGCCCTCCTGTTTCCTGTTCCTCATAATTCTCAAGCGATAATGTGACATGATTTCCCGAAGCATACGACCAGGCAGCAGATATTTCCACTTTCGGAGATATTTTATGCATGACTACAATATTCAGTTTATGCCGGTTGTCGAAACGTGCCGGATAACGTTCTCCCAAATTCAATTCATCAAACTTACGGTCGGCCCAGGAAAGACCATAACCGATCCATCCTGTCGTGCGCCCGGTTTCCTTACGCACCATAAATTCAGCACCATAAGCACGTCCGTCACCAGCTGTCAACTTATCTTCCCAATTCAGATAAGAAGGGGTAAAAGTATGTCCGTCACGATATTCCAGCAAATTTTCCATTGTCTTATAATATCCTTCAACAGAAAAGCTGTAGGTTTTATTGAGATCATAATAAAAACCGGCAGAGACCTGATCGCTAAGCAAGGGTTTCAGTTTCCGTGTTACCGGCATCCATGCATCGGTAGGCAGACTGATGAAACTGTTGCTGATCAGGTGCACATACTGGTTCATACGTGAATAGGAAGCCTTGAAACTTAAATTATCAGCCAGTAGCCAACGAAGAGACACACGCGGCTCAACTCCGGTATATGTTTTTCCCTGCACATTAAACAGACTGAAACGTACCCCGGCATTTATACGGACAGACGGTAACAAAGTCCAGTCATCTTCAGCAAACACACCGGCCTCATGTCCCCATAACAGGTCATTGGCGTACTCTTTATTAATATTGGAAATGAAATCCTGGCTTTTGTCAAAGGAAGACGAACGATTGTATTCCGGGCGAAAACGATGTACCAGATAATCTCCTCCAAAACGGATATGATGTGAATGAACCGGCAAATAATCAAAAGAAGTACGTACTCCCAAATCCATAATGCCGGTATTGGTAGTGTTTTCACTAAACCTTTCATAATAGTCGCTATCACCTTCTTTTCCTTCAATATCATGATCGGTACTTCTCAATTTGGAATGATAGCGGGTAAAAACACCGGAAAGCTTTCCAAATAAACGATTATTGAACACATAGGTCCAACCGGTTGTTGCCATTATATTTCCCCAGCGTAAGGAAACATCCGTATCATAATTATAACTGTCTTCCGTATTAGAACTTGAAGGAAAATCAGAGCTTCCCCCCTTCAGCACGTCATTCCCGTTATACAAGCTGAAGTACATACGGCTACGATCGTTAAATATATGATTCACTTTCAGGTTCAGATCATGAAAGGCATAACGTGCACGGGTACGGATGCCATTTTTCTTCGTAATCTTGTTAGCTATGGCAAGAGCCGGAGCCGACAATACATCGAGCCAGGTACGGCGCAGAGATATATTAAAAGAGGTACGGTCTTTCACGATAGGTCCCTCGAAATTCAAATTGCCGGAGATCAGACCCAACGTGGCGCTCCCATGATATTCCTTCATATTCCCCTCTTTCATATGCACGTCGACCACTGAAGAAAGCCTTCCGCCATAACGCGAAGGAAATCCCGATTTGAAGAAGTCCATGCCGCTGATCGCTTCCGGATTGAAAGCCGAGAAAATACCACCGATATGATTGATCTGATACACCGGATTACCGTCGATCAGAAACAGGTTCTCATCCACATTTCCGCCACGTACATACATACCGGCTGTTCCCTCCGTCCCTGACGATACACCGGGAGTCAACTGCAATGTCTTGATAATATCCGCCTCACCGAACATCACAGGTGTAGAGCGGATCGTCTGCTGGTTAATTTCCAACGCTCCCATCTGGGTACTTAATACAGACTGTTTACTGGTACTTTGTCCGGTCACAACCACCTCCTGCAAAGATGCTGAAGGTTCCAGTTCAATAGTCAGCACAGTGTCGCGTTCGAGATCAGTCAGATTATACAACCGACCGGTATAACCGATATAAGAGGCACGGATCGTAATATCCCCACCCGGCAGGGTCAGGCTAAAAAAACCGAAATTATTGGATGCCGTTCCTACACGGCTTCCGGATTCATAAACCGAGGCCCCGATCAGAGATTCGGCGGACCGTTTGTCTCGCACAAAACCACTGACCGTTACCTGCTTGGGTTTACGCTTCAGAACAACTATCCTTCCTGTCATCTTATACACCACCGGTAAATTGGCAAACAAACGTGTCAGACAATTCTCCAGTGCCTCATCATCCGCACGGAACGTAGTTTTCGGAAGCCCACTCAACAAAGACGATTCATAGGAAAAAGTTACTCCAGCCTGCTTCTGGATCTCATCCAGGATCTCCCGGACAGAAGCCTTCTGCATGTTCAACGTAACCTTCCGTGTTTCATCCACACCGTTTGTCTGGGCCTGAAGACCTGACAGAACGAAAATCATCATCATTACTACCAAGGTAACACGGGCAAACTGTTTTGCAGGGTATACTCTATTCATCTTGTTATTTGTTGATATCTACTAAATAGACAGTTTTTTTGTAAATACCCCTACTCATCCCCTCTTTTTTTCGTATCTTTGTGGAAGAGTTAGAGATAAATCATTATAGCACAGTTCTCCTTATTTATTTTAAGCAGGTCTCTCCTTTAATTATACTCCCGCTCCATTTTAGTATTCATCTTATAAAACAAAAGTTATATGGCTAGATCAATGACAGTTGATAAACGTGAAAATGAAAAAAAAAGACTCGCTAAACGAGCAGAAAAACAGAAAAAGAAAGAAGAAAAGAAATTAGCTCCCAAGGCTACCAGCTTTGAAGACATGATCGCCTATGTCGATGAAAACGGTGTGATCACCTCGACACCACCGGAAGAAAACACAAAAAAAGAGGAAATTAACCAGGAAGAGATTATGATATCGGTACCTAAAAAGGAAAAAGAAGAACCTGTCGTTCTCAAAGGGAAAGTAGACTTTTTCAATACTTCGAAAGGTTTTGGCTTTATCAAAGAACAGATAAGAGGTGACAGATACTTCTTCCATGTGAACAGCTTGCTTTCAAAAGTAGAGGAAGGCGATACCGTTACCTTCGACCTGGAACGTGGCCTGAAAGGCATGAATGCCATCAACATCACTTTGGAATAACTCTACTGCTACCACCACTCGTACGAAAGATCACCGAAAGGCATCGTTATGCGGCGAGTGGCAATCCGGTAGCCCGTTACAATACCAAATCCGCCGGCTACGTTCGAATACGTTTCAGTCGGTTCCAGCAAACCGTCCACATACGCATCTCCCAGTGAAATAGAGAAGTTACGGATCACTTTCAAATAATTGTGATAGGATTCCGAAACAGACATCAGATGGATATCATAATGTACTATCGCAGTTACCGTGTCCGTTTGCAGCGAACTCACAGGATAAAACGAGCTTGTCACCGTATATTCTTCTCCATCAAACATATCATCAGAGAATACACCCCGGCAATAAATGCCGTCGTTGATCTCTAAAGATGGGATTCCCGGCTGAAAGACAGGGTCGTCATATATCAGTGTGAAAGGGAAAGGAGACGGAGCATCGAATTGATCACCGGAATCCTGCAGCGGTCTTCCGAAATTGTCGCAAAACGAACTTTTCCACATAATCTGATCTCCTTTATGATATTCGATCAGACGTTCTACTATCAACCGGTAATAATTTCGTTCGGAAGGCTTATCTTTAAATGTCACGTATAAGCGGAAATCGTATGATCCGGACGTTATAAAACGCCCTGTATCGATGGAAGCTATTTCCGTCTCCGCAGGAATAAGCGTTTCTCCCCTCACCGGATCGAATCCCGGTGCCTCCGCTTCAAGTCTCACCTTATCACCGGTCTGCACATAACATCCCGGCAATTTGAACTGTCCCTTATATTCAAGGCTATCAGCCGGATTATCCGAGCGCGACATGGCTCCGCGAAACTGATCGTTCACGTATACATTGATCTTTACTCCTGTTTCCGGCAAATCATATTCGGGGACACTATCCATCAGAAACCAACTCTTCGACAGAAAAGCTGCAACTTCCTGATCAGGTGTTATGGAAGCGTTGAGCACCAGCACCGGAGAGACCGTATCGATCTTCAGTTCCACATCACGCGTACAAGCCATGCAGAACAGGAGCGACAACAGCGGCAGCAGGGTAAACAATTCCTTTTTCATAACACTTAGAATTTATATGTATAGGAAACAGACGGTAAAAATAAGAAAAGAATGGATTGTTCCAAAAAGACTTCCTTCTTTCCTGTGTCATAATCCGTACGGTATTTTGTCCGGACTGAAAAGGGATTCGGATGACCATACGCATTACAAAGGCTCAAGTTCCAGACCCCCAATCGTCCTTTCTTTTTGTAACGATAGAAATTCAGTCCCAGATCAAGACGATGATAAGGGGATAGCTGGTAGTTATTACGTGAACTGGCGGCATAACCGATGTTATCATCCCCGATGATGAGAGACCCATTCTGCATATATCCATTATTCGTCTGTCCCCCACCTCCGTGGTAGAGTTGATCCTGGATCGTGATATGATTGCCGGAAGCAAACATCCAGGCAGCGGTCAACTCCACTTTACGCGACAGTTTATAAGTTGCCACCAGATCGATCTTATGACGGTTGTCGTACTTGGATGGGAAACGGCGCCCTTTATTCACACTCTCGTCCGGAAAACGGCGATCGGACCACGACAGCGTATAACCGATCCAACCGGAAAGGCGGCCGGCTTTCTTCTGCGCCATAAACTCCACACCATACGCACGGCCATATCCAACGCCTACCCGCTCTTCCCAACGGGAATAATCCGTACCGACAGGAATGCGGCCTTTATAGTCGATCAGATGATTCATCCGCTTATAATATCCTTCTATGGAAAAATTATATTGCCTGTTCAATGTATAATAAAGGCCGGCTGTATATTGATGGGCATTCATCGGACGGATACTACGGGTAACAGGCACCCAGATATCCGTTGGCTGGCTGATATACGAGTTGGAAAGCAAATGGATATACTGGTTCATCTTGGTATAGGATAATTTGGCAGACAAACGACGGGCCAGCAGATAACGGGCAGACAAGCGGGGCTGCATGGAAAAATAGGTCTCCCCCTGCACATGGAAAACGGTTGCCCGCAGGCCGACACTGGCTGTCAAACGTTCCATCACATGCATTTCCTCTTCTGCAAACAAAGACACTTCATGCCCGTGGATCAGCGAATTGGCATAGACAGTATTGGTTTCCTGCGATTTGACGGAATCTTTATACCAGCTCTTCATCGTATTCTGTTCCGGACGAAAGTTATGGAACAAATAATCTCCTCCGAACTTCAGACGGTGTTTTTCATGCAACCGGTAATCGAAAGAGGCACGCAGGCTGAGATCTTCCATCGCCGAACGGTAATGGCTTTCCTGACGAAATAACTCCCGGTTCGTTCGGTTGGCAGAAAGCGTATAGCCTTCCTTATCCTGCCGTATGTGCGAACGATAACGCGTATAGCCTGCCGTAAACGTAGCAAAGAGCTTGTTACTGAAGACATGGCTGATCCCTGCCGAACCGATCAGATTGCCCCAACGCCACTGGAAGTCTTGCCCCACACGTTCTTCTACATCTTTTTCCTCCCCGTTCAGGTAGCTGTCGCTCCCCATATAGAAACTCATATAACCGCGCGTCCGGTCACTAAAGGAATGGTTCACTTTCGCATTCATATCAAAGAAATGGTAGCCGCCCTTGATCTTTTTCTCCTCCCCGTCATTGACCGCTTTCAACAACGGCCAGGTAATCAGTTCCATCCAGGTACGCCTCACAGACACATTGAAAGAGGATTTCCCTTTTATAATAGGGCCTTCCAAATTGCCACGCAACGCCAGCAGACCGACCGACAAATTACCATGATATTCATACCGGTCTCCGTCATTGGTCCGTACGTCTACTACAGACGAAAGCCTTCCCCCATATTCGGCAGGAAAGCTTCCTTTATAAAATGTGGCATTTTTAACGGCATCGGGATTGAAGGCGGAGAAGAAACCGAGCAGGTGGTTGGTGTGATACACCGGATTGCCATCCAGTAAAAAGAGGTTTCCGTCTGCATCACCTCCCCGGACATAGAGTCCGGTCATCCCTTCGGTCCCTACTGCAACGCCGGGAAGTCGTTGCAAGGTTTTCACCACATCTGTTTCTCCCAGCAGGGCAGGCATCGATTTGATGCGTTGCGCCGGGACATCCACGACCCCGGTCCGCGTGCTCAATACTTCCGATCGGGGATTCAGCCCCTCCACGACCACCTCGCCCAATGCCTTTGTCGAGTGTAAAGGTATATCGATCAACGTATCACAAGTCAGATCGAAGATTATCTCCTTCACTTCGAATCCGACAAAAGAGGCGCGCAGGATAACTTTTCCGGGAGGGAGCGTGATACTGTAAAAACCGTAATTATTGGTGGTCGTCCCACTCTTGGTCACACGCTCAATAACCGTGGCATTGATCAGACTCTCATACGAAACCGAATCGCGGACAAAGCCGCTGATCGTATACAACCGGGGCTTCCGCTTCAGGATCACGATCTGCCCTGTCAACCGGTAGGTAACGGGCAAGGCGAAGAACAAGCGTTTCAGACAATAAGAAAGCGATTCGTCATGCGCCTTAAAAGACATTTTGGGAAATTCGTCCAGCAAAGAAGATTCGTAAGAGAAAAAAACACCGGTCTGCTTTTCCAACTCCTGCAGGATCTCCAGTAAAGGGACCTGGCGCTTATCCATCGTAACCGCGGGTGTCGGTTCAACCGGCAGATTAACGACAGAAGTCCTTTCTCCGGCTTTTACCTGAGAAAAAAGCATAAGAATCCCTGTCAGCAATATCCATATACGTCCCATAGGTTACTTATTTTTGGGATTCAGGGGCCAGGCGGGTATCGAGCGTCTGGTTGATAACCAATAAAACATCTTCCAGCGGAAGATCATTGAAAGTGGCCGTCAGCTTCAGATTCGGGTTTTCTGCTTTATTAATTACTTTCACCTGATAATATTCATTCAGATCGCCGATCACCTTTTCCAACGGGGTGTCATTGAATCGTAACTGTCGGGTTTTCCACGACAGGGTGTTGAGATCTTCTTCCTCAACTACCGTGATACCTTTACTTTCCATGGAGTATGATGCCGACATACCGGCGGTTAATATCACTTTATCCGTTTCATTGCCGGTAGTACCGAAACTTACTTTACCGGTCATCACATTCACGTCAGTCCCTTCCGGTTGCTCATTTATCTGAAAACTGGTGCCCAGTACGGTGACTTCCGTCCGTTCAGTATAGACAGAAAAGGGGCGTGCTTCATTCCTCGTCACCTGGAAAAAGGCTTTTCCTTTCATCTCCACCACACGCCGCTCCTTTCCGTAAGATCTCGCATCATATCGAATGGAGGAATTTCCAGCCATCGAAATCAGAGTACTGTCAGGTAGGTAAACATCTTTTAGCTGTCCCGAGGTAGTCGTTACCGCTACCCATTCGGGGGAATTACGATCTGTTATATAATAAGTACTGAAACCAATGAGCAGTAATAAGACTGAAGCTGCAGCCATCCAGTAGCGGCGGAAAGAGACCGTACGGCGTACCTGATACCTGGAGGCAAATTGCAGCCAGGCCTTATCCGTATCCAAATGTCCTTCCTCGTAGTGTTTCGCTACGAAACGGATGCGTTCTTCCAGTTTATGTTCCTGCTCGTTGTTCATATATATTATTTTCCTAATTTAAATTTATAACCGACTGAGAGCGACAGGGTGTTGTAGTTGGAACCTATGCTTCGAACGGTATAGGAACTACCTAAAGAGCCATAGCTTTGTTTATAATTAGGACCTTCATCTCCTAATGAAAGTTCATATCCAACATTGACTACCCAATTCTGCACTTCGATACCAAACGAAGTTGTCAATCCCCAATCAAACGAATTCATATCTCTAAAAGGGTTGTTATCATGATTATACCCATGTTCTATATCACCATAACTATTTGCCCCTGCATAACTCATTTTTGTTTCCGGAGTTGGAATTGTGTATCCCCATGCTCCCCAACTCCAACTTTGAGAAATGGCAAGACCCGCATACATACCAACCCCCAAGTGCATGCGAACATTCTTCACTTTCCACGAAAAATCGGCCATTACCGGTAATTGCAAAAAATGTTGCTTGAGACTTCCATTTTCAACCCTCAACTCAACCGCCTCCTCCGACGACCATTGGTTATACAAGCCATCTATATCATATCCTCGATTAGTATAAAACAAACCCGTTTTCAACCCAATCCATTCCGGTTTAAATTGATAGCCTATGCTCGCTCCTACTTTCAGACCCGGTTTCCACGTTCCGTAGCCAACACGTTGAACGGCCGTCATACCTGCTTCCGGTGTCAAACTCCAACGGGATTGTGCACTCGCCATTCCGCCAATCATCCACACACTCAACATCATCAAAATAAGCTTTCTCATCTTCTTTATTCTTTAAATATAAACTTTAGCTATCTGCTTGCTTTTATTCTCTAGAATCTATACCCTACTGTAAAACTTACGGTATGATATTTTAAAGCGACATTTTCATATTCGTACTGCTTGCCCAATCCCATGTCGTAAGCGACATTAAAGGAAAAGCGTTTCACATCAACTCCGGCATTCAGCGCCAAGCCCCAATCAAAACGTCGGAGACTGCTATTCTTGAACGGACTACAAGAGTCATCGACATGCCATGTACCTTTTTCGGATACTTCCAAAAACTTTGACTTGTTCTTTCCTCCAATGCCATAAGCCAGGTAAGGGCCAGCTGCTATATGCATTTTTACATCATCTCCAACCTTCCAGTTAAAACGAACAAGTACCGGCAATTGCATATAATCTCGACGAGAACGTCCTTCATTCACATAAATACGCTCTATTCGCATATCAGCCGGAAGGCTTAAACTTCCTCCTTGCCCATAAAAACCGTAGTAGCCATCCATTTGCCATACAATATCCGAATTCCTTGAGGCGAAGCTTAAATAACACTCCTCCCAATTTCCATCTTTATCCATTACTTTGCCTACGGCTCCTCCGTATGAAACTGTCCCCGCTCCACGTTGTACGTAATACAGGCCGGATTGAAGTGAAAACAATCCCGAACCAAAAGTATAACTAACGGCTGCACCGGCTTTAAAACCAATAGCGGCAGGCGAATTTTTATACTTCGTCACATTCATTCCGGCCTCAGGAGTTACAGACCATTGTGCACTAACATTCGTCACACACATCAACATCATCATCAACAACACACAAGAAATAATCTTCTTCATCATCATTACTCTCTTTCTTAGTGAAACAAAATATGTAATACCTTTTGTCTCTAAGACAGAGCTGCCGGGAAAAACCCCTACTCCAGTTCAATATTTTTTATTCGGTCACGCCAGACCGAACAGAAAGTTATAGATACGTACAGCCGTTTCACGCAAAGCTTTCAGAGCTTTACCCATCTGATTCTCAACTGTTTTTATTGAAATATTCAGTTCTTCGGCGATCTCCTGGTATTTCAGTCCGTCGCGTTTGGAAAGTAAAAAGATTTTTTTGCGTTCGGGTGGTAAGCCGTCGATAGCCGTCCACAAGCGGGCATCTCTTTCGGCATTGTACATCTGCTCTTCTTCGGAAGAGTCTTCCAAATCCGGGAACTCATCGGTTGTCTGCTGATCGACCGGCTGTGTCACCAGCGACAGCGAACGATTGCGCACCGCCTGATACATATAGGATTTTAGATTTTCAATCAATGCACCATTGATATTCTTATCCCATACATCGGCAAAGGCTTGCTGTACAATATCCTCCGCATCATCTACCCGTTCTGTAAAACGGAGCGCAAACAGACACAGGGGCTTATACAACTCCCTGAAATATGTCTCAAACTCTCCGCTGGAAATGGCTGCCATACGTTTGTTATCTGTAACTATTCCCCGCAAAGTAAAGCAGTTTTCCCGACAATCAGATAAAAATTCAACTTCTTTATCACATATTTAAGAAATAATGAGCTAAAGGATAGTTAATATACTATCAAACTTGACTGGATTGTACAAGATTACTATCTTTGTTGTAAGAACTAAAAGAGAGGAGGCAATATGAACCACATTTTACATAATAAACTGGAAGCATTAAAGGAGCTTTGCCGACGTTATAAGGTAAAAAGCCTCTACGCTTTTGGCTCAGTAAATACTCCGAGGTTCACAGAAAACAGCGATATAGATCTTCTGATCGAGTTCGAACCTGATATTTCCATTGAAGAATATACAGATAATTATTTCCTTCTACATAATAAACTGACAGAGTTATTCCGAAGAAAAATTGATTTAGTCACTCACCGCTCACTTTCAAACCCATTCTTTATTGCTGATGTAGAACAGACTAAACAGCTTCTTTATGGCGCGTAGTATTCAGAAATATTTATACGATATTCAACTATCAATCTCATCCATTGAAGAATATTTGGGAGAGAAAAGAGATTTCTTTGCCTATGAACAGAATAAGTTATTGCGCCGGGCAGTAGAACGAGAACTGGAGATTATAGGCGAAGCTGCAAAGCACATATTAGACCTGGAACCTGATATCCAAATTGATGATGCCAGAAAGATTGTTGACCTACGTAACTTTGTTATTCATGGTTATGACAAAGTCGATAATGTTATTATTTGGGGCGTAGTCAACAAACATCTGCCAAAACTGAAAGAACAAGTCGAAGATTTGTTAGGAGGATTTACC
This sequence comes from Parabacteroides chongii, assembly GCF_029581355.1. NCBI lineage: Bacteria > Pseudomonadati > Bacteroidota > Bacteroidia > Bacteroidales > Tannerellaceae > Parabacteroides > Parabacteroides chongii. Next base: position 2,306,853 of record NZ_CP120849.1, on the reverse strand, counting down.
ATATTATAAATATAAAAGGCACGCAAAACCTACTATCTTGCGTGCCTTCTTTTTTTATTCATATACAATATCAATACGGACGGAAACCGATAATCTCACGCACTTCTGCCAAAGTTTTGGCTGCGCTGGCGCTGGCTTTTTCAGCTCCCATACGGGCTACCTTCTCCATGTACTCTTCGTTGGCACGAATATCCAGGATACGTTCACGGATCGGGGCGCAGAAATTGTTGATGTCTTCGGCTAACTGCTTTTTCATATCGCCGTAACGGATTTCACAAGTATTGTACTTTTCGTTGAAGTAATCGTATGTATCTTTTGTCGATACGATATCCATCATGGCGAACAGGTTGGCGATCGGTTCCGGCTTCACGCTGTTCGGTTCCGTAGGACCGGCATCGGTTACCGCTTTCATTACCTTTTTCTTGATCGCTTTCTCATCGTCGATCAGGTAGATCGCATTCCCTTCACTCTTACCCATCTTACCGGAACCATCCAGACCCGGCACTTTTACAGCCTTCTCTGTCAGGTGGAAAGAAGCAGGTTCCGGAAAGAAATCCACTTCATAGGTCGAATTGAAGCGACGGGCGAAACGACGCGCCATCTCCATATTCTGTTCCTGGTCTTTTCCTACCGGCACTTTCAGAGCCTTGTGGATAATGATATCGGCAGCCATCAACGTCGGATAGGTCAGCAAACCGGCGTTCACGCTATGTTTGTTTCCTTCGTTAAAAATTTCCCGTTCGACGTCACCTTCTTCGGTATTCACACGGTCGATATGCAGTTGCTGACGCGCTTTATCCTTGAATGAAGTCGTACGCATCAATTCACCGATACCGGCATTCATATTGAGGTAGAGATACAGTTCGGCCACTTCGCGAACGTCACTCTGTATATAGATGGTAGCCTTCTCCGGATCGATACCGCAAGCCAGATACTCAGCCAGAATCGTCTTTGCACTTTCGCGGATGTTTGCCGGACGCGGATGCGTAGTCAAGGAGTGCCAGTCTGCAATAAAGAAAAAGCAATTATACTCATTCTGCATTTGCAGAAAACTCTTTACTGCTCCGAAGTAATTCCCCAGATGCAAATTACCTGTTGGCCTGATGCCACTTACTACTGTTTCCATTTCTAAATTCTTTATTTTATTCAAACAGCCGCAAAGATAGTAATTTTAGAATACAAATCCGTTCCAGAAAGCCGAATTGTCTTTCGTTTCTACTTGCTCCAAAGACATTTGCTTACGCAGTTTTTGGATGATCTTGCCGTATTTTTTCTCTCCTGCCAGATTATTCATCTCCCAGGGATCGTTCTTCAGGTTGAACAACTGGGTCGTACGTACACCTTTTACATTATATTCGCACAACTTCCATTCATCGTCGGATACGGCACGCTGGTTGTCCATATAACTGTAATACAGGTAATCCCGCACCGGCTTATCCTCATTTATCGCAGGAACAAGGCTCACACCGTCCACCGAAGAAGGAATATCCGTACCGACCATCTCGCACACGGTCGGGAAAACATCGATCAGATAACAAAGCTTATCGCTGATCTTTCCCTGGGTATTACTTCCCGCACTCTTGATCATCAAAGGGATACGCACGCTATGTTCGTACACGTTTTGTTTTCCCATCAGACCGTGTTGTCCGACAGCCAACCCGTTATCGCCGGCAAAGACAATGATCGTATTTTCGTATTCGCCGGTTTCTTTCAAAGCCTTGATGATATCGCCTACACGACGGTCTACATGCGTAATCATCGCATAGTATTCCGTGATATGCTTTTTAATTTCGTCCGGCACACGCGGAATGGCAGCCAACACCTCGTCGCGGATCACCAGCTCGCCGTTGTCGAACGGATGCTTATCCATATAGTTCGGAGGCAACTGGATATTATCCCGGTCGTACTGACGCATATATTCGTCGGGCATCGTACGCGGATCGTGCGGTGACATATAGGCTACGGAAAGGAAGAACGGCTTGCCGGCATCTTTTTGCTTTTCAATATATTCGACGGCATCTTCCGTAAAAATATCCACCGAATGCTTACCGGAATACATATATTCTCCTACTTCATAAGTAACCTCATTGCTCTTTCCCCAATTCTTAACGACCGGACGTTTCTTGCCATAATTACCATCCGCATTGTAATCGTAGAGAGGGACATTCCAGTGGTCATACATTCCACCGAAATAAATGCCTTTTGCATCGTTGAAACAACGATTCATCGCCGCATATCCGTTATGCCATTTACCGGTATGGAAAGCGTTATATCCCGCCTGTTGCAAAGCCTCGCCAATCAATGTATGATCATCGGGCACAGTCGCACCCTGCTTTTCCAGCGTATAGAGATATTTACCCGTCATCAGCATGGCACGGCTCGGCATACTGACAGCGCCGGAAGTTCCGCCCATAATATGAGCATTGGAAAAGACGGTACTTTCAGCAGCCAGCTTATCCAGATTCGGTGTATGTACCTCTTCCACACCCAGGAAATTCATGGCAGAACCACGCATATCGTCAGCCAATATAAGGATAACGTTCGGATTTTTGTCTGCAGCCAGCAAACTCGTTACCGACAGCATGGCAGTACTTAATAAGGTTAATTTCTTATTCATAAAAGCTTTGTTTATTATTATGTCCTTTGTAACTCTTATTTACCCGGAGGTAAGTCCTTGTCAAACAGGAGATAGCCTCAATTGCCTGCCGATGTAAACTGTTGCCGAGGGCGTCGGCAATATAAACGACGCCCTCGGCAATATTGCTGACATCCTCGACAATATAACCGACGTCCTCGGCAACAAGTTATGCAGGCAGGCAAATAGAAGTATCTTCCTGGTTTTACAGACTGTCTCAGGGAGTAACCGGATTCACCCGGTAACTATTTCCGGCAACCGTAGCAAAGGTTGTTTCGAAGTATTCTTTCCCGTTGGAAGTAACCGGAGAAGAAGTTGCAACCTCTTTACCGCCCTCTTTGACCGTGACAGGAACCGAAGTTCTCAACCGGCACTCGTTACCGCTTCCGGAAAGGATCGTCGCTTCCGACAAACGACCTTGTTTCCAGTTCATGGCTACTTCAAAATTACCACGTGCTTTCAGACCTGATACGGTCCCTTCGCTCCATACATCCGGGAGGGCAGGCAATAGCTGTACGAAACCGGCATGGCTTTGCAGCAGCATTTCGACAACACCTGCCGCATAGCCGAAGTTTCCGTCAATCTGGAAAGGAGGACAGGCATCCAGCATATTGCTATATAAACCACCGCCATTTCTTTTCTTCGGTCCGAACTGAACCGGATTAAATAAATTCTTAATAATCGTATACGCATGATTACCGTCCAGCAAACGTGCCCAGCAATTGATCTTCCATCCCATCGACCAGCCGGTAGCAGCATCACCTCGCAAATTCAAGGTCTGTTCTACTGCTTTAAACAACTCTGGAGTTCCGTCGGGAGTGATTTGATCGCCGGGATAGAATCCGTACAAATGAGACAGATGACGGTGTTGCGGATCTTGTTCCTTAAAATCATACATCCATTCCTGCAATTGTCCCCGGCTACCGATCTGATAAGGAAGCAATCGGGCTAATTTACCTTCAAGTTCAGCCCTCAATTCCGTATCCACCCCAAACATTTCAGACATTTTGATCGTACGCTCAAATGTTTCACGTATGATCGCCATATCCATCGTCGGCCCCATGCTCAAAGCGGTTGTTTCTCCTCCGGGCGTTACAAACCAATTCTCCGGAGAAACACCGACAGGAGTAACCAGATGCCCTTCACCATCGTCAATCAGCCAGTCGGCATAAAATTCGGCAGCCCCTTTAGTAAGAGGATAAGCCGTATTCTTCAAAAACTCTTTGTCACCCGAATAAAGGTAATGCTCCCATAAATGACTGCAAAGCCATCCCTGTACCATCGGCCAAAAAGAAGCGGAAGGGACATTATCGTTCGGAACTGATTCACGCCAGAGAGAAGTGTTATGATGAGCTACCCAGCCCCGTCTACCGTACATATTACGAGCAGTTTCAGCGCCGGTTTCAGATAATTCCTTTATCATTTTGAAAAGAGGCTCCTGGCATTCCGGTAAGTTTGCGGTCTCTGCCATCCAGTAGTTCATTTCGAGATTGATATTCTGCGTATAGCCACAGTTCCAAGGTGGAACGATCTCTTTATTCCAGATTCCCTGTAAATTTAACGGCTGACCGCCCGGACGTGAGCCGCTGATCATCAGATAACGTCCGTACTGGAACAATAGGGCAGCCAAAGCCGGATCCGCTTTCTCATCAAAACGGATTATCCGTTCGTCGGTAGGCAAAGCCAGTTGCTCCGGATCTGATTTCAGATCGAGTTTTACACGATCGAACAGATTACGGTAATCAGTAAGATGTCTCTTCTTTAGTTCTTTATAAGTATATGCAGTTGCCTTATCGAGGATAGCAGCGGCTTTTGCAGCCGGATCTACACCTTCCAGGCTGGGACTTTTATCATATCCGTTATAGCTCGTAGCCAGACTCATGACAAAATACACTTCGTCTGTTTGACTGATATGTATGCCTGAATCGGTGATTTCGCAGGTTCCCCCTGAAGGCAATATTGGTTTGAGCTGTGCTTCAAACAACATTCCTTTATTATCTATCTCATCTCCGTATAATACACGTTTATCGAATTTCCGGTTACCTTTTTCATCATACAATTCAGGATGCTTGTGCTGGTCGCCCCAATTTTCCATCTGTTCAAAAGTACGGCGTTCCACATAGCCGGGAGCTTTTCCCTGCACAATCAGACGATCGTCTTTACTTTTCTGCACGGCAGTAGGATGCTCCGATGTAAAATCAAGCGTAATATCGATTCCTTCCGGATTATCGCTTTTCAGGCAAACGACAATCACATTTTCCGGGTTCGAAGCAAAAACCTCACGTTCATAACGAATGCCGTTCTGAACATATTTCGTGCTTGCTATTGCATCCGATATATTCAAATCACGTTTGTATTCACTGACTTCCCCGGTTTTGTTATTCTGAATATGAAGATCAGCAAATGGTTGATAATACTGATGCAAACGTCCCAACCAGTTTTTACATACCAGATCGGTTGCTTCTTTGTATCTTTCTTTCCGCATCAGTCCGACCACTTTGTCAAACATCTCCGGAGTAACTTTTATATCTTTGAAAATCACTGAAGGTTCACCGCTATAAAGGGTATTTTCATTCAATTGCAATTGTTCCGAATCGACTCCTCCAAACACCATTGCACCCGCATGGCCGTTACCGATAGGGAGCGCTTCGTTCCAGTTTCCTGCCGGTTTGTCATACCATAAAGTTAATGGTTTCTCCTTTGGTGTTTTCGCACACGCAAGGAGTAGAAACAAACACATAAAATAAGATAATACTCGCATAATCATGGATTTAGAATTAGATTATAAAAAAACAATGTCTCCGAAAGACAAAAGTAATTGTTTTCCGGAGACATCAAAAGTTTTTTTATCTTTTTCAATCAGAGCAGGTCAAATTCTGCAATGGCTACCACCTTACCGCCTGCTGCTATTTCCGTTGCTTCCACACGGACATAACGGGCAGATACCGGTTTCTTGAAATAATGATAGCGTTTGCTCGGGTCATTGATCAGGTTGCCGAACTCGAAGCGTTCCACCTCTTTCCAGGTTTTTCCGTCGTCGCTGACCTTAATAACGCCTTTCGCCATCATACCATCCGAGTTTCGGGTTTGAGGTGTGTAGGCAAAGCCATTCAGTGTCTGTGGGGAACCGAGATCAATAGCGAGATAAAGGGGCAATGCTCCTTCTTCCGATTGCCAGTACGTTTCCGCTTTAGCATCGAAAGCAGCTGTTGCCGGGCGACGTTTAGTTTCACTGCTTGCTCCGACCAGCTTCCAGTCTTTCTTGGCAAGTCCGAGACGTTCACTGTGTACAGCTCCTTTTTCACCTTTCAGGATAGCGACCGCTTTCAACTCACCACGATTCACTTGGATCGGTTCTTTATATTCAGTGGAAGTTGCACCCGGCTCCGTACCGTCAGTCGTATAATAAATAGTATATCCGACATTCAGGTTTCCTGCCGCATTCTGTCCATGAGGATTCCAGCCAAAGTCCTGTAATTTAGGTTCTATCGTTACCAGTCCGTTCACATCCTGTTTAAAACTCAACTGAGGTGGACGGGATGTATAATAATGGGCGGAAACATGGCTGAGGGCTGGTGTCAGACGAGATTCCAACAAACGGAAACGAAGTTTACCGGTCGTCACTTCCGGAAAGCGGAGGATACGTTTGTAACCGATATTGGTAGAAACCGTTATTTCTTTCCATGCTCCGTCGATCCAGGCATCTACAGCAAATTTCTCTACCCGCTCACTATAGGTCGCAACTGCTTCCTGCAACATGATACGGTTTATTGTAACGGGTGAAGGGGTTGTAATAACAAACTCCTTGTTTGCATCGTCCAGTAATAAATAAGTATCTTCCTTGCCGTCGAGCAGTTGTTTCGGTCCCTGTGCGCCGTTCAGCAGATCAGTTCCGTAAGTTTCCCGAATACGTTTCCCTGTCTCTACCAACGCTTTGACATCCGCCGGCGAGAATTTACCGTCGCGGTTGGGAGGAATATTCAACAGGAAAGTGGAGTTGCCTCCGACGGCACGTTCATAAATATCGAATACGTCATCGGCACTTCTGACTTTCTGGTGCGTATCATCGCGGTAGAACCAGCCTTCACGGATGGACGTATTGGTTTCTGCCTGCTGGTAATGCAGGAATTTTCCCTCATATAACTTTTCACGGGCACCGAGCACCGGATCTGTCATATCGGCAAAATGACTCATCGTATCCGGATTTGCCTGATAAGGAATGACATTCCATTCTGTCGGGCGGGTTCCTCCGGCTTCGTTTCCACACCAGCGAACGCCTTCGCGACCAAAAATAACGGCTTTCGGAGCGAGTGTATGGATCAGTTCTTTCCAGGCATGGTAATTGTAGGTCTGACCGCCTTTCCGTTTCGGGTGGGCACCGTCAAACCAAACTTCGTGTATGGGTCCGTATTCGGTCAGCACTTCAAACAGTTGGTTCAGGAAATACTCGTTGTAGTCGTCCACCACAAATTCAAACTTTGTCTTATTGGCAAATGGTCTGCCGGGCACTTCCCGAGGGATTGTCCGCTTGGTGTATTTACTCAGATTTCCGTATAATCCGTCCGGACTTTCAATCTGGAACAGGTCGGCGGGAGAGAGATAAACTCCCAGTTTCAGCCCATATTTCTGACAGGAAGCAGACAGTTCTTTTAGGATATCTCCCTTGCCTCCTTCAAAGCCGGACGACATAATACCGTGTTTCGTATAACGGCTCTGCCATAAGACAAACCCGTCATGGTGCTTCACTGTTATGATCACCATCTTCATCCCGGCAGCTTTCATTGCTTCACACCACTGATCGGTATCCAACTCCTTCAAATCGAACACCTTCGGATCTTCCATGCCGTTCCCCCACTCCATCCGGGTAAACGTATTCGGCCCAAAATGGATAAAAGCAATAAATTCATTCCGCAAAGCATCCAACTGATTCGGAGTCGGCACGACATGCGCTGCCTTCTCAATAATCACTTCATGGCTATCGCCGGGTTCGATCTTGATCGTGTTTTGGAAAGCTATTCCTTTATCCTGCCCGTGTATCGAAACGGAAAGGAGCGCTGCCCCCAATAAAATAAAAACAGACTTTTTCATGGCTTATTATGATTTGAAATTAATAAGTGTTCTTTATTTATTTCGTTTAAATGTTCAAAAATACAGTATTAACGGCTGCAAGAAAAAGATTTAAGGGAAAATCTACGCAAACGTTTGCGGAAAGTCCAAAGGGATATAAAAAATCCCGGATAACAAAAACGTTACCCGGGATACATACTTATCGCTGATTATTATAACTTATTCCATCCAACTCAACTGCTTCCAGACTTCCGGTCCGTCGTTCTTCTGCGGAGCACCCGGAGTACTGCGACCCTCCTTCACATATTTGATCATCAGGTCTTTCAATTCTTTTACTACTTCAAGGTGTTCGGCATATACATTATTTTTTTCTGCCGGATCGGTCTTCATGTTGTAAAGCTGAACTGAAGGTAATGTTTTGATCATCTCATCATCTTTTTTCGGTTTCGGGAAACTCCAACCACCGGAACTCGGTGATAATAACAGTTTCCATTTGCCTTTGCGAATCGTAAAATCACCGTTTATCGAATGATGGACAGTGGCTTCACGAATAACTGTCCCTTCTTTCTCTTCAATAAGCAAAGGTAAAATATTATAACTATCTTCTCCTTCCGAATCTTTCAGTTGATAATCGGCAACTGAAGCAAAAGTAGCGAAGAAATCAGTCAGACAAATCGTCTGATTTATTACATGATGCTTTACCTTTGCCGGCCATCTAACAACACAAGGGATACGATGTCCACCATCAAACAAGTCTGCCTTATGTCCTCGATAAATATAACTTGGATAATGCCCCTTCGCCTGAAGTTCGTCAAATTTAGCTTCCGGGCTACAGCCATTATCCGTACTGAATACCAAAATCGTATTTTCTGAAATACCCGCATCCTTCAACGCTTTCATTACTTTTCCTACCATATCATCTACCATCAGAACAAAATCACCATATGGATTCAAGCCCGATTTACCTTGATATTCTTTGATAGGAAGAATCGGCGTATGTGGTGCAGGTAATGGTAAATACAAAAAGAAAGGCCGGTCACTCTTAGCCTTTTTATGGATATAACGGACCGCCCTGTTTACAAAGTTAGGCATCGTCTGTTCATGATCGAAATCAGAGGCTGTCGGACCTTTTCGCCAAAATTTCATTCCTGTATTTTCAGTTACTCTATCAGGTAAAGCTGTAGGCATATTATTCTCTACATAAACATACGGAGCCATATCCAATGAACCGGAAATTCCATAAAAATAATCAAAACCTAGTGTCGTAGGGCCATTTGTTATCGGCTTACTGAAATCAATACTATCCACTCCGGCATCAATATTATCCCAATTCCACCCCAAATGCCATTTACCGATACAAGCCGTTTCATATCCCTGATCTTTCAAAACAGAAGCTACAGTCCGACGTCCTTGTGGAATTAACGCTTTACTATACCCTCCTAATACCCCGGACTTTTCCGTTGAACGCCAATTATAGCGTCCGGTCAAAAGACTATAACGAGAAGGGGTACTAACCGATGAACTTGAATGTGCATCTATAAAGACAACTCCTTCATTTGCAATCTTATCTATATTATTTGTCTGTATCCGAGAGTTTTCATTCAATGCCGAAACATCCCCGTATCCCATATCATCTGCAAAGATGAAAATAATATTAGGCTTATCTGTAGCCTGTTCTGCCAGGGTTGTACAGCCTAGGGTAGCCAGCCCCCCAAAAGAGAGGAGCAGGCTACTGGCTTTTATCTGTTTAATCATATCTAATTATATTTATTAATATCCTGGATTTTGCTTGATTTCAGCAAAGATATTCCGTTCAATTTCAGAGAAAGGTATAGGCCATAGATTATGATAATCAGAAATGGAGGGACCACTCTTTGGATTATATTTCCTATTCCTGTCCACTAATTTACCCATACGACATAAAGTAACCATACGCATTTCTTCCACGTACAATTCTCTCATACGTTCATCCAACAAATAATCAATATCCATTTCAGAAGCTTTTGCCGGTTCTGCTTTTGCTCTGGCACGTACTACATTAACATCAGCGGCAGCTTTTTCTTTATCACCTTTTCCAATATATGCTTCAGCACGTAATAGATATGTTTCTGCCAAACGATACATATATTCATCTTTATAAGAACTATTCGCATTATTTATCAACAAATGTTCTCCAAACTCGGTTACAATCGGTTCTCCATTTGAATCCTTCTGATATAAATCTTCCGGGAAATTATTCATTCTAGAGACTTTGGTCAAGAATGGGAACCACTGACGAATCGAATCAACCTGAGTCGAATAGCCATCTTTCACTAACCATTTACCGAATGCAGGAGATGCCGGATTATCTATCCTTACATCGCGCATTATATTATAAGAGGAATTACGCATATCATTCTCCGAACCATTTTTCCATAGATCATTGAAGAAATACTTCGTCGGTTGCATCCAACCAACTCCACGACCACCTTTACCGTCTGTCACCCCTAAAAAGGCATTCGTTTTTATTTCATTTCCAGAAGCATCTTTCTCTGAAATCTGTATATTCTGGTAAAATGGTAAAACAACCCATGGCATATTATATTCAGTGGAAGAAGCGGGGTTCTGATAATCGTACTGAAGAACCCACAAACTTTCTGTATTTCCGCTACTACGATTCTGATTATTCAACCGAAACAAGTCCCAATAAACGTCCCCTTCTTCATCTTTACGCGATCCGAAACGGGAAGTCATCAACGCCATAGCCGGATAATCGATTACACGAGTCGCCGCACTGATAGCCTGATCGTATTGTTCCAGACTGATATAAATCTCAGATAACAAATGTTCAACCATTTGCTTACTTATTTTCCCGTCTTTTACTTTATCGATATCATCTAATAACGTCTCCGCCTCTTCCAGATCTTTTCTGATCTGATCATAGACTTCTTCACGAGTGGCCCTGACATAATCACGGCGAGGTGTCTCAACCTCTTCCAAAGCCAACGGTACGCCCCCATAAAGATTAGCCAGAATTTTATAAGCATAAGACCTAAAAAATAGAGCTTCTCCACGGAATGTGTCCTTATCACTATCCGTAATCGCTTCCGTTAATGTCAATCGGTTCAGTATTACATTTGCATTCGATATAATCGTATAACAAGTTTTCCAGATTTCCAAAGGAACCGAATAAGTAGGAACCATCACATTCGTATAATCATTCAACTTAGCCGCTTTATAATAATCGGTAGCATTAAATGCGAAATCGGTAGCATAACGCAAAGCAAACCGGGCTTCCGTATTAGTTCCCCATTGTAAATGCCTAACCCTGTTATACAAATAATTAACGGATGACTGAAAATGGGCAGACGTCTCCATCGAGTTTTCCGGAGAATAAAAATCCAAAGGTTTTTCTTCCAGGAACTTACTTTCATCACACGACGCAAAAAGTGTACACGCTGCCAGAAATACAATACTATATTTTAATGATTTCATATTCATACTATTAAAATTCAAGATTAAGACCAACAGAATAACTTCTCATCACAGGATATTTGGAAGAATCCAAACCGGCACCGGTTTCCGGATCCCAGCCATCCCAATCTGTCAATGTCAGTAGATTCTTTCCCGATACATATACTTTCAAACGGTTTATGTTGAATTTATTCAACCAGGCAGACGGCACATTGTAAGAAACCGTAACATCCTGCAAACGGACAAAATTACGCTGTACATACGGAGAGAATGCATATCCTCCCAAAGCCTGCGAGAAATAACCTAACTGACGATAACGTGCATTCGGATTTTCCGGAGTCCAGTAATCGAAGTTGAATAGGTTTACCTGATAAATATTATCCGGATTAGGAACATCCTTAGCCGGCTGACCATAATAATATTTCTTACCACCCTGAACCGAATTGATAAAAAACTTCAGCTCCCAGTTTTTATATCTGAATGTATTCTGAATACTGAAGCGATAAGCCGGATCTTCATAACCAATGATCTTACGATCTGCATCCGCTGTATACTTTCCGTCGTTATTTACATCTTCCACTTTATACGTACCGTATTCGAAACCATCCGGAATCAAACCATTTTGTTTATCTGCTAATTGCCACATACCTATGATGTTATAATCATATTTTACTCCATAAGGCTTCCCCATGAATATTTTATTGGCGATCAGGTCATCTTCTTTTCCATCACCATCTGCATCAAGCCCCAGGATACTTACTACTTTATTTCTGTTACGTGAAAAATTAAAAGTCACATCCCAACTAAAATCTTTGGTTTGTACGGGCACACCTGTTACTGAAAATTCAACACCGTGATTTTTCAATTTACCGATATTGGTTGGGATAGTCGACAATCCATTCATATCGGGGATATTAATATTAAACAACAGATTATTCGTTTGCGACACATAATAATCAACATTACCGAAAATACGTCCGTTCAACATACTGAAATCCACTCCGGTATTAAATGTATTAGTTGTTTCCCACTTCAGATCGGCATTAGCTAATGACGTAATCCACTGCATCTGTTCCGCACTGGCACCATCACCAAACAAATAACCGGCATCATAAGAAGTATCACCAATTTTAATAGATCCTGCTCCTGAACCCAGCTGAGCCAATGTCTGATAGCGTCCAACAGTCCTGTTTCCGTTTGAACCATAAGACAAACGCAATTTCAGATTCTCCATCCAATTGACTTTCTCTTTGAAAAAATCTTCTTCGCTGATTCTCCAGGCAAAAGCACCTGAAGGGAATACTCCGAATTTATGATCTTTACCAAAGCCGGAAAAGCCGTCCCGACGCACTGTTCCCGTAAAGATATACCGATCGTTAAATGAATAAATAGCACGCAACATAGTATATAGGCTGGATTCCTGCCAAGCCCCTGACTCTGCCGTTTGTAAATCGGCTTGTCCAGCTTCGAGCTTGTCAAACCCTAAAATACCATTCTGGAAATTGGCTGCACCAGCTTTCGTATCTTCATATTGTCGCTTTTCAACACCATATACGAAAGTCGCATTGATAGAATGTTTCCCAAATGTACGTTTGTAAGAGACAATATTATCGACTGTCCAGTTGTATTGACTGGAATTCATCTTTGAAGCTTTCCCTGTAAAGTTTTGTCCCAGTGCATTATAATTATACTCTTTCCCTTCAATCAAATTCTGTGAGAAATTCATACGGTAGTTTAAACCTTTGATAAAAGGAATATCAACATCCGCATAAAAATTAGCGAATAAGTTATAACGCTTGTTTACATCATCCTGCTCTATCTGAAGCAACGGATTGGTCGTATTTTTATACGGTTCTTTAATATATTCCCCGCTTTCATCCGTCACTGCAACAATCGGAGGCAAATTGACAACTGTTGATAATGTCGGAGCCACTCCCGAATAATCACTGACTGTAAAAAAAGACTGTACCCCCACCTTCAACCAATTAGTGATTTTGGTATCCATATTAACCCTGACGTTATAACGTTTATAAGTATCATTGATAATAAGGTTCTGCTGATCCGTATATCCCATAGAGAAATAATAGCTGCTCAGTTCATTTTTTCCTCTCACGCTTAAATTATGATTTTGGATATACGGCATATCATTCGTCAGCAAGTCCCACCAGTCTGTTTCTGTTCCGGCATTATAACCAGCCAATGTATTTCCATCCATCAAATGTTTCGTTACATCCCAGTTCGGATTCATTGTCAGCATATCGTTACCGGTTCTGCTCTCTTCCAGAAAACGATCGCTAATCTTACGAAGGAAACCGTCTCTCCCTTCAGGAAACATATCCTTATTAGTCGGTTGCTGGTAAGAAAAAGAGCCGCTATATTCGATAGTCGGTTTACTCATCACCTTACCAGTCTTCGACGTAATAAGGATAACACCATTACTGGCTTCGGAACCGTAAATAGCCGCGGCACTGGCATCTTTCAATACATCTACTGATTCCACATCATTCATATTGATATCGACCATATTTCCACGGAATATAATACCATCCAGAACAATCAGCGGTGAATTTCCTCCGCTGATGGATGTACGTCCACGGATTGACATATCCGGTCCCTTACCAGCCTCTGTGACCGCACCCACATTCAGCCCCGGAACAGTTCCCTGTAAGGCGGAACCCAAACTGATACTGGGAGATTCCTGTAAAGTACCCAGATCCGCACGAACAACAGAGCCGGCTAAATCACTTTTCTTAGCAGTACCATAACCAACCACAACAACTTCATCCAATGCTTGCATATCTTCCTGAAGTTTTATGTTTACGACATTTTTTCCTTGTACTGCCACACTTTGGCTCAAATAACCTATAAAAGAAAATTGAATGGTTGCATTGTCATCAACCTCCAATGAATAATTTCCGTCTATATCGGTAATAATACCATTATTTGTCCCAACTTCCACAACATTTACACCGATAATAGGATCGCCTTTTACATCAGTAACAGTCCCCTCTACTTTTTTCTTTCCCTGTTCCGCTTCAGCTTGCTTTTTCGATAGAGTAATGTAATTACTTGCAAATACAAAATTAATATTTGCATTTTTGCACATTTCTTCTAAAAGATCAGCAACTTTGGCTGATGTCTTTTTAAAAGAAATCAACTTATCCACATCCACATCCTGATTTCTGAATACGACCAAATAGTCAGTCTGCGACTCGATCTCTTTTATCAACTGTTTAACAGAAATATTATTCTGTTTGATTTTAACAATTGTATTTTGTGCATCCATATCAGTTGCCATTAACTGACATACACAGACAAATAAAAGTAACAGTGATATTCTCATAATCCTAAAAAAATCTTTAATGCTGTTATTAAGCACAGCAAAGTGCTGTAACAAAGTTTTTCTTTTCATACATTTGTTCAATGTTAAAAGTGAATACTAAAATTTTACGACTTGTGTTTGCTTTACATCGGCGGCAGTTGTTGGTAGCTTCTGCCGCTTTTGTTTTTTACGATTGTTATTTCTTCATACGCATTCTGTTTTTAGTTTAACATGTTATTTACTCAAGGTCACAATATTTTTATCTTTATCTTTTTCTACTTTGAATTTTCGTATCTGCTGTAACACCCGGAATACATCATCAAGACTGTCACGCTGCCTGAATTTACCGGTATAAGTATCATTGAATAAAGAAGTATCCTTAACCATGATCTTTACATCATAATACAATTCCATTTTCTTTAGTATATTTATCAAAGGTTCATTCTCAAAAGCATAAATACCTTCACGCCATAAAAAATGATCATTCAAAGAAATCGGTTCTACAACCATTTTTCCTCCGGTGACTGTCACCTGCTGATCGGGCTTCAAAGTGATTCCCTCACTTTCTTTATCCTGAAAAAAGACACGAACGGAACCTTCCAGCAAGCTAGTCTGAATATAGCCGGCTTCCGGATAACAGTACACATTAAACTGTGTCCCCAAAACCTTCATATCCACATCTTGTGATGAAACGATAAATGGTTTTTCATAGTCCTTAGCCACATTAAAAAAAGCTTCCCCCTCCACTACTACCTTTCTTTCTTTACCTGTAAACTGTGAAGGATATATCAATTTGGATTTTGCATTCAACCAGACCTCCGTCCCATCCTGCAGAACCAATTGTGCCCGCTGCCCGGCAGGTGTATACAAAGTATTCATTGAATCGGGAGATAATTCCTGCTGCATCTTAATTTGCATATATTGGTATGTCAACAGACTCGAAGAAACCACCAACATAATAATAAGAGCAGCATAGTTACCCCAACGCAACCATCTTTTTTGCGAAACGCCATGCTGCTTACGCGAAATAAACTGATTATACTTTTGCTTACCGATTACCTTGTTTTCCAACTGATGTCCCAGATTCATCAATGCATGCATATTCTGTAACTCTGCAAAATCCTTTCGCAAAGCTTCATCAACCTCTACATCCCGCAACAAGGATAAACGTTCCTCCCGGGAAAGTTCCTCATAAAAATATTTATATATTCGTTCGTCCATATTTTCCGTATTGTATTTAATAAACGGATGAAGGAGAGAAAACCCCCAAAAGGGTATTTATTTTTTTAATTATTCAAAAAGAACAAAAGAAGAGGCAAATAATCTTTTAATTCAGCTTTTATCTTTTTATAAGCTATATTCATTTGGTTTTCAACAGTTTTAAGCGACAGATTCAATTCTGCAGCAATCTCTTTCTGTTTTTTCCCTTCCACTCTGCTTTTTATAAATATCTCACGACATTTATCCGGCAGTGAATCAATTATTTCAGTAACAATTCGCTCTATTTCCTGCTCCGAAAAAAGAGACTGATCAAACAATTCCAAAGAAGCAAGCTTAACCCGTAAAGTCATCAAGTATTCTTCCTGTATTTTATCAACAGCTTCCTGAACAACTGTACGGTGCCGCAAATGATCTATACATCTGTTTTTTATAGAGGTAAAAAGGAATGCGACTAAATTAATATTATAAGTAAGTAATTCTTTTCTTTCCCATAGTTCGGTAAAAACATCCTGTACAATATTCTCTGCATCCTCTTCAGATAATACATATTCTAAAGCAAAATACTTCATCCTGGAGAAATATGAAACATATATTTCCTCAAAACTATAAGGTACTATCCGTTTTTCTGTTAACATCTTCCTTTTCCAATAAATAAAAAAGTCCTGGAAACAAAAGTAAACGTTTTCCAGGACTTTTCAAGAGTTCGAATGGTTTTTATTCCTCCATCCAACTCAACTGCTTCCAGACTTCCGGTCCGTCGTTCTTCTGCGGAGTACCCGGAGTACTGCGACCCTCCTTCACATATTTGATCATCAGGTCTTTCAATTCTTTTACTACTTCAGGATGTTCGGCATATACATTATTTTTTTCTGCCGGATCGGTCTTCATGTTGTAAAGCTGGATCAATGGTAATGTTTTGATTACCTCGTCATCCGTACCAGGTTTCGGGAAACTCCAACCACCGGAACTCGGTGATAATAACAGTTTCCATTCGCCTTTGCGAATCGTAAAATCACCGTTTATCGAATGATGAACGGTGGCTTCACGAATGACATCACCTTCTTTTTCATTCAACAACAAAGGGAGAATGTTGTAACTGTCTTCTCCTTCGGAGTCCTTCAGCTGATAATCGGCTATCGTGGCGAATGTGGCGAAGAAGTCAGTCAGACAAACCGTTTGATTAACGGTATGCGGTTTAATCTTTGCCGGCCAACGAACTGCACACGGGATACGATGACCACCGTCAAAAAGATCAGCTTTATGTCCACGATAAATGTAGCTGGGATAATGTCCTTTTTCCTGAAGTTCGTCGAATTTAGCCTGAGGACTACATCCGTTATCCGTACTGAATACCAAGATCGTATTATCGTCCACACCAGCCTCTTTTAATGCATTCATGACTTTACCAACCATATCATCCACCATCAAGACAAAATCTCCATACGGATTCAGACCGGATTTACCCTGATACTCTTTAATAGGCAGGATAGGTGTATGAGGAGCCGGTAACGGAAGATACAGATAGAAAGGTTTATCATCCTTTGACTTATCATGAATGTAATCTACGGCCCGATTAATAAAATTGGGTAAAGTTTGTTCATGATCAAAATCCGATGCTGTCGGGCCTTTACGCCAATACTTCATACCATCATTTACAGTTTCCCTGTCCGGCAAAGCTGTCGGCATATCATTTTCTACATAAACGTACGGAGCCATATCCAGAGAAGCAATAATTCCATAGAAATAATCAAAGCCACGTGTTGTCGGTCCGTTTGTAATAGGTTTACTGAAATCCACACTATCCTTTCCTGCTTCTATGTTATTCCAATCCCAGCCCAAATGCCATTTTCCGATACAAGCAGTCTGATATCCCTGGTCTCTCAGGACAGAAGCGATTGTCCGGCGATCAGGAGCGATCAGTGCCTTATTATATCCCATCAAAACGCCGGATTTCAGATCTGAACGCCAGTTATACCGGCCCGTCAACAAACTATACCGGGAAGGCGTACTGACAGACGAACTGGAATGGGCATCCGTAAAAGCAACACCTTCATTCGCTATGCGGTCAATATTCGTTGTTTGTATCTTCGAATTTTCATTGAATGCCGAAACATCGCCATATCCCATATCATCCGCAAAGATGAATACAATATTCGGTTTTTTCTGTTCCTGCGGCTGTTGGGCACACCCGCTCAAAACAGCCATACTTCCCAATGACAGAAGTAATCCACGATTTCTGATTAACTTATCCATATCTTTCTTTTATTTGTAATTCGGGTTCTGAACCAATACGCCGTTATTCTTGTCGATTTCGCTTTGAGGTATCGGCCATAAGTAGAAACGATCCTCAAACACGGATTTATACAACGGCAATGTCGGTTCGTCAAAGTTATTCATTATTTCTCCAATAATACGCCAACGTTTCAAATCAAAATAACGATGACCTTCAAAAGCTAACTCAATACGCCGTTCATGACGAATCTTTTCACGCATCTGTGCCTGGCTCAAACCTGTAGGCAACGGAGGCATATCAACCCCTTTACGGGCACGTATACTGTTGATAGCATTATACACTTTCTGCGTAGGACCGTTCACTTCATTTTCCGCTTCGGCAATAGCCAGCAGTACCTCAGCATATCTGAAATGTACCCAGTCCTGATCACTACGTGTATTATATCCGATCGGATATTGAGTTTTGTCACGGGTCACAAACTTCTTCAAACCATATTTAGTTGGTAAATCCCCCGTAACAGGTTGTTCAACATCACCTATTTTCAATTGCAGGTAAAAAGCGGACATATCCAGTCGGGGATCACGGTTCTCTACCGGATTCTCCGGATTATACAGATCACTTTCTTTAGAGAAAGGTGTACCATCCTTAAATTCGAACTCCTCTACAAAATTGGTCAGAGGTGCACAACGTAGCCACGCGCCAAACCACAAATCACTTTTATGCCAGTTATTAGGTGCCAGATACTTAGTTGAGAAAATAATTTCCGGATTTGTTTCCTGGGCGGATCCCTGAAAAATACTTTCGAAATCATCACACAATCTATATCCTTTTATCTGTTCTGCAACGGATAAGGCATTCCTCATTTTTTCCACATCGGCTTTGCCATCCGTATTATAGGCATCATAAAGCATCATTCTGGTTTTCAGTGCAAGAGCAGCCCCTTTGGTTACTCTGCCAGGCAATTCCAGATAGGTATTATCTGGTAACAAGTTGATTGCATCATTCAAATCCGTATAAATCTGCTCCAGAATCTTTGCCGCTTCAACCTTCGGCTGATACTGTGTTTCCAAATCCAAAGGTTCCACGATCAACGGAATATCACCATAACATCTGTATAAAAAGGAATAATAGAATGCTCTCAAAAAAAGAACCTGTCCCTTACTGAAGTTCCTTTCCGATTCCGACAAATCCGTATTTTCATACTTATCCAATTGATAGAGGAACAAATTCATACGGGTTATTCCGACATAAGCTCCTTTGTAAACATCCTGAATAATACCGGCTGTCGACGGGTCTATATTTCCCTGGAAAACATCGAAAGTGATTCCTTCCTCCACACTACGACAGTTATCGACAAAGCTATCCCATTGAGGCATACCAAATGAAAAATAACCGTGATCAAACTTAGTCATTGTGCCATAACAGGCTGTCAAAGCCATATCCAAATCACTTTTCTGTTTCCAGAAAGTATTTTCTGAGGGTTTGGATGGCGGATTCTTTTCCAAAAAATCATCACATCCGCTCATTACAACTACCAATATCAGAAGCAAATAATATTTAGCTTTTTTCATAACCATATCGAATTAAAATTGGACGTTAATACCAAATGAACAAATCTTATTCTGAGGATAAGCGACGAAACGACCGTCATCTTCTCTTTCAGGGTCTAATTCCGGATAATTAGTGATCGTCGCCAGGTTATCACCGGAGAAAAATACACGTATCCGTTCTACCAATAATTTTCTCGTCAGCTCAGCAGGGATCGTATAACCGATCGTAACATTCTTCAAACGTAAATAAGAAGCATCTTTCAGGAAGTATGAATTTTTTCTCGTATTCTTACTGCCACCAAAGTTATCAAAATACATTCTGGGATATTTCGCATTATCAGGATTGTCTTCCGTCCAGCGGTATTTCACATAATCGATTGTCGGTGCACTTCCCTGACGGAACGGCTGTAATCCCCAATCTGTCACGTAATGTTTCTTACCTTCAACCCCCTGCATCAAAATAGAGACATCAAATCCTTTCCAGTTAGCCGATAAGTTTACTGCATATTCAAATTTCGGGAAGCGTCCGTCTATCACCATACGGTCATCATTATCGATCACACCGTCATTATTCACATCACGGTACTTCAAATCACCCGGCAATGTATTATCATTGAACTGTTTCGGAGAATTCTTCACATCTTCTTCGTCTTTGAAAATCCCTATACAATCCAGCATATAATAAGAGTTATAAGGTAACCCCTCTTTACGCAGATAATGTCCGGAAATTTCTTCAGAACCAAACTTAGTTACCTTATTCCTGTTGCGATCGAAATAGAAACCGGCATTATATGTCAATCCTTTGAAAAGACCACCTTTGATATTATTCACATACTGTACATTTACTTCAAACCCTTTATTTTCCATCTCACCATTATTAATAACAGGAGCCTCCAATCCTAAAGAACCTGTCACCTGGGCATTACGAAGAATATCTTTCGTGCTTTTTTTATACCAGTCAAATGTAACATTCAGTCCATTAAAAACCGTAGCTTCCAAACCTATATCTGTCACAGTCGTTGTCTCCCAGGTAATGTTTCGGTTCGCATATTTTGTTTGTGCATACCCTGTGGATAAAGACGAATTATCGAATGTATAATTTCCTTCATTTTCCATAACAGCCTGATAAGGATATACACCTATATTTTGATTACCTAACTGTCCCCACGAAGCTCTCACTTTCAGACTGTTCAACCACGACCAATGAAGATTTTGCATGAATTGTTCTTCTGTTAGTCTCCAACCGGCAGAGAAAGAAGGGAATATACCCCATCTGTCATCGGGATTGATACGGGATGAACCATCATAACGGAAATTAGCTTCAAACAGGTAACGCTCTTTGTAATTGTAATTAAAACGTCCGAAAACTCCCATCAATGACCATTGTTCCAGATTTCCTTCAGCTTCCTGCAGTTCCTTTGATCCGGCATCGATCTCTGTCAACGGGAACGGAAAATCTTTTCTATATCCCTTCAGCCAGTCATAATCATTCGTTTCCTGTGAATATCCTAACTGAAGACCAAAGTTATGATTCCGATCTTTTGTAGATACATCATATTTCAAATAAGAATACAAATAAGTATAGAATGTATGATAATCATTCGAGTTCAATCCCTTTGCACCGACATCCAACTCATTCATGTACTCGCCTGTATGATAATTGTAAAGATTTACCAGCGGACGCCATTCCTTTTCTCTTTCAGCAATCATACGGACTGCACCTTTGGTATGCCATGATAATCCTTTGGCAATATCAATTGTCAGCCATACCTGCGCATTCACATCATAACTCGTATTTTTACGTAAGGCATCATTTCCAACCAAAGCAATCACATTCTTATTGTTACTTTCCCATGGATAAGCTTTATAAACCCATGAACCGTCAGTACGCTGTGGACCATAAGTCGGAGCCTGTGCAAAAATAGAAGTAAAACTTCCGTCCACACCTCCCTCATAAGGACGTTTTCTATCTCCACGCATAAAACCAACATACGAACCGAATTTCATCCATTTGGTTATCTGGCTCTGTAAATCAGCCGTAAAATTATACTTCTTATATCCATGTCCATCCATTGTTCCATTCTCATCGGCATAATACATAGAGACATTATAGGACATCTTTTCAGAACCTCCTGAAACGGCCACGTTATGATTATGAGAGAATGCACTGTGAATATGTTCTCCCAACCAATCATAATTAGGATATTCCGGATCGCCCGGTCGCGCATTTTTATATTGATCAATGACATCCTGCGGATATAAGCCGGAAGATATTCCGGAATTTGCCTTCGCCTCATTCCACAAATTCATATAATCAACCGAATTAGTTACAACCTTCAACATTCGAGTCGGAGAATAAACGGCAAAATTTCCCGAGTAACTGATCGATGTCTTTTTATTTATACCAGTCTTGGTTGTCACCAGCACAACACCGTTCGCTGCACGTGCCCCATATACAGCTGCAGAAGCAGCATCCTTCAGCACAGATATACTTTCTATGGCATTAGGATCTAGTGCGGAAAGATCTCCCGGAACGCCATTTATCAATACTAACGGATCAGAGCCCGCATCAGAATATGTACCTTGACCACGTACACGCAAACTCACCTTATTATTTCCGGACTGTCCCGAACCGTTCACGACACGTAAACCAGGAATCTGCCCCTGCAGCATGGAAGTAGCATTGGTTACAGGACGCTTGGTCATTTCCTCCCCTTTCACTACTGAAACAGCACCGGTCAGATTCACTTTCTTCTGTACACCGTAACCGACAACGACTACTTCATCCAGATTCTGTGTGTCTTCTATCAAACGGACATTGACTACTTTCTGGTTATTCACCGCAATTTCTTTCGTGATATAACCTATATAGGATATCTGAAGAACAGAATTACTCTTAACATTCAAAGAGTAACCACCGTTTATATCAGAAATACAGCCATTGGTTGTACCTCTCTCCATCACATTCGCACCTATGATAGGATCTCCATGTTCGTCTGTTATGGTACCGGTTATCACCAATGTATTATCATTGTTCTTATCCTGTTCTTTCGCTTCTGCAGAAATAACTATATGATTATTTTTGATCACATAAGAACAACCTGTTCCCTGCAAAATCAGATTCAATGCCTCATCCAGCCCTCTGCTATCGGTAGATACATTTATTTTCTTGTGAATATTCAGAACTGACTCATCATAATCGACCGACATATCCGTTTGTTTCTCGATTTCTGTAAATGCTTTTTTAACGGTCAGACTAGTTCCGGAGAAAGTAACATTCTGTCCCCAAATTATGGAATACTGCAAGAAGAAGAAAAGAAAAGACATTATTGATACCCGGAACAAACTATTCCGTTTATTCCGTTGTGTTTTCAGGTATATTTCCATATCTTTGTAAAATTAGATTTTAAAGTTGAATACTATATTATTTATCACCTGTTTTAAGTGATTTATTAATGGGTGTTCACTACGATTTCAAATCCGGGGAGTTCTGATTGGCGTCGTCTTCCCGGGTTCTTTTTTTCATAAAAGTATCCTCCTTTTTTAGTTGATGTATATTATATTACCTTTCATCCTGTAATTCAATCCGTTCACCATCTCTTTCAAGATATCCAACACCTGGATCAATCCCTCATCCGGTCTGAATTTCATGGTAAAACTACGTCCCGCAAACTTTCCCGTTTCATAATTGATCGTAACATCATACTTCCGTTCGATCGTTTTTACAATATAATCGAAAGAAGCCCCCTGAAACGTCAGGTAACCATGTTTCCACTGTAGAACCCTGCCGGCATCCACCACCGTTTTTGAAACCGTTTTCAGCTGGCTGTTGTACACCACCTGCTCATCCGGATGCAAAATAATAGGCTCACCTTTTGCCAGATCCGTATCGACCCGGACCTTCCCCTCCTCCAATGTCGCAATGGTCAGTTCGGAATCCGAATAAGCTTCCACATTAAAGACCGTACCCAAAGCCTCTATTTCCATATGACCGGTTTTTACAATAAACGGTTTCTCCGGATCCTTGGCCACTTTGAAACTCGCCTCCCCGTTCAGGTAAATCGAACGCCGGCTACCTTCAAACTTGGCAGAATAAACCAGTAACGAACCGGAATTCAACCAAACCTCAGAACCGTCAGACAGTGTGATCTGTTTCTTTTCACCATTCGGGACAAAACATTCCGCCCATTCGGGTTCGAGCACCTCCGGCTGATGCTGCATAACAAAATAAGCACTGGCAGCACCGATCAACGGCAACAGTAAAATAGCTGCGGCCCGTATAAGCAGCCGATGCAAAGTTCGTTTTGCCGCCGGATGTGAATTTTTTTGTATACGATCATGGATTTTATTCAATTCCTCCAGCGTCCGCTCATCCGCCTGTGCCGGCACCTCTTCCCAAAGCACCTGCATGGCCTCTTCTTTTTCCTGCTGATGCGCTCCTCCTATGAACCATTTACCGAAAGCATGCTGAACAGCTTCCGGAAGATCATTTCCGAAGAATTTCGAGATTAATGTATGTATTGTTCTATTTGCCATTTCATTCCCCGTTTATATAAAAGACGGGAGAGCGGGAGAGCACACACAGTCAAAAGACGTTTTTTTTCAAAAAAGCAATAAAGAAGTATTTTTCAGAATCTCACGCAAGTCGGCAAGAGCTTGTGTTATATGGTTTTCAACAGTCCGTTTGTTTATTTCCAATTTCAGGGAGATTTCTTCATTCGACAACCCGTCTTTCCGGCTCATCTTAAAAATACGCCGCCGCTGTTCCGGCATCTGTTCAATAGCGATATCGATCAGGAGAGACAACTCCTTGGCGTAAATATCTTCCTCGATCAGATCCGAATACCCGTTAGAAGACAATTGGATTTTCTGTTCATAATTTTCTTTCACCAGGCTGTGCTCAAAATAATCATATACCATATTCCGTGCCATCCGGTAAAGATAAGCTTTCAGGGAACTGACCCGGGAGATACTTTCGCGATTCGTCCAGACCTTAAAGAAAATATCTTGTGCCATATCGCAAGCTTCTTCCTCATCCTTGACAAACCCCAATAAGAAGTTCTTCACTCTCGGATGATATAATACGAACAGGGCATCAAACGATTTATGATCCCCCTGTCCCAGTTTTTCCATATATTCAGCTTCCCGATTGACCTCCATAGGAATGCAAATATATGGATTTTTTAACAACGGCTATTATTTTTAGCCTTTTTCGAGAAATAGAAATCAGACAAACATCGGCACTTTTCACCAGGAAATCTTTTTTTTGAAAATCTTATGCTTACCTTTAGCGGGTAATCTTAAAATCTACAAACTTTAATCACAGAAAAGATGGATCAATACATAAAAACAATCATCAGCGTAGGAGGCAGTGCAGTCATGCTTGTAATGATCGTTTGCGTCCTATGGTATGTTATAAAAGATACGTGGAAAGATATAAATAACAGTTCGAAAGACTGACCGGAATTAATGCTTCCGCCAGGAAATGATCCCTTTCTTCTTTTTACTGAAAACTGTTGAATATAGTAACCAGAGCGAAACCATCCAGGCAATACCCAGCACCACGACCGACACTGTGAAATTGACTTCTATACGATACAAAGTATACCCTCCGGCAACAAATACAAGTGTAATAACAAATGCCCCCAAGGTAGTAACAAGTAGTGTTTTCATAAATTCTTTCTTTATATACTTTCCAGATTCTTACACGCAAAGATATATAAATTCATGAAAAATTATAGTTAAAACCCCAGAGGCACCCATTTTTCTTTTTAATTCGTCTCTACAGGCAAAGCAGACATTTCCAGCTCCAAACGACCGCCGGAAGTAACCGTACTGAAAGGAATACGTAACCCGTCCAACGCTTCCCCGTTCAACAACCGTTTCCGTACATAGGTATTTGCCTTGCTGTTATTCTTTGCTTCGATGACAAATGAATCGCCTTTATAATATGTTTCATTCAGCTGTATGGTTATCTTATCGAACAACGGGCTCCCCACGGAAAAAGAGGGATCCGCAGCAGATAACCCGGTAATATCGAAAAGCCCAATCGAAGAGATCGTGAACCAGGCACCCAGCTGCCCCTGATCCTCATCCTGTCCGTAGCCATAACCATGTATCCCGTCTGTCCCGTAAAATTCATCTAAAATAGCTCTCACCCATTTCTGAGTCAAGTCCGGACGACCGGATTCGTTAAACAACCAGGAAATATGCAGACAAGGCTGGTTCCCCTGATTATACAAAGACTGCAGACCCGAAAATGCATCGATTTCCATTCCTCCGCTGAATATCTTTTTCTGAGAAACGAGGAAGATGCTATCCAACCGCTGGTTAAAGACATCCTCTCCCATCTTCCCGATCAATGTTTTAGCATCATGAGGCACATAGAAAGTATACTGCCAGGCATTCCCTTCCTGGAATCCGCGCCAGACCTGCATCGGGTCGAAATTTTCGATAAAACGCCCGTCCTCCGTTTTAGGGCGGATCAAGTTCAGTTCAGGGTCATAGATACGTTCCCAGCCTTTCGACAGATCCATCAACTTCTCATAATCGTCCGTCTTACCTAACTGTTTAGCCATCTGGGCAACGGCATAAGCACCAAAAGAATACTCCAGCGTATGTGAAGCAGAGAACATCCAGGCTTCATCAGCCCCGGTCCCTTTGTCCAGATGAGGCACGTATCCATACTTCACGAACTTATCCGTATCCAGCTTACCCGCCCCCATCGGACGGTTTTCACCATCCAATTCATTCTTACGGGCAGCAGCATACCCTGTCTCCACATCAAAGTCACGTATACCGCACTGATAAGCGGCAGCGATCACATTCCCCAGCTGATTCGTTCCTACCCCGGATACAAAACGGCTGCAAGCAATCCCGTCTCCCAACCAACCGGCATCTTTATATACCTGTAGATGAGTGCTCACATAATCAGACAGGTACTCCGGATAAGCCAGTGCCCAAACCTGTATCAGATTCCATTGCCCACCCCAGATACCATCGGTATTATAAAAAGAAAACGCAGGTTTACCCTCTTTCAAAGGTATTTGTCCGCAAGTTCCGTCATTGCGGGGATAAGCCCCGTTGACATCGCTGGCCAATCCGCGTCCCAATACGGCATGATACAACCCGGTATAAAATTTCACCTTATCTTCACGAACCGGCGTTTCCACCCGGATACGACCCAAATACTCCTCCCAGGTTTTATGGGAAGCTTCGCGGGCCTCATCGAATGAAAGTTTTCCGTGATCCGTCTCTGTCTCCCGGTTCAAACGGGCATTTGCCACAGAAGTATACGACAAACCGACCTGGGCAGTAATGGATTCTCCCTCAGTCGTTTTATAAGTCAGATAGGCTCCGGTTCCGACACCTTTGACGGCACGTGCCCCTTCCTGCACCTTTTCACCGATGAAAGTGCCGAACGAATCAGGCTTTTTATCCAACCGGGCAGAAAAATACATGGTGACCGTGGCTCCTGCCTGATACTTTTTACTGTATTCGGGCAATGTTGTCACCCAACCTTCTACCAAGCCATCGTCAGTAATGATAATCTCAGCATCCTGTACAGGTCCGCTATCCCCCTGCCGGTTACCTATATCGAACAATATACGGCTATTTTCACTTTCCGGAAATGAAAAACGCTGGTAAGCAACCCGTTTCGTTGCCGTCAGCTCCGCGGTTATATTATAATCTTTCAACAGAACGGAATAATAACCGGCTGTAGCGATCTCGTCCGCATGGTCGAAAGCCGAACGATAGCCTTCCCCGGAAGAACCGACCGCCCCGGGTACAGTCTTCAACGGGCCTTCCGTCGGCATCAGTACGATACCACCCACCTGAAATTCATGCAGACAAGGGAATCCTTCTATCGACGTATCCCTGTAATCATATCCGGTAGCCTCCCAGCCTGATTTATTCCCCACATGTGCATTGGTCGCCGGAGCCGGTTTAGCCAATCCGAAAGGCAATGCCCCCGGAGCAAAATGGAACCAGCGGCAATGTGCCGTTCCTATACGTGGTTCTACATATTGTACCAGAGATTCAGGTTCTCCGGACACCTCCTGTTTTGAAGAGGTACATCCCCCCAATAGTCCTATTCCCGCCAAAAGGAGCATTACCCCCGATTTCATTTGCTTCATTCTCATAGGTTCGTTTTATTCAAAGTATTATTTTATAAGTTTCAATCGCATATTTACCCAATACAATCCCGTCTACCGGAACATCCTCTTCCTCGATCAGGTTTGTACGGATTATCTGTTTCGGGGAGGCAGCCAGATCCAATATCACTTTCTCTTCTTTATCCGTACAGTTATACAGACGGATAATCAGGCTGTTATCATCCTCGCATTTCTTTACTGCCGTAATGATCACATTCGGATTATCGATCGACACAAACGAATACTGTTCCGGAATAGCTGCATTACTATAAGCTATCGGATTGTAAACAGCAACCAGCGGTTCATTGGCTGACAAACCGAACTTTTCCCTTGTCCGCCCTCCTGCCGGATGTGAAGTCAGTGAGAAATGATAGAAATGATCTCCGGGTTGAAAGAAATCATTCCCCAGTGGATGGCAACTCTTCCGGGAAGCCAGTAAGATCGGCTGAAGCACCGTATAATCGACCGGATTATCGGTCGGATCGACATAATCGGCAACGGCAACCGACGAGCTTAACGTCACAGCCCATTCCCCGTCCGTGGCACTTAACCAGTTTCCTATACCGCGCGGACGCTGTTTCTTGTTCTCCACATAATAACGTTCGCCTGCCGCTCCCGGCATCTCATCCTGCCCGACAGTCAAAGCACCGTAAGGAACCTCGTAAGAAACGACCGACTGTTTGAATGCCAGCGGCCACATCTGACGGTATTCGCGGAACATAACACCATCCCAATTCAGCAAAGCCACATCCATATCAATCTTTTTAGTCTGGTGATAGACACGGATCACCTGTTCGATCACGGCATTACGGATAGGAGTACGTAGCTTATAAGCAGAAAAGACCGGACCTTCCTCCACGATCGTCCAAGCCGACGGATGAGCGGACGTTTTGTCAAAACCTTCCATATCCGGCTGCTGCACCGCATCAAATTCTCCGGCACCATTACCATACGAATGCATGGTGATCACCTCGCCACCCAGAAACTTACCGGTATTCAGCAATTGCCTGCCACTCTCTTTATCCGTGATCTGTTTGATACCTCCATTCACCAGTTCCACCCGGTAATATTTATTTTCTATCACGCTGGCCGCCGGTCGGGAAATGTCGGCAAGAGCATCCGATGCATTCAGATAATAGGTTTTCAGTCCCATGGAAGGCACCTTTTCAGCTACAAAATGAACCCGGGCTTTCTCTATCGAGCCATCCGGATAATAGACAGCACCGGTCAGTTGGGAGGGGACAGCTGTTCCCTGATAATCCTTAACAGCCAATTGCCGTGCATATCCTTCTTCAAAACGAACATCTATACTCACCGGAGCTGTACGGACGAAAGACAGATTATTGAACAAAACGACCGCACGCCCTTTGGCAGACTCAGTTTTCACTCCCGAGGCCAAAGTTGAGGCCTGCGCATCGATCACCTTTTCGGCTACCCCCAGAGCAAATTCATATTTACGCTGAAATGTATTATCCGTCATGATTCCTCCGTTACCTCCCCAGCCATGGTCAGGATAAATCTTAGCTTCCCATGCTTCATTCAGTAAATCGGACGGATACCTGTCAAACGAGCCGCTTGCCAAGGCTAGAAAAGAGGACATTTTTTCCGCCGACGGAAGTAAACGGTCGCCTTTCCGGCTGGCAGTCAATGCCTGCTCATGGGAAGGTCCGTGAATATAGAGCCACACATTCGGACGCTCTCCCTTGACAACCGGTAAAGCCGATGTAGAATGGTCCAGGGTATGAAAAAATTCATCCGCCGTTGCATATTTGAATTGGGGAAGTTTCACTTTAGTCTTTTTTCCGGTCTGTTCATTCCGGATATACCGGATATTATTCCATTTTTCCATAAAGACAGGACAATTTTCCACCGGTTTCCGATCCCACGACAATTCATAGTTCAACATGGCAGGCATTACGGTACGGGCCTTTTTCACATCGTTGTATTTAGTATACCACAAAACCGATTCCTTAGCCATTTCTTTCATGGCAGCCGTATCCTCTTTTGCCAGCACATTGTAAAAATAGATATAATGCCCCGGCGTATAAGAACGTACCTTCGAACCGTCAGGAGCCTCCCAATAGAACAATCCGCGCTCATGCCGGCTGATCACCAGATTATCTATACCTGCCTTTTTCATGATCTGCGGCATCTGCAAAGTACGGCCAGGCACATCCACATTGAAATAAGACAATGAGTTATATCCGTCAAAATTCTTTTTCAGCCACCGGGTCCCCAAATAGAACTGACGCGCCAGCGATTCGCCCGAGTACATCTCTTCATAAGGTTGTATATAAGTCCCCCCGACACAGATCCTACCTTCATTCATATACTTACTGAAAAGCGGCTTTGTTTCCGGATGGCGGTGTATATATTCACGCAGAATGGAGGTTTGTTCGATATCCATACGAAAATCAGGTTCTTCCGCCAGACGTTTCAGGAAAGGAGTCAGCCACAAGGTATCACGGTCCGCTATACAGGCATCCAGGTTATTCAGCCACGCCAAATCCTGATGGGTTGTTGTAAAAACAAAAATATCCCCTCTGTTTAATTGTGAATCCGATAAATCTTTCAATAAACGATAAGATTCGTCATCACAAGTGTACACATCTCCTTCTATTTGGGCTACTGCCGAATAAGCAAGCAGCAGACTCAATACGGTTAGCAATTTCTTTCTCATGATCTGTTCATTTGTTATTTGAATTTTATATTTAACCGATTAAAATATCCGGCAAAAAATTTAGCTTTGATGCCAAAGCTATTAACAACACCGACTACCTATCAGTAAACCAACAGAATTTTTTCCGAGTAATAGGTTTGCCCATAGGCTATTTAATCGGTTAAACACTGCAAATATAGACCTTTTATTTTATTCTTCCAGTTTCCCTCCGCAATATTTACAATATTTTGCTTCCTCCTCATGGCCGGTCCGGAAACAATGCGGACATCTCAGTTCACTTCTCCGCCTGTGTTCCTTGATCATTGTGGCTGAGACAATTCCCGTCGGAACAGCAATGATCGTGTAACCGATCAGCATCACACAGGCAGAGATAAACCGGCCGACAGGTGTAACAGGCGTTATATCTCCATAACCGACAGTTGTCATGGTAACGATTGCCCAATAGATGCAATTGGGGATATTATTGAACTGGGTGTTCGGTTGTGTCCCCTCCACCATAAACATAATCGTTCCGATCGAGGTCACCAGGATCAAGACGAAAAAGAAGAAAACAAATATTTTACGGCTGCTCAGCCGCAGGGAGACCAGCAACAGATTTCCTTCTTCCAAAAAATTAAACAGCTTGAACACACGGAAAACACGAATCAGGCGAAAAGTACGAATGATCAGCAAATAACGCGCACTGGTAAATATAAACCCGAGGTATAACGGCAAGGTTGCCAGCAAATCGACAATACCGAAAAAACTGAAAATATACTTCTTGGGTTTCGGCGAGCAATAGATACGCACCAGATACTCAAAAGTAAAAAAGCCGGTAAACACATATTCCAGTATCTGAAGCGCCAGCCTGAAATGATCCGAAAAAGTCACCACACTCTCCAGTATCACGACCAGGACACTCATAATGATAAAACCGATCAGAAAGACATCGAACAGTTTCCCCTTTGGCGTATCCGATTCAAAAATGATCACATACAGTTTCTCTTTCAGCTCTTTATCATGAAGGAATGCATTTATCTTATTTTTTACCGTCTGTAGCAGACCCGTTTTTTGCTGTTCCATAAATTATTACGGTGTTTAATTACAAAAATAGAAATAATACCTTTGGAAACAAGTATTTCCTCTTAAAAAGGAAGATTTATAGCCTCAAATCTACGATTCATTCGTAATTATCTCTATATTTACGACATCAAAGACTATAAATCAATATTTGTATGAAAAATATACTAAGTTACCTGTTGCTGATCACACTATTCTGTGGTTGCACCCAAAAAACTGATACCGAAAAATACCAGAAAAGCCGAAATAACATCGTTAATGTCCGGGATAAGGTCAGGGAGATTGAGATCGAAGATGTTCTGATAGGTCGAACCTCCCTGCCCTATATCGCAGACAAATACCTGATCATAACCGACTATGAATCACCAAACCAGCAAATACACCTATTTGACAAAAATGATTTCCACTACCTTGCCAGTACCGCTTATAAAGGCCAGGGACCCGGTGAAATAACAATTGTAGGCCATGTGGAATATGACAAGGCACACAGCAGAATTTACGTAACGGACCATGGTAAACAAAAGATATTCAGTTATAATCCGGATAGTATTCTAGCCAATCCGAATTATATGCCGGATGTTAAAATGGAAATGAAAGCAAGTTTGTTTCCCGATACATATCAATATATCAGTGATACTCTATGCATAGGCCGGGTAATAAAACCTATAGGTACAAACAATTTTAAACCTTATATAGCCAAATGGAACATGGCCACAGGAGAAATAGAACTAATGAAATATGAACATCCCGATATAAAGAAAGTTCGATTTACCTCTACCGTATCTACAGAGCATAATATGTATTTGCAATGTTATAGCCGGCATGACCTGATGACAATCTGTAATCTCGACGGAGATCTGATATGCAACATTTACGGTCCCGATTGGACAGCCGACAGTTCAGATATCAGCCATTACTGGAATGTAAACGTTTGCGGTGACAAAATCATTGCTTCCTATTCCGGAGGAGACCATCGCACAGAAGCCTACTACCCGACCAAATTTCTTGTATTCAACCTGAACGGAGATTATCTAAAAACATTGGAAACAGGTTACAGAATAGTCCGCTTCTGTTATGACGAAGACAACAACCGAATCATTATGTGCATGGATGACGATATACAATTCGGTTATCTGGACTTGAATGAAGTTATCTGACACACGATTTTTTGAGGTAATTTTGCCGTTATCGGCAAGAAAGTGATATATTTGCATATAAAATACACACACTTCTTGCCGATAACGGCAATTTACGCTTATGAAATATTACTCGGTCAGCGAATTTGCGAAAAAACAGAATCTTCCTGAAAGGACTGTACGCAATTATTGTGCCACAGGAAAAATAACCGGTGCTTTCCTAACCGGAAAAACCTGGAATATTCCGGAAGGGATGGAAACGGCCGCGTAGGACGCCTGATCATGTTTAAAGAATGCCTGAGTAATAACATTGTACCTTTCATCATAGACGAAGATTTAAAATGGTTCTATTACCGTGGTCTGCAGGAATGGGATAAAGCACATGAATATCTTGTCGATACCTGCCTGACCGCACAGGATAAATTTAAAACAATGCTTCAATACTTCAAAATAGGTTATAACGAATAAACGGATAAACAGAAGTGCCCCCCTTTGGTTTTAACTTTAGGGGGGTACTTGTTTATCTATACCCAGGGAACTTCCTGTTTTATTCTTTGTATATCACATTAAATTCATATACGGAAGGAGGAGCCGACGCCTTGGTTACATTCAGACGTATCTGTGAAGTCTGGTAAGGATAAGGGAAACGGATGACTTTACAATCGCCCATCGGTTCGTCGGAGACATATACAGCCTCCCACTGCCCATTCTTTTCAATCTCGATCCGGTATGATTGTATCCGGTTAGTCCGATAATTGGAAAATCCGTCTTCACCATTCTGAGTATCACAATATTCAAAAATGACAATCTTATTGAAAGGCTTGTCCTTGTCCAGTGGAATAGTCAATAGAGCAGTCGTATCTGCAGCAGCCCAACGAGTCTGCATACCTCCGTCAGTAGCCAATGCCGCCCCATACAACAACTCGTTATTCTCATAGACGGAACTGGCAAAAGCCGGCGATTGTAAAGACAGAAAAGAGCCGTTCCGGGGAAGTGGTTCCCCTTTTTTAATACCCAACCGTTTACCCAAAGCAATCACCGCGTTAGCCTCATGCTCCCTGATACGACCGGTCTGGTCCGGCGGAACATTTACCACCAATGTATTATCATTATCCGTACACCAGTAAAACAACTCTTCCAGTTCATCCAGGTCACGAACGGGAGAAAGTGCTTTTTTCTGGAACCAGTTCCATGCCTTACTGATACAAAGCGTATGCTCAAAAGGCAGATAATAAGACCGACCATCATGTAAATACTGCTTTTTATCCTGTTTATGAGCAATCTTCGGATCCCAAAGCCGGAAGTCGCCGGGGAAATATTGAAAGGTGTATTTGTTATCGACGATCATAGAGTCGGGCAACGCAAACTCCCGTTCCCCTTCCTTCAGGACAATCGTGTGATTCACCCCGACAGCACAATGGGGTTGAAGCCTTTTGACCAGTGAATAGATTTCAGGCAATCGCCACTCTTCCGGCTTCTTATCCCATCCGCCGTCAAACCAGACTTCACAAACCGGACCGTAGTTAGTCAGCAGTTCCGTCAACTGATTCGACATATAATCGATATACTCTCCAAAATCAGCATTCTGATAAACCGGTTCATGACGATCCCAAAGAGAATAATAAATGGCAAATTGCAAGCCATATTTCTTACAGGCATCAGAGACTGCCTTCACCACATCTGTTTTTACCGGTGAAGAAGCAACATCATACGTTGTATAACGGCTATCCCACAGACAGAAACCATCATGATGCTTGGTAACCAAAAGGACATACCGAAAGCCTGCATCCCGTGCCACACGTACCCATTGGTCACAGTCCAATGAATCCGGTCGGTACTTATCCACAGGGATCGTCCCATCCGACCATTCTTTTTCATCAAACGTATTGACTCCAAAATGAATGAACATCCCATACCCCCGCTTCTGCATCTCCAATTGCGTCTGATTGGGACAATCGGCCGGAACAATCTCCTGAGCCCGAAGCATTCGGGCCGGAGACACAATAAACAACAGTATAATGATAAACCGATAATTCATATGCTTTCAATTCTTTATTTTACCATCCCGGATTCTGAACCAGAGAACCTTTGGACAGGTCGATTTCATTCAACGGAATAGCCCACAGATAATCCCGTTCAGGGTCAAATTTACGTGTTTCCACCCATACATATTCACCATCTACTTTCTTACCGTAGACAGGCTTCGTCACAGCCGCTTCCGTCGTCTTCCAGTGACGTGTATCATAGAGATAAACCCCTTCGAAGGCAAATTCCACACGTTTCTCTTTACGGATTGCTTCACGCATTTGTTCCTTAGTCAGGTTGTCCGATAAAGGAGGAAGATCCACGCGGGCACGCACATCGTTCACCGCCTCGTATACACTGGCATCCGGTCCCGAAACTTCATTCTGAGCTTCGGCATAAATCAACAGGATTTCAGCATAACGAATATAGATAAAATTCGTCCATCCCGGATAGTTCATTCCATCATTTTTCGGATTCACATATTTCCGGATAGAATACCCCGTACGGGTCGAGTTACCTAAAGCAGCACCGGAACTATATGTTTTACCGGCAATCTCGCTGCCGTCGTACAGGATCGTATAATCCAGGCGGGGATCGCGGTTGGCAAACGGATTATTCTCATCGTAAAGCGCCGACTCCCCGATCGATTTACCATCCCTACATTCATACAAGTCGATCAGATCTTTGGCGGGAGACATCGCTTCCCATCCACCCATCATCTGGGGTGCGAAATACTGGTCGATCCAGCTGCCCAGGTCAAAATCTTTGGCATTTTCCATATACTGGTGGTCAAAGATCACCTCCTGGTTATTTTCATGATCCGGAGAAAACAGATCGCCATAGTTGGGATACAGAGAATAGACATTCATATCCATCACCGCCTTAGCATACCTGGCGGCATCCTCATATTTATTCATGAAATTACTGATGACCGCCTTTTCAGCCAGAGCCGCCCCTTTCGTCGCACGACCTACCTCAGCCTGTTTTTCCGGAAGCAAAGAGGCCGCTTTATCCAGATCTGCAATCACAAAATTATAGACCTCCTCCTCTGTGTTACGGGCCGGAATTGCCTCATTCAGTTCCAACGGTTTTTCGAGCAATGGAACCCCGCCATACAAACGGAGCAATGTCGCATAGAAATATCCGCGCATGAAATAAACTTCCCCTTTATAAACATTCTTGTCTGCTTCATCCATTTCAACCTGGTCTATATTCTGCAGGCACACATTACAGCGGCGGATACCCTGATAAGTCGTTTGCCAGACCTGTTGAAAATGAGAGTTGGAAGAAGTTGCCGTACCGGCGGAAATCTCTCCCTGGGCATTATACACATGAACCGGAACGGCATTATCCGTATAGCCGTCCAGCATGATCACGAAATTCCCCGGTTCCAGGGTATATCTGTATAAAGAAGTCGTGAATTTTTCCACATCATCCTGACTCTTCCAGAATGAAGCGTCAGATAATTCATCCCGGGGAATTTCTTCCAGGAAATTATTATTACATCCGGTCAGCATGCCTGTCAACAAAACAGAGGCCAATAATATATGTTTGATTTTCATAATAAGCTTACTTTCTATTAAAATGATACATTAACGCCAAAGGAGTAGTTTCTGGTCAGAGGATAATAGGTCTTAGTCGTGATCATTTCCGGATCCAGACCGTCGAAACCTGTGATTGTAAATAAGTTATCAATGCTGCAATACAGTCTTAGTTTAGATAGTCCCGTATTGGTCAGAATATTCTGCGGCAAGGTATAACCGATTTGCAGATTCCTCAGCTTCAGATAAGAAGCATTCTGTGCCCAGAAAGAAGATGTCATATAATTTCTGCTGGAACTGCTGATCGTCAGACGAGGATAAGTGGCATCCGGATTTTCCGGAGTCCAGCGATCCAGCCAACTGTCTGTCACTTTTCCTCCGTTATAGAAAGCCTTGCCGATTTCATCTTTTACAATGCCTTTTACCATACCTGCTCCCTGCAATAAAGCTGTCAGGTCAAAGTTCTTATACTCGAAATTCAAACGCAGACCGAAATTGATCTTCGGGAATGTAGAGCCCAAAGACTGACGGTCATTCTGGTCAACCGTCTTGTTGCCGTCCAGATCCCGATATTTCAAATCTCCCGGTTGTGCTCCCCAAATCTGCTTCGGCGAGTTGTCGATCTCTTCCTGTGACTTAAAAATACCATCACAAACATAACCATAAATATTATCTACAGGGTCTCCTACGGAACGTCCGGGTGTATCTCCCCCGCTAAGGTCCGTAATCTCGTTATGGATATAGCTGAAATTAAAAGAGGTAGAATATTTAAAATCGTTCACCTGGTTGCGATGGGTAAATGCCAGTTCGACACCCGTATTACGAACCTTACCGGCATTTTGCATCGGAGCATCCACACCGACTATATCAGGAATCGGTAATTTCAGCAAAATAGCATTCGTATTCTTAATAAAGAAGTCACCGGTAAAAGAAAGTTTTCCACCCCAGAAATCGGCATCGATACCAATATCCGTCTGATTGGTCTTTTCCCAGGTGATAGCCGTGTTAGCCATTACATCATTGATAGAAATACCGGAGTAAAGAGCGTTTCCGAAACTATAGTCATAGCCGAAAGCATATGTGTTATAGAATGAATAATCATCTATCTCCTGGTTACCCAACTGCCCCCACGAAGCTCTGACTTTCAGATTATCTACCCAGTCGGCATTGAAGAAACTCTCTTCCGACAGACGCCAGCCTACAGAGAAGGATGGGAATACACCAAAACGATTATTTTTAGGAAAGCGGGAAGAACCGTCGTAACGTACGTTCGCTTCAAACAAATAGCGGCTGTCAAAATCATAATTCACACGGCCGAAAACCGAGCGCAGAGCATAAGCGACACTGGTACCTTCAGTCTCCTGCGTCGTCACATCACCGGCATTGATCTCACCGATCATATTATTTGTCGGCAGGTCTTTACGCAGAGCACTCAATAATCTATATTCGTTATGTATCTGTGAATATCCCAGCAAAGCCTTTACCCCATGTTTGCCAAAAGTCTTATCATAATCCAGATAAGCCTGCAAATTCAGTTCCAACGACTTCTTGTCTATATTCTTCACCTGGCTACGGCTCGACTTAATCGGATCTTCAGAATCAGCCGTATAGAAATTCATCTTTTTCTGAAAAACATGCGTATCCTTCAAGTAATAAGTGGCAGCGGCATTACCTCGCAAATTCAAACCGTCCATAATCTTATAGACAAAAGAGGCATTTCCCTGGAAGTTATTGTTGTAAACATGAGAAACTCCACTGTTACGAGCTTCCGCCACCGAGTTATGTTCATTCAGGAACAAACCGTAATTTCCATTACTGAACTGAATAGGAGTAACAGGAGTTTCACGGAATGCATGATACATGATATAATACATGTCTGTATCCGGATCATTCACAGTCGATGTAGCCGGTGCCATGCGGTCATCGCGTGAAGCCGATATATTCAGAGCCACATCCAGCCGGTTGTTGATCTTGGCATCTACATTGGAACGGATATTAAAACGGTTATAAGAGACATTCGGGATCAAACCGTCCTTCTTATGGAAACCGGCAGTCAAAGAATAGCGGATGCCTTCATTCCCTCCGATCACACTCAGATGATGGTTATGGAACAAACCGCTCTCACTCAATAAGGCATTCACCTGGTTGCTGTTGGCGAAATGATCCGGATCGTTTCCCAGGCGTATCTTTTCCAGGTCCGTATCCTGGAACGGAGCATTCGAACCATCGTTTCGGTATGCTTCGTTGAGCAATGTGGCATAATTGTAAGAATCCAGGTAGTTCGGAAGACGGCATGCAGCCTGCCAGCCGATATAGCCATTATAGGAGACAACAGGTTTACCGACAGCCCCTCTTTTGGTTGTAATCAAAATAACACCGTTGGCTGCACGTACCCCATAAATAGAAGATGCAGCAGCATCCTTCAGCACAGAGATACTCTCGATGTCATTCGGATCGACATTCGCCATAGAAGACTCGACACCGTCTATGACTACCATCGCTTCGGCATTTCCCAGCGTTCCGATACCTCTGACACGCAGATTTCCGGCATCGGCACCCGGTTGCCCTGTATTTTGTACGATCGTAACACCGGCAATTTGTCCCGTCAGCATATTAACAGGGTTGGAAGTCGTGCGGTTTTCCAGCATTTCCGACTTTACAGTGCTGACAGCCCCCGTCAGGTTGACTTTTTTTTGTGTTCCGTAACCTACGACTACGACCTCACTCAGGTTTTGTGAATCATCGACCATGATCACATTAAAAGAGCTCTTGCCGCTCACGGAAAGTTCTTGTGTCAGATAACCGATATAAGACACCTGCAAAACGCCTTTATCCTGTACGTCCAGAGTGAATTTTCCATCCATATCGGTTACAGTTCCGTTTGTCGTCCCCTTTTCGACCACATTGGCACCGATGATCGGTTCACCTGCCGCATCTTTGATAACGCCTGATATCCTTTTCTGTTTCTGCTGTTGTACCTTCGTATTCTGACCGGTTTCTTTTTTAGAGATAACGATCATTTTCCCCTGAATAGACCAGGTCAGATCTTCCCCTAGAATAGAAGCCAACACTTCCTCGACAGAAGCATCCTCAAAATTCTTCGTGATCAACTTATCTTCATTAACCACATCTTTCTTATAAATAATAGAATACTGCAGTTGTTTTTCCACTTCCTTTAAAGCTGTCTTTAAAGAAGTCTCCTTAAATTGATAAGTTACTTTTTGTGCATCCATGGTCAATGAGCCGGACAGTAATAACGCCATGATCAATGACCTTCCAACATGTTTCTTGTAAGTCATACAAATTCAATTTACGATTAGATTTAACAATATTAACAATTGCGCTATTGTTTTCGAATGTAAATATCCCTTCCTGAGCGTTCATACCGTATCGGTATGATCCTGGAGAGGGCTTGCAGGATATCGCCTATCGTCTCTTCATTCCTCAGGGAGACACGGAAAGCGACATCCTTATTCAGACTGTCATCCAGCGTAATGGAAACATCATATTTCCTTGACAAGCGGACAGCCAGTTCACTCAATGTGATTTTATCATATTCTACACG
Source organism: Parabacteroides chongii (assembly GCF_029581355.1). Lineage (NCBI taxonomy): Bacteria > Pseudomonadati > Bacteroidota > Bacteroidia > Bacteroidales > Tannerellaceae > Parabacteroides > Parabacteroides chongii. Next base: position 2,267,210 of record NZ_CP120849.1, on the reverse strand, counting down.
TCCTTCAATCCATGAAGTGTATTGGGCCGTCTGCCCTTTTTCCCTGGATAGTTCCCCGTTCTGCTTATTCAGCCTCACTAATTCCCCCGGGACAACCGGGAAGTGTTTGCCCTTGTACAATATATCGATGGAACCTTCTAAAAGAGCGGTTGTAGATAACTCATCTTCATTATAAGAGGAAACATTGAATTTGGTCCCTTTTACGACAATATTATACTGATCGGTCTTTACAGTAAAAGGGATATTTCCCGGCTGCTGCGTCACTTCAAAATAGGCTTCTCCCAATAAGGTTACCTCCCTGTTTTTTGTATTAAAATTTCCGGAATATTGCAAAGACGAACCGGCATTCAGATAAACGGTTGTCCCGTCGGCAAGCACCAGGCGGCTTTTCTCTCCCATTCCGGTCTTCAATGCAAAAATATTTTCGGACATTCTTGTATAGACATATTGTTGTACGCCATATATTCCGCTACCCAGCAATAATACGGCAATAACAGCTGCTGCAACATACCAGGATAAATGTCTGCGTCCGGAAACAGAGACCTGCCGGTCATCCGAAGTATAACGGACAGACATTCTGCCCTGCAGCTTTCTCCATTCATTATCGACTTCGGGTATCAACCTGGTTGAAACAGTCCACTCCTGTTCCCACTGACGGAACAGTTTCTCATTTTCAGATGCAGCTTTGACAAACTGAAAAAGGAGTTCTTCCTCTGCCAGTGAAATACAACCGTTGAAATAACGGATTGCCAATTCCCGATAATAAATGTCTGACTTGTCCATAAAATAGTTTCTAAAGGATATAACAACTCATTTTATTTTTACCCAACCTCAAGGAGTAAACTTTCTACAAAAAAAATCTTGTCCCCGTAAGTACTGTATAATACTTTGGGAGCAAGATCTATACCGAATATCATTTTTATTTTAAAATCCAGGCAAGGATCGCAATATATATGTCGAGCGAATATCTATCTTTGAAATAATCGGCAAATTGCTTCAAAGCCTTCGAAATATGTTTTTCCACTGCAGTTGTGGATATTTGTAAAGCTTCGGCTATTTCACGGTTTTTCATCCTTTTGAAACGACTCATGACAAACACTTCACGACAGCGTTCCGGTAAGTTGTTAATAACAGTGTCGACTTCCTGCTGGAGTTCTTTATAGAGCAGGGCATGTTCCGGGTCCAGTCCAAAGTCCCAGCAATAAAGTTCTTCTCTGCCCGGCATTTCCTGCAAATAATCCAAAGGCTGCTGTTCGACCAGTTGTATATGTTTCAGGTAATTCATGCACGCATTGCGCACCATAGCAAACAAGAGGGACGATAAAGAAATAGCTTCGATCAAATGCCGTCTCTCCCAGAATTTCAGAAAACTCTCCTGTATAATATCACGTACGGCTTCCTCGTCATGCAAAAATCGTGAGGCATATCCTCTCAACCGGGGATAATAGCTTTTGAACAGGAACTCGAAAGCTTGATTGTCCCCGTTCTTAATAGCCTGCAACAATAATTTTTCGTCTGTAAATATCCCCATTATACCAAACTCTCCTCGCAACAAAGAAAAGTAAATTTAAATGACTTTACAAATAAATCCCGTTTTTTGTGATAGTATTCCCTGTCTGGAAATGGTAGCTGATGGAATAACCCCCATGGGGCTATCTTAAATATTTGCAGAAATACATAAAGAATCATGGACAAGTTACAAACAAGTTTCGATGCAATGTTACGTTCCATACCTACTACATTCCATCGATATCTCTAATAAATTTCGTCCTTATGCCTATTTCCAATCCTATCTGAAAGAGGGATATTATCCATTTTCCCAGGAAGACCAGTTTTATATACGTTTGCAACAGGTAATAAATAAAACGTTGGAAGTTGATATTCCACAATATTCCGAAATGAGTGTGTCGACAGCACGAAAATTAAAGCAATTGCTCACCATCATAGCCCGTAGTGTGCCGTTCAAGCCTAATATGAGCAGCATTGCAACTATGCTGGGAGTGAGTCGAAACAGTCTGTCCGATTACTTTCTTTATTTAGAAGAGGCCGGATTAATCGCACAATTACGTGATGATACCGGTGGCATCAGGGGACTTGGAAAAGTCGACAAAGTCTATTTGGACAATTCTATTCTCATGTACTGCCTGGGGCAGGAAACAGCAGACATCGGAAACATCCGGGAAACATTTTTCCTCAATCAAATGCGTGTGGAACAAGATGTTATTACCTCCACTATTTCCGACTTTCAAATAGCGGACTACACCTTCGAAGTAGGTGGAAAAAACAAAAAGCAAAAACAGCTGCAAGGTATAAAAAATGGTTTTGTCGTAAAAGATGATATAGAACAAGGCTATATGAATATAATCCCCTTATGGCAATTCGGACTTAATTATTAATAGAACAAAGACTCTGAAGTGTTTAAGCCACCCTGGACTAATAATCTCTATACGATCATCAAAAATAAGTAGCCGCACCGGAGCATTTTTACTTTCACCTTTGCGTTTGACAAATATCAAACGAATAAAACACATATATGCTTTATTCTTTTGATATATGTGTTCTTTTCGTTCGATGGCATCAAATGAAAGACTCTACGTATTAAAAGTTATACAATTCCCTATTCTTCTTGAGAGGTATATGAGGAGAAATAGACAAAAAGAAAGAATAACAAGCTATTCCCATAAAAGATATAAATATTTTACATACATTTGTACTATATGCCTTACTGCTATTAAAGCAGCATTCTATTACTAATTTAAACTATAATGAAACAAATTCTATTTATATTAATTCTAAATCAAGATGAATGAAGAGCTTAATTCAACTATCTGAACTGAAAAATAGTAAGTAAAGATAGGAAATTTACTGATTTATAACAGAACAAAATACTAAGATCATGAAGAAAAATATCTTTGGGGTAGCTCTTATCTCAGCTATGGCAGTTACAGCCGGCTAGAATTTCAACCAGAGCAAAAATGAAACACAACTTTCGGATTTGGCTATGGCTAACGTGGAAGCATTGGCTAGAAGTGAAGCTACTGCTGAATGCGGAAACATGACTCCTGTTATATGTAAAGCAACCTGTTCGCGCTGTGGAAAAGTTTATGAAACTAAAGAAGCCCCAGGCCCTGCTTCAAATGTGAAAGGAAACTGTTCTTGCGGAGGTACACTAAAAGGTAATAATTAATCCAATAAAAAAAGGGTGGGGGATACCAAATTGATACCCCTTCTAAAAAATAAATATCATGAAAATTAATCTATTTCTTATTTTACTATTTATTCAATATTCCTGTGTTACCAAACAAGAAAAAGAGTTGATATTTACGCCTATAAAGAAAGAGATAGTTAGTAATATCTCATCTCAGGTCATTAATTCTTCATTGATGATGATTATGGCTAGAGACATCGATATATACGGAGACTATTTGATCGTTAGAACATTTACAGACAATAAATATTTGCACATTTTAAATAAAAACACTGGAGAAGTTATTACAAATTTAGCAATCAAAGGTAACGGTCCCAATGAAATAACCGATATGGCCGACCAAATTCATATAGATAAAGGAGGTAATCTATATTGGTTTGATTATAATAAGAAAAAACTTTTTGGCACTAGTATCAATTCTATTGCTAATTCTTCTTTTTCCATTAAAACAACAAACTTTGAATCACATTTCACAAATATAGACCTTGCTCTTCCTTTACATAGAGGATATTTATTGTCTTTGGGTGATAAACACTCTGATCAAAACGAGACACAACGTTATGCTGTAGCTGACTCTTTAAATATAAAGTCTATTTATTCAGGATTTCCTGTCATAAAAAATGAGACAAGGCGTCCGGAAGATGTTTATTTAAATTACAGGACTTCACAGCATATCACGCTTTCGCCTGATTTAAGTCGCTTTGTCACAAGCGAAATATATGGAGGCATCCTGGAAATTTTCCATTTGTCCGACTCCATCAAACGTAATTCCATTCATCCTCTTTATGAAGCCAAACCTAATGAATTGCATGGTTTTGTTGATGTATATGCAACGGATTACTTTATTTATGCAATCAAAATAGATAGTAACATGAATGGTAGTAACCCCGAAAACAGATACAATAAAATAATGGTTTTCAATTGGAACGGTGAATATATTAGAACATATCAGACAGACTATAATTTACTTACTCTGTGTGTCGATGAAGAATCAAGACATATATATGCGATAGGACAAGATATTTCATTAAATTCCGAATTACAAGTTTTATCTTTAAAAATATAAAGCAGGAAATAACAATATTTGTTCAGAATAAAGAGAGATACATATTTATGAGACAATTAAATCTGTACATATTATTACTGACAACAATTTTCTTTTCCTGCCACAGCGAACAGAAAAACATATAAACAATTAAAATAATACAAGTATGAAAAAGTTTTTGGGTATTATAGCTATCGCAGCCGTAGTAACTACAGCTGGCTGGAATTTTAGCCAAAGTCAAAATGAAGTGGATTTGTCAGATCTAGCATTAGCTAATGTAGAAGCTTTAGCACTAGGTGAAGGAGCATTTGATTGTATTCCGCATTGTACCGCTAGTTCTATTTCTGACTGCCTTGTATACACCAATGGATCTCTTAGTAAAATATGTTTTTATTTTAGAGCTCGTATATAAAACATTAACATTGTAGGGCAAAATATGTGTCTCAGTAATATTATTTTTTGATACATTTTGTCCTACATTATAATTTATAAAAATGAAAGATACATTAATTATTATAACCATATTGATTACTTCATTTTCACAATCAATCTTGTCACAGAATTATGTAGACTCGATAAGCTTTTTCAAAAAAAGTGGCAATAAGGTTTTTACATCTAAAACTGTTTCAAAAAGCGAGACAGCCTCCTATTTACCTTCACCTCAACTCAAAATAAATAAAATAAAAAGTAACAAATTTACTTCTGAAACAACAGTTTCAATATATATGGAAGAATACATAGACAATGAAAAAATTGAAAATGACGACAATTTACTAGAAAGATCTACTTATTCAAGTAATGACTATTTTTCTGCAGAAATAATAGCAGACACAGCTAATTGTGAGAAATTAACAATCTATACAATGCTACCAAGTTTAGTTCGTTTCAGGTATAGAAATGTGAATAAAGATCACAAATTTAAAAGCATACCTTTCAATCATAAAATACTCAACAATAGCAAAAACACTCCAATAATATTTTTATACGAGGATGATATTAATAACAATATGGAAAAGATAATGCGTAAATACACAAAAAATGATTCGTTATTTATTCAATTCGATCATTCAAAAAAACCTTTTTCTGAAATAAAAAGATACATCACTATTATTTATACTACAACATCAAAAAAATAGAAAAAGATGAACAAATATATATTTATACAATACATCATTATTATAACAAGTGTATTTTCTGCATGCAATTCAAGTAAAGAATATGAACACTCACAATCTTTCACCCTCCAAAGTTTTAAACAAACAAAGACATTGGAAGGGAGACCTGTTGTATTTGAAGAACCTGTAAAGAGACCTGTACATATATATACGATAGATTCATTTTTAGTATTAATCAATATGCGAACTAATTTATTTATAGACAGATATAACTTAAATACTCTTGAAAAAACCGGAGAATATATTTCTTTTGGAAATGGGCCAGATGAAATGATTGCTCCTAAACATGTAATTGTTCAAGACTCTGATGTCTGTATTTTAGATAGAGGAAAACAAAAGCTTGCTATATATAACAAATTTGATTTTTGCCACAATCAATCACCTGTATTAAAAAAAACAATTAATTTCAAGGATTTCGTCAGTAACATACAACTCTTAAAAAACGGTACAATAGTTACAACTATACATTCCCCAGAACACCAAAGATTGTCATTCTTTAATCTAAATGGAGAATTCATTGAAACTAAAGGGGAATACCCCATTATTAAAAATCACGAGTTAAACACCATTCAAAAAATGGCAGGATATGAATGTAGTATAGTAGCAAATGAAGAGAAGGATAAAATATTCGTTGCATATAATTATACCGATTTAATAGAAATTTATGATATGAAAGGAAATCTTATTACCCGTAAACAAGGTCCTGAAGGATTCTTTCCTTCAATCATAATTCACAACAATGGCAATGAACAAACTATAGGCTTTGAGAAGGGGAAGTCTAAAGACGGTTACTTTTCTCCAATTGCATATAAAAATGAAATCTATGTTTTATATTCAGGAAAAATATACGATCCTGACAATTATGACTTTAACAATGATTTTCTATTTGTTTTTGATTGGGATGGAAATCCAATCCGCATTTACAATTTAGATACTCCCATTTTTTCATTTACCATTGATCCTAAAACTGATAGACTATATGGTATAACTAATGAGCCTGAATATCATATTGTAATGATGCAACTATAGTCAGTCGTTCTTAAACATCTTGTCTAGACAACCCAAACAAAAATATACCCAAAACAACTGCCGAAGCCACAAAGACGGATATCAACTTCGGAACTTTTGATAAGTCAGAAACAAAAGAAACAAGCATCGAAATTAAAAACAGTGGAGATAACCCTCTCGTGATAGTAGACGTAAGTACAACCTGTGGATGTACAGCTGCAGCGTATGATAAACGCCCTGCGAAACCTGGAGAAAGCCTCCGAGTAGGGATTAAGATGACACCGAAAGATACAGGTTTCTTCGATGAAGTCATAACGATCAAATATAACAGTATGAACAATCAACCTGTCAAAGTAAAGATAAAGGGGAATGTTCGGTGATCGGACGAAAGGGAGTTTGCTGCATCCCGACAAGAATGTACAAGCAAACTCCCGGAGACCCCGAAAAGGAGGTGTATGATGGTAATATAACCGACAAACAGAATGGGTAACTCCATTCGACTACCTAATCTGAATAGAGTAGGCAAAGATAGAAAATAAATAGAATTTAAACTTAATAAGATACTAAGATCATGAATAAAAAGATCTTTGGGGCAGCTCTTATCGCTGCTATGGCTCTTACAGCCGGCTGGAATTTCAACCAGAGCAAAAATAAAGTGGATTTGTCAGATTTAGCATTAGCGAATGCGGAAGCTCTTGCTAGAGGAGAATCCGACGAATGGTATAGTGGATACGAAAAAGGGGAAAAAACAATTAATGGTATAACAATAGATTGTTGTGTACCATCCTCTTCTTCCAATGCATGTAATTATGGGATAATAGGCTACATTCAGATTAAATAAGATTCACTTCCAAGACAAAAATCTCTTTGTTTTATATAAACAAAGAGATTTTTCATGATAAAAAACAATTAAATATGAAGACAAATATTCTTTTTATTTTGGGTATGCTACTTTTATTTTCAGGATGTAAAAATGAAAATAACACTTCAAATTCTGTCCAAAATACACCTATTATAATTCCTATTGAAAAACAGAATGCACAACCCATATCTCTTACTGACTATGTAGATTCTGTTAAGTATATACCATTAGACACTAAGGATGAGAATTTAATAAACCATTTAACAAAAGTTTTTTTCGTAGATGATAAGATTCTGGTTGTTGATGGTGAAGAGATGCGAATTTTATTCTTCGACAAAAGCGGAGAATACTTGTATAAAATAGATAAGCAAGGAAAGGGACCGGAAGAGTATACAGTGTTACATACCGTAATGGTAGATGAAGAAAAAAGGATTATTGTATATGACTCTATGGGACATAAACTTGTTTACTATTCTATTGATGGGAAATTTCTGAAAGCTACTACAGAAATTTCAAATAATGCTTTAATTAGAAATATCATCAATCTCCCCAATGGTAATTTCTTATGCTATACTTACAATTTAACTTCTGAACAAGTAGGAGAGCAAGCTTCCGGCTTGTGGGAAATTGACTCAAATGGTGTATTCGTCCGTAGTTATTTTGCTTATGAAACATTATATCCAATTGTACATAATTATGACAATTCAAATCTTCAGGCAAATGCGAAAGAATCTATAAGCATATTGGATATAGTTAATCAGAAGATATTTCATTTGCATGAAGGAAAACTCACTGAGTATTTATCCTTCAAAATAGATAATGATAGACGTAAAGAGTATGCAGGTAAGACATACACCGAGAAAAAAGATTACAATATATGCATTAATTTTCAAGAAAAAGGGAATCGTATTTTTACCGGATGGAAAAATACAGAAGAGGGTTTTCATACTATTTTTTCTAAACAGAATAATGAATCTATATTAATTTCAAAAAAAACATTTTGGGATGGTAAAGGTAAAATTCCTTTTGGCCGAAAATTGTTTATTGATAATAATTCCTCAGACATATTACTTACATCTTTTTCAGGGACTGATATTTTGGAGATTCTTGAAAAAGAAAACTTGCAGCAACAATATAGGAAGCAAATAGAAAAAATAATTGCAGGAAAAAATGAAACAGAAATCTTGGAAATGAATCCGGTCTTATTGTTGCTATACATAAAATAAGTAAAAAGGAGAAACAAACAGGAAGGACACGTTCAAAGCACAAAAGAAGCCTGCCTATTCTCTTAAAGTCAAAGATATTATTAATCATGCGAAAAATATTCATATCAAGAATCACCCTGCTATTAGCCACTTTCCTAATAGCCTGCGCCTCTCCGGACAAACAATGTCTGGAGCAAGCCTTGACATTTGCAGGAGAAAACCGAGAGGAGCTAGAAAAAGTACTCTCACATTATACCGATGATTCATTAAAACTAGCAGCCGCCCGATTCCTGATTATGAATATGCCGGGACATGCAGGATACAGCCCTGCCATTATCCCAATCCTACAGCCGGTATACGACAAACATATGGCCATATCCGAGAAATATAACTGGAAGCGGCCGGATGGATGGAGAAGTGAGATCAAAAATCTATGGAATGAGGAAAGTCTGAAAATCAACTTTAATAAATATCCAGACAAGCCAGATATACAAACTATCAAGGCCGACTGGCTGATCAAAGAAATTGATTTGGCTTTCAAGGCATGGAAAGAGAATGCTTATTCTAAAGATGCTCCGTTTGAGGTGTTCTGCAAGCATATATTGCCCTATCGCTTCAGCGACAAGTTTTGTCCGGACAATAACCGCGAAATTTTTTACAATCGCCATCATGGGATATTCAGTCATGCAGGAAAAGATTTCAGGGTGATTACGGATTCCCTACATTTTACATATGATTCAATCATGAACAGCGTCGGTTATGCCGCCTCCATGCCTATATGCAACATAGCCAGCTATGAACGGATAAAAAGGGCTACTTGCGACATACAGACACAATTCAACGCACACATGATGTCCGCACTCGGAATGCCCGTCACGATTGATTTTGTCCCCATGTGGGGAAACCCTGGTTTATCTGGAAATCGGTCTATCCGCATACCGGTAAAATCCGGTGGGCATAGCTCCTCATTCCAGGTATGGCAAAATAAATGCAAGAGAAGTTTTTTATGGTATACAATATATTTATTGCAAATTTTACAGAAACAGGCAAAAAAAGCAAACAGAAGTCTGAATAATTTCGTGGAAAGCACTTTGATGGACGCGATGTATACCGAGCCGAATGTGGAAGCGATTGCAGCTATAAAAGAAGCACGCACGGCAAGAATAAAGAAACGTTTGACAGCGTAGAAAGCTTAATGGAGGAGCTGAGTAAGTGAAAAAAATCCCCCTAAGGAGTATAGGCCGCATTTATTGAAGGGTGAATATAAAGACTGCATGGAGTACCATGTTCGGTGGTGTCAGGGGACAATTAAAACGATTTTCAGATCATTTTCTGCTGTAATCTGATAACCGCTCCCCCGTACGGTATCAATGTTCAGACAAGAAATATCTTTCAAGTCTTTTCGCAAACGATTCACAAGTTGTTCCAGATTCTTTTTATCTGTATTCTCTTCTTCTACCCAAAGTTTTTTTAGTAAAAACTCATATGATTGAAAATAACCTTTACCCTGTGACAACTGATAAAACAAGCCGAATACTTTCGGAGTGAGTTGGATTTCCTTATCATCAAACACCACAACATTTTTCTTCTCATCTAAAGTAATAACATGACCAATTGATTGTTCATTGAGTGTTGAGGTTGGTTGCGTATCCTTATCTATCGATTTCACATCCTTCTGTTCAATTAGTTTATCTGGCACATTTTTTTTTCTTCTTTTCCATAGAACTAAAGACAATACTCCTCCCAATACCACAAACAGCAAAGAAAGAACAATGTAATAAACACTTCCCCACAACCAATTTTCCAACCAACTTCCCTTCACATACCCAACCAAGAAAAGAGTTCCTTGAAAATTAATTTTACATGGCAGCCGTAAATACGAATGTAGAGATTCTTCATTTGCCCGACTATACAAACTATTTTGCCCCGTCGTTTCATTGCGAAACAACACGGCTGTTTCAAAAAGAAAGCCGTTCTCTTCCAAACGCATTCGGAAAAGGCTGTCTAACTTCTCTATTATTACAGGATTTTTTATCGACAAGTAACTTTGATCGGCAATAAAATTCTTTTCTTCGGTATTCAAAGATTCAGACCCCTTCTTTCTTATCTGCAAAGTCTGCCTTTCTGTCTTTATTTTAACATCAGAAAGGGTATCGGAAGAAAATTTATGTATCTTAATTGCATTGACTTCTCTCATTCTATTCTCACAATCTTCCTGCAAAGCTTGTTTCCAAATTTCAGCCATCTTACTTTGAGAAATACAAGAATATCCATACCCTCCAACTATGACTATAAGTAAAATCGCCCAAATCCCAATTAACCAATACAACAAACGATTTTTCATTTTCGTGATTTTTTTCTGTCAAAAATAAGAAAAATGCCTTATATAAGGAAAATATAAGAAGAATATAAGAGAAATATAGGAGTTTATCCTAAAAAGCCTCCCTATATTTGCCGCAACAAAAAAAACGAATATGAAAAACAGATTAAAATTAGTAGGATTTTTTCTTTGCCTGGTTGCTGGCATTTATTTTTGGAACAATCAAAAGAACGAATTGTCTTCTTTAGCTTTAGAAAATATCGAAGCATTAGCTGCCGGTGAAGGTGGGAATGGAGTCATTTGTTATGGTTATGGTTCTGTTGACTGTTACGGAGATTGGGTAGAAATGAAAATCGAAGGCTTAAAACTTGAGTAATTCATGAAATATCTCCTTTACATATTAATAGGTATTAGCAGCCTGGTTGCCTGTACGAGTTCCCCGGATTCGCACTTTCCAAGATACTCGGACTTTCCCAAAACCAAGGCACTCAGTGCACAGGTTATTAACCTGGATACTATCCTGTTCCGTTATCCGCTCCGGGTAACGGTCAGGGATAGTATCGCAGTAGTCATGGATCTGCATAATGCGGATCACTATTTGCATGCCTTTACCTATCCGGAGTGGAAGCACATTGCCTCATTCGGCAAACGTGGCCAAGCTCCGGGGGAGATACTTTTAGTAGCAAACATCCAATTCAACTCTTCGGACTCTTTGTGGGCGCTCGACGCTAACAAAATGGAGATTTCGCGTTGGAGAATATCTCCTTCTACCCATTCAGCGGAACGGGTAGAGGAGATTAAATTAGACAAGAAACTGGTCCGTTCGCTGGACTTTCGTGCGATGAAATCGGGCTTTTTTATTCCCGACTACCTCGGGGAGTATCGTTTTTGGGAAGTAGACAACAGTGGCAAACCCACCCAAAGCACCGGAGAAATACCCTGCGAAACTATTAACGAAGAAACTTCACGCCCTGCCTTAGCACAGGCTTGGCGAAGTTTCATAGACTACAACCCCAACAACGGGATTCTGGCATTAGCTACCCAATTGGGAGAAGTTCTCGAAATCTATAATTTAAAAGACAATACGCATAAAGTATTGTACGGTCCCGGTGGAGAACCGGTATTTCAAACAGCCCAGGATGGTTCAGGCGTTCCAACCGGCATTATGGGATTCAGCGATGTAAAAATAACAGACCGATACATTTACGCCGTATTTCAAGGCATCCGATTCAAAGACAAACTTGCCGCCTACCAGCGCGGCGAAAAACCGGAAGATGGCGGACGTTTTATTTACGTCTTCGACCTGGAGGGAAATCCGGTACAAAAATATACCCTCGACCATGCCATTTACGGTATCGATATTAATGAAGAGACAAAAACAATCGTCGCTACAGAGGTGAAGAGCGATGATCCGATTATAGAATTTAAAATGTAAATAAATGAAAACGATTTTACTATACATAGTATTAATAGCTGCATTCTTTTCTTGCAATAGTGAGCAGAAAGAGAAAGAACAGCAGATTGCCCAATTGGTGAACGAATGGCAAGGGAAACAAATTGTCTTTCCAGAGAACGCCATCTTTACCCGTTACCTGACTGATACGACCGACTTCCAAATTCCACAATCGGACTACAAGATAATAATTTATGTTGATTCTACCGGGTGTACAAGTTGCAAACTGAAACCAGCCAAGTGGAAAGAATTAATTCAACACTTCGATTCAGTTACACAAGAGGAAATTCCTTTCTTGTTCTTTTTTCATCCAAAAGACATAGAAAAGCTGCATAATACGCTAATAATCGAAAATTTTGATTATCCGGTTTGTATCGACTTGAATGACCAATTAAACAAATTAAACCTCTTTCCGACAGATATAGCATTTCATACATTCTTGCTGGATAAAAACAATAAGGTAATTGTTTTAGGAAATCCGATTGCTAACCCTGCAATAAAAGACTTATATCTAAAACAAATCACAGGAAAAGAAAACCCGAATAAAGACATACCGAAAACTAGAGCCGAAGCCAGTCAAACGGATATTGATTTCGGCACATTCAACAAATCTGAAGTTAAAGAAATAACCATAGAGGTTAAAAACACAGGAAACAATCCCCTCGTGATTGTGGACATAAATACCACTTGCGGCTGCACAGCAGCCACGTATGACAAACGGCCTGCAAAACCCGGAGAATCCCTCCAAGTGGGAATCAAGATGACACCAAAGGATACAGGTTTCTTCGATGAAGTCGTAACAATCAAGTACAATAGTACGAACAATCAACCTGTTAAAATGAAAATCAAAGGGAATGCGAAATAAAGAAGAGAGTCTGCCTGACAGCCTGAGAAACTTAACGGCAAACTCCCTGACCATTCCCTCTTAATAAAGAAAGGAGGTATATCAAAATCAAGTAAGATTAAATTAGGACTAGGGAACAGGCACCCTGTTCGACCCAATTAAAGTTGGTAAAGATAGATTATTGCCTATATGAAAACAATAAAGACGTAAGAAAAATGAATAAAAAAATTTGGGGAGCAGCTCTTATCGCTACTATGGCTATTGCAGCCGGCTGGAATTACCAGCAGAACAAACAATGTGTCGAACTCTCTGACTTGGCGTCGGCTAATGTGGAAGCATTGGCTAGCGGAGAAGGAACTAATCCCGGTGACCCTTGTTACACTGGATCTTATAATAGTTCTTTACCTGAAGCCACAAAATGTGATCAGCCTTGCAAAAAACAAAGATGTGGTGGAGATACTGATAAATGTTACTAATTAATTTGTAACAAACACAAAAACTGAATAAATATTTTTTGTGTTTGTCACAATAAATATCAAAGTAACTATTCAGCGAATAATTGTATCTAAGGGGAAGTTTTTTTGTAAAACGACTCCCCCCAAAAGTATGTCACGCGAAGAATAAGTATACAAATAGATAGTATAGCCATTTGTTTTTCACAGTTCTTTCTATTTTCAATTACACAAATATTTGATTTATAGGCGTGTCTATTCGCTGAGTAGTTACATATCAAATGTAAAAAAATATTTTTTTACATTTATTTTAAATCTTATAAAGATATTCGTAAACTATGAAATATGCATATTACATATTCTTATTACTGATATTTATATCATGTAATAAAAAAGATAGGTTTTCTTATCTTGACTTATCTGAATCACTGACTCTTGATTCAGCTGAAGTAATTTACACATTTGAAGATAAATATCCAGTCAGTTTAAAAGCTAAGGATTCTTTAATATTTGTTATACAAGTTCAATCAGATACATGTGTTTCTATTATCAACATAAATACAAAAAATATAGTAACATCTATAGGTCAAGTAGGGTACGGTTCAGAAGACCTTTTATCCCCAAACTTCATTTTATCTACTGACAATCATGAAATTTTACTTGAAGATGGTAACTTAAAAAAAATAGCACACATAAACATTAAGCGCGATAGTATAAGATTATCTAAATATATAGAATATCCAGAGGATATTTTTATTAGTAGCGAGCTCAATATATCAAATAATTTTATAGTTGGAAGAAAAGTAGATGCCATCGAAGGTAAAATGTTTTTTATTTACAATAGAAACGAAAAAACAATTATTGAAAAAAATTGTTTTCCTGAATTATCAACACCTGTTTCAGACTATAATTATACCTTTGCACCAGTACTAGCTCTTAACGAAAAACAAAACAGAGTAATTGCCGGAATGTATTTTTTTGATATGTTTCATGTATATGATTTAGAAGGAAATCGTATTAACACTTTTTGTTTTTCAAAGAATAACATACCAAATGTAAATCCAAACACACGAAGTCTTGATCTTAGAAACGGATATTCAGGGATTATTCGCACATATCCAACAAAAAATTATTGTTATCTCCTAAGATATGAACAAAATCCTAATCCTTTAAAAAATCGAAAACATTTAATAAAAATCAATTGGAATGGAGATTTAATAAAATCTTACTATTTTACAGATGATGTCTCAGGACAATTTTATATAGACGAAAAATCAAATAAAATCTATATTATACGAAATCATATGAATCCTAAAGGTGAAGATTTTTTTGATATTGTTTCTTATTCAATCAAATGAGCAATCTTATATTCAAATTCATGCCTGGTGACAATGGCATGAACTCGCAGGATTCGCGCTATTAGGGAATGCCGCGAAAAAATATATCGTAGGGAAACCTTGGATTATCTGGAAATCAGTTGCCCCGTATACTAGCAGATTTCAGTGGAAACGATTTTTGAAAGGGATACATAAATTGGTGAAATACTTGTGTTTCTATGATTTTAGATCCGGACAATGGGCTAACTTCTAGCACGTGGGGGAAGAAGAGGAAACAGCCCGGGAAAATTTATGTATGCTTTACCCTGGAGTCAGATTTGATATTGGTAAATATTTGTGATTCACATATAACAATGAAATTTTACACTTCTCTTATGAGACAATTATTGCTCTTAAATACAATACTTTTTCTACTTTTTTTCCCAGTAGCTTGCTCCTCTCCAGACGACACACGCCTGGAACAGGCCTTGCTACTTGCCAAAGAAAACCAAAAAGAACTAGAGAAAGTATTGACACACTATCAAAATGATTCATTAAAACTGGCAGCCGCCCGATTTCTGATTATGAATATGCCGGGACATATAGGATACAACCCTGAGATTATCCCAATCCTACAGCCGATATACGACAAACATATAGCCATATCCGAGAAATATGACTGGAAGCGGCCGGATGGATGGAGAAGTGAGATCAAAAATTTATGGAATGAAGAAAGTGTGAAAATCAACCTAAATAAATATCCAGACAAGCCAGATATACAAACTATCAAGGCAGACTGGCTGATCAAAGAAATTGATTTGGCTTTCAAGGCATGGAAAGAGAATGCTTATTCTAAAGATGCTCCGTTTGAGGTGTTCTGCAAGCATATATTGCCCTATCGCTTCAGCGACAAGTTTTGTCAGGACAATAACCGTGAAATTTTTTACAATCGCCATCATGGGATATTCAGTCATGCAGAAAAAGATTTCAGGGTGATTACGGATTCCCTGCATTTTACATATGATTCAATCATGAACAGCGTAGGTTATGCCGCCTCCATGCCTATATGCAACATAGCCAGCTATGAACGGATCAAAAGGGCAACTTGCGACATACAGACACAATTCAACGCACACATGATGTCCGCACTCGGAATGCCCGTCACGATTGATTTTGTTCCCATGTGGGGAAACCGGACCGAAGGACACAGCTGGAACACCTTGATTGTCGACGGGAAGACATATCCTTTCGAACCGTTTTGCGACAAGGATAGATGGAAATATGATATATTGTACAACAATCATTCGTTCGACCTGAATGCAGGAAAATTCAGACTGCCGAAAGTATTTCGGAAATCATTCGAATACCATTTGAACGGACCAATAGCTGACAAAAATGAAAGGAGGAACAATATTCCGAATTTGTTTAAAAACCTTTGGATGAAGGATGTCTCTTCTCAATATTTCCAAACGACAGATGTCACGATTGATATTACGGAAAAGATTCCCGAAAATACTGGTTATTGCTATTTATGCGTCTATAACGCACAGAATATGACATGGAACCCTGTACAGTGGGGAAAAATAAACAGGAAAAAGGTTACATTCAAAGGAATGGGACGCGACATTGCCTACTTACCGGCTTTCTTTCAGGACGGAACCGTCATGCCCGCTGCGCCGGTATTTATTCTTGACGAGGAAGGTAATTGCAAACAATTGAAGCACAATCCGCACGAAAAAGAAACAATCATAGTCAACACGACAACTCCTATAAGCACGCATTTTATCCCGATGCTCGCCGGAGCTCATTGGACAGGATGCAACAATGGCGGCAGTGAAGAGCGGAGGGATACTTTATATACTCTGACCGATTCAATAGATACCAGCTATAACTATATAGAGCTTCAAACATCTAAAAAATATCGACAGATCCATTTGACTTTGCCACAAAAATATATCGCATTAAACGAAATTACCTTTTATAAAAAACAAGACGGCAAGTTAAAACCGGTTACTGATGTCAAAGTTACTGCAAACATAAGCAATGATTCAATCAAAGAGCTTTATAGGATTACAGACGGATTATCAGGAACAGGCTTTCTGGGATCTTTCAACAGTAAAAATTCAAAAGATTGGGATATATTGTTCGATTTAGGAAAAGAAACGGATATTCATTCCATATCAATCGTTCCAAAGTCCGGAATACAAGTGAATAATAATCAAGATTTCACTTTATATTACTGGGACAATGACTGGATTCAGGATAAAACGGTGAAAGGCAATCAGGAAAGTCTTATTTTTGAAAACATTCCCTCTGATGCTCTATATTTGATAAAGTCGTCTAAAATGGAAAGTTCTTATTATGCAGAAAGAATATTCACTTATAAAAACGGGAGGGTATATTGGTGGTAATTAAAAAATTACATAAGAAAGAGGTCAAACAGGCTTTACAAAACGGGATGAACAGAACGGTCAACATAGTCTTCTGGCTATGTATGGCAGCCGCTTTGTGGTTCGTCACGCAGGTATTCCTTTGGGCTTCTTTCAAAATTCCTACCGACTCGATGGAACCGGAGTTAACCACCGGCGACAATCTACTGGTATGGAAGCCGACCATCGGACCACGCCTGTTCGACCTGTCTGCCACCATGCAGTTGGAACAGACGGAAATTTACCGGCTGCCCGGCTTCAAAAAGATCCAGCGGAACGATATCCTGGTATTCAACTTCCCGCATCCAAACACGTGGGACAAGATTGAAATGCACATCCTAAAATATTACATCAAACGATGCGTCGGGCTACCGGGCGATACGCTTTCCATACGGAACGGTTTTTTCCATGTAAACGGGGTCAGCACACCGTTAGGGAACAGGGAGGCGCAAGAACGGATTGCTGAAACGGAGAAGTTTCAAGACGGCATATTCCATAGTTTCCCCTACGATAGTATTATCGGATGGAACATCAAAGAGTTCGGACCGCTGCATATTCCAGCCAAAGGGGATTCGATCCGGATGAACCGGACAAACTTTGTTTTATATAAAAAGTTGATTGAATGGGAACAACAGGGGACTCTAGAATACAAGGATTCTACATCTTTTCTCAATGAAAAGCCTATCGATGGCTATCGTTTCCTGAAAAACTACTATTTCATGGCAGGTGACAACGGCATGAACTCGCAGGATTCGCGTTATTGGGGAATGCTGCCGGAAGAATATATTGTAGGGAAACCCTGGTTTATCTGGAAATCGGTCGATCCGTATACCGGTAAATTCCGGTGGGAACGGTTTTTGAAAGTGATACATTGATAATAAATAAAATAATGTATAAAAAGTATATAAGTTACTCATTGTTAGTCACCAGCGGCATTTTTCTGCTGTGCACCGTGTTTGCCACAGACAACAGCCTGGCAAACGGATTGGTCACAGGGAAAGTCCATTGGTTCCATCTTGCCATGTTGTTCCTGGCGGTATGCAGCCTGGTGGCAGCCGTGCTGACAAGACCGGCAAAGCGGTTTGCTTTTTCGGTGACAGACGGAATGGTTTTGGCTTTGGCTGCTATCGTTGCACTTACTTATAACTGGGGGCTCGATCCGGAACCGGAGAAAATGTTGTTCGGCGGACAACTGGTCCTATTGTGGTTCCTGCTGCGGTTCCTGTTTGCCGGATGGTCGCAACTACGATTGGTTTTCCTGACAGGGATCGTTGTTACCGGACTGGTAGAAGCGGTTTCGGGCATGCGACAGTTACACGGTTTGGAAGGATCTAACCATTCCCTGTTCAGGCTGACCGGCGATTTCTATAATCCGGGACCCTATTCGGGGTATCTGGCTATGGTCTTACCTGTATGCCTGTGGATAATCCTGCAGTTTGCCGACTGTAAAAAAGAGGGAGGACGGCCAATAAAGAGTTGCCTGTACTATCTGGCATGGATCACTTTATTGGCAATCGTCGTTGTGCTACCCGCCGGGATGAGCCGGGCTGCGTGGATAGCGGCTGTCGTTTCGTGTGTCTGGGTATACTGGATACAACGGATCGGATGGGAAAAGGCCAAACAATATATAAACAAACACCGTACCTTATCTATATTATCTTCCGTTTTGATACTGATTTCCATAGCCGGTGCATTGGCGGGCGTTTACCTGCTGAAAAAGGATTCCGCCAATGGCCGGCTACTTTTATGGAAAGTGACGGGACAGGCTATCATGGAACAGCCCTGGACAGGAACCGGACTGGGTGGATTTCCAGCGGCTTATGCAGAAGCACAGGCTGCGTATTTTAGCTCGGGGAACGCTTCGGAAACTGAGAGGATGGTGGCGGGATGCCCGGAATATGGGTTTAATGAATTCTTACAAATTGGTTTGGAACAAGGGTTCGTGGGTTTAATGGTTTTTGTATTGTTGTTAGGTTATTCCTTGTTCCGGGGGGTGAAAAACAAGCAGGCCGGGGCGGCAGGAGGGATATTGGCGCTGATGGTGTTCAGCCTGGCGTCTTATCCGTTGCAGTTGCCGGAGTTTTGGGTGGTGTTGGTGGTCTTGATGGGGGTTATCGAGAGTTCCTCTGTTGCCATTGACACACCCCCTACCCTCTCTCCGGCGGGGAGGAAGATACTTTCAGTCACCGTAATCGGGGGGATGGCGATATGTTGCGGATGGCTTTTTGGGCAGCAGAAAAGCTATTACCAGGGGTATAAGAAATGGAATACATTGAAGGTGTTATATAATAGCAAAGCTTATGAAGCGGCGGCGGACGGGTATGAAGAATTGGTACCGCTGATGGGACATAAGCCGGAATTATTGTTCGAGGCGGCACAATGTCTGAGTAAGACGGGACAGTTTGCTGATGCGAACCGGTTGCTGGAACGGGCAATGTTATTGAGCGGTGACCCGATGATACATTATATGGCTGCGAAAAATGAGCAATCGCAGGGAAATTATCAGAAAGCGGAGAATTTATTGCTGCATGCGATAGAAATTCTGCCGGAACGGATCTATCCGTATTATTTGTTGACAAAGCTTTATGCGGAAGAAGCTTTCTTTCAGGAAGATAAGTTTATCAAAGCGGCTGATGCAGTACTGAAAAAAGAGCCGAAAGTGGAAAGCACTGCCATCCGCGAAATGAGAACGGAAGTTAAAAACATGCTCAAAAACATACGTAACAATCGTAATTAATTTATTTATACACCAGTTACGAGACAATCGTAATAATTAATTTGTATATTTGGAAATTGAAAATCGAATCATAGCTTATATGAATATGAAATACTACAATATGTTGGCAATACTTTTCCTTTTCGGAATGATTGCCTGTTCCGGTGAAAAAAAAGACGAAAGCGCAGGAGAAGAATCCGTCGAAACGGTTTTACCGGACGAAACCAACGAGGTTACGGTGATGACACTGAAGGCTAGTGACTTCAACCACGAGCTGATCAGCAACGGCAAATTGTCGGCACGCCGTCATGTAGACCTGCGATTCGAATCGGCTGAACCGATCGCTGCGATCCATGTAAAGAACGGCGACCGGGTCACCAAAGGGCAGAAGCTTGCGGAATTATCTACTTTCCGACTGAAGAACAAAACAGCTACGGCTAAAGATGCTTTGGAACGCGCCAAACTGGAACTGCAGGATGTGTTGATCGGACAGGGATATGCACTGGCTGATTCAGCCAAGGTTCCCCCTGCTACCATGCAGCTCGTCCGGGTAAAGAGCGGTTACGATCAGGCACTGATCCAATACCGGCTAGCCGAATATGAAGAGCGGAACGCCGTGCTGACGGCTCCTTTCGACGGTATCGTAGCCAACCTGTTTGCCAAACAATATAATACGGCTTCCACTTCCGATATTTTCTGCACGATCATCGATCCGGGCAGTCTGGAAGCGGCATTCACCGTTCTGGAAAATGAACTGCCGCTGATAAAGAACGGCGACCGGGTGGAGGTAACTCCTTTTGCCCTGAACGATACCAAAGCGGAAGGACGTATCACCGAAATTAATCCGCTGGTGGATGAAAACGGCATGGTGCAGGTGAAAGCAGCCGTGACAGACAGAGGCAAGCTGTTTGAAGGCATGAACGTACGTGTCAGCATTCACCGTTCACTGGGTAAACAGCTGGTCGTTCCGAAAGAAGCAGTGGTATTGCGTTCAGGAAAGCAGGTGGTTTTCGTGTTGGACAGTACAAAGACAAAGGCATACTGGACTTATGTGCATACCAGCCTGGAAAACGCAGACAGCTATACGATTGCAGATGGTTTGAAAGAGGATGATATCGTTATTACCAGCGGTAATATCAATCTGGCACATGAGGCTCCGGTAACGATTATTGAGAATTGAGAATTGAGAATTGAAAATTGAAAATTCATGGTTAAATTCTTATTACAACGTCCTATCGCGGTATTGATGGCTTTCACGGCCTGTTTTATCGTGGGGTTGGTGACTTACTTTACCATCCCGGTATCGTTGTTGCCGGATATTGCGATACCGGAAATCACCATACAGGTATCGGGACAAAATACATCGGCCCGCGAACTGGAGAACACGGTTGTCAAACCGATCCGGCAGCAGCTGATGCAGGTAGCTGCCTTGCGCGATATACACAGCGAAACACGCGACGGAGCGGGTATCATCCGCCTGAGCTTCGACTTCGGGACAAATACAGACCTGGCATTTATTGAAGTGAACGAGAAGATCGACGCTGCTATGAACTATCTGCCACGCGAAATAGAGCGCCCGCGGGTGATCAAGGCAAGTGCCACCGATATTCCTGTCTTCTGCCTGAACCTAACTTTAAAAACAGTTGACAGTGGACAGAGGACAGTTGACAGTTCGAAAACAGATCCTCACCTGTCAACTGTCAACCGTCAACTGTCAACTGAAAGCGAAGCTGCTTTCCTCGATCTTTGCCAGTTTGCCGAAACGGTGATTAAACGGCGTATCGAACAGCTGCCGGAAGTGGCGATGGTGGATATTACGGGTATGCTGAAACGACAGCTGCAGATCGTACCGGATATCAAGATGCTCGAAATGGCGGGAATCACGCTGAACGACCTGGAGACGGCACTCAACTCGAACAATATCGAACCCGGAAGCATGACCGTGCGGGACGGGTATTATGAATACAACATCAAATTCTCGACTTTGCTGCGTACCCCCGAAGATGTGGAGAACATCTATATCCGCAAAAACGACCGTATCTTCCAGTTGAAGGAACTGGCTAAAGTGGCGGTAGTGCCGGAAAAGGAAACGGGTGCCTCCCTCTCAAACGGGAAACGGGCGGTTACACTGGCCGTTATCAAGCAGGCGGACGAGAATATGGATAATATGAAAGAAGCGCTGCAGGAAGTAACGGACTATTTTGCAACGGTTTATCCGGATATCGATTTCAGTATCAGCCGCAACCAGACGGAGTTGCTGGATTATACCATTTCCAACCTGAAACAGAACCTGTCGCTCGGTTTCATTTTTATCTGTATCGTGGCGATCCTCTTCCTGGGAGATATCAAAAGCCCGGCAGTGATCGGCCTGAGTATGATAGTCAGCCTGATCATCAGTTTCCTGTTCTTCTATATGTTCAAGATGTCGCTGAATATCATTTCCCTTTCCGGACTGATCCTGGCACTGGGTATGATGATCGACAGTTCGATCATTGTGACGGAGAATATCATGCAATACAGGTCGAAAGGATATACGCTGGAAGAAGCTTGTTCCAAAGGGACTTCCGAAGTGATCACGCCGATGCTGAGTTCCACCCTGACGACAATCGCCGTATTTGTGCCGCTGGTATTTATGAGCGGTATCGCCGGGGCGATCTTCTATGACCAGGCGTTTGCTGTTACGGTGGGGCTGATGGTTTCTTATTTTACGGGTATCATGCTGCTGCCGGTACTTTACAAGTTAGTATATAGTATCCCCGATATCAAACATACAGGATTCAACCTGCGGATCAATAATCTGATCAAGGAACATACGCTGGATCGATTTTATGATGCGGGAGTGGATTGGGTATTCCGTCATAAAAAATCGAACATTGTATTTGTCATGATCACTCTCCCGCTATGCGTACTGCTATTTTACGAAGTACCCAAAAGCAGGATGCCGGAGATCGACCAGAATGAGTTGATCGCCCATATCGAATGGAACGAAAATATACATATCGACGAGAACCGGGCACGAGTGGACAAACTGTTCGGACAGGTCACCGATGATGTGCAGGAATATACTTCATACGTCGGACAGCAACAGTTCCTGCTGAACCGTGACAGGGAACTGTCGGCATCGGAAGCCGAATTGTATTTCAAGACGGAAAATACGTCCGCCATAGCTCCTTTGCAGGAAAAGATTACTCAATGGCTGGATAAGAACTATCCGGAAGCGGTATTTTCTTTTTCACCGCCGATAACGGTGTTCGAGAAGCTGTTTGTGACAGGCGAAGCCGATATCGTTGCCGAATTTTATGCACGCAACAAGGCGGAGGCTCCGGAAGCACAGTCCCTGCACAAACTGGAGTCGCAGATGAAGGCTTCTACCGGTATTGCTCCGGTCGGGGTGGCTTTCGACAATCAGTTGAACCTGTCCATCGACAGGCAAAAATTATTGCTTTATAATGTGGACTACAACGAGGTCTACCGTTTACTGAAAACGGCTTTCAAAGAAAACGAGGTAGCGACCCTCCGCTCCTATCAGCAATACCTGCCGATCGCTCTTGCCGGTGACGGGAAGACGGTGAACGACGTTCTGCAACAGACACTGGTACGGACGCTGGAGGATAAAAACGGAAAGAGCCAGTATATCCCGCTGCAATCGCTGGTACGGGTAACACAGGGGGAAGACCTGAAGACAATCACTGCCGGAAAGAACGGTGAATATATCCCGTTCAGTTTCTATGAAGTGAAAAAAGCAGAGCCGTTGATGGAGGAAGTGAAAAAGATGGGCGGACAGAAATGGGAGATAGACTTCTCCGGCAGTTTCTTCTCCAACAAGCAGATGTTGAGCGAGTTGGTGGTGATCCTGCTGATCTCTATCCTGTTGATGTATTTTATCCTGGCAGCACAGTTCGAGAGTTTCCTGCAACCGTTGATCGTACTGATCGAAATTCCGATCGACGTAGCGGCTTCTTTGCTGGTACTCTGGATTTGCGGACATACGATGAACCTGATGAGTGCCATCGGTATCGTTGTGACCTGCGGTATCATTATCAACGACTCCATCCTGAAGCTGGATGCGATCAATGAGTTACGCAAGGAGGGCGTACCGCTGATGGAAGCAATCCATGAAGCCGGCCGCCGCCGTCTGCGCCCCATCATCATGACCTCGCTGACGACCATATTCGGTATGGTGCCGTTGTTGTTCTCGTTCGACATGGGTAGCGAACTGCAAAAGCCTCTTTCCATCGCCATGATCTCCGCCATGCTGATCGGTACAGCCGTCAGCCTGTTCATCATCCCGTTGGTTTACTGGTTCATTTACCGCAAGCACGACCTGAACGCAGTGCTCCCCGAAAAACAAACAGAAGTTTAACGAATTATATATAATGCCGTTATGAAGATATATAAGTTATTATTGTTGTTTCTATTACTCAACTCCGGAAGCTTGTTCGCCCAGCCTCTCACGCTGTCGCTGGAACGGACGATTTCGCTGGCGGCGGACAGTTCGCTGGAGGCATTCAGGACAAAGAATATGTTTCTGGCAGGATATTGGCAATACAGGACATTCAAAGCCGGGAGATTGCCTAGCCTGACACTGAACCTGACACCGGCACAGTATTATCGGGATATTACACGACGATATGATTCCGAGAAGGATGTCGATGTTTACAGAAAACAACAGTCTTATTATGCGGAGGGCGGCCTCTCCATCAAACAAAATTTTGACTTGTTGGGAGGTACTTTCTATCTGGATTCGGATTTGGGATATATGCGTAATTTCGGAGATAATGCCTATAACCAATTCACGACTGTGCCGATCCGGATTGGTTACAACCAAAGCCTGTTGGGATATAACCCTTTCCGATGGGAGCGAAAAATCGAGCCGCTAAAATATGAGAAGGCGAAAAAAGAATTACTGTACAATATTGAAAATATCAGCGAGCAAGCTACCAGCTACTTTTTTGCCCTGGCCATGGCACAGGCGGAATATGATCTGGCCAAAGAAAATGTAGCGTCAACCGATACCTTATACCGGACAGGACAGGAGCGTCATAAGATTGCGTCGATCAACAAAGCAGAACTGCTGACATTGAAACTGGATGCCGTCAACGCACGTAACACATTACAAAACGCGGAGATATCTCTGAAAAGAGCGATGTTCAGCCTCGCTTCTTTCCTCAACTTCGACAAGAACACGGAAATACGGCTGAATCTGCCGGGGCGCCCGAAAGATATGCAGATTTCTGTTGACGAAGCTTTGACACTTGCCCGGGAAAACAACCCGAAATTTCTCGACACCAAACAGCAGGTGCTTGAAGCCGAACAACAAGTAGACAAGACAAAAAAAGAGGCCATGTTCAATGCCTCTATCAATGCCAGCATAGGATTCAACCAGGTTGCGACTAAACTGAGTAACGCATACCGCGACCCGCTGCAACAAGACATGGTCTCCGTCTCTGTATCTATCCCTCTCGTCGACTGGGGTGTACGAAAAGGGAAACATAATATCGCCAGGAACAACCTCAACGTAACGCAGATATCCGCCCGCCAGGAAGAACTGACGGTAGAGGAAGATGTGATCATGACAGTCGGCGATTTCAATATCCAGCAAAACCTGATCACCAGTGCGGAAGAAGCGCTGGACCTGGCCCTCATGGCTTATGCCGAGACCAAGCAGCGGTTTATGATCGGAAAGGCGGATATCAGCAGCCTGACCTTATCGCTGAACCGCCAGCAGGAAGCGCAGCGCAACTATATCTCCGCCCTGCAGAATTACTGGCTGAGTTATTTCAAAATACGGAAACTGACGTTACATGATTTCGAAACAGGCATATCGCTTGCCCGGGAATTTGATTTCACACACGGACTATAAGCAACAGATTCAATGAGTGCATCTCCTAAGATATCATCCTTTACGATCATCGTCACCTTTCTTTGCGTGGCGCTGACAGGGCTGGCTTTCATTCCCCTCCTGCCGATCAAGCTGTCTCCCTCACGCACATTGCCCCGGCTGACTATCAGCTACAGCATGCCCGGTAACTCGGCACGCGTGATCGAGATGGAAGTGACCTCGCGGCTGGAATCGATGCTGGCACGCATCAAAGGGATCAAGGAGATCAACTCCACCTCTGCCAACGGCTCGGGATATATAACACTGGAGCTGGACAAACATACGAATATCGATGCAGCCCGTTTCGAAGCATCCACGATCGTCCGCCAGACCTGGCCCAGCCTGCCCGACGGATTAAGCTATCCGATACTGGAGATGAGCCGTCCGGATGATAAAGAATCGGGACCATTCATGACCTATACGCTGAATGCGGCGGCAACTCCGATCTTTATCCAGCGGTTTGCCGAGGATCAGATCAAGCCGCGGCTTGCCGGTATCCCGGGTATCTACCGGATCGACGTGCGTGGAGCGACACCTATGGAGTGGCGGCTGGAATACGATAGCCGGCAACTCGTCTCGCTCGGTATCACCACCAGGGACATTCAGACGGCCATCAACCAATACTATCAGAAGGAGTTCCTGGGGACGGGAAACATGAATATGAATGAGCAGGAAGAATGGATACGCCTTGCCCTGATACCGGAGGATGTGCAGAATGGCTTCAACGCTTCCCGTATCACCGTGACCGGAAAAGAAGGAAAACTGATCCGCCTGGACCAGTTGCTGAAAGTGACCCGACAGGAAGAAGCTCCTCAAAGTTATTACCGCATCAACGGGCTGAACTCCATCTATCTGTCTATCCGGGCGGAAGAGACCGCGAACCAGCTGGAACTTGCCAAGCAGGTGAAACAGGAGATGGAGCATATCCGCCAGTTATTACCGCAAGGATATGAGATACACACCAGTTATGATGCGACGGAGTTTATCCGGGAGGAGCTGAACAAGATATATATACGTACCGGACTTACCATCCTGATCCTGTTGCTGTTTGTTTTACTGATCACCCGGAATGTACGTTATCTGTTTCTGATCGTTGTCAGCCTGAGTGTGAATCTGTGTATCGCCGTTATCTTCTTCTATCTCGCCGGACTGGAGATGCAGCTTTATTCGCTGGCGGGTGTCACGATCTCGCTGAGCCTGGTGATCGACAATACGATCGTGATGACCGACCATATACGTAACCGCCACAACCGGAAAGCGTTCCTTTCCATCCTGACCGCCACATTAACGACTATCGGAGCACTGGTCATCATCTTCTTCCTCGATGAAAAGATACGTTTGAACCTGCAGGATTTCGCTGCCGTAGTGATCATCAATCTGGCGGTATCACTGGCCATCGCCTTGTTCTTTGTGCCGGCCCTGATCGAGAAACTAGGGTTGGGAAAGAAGAAAAGTGCAAAGCCAAAAGCCGCTTTGCCGGCTGAAGCCCGGACAATTCGCTTTGCCCGATTCCGGAAATGGGGCAACAGAGCGATCAGACGGTTCCCGGTTTATTTCAACCGGTACTATAAGGCACAGATCAGTTTCCTCTGCCGATGGAAAAAGACGGCATGCGTCGTGTTGGTGCTGGCTTTCGGACTGCCGGTCTTCCTGTTGCCGGAAAAGATCGAGATGGATGATAAAGAGAAAGTATATACAGCCACAGACTCTTTACTCGTAGAAAAATATAACAAGTTCGTTTCCGGTGATACTTATAAAGAAAAAGTAAAACCGGTCATCGACAAGGCATTAGGAGGGACATTGCGCCTGTTTGTACAAAAAGTGTACAATGGCAGCTATTTTACCCGAAACGACGAGACGGTCCTTTCAGTCACCGCCTCCATGCCGAACGGGACAACATTGGAGCAGATGAATCAACTAATGGGACGCATGGAAGCCTATCTGAGCACTTTTAAGGATATCCGTCAGTTCCAGACAAGTATATACAGTGCGCGCCAGGCCGGTATACGCATCTATTTCACCAAAGCGGCGGAACGAAGCGGCTTCCCCTATACGCTGAAAAGCAAGATCATCAGTAAAGCGTTGGAACTGGGAGGCGGCAGCTGGGGAGTATACGGCCTTCAGGACCAGGGATTCAGTAATGACGTAAGGGAAGGTGCCGGTTCATTCCGTATTGAAATGTACGGATACAACTATGACGAATTGTACGAATGGGCGGAACGTCTGAAAGGACGGCTCCTCACCTACCGGCGCATCAAGGAAGTACTTATCAATTCCGAATTTTCGTGGTGGAAAGACGATTATCAGGAGTTTTACTTCAATCTGAACAAAGCACGGATGGCACAGGAAAACATCCTGCCGATCGAATTGTTCGCTTCTATCAATCCGGTATTCGGAAAAGATATCTACAGTGGTACGATCGTTGTCGACAATGAAACGGAGAAATTGAAACTCAGTTCGCGGCAAGCCACAGACTATGATGTCTGGAGCATGCAGTATGTACCCCAAACCGTTAAAGGCAAACCTTATAAACTGTCAGAACTGGCTACCGTCGAGAAAGGCCAGATGCCTCAGAAAGTAGCCAAAGTGAACCAACAATACCGCCTGTGTCTCCAATATGAATATATCGGAGCGTCCAACCAGGGGAACAAAATCCGGGACCGTGAACTGAAAGAGTTCAATGCCCAGCTCCCCATGGGATATACAGCCAAAGCGGACAGTTACTACTGGAGCTGGAACACGAAAGACAATAAACAATACCTGTTGTTACTACTGATTATCGTGATCATTTTCTTTACCACCAGTATCCTGTTCAACTCGTTGAAACAGCCATTGGCGGTTATCTTCGTGATCCCGATCTCCTATATCGGCGTGTTCCTGACATTCTACTGGTTCAAACTCAATTTCGACCAGGGAGGCTTTGCCTCGTTCGTCCTGTTATGCGGTATCACGGTCAATGCCAGTATCTACATCTTAAACGAATTCAACCAGTTGCGCGAAGCCAAACCTAAAATGCCGGCATGGAGAATTTACCTGAAAGCATGGAATGCAAAAATAACACCCATTTTCCTTACTGTAATTTCCACTATACTGGGATTCATCCCGTTTATGCTAGGTCCCGATAAAGAAGCGTTCTGGTTTCCACTGGCAGCCGGCACTATCGGAGGGCTGACTATGTCCATCCTGGGTATCTTCATATACCTGCCAATCTTCACCTTAAAGAAATGACCATCTTGTAAAGAATTAACCGTCAATAACTGTTTTTCTTTCCTAATTTTGTGATAATCCTGGACGATTTGTTAATTATCCAAACCCTTCTTATCTCTTAAATGTTTTATGCAGGAGCTGAAAAGTCCACGATGAAGAGTCCGATATCACCCTAAAATAAATTAAAGATGAAAGTTTTATTTAAGTATCTACGACTATTATCCCTCTCTACGAGTGGGGCGTTACTATTATGCATCGTGTTTGCTGCCAATCCGGAAATTGCAGAAGGAACCATTACCGGAAAGATTTTTTGGTTTCATTTCTCTATTTTATTACTAGCATTCAGTGTCCTGTTTATGGAAACCACCGTAAAAAAAAGTAATTTTACTTTTTCATTACCCGACGGCCTTTTATTGCTTTTTATCGGACTAACTTTGTTCAATTATGACCGCGAACTGAATCCTCAACCGGAAAGACTCCTCTTTGCCGGACAATTGGGCACTTTATGGTTCATGCTGCGTGCCATTCTGCAGAACCATTCCGAACTCAGGCTTTTTTTTATGTCTATACTTATATGTACGGGCATATTTGAAGCCATGTGGGGAATGGGGCATTTATACGGGTCGGACTCCACAGCCCACCCGCTTCTCAAGGCGGACGGACTTATTTTCAATCCGACACCTTTCTCCGGATATCTGGCGATCATCCTTCCTGTCTGCCTCAACCTGGCGTTGCGATTCCGTGACTGCGACAAGATAGCCTGGTGGGAATTTAGAACCATGGTGTTCTATCTGGCAGTCTTTGCCATAGGAGTTATTCTGATCGCACTCCCCGGAGGTGCCAGCCGACCGGCATGGCTGGCTGCCGGAGCTTCCTGTTGCTGGGTTTTCTTCCTTCGGAAATCCGGATGGGCCTTATTGAAAAAGAGAGTGATCAGACACAACAAGACCGTAATTCTCGGAGGTGTCATCCTGTTTCTGGTTATTTCTTTCCTCCCTACACTGGGCGGTATCTTCCATCCGGACCAATCCGCCAACCGGATGCTGATGTGGAACGTAACGACCAAGGCCATTCTGAACCAACCTCTTACAGGTACGGGGCTGGGAGGCTTTCCTGCATTATTCGCTCAGACACAAGCCGAATATTTCACATCGGGAAAAGCATCCGAAACAGAACTGACGGTTGCCGGTTGCCCTAAATTCGCCTATAATGACTATTTACAACTGGGACTTGAACTGGGAGTGATCGGGTTACTCCTTTTCGCTCTTTGGATAGGCTTCTGCCTGTATTACGGATTAAAGAACAAACAGGTAGGCTCTACCGGAGGAATGCTGGCGCTGCTGCTCTTCTCCATGTATTCGTATCCGCTGCAACTACCGTCATTCTGGGTATTGCTCATTTTCTTTTCAGCCATGTGTGTCACGCGCCCTGAACAGGCAGAAAAGTCTTCACCCAAAAACTGCCCGCATATCGGGACGCTTGCTGCATTAGTTGCCTGCATCCTGTTCTTCGGACAGCGGGGCTATTACGAACCATACAAAGAATGGAAAATAGTACGGGCACTGGGACAAAAAGATGAGCAAAAGATAGCGGCACAAGGATACCTATGCCTGTACCCCCGTCTCTCCCATCAGGTTGCCTTCCTGCAGGAAGGATCCAGGTGCTTTATGCGATGCGGACAATATTCCGACGCTATCGTCTGGAGCCGCCGGGCGATCCGGCTAAGTGCCGATCCTGAATTTTATTATATCCTGGCAGAAAGCCACCAGCAACTCGGACTTTACAAACAGGCGGAGAAATATCTGTTGAAATGCCTGCATATCTTACCGGAACAAATCGAAACATATTATCGGCTGACCAAACTGTATGCAGAAACAGACTACTACCATCCGGAGAAATTACGGCTGGCAGCTCATTCCGTACTGACAAAGAAACCGGCAGTGAACAGTGATACAATCAAGCGAATGAAAGAAGAGGCCTATCAGCTTCTTCAAATGCAGTCATTTTAAAGCCATGATTCCTTCATTTTTATTGCACAATTAAATTATATCCCCTATCTTTGCCGAAATTTTGCAAGGAAGAGTTTCATGACGAATAAGATACATAAGTGTAATCCGATGTTTATTTCCGGTTTAACGCCGGACATTGAAGCTCATTTCTTTAATTTACGGGATTATCATTTGGTAATATAAGATGCGTTGGTTATTTTTACTAACGCATTTTTTTTGTGTCCCGCAGCGGCGATCAGTTAAGGTATAACATTCTATAAAATCAATTAATAAACAAAACAACCCAATTACTATGTCGAAAATTGGAATCAAAAAGGTGATTGTTCTGGGCTCGGGTGCCCTGAAGATCGGACAGGCCGGAGAGTTTGACTACTCTGGTTCACAAGCATTAAAGGCACTGAAAGAAGAAGGTATCAGTACCGTATTGCTGAATCCGAACATTGCAACTATTCAAACATCCGAAGGGGTAGCAGACAAGGTGTACTTCCTGCCTATCACTCCGTATTTTGTTGAAGAAGTAATCAAAAAAGAACAACCGGACGGAATCCTGCTGGCTTTTGGTGGCCAGACTGCCCTGAACTGCGGAACTCAGCTATACACCAGCGGCACACTCGCCAAATATGGTGTAAAGGTACTGGGTACTTCTGTTGAAGCTATCATGTATACAGAGGACCGCGACCTGTTTGTAAAGAAACTGAATGAAATCGACGTAAAAACTCCGATAAGCCAGGCTGTTGAAACGATGGAAGATGCAGTGAAAGCTGCCTACAAGATCGGTTTCCCGGTAATGATCCGTTCTGCTTATGCCCTGGGAGGTATGGGTAGCGGTATCTGCAAAGACGAAGCAGAGCTGCGCACGCTGGCTGAAAGCGCTTTCGCTTATTCTTCACAGATCCTGGTAGAAGAATCATTGAAAGGCTGGAAAGAAATTGAATTCGAAGTAATCCGCGATAAGAACGACCATTGCTTCACGGTGGTAAGCATGGAAAATGTAGACCCGCTGGGCGTACATACCGGTGAAAGTATCGTAGTGGCTCCTACCTGCTCTCTGACAGACAAGGAACTGGATCTGCTGAAAGAACTGTCGACCAAGACAATCCGCCACCTGGGTATCGTGGGCGAATGTAACATCCAATATGCATTCAATTCCGACACTTGCGACTACCGTGTGATCGAAGTAAACGCCCGCCTGAGCCGTTCTTCCGCACTGGCTTCCAAAGCAAGCGGTTATCCCCTGGCATTCGTTGCTGCCAAGCTGGCATTAGGCTATAGCCTCGATGAAATCGGCGAAATGGGTACTCCGAACTCTGCTTATAAAGCTCCGGAAGTAGACTATATGATCGTGAAGATCCCGCGTTGGGACTTGACCAAGTTCGTTGGTGTAAGCCGCCTGATCGGTTCAAGCATGAAGTCTGTCGGCGAGATCATGTCGATCGGTAAGAGCTTCGAAGAGATTATGCAGAAAGGTCTGCGTATGATCGGACAGGGTATGCACGGTTTCGTTGGAAACAACGACCTGGAATTCGACAACCTGGACGATGCACTGGCCAACCCGACCGACCTGCGTATCTTCGCCGTTGCAAAAGCATTGGAAGAAGGTTACACAGTTGAACGTATCCACGAACTGTCAAAGATCACTCCGTGGTTCCTGAACGGTTTGAAAAACATCGTAGATTATACGAAAGTATTATCTCAATACAACAAAATCGAAGATCTGCCCGAAGATGTTCTGAAAGAAGCTAAACGACTGGGCTTCTCCGACTTCCAGATTGCACGTTATGTAGAAAATCCGGAAGGCAACATGGAAAAAGAAAACATCCGTGTACGTAACCTGCGTAAGAAACTGGGTGTCCTGCCGAGCGTAAAACGTATCAACACGATCGCTTCGGAACATCCGGAACTGACTAACTACCTGTATATGACATACGACGGTAGCGAACATGATATCCCTTATTACAAGAACGACAAGAGCGTGGTGATCCTGGGTTCAGGTGCTTACCGCATCGGTTCATCCGTAGAGTTCGACTGGTGTTCGGTGAACGCTGCACAGACTGCACGTAAGCTGGGTTACAAGTCGATCATGATCAACTACAACCCGGAAACGGTTTCTACCGACTACGATATGTGCGACCGTCTGTACTTCGACGAACTTTCTTTCGAACGTGTACTCGACGTAATGGACCTGGAAATGCCGAAGGGTGTGATCGTATCCGTAGGCGGACAGATCCCGAACAACCTGGCAATGAAGCTGTATCGTCAGAATGTGCCGGTACTGGGTACTTCTCCGCTGTCTATCGACCGCGCTGAAAACCGCCATAAATTCTCAGCCATGTTGGATACACTGGGTATCGACCAGCCGGCATGGGCAGAGCTGACCAGTATGGAAGAGATCGACGGCTTCATCGAAAAGGTAGGCTTCCCGATCCTGATCCGTCCTTCTTATGTACTTTCAGGTGCTGCCATGAACGTTTGCCACAACAAGGAACAGATGATCGAATTCCTGGATCTGGCTGCTAAGGTATCTAAAGAATATCCGGTGGTTGTATCCGAGTTCCTGCAGGGAGCCAAAGAAGTAGAGTTCGACGCAGTGGCGATGAACGGCGAAGTGGTTGAATACGCTATCTCCGAACATATCGAGTTTGCCGGTGTTCACTCCGGTGACGCTACACTGGTATTCCCGGCTCAGAAGATTTACTTCGAAACAGCACGCCGCATCAAGAAGGTTAGCAAGATGATCGCCAAGGAGTTGAACATCAGCGGACCGTTCAATATCCAGTTCCTGGCTAAGAACAACGACGTGAAGGTAATCGAATGTAACCTGCGTGCATCACGTAGTTTCCCGTTCGTTTCAAAAGTACTGAAACGCAACTTCATCGAAACTGCCACCCGCATCATGCTGGACGCTCCTTATACAAAACCGGACAAGAGCGCTTTCGATATCGATTGGATCGGTGTAAAGGCTTCTCAGTTCTCATTCGCCCGTCTGCATAAGGCAGACCCTGTACTGGGTGTGGATATGAGTTCTACCGGTGAAGTAGGTTGTATCGGCGACGACTTCAACGAAGCATTGCTGTCTGCCATGATCGCCGTAGGTAACAACATTCCTAAAAAGAATGTCCTGGTTTCTTCAGGTGCAGCCAAGAGTAAAGTAGACCTGCTGGAACCTTGCCGCATGCTGAGCTCTAAGGGATACAAGATTTTCGGTACTGCAGGTACTGCTAAATTCCTGAACGACAACGGTATCGAAGCGACAGCCGTATGCTGGCCGGATGAGCAGGGAGACTTGAATATCATGGATATGTTCAGCAACCACACATTCGAACTGGTTGTAAATATCCCGAAAGACCATAGCAAACGCGAGCTGACCAACGGTTACAAGATCCGCCGTGCTGCTATCGACCATAATATTCCATTGATTACCAACGCACGTCTGGCAAGCGCATTTATCGAAGCATTCTGCACGATGGATGTGAAAGATATCCAAATCAAAGATTGGCAGGATTACAAATAAGCAAATATTTTTAGTATATTTGTGGTCATAATACTGTAGAGACAGGGATTTACCCTGTCTCTACATGTTTAATTTTAATTCGTGCCTATGTACAGACTACCGATATTGTTCCTGACATTCATGCTGACATTCTTCGTTGTGCATGCCTCGGTAGCCGTCCCTAATTTATTCATTAAAAACTTTACGGTAGACGATTATAAAGCCAGTTGTCAGAACTGGGGATTATCCGTCGCATCCGACGGTGTACTCTACGTAGCCAACAATTCCGGGCTGCTTACATTCGACGGGAATACCTGGAAGCATTACGAAACTCCCGACAAATCCATTATAAACGGCGTTACATTCCTCAATGATACGATCTACACGATCAGCGAAAGCTCTTTCGGCGGATGGACCCGCGATCACCTCGGGGTGATGCGTTACCAGAAACTTTCCAAAATACCGGCAGAAGTCAAATTCAAAGAACCTCCTGTCTCTATCCCGTTCATTCTCCCTGACGAGATATTGCATGCCCAGCCTTCCGTCTTTACCACGATAAACGACCTGTACTTCATCGGTACGACCAATAACGGGTTATATATTACCAGTCCCGACGGAACCATTTTACGACATCTGTCAACCCACGACCAGTCATTGCCCGACAACATCGTGCGCGCCATCTGTATCCAGGATGCGCAACAGATATGGATCGCTTTCGATAACGGCATCTCTCAAATAACATTCGAACCTCCTGTCGTTATGCTGGGCAAACGCAGCCAGATAGGGAAACTGAAAAACGCCACATTATTCAATGACACATTATATATCCAGACCAATGTAGGATATTTCAAAAGGACATTAAGCGGCGGCGATAATTTTGAGCCGGTCGACATCAAGAAAGAAACGTTCCATCTCTTACCGCAGAACAGCGTATTCGACTCGCTCCGCGTAGGGAACGTGTTCAATGACCCTGAATCGTTAGGAGAGTTTGCCGATGCGGAACAAATCTATCCGATCGGCGAAAATATGTACTGGCTCTGTTTCAAAAACGAAGCCGGCCTTTTCCATAACGACGCGGGAAAAGGGACATTGAAATGCCGTCTGCTGCTCAACAATTACAACATGAACATGGTGAGCAGGGACCGGAAGATATATCCTTTGAATGATTCACTTCATCTGATATCAGCCATGCAGGGCATCCTGCTGGTCAATATACGTGAGCTGATAGAAGGCAGCCTGGGACCCGGTACGCCTCTGCAGATCTCTGAAATAAAATACATCGACAAACACGGCGTACACCACCTGCCTGTCAATACGGAGAAGATATCCCTTCCTTACAATTTCCAGGAATTTTCCATCTATGTCGGAAGTACGATCTTCACTCCGAACCATCAGATCAGTTACATGATAGAAGGTGTTTCATCCACCTGGTCACCCTGGCAAAAAGGCGGGGAGATATCTTTCCTGCAATTGCCGGAGGGAAAATACATTCTCAAAATCCGCAAATATGTGGTAAAAGGGCCGTATCTGGAGATATCCGTCCCGATCACTGTCCGTCCTCCCTGGTATAATACGATATGGGCATGGCTTCTTTATATCATATCCATCGCTTTGATCGGTAAATATACACTCAGTTATCATCTGAAAAACCTGCAACGGGAAGAGAAGAGCAAGCAGGAAGCCAAACGGCAGGCGGAAGAACAGAAGATCCAGCAGATGAAAAGCAGGATGCTGGAAGCTGAACTGCAAAACAAGAATAACGAACTCACCTTACAGACCTCCGCGCTGGTAAAAAGAAACCAGGCCGTACAGAAACTGCTGAACGAACTGGAACAGCAGAAAGAAACACTCGGTGACCGTTATCCGAACAAACTCTACAACCGTATGAAAAACCTGATGGAAGAATCGCTGAACGACCAGGCAGACTGGGTACTGTTCGAAACACATTTCAACAGCGCACATCAGAATTTCATCGACCGGCTGCGCCAGCAATATTCCGATATAACGAGCGGAGACTTACGTATATGTTGCCTGCTCCGTATGAATCTCTCCACAAAAGAAATCGCATCCCTGTTAAACGTATCAGTACGTGCGATAGAATTACGACGGTACCGTTTAAGAAAGCGCCTGTCCCTTGACAGCGATACAAATCTGATCGATTTCCTCATGAATTACTAAAAAGTATTTTCTAGAATTGATATTTTCACAAGAACGTATATATCAAATACTTAACCTCTATTGTAATAGTCATGAGAAAGTCCTGATGTACTCTTTTTCTCCACACACATCATTTGTGCAAGTAGTGTAGTAGTCTTTTTTAGCTGATCTATTTCCAAATGTACTTCCTTTGCCGGTGCAATTGAATCTTAATTTCTATAGGCATGATGAAACACGATCTGGAAGAACAACTGGAAGAATTGGAAAGGCAGGGAATCAGTCGCCGCCATTTCCTCAAAATATTAACAGCAGCGGGAATTACAACCGCTGTGGGTACACAAAAAGCTCACGCATTCTCAAGTAATGCAAAAGGAAAGATCGTAGTTATCGGTGGAGGGGCAGCCGGGCTCAGTATGGCTGCACGTTTGATGCACTGGCTGGATAAGCCGGATATCACACTGATAGATCCAAGCGATCGACAGTTCTACCAGCCTGGTTTTACTTTGATAGCTTCCGGTGTTTATCAACCGGACGACGTTTGGAAAAAACAAGAGAACTGTATTCCTGACGGAGTAAAATGGATTAAAGATTCGGTTGCAGCAGTCGACCCGGTGATGAACCTGGTAACAACAAACAACAACGGAAAGGTCGCTTACGACTTTCTGGTCCTGACTCCGGGAGTGCAGACAAACTGGGAAAAGGTAGAAGGGATTACACACGATACTTTGGGAGTGGGAAACGCTCACAGTATATATGATTTCGAAGGTGCACAAAAAACCTGGAAAGCGCTCCAGGAATTCTCTAAAACAGGTGGCCGTGGTATCTACACCGATACATACACGAAACACAAATGCGGAGGGGCACCGAAAAAGATTTGCTTGCTGACAGACGATTACAGCCGCAAACAGGGTACACGGGATAAGCTTAAACTGGATTACTTCACAGCATCCAAAGAGCTGTATGATATTCCTTTCTATACTCCCCGTCTACTGGAGATTTATAAGGAACGCAATATTCCGATCAATCTCAATGTGCGTGTAAAAGGTGTCGATACAGCAGCCAAACAAGTACATTTTGAAAAGGTAGAAACAGTCGGAGAAGAAAAAGTAATCACTCCTTTCATAGAAGATTACGATTTCTTCCACTTCGCACCTCCTATGTCGGCTCCTGATTTCGTTCGCGAAGCCGGACTGGGATGGACGGAAGGCAAGCTGGCTGCCGAAGCCTGGGTGATGGTCGATAAAACGACACTGGTACATAAAACGTATCCGAACATTGTCTCTTTGGGAGATGTTGCCGGCATACCGACCAGTAAGACATCTGCCGCCGTACGCATGCAAGTGCCGATCGCTGCAAAGAACCTGATCTCGTTGATGGAAGGCAAAGAACCTGTTGAGAAATACAACGGATATGCAGCCTGCCCGATCGTTACAGACTATGGACACGTGCTTTTGTGCGAGTTCGATTATGATAAAAAACCGGCAACTTCATTCCCGTTCACGATGTTGGACACATCAAAAGAACAATGGGCAGCCTGGTTACTGAAAGTTTACATATTAAAGCCGATGTATTTCTACGGAATGCTGAACGGCTACGCATAACGGACCAAAAATAACAACTCCCTATAATTCAAATGCCAAACTACAGAAAATCCCCGGCTCAGTTCCTTGAGACCGGGGATTTTGTTATTTTGATAGTTTATGTTCGGATAGGCTCAATTATTTCTATAACTTCTCGATTTCCTCTACCGACAACCCTGTGCAGGTTACAATGTCGGCTGTCGGCATTCCCATACGTTTCATATTAACTGCCGTCTGACGCAAAGCATCGGCTTTTCCTTCGGCAAGACCTTCAAGACGGCCTTCCCATTTGGCAGTATCGAGTACGTCGTTTTGGATCATGATCGCATTCAGGTGCTCGTCATACGCATGGCGCTCACTCGAAGACATGGAGTAGTATTTCAGTTTCTCGCGGGCTTCACGAAGACCGGGCGCCGTCGTGTCGGGACGGATCGTACCGTCTTTCAAATAGGTGATCCATTCATCCAATGGCGTGGTGGCCACTTTGTCGAACTCGTTTACGCGGATAAGAATGTACTCCGGAAAGATCTCCGCAGGCAGACGAGTAATGACTGCATCGCGATCACGTGTGTTAATACGCAGACGGTCGCCGGTATGTACGCCGGTGAAATGGTTCTGACCATGATAGATATAGTCTGTTCCCACACCCAGATCAAAATAAAGGATACTGATGGAGTAGACTTTCTTTACATTCTGATAGCCTTCGCCCAGCGAGATATGCTCGGTGATGGCTTTGGCCACTCCGTAGAGGATGCGTTCGAGATAATGTACCTCACGGGTGTTTTGGATCTCGACGATGATAATTTCGCCTTTGCTGTTCCTGGCCTTGATGTCGACACGGTTGAATTTATCGTCGGCACTTTCCTGGTTGCTTTCACTTTCAAGGATTTCGAGAATATTAACCTCCTCACGCAACATCACGGTCAGGAAACCGTTGAGCACACCGAAGTTGGCCTTCTGGCGCAACAAGCGCTTGATTGCCCAGTCGAAGCGGACATACCGGTCCTGTAACTCTTGTCTTTCATTCTCTGCCATGGCTTTCTGATCTAATTCTTTCATAATTAAGTGTTTTATGTTAGTAACTGCACAAATATACATAATTAATAGATGAATAGGCATAGTTTGTTCAATATTTGCCAAATTTGAATCTATTTGTCGCAATAAAAGAACCTAATCCGCGTCATCCGCGTACCTGGTTCTTATTAATCTTGAAGGCTGTAAGCCTGACCCCAAATTAGCCCGGGGTTTTAACCCTGGATTATGATAATCACACTCCCACCCTCTCTAGCAGCTTTTATATATTAAGACAGGAAGAACTAAATGTTAAGATTTGAGCTGTTATTTCTACCCTGTACACCCTGGCAAATTACCCTGCACACCGTACAAAACCAGCCTGTACACTCTACCAGGTTACCCTGTACAGGGTAATTTTAACAGGTCGGGACTCTTGTATTAGCATCTCCCTTCTTAACAGGCAGTTATATGGCTATTAATACATAGTCTTATGCAGGTAACGATACAGGTGACAGATGACAGATGAAGTTGCAGATAAAAAGAAACGTCTGCAACGCTTTATCGTTTGATAACATGAATGTTACACCGACAGGTGACAGATGGCAGATACTTTTTGAAAACTTTGTGTATATATGACAAATGACAAACGCCATTGCAAATAAAAGAGGCATTTGCAATGGCGTTATATTCTAATAAACAGGATATTATAAGTTATTATTGCAAATAACAAATAAATCCGAAAAACTTTTAGGTAGAATTACGTTATTCCATCTTCCGGTAATAACGCGGTGTATAACCGGGCAGTAATTCAGGATGAAATACCCACACCAGGTCTTTCAACAGATAATCCGGATGGATCGGAAACTCCTCATAATAAGGAACAACGCCCGTATTACAGGTATAGATCCGACGATTCTTGAAGGCATCAAAGTTCTCGTAGGGAGTATACTCGGTACGCAGATCTTTGTATGTCATATCATTTGCCTGATTATATTTGATCAGCCATATATCGGCATGGATGGCTTTATCGAGCACGGTTTCAAAAGCCAGAGGTGTGCTGCCTGCTCCGGGAAGATCCTTAAAGATATAATCGGCACCGGCATCGGCATACAAATGGGCGATGTAGCTATCACCGGCAGGCATATACCAGGAAGAGCCGAATTTCTTTTCGGAGATGACGGTCGGACGGTTGGTCACGGTCTTTGCCAGCTCTTTCAGTTCCAGGTAGCTTTGTTCCGTTTCGCGGAAGATGGAGTCTGCCATCGCACTCTTTCCAAACAACAGGCCATAGAAACGTATCCATTCGGTCCGTCCCAGAGGCAACGACTCCATATAGTCGGCTGCCTCAATAATGGGAATACCCAGTTTCTCAGCCGGGCCATATCCCGCATTCTGAAAGGGGGAAGCGATGATGATCTCCGCCCCTATACCGATGATCTTTTCTATATTCGGCGAAGTTGCTTCACCCAGATCGGCAATCCGTCCAGCACGCAGACCCTCCTGAATGGCAGGAGTATCCATATATCGGGGTTCGCATACACCGATCACCTTATCAGCTTCATTCAGCTGATCGATAATAGCAGCATGTACGGAGGTATAGACAACTATATTACGAATAGGAGTCCGTACCACTGTTCCTTTCGGCAGATTACCCGGTACCGACTGCTCACGGTCTACCAAAAGGTACCGTTGCAGGATACGGGTACTGTCCCAGGGATCACGGACTTCGACGGAGGTATAGTCGTCGAAATATTGAACTGTAAATCCTTGGGCGTAACGGATGGTGTCGGAACTTAATAAATCACTTCCGGTAGTGTTCTGAACTTTGGACTGAGTACACGAAACAGCCCAAAGCACAAATATTATGAAAAAACAAATTTGTTTCAAATCACAAAGTGTTTTTACTTATTAGTCATAAATACAAATTCTGACGGATAAGGAAGCGTTTCAAACTGAGACTTCAACTTTCCTTCAGAAGAGAAGATATAAACATCTCCATTGTTCTTCTTATTGCTTTTCCCTACATAGATATCACCTGTAACGGGATCAACACCGATACCATTAGGAGAGCTGACTACAGTTCCATCTGTGATAAAATTATCACTCAACAGCTTCTCGTTTTTCAGGTCGTATTTATAAAACTTCACTTCATTTGCATAATAATCATTGAACATGATATATGCGATATCATCCGCAACAGTCATTTTATAAGCCTTAATACCTTCTACAGTCTTTACTTCGTCTGTTTTAGCATCAATACGTTGCACAATATACGATTTATCATCTGAATAGTCGCTCATACAAATAACATATACATCACCATCTGAATCTGAATAGATATAATTCGGGTTCAATGACACTGTAATTGTTTTTTCGAATTTAAAGCTATTAATATCGATAACAGAAACACTGGTACTTTGACTCGGCCAGTTCATTCCATCTGTATCTGCCGTATAGATACGACCATTGGCAACCGTTATGCCGTCAGGATTAGGACCTACTTTCACATAGCCTTCAACAGCCATCGATGCAGTATCTATTTTAGCTACATAACCGTCAAAAGTAGTCAGATACACTTTGTCTTTATAGGCAGCAAACATACGTGGAGCACGTGTTGCACCCTGATCGTCAGTCAAAGTCAACTGCTTCAAGCTTGTAGCATCGGCAGCATCCAATATTTCAACAGTCTTGGAACCATACACCGATACATATAGTTTAGAACCATATTTAATCATGTGTTGTCCCATATCTCCCAAAGCACGGTTATTCTGTTTCTTAAAAATATCTTCTGTTACCTTTCCTTCTGAGTCCAAATAAGAAATTCCGGTATTATTATCACCAAAACTACCACCGTCCAGAATATAAACACCTGTTACTTCTTCCGGGATCTCTACATCCGGTCCATTCTTATCGTCATCATCACTACAAGAAGAAAAAGCCAGCACTGCACAAGCAAGACAGGCAAACCAATAAAAATTCTTTTTCATTTCTAATTACATTAATTGTTTGTTAACCAAAATCTATTCTTAATACACAAAAACAAGCCCTCCCCGGAAAGAACGTCCGGGCATGGGGTAGTACTTTATCACATCATAATTTATATTACCGACATTTATAATATCAAACTGCAACCGCAAAGAACAGGAAGCAAAAGTAAACGATCGATTCAGCGAAATCGTTTGTTCCGCATAACGATCTATCAGATTCCTTCCTATATTTTGGGGACTTGCATAGCGGTCTCCTACCACGGTCAATAAATAAGACACATTGACCCAGGGCATTTGGAATGCCACAGATACATTTCCTGAATGCCGTGGAGTATAAGG
Organism: Parabacteroides chongii; assembly: GCF_029581355.1. Classification (NCBI taxonomy): domain Bacteria; kingdom Pseudomonadati; phylum Bacteroidota; class Bacteroidia; order Bacteroidales; family Tannerellaceae; genus Parabacteroides; species Parabacteroides chongii. The sequence continues at coordinate 2,224,513 of NZ_CP120849.1, read as the reverse complement.
TATTTGATCCCGATAATTCTTCTCAGTCCCGTCTGTTATATCTATCGCATGTTGCCAGGAATAAGAAGCTTGTCCGGATAAAGAAATATTTTTCCATAAAGGAACCTCTGCCGACAAGTTGACATCAATTCCCCCGATTGAAACTTCCCCCATATTCATCATTTTCCAGATGAACATAGTCGGTATGGCAACGATCTTATCACTCACACGATTATAATAACCATCCACAAATGCATTCAGATAATTAATAAAAGGTAACGAACCACTCCAGGTCATTCCCAGGTTATATTGAGTTGCACGCTCCGGTTTCAAATTGGTATTTCCCATCCGCAGATAATACAGGTCATTAAAAGTCGGAACACGGAATATATCTTTATAAGAAGCTCGTAAACGGAAATTATATTCAGGCATAACCCTCCATGATAAACTGACTGCCGGTGATAATCGTTTACGGTCAGACGGCTTGTCGCCTCTTTCTACTTTCTCGGTTATATAAGTTCCCAATAAACTGGCTGTAGCAGTCAATCTTGTATCTTTATATTGGGCGGCCAAAGCCGTTAAAGAAGTATATCTTTTTGGGAAAGGACATTCCGGAATGGTATTATCCAATGTATTGATGAAATAATCTTCAGCCAAAGAAAACGAAAGATGATCTGTCAGCGAATATAAACCGGATACGGAAAGATAATATTCCTTTTGTGTATACCGGTCATCCTGTCTTCCCGACTCATACTTATTATCAACATCCAAATGGCGCATCCAGGAGTAATTATATTTGGCCTGTGCCTGCAAAGCGAACTTTTCAGTTATACGATTCTCATAACGAGCTTGTGCAAAGGCATTCCGATCCCACAAGCGTTCACCTGAATAATCATTGTAGAGAATTACAGACCCTGGCAGTCCTCTGTGGGAATCAAAATAATATCCTTTCATCGACAGCGTACCGGCTTTTCCCAAATCACCTGCAAAATTAAGTTCTGTACGCCAGGATTCGATATCACTGTTATTTCTTTTCTTCTTTTCTACCAAGTCACCGTTCACTAAGGTAAACGGATAATTACCATCAGCCCGCAAATAATCGCCATGCCAGGAGGCATACCATTTTTTACCGAACTTCTGCTCATAACGTAAATAAGGATTCACGAGACCGAATGACCCCGCTTTCAATTGAGCTTTCAAATGGAAAGGAGAAGATGTAAAGTCCGGAGAACTAGTCTTCACACTCAACGCCCCCGCCGATGCATACATCCGGGCTGTCTGGAAAATATCGTCGGTCTGTCCGATCGAAAGTGAAACCATTTCTACATTATCCAGTGAGAAGCGGCTGATATCGACCTGTCCGCTCTGGGCATCCGTTATCGTCACGCCATCATAGCTGACGGCTGTATGTTGTGCACCCAGGCTGCGCACAGAAACAGTCTTCAGTCCTCCTATCCCACCGTAATCCTTTACGGTAGCACCGGAGAAACGTTTTACCGCTTCCGACAAGTCCTGTATCCCCAACCGTTCGATGCCGGCACGATCCATCACCTGCAAAGGAGCCGCTTCGCGGGTAGTGGACGGACGCGCCTTCTCCACCACTTCGACACCTTTCAGCTGGTGATAAGCAGTCGTATCAATTGTCTGTGCATACACAGCAGGCACACACAGAAGTATACCAAACAGGCATACAATCATTTTAACATATAATGTTCGCATATCTTCAGGTCTATCAATACCTTACCCGAGGTATCGCATCAACAGAATGATGGCAGGTTTTCTGGCTCGTTCTCCCATGATCGGCCGCCTTCCCAACTTTGCAGTCAGTGGCAACAAGATTTGCCGGGGTTACAGAACTTACAGCTACGGGTACAGTTCCGGATTCGCACCGGATTCCCTTTTACTAACGGATAGTGGAAACTAAGCCGTTACACCATAATTCGATGGCAAAAGTACTAAATATATCGGAAATCCCTATTATCCGACCTGCCACTTTTCTATAATTGTGGGTCTGGGCACTAATCAATATCCGCCTTCTTTTCTGACTGATTATCGAAATGTTTATCGTACTTTTACATTAAACATCTGATTTACCTGTAAATAATAAAAATTCGAGTAGTTCGTCAGGAAGGTAATAGAAAGGTTAATCGATACATTGATTTTTACTACCTTGCCATGATCATTTCGGTCGGTTACAGGGTTTCTTGCAAAAGAGGTGTACAGTTCAGGCAATGGGCAATAAAATAATAATAGAGATTAAACAAATATATGTAATTATTCTTTACGGAAGATATTTAATCTGGATTATTTTTTTACATGACACGCTACGCTTCAACTATGGTCACCCACCCTCCCTACCCTCTGTCTACTGTTAACTGCTCTGTCAGTAGCAACAATATTTACCGAATCTATAGAACTGCATTGATTTTTTACTCTGTAAGCAGCGCTGGAACTCCATCCATCATCTTGAATTTCGGGATATTCAAAGGGACTTCAAATTCACCAGCATATTTTTCGTAAAGAGATTTTGCAACAACAACCGGGTCTTCAGCACTTATATGAGCAGGAAAAACAGTTGTCTCCCTCGTCCAATCTTCTTGTAACCGTAAGAGATCATCCGTATAATGACGACTATCCCATTTCGTACCGTCAGCTAATGATTTGTCTATCGAGTTATAAAAATGTCTCCATCTACGCCCGTAATAATCACGCATCATTCCTGACCATTGTTTAGCTGCATAATCATTAAGTTCACCATCAAATGCCCAAACTGAAATAATTTTACGGGCATTCCATTCATATTGTTTTTTCTCATCTTGTGTGTGTCCCCAGCGTTTTGCTCTTTCAAGCCATGCCCCCAACAAAAACTCTGAATTAGTAGCCAATTGCCGATCGATATCGTTTATTAATTCATCCATCTTTTCATAAGCAGCTTTCAAAGCATCTCGATCTTTATTTAGATAGGCTGTAATAAGTTTTCCATAATAAAGAGGCGCTAATAAACCTAATGCATGCCGTGTCACGTTCACAATATCGAATTGATAAGTTTTCTCTTTACCTACTTCATCTGAGATATCTAAAAAAGATTTCCAAATCAATGCGAAAGTCTTATCAGGTTTTGCAGCCTTATAAGTAAATGACGGTTGGGCCTGTAGGATATTTCCATGATTCTGATTCTGCTGATAAACTGTTTGATGTAATTTACCCCAAACTTCCCGAGCTTTAAGAAAGTCTTTCCCATAACGCCGTTTAACAAATCCACTAAGCCACTCCGTGATATCAGGAATGGAAGTACGCCAAATCATATCCGATTGAAACTCGTCAATAACAGGATTATAGCAAAGACCTTCCATAGCATATCCAATTCCAGCCATATTACCCGAAGCTTTCCCTCGCTGTTCAAGGGCTTTACGCAGATCCGCGGCCATAATGTCAAGCCCTCCATGTAAACTAACCTGTCCTCCGAAATTCTGGATAATACACCAAATCCACGGTTGACCGAAAAAGGCATTTTCAAATTTAGGCCAGCCCGGCGTCACATCGCAATATAAGTCAAGAATCAGTAATTTACCCTGTGGAACACTCCGGAAGAACGCCTCGGCTTGCGATGCTTGCCAAAACTCCGTATTAAAATGAACGAAAGGCCAACTTTGCAACATCCAAACAGCTTCGGAATCGACAGACTGCATAGATTGATAGATAGATGATCCCATTTTGCGTATAAATTCGGGATCATTATTCTCGGGCGGCATTTCAATAAATGGATCCGAAGCATAAAGATGATTAGTTCCGAAAAGTTTCGTTTGCTCTTCGAGAAATATTTTTCCAATTTCAATAAAATACGGATCAGCAGGATCAACAAAATAAGTCGGTTCAAAATTAACCCATGGAGATAGTTTGACCAGCTTAGCATTTTTATCAACGTCTTTCAATTTACGCGGGACGTGTCCACTAAATCCCTGTAAAACGGGGGTCATTCCAAGTTCACGTTCCCGTTTGAGAATTTTCTTTTGAAGTTCAATATGATCATCGATCCACGAATTAGGAAGCGGTCCTGCCCAGCGGTCGAGACACCCCATCCAACCAAATGGCAAATAACCGGGTCCAACATAGAAATCCTGCATCTGTTCCTCTGATAAACCTAGACGTTTTCCAACATTCCGCCAAATACCTTCCTGACCAGTCACCGCTAAAGGAACATTAATACCGTAAAGAGCCATCAGATCAATCATCCATTCCCAATCGTTCCAATCCCACCATGCCAATGTATAAGCAAATGTGCAATAATTAAAATAATAACGGTATTGATACAGAGATACAATCCTTACGACTTCTGCTATTTGGGGTAACAGATCTGGTATGTTCAGTTGTCGATCACGAAAAGTGATCTGACAATGACAGTAATGTTTCAAATACCAGTTTAGTCCCGAAGCCATCGAAACGCCGTTGTTGCCACGAATCACGAGGATTTCATCATCACTTTGCAGTTCGAAAACATCTAAATCATTATCAGAAGGAATTTCTTCAAACCGAACTTTGTCTACAAGTTCTGGAACAACTCTTTTCAGAAGATTATCCGCTGCCACGACAGAATCACTTGTATGCAGACTATGCCCGGACACACAACTACTAGTCGTAAACATTGTAAAACTCGAAAAAGCACTAAGAGCTCCAATACATGTAATGCTTTTTGTCAAAAAATCCCGTCGAGAAAGATGATAACCATCATAATAAAGTCTATTTTTCGTTTTGGTTATTATTTTTTTCTTTTCCATATATGAAATATTATGGTTGTTCAATAATCTTATAAATATCAAACAGGAACTGTGGCAAAAGTACATTCTTTTATGGCGGAATCGACCCACCATTTCACCCCGAATATTGTATATCAACGTTGTACACAAGTACAAGAGAACAGAATGATCACTTTTGACACAGCTTCCTTTTATAAAAACTAAAAGATCTCTACTTTTTAGTTTCCATCATTGGTGGCACCATTTTCCCATCCTGGATTCTGACCGAGATTCGGATTTAGATTTAATGCTGCTCTAGGAATAGGATATAAATATTGCTTTGATCCCCAAACTTTAAGATGATCTTCATTGGTACGCCATGCCAAATAGTATCCTACGCCATCACCTGCAGGATGAACCTGTAACAAAGGTGAATCAGGATTTGTACTTACCGCAACTTTATATACATTCGGATTATTGCATAAAGCATCTGCCTTTGCCAGCTCAGCCTCGTCTGTATAATAGATCACATCATGAGTTCCATCATGATCTATGTCTAACGGCAGGTTAATAAAAGGAATATACATACCCGTCCAACTCATTTTAAATAAATTTCCACATTTCCAACGACGAACATCATCAAAACGGACCCCCTCAAATGATAGTTCAATTCCACGCTCACGGCGTATTTCCAAAATCACCGGATCAGAAATATTTGGATAATAAGTATTTTTCAAATAATTATCCACTACAGTCGGTTTGCTCGTAAGACCTCCCGTAATACCTGCACGTTCCCGTAAAGCACCTATCGTTTTACTCCAGTCATCATTCGTAAATGTCCCTAATTCAGCTTTTGCCTCGGCATAATTAAGCAACACTTCTCCATAACGTATCACCTGTAAGGCATGAGTACTTAACTGAGCTGCATCAGGAGCCGTCGCATCAACACAAAGTTTATACATCTGATAACCTAACCGACCGATACCATTCAATAATGGTAACGCAAGATTTCCTTCACGCTTATATCCCGGATAACGAAGTGTAGCACTCAATCGTTCATCACGATTTTGAAATTCCTCGTAAAAATCCTCATATTGCCACCCCGGACGATCTGTATAAGGCGTACCATTTTTTTGCAAATAAGTACATACAAAAGGACGAATAAAATGCGTTGTAACTGTAATTCCCGTCGACCAATACCAATTAGTACTATGCATTATACCTAAAGATTCACTTCCCGTAATAGCTAAAATTGTTTCGGTAGTAGGAGGATTATTACTGGTGAATAATTCACGATAACTGGGGTTTAGCCGTTTTCCCGAACTCTGCATTACTTCGTATGCCGCATCTTCAGCTCGTTTCAACCACGTGTCAGCCGATGTTGCTAAATTCAGATTATGATATTTCCGAAAAGTACCTTCAAATAATGCAACGCGAGAGGCAAAAGCCAATACAGCCCACTTGGTAACATAGGTACACTGGGTCGCATCTGTAGTACGGGTTATATTCTGAGCTGCAAACATCAAATCTTCATACACCTTTTCCATCACGAGTTCTCGTGAATCACGTGAGCCATACAATATATCCTCATCTTGAGGATCCAATGGACGATCTACCCAAGGTACGTCACCAAATGTCTTCACCTTATCGAAATAGAACCATGCACGAAAGAACCTGGCAAGTCCGATATAATTATTTCTTACCTCTTCCGGAACATCAGGATTCGTACAATTAACAATAAAGTAATTCAAGTTACGCAAATTCGCCCAGTTCCAGCCCGTACTCGTATTTTCACTGACTCCATTCAGTAGAACAAAAGGTAGAATAGACTGAGCAGCACAATAATCAGTAGGAATCGCACCGAAACCTTCATAACCTCCTTCTATTGCGCCTTGCACAGTAGGAGACGGGAAAATTTCATAAAATGACATAGAATAGGCAGACAAACCTTCTTCACTACTGAAAACAGAGTTCTTGTCGATAGTGGAAACTGGTTCTTCATTCAATTCACAACCTGGCAACAAGAACGCTATAGCTAGTAATATAAATAAATACTTTTTCATATTCTGGAAGTAAAAGATTAAACTAAAAAGTAACTGAAACACCAAGTGAGAAAGTCTTCAACAAAGGGTATCCGTTTCCTGATCCTTGATCAAAACTACCATCGCCGTCAGGATCTGTCGTTCCCATCGCAGTAAGAACATCCATGCTATTTTTTGTTACCTTGTAGAGAGGCGACCAACTTGCTAGATTTTCACCACTCAAATAGATACGGGCATTCTTTGCACCTATCTTTGATGACCATGATTCAGGTAGCGTATAACCTATCTGCAAATTCTTCAACATCAAATAAGCTGCATTTTGCAAATATCTATCGTTCGCTTCAAATACCGGAGGATTCTGACCTCCCCTATAGCGTGGTAAATAAGCACCTGTATTTTCCGGTGTCCAATAATTACCTAGATGCCATGACGGTATTTGGTTGTATGCCCGATTATACTGTCCCCAAAAAGCAGATTCCGCTCCCGGATACCAATTCATTTTGCCTACCCCTTGGAAGAACGCAGATAAGAAAAATCCATTCCAATCAGCACTCAAAGTAAAACTATACTGATAACGAGGAGAAGAGTTACCGATAATAGTCATATCTCCGGGATTATCTACCGTTTGATCGCCTTTAGTAATCATATTATCAGGACTATTATCCAAATTTTGAATCTTCAGGTCACCTGCATGCCATTTAGAATCAGAAGAAGGTGTAAAAATAGTATTGACATATTCTTCCGGCGTCGGATCATGTTGGAATAATCCATCCGTTTTAAATCCCCAAATCTCACCAACGGTCATTCCTTCGTAATAATCCGTAAATCGCTTGGTTGGATTGTTATACTTGTCGATTTTCGATACATAGTCGTATAGAGTTGCACGAATCTGATAATTGAAGTTTTTATCAGCTAGCATGAATTGATCTTGCCAATTCAGGGTAAGTTCAAATCCCTTCGTTGTCATCCCTGCATAATTACCTTTAGGAGCGGCAGCACCAAAAATATCAGGTAAAGTAGGTCCCGGTACATACATATCCGTCGTTTTTCGAATGTAATAATCACCATTGAAACGTAATTTACCTTTTAATACTCCAAAATCCAATCCAATATTCGTAGTGGTAGCTTTTTCCCATGTCAGTCCATCCGGAATAGGATTGGGAGCACTTGTTCTTTTACGCAACGCACCATCAAGTACCAACCTCGAGTTAGAAATGTATAACAAATCCAAGTATTGATAAGGAGAAATGTTCCCATTACCTAAAGAGCCATAAGAAGCACGCACCTTAGCATCTGATAAAATATTATCATTCACATGCCAGAACGATTCTTCCGAAACTCTCCATGCACCTGAAATAGAAGGGAAAAATCCCCATTGCTGATTGTTCGGAAATCGAGAAGAACCATCATATCGTCCATTTACTTCCACCAAATAACGATTCTTATAACTATAGTTCAGGCGGAAAAACGTACCCAATGTTCTCCATCTAACATACTCTGCTGATGGATAAATAGACTTTCCGGTAGCTAATTGCACGCTTTCTGCACTTTCAATTAACAACCCGTTACGCGAAATGCTGTTCACTTTAAAAGTAGATGTTTCGTAATTCCAACCGGCCATCGCTTTTAAATAATGATCTTCCGCAAATGTATTTTCATACTCTGCATAAATATTGGAAGCCGTATACATCGTTTTACCTGTCCGTTCAAGGATACTTCCTAATTCGTCTCCAAATATTCCAGTAGGAGCAGTTGCATTCGCATTATCATAGAACGGAACTTTAACCGCTTTTTCAAAACGTTCGCCAACATCATAACTAAAAGTATAATCTCCATTAACGCGTAATGTATTATTAAGGAAATTAGCACTAAAACCGACTGTATTTTTAAACAAATTTCTCGTATTATCCCTATAATTCGTTTTATTAATCAAACCGCCAATACCAAAAGCCCCTGTACGTGTATAAGTCCCATCAGGGTTATATATCGGCATTGTTGGAAAGCCTGTTACTTCGATACAACGCTCGGGAGTAAGAAAGCCAGAAGCAGCTCCGAAAAGAGGTTGATGGAAATAATCTCGAGAAAATTCCATATTATTGGAAATACGTAACCATTTCGTAGCCATAAGAGAACCTTTAGCCCTTAGATTATAGGCCTTATAATCATCCGGATTAAAGTTAAACATACCATCGAAACCATAAAAACGTCCTGAAATATAAAAATCGCTCTTATCGCTCCCCCCTGAAATATTCAAGTTATGATCCTGAGCAAAAGAGTGGTCTTTATATAAAAGATCATAATGGTCCATGTTGTAATAATACTCATAATCTCCATTTGGTAATATTTCAGTCTTCGGTCCTGCGCCTGATGCTTTCCAAGCCCTCATGCGTTCCAGCCATGCATCACTATAGGGTTGAAAACCATTCAGATTTTCCGGTACTGTTCCGTTCTGGTTCCACCACGCTTCTCTGAAATGTTCCAAATAAGTCACACCATCAGTTACATACTCTGGCTTTTTCGCAATCGATCTGAGAGAAAAGTTTCCGGTATAATTAACTGATACTTTACCTTTTTGTGGAGCTTTTGTTGTTATCAACACTACTCCAAAAGCTGCTCTAGCACCATAAATAGCAGCCGAAGCGGCATCTTTCAAAACACTGACACTTGCAATATCATTGGGGTTAAGCAAAGAAGGATCTCCTTCCACACCATCTATTAAAACCAAAGCATTACCTCCCTGCCCAATTGAAGTAGTACCGCGTATATTGAAAGAAGCAGCACGTTGGGGTTTTCCGTCTGCCAAACTTATATTCAAGTTGGGAACAGCACCTTGTAACGCCTGCGTAGCATTAGGAAATGATCGACCTTCAAACACTTCAGTTCCTACTGCATCTACAGCGCCGCTAATATTTACCTTTTTCTGTACGCCATATCCCACTACGACTACACCCTCCAATTGCTTAGCATTCTCTTGCAGAACGATTCTTAAATCTCTGCCATCCGTGACTTTAACATCTTTGCTTACAAACCCCAGATAAGAAACACTAATTACGCTATTCTGAGGTACTTCCAAACTGAACTTACCATCAATGTCCGAAACCGTTCCTGTCTGTTGAGATTTTATTGTAATCGAAGCTCCTGAAAGAGGTTCGTTTTGAGCATCCAAAACAGTTCCTTTAACAATAATCTTATTTAATGTCTGATCAGTTGTTCTATTTGCTCCCTTCCTCAGTATGATTCTTTTATTTTTTATCTCATATGAGATATCATACGGCCCAAACACCATATTCAAAACTTCCCGGATACTTTTCCCCTCTACATCAATATCGACAGGAGCATCTACATCAATATCACTATACAAGAAAGTATAATCAGTTTTCTTTTCTAATGTAGATATTAATTCTTTTATCGTTTGCTTCTTCAGCGTAATATCTATTTTTTGTGCTGATTGAGCTATGGCAGTAGTATTTATCACTACAAAAAAGGAAAAAAATGCCAATAAGAATATTATTTTTTTAACCATATGTACAGATTTAAGTTGATTTAAATATTTTATCAATAAAAATATTCACCCAATAGTTTAAAAATATCAATGATATTTCTAACTTTGTCAATTAGAGTTTATATAGAATAAGCCATAGGGATATTGATTTTCAGCATCCTTGAATTTATTCGATATAATATCTATTATGTATTACTTTATTTACCTCAGATTTGAGGTAATATACCTTAAGAGTATAGAGAATGGCAGTTCTCTATACTTTTTATTTATTTATATGATATTGTCACCTCCTCTCCTTCTATCCTATATATAATAGGCGTTATACTATTGATCAGTTCTAACATTTCACGCAAAGATTCTTCTTTTATCGTAAGTCCGTACCTCTTCGATACCGGCATATTTTGCACATTGATATGAACTCCATACCAACGTTCCAGTTTCTTTATCATTTCATCCGTATATATATTGTTTATTTTTAAAACATTTTGTCGCCATATACTTTCTGTATAAGCCTCACAGTCAGTGATTGTTGTTACTATACTCTTTTTATCTATAGTAGCTTGTTCGTTCGGATTCAATGTAGCCAGAAAACTATTATCATCGTGCATCCGAACCTCCACCTTACCTCTCTCTAATGAAACCTTAATATTTGGATCGTCAGCATATGCAGATACATTGAAAGCTGTGCCCAATACCTGAATATTAATTGAGTCGACCTCCACATTGAAAGGTAAATACTCGTTCTTTTTCACATCGAAGAAGGCTTCCCCTTTCAATTTTATACTTCTATTCGATTGATTGAAATTGGAAGTATAACTTATTTCCGATTCGGAATTTAACCAAATATGAGTTCCATCCGGTAATAATATCTGATTTTTCTGTCCTTTTCCAGACAAGACTGTATATTCCTGAACATTTGCCACATACTCTTCTTTATTATCCATAAATAATAGAGAAATATTTATAAGCAATATCGGCATCATAATAATGGCAGCAATTTTCCACCAGTTGAATACTCTTTTTACAACTATCGCTTTATGATCTATAATATTATGTACAGACTGAAGAATATTATTTTTTGTTAATGTATCCATTGGTATTACATCGTTTTCATTATTCCAAATGAAATCCAATTCTTTTTTGAACATTTCATCGGACATTTCATTAACCACAGACCGGAAGTCAGTCAACTCCTTTTTGGTCAACTTACCATGAAAATATTTGTGCAACAACTCTCTTAACAATAATGTATTCTCCATATTTTAGTATACAGTTTTAGATAATACGGAAAAAGTCAAAAATTGTCCCGACTTTTTTGAAAAAAATCCTTTCCACATTCCAAAAACTATAAAAAGCCGAATAAAATCCATATAGAAGATTTTATTCGGCCTCCCAGTCATTCCGGCAGATATCACCTAAGACTCATTATCGACTGATAATAAACAAGATAATCAAAGCCAAAGCATTTTTTATTATATTTACAATAATCGACGATTGATTCCTGATTGTTTTCTCAGAAAGATTCAACTTCTCTGCAATCTCGACATTAGAATACCCTTTTTCATATTTCAATTCAAAGATAGCACGTTGTTTATCTGAAATCTTTCTCTTAGCCAACGATAATAGTTTCAAAAAATCTTCCGAACTCTCTTCCATCGAGTTCTCTAAAGGATGTTCTATATCATTTTGTAGAAAAAGCTCAAAATCTATATTGTTTAGCTTTATCCTAAATGAATCAATGATCAAATTATGGGATATAGTAAAAAGAAAAGATTTGAAAGATTTATCCGGTGAAATCTTCTCCCTCATATACCAGACTTTTAAAAAAGTCTCTTGTAGAATATCTTCTGATTCAGAACGAGATTTCGTCATTTTCAATATAAAGCTATATAAACTATCAGCATATAAATTGTAAAGTTTATCGAAAGCGTCATAATCACCTCGCTTCAATTCCGATATCAATTCATATTCCTTATCTATATAAGCACGTTTATGACCACCGAATATCTTCATTTCTTCATTCGTCAATTGAGATTTTCCTGATTGTCTGATTTAAGTTATAGTTATTTTCTTTCAGTTTGTCCAAAGCTTCCGCGTCAGACAAGCCAAATAAAATCCGGAGTATCCCGACAGCCCGTTCCCTTAATTTCTCATTGAGACATTCCAGTTCCGTCATATAACAGCCATATACTTTCCCTAGTCGAATCATGACGGTTGTCGAAATAAAATTAAGTACCTTCTTTGTCGCGGAACCAGCTTTCATCCGAGTACTGCCGGCGATTAATTCTCCCCCTGTATTCAAAGGTAAGACATAATCACAAAAAGGAAGTTCCTTATCAACAGCCTGAATCATAACCGATAAAGCCCCCTCTTTTTTTGCATAAGCTAACGCGGACTGCACATAAAAAGCCTTTCCGCTTACGGAAATACCAATAACCACATCCTTCTGTGAAACATTAGCCATTAATAATTCTGGAACAGCACTTGCATCCTCCTCGAAATTCTGTTCTATATCTATCGCGGCATCCGTTATACCCCCAGAAATAAACGTTAACACCTTATCTCGCGGAAAACCAAACGTACAAGCTAATTCTACCGCATCTATCGCAGCTAAACGCCCACTTGTTCCACATCCTACATAAATCAACCGGCCTCCATTTGACAATTTAGGAACAATCTGATCGATAATAGATTTGAGAACCGGTAATGAATCTTTCAATCTCGATCCGGCCTCTTGTTCCAACATAAACAACTTCTCCAACACAGAGGCCGTATCCAATTTGTTTAACATAAGAGAGGCGTCATACGGTTGTTCCGTTCGCATATCGGAATAAGCTAAAACCTGACGGTTCTCAATAACAAAACTATTCCCTCTGGCCAACAACACAGCTCCAATCAACGGTAATTGATTGCCTTCCTTAAAAACACGTACTCGTAACTTTTTTTGGTTATACATGGGATAATGGCTCAAACACTTCTCTAATTTTGATTCCAAATTCCAATCCAATGAAGTAACGGCATTCGCTAATCCGCCCGCTATACAAAACTCCTCAACCCCATAAATCACAGAAGAAGAATAAATCACTCCGGCCAGATTATCCAAATAAGTATTCCTTAAATTTTCATGTTCTTTTTCTGTAAAGAACTCACATAAACTATTACTGTTTCCCAACCGAGCATATTTCGATACACCGACAAGAGTATCAAAATTAGAATCTGGTTGTGTATAAACCGATCCTAAAAGAGGCAACTGAACCGAAGCCTCACACCATCTTCGTCCATTTCTCAACACCACAAAACCCAACCCGGTACCAATAGGCGCTATTCCATAACAAACGTTACCGGATAAATAATCTAAACTCGCCGCACCAATACAAGCCGCTTCCGCATCGTTAATTAAAACAACCGGGGCTCCGATTTGTTCTTTCAAATAGTCGATCCACTCCTTTGACATCAATGCACTTAAATGAGAAGCACATAATGCCACTCCACTACCGTCATAGTGAACGATACCCGCAGACGAGATCCCAATCCCATCTATTTTCCTCGCATCAATATTCAAGTCCCTTAACAAGAGTTCCAAACTCTGAATAAAATCATAAACTGTCGCCTCACGACCTAAATGGCTACTCACCCGAACCGGCTTCTTATGACGACACTCCATAGCCAATTGTCGGGCCGAACAATCATCATCGCATGAGACAAGCATTCCTTTTAACCAGGATCCACCAATATCAATCCCTAAAAAATGTTTTTTCATTTCTTATTCACAATAATCTTTTGTTGATTTATCATATATATAACGCATACATCAATTAGAATTAACGCTCGATAGTTGAAACACATTTTTTAAGACCGGTACCAAGAAACTGTTAATACCCAAAGCAAATTCCAAAGAGAAAAACAATAAGGCAATCACATATAACATGCTTGTGTGTTGAATTTTCATTTTCGATTGATAAAAAATTTAATGTTAAAAAGTCCGTACCTTTAATCTTTATCGTATCAAATCCGAACAATACTCTAATATTCAATCATTATAAAATACTCGATCCGATTCCTGCACAATATTCGCAAAATTTATCGACACCTACAAATAAACGACCAGAAATTTCATCAATTCACAAAGCCTACATTCTATATTGCAGATCCGGACGATAATTTACACTTTACCTTCTACTTGGCCTTTCCCTTTTGAACATAACGAGGAAAAGTAATATCTTTACACCCCGAATTGGTTTCATTGTTACCGTTCGTTTAGGTTATTAGATACATTTAAGGATTAGACAAAAAGATGACAGACAAGGAAGTATTGTTACTGCGACGCAAATTGGACCTTTTGCTGCGTACAGGCAAATTATTGATGGAAAGTGCTGCCGACACCAACCGTATTGAACGGAATATGAAACGAGTAGCAGCTTTTATGGGTATCCCGGAAGAAAAATTACATATCGATATCCGGTGGACGATGATCATGGTGAATGTGAGCGATGAAAGGAACTCGTTTTCCAAATTCCAGAAATGTGAGAAACATGGCATTAACATGACCACTATCTCACAAGTCAGCGACCTCTCCTGGCATGCCATCGAAAAAGATTATTCGCTGGACAAATACGAAGAAGAACTGGAAAAGATAGCCCGGAAACCACGCAACTATGTACCTTATATTGTCGCTATCGGTGCAGGATTTGCCTGTGGAGGATTCTGTAAACTGTTCGGTTCCGACTGGATTGCCTTTCTGTTCGCTTCCATTTGTGCATTCATTGGTTTCAGGGTACGTGCACGATGCGTTGAAGCCGGCTTAAACGTATATATGAGCATAGCACTAGCCGCTTTTATAGCCACCTGTACAGCATACCTCTCCTCTTTTTCGGGCTTATCCGAGACACCCTACCATCCGCTACTCGCCTGTGCTCTGTTCATTGTGCCGGGAGTGCCGCTGATCAACTTTGTGGACGATATGCTCGACAACCATTTGCTGGTTGGGATGACACGTGCCGCCAATACCGCTATGATGGTAGGTGCAATGACTTTCGGTATCGCATTCGCGCTGCGCATACTGGTCATGAATGATGTTGCGATCGACCATAAATTCAGCGAATTAAGCATGGTTCCCCATGATCCTTATTATGTTTATGCAATCGCCGCTGCTATCGCTGCTATGGGATTCTCAATGATATTCAATATACAGCGCCGCCTGTTATGGGTCGTTGCCGTTGGTGGTATCATTGCTGTGTGTACCCGTAACTTTGTGAACTTCGAACTCGGTTACGGTCCTGTGATCGGCTCGTTCATGGGAAGTTTCGTGGTCAGCCTCCTGGCTGTCAAGGCAGTCCATTGGTTTCATGTCCCCAACCATGTATTAACGATCCCGTCGGTAATCCCTATGATCCCCGGAGTCCTGATGTACCGCTCCCTGTTAGCTTTCATCAACCTGCACGGAGTGATCGGCGAGGTAACGAATGCATTCTTCAACGGTATCAATTCAGCCCTTATCATTCTCTGTATTTCACTGGGAGTTGCCGTTCCGAATATTTTTGCCCGTCAATACATTGCAAAAGACCGGAAAAAGTATTTGCAGGAAGAATTGGAGAAACGCCGGCAACGTGGCAAGTTCCTAGAATGGTAAAAAATAATTTTCCGAAGATAAAACAAGGGGCTGCCTATACTATTTTAGGCAGCCTCTTACATATATTAATATAGGGAGAGGAATAATTTCCTCTTTTTTTAACAATGAGAAACACAACAACTGTTTTCGACGGACTTTGCATTCAACCCTAAAATAACCGCTTATTGACAAATCAGAGGGGGCTTTACGCCCTCGAATTGTTCCATATTTCATAATGGTTGGTTTATTTCAGAACACAACACAATTTAGTTTAAAGTTTAACTAAGTGCAAAAAAGCCAAAAAAGTAATATCTTCGGTTTTCCGGCGGGTTGTTTTCGTAATATTGCAGGGTTGAAAACAAATTGATGAGGTTAAAAAGAATTGTATGGGAGAAACAAAAGGTTATGTTTCGCAGGTTATCGGTCCGGTAGTGGATATTCACTTCGATAATGAAAAAGAAGAGAAAATTGTGTTACCACGCATCCATGATGCCATGGAGATAACCCGCCCCAATGGAAAAGTGCTGATTGTTGAAGTACAGCAGCATATTGGGGAAAACACAGTCCGTACAGTGGCTATGGACACGACGGACGGACTGCAGCGAGGAATGAAAGCCGTATCATGCGGTTCGCCCATTACCATGCCTGTTGGAGACCAGGTAAAAGGGCGTTTGATGAATGTGACCGGTGATTCGATCGACGGGATGGAAGAACTGGATCGTAAAGGAGCTCTTCCCATCCATCGTGAACCACCGAAGTTTGAGGATTTAACAACCAGTAAGGACGTCCTTTACACAGGTATTAAAGTGATCGATCTGCTGGAACCTTATTCCAAGGGTGGTAAAATCGGACTTTTCGGTGGTGCCGGCGTAGGTAAGACAGTTCTTATCATGGAACTGATCAATAACATTGCCAAGAAGAACAACGGATTCTCTGTTTTCGCCGGTGTAGGTGAACGTACCCGTGAAGGTAACGACCTGCTGCGCGAGATGATCCAGTCGAACGTGATCCGTTATGGTAAGGAATTTAAAGAAAGTATGGAAGCCGGTCATTGGGACCTGTCGAAGATAGACCATGAAGAACTGGCGAAATCGCAGGCTACCCTGGTATTCGGGCAGATGAACGAACCCCCGGGAGCACGTTCTTCGGTAGCCCTATCCGGTTTAACAATAGCCGAATCGTTCCGCGACCTGGCTCCGGAGGGCGAGACACGCGATATCCTGTTCTTTATTGATAATATCTTCCGTTTCACACAAGCCGGTTCGGAAGTATCCGCCCTGTTGGGTCGTATGCCGTCTGCCGTAGGTTATCAACCGACCCTGGCAACAGAAATGGGTGCTATGCAGGAACGCATCACTTCGACAAAGAAAGGCTCCATCACATCCGTACAAGCTGTGTATGTGCCCGCCGACGACTTGACAGACCCGGCTCCGGCAACCACCTTTACACACCTGGATGCAACCACCGTGTTGAGCCGTAAGATCACGGAGCTCGGTATCTATCCGGCTGTCGACCCGTTGGAATCGACTTCCCGTATCCTCGACCCGCTGGTTGTCGGCAAAGAACATTACGAAACAGCCCAGCGTGTAAAACAGATCCTCCAGCGTAACAAGGAATTGCAGGACATCATCTCAATCCTGGGTATGGAGGAACTTTCGGACGAGGACCGCCAGACGGTTAACCGCGCCCGCCGCGTACAACGCTTCCTGTCGCAGCCTTTCGCCGTGGCGGAACAGTTCACCGGCGTACCGGGCGTAATGGTCTCTATCGAAGATACGATCCGCGGATTCAATATGATCATGGACGGAGAGACAGACGATATCCCTGAACAGGCCTTCCTGAATGTAGGAACGATTGAAGATGTGATTGAAAAAGGAAAGAAACTGGCAGAACAAGCAAATTAATAAAGCATGGAACTGGAAATCATATCCCCCGACGGCATTTTATTCAAAGGAGAAACGAATTATGTATCCTTTCCGGGTACGGCAGGCTCGTTCGACGTGCTGCCTCATCACGCTCCGATGATAGCTGCCCTCGAAGCAGGGGCGATCCGGTACCAGGCAAATGGGAAAGAAGAGCAACAGGAAATAAATATACAGAGCGGATTTGTCGAGATAAAAGACGATATCCTGTCCGTATGCATCGAATAAAAAAATACGATCATGAGCGGTAGATTAAGAATGAAGCTAATGGGCTTGACTACCTTTATTAATGTAGTTATCGGCGTCTCTTTGGGGGGGCTGTTATACACCATCTGGCCTTCACACTATTTTGAGTGGTATCCGTCAATACCGGTATTCTATTGGTTAAGCAGTATGTTAATGATCTTTTTTCTGGATCATGTGAAACGGAAACACGGAGACGTTACAGTAGTTACTTATATGGTAGTCCGTCTGTGCAAGTTCACCCTCGCATTAGTTTTCCTTTGGCTCTACGCCGTCTTGGTCAAACAAAACCTGAAAGCTTTCGGTTTTACGATGATGTTGTTCTATTTCATTTATCTTGTGCTGGAAACATATACATTGTATCTGTTTGAGAAAAAGAGAATGAAAAGTGAAAAGAAAGAAAAAGATGAGCAGAATAAAAAACAATAGCCTGTTATGGTTTACCTTCTTGTTACTGGCGTGGATCTACTTTCCGGCAAGTGCTGCCGCTGAAAGCAAACCGGGTGAGGTGGATGTGCAGGATATCGTTTTTTCTCACATCAAAGACGCTTATACCTGGCATATCACGGAATGGAACGGAAAGGAAATATCCATACCCCTTCCCATCCTGCTGAAAAGTGAAGAGCGCGGATGGGACCTGTTCCTCTCCTCGCATCTGCATCATGGGAATGTGCATCACAACTACTATATTGCAGAAGAAGGCGATCATGCGGGGAAGGTAGTGGAGAAAAACAGCAAAGGAGAAGAAGTCAAACCGCTGGACCTGTCGCTGACCAAAAATGTCTGCGGCCTGTTGCTCAGTTGCGGGATACTGCTTTTCATCATCCTCAGGACAGCCCGATGGTATAAGAAGCATCCGAATGAAGCTCCGGGCGGATTTACGGGATTGATGGAAATGGCGGTCATGTTCATCCACGAAGGAGTGGTGAAGGAAGGGATCGGTAAGGAATACAAGCCTTTCTCCTCATACCTGCTGACGGTGTTCTTCTTTATCCTGATCAATAACCTGATCGGTATCATTCCGGTATTCCCCGGAGGTGCCAACATCACAGGTAATATTACGATCACCGCCGTACTGGCAGTTTGTACCTTCCTGGCAGTAAACTTGTTTGCTACCAAGGCGTACTGGAAAGAGATATTCTGGCCGAATGCCCCTATCTTCCTGAAACTGCCTTTGCCGATCATGCCCTTCGTGGAATTTTTCGGCGTATTCACAAAGCCGTTTGCCCTGATGATCCGTCTGTTTGCCAATATCATGGCAGGGCATACGATCATTCTGGCACTGACTTGCCTGATATTTATCACCGCCTCGATGGGGACAGCTATCAACGGCACGATGACAGTCGTTTCCGTATTGTTCACCGTGTTCATGAACTGCCTCGAACTGTTGGTGGCATGCTTGCAAGCCTATATATTCACCTTACTGTCCGCCAACTATATCGGACTGGCCAAGGTACGGGAATAAACAAACATATTATTAAAAACAAGGTTACTAATTCATTTAAAAGATTGAAACTATGTTATCAGCAATTTTATTACAAGCAGCAACAGCCGGTATGGGCATCGCAAAACTTGGAGCAACCGTAGGTGCAGGATTAGCCGCTATCGGCGCAGGTATCGGTATCGGACTGATTGGAAAAGGAGCAGTTGAAGGAATCAGCCGCCAGCCGTCGGCAGCCGGTGATATCCGTACATCCATGCTTATCATGGGTGCGTTGGTGGAAGGTGTCGCCCTGTTTGCGATCGTAGTATGTTTCTTAGGATTGTTCCAATAAAATAAAAGCGAACTATGTCATTGCTCACACCAGACGCAGGGCTTTTATTCTGGATGATCCTTTCTTTCGGAATCGTCTTTGTCATTCTTTCCAAGTATGGCTTTCCGGTCATTATCAAGGCCGTGGAACAACGGAAAGAATACATTGATCGTTCCCTTGAATCGGCTCGCCAGGCAAACGAACAGCTTGCCGGCATCCAGGCCGAAGGAGAAAAGATTCTTGCCCAGGCAAGAGAGCAGCAGAATACGATTCTGAAAGAAGCCCTGGTCGAAAAAGAACAGATTATCAGCGAAGCCCGGCAAAAGGCTTCGGCTGAAGCGCATATGCAACTGGAAGAGGCTACCCGGCGCATCCGGGAGGAAAAAGACAAAGCGATCCGCGAAGTCCGCACCGAGATAGCCGACCTGTCCGTTGCCATTGCAGAGAAAGTAATGAAAGAGGAGATCAGCCGCACGGATGAACAGGAAAAGATCATCAACGGACTGCTCGACAATGTTTCGTTTAGTAAATCATAATATATGGATGTAGGTACAATCTCTTCCCGGTACGTCAAAGCACTCTTTTCACTGGCAAAAGACAAGCAGCAAGAAACCCGGGTATATGATGATATGAAGATGCTGGCCGTCAGTTTCGAGCAGGAGCCGGGACTGAAAGCCGTACTGGATAACCCGATCTTTCCGGAAGAGGAAAAAGTGAAGTTGCTCAAAACGGCTGCCGGACTGGAAGTCTGCGAGCTGTTTATCCGCTTTATCCGCCTGGTACTTCAGCGCAAAAGAGAGAGCTTGCTACCGCTTATGGCATACATTTATATCCATATGTACCGGAAGGATAAAAAGATTACCCGGGTATTATTCAAAACTCCCGTTCCGGTAGACGAAGCTACGCAGGAACATTTGAAGGAACGGCTGAAAAAGGAAACCGGCAATACCATCGAGTTCATGGGAGTGACGAGACCGGAACTGATCGGAGGTTTCGTGCTACGCATCGGTAACTACCGGATAGATGCCAGCTATGCCCGGCAACTCCGGGAGATCAGGAATCAGCTAATCGAAAAAAATTAAAAAGTAAAACGTATGACAGACCAGATAAAAGTAAGTGAAGTTTCCGCCATATTACGCCAGCAGCTGGAAGGTATTCAAACCAGTATCCAGCTGGAGGAGGTAGGTACCGTACTCCAGGTGAGCGACGGTGTGGCGCGTATCTACGGACTGGATAATGCCGAGGCCAACGAATTGCTACAGTTCGACAACGGTATGGAGGCTATCGTCATGAACCTGGAAGAAGACAATGTGGGTGCCGTACTGCTCGGCCCGACCGATCAGGTGAAAGAAGGCGATACCGTAAAACGTACTCGCCGTATCGCATCCATCAACGTGAACGAAAATATGATCGGACGTGTAATCGACCCGCTGGGAAACCCGATCGACGGAAAAGGGGAGATTACCGGTAAAAAATACCAGATGCCTCTGGAACGGAAAGCACCGGGCGTGATTTTCCGCCAGCCGGTAAACGAACCGTTGCAGACCGGAATCAAGGCAGTCGATGCCATGATCCCTATCGGACGCGGACAACGTGAGTTGATCATCGGCGACCGCCAGACGGGAAAGACCTCTATCGCCATCGACGCGATCATCAACCAGCGCAGTAATTACGAAGTCGGGAAACCCGTTTATTGTATATACGTTGCAATCGGACAGAAAGGTTCGACCGTGGCTTCCCTGGTCAATACATTACAGGAAAAAGGAGCGATGGACTACACGATCGTGGTCAGCGCTACGGCTTCCGACCCGGCTGCCATGCAGTACTTCGCTCCTTTCGCCGGAGCGGCTATCGGCGAGTTCTTCCGCGACAGCGGACGCCATGCACTGGTCGTTTACGACGACTTGTCCAAACAGGCAGTAGCTTACCGTGAAGTATCTCTGATTCTTCGCCGTCCTTCCGGACGTGAAGCCTATCCGGGTGATATTTTCTATCTGCACTCCCGTTTGCTGGAACGTGCAGCCAAGATCATCAACCAGCAGGAAGTGGCAAGCGAAATGAATGACCTGCCGGAAAGCATGAAAGATCTTGTGAAAGGTGGCGGCTCCCTGACTGCCCTACCGATCATCGAGACACAGGCCGGCGACGTTTCCGCCTATATCCCGACGAACGTGATCTCTATCACCGACGGACAGATATTCCTCGAAACAGACCTGTTCAACCAGGGTAACCGCCCGGCTATCAATGTGGGTATTTCCGTTTCCCGTGTAGGTGGTAACGCCCAGTTGAAAGCGATGAAAAAGGTGGCCGGTACACTGAAGATCGATCAGGCGCAATTCCGCGAGTTGGAATCGTTCACTAAATTCGGCGGCGAGATGGATGCGGTTACGGCCTTCACGATCGATAAAGGACAAAAGAATACACAACTGCTGATACAGCCCCAATACAACCCGATGCCCGTGGAACAGCAAATAGCAATCCTGTACTGCGGTACACAAGGCTTGTTGAAGGAAGTTCCGTTGAATAAAGTACACGAATTTGAGAAGGCATTCCTTCAGACGTTGATCACCAATCATCAGAAGGACGTACTGGATGTATTGAAATCCGGTGTGATAAACGATGAAGTCCGTAATATCCTGGAAGAGACGGCAAAACAATTGAAAATTGAAAGTTGAAAATTGAAAATTACAATAAGCAACATTTAATTTTCAATTTTCAATTCTCCATTTTCAATTAAAAAGATATGTCATCACTGAAAGAAATAAAAGTTCGCCTTGCGTCGATCCGGAATACGCAGAAGATCACTTCAGCCATGAAGATGGTGTCTTCTGCCAAGCTGCATCATACGCAGACGATTATCGAACATTTGCTGGTATACGAGAACAAGCTGAGCGCCATACTGAGCGGGACCTTGTCTGCCGAGAATGATTTGAATTCACCTTATACAGCAGTGCGTAAGGTGAAACAGGTCGCTATTGTCGCTTTTTCATCCAATACCGGATTATGCGGTATTTTCAACGCCAACGTATGGAAGGAGCTGTCTGCCCGCCTCCACCAATATGAGGCGGACGGTATCGCCGTACACATTTATCCGGTCGGAAAGAAAATAGCGGACGAGCTGCATAAAGCAGGTTACCAGACAGACGACAGCTTCCTGACAATCGGTGACAAACCGGCTTACGAAGATGCAGCACGGCTGGCTACGGCATTGATGGACTTATATACTACCGGGCAAGCAGACCGGGTAGAACTGCTTTACCATCATTTCAAGAATATGGCGGAGCAGGTGCTGACTGAAAAAACGTTCCTGCCGGTCACCTTACCGGAGACAGACCCGGCAAAGGAATCGCTGAATTATATCCTGGAACCGTCGGCAGAGCAACTACTGGCTTTGCTGTTGCCCAAAGTTCTCCACCTGCATATCTACACGACTTTGCTCGACACCGTCACGGCTGAACATGCCGCCCGCATGCTCGCCATGCAGACGGCCAACGACAATGCCAACGACCTGATCCAGGAACTGACATTGCAATACAATAAAACCCGCCAGCAGGCAATCACAAACGAATTGCTGGATATTATGGGCGGGAGTGGTCAATAATCTTCTACTTATAATGATCGAAGCCCCGGCGAATCACTTCGGCGGGGCTTCCGGCTTTAAAATTATTATTGAACAATTTTCTAACAACCAAATCTATTAAATTTAGCAGAAGAATAATATCATTAATTGGGCAGTCAGTACGCGCAGGAACATGGTAAACGGATAAACCGTCGCATATCCGACTGCAGGAGCGTCGTTGCCTGCCGTTGCATTCGCATAAGCCAACGCAGGAGGGTCGGTCGTACTACCGGCCAGTAATCCCATCAGCGTAAAATAATTCAGTTTGAAGAAATACCTGCCGGCAAAACCGATAATCAACAGCGGTAACATCGTTATAATAAAACCGTAACCGATCCAGGCAAATCCCCCTTTATTGACAATCGTATCCACGAATCCGTCTCCGGCACTCAATCCGACACAAGCAAGGAACATGGTTATACCGATCTCCCTCAGCATCAGGTTGGCACTTTGGGTTGTATAAGTAACCAACTTATAACGATATCCGAAGCGGCTCAACAGAATAGATACGACCAACGGACCACCCGCCAAACCGAGTTTGATCGGTTGTGGGATTCCCGGGACAGTGAATGGGATACTACCTAAAATAATACCCAAAGCGATGCCAATAAAAATAGGGATCAGGTTAGGCTCATTCAAACGCTTCATCGAATTACCCAATATCGTACTCACCTTATCGACAGCCAGTTCACTACCGACCACCGTTACGCGGTCGCCCACCTGCAATTGCAGTCCCTGAGTAGCCACCAATTCGACTCCGGCACGGTTTACACGCGTCACATTGATACCGTGCAAACGCCGTAACTGCAAATCACCCAAACGGGAACCGGTCAGCTCCGGTTTGGTAACCAGAATACGACGGCTCACAAAAGCACTTTCAGCAGGGATCCACTGTTTACGGTCCATTTCAATTTCGGGACCGACAAAAGTTTTTATAGTCTCTGCGTCATGCTCTGTTGTGATCACAAATATCTTATCATCCTCATCCAGAATCGTATTGCCGGTCACGATCTCGACTTTATTGCTCTTCTTCCGCCAAATACGGGATATCACATATTGCCGGTGTTCGAGAAAAGCGCCGAGTTCCATCACCTTCCGTCCGAAAAGTGCGGGATTCTTCACGACAAGCGATATGGGAGTCGCTTCACTGTTATGCACATCGTTCTCCGCTTCCAGTTGTTCTGTCTCTTTCTCAAAACTGATATGAAAAATGTAGCGGACAAACAACATGGAAAGGATAATACCGACAACCCCCAGCGGATAAGCGACAGCATATCCCAGTGCGATCGTTTCATTCGATGTACCCGTCATATCGGTAAAAGCCTGTTGGGCCGCACCTAAACCAGGTGTATTTGTTACCGCTCCCGACAAAATACCGACCATTGTCGGCATGGGAATATCCGTTATGAAATGAATGACCAAGGCCGTTACAACGCCGAGGAAAACAATTCCGCAAGCCAACCCGTTCAATGTCATCCCCCCCTTTTTGAACGAAGAGAAAAAACCGGGACCGACCTGCATACCGACAGAATAAACGAACAGGATCAACCCGAACTCCTTGAAGAAATGGATCACGGCTGGATTAATGGTAAAACCGAAATGTCCCAGTAAGATACCGACAAACAACACCAGGGTTATACCCAATGAGATACCGAATACCTTGATCTTGCCTAACTGGATTCCCACAGCGATCACCAGCGATAACAAAAGAATAGAATGCCCTATTCCCTCTCCCCACAGCAGTTCACTTATCCACTCCATAATTATTTATTTTTCAGATATGCAGATGAAATATCAAAAGCATAAAAATTATCCTTTACATGCTGAACACATGAAGGGCACAGGCAATCCTTATAATAGACCCTGATAAAAACCTGCTGGCATTGATCCAGACCGGTAAATACATGCTGATCTTCCGGCGAAAAGCCGTCACAACCTGATAACTTCGCGCCACAACGCGCACAAAGCTTCTCCATAAATGTTACCTCCTTAAACGATAAATATTCTTTTCGAACTACTTTTCTAACCCACGAGAAAAACAGCCTTTAATGAACGGCAGGTCTTCTGACTGACTCCCATCCTGAAGCCTTCCCGACAAACGTCAGTGGCATTAGTTGTTTTCAGAATGTTGAACGGAGCTCACAGCAGCGGGACTGTCCGGGATTTACACCCGATTCCCTTTTAATCCACATCATCCGACCAGACGATACGGAACCAATTCGACGGCAAAACTACAAAATAAAAAGATATAACAACTATTTAATCATAAGTTTTTTACAATAAAAAAATCCCTGCCAGCCTCACGGTCGACAGGGATTGCCATTCATAAATTCTAACAACAAAATCAAATCGTTATAATGGCATATTGCCATGTTTCTTCGGCGGATTGCTCAGGCTCTTGTTCTTTGCCATCTCCAGCGCCTGTATCAGTTTGAAGCGAGTCTGCCTCGGCATGATAATCTCATCGATAAATCCTTGTTCGGCTGCCCGGTAAGGATTGGAGAATTGCTCGGTATACTCTTTCATTGCCTGTTCTTTTTCTTCGCCGGTTGCTTTTCGGTACAGGATATTCACAGCACCTTCAGCTCCCATCACGGCGATTTCAGCCATCGGATAGGCCAGGTTTATATCGGCTCCGGTCGGTTTGCTCGACATCACGATATAAGCACCGCCATAGGCTTTCCGGGTAATCAGCGTGATCTTGGGAACGGTCGCTTCCGCATAAGCATACACGATCTTGGCACCGTGGCGGATAATACCGTCATGTTCCTGCTGGCAACCGGGCAAAAATCCCGGAACATCTTCAAATGTGATCAACGGGATGTTGAAACAATCGCAGAAACGGATAAAGCGTGCCGCCTTATCGGAAGCATCGATATCCAACACACCCGCCAGAAATGCCGGTTGATTGGCAACGATACCTACCGAACGTCCGCCCAAGCGGGCGAAACCGACTACGATATTCTTTGCAAAATGAGGCATTACCTCGAAGAAATAATGATTATCGACAACCGGTTCTATAATATCTTTGATATCGTAAGGCACATTCGGATCATCCGGGATCACCTGCTGCAAAGCTTCATCTTCACGCCGGACATCGTCGGAACAGGAAACGACCGGTGCATCCTCCATATTATTTGAAGGAAGGAAACTCAACAATTCACGAATACTCATTAATGTTTCCTCTTCCGTATCGCACATAAAATGGGTGACACCGCTTTTACTACTATGCGTATAGGCACCTCCCAGTTCTTCCTTCCCCACTTCCTCATGAGTAACCGCCTTGACTACATCCGGTCCGGTAATGAACATGTGGCTTTTATCCTTTACCATAAAGATAAAATCGGTCAATGCCGGAGAATAACAGGCCCCACCGGCACAAGGTCCCAGAATAGCCGAGATCTGAGGAACGACACCCGAGGCCATCGTATTCTGATAAAAAATAGAAGCATATCCGGCCAGGCTGTTCACACCTTCCTGGATACGGGCTCCTCCCGAATCGTTCAGGGCAATGACCGGTGAACCGCTTTTCAGTGCCAATTGCTGAACTTTCACTATTTTGGCAGCATTCGTCGCGCTCAACGTACCTCCGTAGGCTGTAAAGTCGTAGGCATAGACAAAGACTTGCCGTCCGTCTACTTTACCGTAGCCGGATACAATCCCGTCACCGGGGATTTTATTCTTATCCATGCCGAAATTCGTACAGCGGTGAACCACAAATTTATCCAATTCGTTGAACGTCCCTTTATCCAGCAACATATCGATCCGTTCGCGGGCTGTCATCCGGCCGGATTCATGCTGCTTTTCGATACGGGTAATACCACCTCCCTGCGAAGCTGTCTTATCCAGTTCTTCAAAGGTCTTATACAACTGTTCCTTTCCCATTTTATTCTTCTTTATCTGTTATTACGTCCAGCAACAGAAGAACCTGGTTGCTTGCTACCGAATCTCCTTCTTTGACCAATACCTCACGTACCGTACAGGCTGAACTTACCTTATAATTACTCTGCATCTTCATCGCCTCTATCACGACGACGATATCACCGGCTTCCAGACGGTCGCCTTTCTCCACCAACACTTTCACGACTTTTCCGGGCATAGGAGAAACGATCTTGTTATCCTGCCGCTCTTCGCTGCTCTTACGCATACGCAGATATTTCATCTGTGTATCGACAATATCGACGGCATAAGACAGGAAATGTGTATTCACCGTATAACTTTTGCCTCCTTCTCCCCGGATCAGTTCGGCATTATACGAATTACCGTTGTGCAAAATAGAGCAGGCACCGTTCTCGGCCATCATAATATCGACTTCATAAGGGACACCGTCTATCGTCAACTGCACCTTATTCCCTTCCTTGCTGACCAGCGATACATCCGCCACTCTTTTTCCTATATGTATTTCCATAATGAATAATTTTCTAATATGCTAATGAGCCAATTATTAAATGCGCAAGACGCCTTTCTGAAGACCGAACTCACGCCAGCGGCTGATAGGACGGTTATCCGACGCCAACCCCGACTTGTTTTCCTCCAGGTTGATCAGATAATCGATACAGGCAGCGATCATAGCCACATTCTCGGTTTCCGTACCGCTCTCACTTACCGGATGCTGTAATTGTTCCGCATTTTTCGCAATAAAAGAAGTATCATATTTCCCCTGTACAAAATCAGTCGTATCCATGATCCGGCGTAGATAGCTGATATTGGTTTTCAATCCGGTGATCTTGTATTCGTGCAGTACACGCCGCATACGTTCGATTGCATACTGGCGGTTAGTCGCCCATACGATCAGTTTGCCGATCATCGGGTCGTAATAAACCGGTATCTCATATCCTTCGTACACATAACTGTCCACACGGACACCGATGCCGTTCGGTTCCGTCAGTTGCCTGATCACACCGGGAGACGGCATAAATCCGGCTTCGGTATCTTCCGCACAGATACGGCATTCGATAGCATGGCCACGCTGGGCTATCTCTTCCTGACGGATATGGAGCGGCTCATCGTTAGCCACCCGGATCTGTTCTTTTACCAGGTCGACACCCAATACTTCTTCCGTGATAGGATGCTCCACCTGCAGGCGGGTATTCATTTCCAGGAAATAAAAATTCCGATGTTTGTCCACCAGAAATTCGATGGTACCTGCACCGGAATAATGAACGGCCTTTGCCGCAGCAACAGCTTTCTCTCCCATATCTTTCCGCAATTCAGCCGTAATAAACGGTGACGGGCTTTCTTCTACGATCTTCTGGTTACGCCGTTGTACCGAACATTCACGTTCGCAGAGGTGGATCACGTTCCCGTGATTATCGCCCAGAATCTGAAATTCGATATGATGGGGCTCTTCCACAAACTTCTCCAGATAAACAGTATCGTCTCCAAAAGAAGAAAGAGATTCCGAACGGGCGGAATTATAGGCTTCCACCACCTCTTCCTCTTTATAAATAAGCCGCATCCCTTTTCCACCGCCGCCCATCGATGCTTTCAGCATCACAGGAAAACCGATCTCCTTACAAACCCGAACTGCTTCTTCCGCACTCTGCAACGGCTGCTGTGTTCCGGGAACTACCGGTACGCCGGCTTCGATCATACGTTTGCGGGCAGAGATCTTATCTCCCATCGCTTCCATCGTTTCAGGAGCCGGACCGATAAAAATGATCCCTTCTTCCTTACATCTCCGGGCAAAAGCGGCATTCTCCGAAAGAAAGCCATAACCGGGGTGAACAGCATCTGCCTTATGAAGTTTGGCTGCCTGAATAATTTTTTCAATATCCAGATAACTCTCTTTGGAGGCCGCAGGGCCTATCAGGCAAGCTTCATCGGCATAAAGCACGTGCCGGGCAGCCCGGTCGGCTTCCGAAAATACAGCCACAGACTGTATTCCCATCTCCCGGCAGGAGCGCATCACACGCACCGCGATCTCACCACGATTTGCGATCAATATTTTCCGTATCATATCAATGCTTTAAATGTTTATAGCGGGGATTCACCTCGCAGGCATAGAAATATTTCTTTATCTCATTCAAACAGGAATTGCATAAGCATCCCGGATAATGCATCTTTACATAAGCAAGCTGGAGCTCATCCAATTTCACAGGTGCACAATGACAGGCAGAGATATCGTCTACCCGGCATACAAAGGAGACCCCACAACGCGGACAATCTTTCTCCATAATCTGATAATTTTTGAAATAAACAATCTTTTCGAACCCGTATCCTAACCCACGAGGACATGAGCCTTTAATGAATGGCAGGTCTTCTGACTTACTCCCATTCTGAAGCCTTCCCGACCTTCGTCAGTGGCATTAGTTGTTTTCAGAATGTTGAACGGAGCTTCACAGCAGCGGGACTGTCCGGGATTTACACCCGATTCCCTTTTAATCTGTATCACCCGACCAGATAATACAGAACCGATTCGGTGACAAATGTAGAGAAATTATTACACATTTTATTCCAAATTGTGCATATTTTTTATTGGGACGCATAAGAGGCTGATAATATAACAGTTAGAAGAGAGCTCACCATTGACTATCCATTTGGGAAAACATTTCTTACTTTAAAAATCAAAAAGTTTTCCACTTTCACTGATTTCATATCTAATAATCAGCGATTTGACATAATTTAACTCGTTAAAAGTTTTCCAAAAAGAACACCATATATAGTTTAAGCATACCTTTGTTGGAGTAAAAACAACATAAATAATTATCAATTTTATCATGATACAAACAGTTATCAAACGGGATGGACGTATCGTCGGATTTAATGAGGAGAAGATAGTAACAGCGATACGAAAAGCCATGCTGCATACAGAAAATGGGGAGGATTTGCAGCTGATCCGCCAGATTACGGATCATATTTCATTCAAAGGAGAACCACAAATGACAGTGGAAGCGATTCAGGATGCAGTCGAACTGGAACTGATGAACAGTAGCCGTAAAGACGTAGCACAAAAATACATCGCTTACCGCAACCAGCGTAGCATTGCCCGTAAAGCGAAAACGCGCGACATGTTCCTGGAAATTATCAATATCAAATCGAACGATATCACCCGTGAGAATGCGAATATGAACGCGGACACGCCTGCGGGTATGATGATGAAGTTCTCCAGCGAAACGACTAAACCGTTCGTCGACGACTATTTGTTAAGCGAAGAGGTAAAAGAAGCCATCTCCAACAATTACCTCCACATTCATGATAAAGATTATTACCCGACCAAGAGTCTGACATGCGTTCAGCATCCGCTGGACCGCATCCTTAAATATGGTTTCTCTGCCGGACATGGTGAATCACGCCCGGCAAAACGTATCGAGACAGCCAGCATCCTGGGCTGTATCTCTCTGGAAACAGCTCAGAACGAAATGCACGGCGGACAGGCAATCCCGGCTTTCGACTTCTATCTGGCTCCTTATGTACGCAACAGTTTTATCGAAGAGCTAAAAACACTGGAAGAGTTGAACGGAGCCGATTATTCGCACCTCTACCAGGTAAAAGTTGATGATTACGTAAATGCTCCGTTAGACGGCCTGACAGGCGACCAGCGGATCATACAGCATGCTATCAACAAAACGACCAGCCGTGTACATCAGTCGATGGAAGCCTTTATCCATAATATGAACACCATCCACTCACGTGGCGGCAACCAGGTAGTATTCAGCTCTATCAACTACGGGACAGATACTTCGGCCGAAGGACGTTGCATCATCCGCGAAATACTGAAAAGTACCTACCGTGGTGTCGGTAACGGCGAAACAGCTATCTTCCCGATCCAGATATGGAAAAAGAAACGTGGCGTAAGTTATCTGCCGGAAGATCGTAACTACGACCTGTATACACTGGCCTGCAAAGTTTCTGCCCGTCGCTTCTTCCCTAACTTCCTCAATCTGGATGCCACATTCAACCAGCATGAAGACTGGAAAGCAGACGACCCACAACGTTACATGTACGAGGTAGCAACCATGGGATGCCGTACCCGTGTATTCGAGAACCGTTTCGGACCGAAAACTTCTATCGGACGCGGTAACCTCTCCTTCTCTACCATCAATATCGTACGCCTGGCTATCGAATGCATGGATATCGAAGATAAGGAAGTTCGTATCGCTCGTTTCTTTGCGAAGCTGGATGATATGTTGGAAGTGACCGCCCGCCAGCTTCACGAACGTATGGAATTCCAGAAAACAGCTTATGCCAAACAGTTCCCGCTATTGATGTCCTCACTTTGGCTGGGTAGCGAGAAACTGAAACCGACCGACACGATCGCCTCTGTTATCAACCAGGGTACACTGGGTATCGGATTCATCGGACTGGCAGAATGTTTGGTTGCGCTTACCGGCAAACATCATGGCGAAGATGCAGCTTCCCAGGAATTAGGCCTGAAGATCGTAACGTATATGCGCGACCGTGTCAATCAGTTCTCTGAACAGTATCAACATAATTATAGCGTATTGGCAACTCCGGCAGAAGGCCTTTCCGGCAAATTTACCGGAAGAGACCGTAAGAAATTCGGGCCATTGCCCGGCATTACCGACCGCGACTATTATACCAATTCGAACCATGTTCCGGTATATTATAAATGCAGCGCCCGTCATAAGGCGGAAGTGGAAGCTCCTTACCACGCACTAACCGGTGGTGGTCATATCTTCTATGTCGAAATAGACGGCGACGCAACCCACAACCCGGAAGTGATCATGAAAGTGGTCGATATGATGGACAAATATAATATCGGATACGGCTCGGTAAACCATAACCGTAACCGTTGCCTGGATTGCGGTTTTGAAAATGCAGATGCCCACATGGAAGAATGCCCGAAATGCGGTAGCAAGCATCTGGATAAGTTGCAGCGTATCACCGGTTACCTGGTAGGCACAACCGACCGCTGGAACAATGCCAAACTTGCCGAATTAAATGATCGTATTATTCATAATTGATAATTTTCATTGGCATATTAACTCATTGACACATTATTTTTTATGCTTTCAATCATAGACATTATAGAAGATACAACCGTAGACGGTCCGGGATTCCGGACCGCTATCTACGCTGCCGGATGCCCGAATCAATGCCCGGGCTGCCACAATCCGGAGTCATGGGATATAAAGAAAGGTAAACCAACCCCGACGGAAGAGATATTGGATAAAGTTCTGGCAGATGAATTTGCGGACGTCACTTTTAGCGGCGGTGATCCGATGTTCCAGCCGGAAGAATTTACCGAACTGGCTCGTGCCATTAAAGAAAAAAGTCAAAAAAATATCTGGTGCTACACGGGTTACCAATTTGAGAAGTTATTGCAAAACCCTAAACAAGCGGCTCTCCTCCAATATATCGACGTACTGGTAGACGGTAAATTTAAACAGGCTCTGCACGACGAAAGCCTTTTGTTTCGTGGCAGCAGTAATCAACGTCTGATCGACGTGAAAAAATCATTAAAAGAAAACAAAGTAGTCTTCTATAACTATAATCCGTTTATTTGAAAAGACTTTTTCAACAGAGGTAGGTCCAAATTCATTTACACCTACCTCTAATTTATATTTCTTCCTATTATCTTCTTATTTTCCTCCAAATGCTCTTCCGGTGACATACTGTTGTTTAAACATAACCGGTGAGACTCCTTTATGTTTCTTGAAGAACTTTCCAAAAGAGGACTGATCTGAAAAATTCAACATGTCGGCTATCTGTTGAATGGACAAATCCGGATTCCGCAAAAGAATCTCGGCTTCGCGCATCAACGCTTCACCGATCCATTGATTGACAGTCCTTCCACTGAAACTTTTCATTATACGCGACAGGTACTCGGGGGTAATGCACAATTCACCGGCATAGAAAGAAACGGAATGTTCTGTCCGGCAATGTTTGTTCAGTAACTGGATAAACAGGAAAAGCAATACATCTTTTGCCGGTGGATTCGGATTTACTTTATGCCGGTTTGCCTGATAGACAATGTTATTCATCTCCAGTAAAAAGCCACGGAGTTCGTTCAGGATAATATCGCGTTGCCATGCATGTTCCGTACGGTCGATATTCCGCTCGATACGGCAGAGGCAATTCTCCAATAAAAGACCTTCCTCTTCATTCAGATGTTGGATAGGACGACTATGCAGGGAAGCGATATAAGCAGCTGGCATACGACGGCTGTTCAACATGATCTCGGAAAACAGATTGCGTTCGATGATCAGATGATAGCCTTTGAAATCGGAAGAAAAACGGAAGTTCTTTACCGAGTGCATATCCATTATATTCAATAATAGATTATCAGACAAATGATAGGTAAAATCATCTATGGTAATCTCTATATCTCCTTGACGAACCAGAAAAATAGAAAAGGCATCCAGGCGGATAGAAACATCTTCTTTGAATCCGGGATTCCTGTGATTGTTACCATCCATTTTCACAATAACCAATTTATCCTGATAGGACTTCAGATTCATTTTAAAACGAAGCAAGTCCGCAATACTCAGCTGCAAAAAAGATTCTTCCATATCCATTTTTATAAGGTTGCAAAGATAGAAAATATATTGGAAAGCAGCTTTGGACGGACCTTCATACAACCATTTTGCAGACGTCCGCAAAATGGTTCTAAAAGTATCTGGTAGACAACCTTCCCTGTTCAATTTTGGAACAAATATATTCATTTTCCAACCACAGCTATTATCTCTAAAAGTCGGATATTTGCACCGGTTATTAGTTAAGGCAGTATATATCAATGAGTAGCAAACTTACATCACTCTGACATTACCGTGTTGATGTTTTGATTTTGGAACAATCCTACTGCCGGGATTATAATTGAATAATAGCAGAATATGAAGAAAAATTTTATGGCCCGATGCCTCAATGGCGTTGGGGTAGGGCTTCTTTGCCTTATCGCAAGCTCATGTAAAGAGCAACCGGCAACAATGGTTAACAGTGAGTACAAAGTACTGAAAGTGTCGACAACCGACAAAACCCTGAGCAGTCTCTATTCCGCCACGATACGCGGACGACAGGATATCGACATCTATCCGCAGGTCTCAGGATTTATCACACAGTTATGTGTGGAAGAAGGACAAGCTGTCAGAAAAGGACAGTTGTTGTTCATCATCGACCAGGTTCCTTATCAGGCAGCGTTGCAGACAGCGATTGCGAATGTAGAAGCTGCACAGGCAGCACTGAACACAGCAAAGCTGACGTTCGACAGTAAAAAAGAACTGCATGCACAAAATGTAGTATCGGCTTTCGACCTGCAAACAGCTGAAAATTCATGGCTAAGTGCCAAAGCACAGCTAGCCCAGATGAAAGCACAGGAACTGAGTGCCCGCAACAACCTCTCATACACAGAGGTAAAAAGTCCGTCCAACGGAGTTGTCGGAACACTCCCCTACCGTGTCGGAACGTTGGTCAGCGCCAATTCGCCTAAACCGTTGACAACTGTTTCAGATAATTCGAACATGTATGTCTACTTTTCCCTGACGGAAAATCAACTGTTGGCCCTCACCCGCCAATACGGTTCCAAACAGAAAGCTTTGGAAATGATGCCGGAAGTAGAATTGCAACTGAATGATAAATCCGTTTATCCGGCAAAAGGAAAAGTCGAAACTATTAGCGGTGTAATAGACCGTAATACAGGGACCGTGAGCCTGCGTGCCGTATTCCCGAACGAAGAAGAGATCCTTTACAGCGGCAGTTCCGGAAATATTATCCTGTCAACAGAGAAATCGGGCAGTATCGTGATCCCACAAACAGCCACATTCGAAATACAGGATAAAGTATACGTTTATAAAGTCATAGATGGCAAAGCGACATCGGCTCAGGTCAATATCACCCGTGTGAACGGAGGCCAGGAATATATCGTGAACGAAGGTCTGAAAGCCGGTGACGTGATCGTTGCCGAAGGTGTAGGTTTGCTGCGCGAAGGAACTCCGATCCAGGTTAAACAATAATAGGAAGAACGGAATATGAAATTAAGAACCTTTATAGAACGCCCGGTACTATCAGCCGTTATCTCTATCGTGATAGTATTTATGGGTATCATCGGGTTGACCAGTCTGCCCGTCGAACAATATCCCGATATTGCCCCGCCTACCGTTATGGTGAGTACAACTTACTTCGGTGCCAGTGCGGAAACCCTTCAAAAGAGCGTGATCGCCCCGCTGGAAGAGGCCATCAACGGTGTAGAAGATATGACCTACATGACATCTACGGCAACCAATGCAGGAACCGTATCCATTATGGTCTACTTCAAACAAGGTACCGATCCGGATATGGCAACCGTAAACGTACAGAACCGTGTGTCCAAAGCCACCGGTCAGTTACCCGCAGAAGTTACTCAAGTAGGGGTCACTACTACCAAACGTCAGACCAGTATGTTGCAGATCTTCTCGATTTACAGCCCTGACGATTCATACGACGAAGGCTTTCTTGCCAACTACCTGAGCATTAACCTGAAGCCGGAAATCCTCCGTATCTCAGGTGTCGGCGAACTGATGGTTATGGGAGGAGATTACAGTATGCGTGTCTGGATGAAACCGGACGTGATGGCGCAATACAACCTGATCCCTTCGGATGTGACCGCCGTACTGGCCGAACAGAATATAGAATCGGCTACCGGTGCATTCGGCGAGAATTCTACGGAGACCTACCAATATACGATGAAGTACAAAGGCCGCCTGATACAGCCGGAAGAATTCGGGGATATCGTGATCCGTTCGACCGAAGACGGTGAAGTTCTGAAGCTGAAAGATATAGCAGAAATAGAGCTGGGACGTGAAAACTACTCTTACATCGGCGAACTGACCGGGCATGTCGGCGTTTCCTGTATGGTATTCCAGACAGCCGGTTCCAACGCAACCGAGGTAAACCAGCAAATCGACGCTTTCCTCGACGAAGCACGCAAAGACCTGCCGAAAGGAGTTGAGATCACACAGATGATGAGTTCGAACGACTTCCTGTTCGCCTCCATCCACGAAGTGGTAAAGACATTGATCGAAGCGATCTTACTGGTTATCCTGGTGGTATACATTTTCCTGCAGGATATCCGTTCGACCCTGATCCCGCTGGTAGGTATCATTGTGTCGCTGATTGGTACATTCGCATTCATGTCGATTGCCGGATTCAGTATCAACCTGATTACTTTGTTTGCACTCGTTCTCGTGATTGGTACGGTGGTCGATGATGCCATCGTCGTCGTCGAGGCGGTACAGGCCCGGTTCGACGTCGGGTATAAATCTTCGTACATGGCAAGTATGGATGCCATGAACGGGATCAGTGCCGCCATTATCTCTTCTTCACTGGTGTTTATGGCCGTGTTCATTCCGGTATCGTTCATGAGCGGAACTTCAGGTACATTCTATACACAATTCGGTCTGACAATGGCGGTTGCCGTAGGTATCTCAGCGATCAATGCATTGACTCTGAGTCCGGCGTTATGCGCACTGATACTGAAACCGTATATCAATGAGGACGGTACGCAAAAGAATAACTTTGCCTCCCGCTTCCGTAAAGCGTTCAATACTGCTTTCGATGCCATGATTGCCAAATATAAGAAAGGCGTACTCTTCTTTATTAAACGCAGATGGCTGATGTGGTCGATGCTGGCTTGCTCGGTTGTCCTGTTGTTTTTCCTGATGAAAACGACGAAGACCAGTCTGGTGCCGGACGAAGACCAGGGTGTATTGTTCGTCAACGTAACAACGGCCGCCGGTAACTCACTGGCAACGACCAACGACGTGATGACCAACATCGAGAACCGTATCAAAGACCTGCCGCAGATTAAGGATTATAACAAAGTGTCCGGTTACGGACTGATCTCCGGACAAGGAAACTCATTCGGTATGTTCATCATCAAACTGAAACCGTGGGATGAACGGACGGACAAAGAAGATCACGTACAGTCGGTTATCAACCAGGTGTACGGACGGACTGCCGACATCAAGGATGCAAACATCTTTGCCATGTCACCGGGTATGATCCCCGGTTACGGTATGGGTAATGCGCTGGAAATGTATATGCAAGATAAAAAGGGAGGCGATCTGACCGAGTTCTTCAATACGACACAACAATATCTGGGAGCCTTGCGCGAACGTCCGGAAATTGCAGCCGCCTATTCAACCTTCTCTATCAACTACCCGCAGTGGGAAGTGACGGTAGATGCAGCTAAATGTAAGCGTGCCGGTATTACACCGGATGCCGTACTGAGTACCTTGTCAGGTTATTACGGAGGACAATATGTATCTAACTTCAACCGCTTCTCGAAAGTGTATAAGGTGATGATACAGGCTTCCCCTGATTATCGTCTGGATGAATCTTCACTGGATAATACCTTCGTACGTATGGCGAATGGCGAAATGGCTCCGTTAAGCCAGTTCGTAAACCTGACAAAGGTATACGGCGCCGAATCGCTGAGCCGTTTCAATATGTATAACTCGATCAACGTAAATGCCATGCCTGCACCGGGCTACAGCTCCGGCGACGCGATCAATGCAGTGAAAGAAGTAGCGGCAACCAGCCTGCCGAAAGGCTACGGTTACGACTTTGCCGGTATCACTCGCGAAGAGAACCAGGAAAGCAATACGACAGCCGTGATCTTCGTTATCTGTATCCTGATGATCTACCTGATCCTGAGTGCACTTTATGAAAGTTTCCTGGTTCCGTTTGCCGTGATACTTTCCGTACCGTTCGGTCTGATGGGTAGCTTCCTGTTTGCCAAGATCATGGGGCTGGAGAATAACATTTATCTGCAAACCGGTTTGATTATGTTGATTGGTCTGTTGGCCAAAACAGCCATCCTATTGACTGAATATGCAGCCGAACGGCGTGCCGCCGGTATGAGCCTGACATCTGCCGCACTGTCTGCCGCCAAAGTACGCCTGCGTCCGATCCTGATGACGGCGTTGACCATGATCTTCGGTCTGCTTCCGTTGGTAGTAGCGACAGGCGTCGGTGCAAACGGTAACAGTTCATTGGGTACAGGTGCCGTAGGCGGTATGTTGATCGGAACACTGGCACTGCTGTTCGTCGTGCCTTCCCTGTTCATCGTATTCCAGTATTTGCAGGAGAAAGTGCGCCCGATACAGTTCGAGCCGACTCACGACTGGCAGATCCAGGAAGAAGTAGAAGAGGTAACCGCCGAGCGGAAAGACTATCTCGAAAGTAAAAAGAAAGGAAATCAATCAGATGAAAAATAATATCATTCTATTATCCGTCGCCACCCTCTCGTTACTGAGCGGGTGCGGCATCTATACATCCTACAAACCGGAGACCTCCGTTCCTGACGACCTGTTCAGGGACGAGGCGATGGCAACGGATACGACTAGCATCGGCAGTCTCGACTGGCGGGAACTCTTCACAGACCCGCAATTGCAGACGCTGATTGAAAAAGGACTAGAGAATAACACCGACATGCGCACCGCCCATTTGCGGGTACAGGAAGCCGAAGCAGCCCTGATGACTTCGCGTCTGGCTTACCTTCCGGCACTGAACCTGAATCCGCAGGGTACGATCAGCAGCTTCGACGGTTCGAAAGCCGCCAAAAGTTATCAGTTGGCGGTAGCTGCCAGTTGGGAAATCGACATCTTCGGGAGACTCACCAATGCGAAAAGAAGCGCACAGGCAGCTCTCGAACAGACTAAAGCATACAAACAGGCCGTCCGGACACAGCTAATAGCCACAGTAGCCAATTCCTATTACACATTATTATTGCTCGACAAACAACTTGTCATCAGTGAACGGACGGCCTCTCTTTGGAAAGAGAACGTACAGGCGATGCGTGCATTGAAAAAAGCAGGCCTGGCAGATGAAGCCGCCGTTTCCCAGTCGGAAGCGAACAGCCTGAGTGTAGAAGCCTCCCTCCTGACCCTACGCCAGCAGATCAACGAGATGGAAAACAGCCTCTCCAACCTGCTCGGAGAAGTGCCTCACCGGATGGAACGGGGGGAACTGGATCGACAGGAGTTTCCCCAGACACTATCCGCCGGCGTTCCGCTCTCCCTGTTAAATAACCGTCCGGATGTACGGCAGGCAGAATATTCGTTGGCACAGGCATTCTATGCAACGAACGGAGCACGCAGTGCTTTCTATCCGAACATCACCCTCAGCGGTGTTGCCGGGTGGACTAATAACGGAACGGGGATCATCACTAACCCGGGCGGCTGGCTGTTGCAGGCGATAGGCTCGCTGACACAACCGTTATTCAACAAAGGTGCCAACATCGCCCAGTTGAAAATAGCCAAGGCACAACAGGAAGAGGCCTCCCTGGTTTTCCAGCAAAGCCTGTTGAATGCCGGAAGCGAAGTAAACAATGCCTTGACACAATGGCAGACGGCACGCGGACGCATCCAACTGGCTGACCGGCAGATTACAGCTTTACAAAAGGCGGTAAAAAGCACTCAGTTACTGATGCAACACGGAAACACCACTTACCTGGAGGTACTGACTGCCCAGCAAAGTTTACTACAAGCGGAACTTTCACAGGTAGCCGACCGTTTCGATGAGATACAAGGTGTTATTAACCTCTACCACGCATTAGGCGGCGGACAGGAAGAATAAAAAAGAGAATCCATCTACATAAAAAAGCTGTAAGGGAGCAATAACTATTGCCAGCCCCTTACAGCTTTTTATTTATCAAGTCTTATCCTAATTTACAAGATCACCTTAAACCGTTCATCCGCGATAAGGACAATATAGGTTCCGGAAGGCAGCGATATGAACCGGTCGCCTGCCTCCGACCGGAATTTCTTCTGCAATTGCCCTCCAAAAGTATAGACAGAGACCTCTTCCGGTTTGTCAGTACGGATAAATAACCGATGATTATTGCCCCAAACCTTTATACCGGATTGAATTTCAGTATTCGCCACCGGCTCCGGATTCTTCACAACCCCATCGATACGAATCTCAACATTCGTACGAACATACTTTATGATATAAGCATCGTCACTGTTACGCGGTTCGATTGTTTCATAACGGCTAGTCGTTATAACCGGCTTTGACTGGTCGTAATCCTTCCCGATCGTGAGATAGAAACGGAAGCTGTCCCACGCTTCCACCTCATAATCGCCCGCAACGGGATCGGTCGTTACGCCATCTACCGACGGCAGCGTGACTGTATAATAGACAGTGGGTTCAACCGGCTTCACTGGTTCTTCCGGTTCCACAGGAGGATTAACAGGCTTATCGGGTTTCTCGCTTTTATTTTTAACTGTTACTCTCACTATATATCGATCGGATACCTGACCGTCATTTATGCGCTGCAGTTTGTAATTGATATCAAATGTGCCTGTCTGGTTCCAGATAAATGATTCTTTATAATCATTCTCTGCCTTTGTCAGAGTACCACCTTCCGATTTAATCAGAAAGCCGTCGGGGGCCGTAATAGTAACCTGATCGATATAAACGTCATCCTCAATCGTTCCGGAAAGAATAATCTCCTCATTGGCTACCACATTATCTAAAATGGTGAACATTATGCCCTCAGTGATAGTCATGGAATAATTTTTATCAAACGGATCATTTAATGTTAAATTATCATCTACAATTGTTTTTCCATCATTATCAAGCTTCAAATCTCCACTAAATTCCAGCGTCTCATTATTCACTGCTCCTGTTACTTCATACTTCGGTTTGTAAGTTCCTGTTTCATTCGGGAAAATTATCTGACCGGGTAAAGGGTTAACAGTCAATGATACCTTTTCGATCGTGAATATGGCAGTCTTTGCTTCTGCTTCTGAATAATTATCATTTCCTGCAAACCTGGCTATCACTTTATACTCGCCTGCATATTTAGGGGCTTTGCCATCATCCGAAGCACCACTGTTGTCTGCAGTTGTCGATTCATATTGACTGCCATCTGTCTTGATTTGATACGAAAGACCGACAATAGCATCCTTTATCTCATTACCACTCTCATCTTTTACGAAAGGAGCAGTTATATCAATCGCTTT
The DNA here is from genome assembly GCF_029581355.1 of Parabacteroides chongii. Taxonomy (NCBI): domain Bacteria; kingdom Pseudomonadati; phylum Bacteroidota; class Bacteroidia; order Bacteroidales; family Tannerellaceae; genus Parabacteroides; species Parabacteroides chongii. The sequence goes on along the minus strand of NZ_CP120849.1, from coordinate 2,183,205 downwards.
GCCGCTGTAAGTACTATTCGGTATAGCAATAAATTCATCGATACTACTTTTCCCTTTGGCAATATTGATAGGAACCTTTGCTTCTACTTCCTTCATACAATCAACACTGCTTATAGTAATAGTAACAGTAGAATTATCATCTATCGCTTTCTTAGGAGTACCGGTTATTTGCTTATTTAATATAGACAATCCATACTCTTCAAGATCTGAAGATGTATATATAATATTATCTTTATAAGAATCAGTACTTAATAATTTAGACAAATCATACTTTATTTCTTTCCCATAAGTGCCTTTTATATCACTGATAGAGGGTTTTGTTTTTATTTCATTCTCTTTCCAATTGGCATAAAGATCAATGGAACCTGTAATATTTTTTACCTTTTGACCATCGCTTGCCTTATCATGCCATCCGTCTATTGAATAGTATTGACGTGTGAAATTGGAATAAGAAGGTATTGAATTATGTGCTACCTCAACATCTTCTGATTCATCACTATTATTATGATGATACGTAACTGTGTAAATTATATTCTCTATTCCTTTAATAGTTCCGTTATTCGTTAATGTTACCCCTTTTCCTAATGTAAGCTTTTGATCTTCTTTAATAGTAAGTGTTTTCCCTTTAGGTATTTCTACATTTGTTTCTAATTTTTGTTTACCATAGACCTGTCCGTTATATCCATCGAAGATAATGCCTTTCCAATTATCTTTATCATTTTGATCCGATATACTAGAGACATTGATAAAGGCATTGCCATTTTTAGCAGAAAAAGTACCATTATTCTTACCATCATATCCTTTACCTATTCCTGCTCCCAAACCTGATATAGGAGCATTAACAACACCACCTGTTATTGTTATTTCACCTCCATCACCATTACTACCTCCACCTATTTGTGCTCCCATATTTCCTCCCTTAGCAGTAACAGTACCTCCTATTATTGTTATAATACCTCCAGCACCATACATTCCTCCGCCTATCCCCGCTGCATTATTTCCTCCAGTAGCATTAACGGTACCTGTTTCTATTGTTATAGTACCTCCGGCACCATAATTTCCTCCGCCTATTCCAGCTCCAGTACTACCTCCAGTAGCAGTAACAGTACCTCCTTGTATTTTTATAGTACCTCCAGTACCTTTCGATCCTGAGCCTCCGCCTATTCCGGCTCCAGAATTACCTCCATTAGCAGTAACAATACCTCCTGTTATTGTTATATCACCTCCAGCACCACTGGATCCGCCACCTATTCCGGCTCCGCTACTACTTCCAGTAGCAGTAACAGTACCTCCTGTTATTATTATAATACCTCCGGTACCACTGGATCCGCCACCTATTCCGGCTCCACTGCTACTACCTCCCTTAGCAGTAACAGTACCTCCTGTTATTGTTATAGAACCTCCAGCACCACTGGATCCGCCACCTATCCCGGCTCCAAAAGTACCTCCGGTAGCATTAACAGTACCTCCTGTTATTGTTATATCACCTCCAGCTTTACTGGATCCTCCGCCTATCCCGGCTCCACTACTACCTCCATTAGCATTAACAGTACCTCCTTGTATTATTATAGAACCTACAGCACCACTGTTACCTACTCCTATCCCGGCTCCAGAGCTACCTCCAGTAACATTTAATTCTCCATCACCCTTTATAGTTAGAGTTGAACCTTCAAGAACTTGCAATCCGGCTTTCAAATTTCCACTTTTTAATACATTCGTCCCTTCAAGTGTCAAATTAACTGTCCCTGCCTGAATTTCGAAAGCACAATTTGGGCCCTTACTTATCTCTATCTTCAACCCACTAATCGTAATATCAACTTCTTTATCGGGAGCATTAACAATTACTTTATTAGCTCCTTCATAGTTTTCAAACCTATAAGTGCCTGCTTCAGTAATCGTTACATTACCACTGTTTATATCATGATTCTCATCTGCCCTCCCCATAATAGGGAAGGCAAAGATGAGACAGAAAATAAAAAATATATATCCCCTCAATCTCCTTTTCATACATTCTCTGATTTTAATTATTCGATAACCGGACGATCGTCGCCACCACTGCCGCTGCCCGAATTGCCGCTGTCGGGATTCGGCTGGCTGTTTTCGGGATTGTCTGCCGAACCTCCTTTGCCCTTGCCCAGGCGGTTGGAGATTTCACGACGGTATTCATTAATCATCGCGTTCCACCAGGAGAAAAGTTCGACATAATCACTATCCCCTTTATAGTTGGCAACCGCGTTCAGACGCTTCACCAAACGGTCGTAAACTTCGATCACTTCCTGACGCGTTACCGAAGTTTTACGGACACGAACGCGCATTCCGGATGCGTCGAAACGTTTGTTTTTAAGCATGATACCTTCATTTACCTTGGTCTGCAATTCTGTTATGCGACCGGTATACCCTAATGTGGTAATATACTCCTTATAAGGAGATTCATTAGCAGAATTAATCAACCGGGTAGTATAGGTGAGCAGATCATCGAATATATAACGGGATATATTCGCATATTCCCTTGCAAGAGGCATGGAGCCCAAGGCAGCCTTTCTACGTTCGGGGTTTTCGCTGGTACAGTCACCCTTCAATAGCGAAAAGAAACCCGTACGTAAATAATTAAGTGAATTTTTAATTACGATTTTCTCTTTCGTATAGACTTCTTCCGTAATCTTTGTTTGACTATTTTCGAAGTCTTCCGTACTATGTTCGAGATCGTCTTTTTGTTTTTTGAAATCGACTTCTGCGATATTATATTCAGACAATTTCAAAAGAACAGTTCTGGCGACAGTCGTCAATTGACCATTCGTCAAATGCGACTTTGGTAGATATTGTATCTCTGCCATAATAGTTCGTAAGTTTAAGATTTATACTAATGAATTATTTATTTTATCATGAATGCGTTTTCAACTCGGAAACAGCTCTGCACGGAGATTGCGCCATGCAGATGTATTCATGCCGGATTCTTAAGAATTTGGTATCGAATACATGTATTTGCACCGGATTTTCGAAAATCCGGTCTGAAAAACACCTTTTCGATGCCAAATTTTGGAAAATTCGATACCGAACATGTGTATTCGAGGCTAAAATTTGGAAAATATGGCATAAATACCGGTATTATGTGCCATCTCTGTAAGAATCTATTTCCGAGTTTTCGTTTCATTCGTCTTATTTTATAATTTTCAATAATTAATAGGAATGACTAGTTTAATTGTTCGTTTTTTCTAGTCACTCCACTGTTAATCTATTTTATATAATTTAACACAACGTATTTCACACATTGATTAATATTCAATTGATAGCTAATATTATATTATTTCATAATAATTCTGTAAATGTTTTGATATGTGAAAAACAATAACGTTCTTTGTGACTAGAAAAAACGAACGATTAAATTAGTCACTTTTCATTTCTTATCAATTCATTATAATTCAACACCCACACTGCATAAAAAAGCCTGAAACGCAATATACGTTCCAGGCACAAATTTGCTATCAATACTTTATTAAATTCTTGCTGTTATATAATCGATAATATCGAGGCAGAGATTGGTTGTCAGGTCGTTCGTATCCAAATCGGGATTGAGTTCCACCAAATCCAACGACTTTACAAGATTTGTTAAAAGGATATGATTGACAAAATCCTTAAATTCATCGGGTATAAGCCCTTCGCTGACCCGTGTTCCTGTTCCCGGAGCAAACCGCGGATCGATACTGTCCACATCGATACTGAAATGGACATTACGTATTTTCCTTTCCTTCAGCTTCCGTTTAATATCTTCGGCTACAAAATCGATTCCCTTCAGATGGATCGTATCCATGGTGTAAACGCTCAGACGTTCCCGTTCGATGAGAGCCTGCTCGCCTTCATCCAGGCTGCGGGTTCCAACGAGGAATACATTCTGCGGATTCACCTTATTGCCGGGGGCATAGATATTGACAAGTTCTTCGCTTCCCATCCCCATCAGGGCACTCAAGGGCATTCCGTGGATATTGCCGCTGGGAGAGGTTTCATTCGTGTTGAGATCGCCATGCGCATCCAGCCAGATGATCCCGAAATCGTCGAAACATTTCCCTACACCGGAAGCACTTCCCAGCCCGAGAGAATGATCGCCGCCGATAACAAGCGGGAATGCCCCGCCGCGCAAGGTGTCATACACCAGCTCCGCCAGATTATTATTCACCTCGACGATAGCGTCCAGATACTTCATGCTCTTGCCACGGGCAAATTTATCCGTTTCCGAAACGGGAGGGACATACAGATTCCCCAGGTCGAAGGCACGATGGCCGTTCTTCCGGATCACCTTCATCAATCCCCGTTCGCGCAGATGATTCGGGGCACGCTCCACGCCTTCACGGTCGCAACCCAGATTCAAAGGAACTCCTATTACGTTTATTTTCATACACGCGGTTTAAAATTGTTCAAAAGTTTCCTTTATTATACAGATCGCTTCCATCATCTGTTCGCGGGTAATGACCAGCGGCGGTGTGAAACGAATGATGTGATCGTGTGTCGGTTTAGCTATCAAACCGTTTTCTTTCAATACCAGACAGATATCCCACGCCACCTTTCCTCCGCGAGGCTCGGTAACGACGGCATTCAATAAGCCTTTTCCGCGTACCTGCTTAATCATCGGATTATCGATCTTCTGCATTTCGCTGCGGAACAATTCACCCATCTCGTAAGCATTCTCCGAGAGATGTTCGTCGCGCACCACTTCAAGGGCGGCTATTCCGACAGCGGCAGCCAACGGGTTTCCTCCATACGTGGAACCGTGTTCGCCCGGAGCGATTGTCAACATGATCTCGTCGCTCGCCAATACGGCGGAAACAGGAGTGACACCACCGGAGAGGGCTTTTCCCAGGATCAGTATATCGGGATGAATATTCTCATAATCGCAGGCAAGCAGTTTACCGGTACGCCCGATGCCGGTCTGTATCTCGTCGGCAATGAACAGCACATGATGGGCATGGCATAAGTCATAGCAAGTGCGGAGATACCCTTCGTCGGGAACAACCACGCCTGCTTCCCCCTGAATAGGCTCCAACAGGAAGCCGACCACGTCGGGGTCTTTCAAGGCTTCTTCCAACGCTCCTACATTATTATATTGTACTTTGATAAAACCGGGTGTATAAGGCCCGAAGTCGGCATACGAACTTGGATCGGTGCTCATGGAGATGATCGTGATGGTACGTCCGTGGAAGTTCTCGCTGCATACGATGATCTTCGCCTTTTCCGGTGCAATGCCTTTGATACGATACCCCCAGCGACGCGCCAGTTTCAAGGCTGTCTCTACCGCTTCGGCACCGGTGTTCATAGGCAGCAATTTATCGTAGCCGAAGAACTTGCAGGCGAACTCCATATACTCGCCCAATACGTCCGAATGGAAAGCGCGCGATACCAGTGTCAGCTTCTGTGCCTGGTCGGTCAGTGCCTGGATGATTTTAGGATGGCAATGCCCCTGGCTCAGGGCGGAATAACCGGACAGGAAATCAAAATAACGTTTGCCTTCCACGTCCCACACAAATACGCCTGCTCCTTTCTTGAGAACGACAGGCAGGGGATGATAGTTGTGTGCACCAAACTTCCCCTCACGGGTGATGTAATCTTCCGGTCTCATACTATTTCAGATTTAATTGTTTTGTCAGACTGTAAGCGTTTCATACAGCCATTGTCCCAAAGGTAGTGATTTGAGTGACAGTATGTCACGGAAAGGGATATGTTAAGAAACACACTACGGATGATATAGTTGCCCCGCAGGTATCTGAAGACGAACTGAATAGTGTAGGGCTACAAAGGATTTGCCACGGTTGCAGTGACGGTTTTGTAGCCCTACGAAGTTTTTTACCGGAAACTGTAATACAAATTATTGTACGGCAGCGGCACGATGGGGCTTTGGAAACTCCATGCCCTGGTATTATCGAAATCAAAAGGACTTTCGGTATCCGTGTAAGTCGACTTACGCGCCAGGTCGTCGGCGAAACAGTATCCGATCCGCGATCCGTGGGAACCTTTGTTGTCTACCAGGAAGAAAAGCCCCTGGTTTGCTACGGCAGCACCGCTCTTGAAAGGATCTTGATTCATAGTCCCGATCGAAATGATACGACGCGGTTTAACATCGTCCAAGCCGTCGAGAGCCGTGTCCGCCACACCATAACCGGAGGCTGCACCGGCTGAGAAGCAGTTGTGAAGCCGGAGGTGGTCGCCCTGGAAGGCTATGATACCGTAACCGTTTTCTCCGGCGTTGATGTCTCCGAAGTTACAGCATTGAGATATTTCGATACAATTATCCATGCGGTCGGTCAGGATACCGACGGTCGTGACGGCTGTTGAACAGACGACGATGGCTGCCGTAGCCGCCCCGCCTGTAAAGATTGCGCCTGCCACCGCCAGGACGCAGTTGACGGCAGCAATCGCGATTTCACGATTCTGTTCCATTTTGGCAACCTGTTCGCTGATATCCGACAGGCGACTGTGCACGGCATCGCCATACAGGTCGTCGCCCTCGCCTTCCAGGCTCCGGGAGAAGGCTTTCGAGTTTTCGTAGACCAGTCCGGGGAGTACCTCCGAACCTGCCAAAGGTCCTCTGGTAGTGGGCAGGGCAGCGGCGACTTTGGCGTGCATGCCAGCTATCATTTCTTCGTTACGCACATCGAGTTTCCGGTTATACAGATCGTCCCACATACTGATGTCCTGCATCAGGGGCGGGGTGGCGATGGCGCTGATCAGATCCAGGGTATTAGAAGCGATCTTCACGACCTTTTTGCCGCCTTTGAAGAGGGCTTTCAGACTGGATACATTCTTAGGCGGGGTTCGCAGAGCCTTCACCAGCTTGAAAGTCCCCTTTCCGGTGGAAACAACGATGGAAGCAAAGTCGCGTTTGGTAAACGATTTGGTTTCGCCGGAATGGGCAATGATCCCTGCCACGTACCCGGCACCTTTCACGGAGGCATAATTGGTACAGAAGTTGATCATGCCGGTCGTACCGCCCAGCGTCAGGATACCTGCCGCCATTCCTTGGAAAGCGGTTACGGGACCGAGGTTCGAGCTATTGGTTACAATGTAATAGGCGGAACGGGCCAGTAATCCTCCGGCAAATTTGTTGGCATCAACCGCGCCATTGTTGTAACTGTTGTTGATAACGACCGTAGGCATATATCCGCCCAGGCCACCGGCAAAATCGCCTGTTGCCTCGACGGCGCCTTCGTTATAGCAATCGGTCATCATCGCTTGGGCTTCGCCGGCGATGCCGCCGGAGTTGCCGGTTCCGAGAATGGCTCCGTAATTGTGGGCGGAGGTGATGATAAGGTCGTTGTAGCTGCCGTCACTTTTACTGATTACGGTGCTGCCTACGATACCGCCTGTTCCTTCGTAACCATTTATGCGGCCTTCGTTCTGCACGACAGCAAGAGTGGATGTACCCAGACCGCCGGCAATGCCTCCGGTTCCGAGAGCCGACCGATGGATGGCGCTGACGTTACCTTTATTCAGGCAGTTGGTGATGTTGGCGGTTTCGATACCGCCGATCAGTCCGCCTGTACAACGGCTACCGGCTGCAACGACCGGCGACTGGTTTACGCAACTGTCCATAATGGCGGTGGCATTGATGGTTCCTCCGCCCACCAGGCCACCGACAAACGAACCGTCGGAGCGGTTGCCTACCGGCAGGTTTTCATTCACACAGCGGTGCATGACCAATACAGCCTGCGCATCCACACCACCGACCAGGCCACCGACGAAACTGATCCCGTATATTTCGCTGGCAGAAGAAGAAGTTTTCCGTACGCGGCAATTATCCAGGTAAGTCGGAGTTTCCACTTCTCCCGATGTTCCCAATACGGCACCGACCAGGCTGCCTGTCGAGTTGGCACCGATCGAGACAGGGTCTACCATCGTGACATTGCGGAAAGTAGCACCGCAGGCATAGCCGAACAACCCCGAAGCATGTACCTCGCTCCCGACCTTCTGTTCCTTCGAGTCGAGGGTACGAATGGCACAATAGGAAATAGTATGTCCTCCCCCGTCATAACAGCCTTTGAATGGGAAAGCCTGTTGGTGGGCGATGGGGCGGAAACCTTTATTGTAGGAGCCGACCATATTGATATCGGCTGTTTGCAGGAAGTATTTGCCTTCGAACGAGTTATTGCCGTCTTCGATTAGCTTGCGCATGACGTCGAAGCCTGTCGATGAGGCGATGCGGTAAGGGTCGTCAGCCGTTCCGGTACCGAAATAGCCTGCCAGCTTATCGAAAGTGGAAGGTGAGACGGCATTGGCGCGGGTGGATATGTCGAGCGCACAGCCTACATTGGCTTCGCTGAAGACTTCTTCGCTCGTCTTATGGATGATGGAAGCCAGAATATAGCGGCCAACACGGAGCTGCGAGTCGAGATAGAAGACCGACTTGCCGTTCTCGATCGAATGGATGGCCTTAACAGCCAGCGGGGTATTCCGGTTGTAGATAAGGCGGAAACTTATCTCACCCGTAGGAATCTGATTGCTGAGGTCGGCAACCAGTTCAATACGCCGCTCCTGCCCGTAGTCTTCCCCTCCGGGCACAGGCGTTTGATTTTCGTCATCCTTACAGCTTGTCAGCACCAGGAAAGAGGTTGCCAGCAGGAACAGGAGAAAGCGGCTGAAACAAAAGGTATGATTTTTCTGTATTCTCATAATATCTATGTATAAAATGTATTTATTGGGATAATGGATTGGGATAACCGGAAGCTATCTTATTATTCTTCAACGTAGGAGCGCCTTGCCCGTCAGTACCGAACGACCAGATATCGGTAGAATAGCCGGAATAAGTGCCTTTCTGACGCATCTGAGTGGCGTTTTTCGATACAGATCCGCTCTTTTTCATATCGCCGTTGGAGGCGGTATCGAGGTAATAGCAGTTCTGGCAATCCACGTTTTTAGCATCTTCTCCACCGATAATACCCCAGCCAGTGGTGCCTACGTTATAGCAGTTCTTGATCCGAAGGTCTTTCTTACTTTTGTTTTCTTTCTGTCCGACGATACCGGCCAAAAGCGTCTTGCCCGATACCCAGGGCACTTCTCCCATATTGAAGCAGTTTTCCACAGTCGTTCCATCAAAGGCACGGCCGAGGATACCGCCCACTGCACTGTTTGCATCGACCTTACCGACATTGAAGCATTGATCGATATAGACGTTCTCTTCCTGTTGACCAAAGATTCCTCCTGCAGCAGAAACATTCCTTCCGGATATATCGGCATAATTGGCACAACGAGAAATCCGGATCTCATATCCCAGTTCTTCACGTAATCCGCTGATACCACCGAAACCGTCTACATTGCTGGTTGCCGTAGAGGTTAGGTTGACAAAGTTCTTACAATCCTCAATCAGGACACTCTTGTTTTTATTGTTTTCCAACCGTCCAACAATGCCGCCGACAGCTCCACCGGCTGCAGTAATACTGCCGGTCAACTGGGTAATCCCGCTGAGTTTGATCTGCCCGACGTTATCTGTATTGGTTTCCGCACGCATAAAACCGATCGCTCCGCCTACGCAAGTACCGCTTGTACTTGAAGAAGTAATCACAATCTTACACGTATTAGTGCCGTTGATCACTCCGGTTACTCCAGTTGCATTTCGCAACCGCATATAACCACTTATACCACCGACATACGAACGAGCATATATATTTGCATGAACGGCAGGTTGTTTGTTTATGATGTATGACTTGGAACCGACCTCCATTTCAAGGCTTCCGATTACACCGCCTACATAATATTCACCTGTGATTTTCATAGAACCTCCTTCATGGCTGACACGGCTGTTCTCACCAAAGTTAAGCTGACTGTTGCTGTATCCGACCAGACCTCCGAGATAATAATTCGTACTTGTCACCGATCCGTCATTGATCATATGTATTTCGCATTGGCTATCCATTTTATCCACATCACCGATAATACCTCCCACCGCTCTCACGCCTACGATAGTAGCTTCATTAGTCCAGGTACCTTTACATGCAAGAGCCGTTCCCCAACCCACAATTCCGCCACAGTGGTAGCCTGTCGCATTAATGGATCCACGATTGGTGAAAATGGCATCGGTATTCATATTTTCCAGACGACCGGCTACCCCACCACTATAGTCATGGGCTTTGATATGAGCGTAAGAGATATAAGAGGCCGAAGCGCGAGCTTCCAGAGATTTGCTGTGTCCAACCAGTCCGCCGACATAGTCGTATCCGGTTAGGGTAGCGGTTGTCCCCGACTCACGCATGAATATATTCTCTCCTTCCAGAGTTAGGGAGCCGCCACCGGCAAAACCACCCACATAATTATGACCTATAATACTGATTGAAAAAGGAGTTATCAACGGTTGAGAAAGAAAGACTTCCCAGGGGAAAGCATACGAATTGTAACTCATCGTTGCTCCGACCCGGCAACCGGTAAAGGTGCCCCCTGCCATTCCGCTGATCCCTCCTGTATAGTCATAACCTTCAATAGAACCACCTACGTAGCAATTGGTAAACGAACCTCCGGTTCCGGTAATGCCTCCTACATTCTTGCCCTTAGGGGCTGTAACCAGTCCGGTAAGGATACAGTTCTTAATCTCGGAAGAGGTGGTATAGCCAATCAACCCGCCTATATTGGATGCTGATTTATCGGATTTTACCTTTACAGCAAGACTGGAAACACAGTTTGTAACCGTGACATCGCCCGAACCTACCAGTCCGCCAATATTGGAAACTCCATCTATAAAGCCGGTCAAACTTATGTTTTCAAGCCGTGCCCCTTCTTCCGAATGACAAGCAACCGCTCCTATATAGTCTTTTCCATTTAAAGCAACAGAGGTAAACTCGATATCATGCACATAGGCTCGCGATCCTAATGTATAGAAGAGCCCTGCATAATCTTCCGTAGAACTGCTGGAGAGCAAGTCGATCGCATTGCCGTTACCGTCTATCATGCCGTTAAAGGAGGTAGAACTTCCGTTGATATTATGTCTACCGGCAGGTTGCCACCCCTTATCGGTAGTTATCTCAGGCAGTTGGAAATTGATATTCGCTGTGAGTTCGAAACATTTGTCTGCTAAATCATTGCCGACACTCAACTCGCTACAGATAATATCATAAAAGTCTTTTCCGCAGGCAATGGCAATAGGGTCTGCCGCACTCCCCACCCCTATACGGTCGGCCTCCAGGTTGAAACTCGAACGGAAAACGATATTGTCCGGGTCTTCGACCGACAGGCGGGCACCCAGGTAAACGGTATCCTGTATGCCTGCCTCCGCAGTTACCTCTGCTGCTTTCACGGCCAGGTCTTTCTTCGGGAAAGTGATATAGTTCAGATGGTACATCTGGTGGGGTAGTTCACTCAGTATCGGATCTTCCGCTTCGATAATCAACGAGTCAGCCGTAGCTGAAAGGAATGTGTTGACTGGATAAGTAATCCGGTCGTCTACTCCTTTTATATGAATACGGCAGTTAATTTTAGAGAATAGTATTTCGAGTCGTCCCAAGCGGGGAAGTTTCACAGTTAACTGGCGTATTCCAAATTCCTGTCCGGGTATGCTATTCTCCGGGGGAATAATAATATCTTCTTTGTCGTCGCCGCAAGCCAGGAAGATTGCCTGAAAAAGGAATAATACCAAAGCTGCAAAAATTGGTTTGAAAGTGTTCATAAGCATTCACATTATTAAGTTTAACTGATATATTCATAATCGCATCTTAACAGATAAGTTTTTTTATACGGCTACCGTACCCGGTTATCGTATCCGGTTATCGTGACTGGCTACTTCAGGTTCTGAACGAAGTGCTTAAGTTTTGATAAGTAAAAGTATGTAAATAGGAGTAAAAACCTTTAAAACACCGATAGACAATTGAATAGACAAATGCATTCGGCAAAGGGGAAAACCGGATAAACAAAGGATGTGGAAATAGCTTATCGGCGGATAGTGGCTTATTGAAATAAAAAAGGGACACCCTCGTGTCCCCTTTTTTCATGTTTGGCGTAAAAAATATATATAGTCTTGAGAATTAAATGCGTATTATTTATCTGCTGTTTTAAGGCTTACCGGTTTGAACAGGAATATGAACAAAAACAGTAATACTGCTGTACAAATAGAAGATATTATAAACAGTACCGGCCAGTCGCACTTGTCACCATCCCGGAAAAATCCTATCAACCATCCATTCCACAATGTACCGATCAGGAAGCCTACACCCCATACCAGGAAGAAAAGAAGCCCCTGAGCTTGTGCTTTCATATCCTTCGGGGCCACATTGTCCGTATAAACCTGTCCACCGACATAGAACAATCCGAAAATCAGCCCGTGTACGATAATTCCGATATAATAGAACCACTGTTGTCCGGTTTCCGCACCGAAAAAGAAGGCTCCGTAACGGACCAGCATAGCTATCATACCAAAGATCAATGTATTCTTAATTCCCGACTTCACAAGGATCGTCGTAGTGATAACCAGGAAAAACATTTCTGCCAACTGTCCGAAGTTCATCGTCACCGTAATATTTCGTACCTGCTCGTCTGCCAGAATCATAGAACCATATACATGATAAAGTGTAAACGGTATAATCGACAGGAAAGTCAGTATCATAAACACCCGGTAGTTCTTATCTTTCATCAGCGAGAAAGCGCTGAAACCTGTAATATCCATCACCGATATCTTTGAACTCTTTGCTACCGAGGGAGGAGTATGCGGAAGTGTCAGATTAGCAAAAGCGGCTATGAAACAGACACCGGCTCCACAATACATCGGCAGATTCGTATCGTCGAACGCTTCCATTCCTAATAAATGGATAGCCACCAGACTGAATATCCCCGAAGCAACCCAACCGACCGAACCGAACATACGTATACGCGGAAACTGCTCGGACGGAGCATGGCTCATCGCGATCGTACTTGTCAGACTCTGTGTCGGCATGTGACAAAGCATCGCCATTACGACAAAGAACATAAGAGGAGGAAAATCTTGCTGCTGGGCAGCCAGCAGCAAGAAAACTCCCGTTAATATATTCAAAACTGCCAAAATCTTCTCTGCGGCAAAGTACCGGTCGGCAATCGCTCCGATAAACGAAGAGGCCATTGCTCCGATAGCCATTGCACTTAATACTAAGGAAACCTGATACACCTCCAGCTTCAGCGTATGTGAAAGATAGGCCGCCAACGGCACCCACCAAACCGCACTTAACATATACTGTAAAAACATCATCAGACAGAGCTGAATCTTTGTTCCCATTCCGGTATTAACTTGTTGTGTATTCATGATAGTGATCAAAAAGGTTTCTTATAGTATTTCCAAATCGTTGATCAAAAGTACTTCCTTATGAAAAATATATCTGTTCATTCCAGTTGCATTAATTCCCGTATTTATCTCATTCTGTGGTATTCTCACCCGTTATGATACGATTTTTGAAATCCGTGATACAATAAATGAAAACTGGTAATACAATTTTATATATCTTGCAGTGTCAAACAACAAACTTATTTATGAGACATCTGAAGTTGATCTTATCTATACTTTTCCTGTTCTGTTCTCTCTGCCTTTTTGCTGAAGAAAGCAACTATCTTTTCCGCCATTACCAGGTGGAGAACGGGTTAAGCGATAACATGGTGACCTGTTGTGTACAGGATAAAAGCGGCTATATATGGATCGGTACGCGCGACGGTCTGAACCGGTTCGACGGATATACCTTCAAAGTATTTCGTAACGACCCTGACGACACGGAATCGCTGGGCAATAACTGGATCACCCATCTCGGATGCGACCATGACGGGAATCTATGGGTAGGTACACTTTCCGGATTGTATCAATACAACGAGACTAAAGAATCGTTCTTGCACGTCCCTTTCACCAAAAACAAAGGGATCGAACTTTTCCAGTTTGACAAGAGCAACCAGCTTTGGCTACTCATGGACGGGACATTGATACAGTACAATGTTTCCGACGGACAGTTCCGCATCTTCGCCGGCAACAACGGACAGACGTATACCTCCTTCTGTATCATGGCGGATAATTCGGTCTGGCTGGGCGATTCGGAAGGTTTTATTTCCCAGTTGAACCCGGAGGATGGCAATCTCGAATCGTATAACCTGTTTGCCCATTCGCCGGAAACCACTTCGCGAAAATTATCTATGTTATATCCTTCACCTTCCTCCCCGAATATCTACGTCGCGTTTGAACACGACGATGTCAAAATATTCAACGTACTTTCGAAAACATACGAGGATCTGAATATCCAGGAGAAAAACCAGCTGACGATCCTGATCAACTGTTTCCTCGAAAAAGACAAGAAAGAACTTTGGATCGGAACTGACTCCGGCCTCTTCATCTACGACCTGGATACAGAAACCTGCAAGCGTATCCGCCAGGACCCGTTGGACCCGTATGCATTATCCAGCCATTTCGTCTCCGCCTTGTTTGAAGACCGCGAAGAGGGAGTCTGGATCTGTTTCCATCAAAACGGGGTCAACTACTACTCTCCTTTCCGCCCGTTCAACGTCTATTACCCCTGGAACGAGACACATTCGCTGAAAGGAGAAGTAATACGCGATATCTGTACGGACATTTACGGGAATATATGGGTAGGTACGGAAGATGCGGGAGTCAATTGCCTGGAAAAAAAAACAGGTTCGTTCACCAACTACCAGCCGGTCCCCGGTGTAAAAAGCCTTTCACATACCAATATACGCGGACTGGCGGCTTCGGGTGATAACCTGTGGATAGGCCATGTGATACATGGTATCGACCTGATGGATATACGAACGCGGAAAGTCATCAAACATTATGACCTGCTGAAAGACGCACAAACGGTAAAGAACAGTACGGTACGATGTATCAAAGTCTTACGGGAAGGCGAAGTCCTGGTAGGAACGGAAGACGGTATTTTCCGCTACGACTATCTGAACGATCGCTTCGTCTATGCACCTCAGTTCCCGCCGTTTGCGGTAAACTGCCTGTACGAAGATCGGTCAGGAAAAATATGGCTCGGCATGTTCAATCGTAGCTATTACTTTAATACAACCAGTAATACAGGTATGTATCTCCAATACGACAAGCTCAATACCCAACGTCATAATTCGGTCAACGATGCCTGCGAAGATAAAGCCGGGAACATGTGGTTTGCTACGGTAGAAGGAGTCATCAAGTATGATTTTCAGACCGGAGAATCACTGCATTACACCGTAAAGAACGGTATGCCGAGTAATGTGGCTTTCCGTATCCTGCCGGATGACAATAATTGTCTGTGGATCAGTACGGCAAACGGGCTGGTCTGCCTCGACACGCAAACAGAAGAAATCATGACCTATACCGAAGCCCACGGCCTCGTCACCCGCCAGTTCAATTATAACTCAGCATTTAAGGATGAAGACGGCACACTCTACTTCGGTTCAATAAAGGGATTTATCCATTTCAAGCCGACGGATATACGCCCGGCAGCCGAAAAGATGGACGTTCGCATCAGTTCGCTGGAAATACAGAACGGAATGGGGGGACGAAAGATCATCAACAGCTCTTCGCTTTCCGAAGTCGGGAGCATCACGTTGAATCACGACCAATCTTCTTTCAACATCAATTTTTCAGTTCTCAACTTCATTGCCCCGGGATCTATCCAGTATGCTTACCGGATGGTGAACCTCGACAGGGACTGGATCGCACTGGGCGAACGTAATATCGTCTACTTCACCGACCTGCACCCCGGAGAATATACTTTTGAAGTAAGAGCCGCCAATCTTTCCAACAGTTGGGGAGACGAAATCACACGCTTGCACGTCCGGGTACTTCCTCCCTGGTGGGCATCCCGTCCGGCTTATGTAATCTACTCTATCCTCGCCCTGATGATCATTATCTACCTGATTATTTACTGGCGAAGAAAAGAGAGAAAGAAAATGGCATACAACATGCAAATATTCGAAAACAACAAGGAGAAAGAGCTCTATCAGGCAAAGATCGACTTCTTCATTAATATAGCACATGAAATACGTACACCGCTTACCCTGATCAAAAACCCGTTGGAACGTTTGTTGAAATCGGAGAAGATCGGAGAAAAGGAAAACAACTCCCTGCTGCTGATGGACAAGAATGTCTCCCGCCTGTTATCCCTTGTCAATCAGTTACTGGATTTTCGGAAAACGGAAATAGAAGGATACCGCCTTAATTTTGTGCGCACGGAAGTAGTCTCTCTTCTGTCCGAGACTGCCAAACGTTTCCAGGATATTGCCACAGAAAATAACCTGTTGCTGAACCTGGATTTATCCGTACAGGAATTATATGTTTTTGTCGACCGCGAAGCACTCACCAAGATTATGAGCAACCTGTTCTCGAATGCCGTCAAATATGCAGCTAAAAGCATCGTGGTTCGTCTGCATCTGTCTGCTGACTATGAAACGTTCATGATCGACTTCATCAACGACGGAGTACCTGTTCCGACAGAAATGAGGGATAAAATATTCGAACCGTTCTACCGCATCAAAGGGAACGAGGACAAACCGGGAACCGGACTGGGCCTGCCTCTGGCACGTTCGCTGGCGGAAATGCACCACGGTACACTGGCACTGATCGACTTTTCCAACCAGCAGACCCTGTTCCGCATCACTTTACCCGTCAAACAGACCGGTGCAGTGAAAACAACCGAAGAGGAACCACAACCCCAGATCTCCCAACCCAAGCTGTCGTACATCGTCGAAGAGGGCCGTCCTACCGTCCTCATTGTCGAAGATAATAAAGAAATGAGCGCCTTTATCGCCGACGAAGTCAATGAGAACTATAATGTCCTGCTGGCAGCCAATGGCTCGGAAGCACTGGAGTTGCTCAAAAAACAGAGCATACAATTGATCATAAGCGACGTTATGATGCCTGTCATGGATGGTTTTGCCTTATTGCAACAGGTAAAAAGCGATATCGAATTCAGCCATATCCCCGTCATCCTGCTAACAGCCAAAAACACCATGCAATCGCGCCTGGAAGGACTGGAACTCGGAGCGGATGCCTATATCGACAAACCGTTCTCCACCAGTCTGCTAATGGTTCAGATATCGAACCTGATATCGAATCGGGATAACATCCGGAAGTTCTACTTCAATTCCCCGATCGCCAATATGAAGTCGATGGCCTACACAAAGGCAGACGAGAATTTCCTTGAAAAGCTGAACGATATCATCAATGAAAACATCGGCAACCCGGAGCTGGATGTCAACAAGATCGCCGACCTGATGCATTTAAGCCGGCCGACATTGTACCGTAAGATACGTGCCATCTCTGACCTGACCCCGAATGAACTGATCAAGATCAGCCGTCTGAAGAAGGCGGCAGAACTTCTCCTTCAGGGAAATATGAAGATTTACGAGATATCGGAAACGGTAGGTTTCAGTTCGCAGTCCTATTTTTGGTCAGCCTTTATTAAGCAGTTCGGCATGAGCCCGTCGAAGTATGCGAAAGAGAACCGGGTAGCCCCGAATCAGTCTTTTCCCTAACTAAAAAGCAATTAATTATTACGAAAAGTTCTTGTTTTCAAAATAAATCGTACATTTGCAATGTTTTGCTCCCGGCATAGTATTCGGGGGCTACATTGCTAAATGACTAGATAAAACGTTCGTTTTATCTAGTCATTTTTTCTTCTGTTTCAGTCCTTATCATCCTTCCTTTTTTATTCAGAAAAACACCTGAATATCAAGATTAAAACCGTTTTAGGTTCCAGTGCCACACTCATAAATCACATGACTAGAAAAAAGGAACGATTAAATTAGTCATTCTTCAACTTTCAATTTGCTCTTCTTCCTGTGAAAAAACAATCATTTTAATGTCAATTCAACCAATTATGAAGAACAAATTACAAGGATGGCTCGCTCCGAATACCTTAACGGAAGATCCGGACGATCGCATCCTCATCCTTAAATCGGCAGGCACAGTAAACGACGAACGTATCTACGAAGAGATGCGCAACGAAGACACCGGCTTACGCAAAGAAACTATGGTTCACGTAGTTACGCTCTATGAACGTATCGTTGCCCATTTCCTGATGAACGGCAACAATGTCAACACCGGACTCTTCTATGCCGTCCCCCGTTTTACCGGAATCATCCAAGAAGGACGCTGGAACCCGCTGATCAACGATATTTATGTCGATTTTACACAGAATCGCGTCTTGCGCGAAGAAATCCGCAACACACAAGTGGAAATCCTCGGCGAAAAGCCCAGCTCAGTCTACTTTGCCAGCGCACAGGATTGCAGCACCGGACAGACCGACGGCCACCTCAGCCCGGGGCGCAACTTCCGCCTCACCGGCTCGTATATCCGTGTGGATGGAGACAATGAGAACGTGGGTATCACCCTGCGCAATCTATCCGACGAGACTGTCACGAAGGTAGAACCCGACATGTTCGGAACTAACAACCCCTCGGAAGTGATTTTCATCGCTCCCACAGGATTGAAAGACGGTGAATACGAACTGACACTAACCACTCAGTATTCGGGCAGTACCAAACGCCTGCTGAAAACACCGCGCAGCATCAGCCGCACCGTGTACGTAGGCACCAAGAAGGACGATGACGACGACCGTCCCGTCATAGAATAGCCCCTTTCCCTGCCTGCGATGCCATGACACCGGTGCCTGCGATCCATAGACACTCCTGCCTGTGCATCGCAGGCGCCCTTGCCTAAGGAGCACAGGCAAAAGGGGAACCAAACTCAAAGAAAGCTTATACAAACACTAAACAAGTATTAATATGAAACAGAATTACAAAGCATTCGCCCCGGACATCTCTTCCGGTGGCACAACAATCAAAGATGTGGGGAAACAACGCTTCTCCCGCAAAAGTTCTAACTCGTCAAAGCTCTGGAGGCTGCTGATTTGCCTCATGGCAATCGTGATGCCGGTAGGGGCTTGGGCTGAGGGAAATGGGACAAGTTCCGACACTCCGTGGTCTGGGAATATAAAAAATGTCAAAATCACGCAAGGCGGTGACTATTATTTAGCAGGAACTACTGATGGTCAAATACGGATTGAAACAACAGGAAACGTAACACTGCATATAGCGGGAGAGAACAAATTACATGGAACTCACATAACAGGTATAGGAGAGACAGGCTCTTGGCCTGCCATAGGTACCAAGAATTTATCTAACCTCACAATTGCATATTGGGATAAAGATCATAAAAACACTCCTTCTTACCTTTATTTGGTAGCTGGGAATACTGTCACAAACAAGGAAGGTCTCAGACTTGAAGGTAATTGTAATTTAACAATAACAGGTCCTGTGGCTGTTGTTGCACAGAGTGGAACTGAAGCCCCCCCCCACAGTCCTGCTGTTAACATGAATAATGCAATTGTCACCTTGAAAGATGGAGCTTATTTCTCTTACAACAATGCCGAGAATCCTAAACACCCTGATAATTGGAAAATCGAGAATTTCGCATCAGCAGGGGATGAGGCATTGAGACAGATTGGAACAAAACTTGGAACAAATAATCCTATGCAAATCAATGTTGATTTTAGCCAATTTACCCCATCTGAACTCTATAACGATTATGTTCATGGAGAAATAGGAACTCAAAAATTCATTACAAAAGCAACCAGCGATAAGTTTACTTTATTAGTTCCTAGTAGTAATATGAATTATTATGGGGAATTAGAAACGGATAATGAGAAACTGCCTTTTGCTTTAAGGAATAGTGATGGTACTCAAATGCCAAAAGTTTATGCAGGGGCTGCTACTAGTAGTGGTAATTATTATGCTCAAATAAAAGATATACAACAAGGAACTTACAACCTTAATGTATCTCAGTATCCCCATAGCGGTCAATTACAGGCTTCATTAAGTGATATCATAATAAAGGGTGTTGATGATCACAAAATAATGTATATTGCCACAGAGGAAGGACTCGAACTAGATGGTAATAATCATACAATCTGGTTGAAAAACATCACTATCCCTAGTCCTTATCAAATCAAGGTTAACAATGATGTGAGGTTAGGGGAAAAAGTTCTGAATGAAAGTTGTTTTCTTGGAAGTGCGGCAAAGTTTAACGACACGGATGTTTACTATTGCATAATCAACTATAGAAATACTGATTTAGAAGAAAAAAGTGATATCCGGATTTATGACGAGAGCGGCACAAATCCGGTTAACTATCCTCAGACTTTAGATACTGAAGAAATGCTCATTTATGCATGGTTGCCGAAACAAACAAAGTTTCAAATAAAAAGTAATAATATTACACGTGAGATTACTACCCAGACAGATCATTATCAAGAACTCTATGCCGCAGATCCTGTTATTTGTATCAACAGGAATGACGAAATAAAGAGATACCAAACATTATCTTTAGCATTCAAAGATGTTAAGGATGGTGAAACCATCTACTTCACAGATAATTATAAGGCAGTAAATGGAGGATCAGCTGAACCTAAAGATAACCAAGGAAACTGGACTATCACTGTAAATCAGACTTTCACCCTCAACCTAAATGGATGGCAATTAAGCATCAGCGGACACACAGACTCAGAGGGTAAGCTTCCGTTAATCTCCAGTGGTTTAGGTACACTCGTAATAAAAGATGAAATTGTTAATACAAATGCTACTGACCACGGTAATAATGGTGCTATCACCGGCTCCTATCGGATTGAAGGTATAGTTTATACAGAGCTAGCAAATATAGAACCTCATATCGAAGGCTATAAAGTTGAGGCTCGACAAGCATCAACGAATATAAAAAAGGGACAAAGTATGCCGAAAGTCATCACTTACGACATAAACGGTGCAAAAGTGAATGCGACTAACAATAATACAAATAAATACTGTATTTGGATACCTACAACCAACGATGCAATCGGACCGGTTAAAGATGAGCAAGGTACTATCTTTGCGCAAATTAAGGATGATGAAACAAAAAATTACTCGCTTATTCCATTGTTCGACTTGAATAGTTACAACATCACAGTTGGAACTGATAAAGTATCGTATGCAGACGACTACGAAGTTACCGGTTATGGCACAGAAACAGATCCTGCCGAAATCGTAACAGTAGCCGAAGACAAGTATACTACAGCAAACATCCTAACAGTTAACGGCAACGTTCACGTCCTCCTGAAAGACATCTACACAAGTTTGCAGACAACGGATGGAATGGTTGGTGAGAATAAAATTTCAACCAAGCTGGTAGTAACAGGCAACCAGACAGCCGACATCAAAACCTCCGGTATCAACAGCATCGGTACAATTGAAATTGGTGACGGTAGCACGCTTAAATTCAACCAGTCGGAAGAAACTCCGGCTACAGCTAATGCGTTGAGATTCTTTAGTATCAGCAAAAGTATTTCAGGCTCAAGTAGTAGTAGTGGTACAGGTAAATTAGAGGTAGAAAGCGGCACACTGCTTGCTTATATCCAGGACAATGCAGAAGACCCTATTCAAAACGTTACTGCAACTTATAAAGGAGGTAGTGTGAGAGCGAAGTTTGCAAAGAATAATAATGCCCGTTTTACAGATGGAACACTCCCAAACTCCAAGAATTTATACCGTGTTTCATTCAAAGTAAAAGACTACTATATTCCGTACAACTATGAATATATACCAGAAGGTGGAACTACTCCTCTATCCGGAAAAGTAACCAGCGACAAAAACGGTGAAATCCACTTGTGGATGCCAAAAGCTACTCTAGGCGGTAAAGTGAAATTCAGTTCTGCGGATCAGACTTCTTCTCCTGAGGAAATCATATTCAGCGCAGTTGCAGAGAACGATGACAATATCGCTCCGGCTAATATCGGTTTGTATCCAGGTGATAAAATAGATGCAAACAACAAAATTGGCTCTTTCATTTCTTTGGAAAAAGCATTTGAAGCAATGGAAGAAAATCAAAACTACACAGTCGCCCTATTCACTACACATTCCGAATCGAATACGACTTGTGAGGTTAACGGCAGCCAAGTAACCATCGACCTGAACGGTAACACGCTTACTTGCCACAATGTAACGTTTAAAACGGAGGAGCAAAACTTCATGTTGATAACAAACAAAGGCACCGACAGTGGCAGCGACAAACACGCCACCATCAACGGTGACATCGTCGTTTCTCAAAACGTGTATATCGGCAAGGACGTACACATGGAGGGCGTACATGTGGATATGATTAATCCAACCCTAGGAGAAGAGCCGTATAAGAACGTACGCAGATTACTGGTGAAGGGATTAGAAAAGGGCAATACATATACTTACGAATTTGCCGATCAGAAAGTTGGTTTCACTGTTGGACAACAATTAACTGAAAACAGTCAAACAACAGGCGTTGCCTGCCTATGGCTCGTTGAATCCATGTATCCGCAAGAATTCGTGGTTTATGGCGAAAGTCAGAATGCCGAAAACGGCCTTACCGTCCCTGGTGGTGAATTGGCTATCGTAGCTCATTCGAATGGTTATACACAATTAGTTAAAGGCGGAATTGTAGCAACAGTAACTGTAGACACAGGTACCCCAAGTCCTTACAGAACACTATCTGCTGCGATAAACGCGGCAAATACTGCTACTGGTGATAAGATTGTTATTGCACTTCAGGAAAACATCCAATCTCAAGCTACATTCGAAATTACCA
Organism: Parabacteroides chongii; assembly: GCF_029581355.1. Taxonomy (NCBI): domain Bacteria; kingdom Pseudomonadati; phylum Bacteroidota; class Bacteroidia; order Bacteroidales; family Tannerellaceae; genus Parabacteroides; species Parabacteroides chongii. Next base: position 2,160,647 of record NZ_CP120849.1, on the reverse strand, counting down.
AAGACTATGCCATTGACCTGAACGGTCACGACCTGACATTTACACAGGGTGGTTTCAAGGTTACGAACAAAGATAATACTCTAACCATCTCTAATAACAACAAGCAGACTAATAGTACCCTGACAGGCGTTATCAACATCTCAGGTAATGGGGATGTTATAGTAGATGAGAATGTTACTATCGGTGGTGTTGTTTTGCAACATACAGCTGAAGGTATCAAAACAGTTTATCGTTTGATAGCAAGAGGCAATGATGACTACGACAACAATTGGGTAGAAACTCCGGAGCGCGATACAGATGTTGAGATAGGCAACCCAGCAACAAGCCTATACACCATCCCTGCAGGCCTGGCAAACCATAATACAACAGTAACGATTTATAAAGTTGTTACTATCGGTAGTACGGAGCAGGGAAATAACTGGGACAATATAAAAGACTGTAATATCGTAGTTCCTACAACTCAAACATGGACAGTTCCTAAAAATGAGCAAGGAAACACAATCCACCGTTTAACCATCTACGAAGGTGGTAAAGTTAATACTGAAGCTGGTAAAGCAACCGCTACCGACGGCATTCGCTACATTCGTACATTCACTACAAAACAGTGGTCATTAATCGCCCTGCCTTACACAGCTACGGACATTACGACAACAAACAATAGCGGAAAAGTCGTTTCCATCAGCCCAGCCGCCAACCCGGGCACTTCCGGCGAGTTCTGGCTGCACACTATCAAGAGCGACGGCTCGACAAGCGACGTGGTTAATAGCGAAATGACAGCCAACAAGGTGTATGTGATGAAGACTCCGGCAAATATGACTGTCACTTTCATCTCTGGTCCGAACCAGATGTTGAAACGCAATCAGGAATTGAATCCGGATCCGGTTAGCGGCTTCGTAGCGTATGCTAACGGTACATTAAATGACGTTACTTTAACAAAAGCATTCTACAAGCTGGACGCAGAGGGAAAGAACTTCGAACGTGTTACTCCTACAACAACTACTAAAGCAGATGAAGAAGGTGCCGGAACAGGCGCATCTACAAATGGAACAATCGCCCCATTCAGCGGCTACCTACTTGCAGACGCAGCAACAACCCAAAACGTTGCCCGCTTCAGCCTCCGCTCTACTCCGACAGCCAATGAGGAAATCGAGATTGCGGAAGACGAACTGCAAATCCGTACAGAAGCAGGACGCATCATCCTGACTACCGAAACGCCGGTACAGGTGGTAATCTGCGACCTGAAGGGTACAGTGAAGTTCAGTGGTGAAATCCCTGCAGGCGATTCTTCATACGAAGTAGGCGCAGGAATCTACATCATCAACAACCAAAAGGTAATCGTAAAGTAATAAACAATACTAACAGAATATGTTGAGGAGCTGTCATACTCCTCGACATATTCACTTAACACTAAAGAATATGAAAATAAAATCAAACATATTATTCATCCTGCTGGCTCTCCTTTGGATGCCGGTATGCGGATGGGCACAGGATCTTGTAGATCCGGGCGAAGGTGAAGGTCCCGGTAACTTCGTTGCAGAAATAATAGGAACCGAAAAATACAAATCCCTGAAAGAGGCTTTTGCAACAGCTACTAAAGATCAAACTATCAGTCTATTGGTAAGCCTTCCTTTAGAAGAGGAATTGACAGTAGACAAGGCCATTGTATTAGACTTAAATGGATTGGCTTTGACCGGTAATGAATATGCCGGCTTCAAGTTGGATGAAGATGTTGCCAAACTGACAATCACCAATGGTGCTATGGTCGGCTCTTTCAACGTAAGCGACTTCAACAAACTGTTTGTAGGGAAAGATGTAAACCTGGGTCAGACAGCATTCAAGAAAGATTACAAAGGAGAAGAGTTATATCGCGTATTGGCAGAGACAGATGTAGACCTTACCGAAGTTAAATTCTACAAAGGAAACACAGAGTTAACAAACTACTCGACTACCGACGATGCCATCTGTTTCTGGATACCGGCTTCTCAGGTTTCAGAACCTATCTACTTTACAACAGATGACGCTAAAAAGGTCTATGCAACCGCCTCTATCAGTATCTCCAGTCACAGCAAAGAAACACTCACCTTTGAAGACGTAACAGACGATCCCAATCATCCAATTGCTCCCGACGGTGATTGTGTTATTACATTCGACCAACCGGCAGGTGGAAAGTTGACAGTAACAGCTAATGGAATTCCAATCACAAGCGGAGGGACTGTAACAAAAGGTACTGAAATCACCATCAATGCTAAATCCAATAGTACATATTACCAACTGGCTCTTCTCTTAGCAGGTAATAAAGACTTGACAAGAAGTACAGATAAAAAATACACCGTCAAGTCCAACACTCGCATCCTTGCCGTATTCTTCAACAGTAATACAAGTTCAGGTGGCAGCAGCGGTGGCGGTAGTTGCGACTGCCCAAGCTGGGATTACCCTGATTGGGACTTCGACGATGAGTTTGAAGATTGGATGGATTCCAACTATCCAGGATGGGAAAAATGGTGGAACGGTAACATCAAGAAAGACTTCACCATCCTGGTTCGTAAAACAGGTTTGGGTACCGTCACACCGGGTACTACAGGCGCCAACAGAAGAGAAAACATCACCTTCAAGATCGATCCCGCACAAGGCCAGCAGATTGTCGATGTACGTATCAACGGTAATAGCGTGGGAGCTGTCAATGAATATAAGCTAAAGAACATTCAGGCAAATACCATCGTGGATGTCGTATTCTCCAACATCGCCGTACCTGTTTATACGCTGACATCCAAAGTGATCAACACCAAAGAGGGTACAGCCTCACCGACCAGCGTCCGCGTAACCGAAGGCAGCAACCACGATTTCAACTTCTATCCGAGCAAAAAGAATTGCGTCATCACAGACGTGAAGATCGGGCCGAAGATGGAAGACGAAAAAGAACAGGAAAAGGTTCTGAAGAGTATCGGCAAACCTGAACAGTACATCTTCACAAACGTACAAGCCGACTCCATCGTTGTCGTTACATTCGATTGCCCGACAGCTAACGAATCCATCTCCGCCCCGGACTACATGATCTATACGGAAGACAAAACCGTTGTCGTCAACCCGGAAAACGAGGTAGGAGCCATCAAAATTTACGACCTGATGGGCCGCATCGTTTGCAGCCAAGCAATCGAAACAACTACCCGCATCCCGCTGACAGAAGGTATCTACGTTGTTGTTCTGACCATCAACGACAAACAATACGTAAAGAAAGTTAGTCTATAGGAAGTAATTAAGTAATTAGAAAGCCCCGTTACCACAGTCATCCGACCGGTAACGGGGCTTTTTATGTAATGATTTATATATATCTTATTCCTGATTAGCCAGGTGATTCTTCAATGGGTTGGTATACATTTCCAACATCTTGGTGCGCAGGAAAGCCTCGTCTTTATTCGGCAGGACGATCTTATCCAACTGTCCCTGCAAATACTCCTCAAAATGTTTTTTATCTCTCTGCCCGTAATTGCCACTGAAACGTTTTGTACCCGTCAACATATCATATGCAACATAATTACAAGGGTAGAAACGGTAATGTTTATAGATTTCCTTGTCGATAATAGAAGCGATGGCAGCCACCAGCTCGTTCTTTTCCATATCCTTATCCAAAGCGGCCAACTGGTCGTTGATCGGCTGGGTCAGGGTGAAATGAACACGGCCTTTGTTATTCAGGATACCAGTCTCCATGCTCAGCAGGTCATCGCGCTGACTCTTCACAAATTCAGGATCATCGCGTTTCATCTGGAACTCTTTCGCTTTCAAGAAGTCGCACGGATCATATTCGTAAGAGATGGCAACCGGAAAGATGTTCAGTTCCATTAAATTGGAAACGATATCCTTATCACCACTCATGTTCAACATTTTCAGCACACTACCCTGCGTACGGTCATTCGAATCTTTGGCACGTCCTTCACGCTGTGCGATCCAGATAGACTCTTTTGTTTCGTTGATCGTATGACGGATATAAGCAGACAATGTACGGCTCACATCCAGCATCTGGCGAACAGAAACCCCGCGCTTTACGATGAAACTGTTGTTCAGGCGTACCAATGTCTCGATCCACGGACGGATCATCAGGTTATCGCCTATCGCAACCTGTGTCATACCATAACCCACATCATACAACATAACATTCAGGAAAGAAGCATCCAATACAATGTCGCGGTGATTGGAAATAAATGTGCAAGGTTGTTTGTCTTTTGGAAGGCGGCTACGTCCGGAGATCGTCAGAGAGAAAGTTGTCTTGTTTGCCACGTTCATAACTGCCTCGTAAGCCAGTTTCGATTTGAAATCTTCCTTTGTCTTAAACGAACGCATCGTTTCGGAAAATTCCTTCCAATTCACATCCGGTTTGATATACCGAAAGGCCCGCTCGAAATCTTCGTTGGCAATGAGCGCCTCAATAGCATCCTTTACCTCGTCGTTGTTCAGCGGACGAATGTCGTCAAAATTATAGGAAACTTCTGTATCCATATCTTCTAATTTTATTTACCTGCCTTTTGTAGTTCGTTCTCAATAATGTCAGTCATGACATCTTTGATATCCAATCCGGCAGCCCGAACTTGCTGCGGGATAAAGCTGGTAGCTGTCATACCTGGTGTCGTATTTACTTCGAGCATTTTCGGTTCACCGTCTGCTTCGATAATAAAATCAACCCGGATAAGTCCTTTGGCGCCCAGTATATCATAAATCTTTGATACTTCGCGTTGTACCTTCTCCGTCAGTTCGGGAGAGATACGTGCCGGAGTAATCTCGTCAGACTCTCCGTTGTACTTCGCATCGAAATCAAAAAACTCATTCTTCGTAACCACTTCGGTGAGCGGGAAGATAACTTCCTTCCGGGCAATGCCCCGACTACCGCCTACCTTATAGCAACCGCAGGTTACCTCCGTGCCGGACATAAAACTCTCCAGCAATACCTCATCGCCTTCGGCAAAAGCCTTCTCGATGGCCGGTTGCAGCTGCGAAGCCTCTTTCACCTTTGTTACACCGAAACTGCTTCCCCCATCGTTGGGTTTCACAAAAATCGGTAGTCCCAGACGGCTGACAGCCTCTTCTTCCGTCACCGTCTGTCCTCTGAACAAGCGGATAGAATCGGAAATACTGACACCGAAGCTACGTAGATAATTATTACAAACAAACTTGTTAAAGGTAAGAGCACTCACCAACTGACCGCATGAAGAGTAAGGCATACCTATCATATCGAAATAGCCTTGCAGCCGTCCGTCTTCACCTGGCGTACCGTGAATGGTGATATAAGCAAAGTCAAAGTGCTTAGTTTCACCGCCTTCGCGGAAACTGAAATCATTCTTGTCTATTGGTGTATATTCCCCTCCGGGAAGTTTCACTGCCCATTCGTCCTTTTTAACGATTGCAATATATAAATTATATTTGTCTTTATCAATAAAAGAGTAGATTCCTTCTGCACTTTTTAATGAAACAACGATTTCAGAGGAGTATCCTCCGGCTACAATAGCAATGTTCCTTTTCATCTTTATATCTCTTTAGTTGTTGCATATACCCGCCATTTGTCGATCAGCTGTGTCATGTCGGCTGGTATTTCGGAATCAAAAAACATTTCCTCGCCGGTCGTTGGATGGACAAAGCCCAGCGTCTTGGCATGCAGTGCCTGACGGGGACAAATGGCAAAGCAGTTTTGTACAAACTGTTTATATCTTGTAAAGGTCGTACCCTTCAGTATGTCGTCACCTCCATACCGTTCATCATTGAAAAGTGTATGACCGATGTATTTCATATGTACGCGTATCTGATGTGTACGTCCGGTTTCCAACCGGCATTTCACGAGGGTGACATATCCCAGACGCTCCAGCACGGAGTAATGGGTAACAGCCGTTTTTCCCTGGTCGCCTTCGGGAAAGACCGTCATCTGCATCCGGTCGCGCGGATCACGTCCGATATTGCCTTCGATACGGCCTTCGTCTTCCTTCACGATTCCCCAAACCAAAGCACGATACTCACGCTTAGTTGTCTTATTAAAGAACTGAAGGCTCAGATGCGCTTTGGCTTCCGGCTTCTTAGCCACGACCAGCAGGCCGGAAGTATCTTTGTCGATACGGTGAACCAGGCCCAGAGCCGGATCATTCGGATCGTAGGTAGGATCATCTTTCAGATACCAGGCCAGTGCATTCACCAGTGTTCCGGTATAGTTACCGTGACCCGGATGCACGACCAAACCTGCCGGTTTATCTACCACCAGCAAATCGTCATCTTCGTAAATAATCTTGATTGGAATATTTTCAGGAATAACAGTCAGATCGCGACGGGGGCGCGACATCATGATCGTCACCACATCCTCCGGTTTCACCCGGTAGTTACTCTTTACAGGCTTTCCGTTCGCCATAATACAACCGGCATCTGCAGCCAACTGTATCCGGTTTCGCGTGGCTCCGAACATTCGGTCGACCAGGAATTTGTCTACCCGCAACAACGACTGTCCGCGATCGGCAACGAAGCGGAAATGTTCATACAGCCGGGGAGTACCATCCTCATTCTGTTCTAACAGGCCACCTGCCTGTTCATCATCCATTTCGTCGAAAAATTCATCCATAGTTAAAACCAGTTTTCTTCTTCACTATCCAACGATTCAACAGGCATGACTGACAAAGAGTCCAACGACAGCGAATCGGCAGAGAAATTAGGATCGCCACTGCTCACCTTCAACACCAAAGGGGCTGTCAGTGGGACATGTTCGCCTTTCTCCAGCGTCTTACCACGTAATTCGACCGAAACGGCCAGGTCCTTAAAATCACCAGCCACATATTCGATCTCCACGCTCTCAAATCCGCGGGCACGCAACAGTGCATACGCCTGGCGGAACGACAAATCCTCTACTTCCGGAATCGTTGCCATCTGTGAGGTCAACGCATTCACTGTAATAAAAACAATACGTCCTTCCTTCACCTTCGAGCCTGCCGCGGGCACCAGCTCAACGATTGCGCCCGGCTCTACCTCTTTCGAAAAAACCGAGTCAATCACATTATAACGTAAGTTGTTATTTTTAAAAAACTCAGCAGCTTCTTCCATCTTGAGACCCTTTACATCCGGTACGACCACCGCTTCGTTATGCCGTGTGTATTTATCGAGCCACTTCAGGGTTCCATAAATCAAGCCACAAGTCACGACCACTGCCAGCAGCAGATTCAAGACGTACGGATTCTTTATCAGTTTAACAAAAAAGTTATTCATTTCTGTTTGTTTTTGTAGGCGGGATCAAAAATAGAAAACAAAGCCGTTAAAACAAAGAAAGTAAAGGCTTTTTAGCAAAAACCTCTACTTTCTTATACTAATTTCTTCTAACGGGGATTATCCGTTATATTCGTCAGATACAGTTAATTTAGCTCTTCCTTTAGCACGACGAGATGCCAATACTCTGCGGCCATTAGCAGTAGCCATTCTTGAACGGAAACCGTGCTTGTTCTTTCTTTTTCTGTTGGAAGGTTGGAATGTTCTTTTCATCTTTCTATATATTTATTTATTATTATCTTATATACCAATTCGGGCTGCAAAGATAGAGGCTTTTTTTTAATAAACAAAGAGTTGCAGAAAAAAACTTTATCCACAACGATTTCCCTTTGGTTTAAGGACGAAGCACATCCGTAAATACAGCTTTCTGATTAGTAAACTTCAGTCCGTTTCCATCCTGATACGTTCCAAATTCAGAGATAATAGCACCATTATCACCTGCACGCAGAAAATGAGGGGAGAGAAGTTCTTTCAGCGGGAGAATATCACCGACTTTCATATAAACAAAATTGGAGACAGTAATAGCCTCCTTCTGACTTTCGGGTAATGCAGGAGGGTTGGGAGTCGGATCACCTATTCCAAAGTTATAAGCCGATCCGTTGCGTACCATCCACGATTCGAATTTTGCCGGATATTCAGCAGTCTCCACGTGACGATGTTCAGGAATCATTTGTCCGGGCAACAGATATATTTCATGTCCGAAATGGCGGTTGACTGGATCGTTTACCCAAAAGACGCCCGCCATGCCCACATGTTCAAAATCTCCCAAGCCAAAATCAGATATCCACATGTTCTCTTTCATGAAATCGGTAAAAGGAACTCCATAAAACTCAAACATTTCGAGAAAAGCTTTCAAAGCTACTTCACCATTAAACTTTCCATCTACATAAAAATCCTCATTAGTATACTTCTTAGTAAATACCTTTTCTTTAGTCTGTTCCATATTCTCTTTACTTTTGTTCGTTTCGCATCCGGCGAATCCACCTATTAATAAGATAGAAATCAGGAGGGATACTGAAAATTGTTTTACATTCATTGTTTATCTATTTATTCGTTCACACCGTTGAGAGAAGCTATATGGTCGGCAAGCATCTTAAACTTGAAAAGTGCTCGTCGGTAAATTGCCTGATGCTCCGGATTAGGAAGAAATCGCTGCTGTGTCTGATGAAGGTTGTCAATCCAGTCATAACTTCTCCAAAAACCGACACCTTTTAGGGCCAAAGCAGCCGCACCAAGAGAAGCGGCTTCTTGCCCGATATTTGTTTTCTCAACTTCCAACTCGTAGATATCGGCAAAAAGCTGCATCCAGAAATTACTTTTAGTACCGCCTCCGACAAATAACATCTCTGTAAATTCTGTATGATAGTTGCGGAATAAATCCAAAGCAATACGCAGATTCAAAGCAATGCCCTCCATCGTTGCACGAATAAGGTCTGCACGTGTGTTTCCTAACCTTAACCCCATGAAGGCCCCCGTCATATCCGGACTGGGTTCAATGCTCGAGCCACCAGCCAAACTAGGGTTGAACAGTAGACCATTTGCTCCCGGAGCCGATGTTTCTGCCAGTTTATTCATGCCGATATATGCATTATCTCCCCCTTGTTCTTCAATTGCCAATAAATCAGGACAAACGATGTTACGTACCCATTGCAGACTGCTACCTGCTGAAAATATGCAAGTTGCAGAGGTATACATTCCTTTGACAACATGAGCAAAAACATACGGTTTTTTCCAAAAATCCAACACAGGTCTTTCAGAAACCAAGGCAATCCAAGCAGACGAACCGAGCGAGGTGTAAATCCGGGATGGCTTGATGCCTTTGCTCCCCAGGGCCATACAAGAATTATCCACTCCACCACATATAACCTTGACATGGGTGGGTAAGCCAGTTTCAAGAGAGGCTTCCGGAGTAATCGTACCAACCACTGCATCAGAAGCCAGTATTTCCGGGAAGATGTCTGGACGGATACCTGACATCTGTATATATTCCGACTTATAGTCCCATGCTTCCAGGTCGAAGACTCCACTTCCGGATGCATACGAATAGTCCGTACAAAGCCTACCGGTGAAGCGATAATTACAATAATCTTTGGTGCCGACTATTTTATCCGTGTCTGCATATTGTTTCGGAAAATGTTTTTTATACCACATCATTTTGAAGATAGAATAGCATTCCGGCGGAAAACCGTTACCGGTTATCTCATACCATCTTTTGTAATCAGTTTGGGCAAAGAACACCTCCGCTTCTTCCGTAGCCCGACGGTCAGACCAGATAGGAGTAGAAGCCAGCAGCAAATTGCCACCTTTTCCTATCGGGACAACGCCAAGGCTGTGTCCGGAAATAGCCAAAGCTACAATATCATTTTTATTACATTGTGTCTTTTCCAATAAAAGCCGTGTAGAGTGGATGATGCTCTGCCACCAGTCGTCAGGTGCCTGCTCCTGCCAACCGGATTGTGGATAAATGGTCGGATAAGGTATAAAAACAGAATGCAATATTTCTCCATTCCGATTGAACAAGGAAGCTTTTATTCCTCCAGTTCCCAAATCATAAGATATAACTTTCTCACTCATGGGCTTCCCTATTTATACATTCATCCATGATATGGAGAGCCGATTTGTAACCGATACCAAAACGGCTGACCCCCATCCGATGCATTTCCAAAAGCGTGTCGAGCGTACGGACTCCACCTGCGACTTTCAGTTGGATGGCATCTCCAACCATCTCTTTGATGAGAGCGACATGACGAAGCGTAGTTGCCCCCGCCCAACCTGTTCCGGTTTTGATATAATCGGCTCCTGCCCTCAAGATAAGAGTAGAGGCTATTTTTATCTCTTCGTCTGTGAGAAGGGCTACTTCCATGATTACTTTTAGGGGAAGGGGAGATACTGCTGCTTTAATTTGCCTAATTTCATCTTCCACTTCAGTCAGCATACCAGATTTTAGCTTGCCTATGTTCAGAACCATATCGATTTCGTTACAACCGGCTTTTTTCAGTTCCTGCGCCTGAAAGAGTTTACAGGTTGTTGTCTCCGCACCGGAAGGGAAGCCTACAACTCCACCAATACCGACATGCGGATGTTTTTTTAATTTTTCAAAAACAAGAGGAAGCAGGCCTGGCATGGGGAAGACACAGATAAAGTTATGCTTTATAGCGGCTTCGATAATGTCTTCCACATCCTGGCGGGTGGAATCTGCACGAACAGCGCTGATATCAATCAGGCGTGCAATTTCTCGGGAAGATATAGTTGTAGTGCTAGTGTTCATATTTATAATATTATAAGCTGGTATAACCGCCGTCAACAATTAAATCTGTTCCTGTCGTGTAGCGTGCGGCATCGCTCAACAGGTATACGTAAGCCCCGACCAGATCTTCAGGAACACCAAGGCGTCCGGCGGGTATTTTCGATATCCATTCTTCGTGCATATTCTTCATTTCGGCAACCAGTTCAGTCGCCATATATCCCGGACTGACACAATTGACACGTATATTATATTTAGCCCATTCTACAGCCAGAGCCTTGGTCAGCAGGAGAACACCACCTTTAGAGGCACAGTAGTTAGCTATCGTTTGTGGCGTATTGATAATATGAGCAGACATGGATGCCGTGTTTACGATACTTCCGGCTTTTCCTTCTTTGATCATTTGACGGGCTGCAGCCTGTGCTGTCAAGAAAACTCCGTTCAGATTGATGTCGACCACTTTCTTGAAATCTTTGGAAGAAATATTTTCAGCAGGATAAGTGTTTGCTATACCGGCATTATTGATGGCAAAATCGATGGTGTCATATTCTTTTATAAATGCCTCCATCATCCGTCCGACATCTTCTGCATCCGTTACATCGCAACGAATAGCAATTGTGTGTGCGGAATAGCGAGCGGCCAGTTCTCCGGCTGTCTTTTCTGCTTCCTTAATATCGATATCGACAATGGCAATCGAAGCTCCCATTTCCGTAAACGCTTCGGCAAGGCATTTACCAATACCTCGTGCAGCTCCGGTGATAAAGCCTTTTTTCCCTTTCAGGCTAAATAAATCAAGTGTTTTCATTGATATATGTTAATTTATGAGGAATGAATATTATACTATCTCAAATGAAAAAGCTAAAATTGACCGTTTTTCTACTGATCATAAACCTTCCCGTCCTGCCCTATGATCGAACAGTTTTGCTGTTCGACTTTCAAGCGTTCTGCATATTTTCGTAGTTGTGTTTTATGCCGTTCACAAGGCACAAGATCCTTTTCAATATCTCCGCGCGGAGTTGCTTTCAGCCGTTTCTGTCCGGTACGGATAATTTCGACGGCACGAGTGTATTTCTGTTTATCGCTCCGAATCTTATCCAGACACGGGCTGACTTCAGGACGATCGAAAGATATCTGTGCAGTCAATTTCCGTCCGTGGTTGTTGAGATCCCAGATATTGACACCTGTCAGTTTTATCAATTCCTCGATTTCCTGGTTATATAGAGGACTTCGCCCGGCTAGTGTCGAGTCGAAAGCAGATTCGTATACCGGATAATAGACACCGTTCAAATCCATCCAGGTGTAAAGAGCCTCTTTTTCTTTGGGGGATAATTTGACTCCCTGATGGTTACTGTCGATTACTTTAGTCAGTTTGCTGGCATGCGACCCCCAGGAATAAGGGTCTTGTATCGGAGCCGGTCCGCCACCAATAAGGGTAATCTCTTTTTTTACATATAGGTTGACATAGGCCGCATTAAAGAATGGATTTTTATCTTTTGCCAATACGAGTTTGTCACGGTTCTTTGGATCAAAATCGTGGCAACGCACGCAATTCTTGTCCAGGATAGGCTGAACCTTTTCCATAAACGAAAATTTTTTAGGAGCTTCTCCCTGCCATCCGTTCAATTTTACCGGTGCTTTCTTAAGAGCCAATGGTCTGGTTCCCATTGCACTGGGGACACTCAGACGATCTTCATGGCAACCGATACAACCGTTTATTTCTCCCGGCATGACCATTGTGCCGCTCCTCATGGACTGAATCATCTTTTTATCTTTATCCAGCAATTGGAAAAATACAAATGTGCCGGACGGAACTTCGAAGTTAGCAGAACCGTCTTCTTCAACGGGGACTTCTCCCAAAATACGCTTATTTTCAAAGCTATGCCAGTTGACTGCAGGAGCTTGTTCTCCCTGCCCTCCCCATCCATTCTTTGTCCATGTTCTTTTCTCCGGAGATTCTATGACACGCAGATATTTGACGGTGCCCGGTTCCACTCCTGCCATATGAGTCCCGTGGTAAACGTTCTGTACATAGAACGTTCCTTTGTTGTCCGTATAATTGCGATTAGAAGGAATTGCGTGAGGCTTATGCCGCGATTCAATAATCATTGGGTCAAAAAGGCTTCTGTTTCCTTCAACAATCAGTTCCTGCGTACCGTCCCTTCCGACCAGATAAATGCCGGACTTAGAATCGACATGCATCCAGCCTCCGGGTTTGGCCCAGATGGTGCGGGAAGCTAGGAAGAAGTTTTCATTTAAAGGATAAGGATCTTCGAATAGATACTCAATCCATTTGAATGAATCCAAATCCCCTTTTCCAACAAGTTTCCGGCTTTCTTCCGGCCAAATTTGTACGACTGGTTCCACTCCGTCTACCCCTTTTTTTCTATCTATGATAGCTAGAGCCCCCCACGGACGGTCATGACAAGAACCAAAAATACAAATTACCTGATCTGTTCCCGGTATCTGACGGGCATCGATTACCCCTCCGGGAGATTGGGTGTTATTCCCATAGTAGATGGAATGTTTGGTGCCGTCGGGATTAACAGTCCATAAACCTTGTGCATCTCCGAAATTACGGTCTACATATTCCCAGCGGTCGTACAGGATTCTGCCATCACTTAATAAGGAGGAATGTCCTTCGAACAAGGTACTGACTCCAATCTGTGTAATATTTGCCCCATCTGCTTCCATCCGATATAAATTACACATAATATGGCGATTACACATACAATATTTCGGCTGACGAGTGGAGCTGAATATAATTCCACCATCGGGTAAATATAAAGGATCTATATCGGATACACCTTCTGCATAAGTCAGTTGCTTTAATCCACTACCATCCGTATTTATTTCGTAGATATGATAGAAATCATCTTTGTTTTTCCGCATGGAGAAAATAATCTTTTTCCCGTCGAAAGAAAGTTCCGGATCGCGAACAACTCCGTCTTTCAGTTCGATCAACGTAGTCGTATTCCCTGTATTCACATCGAAAATACGCATGGCTCCTCCGGGAAAAAACTTATTTTCATTGATTTCTCCTTTCTGGAAAAGAGTTGCGGTATTATGGTGATCCGGAGCATACTGCTCCCGTTCTATATACAATATTTGTTTTCCGGCTAATTGTTCTTTGGCTTTAGTAGTAAGTACAATTTTTTTCGGGTCCATTTGCTCGGCGGAAAGTTGTATTCCCCCTATGCAGACTGTCGCCAATAAGACGATAAATTTGCTGTACTTTTTCATGGTGTCCGTATTTAGAAATTAATAATTATTTATGAATATATCCCAGGTTAGCAGAGATAATATCAGCTGTCCGGATTAATTCTTTCGAAATTTCCGGGAATTTCTTTTTTTCCAATCGACCGGATGGACCTGAAGTCCAAATGGTTGCTGCGATACTGCCGAATTGGTTAAATATCGGTGTTGCTATACAATGCACACCAGCCATTTCTTCTTCCAGATCAACGGCATAACCAACTTTCTTGATATGATTTATTTCTTTTCTCATTTGTTCTTCACAAGAAATTGTACGTTTGTTAAAAGTCTTATATTGAATCATCTGTAATGCTTTCTCACGTTCTTCATCTGAAAGATAAGCCAAAAAGAGTTTACCTGGTGCAGAAGCATGCAGAAAGAAACTTGTACCTGGGCGTAATAAAAAGGTGAAATTGTGTGAACCTAATACTTGTTCAAGCAAAACAACCCGGTTCTCCATAAAAACGCCTAACATAACGCTTTCCTTAATAGTATCACGCAAGGCACGCATAGGCGCCAACGACTGTTCTACTATATTTGACTCACCCAAAGCTGCCAGTCCCAGTCTTAAGAATCGTTTAGACAAGAAATAACGCTGTGTATCAATATCTTTTGTCAGATAGCCCATACTTTGCAACGAATTTAATAGACGATATATAGTCGTTTTAGGAGTATCTAGCAGATTTACAATTTCCTGCATGGGTAAACCACTAGGGTAATTCACCAAAAACTCCAGTAGCTCGAAGCTCTTTTCAAGCATCGGAATATTATACTTTGCAGTGTTTTTCTCTTCAATTTCAATCTGTGTTACCATCTTTTTAAGGAGTATCTTTTGTTTCTGATACGAAACCAAGTTTCACATCAGAAACAAAAGTAAATATATCTATTAAATAAACAAGCCTAATTCTGTTAATAAATAATACTACATAATGAAGTCTAAAGATATTTACTGATAGTATTTATTAAAAATTTCAGATGCTGTATCAACCGGATTATTACTTGATGACAATATAGTATCACCCAATTTTTCATACAGCCATGTCTTTGTCACTCCGAACATATACGGTTCCGGTAGAGAAGGATTATCCCACGCTTGATTCAAATAATTAAAATATAAAGACCATCTCTTATAATAATATGTACCTAAAAGACCGCCTAGCTCACGATGAGTATAATCATTTAAACTACCATCTACCGTATCCCATGACGTAACAATCAGTTTATTATAATATTCATATTGACTTTTAATACCAGGAGTTGATCCTGCACTACGGGCTGATTCTAACCATGATTGAAGACAAAAAGCAGGATGACTCAGCAACAACCGATCCTGGTCTTTTATTAACTGAAGAAAACGTTTAGTTTCTTTGTCAAAAAGTTCACGATTTCTATTTTTCCAAGCTTCTTGTATTCGAGCATAAGAACTTCGACCCAAATCTGAAATGTATTGGCGAACCATATCAACCACATCATATTCATAGTTTTTATTTCCTTTAAGGGCAGAAGCATCCTGTAAAAAGGTCTTACAAGCATCAGCAAAAAGATTCGGATCATAATAAATTTTGCATTGAGACCATGAAGATACTGTTTTGACGCCCAAAGACGGTTCTGCACAGAAAACAGGTTCTGAAGGACGACGTGAACCTGGATAAGTCCCATACACCGTTTTATAAAATCCATTCCAACTTTCTTGTAAAGATGGTAATACGCTATGATATCTATATTGGGCATATTTCTGTATCCATTGTTCCATATCCAACGTTTTGCTGTTCCAGACCATATCACTCCACAAAGCCGGAACAACAGGATTGGTTTCTATACCTTCTGGAGTAAAGCCAATTCCGATCAATGTCTTCGATGCTTGTTTATCATGTAATGCATCTAACGGTTCGGAAGCGATAGCATCCAATCTGCCATGAAGTCCAATATTCCCACCCCAGTTAGAAATATTCGACCAGGCCCAAGGTATCCCATCATATCCCCCATTATCTTTCCAACGATGCCAATATTCCGCACATAGCTCTACAACCAATGCATGTTCAGGACTCAATCCTTTCAACAACTCAGGAACAGGATTTGGCCCCCAACTTTGAAGCACCCACACTGCATCGGGATTAGAAGTCAACATCGCTTTTTCTACAGATCGGGCACAAGCCGTAACATCCAATCCTCCGGTCTTACCTCCTTCATGGAACAGATCCCCAGCATAATAATCTGTTTTACCAAATAGAGCTGTATACTCATCGTACCAGATACGAGCCAGACGATCAAATTCAGGATCCAATGGAGACAAAACATCCGGTCTGTCGAATGTATTCCATTTCCCTTGTTCAACAACGGTTGCATTTGGATACTTAGCTTTATAGCCAGATGGCACCATTCCATAAAAAGCCTGGAAAATCGGCTCCATCCCATAACTCCTCATCCTGTCAAGAATCTTATGCTGTAATGCCACCTGTTTCTCAAACCACTCATCAGGCATAGGACCACCTAATGCTTCCATATTCCCCATCAACAACCAAGGAAGATAAACCGGACCGGTCAAAAACTTTTTTGTCTCTTCCTCCGTATAACCAATCCGCGCAAGAAAATTTCTCCATACCTGTTCAACACCAACCATGCTCAAAGGATGCGTGACCCCATGAAGGGCCATCCAGTCAATCTCTTTCTCCCATCGTTCCCAATCCCAATATACCGTTGTATACCCAAACGTACAATAATTCATATAAGTAACAAACTCATAAGGACTTTCCTCTTTAATCACCTTGGATGGCAATGGCAGTTTATCGGGTAATACCGGAGTAAAGTCGGTCCAACTCACAGATACATTCAGGTAATCTTTCATATAGCGATGTAAGCCGGAAGCGATACTGACCGGTGAGTTTCCTTCGACAACCAACTTCTGTCCGGATTTGAATATCTTGAAGTAAGGTTTTGTTGCTTTTACGTTCAATCGACAATCTACAGACGTTTTATGCTGTGGCATAATTCTGGATATTAATCCATTAACAGCTTCCATATTGTCACTTCCGTCTTGAGAATGAGCAGAAAGACTACATAAAAACAATACTGAAATTATAAAAACTATTTTATTCATTTTTCTGTTAATCATAAGATAATTATTTAATAATCGTCGGAGATGTAAATGTAAATACATCCGAATCGACATGTGCTTCATTCATTATTTGTTCTAATTCCCGAACTATCTCCGGATACAGGCTTGCGACATTGTTATCTTCATGCAAATCTTCTGATAAATTATAAAGCTCAGTAACACGTCTCTCCGGATCCAAGACATTCAATGTAATAGCTTTCCAATTATCCTTTCGAACAGCAATTTTACCTCCTGACTCATGAAACTCCCAATACAAATAGTCATGTTCCCGTTGTTTCCCTTTCCCCAATAAAGTCGGTAAAAAAGAAATACCATCTGTTCTTTCGTAAGGTACTGTTTGCGTCAGTTCAGCCAAAGTCGGCATGACATCCCAAAAGGCAGACACATGATGTGTTACACTGCCTGCCTTTACCTTCCCTGGATAACGAACAATCATGGGAACTCGTATTCCTCCTTCATACATGTCACGCTTCACACCACGCAAAGGGCCATAACTTTTAAAGAAATCAGGATCAGCCCCACCTTCTCTATGCGGTCCATTATCACTCGTGACAATTATCATTGTATTTTCATCCAATCCTAAAGCTTTAATATGATTTACAACTTCTCCTACATAAGCATCAAAACGTGTAACCATTGCTGCAAAATCAGCTTTAGGATGCGGCGTACTCCCATAGCCTCCTTTCTTATAATCAGGCCCATCATCTACACCAACATAAGCTTTTTCCGGAAATTTATTTTCATATTCAGCCAAAATGCTGTCTGCCGGATTAACAAGTTCCGCATGAGGAATCACATAAGTCAGAAATGCAAAGAAAGGTTTATCTTCGTTTATCTCCATGAATTCCAATGCTTGTCCTTGAATTAAATTATGAGAATACTGCTCTTTTTTATATCCGTCATTACCAGATAAACAGACCTTCTCTTGATTATGCCATAAATAATGAGGATAATAATTATGTGCCATGCGCTGGCAGTTATATCCGAAAAACTCATCAAACCCCTGGTTTTCGGGGCTACCCTCAGAACCTGGATAACCCAACCCCCATTTGCCAAAGCACCCCGTTACATACCCACCTGTTTTCAACATTTTAGCAAGTGTATACGTATTCAGAGGCAATGGATATTGCCCTTCGGGTTCAATCTCCTTATTGCCACGTATAGGGCAATGACCTGTATGCATTCCCGTGATCAAAGCTGATCGGGATGGTGCACTGACCGTGCAACCGGCATAATGCTGGGTAAACAACATTCCTTCACGCGCCAACCGATCTATATTTGGGGTTTTTATTAGTTGCTGACCATAACACCCCAAATCACCATACCCCAAATCGTCTGCAATAATATATACAATATTAGGCTTCCTGCCTACTTCTCTTTCTTGCTTATTTTTGTTGCTGCACCCCCATAAGGATACACAACATAAAATAGCAGTAAACATCTGCTGTGATTTCATGTCAATAATTATATATTGGAAGAGTGATTAAAAATAGAGGAAATAGAGAATCAAAAATTCAGGCAAAATCAATAGGGGGAAATATTTCCCCCTATATTAAATCTGATCAATCCGTATTATTTACTTTCATAACCGGGGTTTTGTTTCAATTGACCATTCATTGTCAAATCATTTATAGGAATAGCATATAAATAATATTTATTTTTCCATCCCGGATTTGGAGTTCCAAACAAAGCTATACGCCCACTATCCTTTGTCGGATCTTCTATTTTCAGATCAAACTTTGAAAAATCGATATCAGTTACATAACGAGAGTTCTCGTAATCACTTTTCTGAACATAGGCACCGAATTGTCTTTTATTCAAATAATGCCCTTTACCCCATCTTCTCAAATCATCAAAACGGAATCCTTCAGCATATAACTCTACGCGTCTCTCCCTACGAATCTCCCACAAAACTGGATCAACTTCATAATCGGCAGGACCGACAACAGGATCTGAACTTGAAGAAAAGCCACCCTTGTCTCGTTTTGGATCAAAGTTAGCATCAATTTGAGCAACAACCATATTAGCAATATGAGCACGACTTCTTAATTTATTAATAGTCGCATCAGCCACCGATTGATCAAATTCTCCAAGCTCCCAGGCTACTTCAGCATGATTTATCATCACTTCTCCCATTCGGAAGATCGGAGCATCCGTATCACTCACTACAGTCTGATTGTCAGGAGTATAATATTTCCAATTATAATAACCGGCATTTGTAACATTATAGCCTTGTAACATTTGGTAACGACCTCTAAAATGTGGTTGCTCTCTAACATAACAATCATTCCACTGAATTACAGGAAGTTCTTTCACACTACTTGACCCTTCATTTATTCTTTTCATTAAATCAATGTATTCCTGATCCAAAGGATTTCCTGTCGGTGTCACTAGATGATCCTCTCCACGATTCCAAAAAGTAGCAGGTACCGGTGTATTTACCCGATAAGGCGGACAAATAGAATAATACAATCTATGATCACGATTACGAAATTCTATATTCATAATATCGTCACCCGTTTCCTGATTCCCTTCATACACTGAACTAGTCCAAATAGGTTTACCATCCGAACATAAATAAGATTGGACCATATCAGCAGAAGCCTCTTGCCATGATTCCGACGATCTCATATTTCTCATCAGACTGTGACCTTTTGTCGGTATATACACTTTGTACAATAAAACACCTTTTACTCCAGACAAATCGTAAGAATTAAACACTTCATTATAATTATTATGGAGTTCTGGATATTTAGTAATCAAAGCAGAAGAGGCCTCAAAGCTAGCTTGCAAATATTTGGAAGGATTACCATTAGGAACATTATGATATTTTTGCCATGTTCCTTCAAACAAGCCAAAACGTGAAATCAGTGCATTAACCACGTCTGTATTGATAGTATTAGCCCCATCTCCGTCCTGCTTTATATTATCCCGGGCATAAAGCAACATCTCCAGAATCTTTTCAGCTACCTCCACACGAGGTGTCGTCGGGCCATATAATACATCTTCATCTGTTTCTGTCAACAGTTTTTCAATCCATATAACATCTCCGAACCTTGAAACAAGACGAAAATATTCCTGTGCCTTAAAAAAATAACAAACGCTCTTCCAATGCGCTTTATCAGTTTCATTCATTTTTACATTATCCAAATTATCCAGCATAGTATGTATAGAGCGTATTCTCCAATAATACCAGCCATTGGACCCCGTAGAAGTATAGTCTACTTTCGTTATCTTATCCCATGCATAACTGTTTTCACCATTGTTATATCCTCTGAATCCATTGTCAGAATCAGAATCATGCAATAAATAAGAATCCATCCCATAGCCTGGATACCAGGCATAAAATTGCCAAGCATAGGTTCTACAATTTTCGTATGTAGTGAAAAAAGATTGACTGGTTTCCTGATCTAACGGAGATTTATTCAAAAAATCATCATTACAAGAAAACAATCCAATCAAAAACAATAAAATAATATATTTCTTCATAAGAATATTTTTTACGGATTAAAATGTTAAATTAAGCCCAAAAGAAATTTGTCTCATTAAAGGATAAGACCAATTTCCATTCCCTGAGTCACCTTGTATTCCACTAGTCATACTCAAATTACCCGGCTGGGCAATGAACGAGTCTGGGTTATAACCTGTTGGCAAATGGTGCCATGTAAACAAGTTCTCACCACTAAAGAAGAATCTTAATCTTTTAATAAATAATTTCTCACAAATATTATTTGGTAAATTATATCCTAAAGTCACATTTTTAAGTCTCAGGTAAGAACCATTCAACAAATATTTTGTCTGAATTTTCTGATTAGCACTATTATTTCCTCCATCTCCATACAGTCTGGGCCAATAAGATTCTGTATTATCTTCTCTCCAATAATCTGATTGAAAATCAAATACCGATGTCACAAAAGTTCCATTAGGTGACCAATAGTTCGGCATAACCAAATCCCTTTTTCCCGTTCCGGTAAACAAAAAAGACAAGTCAAAATTATTCCACGAAATCCCTCCGTTAAAACTGAACTGATATCGGGCCGTATTATTCCCTATAACGCTCATATCACCCGGATTATCAATAGTATTATTTCCATTATCAATTTCTCCATTACCGTCAAAATCAACAAACAAAATATCACCAGGGTTATGTTTCGTCACCCCCTTTACCTTTGGTATACCAGGAAGTAAATTCCCATTATCATCAAAATCCGCTGCTGTATAAAAACGGTCTGTTGTATATCCCCAAATTTCTCCATATTTCAACCCTTCACGAAAAACCAACTTGCCGTCATTGACCAAAATACCCTGTGCATTGTCATACTTAGTTATTTCAGATTGACTATCATACAGGTTCAACCCAACGTTATAACGTATTTTTTCACCTATATTACTACGCCATTGCAACGAGATTTCCCATCCTTTTGTTTGTAAACTTGCAGAATTCGTATTTGGGAAACTGGCCCCCAACACTGAAGGTGCAGATTTATAAGGAGCCAACATATCTTTAGTATCTCGTTTATACCAATCAAAAACAACTTCCAGCTTATTGTCTAACAACCCTAAATCAACCCCCACATCAAAAGTTTGTACCGTCTCCCATGTATAATTGGAAGAAACCAATGCCGGATACATCATCGACAAAACATAATCTTCTCCTCCGGGTAATATCCAGGTTCCTTTTCCATCAAAAGCACCACCATTGCTTAACTTTCCGGGATTCATTCCTGCCATATATCCATAATTAGAAACATTCTGATTACCAATAGTACCCCAAGAAATTCTCGGCTTTAAATTGGTTACATATTTTTTCAACGGCTCCATAAAAGATTCTTCAGACAAACGCCAGCCTGCAGAGAAAGAAGGAAAAAATCCAAAACGACTTTCTTTAGCAAATCGAGATGAACCATCATAACGTCCATTCACTTCCAATAAATATTTCCCTTTAAAATCATAATTAAACCGGAAAAATCCGCTTCTCAACGCATATTCTTTAAATTCATCGTCCGTGTATTGAGTTCCACTAGATAGAGATAAGGACGGCAACTGTTGATCTATCAAATCATCAGCTTTTCCCCACAATGATTCATAATGATACGATTCCTGATTATACCCAAGCATTAACTTCAAATTATGATCCTCATTAAATGTCTTTCCATACGTAGCAAATAAATTAATCGCATTGGTTGTTGAAAACCAATTCGTATTTTCATAATAATTTTTAGTTACACTTGGATTCCTTTGATTGCTGGTTGCGATCAAGGCATCATACATCATTGGTGAATACGACTTTGTTGCCCATTGACGATAAAAGCTATATTCTCCAGTTATAGTCAAGTCTTTTATTGGAGTTAAAATTATCCGTCCTAAAATACGAGTATCAGATTTCCTGTCCTTTTGAGGATTATCTAATTCCAACATATTTCTGGGACTAAAAAAAGGAAGATAATTTTCTTCGCTTTCCACATTCATATCATAGCCATAACCTAAAGGAGCCATCGGTTGATATTCTGTAGCAACAGCCCATAAACTATTACTTCCTTGTCTATTTCCCTTTGCCGTATTTGTTTGAGATTCCGAATAACGAACATCTAACTGACCACTCAACCAATTTGTTACATCCATATTGATAAAAGCAGAGACATTATATCGGGAATAAGTATCATTATCGCCATACAAAATGCCATCTTCATCAATCATTCCAAAAGACACCCGGTAATTAGCTCGCTCGCTACCCCCCGACATAGCTAAGTTATGCTGCTGCTGAAAGCCGGTATTTGAAAGCATATCGTCATAAACATCAGTAGGAGCTAAATTATATCGTATTCCGTCTTTCACGACATATCCATTAGAATGCATACCTTTATTATAATACTCATCCATATATTGCATCCATGTTGGAATATCCTGTCCACCAAAATATCCGACAATACCCAAATCATTATATGCTTTCACTGTAGAATAAGGATCTATTTTCTTAGGTAACGTCGTAGGATTAGAGAAAGCAAAATTATTAGAATAGTTAAAAGATATAGGAGTTTCTTTTTTACCTTTTTTAGTTGTAACCAATATTATACCATAAGCAGCACGTGCACCGTAAATTGCTGCTGCTGCCGCATCTTTCAACACAGACACACTCTCAATATCATTAGGATCGATCATATCAAGATCCATTGGTACATTATCTACAAGAACCAAAGGTTTTTCTTCCGGGTTATTAGTACTTGTTACACCACGGATATTCATATTCATTGATGAACCTGGTTTTCCTGTTTGACGACTAATTTGCAAACCAGGTACAGCACTCTCCAAAACCTGCGTCACAGTACCGACCGGACGGTCTCCTAAAACATCGTCCATTTTAACGGAAGAGATAGCACCTGTCAAATTGATCTTTTTCTGACTTCCATACCCGACAACAACAACCTCATCCAACGTTTCTGCATCTTCTTTCAAAACAATATCAAGAGATTCCTGTTTACCCACAGGTAATTCCTGTCTAACATAACCTATATAAGAGACGATCAGAACAGCATTCGGATTAATCTCCAAAGAATATTTTCCATCAATATCCGTAATAGTACCATTGGTTGTACCTTTTTCAACGACATTGGCACCGATAACAGGCTCTCCAGTAGCATCCTTCACTATCCCCGTTATTTTTCTTGATTGTTGTACAACCGGTAATTCATTCGACATTTCACGCGTTTTGATCACAATATGGTTATCCACCATCCTGACATCGACCGCTTTATTCTTAAATACAATATCAAGAACTTCTTTAACACTCTTGTTTTTTGCTTTTACGGAGACAACTCGATTTACATCCACATCATTCACATCATACCAAAAAGAGTATGATGTCTGTGAACGTATCGTATTAAAAACTTCATTTACACTTACATTCTTCAAATCGAATGTAACCCGTGCTTCCTGCGAATAAGACTTGGCAGAAATTGAAAATACTGCCGCAAAAAGGAGTAACACAGATATTTTCATAATATTTAGACTTTTTTTGTTGCACAAAATTCGACATAGCGAACCCGTGCTGCATGATTTTTGATACATTTGCAGTATGTTATTAAGTTGTTAATAATTTAATTGGAATAATTGTTCTTTAATAACAGGGATTGAGGAATGTTAGCGCATTCCTCAATTTGTATACTGGTTAACTCGGAATCTCTCTCATAGGCATTTTTCTTTTAAGTCAGCAATTAAACATTTATTAATAAATCTCTATTACATTGTTTTTCATTGTGTATGTAAACTTTCCATTAACAGCCATTATCTTTAAAACTTTATCAATGGACTCTTCTTCTCCGAAATCTCCACCAAAACGTCTTTTCCGTAAAGCATCATTATGTATATTGATTTTTACATCAAACCGTCTTTCCAGCATACGAGCTATTTCCTCGAATACTTCACCGGTAAACAACAGTTGATTTTTCATCCAAACCAAAGCATTACTGTCTAATCCGGTATGTACGGTTATCTGGTTAGAACCTGCCTGATAAACGCCTGTTTCCATCGGCTTCAAGATGGCAGACTCCGGTGAATTTCCTGCATGCATGCTAACCGAGCCTTCCAGTAAGGATACTTTCACTTCCGACTTTTCCGGATAAGCATTCACATTAAATTTTGTACCAAGCACTTTTATATCCAAACCTCCGACTTTTACAACTAATGGAATTTGCTCATTCCGTCTCACATCCAGATAGGCTTCACCGACCAGTTCCAAATTTCGGTTTTCTTTACCAAACTTGTCATTATATAGCAGCCGGCTACCAGAATTCAACCAAACAACCGTACCATCTGCCAAACGTAACTGGGTTTTCGACCCATTGGGGCTAACTACCTCAGACTGTAAAAATCCGGTTGTATCTGAAGGCTTTTCAAAATAAAGCGACGTATAATATCCCAGTACAAAAACAGGTATAAGGACAGCTGCAACAGCTATTATTCTGCGCCATAAAATCTGTTTATTTTTTGTTTCTACAACCAGAGTACTTTCTTTTTCTCCCCTCACTCTTTTCATGAACAGGGAATACCCCCTCTCATAATCAAAAAGTAATTCCGGATCTCCCACAGCCGACGAGTCCCACAAATCTTTCATCTGATTAAAATACGACAGATGTTTAGCAGACTCATCCAACCAGGCATCCAACTTCCGATTATCTTCTTCCGAAATATTATCAGACAGTCGATCAATAATCAATGTGTCCCAATATTCTTTATTTTGAATTTCCTTTCTCATAAAATGTGCTTCTATTATTATGACAAACGAAAATAAAAAACGGGTGAAAAAAATGATTTTTTTTCAATGAAATAAAAAGAAAGGTAGTAAAAATGGCAAATAGTCCTTCAAATCGGTCTTCAATTTACCCAAGGCAATACGAATGTGGTATTTTACAATATCAATTGTAATGTTTTTCTCACAGGCGATTTCTTCATACTTCATTTTTTCATTCCGGCTTAAATGAAATATTTCGCGAGTTAACTGAGGTAACTCTCCCAAAGATTGTTCAATACGATTTTCCAACTCTTTTTCTAACAAAGAGCATAACGGATAATTATCCTGCTCATGATAAGACAATTGTTGCTTCTCCATCTTCACAGACAGAGATTGTTTCATATTTTCCTGACGTAAACAATGATCCAGATAATTGATAGAAGCATTTTTAACTGCTTTCATCAGATAAGCGCGAAGTGATTGACTGATTTCCAAAACTTCACGCTTTTCCCATATATTAAAAATCACGTTGCTGACCAAAGATTCTGCAATAAAGGAATCATTCACATAAGTATATGCAAATGCACAAAGTACTCTATAATGAAGCCTGTATAACGTTTTATAAGCAAGCTCATCCCCTTGTTTCAACCCATCGATTAACTCCTTTTCCTGCATACTCTCCCTTTTCTGTCAAATCTACAATTTTCAGAAAGGCATATATGTTTTATTCTCAAAGTTGACATGCTGCCCTTCAAACTTCTTCACTACCTCCCCTTCCGGATTCAGTTCAATAGACTTTTTTAAGTCTTCGAAAGCTCCCTCTTTATCCCCTTTCAGGTTCTTTGCCCGTCCGCGCTCAGTATATGCCTTGGCAAAATCCGGTTTGATATCGATCGCATCGTCAAAAAACGCGATGGCTTCGTCCAACAAACCTTTTGTGATCAGGAGCGTGCCTTTCAGGATACAAGCATCCTCATTGAACGGATTCAGGTCCAAAGCCTGCTGATAATCATCGGCAGCAGCATCCAGACTGCCTAACGATTCATGTATTTTTCCTCTTATCAGGTAAGTTGTTTCTTCTTCGGGAGCCAACGAGATAGCCTTTTCAATATCGGGCAAAGCCTCTTTTCCCTGCTTCAAGACTAATAATATTTCCGCACGAAGTAAATAAGCATCTGTAAAATCGTCTTTCAAAGCGATCGCTTTCGTCAGGTCGGCAATAGCACCAAGCTGGTCGCCGGTCGTTCTTTTGGCCTTCGCCATCAGAAACCAAGCCAAGTGATTGGACTCTTCCAGTTCGATCACTCGCAGGCAATCTGCAATCACTTCGGCATCCTTATCCAGCATAAAGAGCACACTTACTCTTGTCAACAGGGTCTGCACATGATCCGGTTCCATTTCCACCATACGGTTTAATGTTTCCAAAGCCTTTTCCGTCTGGTTTGCCATCGAGTAAGCCGATACCAAGTAATTCATTGTTTCAAAATCTTCCTGAATGTTCAAGGCTTCCGTAAAGCACTTGATAGCATAGGCGACTTGTCCTATTTTCAAGGCACGGACACCGTCATATTTTAATATGTCAAAATTTTTCTGATCATTTTTCGCTTTCTCTTCTGCACTATCCTCATTTTTTGAAGAAGAGAATAAAGATGTAAAGAAATTTCCCATGGCTATATATTATATGTTCGAGAGGGCAAAGATACAATTATTTTAGCTTGCAGCACCGTTCATAGCCTCATATTAAACCAACTATCATTCGGCACCTCAAACACGAACAACGAAAAAAGAATTTACTATTTTTATACAACAAAAAAATACAGAATAACGATCTTTTGTTATATTTGCAATCAATTTATAACTTGGCGGAGATTGTTTTAGTTACTTCTCTTACAGACAGTAGATACTTTTATTGCACACAAATATAAATTATGGAAAACATAGAAACTGGACTTTTATTAATGGTGGTCGGTATGACCACGGTATTTGCAATTCTTTTGATCGTTATTTATCTAGGGAAAGGATTAATTGCACTGGTTAACAAATACGCACCTGAAGAAGTCGTCGTAAAAAAACAAATGGTAACACAAGCCGTCACCGCACAAGCCGCGAGTATCTCCGGCAAAACAACCGCAGCAATCGTAGCAGCAGTCAGCATGACTACAGGCGGCCAGGGAAAGGTTACAAAAATTGAGAAAATATAATACTAGCTATACACAAAATATCATGAAAAGAGAAATCAAATTCAGTTTGGTCTTTAGAGACATGTGGCAATCTGCCGGAAAATACGTGCCTAGAGTAGACCAACTAACTAGAGTTGCCCCTGCAATCGTTGAAATGGGCTGTTTTGCCCGCGTTGAAACCAACGGAGGAGGATTCGAGCAAGTTAATTTACTATTCGGAGAAAATCCAAATAAAGCCGTACGCGAATGGACGAAGCCATTCCATGAAGCAGGTATCCAGACACATATGCTGGACCGCGCCCTGAACGGACTTCGCATGAGCCCGGTTCCCGCCGATGTGCGCCAGCTTTTCTACAAAGTAAAGAAAGCACAGGGAACCGACATCACCCGTACATTCTGCGGACTGAATGACGTGCGCAACATCGCCCCGTCTATCCAATATGCCAAAGAAGCGGGAATGATTTCCCAATGCTCACTCTGCATCACCCACTCCCCGATCCATACAGTCGAATATTATACCAAGATGGCAATGGAACTGATCGAGCTGGGAGCAGACGAAATCTGTATCAAAGACATGGCAGGTATCGGTCGTCCTTATTCACTGGGACAGATCGTTGCCAACATCAAAGCCAAACATCCTGAAATACCTATCCAGTACCATAGCCATGCAGGCCCAGGATTCAATGTAGCTTCCATCCTGGAAGTTTGTAATGCCGGCTGCGACTATATTGACGTAGGTATGGAACCGCTTTCATGGGGTACGGGACATGCCGACCTGCTGACTGTACAGGCAATGTTGAAAGATGCCGGTTACAAAGTGCCGGAGATCAATATGGAAGCCTATATGAAGGTACGCAGCATGATCCAGGAATTTATGGATGATTTCTTAGGCCTGTATATCAGTCCGAAGAACCGCCTGATGAACTCCCTGCTGATCGGTCCGGGGCTTCCCGGCGGTATGATGGGTAGCCTGATGTCAGACCTGGATAAGAATCTGGAATCGATTAACAAAAACAACATCAAGAACAACAAGCCGCTGATGTCGCAAGACCAGTTGCTGATCAAACTATTCGACGAAGTGGCTTATGTATGGCCGCGCGTAGGTTATCCCCCATTGGTAACACCGTTCAGCCAGTATGTGAAGAACCTGGCACTGATGAACGTGATGCAGATGGAAAAAGGAAAAGCCCGCTGGAGCATGATCGCCGATGATATATGGGACATGATCCTCGGAAAAGCCGGCAGGCTGCCTGGTCCGCTCGCCCCGGAAATCATCGAGAAAGCAAAAGCTGAAGGACGTGAATTCTTCACTGGCAATCCGCAGGATAACTATCCGGATTCGCTCGACAAATACCGCAAGATGATGAACGAAAAGCAATGGGAAACAGGCGAAGACGACGAAGAACTGTTCGAATATGCTATGCACCCGGCTCAGTATGAGGCCTACCGTTCAGGAAAAGCGAAAGTCGAGTTCCTGGCCGATGTCGCCCTGAAGAAAAAGGCTCAACAGGAAAAAGAACATCCGGCAGCATCCCCTGCTGCTCCTGCCCTGCCTACCACTCCGCAAGTATTAACTGTCGATGTCGACGGACAGCCTTACCGCGTAACCGTTGCCTTCGGAGATTCTGCCAACGCAACACCGGCAGCTGCTCCTGCAAAGGCTGCACAACCTGCCGCAACAGCAGCTCCTGCACCAGTCGGCGCAGGCAACGAAGTACTCTCTCCGCTGGAAGGTAAATTCTTCCTGGTAAAGAATGCTTCCGAAACTCCGCTCAAAGTGGGCGACGTGGTAAAAGAAGGGGATGTACTTTGCTATGTGGAAGCAATGAAAACATACAATGCCGTACGTTCCGAATTCAGCGGAACAATCACTTCCATCAATTATGCCGGTGGTGATGCAGTTTCGGAAGATGACGTATTAATGACGATACAGTAATGAAAGAGATATTTCAAAATCTGTACGAAATGACTGCGTTCAGCAACATTATTGCTGAACCGCAATTCTTGATCATGTATGCAATCGCATTCATATTGCTTTACCTGGGCATCAAAAAACAATATGAGCCTTTGCTGCTTGTCCCTATTGCTTTCGGAGTACTGCTAGCCAACTTCCCGGGAGGTGATATGGGCGTGATCCAGGCTGACGAGAACGGGCTGATCAATGTAAATGGAGTTATGAAAAACATCTGGGAAATGCCTTTGCACGACATTGCGCATGAACTGGGGATCATGAACTTCATTTACTACATGCTGATCAAGACCGGATTCCTTCCGCCAATCATCTTTATGGGCGTAGGTGCTCTGACCGACTTTGGCCCGATGCTCCGTAACCTTCGTTTGTCTATTTTCGGTGCGGCAGCACAGCTGGGTATATTCACCGTATTATTGGTAGCCATCCTGATGGGATTCACTCCGAAAGAGGCGGCATCATTGGGTATTATCGGTGGTGCTGATGGTCCTACGGCAATCTTTACGACCATCAAACTGGCCCCGCATTTATTAGGTCCGATCGCTATCGCGGCTTATTCATATATGGCATTGGTACCGGTAATCATACCTTTGGTGGTAAATCTTCTTTGTTCTAAAAAAGAATTAAGCATCAACATGAAAGAGCAGGAAAAGAAATATCCGTCCACAACAGAAATCAAGAATCTGCGTGTACTGAAAATCATTTTCCCGATCGTAGTAACAACGGTTGTAGCGCTGTTCGTGCCAAGTGCCGTACCTTTGATCGGTATGCTGATGTTCGGTAACCTGGTGAAAGAGATCGGAACAAATACATTCCGCCTGTTCGATGCGGCTTCAAACAGTATTATGAATGCGGCTACGATCTTCCTGGGATTATCTGTCGGTGCGACCATGACAGCGGAAGCATTCCTGAACCTGACAACGATCGGTATCGTGGTCGGTGGATTCCTGGCGTTCGCCTTATCCATCGCCGGCGGTATTTTCTTCGTGAAACTATTCAATTTGTTTACTAAGAAAAAGATCAATCCGCTGATCGGAGCAACCGGATTAAGCGCCGTTCCGATGGCTTCGCGTGTAGCCAATGAGATTGCACTGAAATACGACCCGAAAAACCATGTATTACAATATTGCATGGCCAGCAACATCTCCGGCGTGATCGGATCGGCTGTTGCGGCCGGGGTATTGATATCGTTCTTAGGATAAAAATCGAGAACAAACATACTAAGATCCCCGTAACTTACTCAAAACAAGCTACGGGGATTTTCATTTCCGACATTTTAAAAAGATCAAAGGAACTCATTTCGGTCTTTTTGAGCATTTATTAACCTTTTCTAATAAATAAATTGGCCTCAAATGCTGTAATCCAAAAATAAATACTTTAATTTGTGACTTGATATAGGAATGTTTTTATCCTTTTCTTAAATGTGATTGAATATGAAGGACACTCATGAAACTAATCTGCCGGCTGAAGAAACTGGCAAATTGGAAGAAACTAAAGCTCCGGAAGTGACTCCGGAAAACACTGCGGCTGAAGTTGAAACAACTGAAACCCCGGAGGAAGCGACAGCGAATGCGATCGGTAAATTATCGAAAGAAGAAATTCTTGAAAAATTAACCGGTTTGGTAGATGCCGCAGCCGAAACGGCACGTAACGAGGTGGAATCGTTAAAACAGGCATTCTACAAAATCCACAGAGCCGAAGTTGAAGAATCGAAGAAAACATTCCTCGAAGACGGAGGAGAAGAAAAGGATTTCGTTGCACCTGAAGATGAAGCCGAAAACAAACTGAAAGAATTGCTGGCTGTGTACAAAGAAAAAAGAGCAGCAATCCTGGCTGAAGAAGATCGGGTGAAAGCAGCTAATTATGCTCTGAAACTCCAACTGATCGATCAGTTAAAAGTCTTGACTGAAAGCCAGGACGATTTCAACAAACTATACAACGACTTTAAGGACATCCAGCAGAGATGGAAAGAAATTAAACTCGTACCACAGGAACATGCAAACGAACTGTGGAAAAACTATCAGACTTACAGCGAAAGATTCTACGATATTATCAAGATCAACAATCAGTTCCGGGATTACGATTTCAAGAAGAATCTGGAACTGAAAACAGCCTTATGCGAAACAGTTGAAAAGCTGCAAACGGAGCCTGATGTAGTATCTGCGTTCCACCAGCTTCAGAAACTGCACCAGCAATGGCGTGAGATCGGTCCGGTGGCAAAAGAACTGCGTGAAGAGCTGTGGGCTCGTTTCAAAGCGGCTTCTACCGTGATCAACAAACGTCATCAGGAGCACTTCGAATCACTGAAATCGAAAGAACAGGAAAACCTGATAGCTAAAACTGCTATCTGCGAAGAAATAGAAGGTATCAACTTCGAAGCTTTGAAGACATTCAAAGACTGGGAAGAAAAGAATAAAGAAGTGATCGCTTTACAGGAAAAATGGAAAACAATCGGTTTTGCACCGAAAAAATCCAATGTGAAGATATTTGAACGCTTCCGTGCGGCCTGCGACATTTATTTCAATAAGAAAAGTACTTTCTACAAAGGTATTAAGGAAGAGATGGAAAAGAATCTCGAACTGAAAAAAGCCTTGTGTGAAAAAGCGGAAGCCTTGAAAGACAGCACAGAATGGAAGAGTACGACTGAAAAGATGATCGCTTTGCAGAAAGAATGGAAAACGATCGGTTCGGTAGCCCGTAAACATTCGGATATCGTTTGGAAACGTTTTATTTCTGCCTGTGATTATTTCTTCGAGCAAAAGAATAAAAATGTTTCTTCTCAGAAGAGCGTGGAACAGACAAACCTGGCTGCCAAGAAGGCCTTGATCGAAAAGATCAACAAGCTCGATGAAGCTTTGGGAGCTGATGACGCTTTAGCTGAACTGAAAGGCTTGATGGCTGAATGGAATACGATCGGTCACGTACCTTTCAAGGAAAAAGATAAAATCTATAAAGAGTATCACGAAGCTGTAGACAACCAGTTCGATCGTCTGAAAGTCGACCAGACAGACCGCAAAATGCAGTCGTTCCGTAGTAATCTGAACGACATGACAAGCGGAGAACACGGGAAAGGCAAACTGTACGGTGAACGTGAAAAGCTGATGAGAATGTATGACCGCATGAAAAATGAATTGCAGACATACGAAAACAACATCGGCTTCCTTAGCATCTCCTCCAAAGGCGGTGGCGGTCTCGTGAAAGAAATGGAGCGTAAGATCGAAAAGCTAAAAGATGAGATGGCGCTCATAATCAAAAAGATCGATGCGATAGATGAAAATCTCGAATAAATAAAAACGAAGCCGTCTCAGTAACAGACGGCTTCGCTGTTTATATACACTTATGATATCTCAGATACATTTTTTTAATCCCGGCCACGAAACAGCCGTTTTACTAGGTTCGGAAAATTACACACCTCCAACCAATGTGCAAAGGATGATAAGGGAGCTATCATGCCTTCCGGTATGGTATGCCGACAGTACCGATTATGTCTACGCGGAAGAGATTATCTCGCCCCGTTTTTTCTCCTTACTACCTAAAGAGCTCAGACCTTTTGCTACGCTCGTTACCGATAAAGAGTTGAAAGAGCAAAAAATGTCTTCCATAGAACTTGAAGCTGCTCCCTGGGGAATATCCCCGCACAGCCTGCATCTGTTCGAAAAATTAAAACAGAATTTCAATCTGAATTTGTCCATACCGACCTGGAAAGATGATTATTTCCGGTTGACCGGACGACAGACGGCAGCCGAGTGCCTGGAACTGATCCGCCAGCAATTACCGGACCTGCCTATTCCTGTTACTCCTAAATTCTGTCGAAAGATCAGAGAAGTTGAAAAATACCTGATCCTACAGAACGCTCCATTTGTAGTGAAAACACCTTACTCCTCTTCAGGGCGAGGCTTATTATGGTTACCGGAACGCAAACTAACAACCAAAGACCGTAACTGGATTGAGGGAGCGATCAATAAACAAGGGATGGTCAGTATTGAATGCGGACTGAATAAGGTACAGGATATTGCCATGGAATTCTACTCTGACGGGCAGGGAAATGTGACATATGAAGGTTTGTCTGTTTTTGGGACAGTAAAAAAAGGAGCTTACGCCGGAAATGTTCTGGGCAGCCAGGAATATCTGAGCGAACCGATCAAGCGCTGGGTTGGAGAAGAAGTCTATCTGCAGATACAGCAAGCTGTTACTCATGCATTGAAAAGTATATACGGGGATGTATATTGCGGATATCTGGGAGTAGACATGATCGTTTACAAAACCAAAAATGATGCATATGCAATCCACCCTTGCATTGAAGTCAATATGCGCTACACGATGGGAATGCTTGCTCTCCGTTTCAATCAGAAATACCTCGCCCCAAAAGCGATCGGAGACTTCAACCTCACCTATGAAAGTAAACAGGGAGAAGCCTATGAGCGTCATAGTTTTATGAAAAAAGCTTATCCTCTTACCATCGAGAACGGTAAGATCAGAGAAGGTTATTTGCCATTATGTCCTGTCACAAAAGACACTAAATACAGAGCCTATATTTTAGTTATGTAGATAGCCCGGACTATCTACATAACATTGATTTATTTATTGCGACGAACAGAGCGGATGGTTCCTGTGTCATCCTTGCTTCCTCCCAATTTATACCCCAAGGATAATCCAAAAGTAAATGTCCGGTCACGTACACCTTCCGCCAGACGGGTAAAACTAGGTAAATAGGCGATATTCAACCCTAACTGCATATTCCCGAAATCCTTCCGTATACCGCCTACACATTTCAAACCAAACAGAACCGGATAAAAGCCATCTATTTTCTCTTTAGTAGGAATAAACCCTTCCGGGCCATGTTGATCAAAATCTACATACGTTTGTGCCACCGATTTCAAGTTGAAATCAAGACGAGGGCCGAGACCCACAAAGAACGTATAGCCGTCACGACTTGTCTTCTTTATATCAAATGTCGTACTAACTGTCAGATAATGCAGTTTCTCTTTCAGTGTCACATCTCCTTCTCCTTGTAATGTAACCATTCCTACCTGAGAGCCTCTTCGCGTATATCCTATATTACTGGACAAATTATACCATCCTTTATCCAGATATTGCATTCCTAAAGCCATCTGATAAGGATAGACCTTATCCAACGCAAACTTAGAATACCGCATAGAAGTAATACTAACCCCATTCTCCAGCGTTACCACTTGTGCCTTCCCCGCCATAGCAACGAATAATAAAGCACACATGAACCATACACAACTCCTATTTCTCATAACCTGTATTTATTTGTTACAAAAATAAGAACGGAAGCCGGCTTCATTTCGTATGCCATCCCTGGGTATCCAGTACGACTATAGGGGATTTCTTATTGAAACGCAGCAAATTTATTCCAGCCCATCTTCTTCAAACTCTTTCAGTTCTTCCAATCCCTCTTTCATGGCATCCAGCTTTTTCCGGTCACACCGATATTCGATCATGCTACCCAAGGAAGCAATCAGAGAAGCAAGCACAAAAATTGCAATCTGCCAATTTCTTTCAAACTGTTTAAGTTCGATCATCGGGGAACACGGCAAGGTATACGACGAATAAACGAAAAGATTAATCCGCAGACAGGCAACAAGTCATCCCATCGTCGGTTCAAAAACATTTTGCCAAGCTGTTGGCAGTGCTTTGCCATGCCTGTGGCAGAGTTGTGCCATCGTTATGGCAGACTCCTGCCATGCCTGTGGCAAAGCACTGTCATAATAATGGCAGGCCGCTCATCTAAGCATAGGAAGTCAACCTCCCGCAAGTACTACCGATTATTCTTAATCAGGTTCATAAACTCTTCGCGAGTCTTTGCCTGCTGGAAGAAACCTGTGAAATCGGAAGTCGTTGTCAGGGAATTTTGTTTTTCTACCCCACGCATCTGCATGCACATATGCTGTGCTTCGATCACAACCATTACACCCAGCGGATCGAGTGTCTGCTGGATACAATCCTTGATCTGCATCGTCAGGCGTTCCTGTATCTGCAAACGGCGGGCGAAGATATCCACTACACGGGGAATCTTGCTTAAGCCTGTAATATATTTCTTAGGGATATAAGCGACATGAGCTTTTCCGAAGAAAGGCAACATATGATGTTCACAAAGAGAGAAGAAATCAATGTCCTTTACAATAACCATCTGCTTGTAATCCTCCTCCTGGAACATGGCGGAAGCTAATACCTGGGCAGGGTCTTCGTTGTATCCTTTAGTTAAAAACTGCATAGCCTTAGCTACACGTTCCGGCGTTTTGAGCAGACCTTCACGTTCGGCATCCTCACCTAACAAACCAAGTATTTGTTTGTAATGGCCAGCCAGTTCTTCGCGTTCAGCCAAGGTCTTTGCGTCTATATCTTTTGTCATTTCTGTGTTATATATAATGGGATGCGAAAGAGTTTCCGCATATATTAATTCAGAGGGATTCTTACTTCTTCTTTTACAATATACATTTCTTTTCCGAATGAAGGGAAAGCAGTCATCAACAGGCGCTGCATATGATAAGCCTCTTCATGTGAACGGAAATCGCCTACACGCAGTTTCCAGAACGGAGCGGTATAGGTCACATAAGTCGGGACTGTCGGGAAAAGTTCCTTGATCTTCTTTTCTTTCTCAAAAGCTTCATCTTTCGACTTACGCTGGTTATTACCGGAAAACACCTGTGTCCGGAATCCTTGTATCTTCAGGAAAGCAGTACTGTCCGTCTTCTCGACATTTTCACCGTACATACGCACTCCGATCATTTTACGAAGGGCCTCCGGCTGGTTGACAATCACCTCGCCTTTACCCGGCTTCGATGTTTGCAAGTCGTCAAAGATCGTCTGAGCCGATCCATCCGTACTTATCTGTGCAGACGCTCCGGTCACACAGGCCAGCAACATGAATAATAAAGCGATACAAGGGAATTTCTTCATTGCGATTCTTTTTAGTGTAAAGCCAATATTTACCGGACGCAGACTGCGCGTGTCTGCGTCATCTGCGTCCGGTTTATTTGTTTCAATACATTTTACAAATGAATGAAATATTAAAATGCTTCGATGATCGGCATGAATTTATCAACAGCCAAAGAAGCACCACCGATCAGACCACCGTCTACGTTCGGTTTAGAGAACAATTCTTTAGCGTTGCCACCGTTACAGCTACCACCATACAGGATAGTGCAGTTGTCAGCTATTTCCTGACCATATTTAGCAGCTAATGTTGCGCGGATATGAGCGTGGATTTCTTCAGCCTGTTCAGCAGAAGCAGTCTTACCTGTACCAATTGCCCAAACCGGTTCGTAAGCCAATACAATCTTGCCGAAATCTTCAGCAGAAAGATCGAACAAAGATTCTTTGATCTGTGCGTCAACCACTTCGAAGTGTTTGCCTGCTTCTCTCTCTTCCAGCACTTCACCGATACAGAAGATCGGAGTCAGGCCGTTAGCCAGAGCCAATTCAACTTTCGTTTTCAGGATAGCCGGAGTTTCGTGGTAGTAAGCACGTCTTTCAGAGTGACCCAGGATCACATATTTAGCTCCTGTAGAAGCAACCATAGCAGCAGAAACTTCACCAGTGTAAGCTCCTTTTTCCTTGTCTGCACAGTTTTCTGCAGCGACACCGATCTTATCTGTATCGATAGCAGCAGCAACGCTTGCCAAATGAGTGAACGGAGTACCGATGATTACATCACAGTTGATAGCTTTGCCTTTCAGGGCTTCATTTAATCCTTTTGCTAATTCCAGGCCTTCCTGAAGAGTAGTGTTCATCTTCCAGTTTCCTGCAACAATATTCTTTCTCATGACTTAATTAATTAAATATATAAATACAATAAAATCTTTTATTCAGCCTCAGCTCTCCGTCTCCGGCGGAAACGGAAAAAGTCATATACCCAAACGAGCAGCAAAGGTACGGTAAAAGTCGATAGGATGGTAACAAGCCAGCCATCTTCTTTCTCTTTTGTTTCACTCCCGTTCAGATGTTCTTCTATGACGGACTTTACATGTTCCTCATCGGGGATATCGTTATAATGCCATTTAGCCATCACCGTACCGTCTTTCAACAGCACCAGTCCGGGATTGGAACGGATAATCGTTTTCAGCAACACTTCGTCTGCCATACGGAACGGATATTCAGCCCCGGTATTGTCACTCCATTCGTCGATCATTTCAGGGGAAGAACCGGTCACGCAATAAAAGGGCAATTCATGTTCGAGCGCATAATCATACACACCGTTTATTTCATCGATCTTTTCGTCGTTTGCCTTTTCCAGTTTCGGAGCTATCAGCAAGAGGACCGGTTGCGGGTTATGCAATATATCGTCGGTCACATCGTCACCTTCCCCGTCATAGATATTAAAGGAAGCCACGGGAGGCTCATATCCATTCTTTATCAGTTCGGTCTTCGATTCGACAAAGGTCCAGGTACTGTCCTCAGAAGGATAATCTTCCAATGAAAACTCCTTCTTGACACCCTCTTTCTCATAAACAAAGGTATACTTATACTCGTCTTCAGGCGCTCCTTCCGGAATAGACATCAATTGCGGTATATTTGCTCCTATTTTATAAGGCCGGAAATCCATCACCGGCAGATGGTTGTAATTCCAGTAAGCAAAACCTATACAGAAAAAGTAGGAAAACAAGGCCACGAACCAATACACCTTATAGGTAAAACACTGGAACATCTTACCGGAATGCATAAATACCATGATGGCAGCAGCAGACAGGACCAGATTCTTGAAGAAAGTCTCCCAGTTGGAAATCACAATCGCATCCCCGAAACAACCACAGTCGGAAACCGGATTGAACAAGGCTAGATATAACGTCAGCGGCGTCATGAACACCATGAAAAGTAAAACAAGGAAAGAGTTATAGCGACGATACACCCCTAAAAGCATGCAGACACCCATCGCAAACTCGGCAGCAGAGAGGGCAAAAGAAACGAGGGCGGTAAAAGGCTGCAACATATCCAATCCGAAAGAAGTCAGATAATCGCCTATCTTAATGGCTCCTCCCACCGGATCGACCGCCTTTACAAAACCGGAGAAAATAAATACGACTCCGATCAGCAGACGGCTGCACTCTGTCAGTATCTTTATTGCAGTCTCTTTATAGTTCATATATTACTCTTCGCCGTATTCCAGTTTGATCAAACCGAACAGGGCATAATTAATCATATCCATATAATTGGCATCCACGCCCTCCGAAACGATTGTTTTGCCGCCGTGGCTTTCGATCTGCTTGGTACGATAGATTTTCATCAGGATCAGGTCGGTATAAGAACTGATACGCATGCTTCGCCACGCTTCGTCGTAATCATGATTCTTGGCATACATCAACTCTTTGGTCTCCGTAATGTATTTATCATACAATGCCAATGCTTCCTCGTTCGTCATATCCGTGGTATCTGAAAAACCTTTAGCCAGCTGGATCAATCCGATCACGCCATAATTAACGATGGCTACAAACTCGGGACGTATCCCTTCATCCACCATGCTCACCCCTTTGATCTCAAGGCTACGGATACGGTTTGCCTTAATAAATATCTGGTCGGTCAACGACTGGGGACGCATGATCCGCCAAGAAGGACCGTAATCTTTCAACTTCTTTTCGAACAACTCCCGGCACTGGGAGATCACTTTTTCGAACTGTTCTTTCGTATCAGCCATATACTAAATATATTATGCCGCAAAGATAGTAAAAAAACAACAAAGGCACAGATGTTGTTTCCAGCTGTGCCTTTCCTTTATCTTAAAAATAACTTATTTACAACGGATGGAACGTCCCAGTTTCAATACGGTTGTCTTGGATATTCCGTTCATCTCACACAACTTGCTGACAGTTGTTCCATATTTAGCCGCCAAAGCTCCCAGTGTATCACCACTTTTGATACGGTGATAAACAGGTTCTGCAACCTGAGCTGTTGAAGCATTTCCTGTCAATGAAGCAACAGGTGTTACGGCCTCTACGGTTGTTGTCTTAGTTGTTTTAGCAGCCACAGTCGTCGTTGCTTTTGCTGCAGCCGGTTTAGTTTCCGATTTAGCAGCTACGCTTGAACTTCTACCTGCACTGCACCGAATAGACTGACCTAAGCGAAGCATTGAAGTACTCTTAATACCGTTCAAACGGCAAAGCTCATTCACGCTGGTTCCGTACATACGTGCAATCTTACCCAGCGTATCACCCGATTTCACACGGTGGTAAACCATCTGGTCGCTGGAAGAAGTATAAATATTACTCTTGCGTCCGTTAATCTTTATATTATGGAATACATAAGTATCCTGGTGAGGCACAGAGTTTTCGAAGTCAATAATGTCGGCCGGATTGATAGCCTGTCCCAGGAAGCGGGTTTCAAAGTGAAGATGGGAACCGGTAGAACGTCCGGTATTTCCTCCTAATGCGATCGGATCACCTGCGCGTACAATATCATTTACATCCACTAACATTTTCGATAAATGACCGTATACAGTTTCCAGTCCGTTCGGATGGCGAACCACCAGATAATTGCCGTATCCACGACGTTCGAAATTACGAATACGGACTTTTCCGTCAAATGCGGCACGGATCGTATCACCGATCTGAACCTTCAGGTCAATCCCCTTATGCATACGGCGACGGCGAGGACCATATTTGGAAGTAACCCGTGTCATAGTATCAATGGGAAGTATAAATGTCGAACAATCTATTTCACATGAATCAGGCATTTCTACTTTGGAGCCACCACGGAAAGGATCAACCCAACGGGTATCCCAATTTGAGCCGTACAACTCGTCTGCGGGAAACATGAGAGCTTCTTTATCAGCCAGTGTTTCATCAACACGGGCATTGATTTCGGCCAGTTCTTTCAAACCCATATCTTTACGGATAGTGACGCGGTCAGCCATCAGTTCGGATACGCGTTTGTCCATTTTCACTATATGTATAGTCTGCTTTGGAGTATCTTCCCCTTTAGGCTGTGCCGAAACTGCCGATGCCATGAGGGTAGTACAACAAATAAAAAGTAGTGTTCTTATCTTCATTTTTATCATTTTTCGAAATGGAATCCAGGAGTAAAATAAGCTGTGAAACAGACCCTATTTTTTACAAATCGACCAAAGTTCGTTATTTTGAGCAAGTTGACAAAACACAATCCGGAAAAATTTCTGCAATGAAAGTAAAGAAACTTAAAACCACACCCGTATTACATTGAAAAACAAAAGCTCTGCCGAAAATATGTTTTAAAACACATCAACTAATCATTCCCCAGTTTATCTTTCTTGTGAAAAGAGTTTTTAACCTTTCGTTCAAAATCCGGTTAGGTTCGGACAGTAACTCCGGATCTTTGTCCAAAACTTCCTGTGCAATATCGCGGGCATATTGAAGTATCTGACCATCGGCTGCCAGATTCGCTATTTTAAGGTCCAGTCCCTCTCCGCTTTGCTGCGTTCCTTCCAGATCACCATGTCCCCGGAGACGGAGATCGGCCTCGGCTATTTCAAATCCGTTATTGCTGTTCACCATTATTTCCAGACGCTTACGGGTATCATTGCTTAATTTATAAGAAGAGACAAGGATGCAATAGGACTGCTCTGCACCACGTCCCACCCGACCACGCAACTGATGTAGCTGCGACAAGCCGAAACGCTCAGCACTTTCAATCACCATCACGGAAGCATTCGGCACATTCACGCCCACCTCTATCACTGTCGTAGCCATCAATATCTGTGCCTCTCCGGTAATGAATTTCTGCATTTCCGTCTCTTTATCCGCTGCTTTCATCTTTCCGTGTACCATACAGACTTTATATTCGGGAAAGACTTCCTTAAAGGTTTCGAATCCATCTTCCAAATTCTTATAATCCAGCTTCTCACTTCCTTCGATCAGCGGATACACCACATAGACCTGGCGTCCCAACTGAATTTCTTTCCGCAGGAAATCGTATAACTGAGCTTTTTTATTGTCATAACGGTGTACGGTCTGAATCGGTTTACGACCCGGTGGCAATTCGTCGATAACGGACACATCCAAATCGCCATACAAGGTCATAGCAAGCGTCCGGGGAATCGGCGTCGCCGTCATTACCAGTACGTGAGGCACAACGGTATTCTTTTTCCATAAACGGGAACGCTGCTCCACACCGAAACGGTGTTGTTCATCGATAATAGCCAACCCCAGCGACGAGAAGACGACTGTTTCTTCAATCAAGGCATGCGTGCCTATAACAATCTGTATTTCACCGCTGGCAATAGCCGGCAACAGGACGTTACGCTCTTTCTTTTTGGTCGATCCGGTCAATAAAGCGACACGAATATCCATATCCTTCAGAAACTCCATCACAGTAGCATAATGCTGCGTTGCCAGAATTTCCGTCGGTGCCATCATACATGCCTGGCAATGATTATCGACAGCCAGCAACATGGAGAGCAAAGCGACCAATGTTTTTCCACTTCCCACATCCCCCTGCAACAGACGGTTCATCTGCCGTCCGCTTCCCATATCGGCACGGATCTCCTTGACTACCCGCTTTTGTGCACCGGTCAGTTCGAACGGGAGATACTCTTTATAAAAGGTGTTGAAATAGTCTCCGACAGTAGGAAAAACGATTCCTTTCAGCTTGAGTTTACGCAGGCTGGCGGTACGAAGGATATTCAATTGTATAAAAAAGAGTTCGTCGAATTTCAGTCGCAACTGGGCAAGTCTCAGTTTCTCTGTCGATTCGGGGAAATGGACATTGCGGATCGCCTCTTTCAACGGCATCATCTGAATGCGCGACAAGATGTCCGCCGGCAACGTTTCCGGTAAATTCCAGTTCAACGAACTCAATAAAGTATATTGCAAATTCTGGATCGCCCTCGAATTGAGGAACGATTTCTTCATCTTTTCCGAAGTATTATAAAAAGGGGTCAGCCCTGCTGCCACCTGATCTGCCTGATCGATCGGATCGATATCAGGATGGGGTATATTATAGATATGTCCAAATTCAGTCGGTTTGCCGAATACGATATACTCCGTTCCCGTTTTATATTTATCAGTCACATAATTAAGTCCTTTAAACCAAACCAGGTCGATCGTCCCGGTCCCATCGGAAAACTTGGCAACCAAACGGCGGGTTCTTCCTTCACACGCCGTATCATAATACAGGATACGCCCCTTCAACTGAATATAAGGCATATTCCCCGTTATCTCGGAAACCTTATAAAAACGACTGCGGTCAATATATTTATACGGGAAATAAAACAACAAATCTTCATACGAAGATATTCCGGCTTCTTTCCGTAATATCTCCGCTTTCTTCGGGCCTACACCCGGCAGATACATGAGGGATCGTTTGTCGAGATCAAGCATAGCTGTCTATTTGGACAGCGAATTTATTATTTTTATGGTCACAATGCAAATTTATAGCCAACTGAAAGATTTACTCTGGAATAACTTTCACCTGCTATATCTTTGAACCAGAAAAAGCCCACATAATATTTGCGATACTCCAAGCCACCCTCAACCGCTGTTCCCACATTAAACTCTAATGCCGATCTACCGACAAAAGGTCCTACATTCATACGAATATTCATAACTCTAGTAACTGGCAGACAATAAGAGGCATACGATTTGTTCAATAAAAAAGAGATGTTGGCAAATACTGTAAATCAGAAAGCCTTACTATACCGGACTTTATGATTTACAGCGTTAGACTTTTATCCCGTAAAATCAAACTTTCGGCAACCAGTAAATCAAAAGGTGTCGTAATTTTTATGTTCTCCCGGTTTCCGGTAACCATGTGAATAGCTCCCCCCATCGCTTCCACGACAGATGCATCATCCGTAAAAAGAGCAGAAAACTCTTGTTCATAGGCTCTCAATAACAGGTCGGAAGAGAACACTTGCGGCGTCTGTACAGCAAAATAACGGTTGCGGTCTACCGGATGAGAGCCTTTTTCGTCTGTTTCGCGTAAGGAGTCGATCATCGGCATAACAGGAATAGCAGTTCCGTTTTTTTCCGCTTCATCGAAGCAGGCAGCAATCACTTCGGAAGAGACAAACGGGCGTACGCCGTCATGCACCGCTATCAGGACTTTTTCATTTCTCCCGGATGTATTTCCAATTTCTTCCGAAAGGAATTGCAAACCGTTCCGAACGGAATGAAAACGCGTCTCCCCGCCATTAGCAATCCGGTGAGGTACTTTGCATCCGATTTCGCGGCAAAGCATATTCCAATAAGACTGATGATCTTCGGGAAGAACCAACACCAGTTCAGCCGAAGCATCCCACCGATGAAACGCTTCCAGCGTATGCATCAGGACAGGTTTCCCCTCCAGCGGGATAAACTGCTTTGGCAGGTCTCCGCCCATCCGAAGTCCTTTCCCTCCGGCAACGATCAGAACGTATTTACGCATTATTCCAGTTCCTCCAGTACCTTTTTAACTTCTTCGTCTACTTTATATAATTTCTCCTTACACAATTTGATCAGCCGGGTCGCTTCCTTCACTTTCTCGGAAAGGACATCCACATCCAGTTCGCCGTTCTCTATATCGGCTACGATTTTACGCAGTTTTTCTACTGCTTCATTGTATGTTTCCTCTTTCTTTGTCATATATCGGAATGATTTATTTTTTAACGATACTCTTCACATCCCCATCCGCAAACCGAGTGACCAGTTCGTCGCCGGAACTCAGTTCGGTGGCATGTTTAATTATTTTGCCGTCTTTGAGGGCCAGGCTATAGCCTCGTTTCAGTACATAATCGGGAGAAGCCATTTTGATGAACTGCTCCGTCAGCTGGATAAAACGAGCCTTTTCTGTCAAACGGGAAGTAGCCCGATTCTGCAATTGCATCTGCATACTTTCCAAAGTCGAACGGCGACGAAGCAGCATGGCTGAAACCGAAGACGGCAGTTTATTACCGACCATTTGCAAAAACGAACGGTTACGCTCGATCCGGTTCGTTACAATCACCGGCAAACGTGCGCCCAGCAACTGCAGAAAGTTTTTCTGTTTCAACAAAATGTCGGTAGCCAGTTCACTCACATCCTGCTGAAGCGCTTCCAACTCCTCGGCAGCGGCGTCCATACGACCGATCAGAAACTCAGCCACCGCAGTAGGAGTTTTCATCCGTGTGTGAGCGACCAGATCCAGAATTGTATCATCGCGTTCATGCCCGATGCCGGTTATTACAGGCAACGGGAACTGCGCACAGTTCGCTGCCAGCAGGTAAGAATCGAAACTATTCAGGTCAGACGTAGAACCACCGCCACGAATGATCACGACTACATCAAAATAATCCATATGGCGATATATACGGTCGAGTGCAGCGATAACCGACTCCTCTGTCCTTTCTCCCTGCATCAAGGCAGGAAACA
This sequence comes from Parabacteroides chongii, assembly GCF_029581355.1. Classification (NCBI taxonomy): domain Bacteria; kingdom Pseudomonadati; phylum Bacteroidota; class Bacteroidia; order Bacteroidales; family Tannerellaceae; genus Parabacteroides; species Parabacteroides chongii. The sequence goes on along the minus strand of NZ_CP120849.1, from coordinate 2,116,062 downwards.
ATTTGGTATAGAAAGAATAACCGGCTTTATTACCCTCCAGCTGATTCAGAAAATCTTCATAACCGGCAGCCGTAGGAGAAGTAATGACAGCAATACGTTTCGGCAGGGCAGGGAACGGCAATTCCTTATTCAATGCAAATACACCCTCCTCTTTCAACTGGCGTATAATCTCCATCCGCTTCCTCAACATATCCCCCAACGTATAAGCCGGATCGATATCCAACACCGTCAGGCTGTATCCGTATAACTCATGAAATTCCACGGAGACCTTTACCAACACCTTTAACCCGGATGCAAATAACTGTCCGGTCTCCATCTCAAAATAAGGCTTCAGCATCCGGAACGTCTTCGCCCATATCGAGCCACGCGCCTTTGCCACCAATTGTCCGGTAACCGGATTCTTTTCGATAAACTCCAGGTAACAATGGCCGGAAGATGCATTTGTCCGCACATCACTCATCTCTGCACGTACCCAGCAAGTGCCGGGAAAAGCTTCGCTGATAGCGGAATGGATCCGATTGTTCAGCTCCAACAAAGAGAACTCCCTGCGTTCATTTCCCGTATATTCCGAATTAATGTTCTGTCCTGGCATATTGCATTCCTTTCTTATAGGCTTTATAGATATTCGGTATACCATATCCCAACTCAGCATCAGGCCGTTTGGATTGGCTTGACATTTCCTGTAATAGAGCAATGATCTCTTTATTGGTCAATTCCGGCAATGCCTGCCACAGACAGACACCCATTCCGGCCAATATGGGCGTTGCAAAAGAAGTTCCGCTGGCATAACGGATATTCCCATACGGATCGATCACACAACTGCCTGATCCCAATGCGACAACATCCGGTTTCACACGGTAATCGGCAGTAAAACCGACAGAGCTGAAAATACTTTTCTTCTTATCTTCCGTGACTGATCCTACCGTCAGGATATCCGAAGCATCCGAAGGGAAAGTGATTTTTCCCCAACTGCCGTTTCCTTCATTTCCGGCACTACAAAACATCAGGATACCTTTTTGTCCGGCTATATGGGCTGCCTGACTGATCAATGAACTTTTCCCGTCAAGGGCAGCCTGATCATAAGACAGTTCGTCCGCATCAAAAGCAAAATAACCCAAAGAAGAAGAAATGACATCTACACCTACACTATCCGCATATTCGACAGCCGCAGCCCAATAATCTTCTTCTATCGGATATTCCGAATCGCTGTCTTCACTCTTGATCAACAGATAAGAGGCTTTAGGAGCCGTACCGACCATTATACCGGGCATATTGGCAGCCATACAGGATAATACTTTCGTTCCGTGATCGTCCGCCTCATAGACGCTGCGCCCCGGATAAATCACATTGTGCGTTCCGATCAGCTGCAGGGAATCGAATACACAGATACGGTCGACATTCCGGAAGCCGGCATCGATCACAGCCACACGCATTCCTTCTCCCCTGAATCCGGCTTCATGCAATTTGACCCCGTTCAACATCTTAATCTGGTTTTCCGCATATCCGTATTTTGCTTTCAGAGGTGTATCTGTTGGAGCCAGGCGGATTTCCTGGTCGTCCTCCTGAGCAGGAACCACATCATTCCCTTTCCATACCCATTTCACTGAATCGACCATGGTCAGTTCTTTCAGCCGGTCGGCAACAGTACTATCCTTGCTGGTAACAACTACGGTCGAAAGCCATTTACTCTGCACAACAGGTTCTCCGCCACTGGCAACCAATGTATCCAGGTAAGCCCTTGAAATAGGCAGATCAGAAGCGGTAACAGGTATTCCCGTCTTTTTACGCCGCTGGATAGACTCTTTCGACAGGAATGCCTCCGGTTCATCTACAGAAAACCCGGAGTCGCCTTTATCTTTCAGATAGACACGGAAGCAGTAGTTTTCTCCGGCAGTAAGCCACGAAGAAAAACAACATAATAAAATGAACAGTCCTATATATTTTTTCATGGAATCATATAACTCAACCCTACAAAAGTAGTAATTGCCGTGAATATAAAAAAGCCCGGCTACTCACCAGGAGGCCGGGCTTCTATTTTTTAGAATATTTTATTCGTTTATGTTGCAGATAGGAATCTCGCGTTTTACACTCTGACGCAAAGATATCAATGTTTCTGTAGCCGTAACACCCGGTATTTCCTGAATCTTAGAGTTCAACAATTCCATCAGGTGCTCATTGTCGCGTGCATACAATTTGATCAGCATGGTATACGGACCTGTTGTAAAATGACATTCAACCACCTCCGGTATCTTCTCGAACTCAGGTACTACATCTTTATACATGGAACCGCGTTCCAACTTTACCCCGATGTATGTACAGGTGTTATATCCCAGAATCTTAGGATTAATATGATAACCCGACCCAACGATCACATTCATATCAATCATGCGCTGTACCCGTTGATGAATGGCTGCACGCGACACGCCACACTCTTCAGCTACATCCTTGAAAGGAATCCTGGCATTCTTTGAAATAATGTTCAATATCTGCCGGTCCAGTTTGTCTATTTTCTCCATCTTCTCTATCGCTTTATTATACGCTCTTGTTATTTATATATCAAAAGTATATAATTATTTTCAACAATCTATCATTCTGAAAGAAAAAAGTAGTAAATAAATAATAAAAGCGGGCAAATAATGCTTTTTAGCATAATTTACCCGCCTCTTTATCTACAAAATGTAGAGTTTCTTTTTATCGCCTTATTTTACGATATCCAATAATTCTACTTCAAATTTCAAAACGCTGTTCGGTTTGATATTGCTTCCGCGAGGAGGCTGTTGGCCATAACCTAGTTCAGAAGGAACCCAAACTATATATTTAGAACCAACCGGCATGATCTGCAGAACTTCTGTCCATCCCGGAATCACACGGTCTACACCGAACTCAGCCGGTTCACCACGTTCTACAGAGCTATCGAATGTAGTTCCATCCAGTAATGTACCCGTATAATGTACTTTTACTTTATCTTCTTTTGTAGGTTTTGCACCTGTACCTTCAGTTTCTACTTTATATTGCAAGCCGCTTTCTGTTGTGATAACGCCTTCTTTCGTTTTGTTTTCAGCAAGGAATTTATCACCTTCATCTTTTGCTTTCTGGGCTTCTTTAGCCTGAGCCTCTACGAAATAAGTATTCAGATAAGCCTGAGCCTGTTCCATAGTCATCTTCGCACCAGTAGTGTCGCTCTTCAAAGCTGCTTCGAAACCTGCCAACAGATCGTCTATATTCACAGGACCGCCAGGCATACCTTCCAGATTCTGTTTGAACATACTTCCGTTCGCAATACCGATTGCATAGCTCGCGCTATCCGCACCAGTTTTCAGGCTCGCACTTCTTTTTGAGTCACAAGATGTGGCAGAAACGCCCAACGCTACAATAACCGTAGCAACTAAAACATTAATCTTTTTCATTTTTCTCTATAAATTATTTTACTATGTCCAATAATTCAACATCAAACACCAATGCGCTGTTCGGCTCGATAGCTTCTCCTGCTCCGTGCTCGCCATAAGCCAGGTTGGAAGGAATGAACAGTCTCCATTTGGAACCTACCGGCATCAGCTGCAATGCTTCCACCCATCCCGGGATTACCTGTGATACTCCGAATACAGCCGGTTCACCGCGCTGTACTGAACTATCAAACACTGTACCGTTGATTAAAGTTCCGTGATAATGACATTTTACGCTGTCGGAAGCAGTCGGTGTCGGGCCTTCACCTTTCTGAAGTACCTGATATTGCAATCCGCTGGGCAGCGTTACAACGCCTGCTTTTCCTTTATTAATGTTCAGGAATTCTTCGCCTGCTTTCTTATTGATCTCAAATTTTTCTTTTTGCAGCTTCATGAAGTAATCGTTGATCACCTGCTTAGCTTCGTCATAACTGATTTCAGGAGTCTGGTCACCCAAAATATCTTTTAATCCTTTTACAAAGTCTTCAATTTGAAGATCATTAATGCCCGAGTTCTGGAAATTATTTCCGATACTTAAGCCAAGTGCATAACTTACTTTATCCATTCTTTTTCGTTTTCAACTAATTACAAGCTACAAAAGTAATGCTTTTAACTACACAAACGTCATCAAAAGGTACTTTTTTATTACTTTTGCATCTGTTATGGGGAGAAAGCATTGAAACTATTCCACAGCAGGCCAAAAGATTATTCGCCATACCCCCTGTTTTTCTAAACATTCTGACAGACAAATCGTTTATATATTAAAACGATAAGGTTATGAGACACATTAAGAAATGGGGAATAGCGCTGGCTGCAATCACGGCTAGTGCACAGTTTAATCCGGCAGATGCCTGCACCAGAGTTGTCTATCAGGGAAAAGATAATACAGTATTGACGGGACGGACCATGGACTGGAAAGAAGACACCCGCAGCAACCTTTGGATATTTCCGCGGGGAATGCAGCGTAACGGCGAAATAGGTAAAAATCCTCTGGAATGGACTTCCAAATATGGCAGTGTAGTGACTTCAGCCTACGATATCTGCAGTACGGACGGAATGAATGAAAAAGGACTGGTAGCCAACCTACTTTGGCTGGCTGAATCGGAATACCCACAATGGGACGGAAAGAAACCGGGATTATCCATTGCTGCATGGGTCCAATATATGCTGGATAATTTTGCAACAGTAGACGAAGCGGTCACTTTTGTCGAAAAAGGAACATTTGAAGTGGTATCGGATATGATGCCGGATGGTACCCGGATGGCGACATTGCATCTTTCCATCTCTGACGATAAAGGTGACAATGCAATCTTTGAATATGTAAACGGCAAGTTAAACATCCATCACGACAAATCCTACCAGGTCATGACAAACTCACCTGTTTTCGATCAGCAGTTGGCTTTGGACGATTACTGGAAGAACATCGGAGGGACGACTTTCTTACCCGGAACCAACCGGGCTGCCGACCGTTTTGTACGTGCTTCTTTCTATATCAATGCCATCCCGAAAGTAGAAGACATGCGTACAGCAGTGGCAAGCGTATTCAGTGTGATCCGCAACACATCTGTTCCGTTAGGAATCACAACACCTGACCAGCCGAATATTTCATCGACGATATGGAGAACGGTCTCCGATCAGAAAAATAAAGTCTATTATTATGAATCGACTATCCATCCCAATATCTTCTGGGTGGATCTCAAGGATGTGGATTTTTCAGAAAAGGCACCCGTGAAAATGCTGGATCTCGTGAGCAGCAAAACGTATGCCGGTAATACGGCAGATCAGTTTGTTACTACTAAACCTTTTAAATTCCTGGGAGCTCATTAAGCTCCCTTTTTTATGCAATATCCTCACTCAACTTCACCCGCAGGTCATTTTGATAGGTATGCATGAACTTCTCCAGATCGAAAAACAAGTAAGAAAGGAGTTTGATGATAGGATTTTTTATCCGAATGGTTTCCGTTGATGTAAAATGCGTTCCGCCTGTACTGGTTGACTTCAATTCACCTTTCCAATGGCCGGTGAATCCGTTCCCCCGGATAATATCAAACTCATACAACGAATAAGGCTGTTTATTGGCTGTCCGGAAACGGATGACGGAACCATTCTTCGCGATCTCGTCCCAAACTTCTATCCCATCATTTTCTTCTATAATGACAACCTTTTCCAAATCGCTGCGATAACCACAATCTGCGTTATTCGTCAGCGCATTATAAACCTTTTCCGGCGATGCATTGTAATAGCATTCGCTGGTTGCGGTTCTTTCATTCGGCAGAAGAAGGCCAACAATACAAATCAAAGCCACAATCCCCACCACAATAATAAAAAAGTAAATAAAAAAGGACATCATTATAATCTAATTTCTAAATAACTGAATCACTGATCTTTCGCAAATGTAACCAATTAAAAGAACATAACAGAAACATTACGGATAAAATTAATACCTCCTTTTCCCGTCTCCCCTGGTCCCGGTTTCTTTATTTCATATACAGGGAATAAAAAACAAAAGTTCATTTCAATTCCTTATTCCGGAAAAAATATTCGGATCGTATAAACAAAAAAGGTTTGCTCCGATAGCAAACCTCCATAAACAATTAAAGCCTGTCTCACGACAAGCCCTAATCAAACTTTGTTAACCTTAAATCTAATACTATTATGAAAAAACCACAGTACAAAGATACGCCTACAGCAAGCATTTGTCAAGCTTTTTACAGACAATATATGTTAAGTGCAAAAGCCTCTTTCGCCAAAAAGTGTTAGCTAAAATAAAACTATATACAATACTGGCAAAAACTGCTAAAATTAACAATTAAAATAGACTTTCTTTGCTGAAATATCCGATATAGACTAGATCACCAACTCGGCATACAGCTTCTCGAACGTCGCCTCCAGATCGCAGGAAAAGCCGGGATGCGGACGGGATGTCTGTATCGAAGAACTGCGCACAGCCGTCAGCCAGCGGAAACGTTCAGGGATATCCATGGCAGCGATAGGACCTGCGCTCTTTGCCCCCGAACAGATATGATCGAATACTTTCAGAGCAGCATACAACGAATCCATATCCAGCTCTGAGGAAAACAGACGGAGCTTCTTCTCGTCCACCTGATAACGCGCCTTTATAAAGCGGGCCTGTTTCGAGAACATGATAATACCTACATTAATAAACTCCTCACGTTCCACCCGGGGAACAAAACGGATAACGGCGTATTCATATAAGTGCTTTCCTTGCATCTTGTGCTTCTTTTATAAATGTTTCGGAATGGGGAATCCTTTCTGTCAAAAATTCAATATAGACTTCTCTTATCTCCTGCGGCGTACCGGGACTTTCACTCCAATGCAGCCAGTCGTCCGGAATCAGGGAGACGATCTCACGAACCTTTTCCGGAGTAAGCAAACGTTCGAACTCGGCATTCACTTCTTCCAGCTTACCGGCCTCCGGCAACAAAGCATGATCCTTGATCTGGATAAACGGACTCAAAGCGTGTTTGTGCCAGTTCGACCATGAATAATGGAAGTAAAGCGATGCACCATGATCAATCAGCCACAATTCCTTATGCCACATCAGCATATTGGTATTGCGGGTCGTACGGTCCACGTTGGTCAGCAAGGCATCCAGCCAGACGATCTGCGAGGCCAGCTTTTCTCCTACCTTATTAACTACCGGATCGAATGTCAGTGCGCCCGACAGGAAATGTAATCCCAGGTTCAGACCACGGCTCGCCTGTAACAAATCCTGTATCTCCTCATCACCTTCCGTTCGTCCGAAAGCCTCATCCAGATTTAGGAAGACCAGCTCCGGAACACGAAAGCCCAGTGCACGTGCGACTTCACCACCGATCAGTTCGGCAATAAGCGCTTTGGTTCCATGACCGGCGCCACGGAACTTTACTACATATTTATATTCATCGTCGGCTTCAGCCAAAGCCGGCAACGAACCGCCTTCCCGTAAAGGCATAATATATCTGATCACATTCGCTGTTCGCAATTCCATATTCAAATGCTTTTGACAAAGATAAAGATACTTCCTGTTTACACAAAAGAAACAATCAACATCTCTAAAACAATATAAACAGGCGGTTGTTTTAATTGAAATAAGTTATGAGATGTAACCGTTAGGCAAGCCGGTAGATATTTCCCGGCAAAGTCCTGATCAAACCGTTCATCTCCAGTTCAAAGAGTAAAGATGACAGTTCACGGACAGGCAGATTCAATGCAACAGCCAGTTGGTCGATATGCATCTCGCCTCTTTCACGGAGAACGGTTATTACCGGTGCTGTCCGCTCATCTTCCCCGAAAAACAATTCAGTCTGAACAGGGAGGGAAGAAGCTGTTTCCTTTATATCCCAGCAAAGCGCCGAGATAAGGTCGGAAGCGGAAGTTATCAGCCCAGCCTTATTCTGCCGGATCAAGGCATTGCAGCCTTTCGAATGGAGATCGTTTACCCGACCGGGAAATGCGTAGACATCCCGTCCATAGGAGAAAGCAAGATCGGCAGTGATCAGCGAGCCGCCTTTCTCGGCAGATTCTATCACGACCGTCGCATCCGCCATACCGGCAACAATCCGGTTACGCCGTACAAAGTTCGGCTTATCCGGTTCCGTTCCACTACGAAATTCGGTCAGCAAACCTCCGCGGTCCAACATATCCACTGCTACGGAACGATGCGAAGGCGGATAAATACGATCCAACCCGTGAGCCAGCACACCTACCGTCGGCAAGTTCGCTTTAAGCGCAGCCCGATGGGCACATACGTCGATACCATAAGCCAGTCCGCTTACGATCAGTAAGTTCGGGATAGAAAGCGAAAGGGTGTGTACCAGTTCGTCCGTCATCGCCCTGCCATACTCCGTTGCATGACGGGTTCCAACAATACTGATAATACGAGAAGCATTCAGATCGGCACCGCCTTTAAAATAGAGAAGCACCGGAGCATCAGAGCACTCCTTCAAACGTTTCGGGTAATTCTCATCTGTCAGGAAATAACAGGTGAGCTGGTTCTTTTCGATAAAGGCTAACTCTTTTTCCGCTTGCAGAAGGACTTCCGGGCGTTTGACAGCAGCGGCCGTAGCCGAACCGAAACCCGGAATCTTCTCCAATACATGTTGTGTCTCCGTAAAAACGGCTTCCGCATCACCACAGGTTTGCAGAAGCTGACGGGCCAGGATATCTCCTACCCCGTTTATCATAGTTAAGCCAATTTGGTAAATCCGGTTGTCTGTCATAATCTATCTCATAGTTTATCCTGTATCCTTTTAAGCATTTCGTCGAAATATTCGCCGCGGGTCAGCTTGCCGTCCTGCACAACAACAGACTCAACTTTCCCTTTGGTAGCCAGCACACCGTCCGAAGCCCGATAGATATCCTGTTCAAAAACCAGTTTCACGCCTTTCTTATACACATTCAGGCAGGAGATATAACTGTCGCCGCTCTTCAAGGATGTTTTATAATCGATCTCCACATGAGAGACGAAGCCGTCCACCCCTTTATCGTGCATGGCTCCGAAATTCTCGCCCAGCGATTCGAGGAACTCATGACGGGTATGTTCCATATAATGCTGATAGTTGGAGTTGTTCACTACTCCCTGCAGGTCGCATTCATAGTCGCGCACCTTGTCTGTCAGTTTAAAAATATACTCTTTCATTATTTCAGTTCTTTATCGTTGTTAGGTACCATTTTATACAGGCGGTCGGAAGGGCGTACCTTTTCAGATACTTTGAAGGAGAAACGCTCGCCTTTTACGGTTTCTTCCACCGGCTTCAGGTCGACACGTATCTCATCGATGGTCTGCATCACCGCACCGGTTGTCGGGCCTGTGATCAGAATCTCATCTCCCGCTTTCAGCGAGCCCGATTCCATTTCAAATTCAGCCACACCGATGCCGCTGAAGTATTTGATGCCTTTCGCCACATATACTTTCTTTTTGGTCGAACCGGAACCATACTTGCTGCTCCATTCACCCAAACGCTGTCCCAGATAATAGCCGTCCCAAAAGCCCCGGTTGAAGACGCTTTTCAGACGCTCGTCCCAGACGGCGATCTTTTCTTCATCATATGTTCCACTGCAATAAGCCTTCACTGCTTCTTTATAACATTCAGTCACGAGACGCACATATTCCGGTCCGCGGGCACGGCCTTCGATCTTGAATACCCGCACGCCTGCATCCATCATCTTGTTCATGAAATGGATCGTTTTCAGGTCTTTGGGCGACATGATATATTGATTTTCTATATCCAGTTCGATGTTGCTGTCCTTATCTTTCACCGTATATCCGCGGCGGCAGATCTGCATGCAAGCACCCCGGTTGGCAGACGCATTCATTTCATGCAGGCTCAAATAGCATTTACCGGAAACAGCCATACACAAGGCACCGTGGGCAAACATCTCGATACGGATCAGTTCGCCTCTCGGACCGGTTATCTGCTGTTCTACAATCTGTTTGTAGATTTCGGCTACCTGTTTCAGATTCAATTCGCGCGCCAGCACCACCACATCGGCAAACTGGGCATAGAACTTCAGCGCCTCCACATTCGATATATTCAGCTGGGTAGACAGGTGAACTTCCTGCCCGATCCGGTTCGCATAGCTCATGGCTGCCACGTCTGCCGCAATAATTGCAGAGACTTCCGCTTCCTTTGCCGCATCGATAATTTCACGCATCAATGCCAGGTCTTCCCCGTAAATAACCGTATTAACCGTCAAATAACTCTTAATGCTGTGTTCCTTACAGATGGAGACAATCTTACGCAAATCGTCCGTGGTGAAATTATTGGAAGAGCGCGAACGCATATTCAGTCCTTCAATGCCGAAGTAGATGGAGTCGGCTCCTCCCTGGATAGCTGCCATCAACGACTCATACGAGCCGACCGGCGCCATTATTTCAAAATCTTTCTCGTTCAAAGCTGTTTGGTTTTAAATTAGAAACCACAAAGATACGGCTTTCTTCGCATACTTCTAAGATAAAACCAGTTAACTTTTTATCCGGCATCGGACAATGCACATAATAATATCACATATTTATTTCATTTCATTAGATTTTATTCTCTTAAAATTCCTATATATTATAAATATAGAATATCTATATAGACATTCAGACAATTTTTTTCCCACATTTATCTGTTAATTTTGCGGCATTTAACAAATTAAGACATATGATACAAGCAAAAGCAAGATGGATACAGCTGATGATGATTATTGGTTGTACGACAATGTGGATGACATCCTGTAAAAAAGAGACGTCGGATGCACAGATGAAAGCGTCTTACGCAACAATGAAAGTTTCAACAGCCAATAGGGAGCTGACCATGCCCTATTCAGCGTCTATTCGCGGTCGCCAGGATATAGATATTTATCCGCAAGTATCAGGAACTATCGAACGACTCTGCGTAACAGAAGGACAGGTTGTACGAAAAGGACAGTTACTTTTTGTAATCGACCAAGTACCTTATAAGGCAGCTTTGAAAACGGCTCAAGCCAACGTTGAGGTTGCAAAAGCAGCTTTAGGTACTGCCGAATTGAATTACAACAGCACAAAAGAACTGTTTGCCAAAAAAGTTGTTTCCGAATTCAATCTGAAAACAAGCCAGAACAATTACCTGACAGCCAAAGCGCAACTGGCACAGGCAGAGGCACAGGAGCTAAATGCCCAAAACAACCTTTCTTATACGGAAGTAAAAAGTCCGAGCGACGGAGTAGTCGGTATGCTGCCTTATCGTGCCGGAGCATTGGTCAGTGCCAATATTCCGCAGCCGTTGACAACTGTTTCCGACAATTCAAACATGTATGTGTACTTCTCCATGACGGAAAACCAGCTGTTGGCCATGAGCCGTCAGTACAAAAGCATGGATGAAGCGTTGGCCAATATGCCGGAAGTCACATTGAAACTGAACGACCAGTCTGTTTATGAGCAGAAAGGGAAAATTGAATCCATCAGTGGAGTGATCGACCGCCAAACCGGTACGGTAGGTGTTAGAGCCGTATTCCCGAATGAATCCCGCCTGCTCCATAGCGGAGCATCCGGCAATGTGCTTATTCCGCAAACCTACACAGACTGCATCGTTATCCCGCAAGGCGCAACGGTTCGTTTGCAAGATAAAACCCTTGTTTACAAAGTAGTCGATGGCAAAGCCGTTTCTACATTAATTACCGTAGCCGAAATCAGCGACGGCCGCGAATATATCGTACTTGACGGACTCAAAGTGGGTGAAGAAATTGTATCCGAAGGAGCCGGATTGGTACGTGAAGGAACACAAGTAAAATAAATTAGCAAAATATGAAAGGAAATATTTTTATCAAACGGCCTGTTATGGCCATATCTATCTCCATTCTTATTTTGGCGATAGGACTCATTTCGCTCTTTACCTTGCCGGTCGAGCAATATCCGGATATTGCCCCTCCTACGGTCCATGTATCGGCAAGCTATACCGGAGCAGATGCTGATGCTGTGATGAACAGTGTCATTATGCCACTGGAAGAAAGTATCAATGGTGTGGAAAATATGATGTACATGACTTCCACTGCCACCAATGCAGGTTCGGCGACTATCGAAGTGTACTTCAAACAAGGGACAGACCCCGATATGGCAGCCGTCAACGTCCAAAACCGTGTAACGAAAGCACAAGGTTTATTACCTGCCGAAGTAACCCGTATCGGTGTCAGCACACAGAAACGTCAGACCAGTTTCTTACAAATCGATGCACTTGTCAGTTCAAACGGACGCTATGACAAGACATTCCTCGGAAACTACCTGGATATTAACGTTGTGCCACGTATCAAACGTATCGAAGGCGTTGGTGACGTTATGGAGTTGGGCGATACCTATAGTATGCGTATCTGGTTGAATCCCGAACGTATGGCTCAATATGGATTGATACCCTCAGACGTGACTTCTATTCTGGGAGAACAAAATATCGAAGCACCTACCGGTTCATTAGGTGAAAACTCAAAGAATGTATTCCAATACACCATGAAATATCGCGGACGTTTGAAAAGCGTGGAAGAATTTCAAAACATCGTTGTCCGTGCCCAAGAAGATGGCTCCGTGTTGCGTCTGAAAGATGTGGCCAAAGTAGAATTGGGAACATTGAGCTATGGTTTCGACAGTCAGATGGACGGTAAACCTGCCGTAACATTCTTAATTTACCAAGTGGCAGGTTCTAATGCGACAGAAGTAAACGAACGCATTGCCGCCGAATTGAAAGAGATAGAAAAGGAATTGCCCGCCGGTATGGAATTTATCACGATGATGAGTTCCAACGACTTCCTTTTCGCTTCTATATATAATGTAGTAGAGACATTGATCGTCGCCATCATACTTGTAATCTTGGTGGTATATTTCTTCCTGCAGGACTTCAAGAGTACGCTTATTCCTTCTATCGCCATCATTGTTTCACTGATCGGTACATTTGCTTGCTTAACAGCTGCCGGGTTCACAATCAACATCCTGACCCTGTTTGCATTGGTGCTTGCCATCGGTACGGTGGTGGATGATGCCATCGTGGTGGTAGAAGCCGTACAAGCCAAATTCGATGCCGGTTATCAATCTGCTTATCAGGCAACAAAAGATGCGATGGGGGATGTAACCATGGCCGTTATATCTTGTACGTGTGTGTTTATGGCCGTGTTTATTCCTGTTACTTTTATGGGAGGAACATCCGGTATCTTCTATACGCAGTTTGGCGTAACGATGGCAACCTCCGTAGGTCTTTCGATGATTTGTGCCTTGACACTCTGTCCGGCTCTTTGTGCCATGATGATGCGTCCTAGCGATGGAACCAAGAGTGCCAAAAGTTTCAACGGACGGGTGCGCGCCGCTTATAATGCTTCGTTCAACGCCGTATTGGGCAAATACAAAAAAGGAGTGATGTTCTTTATCCACCACCGTTGGATGGTGTGGGTTGGTATAGTAGGAGCTATCGTCTTATTAGGATGGTTGATCAGCAGTACCAAAACAGGTCTTGTTCCTCAGGAAGACCAAGGAACTATCATGGCCAACGTGGCGATTGCTCCGGGTAGTACGCTGGCAGAGACAACCAAGGTGTTGGACAAGGTGGAAGACATCCTCAAAAACACCCCTGAAATAGAACACTACTCCCGAGTAGCCGGCTACGGTTTCCTGGCTGGTCAGGGTACATCTTACGGTATGGCTATCATCCGTTTGAAAGACTGGAGTGAGCGTAAAGGCAGCGAACATGTTTCCGATGCCGTAATCACCCGATTGAATGCACAATTCGCTCAAATCAAAGAGGCGCAGATATTCTGCTTCCAGCCGGGTATGATTCCGGGTTACGGTATGGGTAACTCCATTGAGCTTAACTTGCAGGATCGTACCGGAGGGGATATGGGCACGTTCTACCAAAAAGCCATGCAATATATCGGAGCATTAAACCAGCGTCCGGAAGTGGCTATGGCTTATACTTCGTATGCTATGAACTTCCCCCAAATTGCAGTGGATGTAGATGCTGCCAAATGTAAACGTGCGGGTATTTCACCTTCGACAGTGCTTGATGTACTGGGCAGTTATTGCGGTGGTGCCTACGTTTCCAACTACAACCAATTCGGAAAAGTATATCGCGTCATGTCGCAGGCTTCACCGGAATATCGTTTGGATGAACAAGCGCTGAACAACATGTTCGTAAGAAACGGTACAGAAATGGCACCGATTAGCCAGTTTGTAACGCTCAAACGCGTGTTAGGCCCGGAAGTCGCCAACCGTTTCAACCTGTTTAGCTGTATCACAGTGAATGTAAATCCGGTTCCGGGCTATTCTACAGGTGAAGTACAGAAAGCTATTGAAGAGGTGGCCGCACAAATGTTACCTACAGGCTACGGTTACGAATATGGTGGTATGGCACGCGAAGAGGCTAGCAGCGGAGGTTCTCAAACACTCTTTATCTATGCCGTCTGTATCTTGCTTATCTACTTGATTTTGGCTTGTCTTTACGAAAGCTTCCTTGTGCCTTGGGCGGTTATCCTTTCCGTACCGTTTGGCTTGATGGGTTCATTCCTGTTCGCTAAATTATTCGGATTGGAAAACAATATTTACTTGCAGACTGGTGTAATTATGTTAATTGGTCTTTTGGCTAAAACGGCTATTTTGATTACAGAGTTTGCCATCGAGCGTCGCCGCCAGGGAATGGGCATCGTAGAATCGGCCTATTCGGCAGCACAGGCCCGTCTGCGTCCGATCCTGATGACCGTACTTACCATGATTTTCGGTATGCTTCCGCTGATGTTCGCTTCCGGAGCCGGTGCCAACGGTAACAGTTCATTGGGAACAGGCGTTGTCGGTGGTATGGCTGTCGGAACATTGGCCTTATTGTTTGTTGTACCGGTATTCTATATCATTTTCGAGTATCTGCAAGAAAAGATTCGCCCGCCGATGGAAGTGGAAACCGATGTCCAGGTCGCGTTGGAAAAACAAAAAAGCCAAGCCGAGCGCGACAGTTTAAACAATGAAAATAATTAATATATGAAGAAAATAATTGTATTGACAACCGCAACTGCCTTACTTAGCAGTTGCGGCATATACACCAAATATCAACCGGCTACAACAACTCCGGATAATTTATACGGAGAAGAGGTGGTCGTCGATGATACAACAAACTTCGGTAATATCAACTGGCGGGAACTTTTTACAGACCCGCAGCTGCAAACACTTATCGAACAGGGGTTGCAAAACAATACAGACCTTTTGTCCGCCCAACTGAGAGTGGAAGAAGCGGAAGCATCATTGCTGTCGGCAAAACTGGCCTTTTTGCCTTCACTGGCCCTTACTCCACAAGGAACAGTAAGCAGTTTCGATGGTGGCAAAGCAACTCAAACATATACATTGCCTGTCACTGCCAGCTGGGAATTAGACATTTTCGGACGTCTGCGCAATGCCAAGCAACAAGCAAAAGCGTTATACGCCCAAAGCAAAGACTATCAGCAGGCCATCCGTACCCAACTGATTGCCGGAATAGCAAACACCTATTATACGCTATTGATGCTGGACGAGCAGTTATTAATCTCTCAACAAACGGAAGAGTCCTGGAAAGAGGCGGTAGCTTCTACTCGTGCATTGATGGATGCCGGTTTAGCAAACGAGGCAGCCACTTCACAAATGGAAGCTGCCTACTACAGTGTGCAAACATCCATAGTCAACCTGAAAGAACAAATCAATCAGGTAGAAAACAGCCTTTCGTTATTGCTTGCTGAAACTCCTCGTCGGTACGAGCGCGGCAAATTGGCCGAACAGCAGTTCCCGGAAGATGTAGCTGTCGGAATCCCTATGCAGTTGTTGGCAAACCGTCCTGATGTCCGTTCAGCCGAACGTTCATTGGAACAGGCTTTCTATGCAACAAATCAAGCGCGTGCAGCTTTCTACCCCTCTATCGTGTTGAGCGGAAGCGCCGGTTGGACCAACTCGGCCGGAGGCATGATTGTCAATCCGGGTAAATTCCTGGCATCGGCTGTCGGTTCATTGACGCAGCCTTTGTTCAACAAAGGACAAATCACAGCTCAATATCGCATAGCCAAAGCCCAGCAGGAAGAAGCCAGCCTGGCATTCCAGCAGGCTCTTTTGAATGCCGGAAGTGAAGTCAACGATGCATTGGTGGCTTGCCAAAGCAGCAAAGCAAAGACAGCCTTGTACGAGAAACAAATTACGTCTTTGGAAAAAGCGTTGGAGAGTACCTCCTTATTGATGGAATACGGAACAAATACCTATCTGGAGGTACTGACAGCCCGTCAATCACTGTTAAGTGCACAATTGTCACAAACCGCCAACCGGTTCACCGAGATACAAAGCATGATAAACCTCTATCATGCGTTGGGTGGCGGCAGAGAATAAAGTAACATTTGAGAATTCATAATACTTTAACCAAACCTTAATTTACAATCGGTCCTGTTTCAATAAGAACACTTTGGTTTCTTAAAGAAACAGGATCTTTTATTGTAGGCAAAATTTATTCGTGCCTTTTATTAGCGCAAATGATAAATAGTGACCAGCGGATTCGATTCTTCTGTTATTTTCTGCAACACAGGATGTTCCTTCAACTTCGGATCTTTTTCTTTCAGATATTCAATTTCTACTGCTGTATTCACCTGTATCATCAGCTTCTTAGCCGGATAAGAGAAAAAAGGCCAGACAGGAAGTCCGCCGTCCGTTTCGTTGCGGACTCCGATGCCGGTCAGCGCCCTGTTGTGTTCGAATAGTTCCATAGCGTCAATATCTGATGCTTCACGACTCAAGGCACCAGTCTGCTTATCCAGTCGATATAAAAAGAATTTAGATTCATTGGAGCTTTGGAAGCATTTAGCAAAATAAGAACGGGGCGTTTCGAAGATATTAAAAACGCTGTATGTGCCGTCGACAGATGCGTTTCCGGTTTTAGACGAACGCATCTCCTTTTCCTCCGATGCAGAATAGCCGTTGTTGACAAGGAAAGCCGGTGAAATCGTTTTGGCATTCACATTCCAGACCGTATCGGTTCCTTCTGAATAGCAAAACCAACCGTCCATGCTTCCGTTATATATCCATCCTTTCAGACTGGTTTCTTCCAACGGCATCAGGTTCATATTCCCAATGGTCGGGCGAAGCGCGATCGTATCATCCGTCGCCCAGTTAAAGATTCCCAGACTGAACATACCCGGAACATTCAACGGAACATACATTCTGCCCAATTCGGCCATCACGTTCGGTCCGACGGAAAGCTGGTAAGAATAAGGATGCAAACTTGTTATCTTCTTGATAAACTCTCCGTAAAAAGAATAAAAAGAGGTAGAGAAGTACTCACTGACACAGAACAGACGGTTTTCTTCATCAACCGTGAACGATATGATCTGCCCCGTTTCCCCCGGACCGTTTCCTGTCTTTGCTATCCGACGAAGAAAATGACCTTTCCGGTCGAACTGCAACACACCGTCCTGACGGGTAGAATAAACGAATATATACTCATCGGTAACCGCTATATCCAATATATTGGCGATCAAAGATTCGTCCGTCAGTTCCAGAGGAACGTATTCGACGGATTCTATCTCGTCTGCTATTTCCACCTGACCGGAAGCAAAGTCTTTTGCCGTCAGATCGATCTGAAGCAACTCACCGGAAGACTTTTTCGATTCGCATCCGGTACTAATAAGAATGGCTGCCATGAGCCCGAACAATACCTTTTTCATACGCTTTTTTTCAGACAAAAGTAGAAGAAAGCCTCTTTTCTCGGTTTCACATCAGTTCACATCTGCTTAAAAATCACGAATAAAGGCATCGCATAGCTCCGGTGTCCCCTTTTCTCCCGTCATTTTCTGATACAGGCGGACACGGCGCATCGAAATAGCCTGATTCGTACAACACAGCAGCATGGCGGTTACCGAAGGGGAAACATCCATTTTAATCAGGCAACACATGCGCCATTCCTGTTCACTTAATTTCGGGATCTTCCTCTTCAGCCGTTCACGAAATTCGGGATAGGTGCCGTTCACCGCCTGCAGCAACTCTTCCCAGTCTTTGGGAGCCGGCTTCCATTCTTCTTTTCTGTGGAAACGCTGATACACTTCAGATGATTGAAATTCTATTTCAGACAACGCAACAACAGTCTTCTTCTTCCAGTAACGGAAATAGCCCCAGCCCCCGATTCCACAAGCGGCCAGCAGACCGATCCAGAAAAAGACCTGTCCTTTTTGTGTCTTTTCGGCATTCGACAAACGATTCTCCCACACTCTCTGTTCAGAAGTAAAAAGAAGCTGGGCTATCTGATTCTGTTCTTTCTCCTGCCGCAGGGAGGACAAATAATGGGAATAATTTTTTCGGTAAAAGTCAGCCTGCAGACTGTCTCCACGTCTCTCGGCAATCCGGGACAGGGAAACATACACATGCGGATGGGAAACGGACACATGGCTTAGATAATCCTCGGCTTCTTCCAGTTCGCCTGAAGAAATTTTCAGGTCAGCCAATGCCAGACAGAGCTCCGCTTTCTCTTCTCCGGAAATATCTTGTTCGAGTTCCTCTTTCAATAACAGTTCGGCTTCCCGGCAGCGTCCTCCCTGTTGTAATATCTTTGCCTGACTGATCCGGCAACCGCCTATCTGATAATAATAGCATGCACTATCCGCCTCTCCGGTCAAGGCATGGATATCGCCTATTTCCCGATAAAGCCCCATCCGCAGGGAATCGTTGGCATTACTGATGTAAGACAAGGCCTTTTTTTCGCATTGCAACGCTTCATGCTTCAAGGATTGGTTCCGGTATATATTTCCCATCCTCCGGTAAACAGAAGATAAAGCAACGCTGTCTTTTTCCTTTTCAGCCAATCTCGCTGCCTGTTGATACATCGCTAAAGCAGGAAGATATTGTAACCGTTCTTCATAGAATGCAGCCTGCCGGAGAAGTGATTCGGCAGGTATGGTCTCTTGCCGTCCGGTTTCGGAAGAGCAGGAGACTAGCAGACAAATAAAAAAGAATATCCCTATCATAAGCGACAAAGATACAAGCTTCTACTTATACTCTGTCGCCTCACTTGCGAACTTTTAATGTTTTGTTCCTTATTATTTAGTTTTTTGGTCGTTATATATTAGTTGCAAAGTACGGTATATTTTTTCTTTTTGGCATGCTTGAATTTAATTTTGAGCTAGCCTAAAATTGATTTCGACCATGCTAAAAATTAATTTTATGCTTGCTCAAAAGAAAAGAAATATAGGAGAAAAATAATAAATAATAATGATGAAAAGACTAAAAGTATAGCATAAAACAAGTAGAGGAAAGCGTGTTGAAAGCCTTCCTCCACTATCTTAAATCGTAGCGCCCGAACTAGAAGGAGGAAGTACACTCTTATTATCAGAGGGCAACTGTATCTTCTTTTTCTCCGTCGAATAAAGCATATGATGTGCACCGTCTTCAAACAAAAGGAAAGGGGCTTTATCCGTCCCAACGGTTGCCTGTTGCTGTAGGAATGCCTCTTTGACTATTTCCAACGCACGCTCGACCTTTTCTTTCGGTGTATTTATATCCTGTTTAAAATAAAAAGAGACAGGCTTTCCGTTCTTTTTCTCAGAATCAAACCGTTCTTGCAGCACAGCCGGCAATTCCTCGACCGAAAGAATCTTATCGAACTTCAATAAAACGACACTGTTTGCATTCATAAACAGTTCATACACGTTCGTATTCTTTTTCAGAAATGCAGCGGTCTTATCGGCAGAAGCCATTACAGCCGTATCATTCACATACTTGCACAGCTCCGTTTTAAAGAATTCTTTCAAATCCTGTTGTTCTTCCGGCGGAGTATCCTTATCTTTGCTTTGGATAAGCGTCTCCAACTGCCGGTTCACTTCCGGACGGGCAAAAGCATTGAGGACGATAAGTCCTACGGGAACCAGGAGCAGCAGCTTCAACCGGGCCCAATTGTTTGATTTACCTTTTAACATCATAGTAATACGTTTTTTAATTTTACTGTGATTGAAGCTGTTGGCAAGAGTGTAGAGGCTGGAGCCGACAGCTTTTTTCACGAGTAACAGTTGATATTTTGTTGCATCGATGCCTTGAGCAAGTACGCCCTTATCGGCCTGGTATTCATGGATATCCTTCAGTTCGCGTTTCAACAGCCAGGCAGCCGGATTGAACCAGTGAAGCCAGAGTATTACTTCCATAAAGAGCAGATCGACAGAGTGGCGGGATTCCAAATGTATTTTTTCATGGGTAAGGATCTCATCGGGATGCTTTTCGTAATCATTCTCGGACAAGATGATATATCGTCCCCAACTGAACGGGGAAACAGTATCCGAGGTCAATATCAACGTATAACGCTCTTGTTGCAACTTTCGTCCGCTCCGGATAAGAACAAACATTTTCCGGAACGACAACAACGTGACCGTCAGACAAATCAGAACCCCAATCAAATAAGCAAAAAATAAAAGCTGTCCCCAATCAACGGCCACAGCAGGTTCGACAGCCGGAACGATTCTCATCCCCGAAGCCCCGCCGGAAAGAGCCACAGAGTTTGTCCCCTCTCCCATGATCATCTCTTCCAGATGCATAAAGGGTTGCTGGATTAGCAACGGTTCAGCCGTCTTTATTTCGAATACAGGCAACAACATACATATACTCATTCCACCTAACATCACCCAACGGTTGAAGCGAAAGAATGTATCATTACTCAACAATGCCTTGAACCCGATATAAAACAGGGTCAGGCAAATGGTGGATTTTAATATGTACAGAAGTAAAGTGCCCATAATCCGGTCATTTATTTGTTCTTGATCTGTCGGATCAATTCCTGCAATTCATCCAGTGTCAACGCCTCTTCCTCGATCAGCGTAGAGACGACGCGGGTATAAGAATTATCAAAATACTTATTGACAACCTGCTTTAGTGTCTTCCTGCGGTATTCGTCTTCCGAGATCAGAGCATAATACTGATGCGTATTTCCAAAAGCCTGATAACCGATATATCCTTTCTCTTCGAGGGTACGGACAATGGTGGAAAGCGTGTTGTAATGTGGCTTAGGTTCTTCCTGCAAGTCGAGCAATTCGCGGACAAACAAAGGTCCTTTCGCCCAAAAATAGCCTAATATCTCTTCTTCTTTCGATGTCAATCGTTTCATAATCTGTCGTTTTATTAAAGGAATGCCCAAATATAACTATATTAATCAGTAATACAACTACAACACATAGTTAATCTACTATAAAACGTAGTAGATTATATATTGGAGACTATTCTATCATAATTCTTCGCGGAAAAAGCAGTACTTTTGCAGTCTATAATAAGAAGGTATGAAGATAGGCTCAATAGATTTAGGTGAACATCCGGTATTCCTGGCACCGATGGAAGATGTGACGGACATCTCTTTCCGTTTGATGTGTAAACGTTTCGGTGCCGACATGGTATATACGGAATTTGTATCGAGCGATGCACTGATCCGCAACGTGAACAAGACACAGGAGAAACTAACCGTTGCCGAGGACGAACGACCGGTAGCAATACAGATATATGGTAAAGAAGTGGAAGCGATGGTGGAAGCAGCAAAGATATGCGAAGCCGCCCGCCCCGACATTCTCGATATCAACTTCGGTTGCCCGGTGAAGAAAGTAGCAGGCAAAGGGGCCGGAGCAGGTATGTTGCGGAATATTCCACTGATGCTGGAAATAACGCGCGAAGTGGTAAAGGCCGTCAGCATCCCCGTAACAGTAAAAACCCGCCTGGGATGGGATGCCGAAAATAAAATCATTGTCGACCTGGCCGAACAATTGCAGGACTGCGGTATCGCCGCCCTTTCCATCCATGGCCGTACCCGTGCCCAGATGTACACCGGTGAAGCGGACTGGACACTGATCGGTGAAGTGAAAAAGAATCCGCGCATGCATATTCCCATTATCGGAAACGGTGACGTGACATCAGCAGAAATATGCAAACAGCGTTTCGAAGATTACGGAGTGGACGGCGTGATGATCGGTCGCGGAAGTATCGGTCGTCCTTGGATATTCCGTGAAGTAAAACATTACCTGACCACCGGAGAAGCATTGCCGGAAGAGAAGTTCTCCTGGTATCTGGATATCCTCAAGCAACAGGTCATGCAAAGTGTGGAAAGACTGGACGAACGACGCGGCATTTTACACATCCGCCGTCACCTGGCAGCCACTCCCCTGTTCAAGGGTATTTCCGATTTCAAACCGACACGCGTTGCTATGCTTCGTGCGGAAACGGTTACCGAACTGTTTGACATAATGGATTCTATCCCAGAGAAGTTCGGCCTCACGGAATAAATCGTTCAAAATATGTAACTTTTGCGTCATAAAGTGACAAAATTACAATAAAATGATACAATAGAACATTGCATATAATATATTTCCTCTTATATTTGCATCGAGTTTTTTTCATAGTATTTTAGATCTAAGGTTAACAAGTCTTTGCAAAGGAGGAATCGTGAGATTGCTTCGTTGGGAAGCAAAAAGACCGCATCCGTTATTATTTCGGATCGCGGTTTTTTTATTGTTTGCGCACCCTCTCTTTTTTGAAAAATAATTCACTGAATCTGCAACCTTTCCGCCAATAGCTTCGTCTTATAAGATAAAGAACTAAAAACAATATAGATGAAAACAAAAGTATCACTCCTTATAGCCTGTTTACTGGTTACCCTGACAGGATTTGCCCGCACCACAGAAACAGTGTCCGGCAACGGAAATGTTATTACAAAAAGAATTTCCATCAGTGATTATAACGAGATATCGACAGTCGGAGTTGTGGAGTTCGTTTACGAACAATCGAATGCTGCTCCTTACCTGGAAGTGCAAATCGACGAGAACCTGCTTCCGCTGCTTCAAATGCAAGTGGACGGCAAAGAACTGAAAGTCGGCCCGAAAAAGGTAAAAGAAAACAGCCGTAACGGTAATACATACAATCTGAGACCGACCACTTTCAAGGTCATCAGCAACTCGCGCGAACTAAAAGAGCTGAACGTAGTCTCTTCCGGCGATTTCATTATTGCCAGTCCGATACATGTAGAGAAGCTGGAGATCAACATGGCTGGCAGCGGCAATATTCTTTTGAAGAAAAAGGCGGAAGGCAACAAGATAGAGATCAACCTAGCCAGTTCAGGAAGTGTCGTTGCATCGGATATCAATCTGAATACGATCGAATGCAGTTTAGCGGGCAGCGGAGCAATCCAGATTGCAGGCAAAGCAAGCCGTGCCGAATACAACCTGGCGGCAAGCGGCAACATAAAAGCATTCGATTGCATCACAGAGAAAACAGAATGTAATATTGCCGGTAGCGGTAATATCCAGACTTACACCAAAAACCAGCTGGAGGCCAACATTGTGGGTAGCGGCAATGTCTATTACAAAGGCAATCCGACGACCAGCAAAAGTATCATCGGATCAGGTAAACTGAAAGACGCAAATTAAAAGAACAAACTAAATAATAAATGTCATGAAAAAATTAGCATTAGCCATCATCGTATTAGTAGTACTTGGTACGGTCGGCTGTTACGCACAAAAGACCAAAGGGAACGGTAATATTATCACCAAAGAAATACAGATAGCCGATTACAGCGGTCTGATAGTAGGCCAGGGCATCGAGATTAACGGAAGCTTTTTCTCCGGAAAAAATAAATCTCCA
This sequence comes from Parabacteroides chongii, assembly GCF_029581355.1. Lineage (NCBI taxonomy): Bacteria > Pseudomonadati > Bacteroidota > Bacteroidia > Bacteroidales > Tannerellaceae > Parabacteroides > Parabacteroides chongii. Next base: position 2,092,533 of record NZ_CP120849.1, on the reverse strand, counting down.
CAAGTTAATTATACCCAGCAGAATGGAAAATCCGGTCTAAAGATCACGATAGATGAAAATCTACTTCCACTTCTCAAATTCAAAATAGAAAGTGGCATATTAAAAATAGAAACAGAGAAAGGAACCAGAATCATCCCCAGCAGATTGACTATAGAAGCCCATTCTACTGAATTAAAGAAACTGGGAGTTTCCAGCAGTATCGATTTTATCCTGAAAAGTTCGTTATCAGGCGATAATATTGAAATCAACGCATCCGGAGCCAGCGACGTATACCTGGAAAAACCGATGCGCATAGCCAATTTATGCAAGATCAACCTGAGCGGAGCCAGTGACCTGAAAACAAGCGATCTGGAATGTCACAGAATAGAAGCCCGCTCTTCAGGCTCCAGCGACCTGTACCTGAATGGGAAAGCAAACGAGGGGAAATTCAACTGTAGCGGAAGCAGCGATATAAAAGGGTATGGTTTCACCTTGAAGACATTGGAATGTTCGGCAAGCGGTAGCAGCGATATTTTTATCACAGTTACGGAATCTTTGAATGCATCAGCTTCCGGAAGCAGTGACATCAAATACAAAGGGAATCCAAAAGTTAAGAAACATTCCAGCGGTTCCAGCGATATCGATCCGGCAAACTAAGAAATCAATATATTGGGAGTTGGAAAACCCGGAATTACTTTTCACTGTCGCACGGTGAAAAGATAATCTCCGGGTTATTTTATAGACCAAAATTCTATCGTTTAATGCCCTATAAATGTTTAACAAATGTAGGAGTTGAATTAAATTACTCCTATTTTTGTAACCTGTCGTATAAAAGATACGTCTATTATAAGGAAAGGCAATACTAAACAAATAAATTATGAGAACAAAAGGTTTATTATCTATTATCATGTTATTGGGATTGTTATTCACTGCCCAGGCAGCAGACCACGTAAAAGGTAACGGAAAACTATCCAGTAAAAAGATCACTATTGATGATTACAATTCAATCAAAATCGATGGGGTAATCGATTTCAATTATGAACAATCGGATGCAGCACCCTATATTGAAGTGACTGTAGATGAGAACCTGCATGAATATGTCAATATCAATATCAAAGACCGGGAACTCTCAGTAGGTTTCAAAGGGGCTAAAGTAGACCATTATACCAAGTTTATCGTAAAGACAAACTCCAAATGGCTCAAGGAAGTGAAAGCTTCGGGTAATGCCAACTTCATGGTAAACAGTCTGCTGACCGGGGACGAATTAAAAATCAATGCAAACTCCAACTGCCTGGTTCAATTGAAAGAGCCGGTAAAAATGGGCAAGCTCGACCTGAATGTTTCGGGTAGCGCCAATATGGTTATCAACGAACTGCAGGCTGACAAACTGGAGTGCAGCATCAACGGCTCAGGCACTATCAACCTGAAAAAGGGAGAAGCCAAAGAGGGCGCATACAGTATCACCAGCAGCGGTGAGATCATGGCTTTCGGAGTTGCCGTACCCGAGCTAAGCTGTAAAATGACAGGAAACGGCTCGATGGAAGTTCATCCCACCAATAATCTGAAAGCAAACATTGTCGGTAAAGGCAAGATCCGCTACAAAGGGCCGACAGCTGTTCAGCAGAAGGTATTGGGCAAAGGCTCCGTAGAAGAAGTAAAATAATAAAACGATATGAAACAAACACTCTATTTAACTGTACTGTCCGTTATCCTGTTGCTAGCTTCAGGATGTATCTTCATGCCGTCCGTCAGAGGTGACGGAAACGTGATAACCCAGACAATCGATATTGTCGATTACAACGAAATAGATGTGCAAGGCTCTGCAATTATATTCAATTATTCACAGCAGGAGTCCGCTCCGGCTCTGACCGTCACAGTCGATCAAAACATCTACGATTTGTTTGAATTTAAGACAGACGGGGAGAAACTGGTTATCCGCCCTAAAGAACGGGGCAAGAAACAGATCCGGTTCCGTCCGACAAAATTTACAATCACGACAAACTCCTCAGCATTGAAAAAAGCCGATATGGGCGGGATTAAGGTATTTAACCTAAACGGTAAATTCGCATCCAATGAGAAAGTGGAATTCAATACGGCAGGCAGCACGAGAATAGAGTTAAGAGATACAGTGACCGTCGACCGAATGGAAATAAGTACAGCCGGTCAATGCACACTGAACGCAGATGCCCTGTATGCAAAAGTATTTAAAGGTGAAATAGCCGGAAAAGGCACATTCAACCTGAAAGGGGCGGGCGAAAATGCAGATTTCGAAATTGCAGGAAGCGGCAAAATTCATGCATTGGATTACGAGCTTTCTACTTTATCGTGCGAAATAGCCGGAAAAGGTCTGATCGAAACTTATGCAAAAGATCGGATTAATGCCGAGATAGCCGGAATGGGAACTGTAAAATATAAAGGAGATCCTACCGTCAATGTGGATAAAGCAGGATTAGGCTCCGTAAAGAAAGTGGATTGACCAGCCGTTATCCGGTAAGAACCGGATAACAACGGGTCATAGCCATCCTTCTTTCCGATACCATTCAAGACTTTCCTCCAACCCTCTACGCAAGGGATATTCAGGAGTAAAACCTAATTCATCCTGGAGCGGTGCGACATCACAAATCCAGTTGCGCTGTTTCAGGATGATATATTTATCAGTATTCAATGTCATGCCTTTATTCAAAAACTTGCCGATCCATTCGGAACAATGACATGCCACATTCACCAGCCCCAACGGGATACGGGCATGCAGCACATGCTTCTTGCCCAATAGCTCCTGTATCATCCGGGCAAAGGATTCGTCGGTATGCACATCTCCGTCCGCGACAAAATAATGCCGGTTACGTATCGCTTCATTCTCCAACGCCAGGAAAGCTACCCGTGCCAGGTCTTTTACATAAATAAAGGTAATACGCTGGGGAGTATGTCCCACTGCAAAATCAAATCCGGACTTCACACTCTTAATCTCCATAAAATAATCCTTCTCGCCGGGACCATACACACCGGTCGGACGCAGAATCACATAAGGGAAATAGGATTGGTTACGTATAAAGTTCTCCGCCTCCAACTTACTCTGCCCATAAGCAGTGTCCGGTCGCTGAGGATCATCCAGGCGGATCGGGTGGAAAGTCTTTTCATCTCCCTGTCCATAGCTGCTCAGGCTACTCATCAACAGGAATTTTTTCGGCTGGCAATCAGCTGCTGCCAATGCTTCTATCAGATTTTGCGTATTCTCTGCATTAATACGGAAGAAGTTTCGTTTATCCAACGTCTTGGTCAGTCCGGCGTTGTGGATTACATAATCCCATCCTCCCTGTTCACGGGCAAAATCAGCCAACTGGGCAGTCAATGCCTCCCGGTTATTATATTTCAGATCGATAAAACGAATCCGTTCATCCTGCAGGTTCTCACGACTACTCGTAGCACGTATTCCTGCCCACGTCTCATATCCCCGGCGCAACGCCTCTTTTACCAAAAAGCCACCGATAAATCCGCTTGCTCCTGTAATCAGTATCTTCATATCTTAGTCTTTATTCTTCATATAATAGGTATAATAATACCATAACAGTCCGATCCAGTTCAATACAACGATGATCAGTATCCATACGATTTTCTGCCCGCGGGAGATAAAAGGATTCTGCATGACCGCCTTGCATCCGAACAGGATTACGGCAATACCGACAATAAACCCGATTTCCGGCAGTGAGATTAAACAAAGTGTGTGCGACATGAAAAAGAATATTAATGTTCGTGTGTTTTCAATACGCGATGCGGCAAATTACCATGCCCGATCAATTCGATCGGACAGGCATATTTCTCACCGAGCCATTCTTCGGATACATCCGCGCCGGGATGATAGTGCAACGTCTCGTTCACGCAGGCGATATTTTTGACCATCGCCAGCACCGTTCCGATGTCATGAGATACCAGAATGATCGCACTCTCTTTATTGATCTCCTCCAGTAACTGATAAAAACGAGATTCAAAGCGTTTATCGACATACGAATTCGGTTCGTCCAGGATCAGAAGCTGCGGACGGGAAACGATAGAACGTCCCAGCAAAACACGCTGTAACTGTCCTCCCGACAACTCACCGATCGAACGGGTGTACAGGTCTTCCAATCCCATCTGATGGATCACCTCTTCGATACGCTTTTTCTGAGCGTCCGTATACGAACGGAAACGGGGCTTTTCTGCTGCCAGTCCCGAAGCGACCACCTCCCAGACAGAGATAGGGAATTTACGGTCTATGTTATTCAACTGCGGCAGATAACCGATCCGTAAAGAAGAAACTTCCGTCCCGTCCCGAAAGAAACGGATGGCACCGGATACCGGCTGCAGCAACCCGAGGATCACCTTCAGCAAAGTAGTCTTACCTCCCCCGTTAGGTCCTATTATTCCCAGGAAATCATTCTTCCACACGGTCAGGGAGACATCTTTCAAAACAACCTTATTCCCGTAAGCGGCTGTTATATGATCTATTTCAATGAGCTTGTCCATCTGCCAATGCTTTTGCTATATGAATCATTTCTTTAGGCCAGTCATACGCCAGCGGATTGATCACCGTCAGTTTACAACCCGTTTCCCTGGCAATCAGTTCGGCATTCTTCTGGTCGAACTCCTGCTGGATAAATACGACACGGGCATTATTGGCACGAGCCGTTTCCACCAGTTGCTTCAACTGGGCTGGCGAAGGTTCTTTGCCATCCATCTCGATGCAAAGCTGCGTGAAATCGAACTCACCCGCAAAATAGGTCAGTGCCGGATGGTAAATAATAAATGTACGGTCAGTCAGCGGATCGAGCAGTTTTTTGATCTCCGCATCCGTTTTATCTAGCTCGTCCGATAATTTATTATAATTCTGCCAGAAATAATCCGTATTATCCGGATCCAACGCGATAAAAGCGTTCAATGTATTCCAGGCAATCGCTTTAGCCCCGGCAATGGAGCTCCAGATATGCGGGTCCACGCCACCGTGATGATGATGGTGATGCGTTCCCTCTCCGGCATGGGCATCATGATCGTGTGTACCATGATCATGGTCGTGTTCTTCCTCTGTCTCTTTCAACAGGTTAAACCCTTCCGAAGTATCAAAGAACGTCAGTTTCGGATTATTCTCACGTATCTTATCCATCCACGCCAGCTCAAAACCGATATGTCCGATTTGAAGGTATGCGACACTTCTGCCGACCTGGATCATCTGCTGGGGAGTAGGATCGTATGTTTCAGGACTTTGCCCGGCAGGGACCACACAATTGATCTTGAATTTATCCCCTGCAATCTGCTCTGCAAAATAACGCTGGGGCTCGATCGTAACCGTTACAATTTTCTCATCCGTCTGTTTGGTCACACAAGCCGTCAACAGCAGAATCGAGAAGATAGTGATTATTATACTCGTTTGTTTCATCTTTTATTTCTATCACAATTCGTACAAAGATACGATTTTTTTGAAACTCTCCCGCATTTCAGAAGAAAGGCAGTCCTTGTGTAGAATATGTCACATAAATATGGAAAAATTCCACACCTTCAACGGCAGGACCTTCTTTATCTGAGTTCTTATTCCAATATATAAATTCTAATTTTCAGTTACTTGCTCCCAAATAGGCTTTTCCTGTCCCTTTTGGCACGGATATTGAAGAATAGGAGCAAAAGGCAAAATAGGTATTAGTATTAGGTTTTAAGTAAAAAGAGAAGTATGAAAAAGATTGTTTTAATGGCAGCGATTGCCATGTGTTCCGTATGTACGTCACAGACTCAGGCACAAAACACAGTTGATAATGACAAAACGGAAGTGAAGAATCAGGATAAGTTTTACGAAATAGACATTACAGCCATTCCCCAGATACTGCAGGAAGGAGTAAATAACGTCTATCAGGATTGCCGGATCAAATCGGTTTACGTATCCAACAACAGCACGTATGTAAAATATAAAGTGATACTGGAAACGCGTGAGGGAAAAGACAAGAAAGTGTATTTCGACGATAAAGGCGTAGTAATCAAAGAACATAGCTATTTTCAATAAGCAGGATTTCATTTATCGGTAACCGCTGTTGTCAGCGGCTGAGTCCCAGCAATGAAAAAGGAGGTGCAGAGAAAGGTGGTTATAATATTTTTACGGGAATGTACTGGTTTTAATGGAAAAGATGCTTATTTTTACCCGCCAATTCAATGATTCAATGTCATTTGACGGATACAAATAACAATCAATAAAACATATAAACCCATGACTACACGTAGAAACTTTTTAAAATCCGGAGGTCTGTCGCTGGCAGGTCTATTGGTCGGGCAGAAATCGTTCGCCCATTTAACAGAGTCGGCTACCTCCGGAGCATCTCTTGCATCTAACACATTACAGTACACGTGTCAACGTCCGGCACCGGAAAAGCGGCAGTTTACATCCACTGCTGTCGAAAAGGCTATCCAGACTACCAAAGCACAGCTGAAAGATCCGAAACTAGCTTGGATGTTCGAAAACTGCTTTCCCAATACACTCGATACGACTTGCGAGCATAAGATGATAAACGGCAAGCCCGACACGTTCGTCCTTACAGGTGACATCCACGCCATGTGGCTGCGCGACTCGTCGGCACAAGTTTTCCCGCATATTCAATTCGCCAACGAAGATCCGGCGGTAAAAACCATGCTGGCAGGTGTTATCAACCGTCAGACCTGGTGCATTAACATCGACCCGTATGCCAACGGCTTCAACGAAGGTCCCGACGGCAGCCCTTGGGAAAAGGACCGAACAGCCATGAAAAAAGAGCTTCACGAGCGCAAATGGGAAATCGACTCGCTCTGCTACCCGATCCGCCTGGCTTACCATTTCTGGAAGAAGACCGGCGACACCTCTCCTTTCGATGCTGAATGGGACAAGGCGATGAAGACTGTCTACAAAACATTCATCGAACAACAACGCAAAGACAGTCTCGGTCCGTACCGTTTCTCACGTAAGACAGACCGCCAAGGGGATACGCTTCTGAATGACGGTTACGGAAGTCCGGTAAATCCTGTCGGACTGATCGTATCTTCTTTCCGTCCGTCTGACGATGCCACCTTGTTCGGATTCCTGATCCCGTCGAATATGTTTGCCGTCACTTCACTCCGCCAGCTGGCAGAGATGATGCGCGACATCAAAAAGGATAACGACTTTGCCCGCCAGTGCGACTCATTGGCCGACGAAGTAGCTGCCGCCATCGAGAAATACGGAATTGTCGAGCATCCGGAATTCGGCAAAGTATATGCTTTCGAAGCAGACGGTTTCTATAACCATGTATTTATGGATGACGCGAATGTCCCCAGCCTGCTGGCTATGCCTTACCTGGGTTGTATCGACGTGAATGATCCGGTTTACCAGAATACCCGTAAACTGGTTTTAAGCCCGATGAACCCTTATTTCTACAAGGGAAAAGCCGGTGAAGGCATCGGTGGTCCGCACATCGGCTTCAACTATATCTGGCCGATGAGCATCATCATGCGCTGTAACACCACCAGCGACAACGAAGAAATACGCCATTGCGTAAAAATGCTCCGCGACACGGACGGAGATACCGGCTTCATGCACGAATCGTTCCACAAAGACGATCCTAAGAAGTTCACCCGCTCCTGGTTTGCCTGGGTTAATACTTTGTTTGGAGAGATGATTTACCGTCTAGTACAGGAGGGGAAGACGGAGATACTCAATAATCTGGGATAAATCGGGAATATTCACACCCAAATCCACCTTTATAAGTAGCATTTTTACAATGCCTATTCTAAGGGTGTAACAATAGGCATTCTAACACCCTAACGATGCCCATTCTAAGCACCTAACAATAGGCATTGTTAAAATGTCAAGAATTCAGAGAATAACACATAGAACGATTGCCTTATGAAAAAGAAATTAGTCGTTTTGACCGGCGCCGGTATGAGCGCCGAAAGCGGTATTTCCACTTTCCGCGATTCAGACGGGCTTTGGGAAAAATACCGGGTGGAAGATGTGGCGACACCCGAAGGTTTTGCTGCCAATCCGGAATTAGTCCTCAACTTTTACAACCAGCGACGCAGAGAACTGCTGAACACCCAGCCGAATGCCGGACATATCGGACTGGCAGAACTGGAAAAAGACTTCGAGGTGCATATCATTACACAAAATATCGACAATCTGCATGAACAAGCGGGAAGCAACGACGTGATCCATCTGCACGGTGAACTGATGAAAGCCTGTTCCGTACGCGATTTGAACACGACCTACGATCTTTCTTCGGAAAATCCGGATATCCATATCGGGGATAAAGACCCTCATGGCGTGCAGCTCCGCCCTTTCATTGTCTGGTTCGGCGAGGCAGTCCCAATGATCGACCCGGCTATCCGTATGGTCGAATCGTGCGATATCTTTGTCGTGATAGGAACTTCCCTCAACGTTTACCCGGCTGCCGGATTACTGAATTACGTACGCCGCGGGCAGCCTATTTACCTGATAGACCCCAAAGAAGTAAACACATACCGGAACGATGTTCACTTTATCAAAGCCAAAGCTTCTGATGGTGTTAAACAACTTTGTAAAATACTAAAGGAGACAACCATGTAACTAAAATTTATAGCCTTTGTATGGTACAAATATTTATCGAAAGGAGTTAATATGACGACACTGGAAATAGAAGTAAAAAGATATTTTGACAAGTGAAATACTTGCCAAAATAAATTTGTACACAGGTTGAAAGGAGAAACATCTACCGGTTTTATTTACCAAACACAGGTAAAGAATATCCTGATACATGGTATCAGGTATTCCTATACCTGTAGGAGTCAAAGGAATGATACTTCAGAGATCAACTACTCTATCACTCACATAAGGATAAACTTTATCTGCGTTCTTAAAGTCTTCCGGTTTAGGTGCCGGTGGAAGAAATTCACTCTTGACACCTTCTACTATAATCTGATTGGAATCTAAATCTATGGTAACAAAAGCATAAAGTGCATCTTTGTATTCGATCATATGTCCGTTCGAATAATGATCGGCATCGTCTGTCCAAAAGTAGGAGGCACTATTGATTTGAAAATAATGAACTTCTTCGATTTTCGAATATGCATCCACATGATTATGCCCACAAAAACAAGCTATTACCTTTTGAGCATTCTTATCATTTATCTCACGGAATAATGCACGGACTTCTTCTCTGTTAGGACAATAACCTTTGGCAACATCATCCAGTCCCTGATGAGAGAAAACAACTGTCGGTTTGTCCGTTTTTGCCAAATCAGTCTTCAGCCATTCCAACTCTTCCGGTGATATCAAATCACGGTCTATTCCCCACTTGGCACGAAAATAATTACCATGGTCAAAATCAAAAAACTGTCCGTCCTCACGCATATAATTCAGGTCCAAAACAACAAAATGAATACCTCCGAAATCGTAAGAATAATATTTTCCAGGCATTCCCAAAGCCTTCACCATAGCATCTTTAGGAGTATGATCCATGTCATGGTTACCGAGAACGCTGTATCTCTTTCCGGGAAATTGTTCCCACACTTCCCGGATCGTATCAAAGTTTTTTCCATGGGATAAATCTCCCAATTGAATAATAAAGTCCGGATTCCAATCCATTGATGCATCAATAAAAGCCTGAAGCCGTTTGGGGGCATCAGATTGCAAATCCTGATGAACATCTGATATCACACCGAAACGGACCTTATGAGAGCCCGGTTCTTTTTTACAGGAAATATTTAATGCCAAACAACAAAGTCCGGCAGACATTTTTATTACAAATTCTCTTCTAGTTGCCATAATGAACAATACATTTTAAACTTATTTGTTATTATCCTTGTGTAAAATATCTCGTATAGATTTCTCTAAAACCTTTGCCTGTCGTTGCATGCCAACGTCTGAAGGATGAACATAATCTACCCACGCATCCGGATCAAAATCCAGTTCATCATGTGAAACATAGAAAACAGACGGTACACCTTCTGCCATCAACGCCTCGAACGCCTTTCGGGAAGCCCTGTTTGTATGATCATAATATTCGAATTGTGTCGAATCGGTTTTGGCGTTACTATAACCGGCATGTTCAACAAGCAGGATCGGAGTTTTATCTTTCTGGCGAAGTTGTTTAACTGCACTAACGACACGCGTATAGATCGTTTCATAATCGTCATCCGGAAAATTAGGCATACAATCCAGGATATACAACCGGGCATTCAGTTCACCGATAAAGCCCAATACATTTTCTTCCAGTTTACCATTACCGGAAAAGCCTAGATTAATAACCGGGCAATTCAATGAACGCTGTAAAATATTAGTCCAGGCCATCCCCGGACGGGAAGCACAAGCTCCCTGTGCGATAGATGTGCCATACACTACAATGGAAGGTTCTTCAGATGCAGGGATAAACTCAACACTTTCATCTTCCGCCACACCGATTTCCATCCATTTCACCCCGTTGTAAAGAGGAAGAAGTAGCTTGTATTCGAAACCTTTCTTCCGACCAGAATGCTTTTTCATGTGATTATATGAATAGACAACCGTATCGGTAAAAGCATAATTTCCGAAACAAAAATCCCAGGAATGATTGTCATCCATGCGATAAAGATCAATACCGGAAACGCCCGTTGCCGGCATATGAGGCATAGCGAAACCGCCTGTTACCTGATATCGGATTTTAATCTGCGGAGCATTACAGAAGAAATGTATCGACAATCCGGCAGATTCCCGGGAAAGATTCCAAACTTCCTTTCTCACAACATCTTTCGCCCGATCAGGCAACCGATGGTATGAGTTCCCTATCTCATGGATAAAACCCTGGTTCTGTATAACAGGGAAACCACAGGTAAGCGGATCAAACCATTTTAATTGTGCCACTGCAGGCAATACTGCAAGAAACGAGATCAAACAAGACAGAATATATTTCATACATATATATTTTAATAACAGAAAAAATTATTATAGGCCAATGAGAATTCTATTTGCAGTCAGTCGGTGCCACTAATAGAATTCTCATGAAAGCTATATGAACCTTACCATCCAGGATTTTGTCCTAACTCTGGATTCAATGTCAATTCATTCGTCGGTAAAGGCTGTAAATAATCCCTGCCCAAATTAAAGCGATATCCATTATCCATTGCCGGATATGATTTAAAAGGGTCGATATAACCGTTTTCATCTTCACCTAAAACACTCCAGGCTTCAACAAAAGCATCTGTTGTATTCGGATAATTCTCCCACTGGCTTTTTACAGCTCCTTTGGGCTTTTTACCAACCATCACTTCGTCAACAACAGCCCATCTGAAAATATCGTCTCTACGGAACCCTTCACACGCAAATTCGACTTTACGTTCCCTGCGGATTTCATTCAACAGCGGACTGATATTTTTAAACTCCCAATTCGGATCAGTTACAATATTATTCATATTCAACAATCCCTCGTTCATGCCGACTCTATTACGTAACGCATTAATTGTCCGGTCAATATCCATTTGTGTGATTGTACCTAATTCCGCTTTTGCTTCCGCATAAATGAGCAGAGCCTCGGCGTAACGGAAATAAATGGTTCCAATAGTACTTTGTTGATTTATACATTCCGTATAATTTGTATTAAATCCTTTATACAATTGATATCCAGTCGGGCAACTATTAGCGATAACTCCCTCAAAACCAGGAGTAGCAAAGAAGGTATTATTATCCGTAAAAAGTATATGCTTCCCATCATCGACAAAAATTGTCTGATTCAAACGGGGATCACGATTCGCAACAACATTCTTCAACGTTTTATCTCCCAGGTACTTGTCAGATACGGAAATAGGCTTCCCGTCCATACACAAATAAGAATCAACCAGACTTTTGGTCAAACCTCTTCCCGCACCATAATAATAGGCACCCCAACGAGTATACTGCCCGTCATTAACAGAATATTTACGCCACAGTAAAACTTCTTTATTGGAACTATAATCTCTTTGGTTGAAAAGGTTTGTGTATCCGGCTTCTCCCGTGCAATCAGCCAGCTTCGTATTACCGTTCGATTCAGCCAATGTTATCAAAATATTCGATGCCTCCGCCGCTTTTTGGATAAATTTTGTGCCATCAGAATTTACAACTTTAAACGGAGTATTTTTAATTCCATGATATTTTTCCCAAGTTCCTTCATATAAAGCAATTCTTGCCTGCAACAATAAAGCGACCTCTTTAGTGATCCTTCCCGTATATGACGGCCCTCTTTCCGGTAAATACTCTATTGCCTTATCCAAGTCAAGCATAATGGAATCGACTACCTGGTTACGAGGTAAACGTCCCTCATACAAAATATTGGACGTATTATCCAATGTCGATGTTATCCAAGGTAAATCGCCGAAAGTCTTCAACTTTCCGAAATAAAAAAGCGAACGAAAGAACAAAGACTCCCCGACATAAACTTTTACCTGGTCCCAGGGCGCATCCACTTTGTTGTAATTTGCCATAAAATAATTGATATTACGCAAACTTGCCCAGTCATTGACCGCCCAGCCGCCTCCAGAGGCCGGATTTGTAGCTTCTCCGTTCATGCGGGTATTATAATTATAGGCCACCTGCGTATCGGTTCCATTGTCGGCATCTAATCCATACGGGCCAATTGATCCCCAATCCCCATAACTATTCAACAAATCGTTCCTGTTATAAAAATTATTGGCATACAGTTCAAGGTCGTTCGCTGTTTTCCAAAAATTGGCATCACTAATATTCACAATCGGACTTCTTTCCAGAAAGTCATCATTACACGATGAAAGTAATAAAAACAGAGAAGCTGCTATCGTATATAATTTGAATCTAAACTTATTCATATTCACATTTTCATATAGTTAAACAATCAGAATGTAATATTCATACCCAAAGACCAGGTACGCTGTAACGGATACAGTTTTCCGTCAGTAGCTGAGAATTCCGGATCAATATTATCAATCAGGCTTGTAAATGTCGCCAGATTATCAACACTCGCATATACTCTTAAACGTTCAAAATTGATTTTACTGATCAACGATTTCGGGAAAGAGTATCCCAACTGCAGATTTTTAATACGCATATAAGCTGCATTCTGCAAATAGCCGGTCTGTGTCTGCGTATTCTTATTATTCTGCGAAGACAAATAATATTTAGGGAAATATCCTCCCGGATTATCTTCCGACCATCTATCGGTATGAGTGCTCAAAACAGAACTCTGCCACTGGTCGCCTACAATACCCCAAAATATATTTGAGTTAAACCATGCATCACGTTTTGCAACACCTTGCATAAAGATTGAGAAATCAAATCCTTTATAATCGCCACTCAGAGTTATACCATATGAGAAACGGGGGGTCGTATTGCCGATCACCTTCTTATCCCCCGGATTCTCCAAGGTATTATCTCCCCAGTCAATCTTATTATCTCCGTTCAAATCTTTATAACGGATATCGCCCGGAGTCCATGTAGCATGTATTTTTTCTTGCGAAGGAGCTGATTTTATTTCTTCTTCCGACTGGAAAAATCCAACTGTTTCATACCCCCAAATATCTCCAACCTTACGTCCTTCATACCAGGTAGTATTCAATCCGGTGGGATTCGGATATTCCGTAATCTTACTCATATAGTCGCTCAATACAAAATTCACCCCATAATTAAATTCACCGACACGATCTTTCCAACCAAGAGACAGATCGAACCCTTTTGTCTCCATGGATGAATTATTCGTCTGGGGAGAATTAGCACCTATAATGGAGGGCAATACTTCTGCCGGACCGACAAAGTCTTTTGCCGAACGTTTATACCAGTCAAATGTAAAATTCAACCTATGATCCAGAAAGGTCATATCCACACCAAAGTCTATAGTAGTAGTGGTAACCCAGGTCAGGTTCGGATTAATAAGTCCCGGATAACTGACATAAGCATGTCTACCATCAGAAAAAAGCCAGTTACTTTTTGTCGGAGCCGTTGTCGACATCGATGGATAAAATGGATAATAGCTGTCAGTAAATCCCTGATCGCCCAATGAGCCATAGGATACTCTGAACTTAAACGTATTCACATAGGTTTCTATCGGCATCCAAAAATATTCTTTCGATAAAACCCAGGCTGCAGAAACACCGGGATAGAACTTATATCTGACATCTTTCAGAAAACGGGAAGTCCCGTCATAACGCCCGTTCAACTCCAGCAGATACTTTTCCTTATAATTGTAATTGATTCGTCCGAATCCGCCACGGATAGCCAACTGGCTGGCTTTATCGCTGATAGAAGGAGAAGTACCATAAGTTAAAGACAGGGAAGGTATGTCATCCGAATACAGATAAGAGTTACCGGAATATTGTTCCTGATTATCATAAAGTTCCTGAGTATATCCTACCATCGCTTTAAAATAATGATCTTTAAACTTTTTCTCATAAGAAGAGAAGAAGTTGATAACATGGTGTTGGTTCTTGTTATTTGTTCTCGAAAAACTGTTAGGAGAAGTTCCGGAATACAAGGAAGTAGCCCCACTCGGATTAGTCACATACAATGTCTTTACATGGTCAGACTTATCGATATAAGCTCCGTCGAAAGTGTAATTGGCAGTAATATCCCATCCTTCCAAAGGAGTAATGACAAACTCTCCTGTCAGAATAGCCTGATCGGTCGTTGCCTTTGAGCGGCCTCCTTCTTCCTGCAAACGGATATCGCTCGGATAAGAATAATAACCGTCCGGATTGTACAACGGTGCTGTAGGCCATTTTCTAGAGATCTGATGCAGATAGTTACCACCGGTTTTCCCTGAATACGTATTGGGAGAATCCGTAGTTGAACGTGAATAAGATCCGCGCATATTAAAAGTAAGCCATTTCGTCAAGTTAACCGAAAGATTAGTTCTCATGTTATAACGCTTATAGACATCATCACCATAATTATATAAACCGTTCTTCTGGTTGTATCCAAGACCTACGTAGTAATTGGTTTTATCCGTACCTCCGGAAACCCCGATATTATGCTGCTGGCTGAAAGAGACATCTTTAAAGAATATGTCAAACCAGTCATTATTACCATTACCTGTCCATGTCAGCCAATCATCCGTACCTGC
Organism: Parabacteroides chongii; assembly: GCF_029581355.1. NCBI lineage: Bacteria > Pseudomonadati > Bacteroidota > Bacteroidia > Bacteroidales > Tannerellaceae > Parabacteroides > Parabacteroides chongii. The sequence continues at coordinate 2,077,519 of NZ_CP120849.1, read as the reverse complement.
TGCCGGATTTGCAATGGTCTCGTCTTTCATGATCCCGGCTTGATAGTCCTTGATACGCTGAATGTTTTCATTAGTAAACGGCCTTGCTATACCAGCATTATCAGCTGCCTCATTATAAAGATTTGCAAAATCAAGCGAATTCAGCATATGCGGCAAGTTTATAGGTTGGGCAAATCCAAAATTATTATTATATGTTATAGTCGCTTTCGAGCTTCTTTTTCCTTTTTTCGTATTGATAATAATAACACCATAAGGGGCACTTGAGCCGTAAATAGCTGTAGAGGCAGCATCTTTCAATACGGAGATACTTTCTACATCCTCCATATTAACGGTATTAAGGTCTCCACCCTGTATTCCATCGATTATAACCAAAGGCGATTGTGATTTCGAGACCATATTACCACTGTCATCCAAACCAAACCCGGTATATCCACGGATATTGATTGATTGTTTTCCTCCCGGAGCTCCACCGTCTGATGATAAAATATTCAGGTTGGCAACTGTTCCCTGTAATGCTTGAGAAATATTCGTTACAGGACGACTTTCCAAAACATCGCCTTTCAATTGGGCGACTGCACCGGTTAGATTTTCTTTCTTCATCGTCCCATATCCGACCACTACAATCTCTTCCAGATTCTGAGTGTCTTCCATCAAAACCACATCCAGTTTTGTCTTTCCGGCAACAGACAGCTCTTTGGTTTTATAACCTAAATAAGTAAAGACCAGCACTGCCTGATCATCCGGTACTTCCAATGAATAATTACCGTCCATATCCGTCACTGTTCCCCGGGGAGTTCCCTTTATAAGAATCGAAACACCTAACAGAAGTTCCCCTCTGTTATCTTTTACATTTCCAGTTATCACTTTCCCCGTTTGTTTTACGGTCTGGGGTACTTTAAAAATAGTAATGTGCCGGTCGTTAATGGAAAAAGACAGGTTTGTGTTTCGCAATGCCTGGGTCAGCACCTCCTCTATATTTCCGTTTGTGATATTAACTTTTGCCTTCACATGGCCGATATCACTGTCCTTATAATTAAATAAAAATTCACTCTGTTCTTCTATTTCATTGAATATCTCGCTCAAAGAGACTTCTTCCATATTCATTGACAGTTCTGCATTCTGCCCATAAGAGGTAACGGCCTGCAATTGAAAAATACATATAAATAAGATGATCAATGTGATTTTCATAAGAAGCAATAGTCTTTTAACCTCTTTTGTAAAAGAGATTTCGTTGATCCATATAATTTTCATATTTTTGTAAATGAATTAAGTTAACTAATTGTCAATCCCTGCTATTTCCAGTAGCTTGAATTGACCGGTTAATTTCTCGAAACTGAACCGGCTGCTTCCTCCAAGAATGGCCGGTTTTGTTTTTTTCAAATAGTATATATGCTTATCTCTTCTGTGTTTTCATGGCTCCTTTCTTTTTTACTTGTTAATACTCACGTTAATTGATCACATAGCTCTCGCCTTGTTTCTTCCATCTGAACACAAGGTTTTTCTTCATCAGGTCGAGTATCTGATCGACTGTCAGGCTTTCATCGAAAGAACCTGTTACTTTCTGATTGCCCAATGCTTCATTCGACAGGATAATCTCCACTTCATACCGCTCTTTCAGCATATCCAGGAACTCTCGGAAAGGAACTGACCTGTATTTTATCAAATGGCTCTTCCAGGCCGTAACCAGGTCCGTAGAGACATTCGCCATGTCTATTTTATTATTGGACTTATTGAAGACCAGCTGTTGGTCAGGCTTCAAGACAATCTGCTGATCCGGTGTTTCAAAACGGATCGAACCTTCAACCAAAGTAGCTGTTGTTATGTCTTCCTTCCTGTAGTTCTTTACATTGAAAACAGTTCCCAATACGGATACTTTTGAACCGTTCAGGTCCACCACAAAGGCTTTCTCTTTATCTTTCGTCACCGTAAAGAAACCTTCCCCATCCAAAGAAACTTCGCGAACCTGTTCTCCGTACGAACTGGAATAAGATAACTTACTGTTTTTATTCAATGATATTTCCGTACCATCCGGCAGTTCAAAAGAAGAGATGGAATTTCCCGTGATATAAGAATAATATTGCAGAGGAGCGGCAGCCTGATACCCCCCCATCCAATAACCAGCAATGCCGATAATGACAGCAACTGCAGCAGCACCGGCATATTTTATCCATAATTGTCGAACCACTCTCTTTCGCTCTGTTTTCCGGATTCTTTCCAATAGCATATTATAGGCAGCTTCCGGATTACGAAGTTTCACGCCCGCAACCTCCGCATCCCAGTATTTTTTGATTTTCAGAAAAGAATCTTTATGGGCATCAGACGAAGAAAGCCACTCTGAAAAGACAAGAATGTCTTCACAGGATGCTTCGCCTGAAAGGTTCCTTAAGATGATTTGTTCTATTTCGTGATCCATACAATTTCCAGTACTTTTTATCTAGGTACCGAAAATTGAATTTTACCCTTAATCCATATTGAAAATTTTCGCGATTTTTTTCATCGCATAGGAAAGTTGCGCCTCCAGCGTTTTGACTGATATTCCCAAATGCTCTGCTGCATCCTTGTATTTCATGCCGTCTTCACGTACCAATTTAAAAGCCAGTTTTGATTTAGTCGGTAACTGTTCGATCGCTTCATTTACGGCATCAATCAATTCACGGGAGATATAATCGTCTTCGGGCGTCGTTTCGGTAAAGGCAAAAAGTTCGATCGGCACTTCATCTAGGTCAACAGTCAAAGTTTTGTTATCCCGTAAATACTTCAGAACCCGAAATTTGGCTATCCGATAAATATAGGCGTCGAAATTAGTAATTTCCACTAATTGCTTTCTATTCTCCCAAAGAGCAAAGAAAACATCAGATACCAATTCTTCCGCTATTTGGCTGGATTTTACATACATAACAAGATACCTCATTATCCGGTCGGAATAAGAGAAGTATAAAGATCTGAACGCAGGCTCAGAGCTCTTCGTTGCTAGATCTTCAAGAATAGCTTGAATATTAGTATTTTCCTTTCTCAACTTAATTAAGTTATAGCCTTTTCACTTTTCAAAAATATACAATTTTCCTTACATTTCTATCCTACTCTCAAAGCATAGGTGCTTTGCAAACAAAATAAGGAACTTTCATCAACGAAAGTTCCTTATTTTGTTTGCAAAAGATATATCTTTTATTTTCAGTCCTCAATGATCAGGCGAAGCCCCACATTATTAACGCGCTGCCAGGGCAGATAAACACGGCGTGCAGTTGCTGTAGCATCTTTCGGACGGTCAACCCATGAACCGCCACGGGCCACGACCTGACGGGTATCGGCTGTCGCCTGGGCTTTTTCGCTGTAAGGATAAGGAGCATACAGCGAACGAGTCCATTCCTGCAGGTTACCATGCATGTTGATCAGTCCGAACGGATTCGGCTTATAGTTATATTCGTCGGTCGGAATCATCATTCCATCATTGACCGTCTCAACTTTCGGCAGATAGTTGTAATACGGGAACCAGGGATTATCCTTTGCCATCGGCTGCGGATCGATACCCGTCACCGCCATCTTTTCCAACTGAACATCCGCCAGGTTCTCATAAGGACCGAAGTTTGCATCCATCGCACCATACCAGAACGGCTGGTCACTACCACCACGACAAGCCCACTCCCACTGCACTTCTGTCGGAAGCGTCACCTTCAATCCGGTCTTTTCTGAAAGCATATCGCAATACTTCATAGCTTCTTCGTAGCTGACACGGATAACCGGCTGGTTGGGCTTATTGGCCGGATAACCAGGAGTTGTATGATCTTTCCAAAACTGTGCATAGATACGACTGTCATGCTCCGGAACCAACGCATTATACTGTTCGTTGGTCAACTCTTTTTCCGACATCCAGAAACCCTTCTTTACTTCGGCCTTGAATGCAGGAGCCTGATCCGGATAACCGTCATTCGTTCCCATCACAAACTTACCGGCAGGTACGCGTACGAAAGTGATCTTTACGCCATCAGCCACTTCAATCTCTTTCCGAAGTCCTGTTTCCTTTGACAACAGATTCTGAATATCTTCAGTCGTCAACGGCCAGCCTTTCATCTTTACCTCTTTATGCTTTACCGGAGCCATCTTTTCCGGCATTTCCGGACGGATTTCCCCTTTGCCCTTCAGATAAGAAGCATAATCAGCCAACTCTTTGCGCCAGTCCACACCGGCATTGTTCGCATATTTATTAGTCAGTTCAATACGACGTTCATACTGGTCGTAGCCATTCAGCGGATCCGCATCGAACTCACCGCGTCCGGATGCATTCATATCGATCCACGTAGTCAGATGATCCCATTCACTGTCAGTCAGTTTCACATTATAATGACCCCGTTCCAACATACGGACAATCTCACTGGTAGAAGCATGATATTCATACGGGCTCATAACATACATATCCGCTTCCGGTCCCTGTCGGTTCACGTAAGGATGGAAAGCCAGATAACTCTTCTGAAAATAACGTGTACCGCTCCAGTCGGTAATACCTACAGATGTCGTATCCTTAAAGTTCGGGCGTCCGGCTTTGCTACCGTCGTGACAAGCTACGCAGGCACGATCCAGTATCGGCTGAATCTCATATTTGAACGCATATGAACGGACTCCGCCGTCGGCAATCGTCAGTTCATGAGGTTTACGGGTAGAAGCCTGCACCCGCTTCGGAACGGGGATCGTATTCTGGTCTTCGTGGCAACCGACACACGAAACGACTTCGCCCGGCATACCGGTCAGCCAGCTACGCATCCATTGTACGGCACGTCCGTCTTTATCCAACGGCTGCAAGGAAACAGGCGTATTGGCGGGAATCTTAAAAATAGCAGAACCGTCTTCTTCCACCGGAACAGTCCCCAGCAGGCGTTTGATATCCCATCCAGCCTGAATACCATGGTTATAATGATCGGACAATGTCCGGCGATAAGCATACTCATAAGCATAGACACGGAACGACTTGATCTCCCCGCGAGGTACGCCTCTCAATCCTTCTCCTTCATAAATGTCCTGAATAAATACAGTCGCTTCCTTTTCATTCGGTTTGATACGATCCGGAATAGCCGGAGGAACCGGTGTACTCTTTACCGGAACGGAATAGATCATACCGGCATCATCCGCATTGGCAACCAATGTCAAGTTATCGTAAATATCCACCAGGTAAACACCCCAGCGGCTATACGGAGACAATTTGGCTGTTACGAGAAATGTCTCGTCCGTCAGCGGATACGGTTTAATAAACTGCGGCCATACGCCGTTCACCAGTTCATCTTTTACTTCCGGAATGATCGGACGGCCGCGGAAAGGCAATTCCTGGATCATTCCCTTTTCTTCCTTACGGCTCTTTGCCGGATCAAAGATCATCAGACGACCGGAACGTGCTACTCCATGATGGCCGGAGATAACTCCGACGAAACGGTTGGTACGCTTCGGCAACGGCTGCACGTCGAAAATACTGTTCGGGAACATGGAACCGCTGCCATACAGTGACTTCTGCTCCGTCCCGTCCGGATTCATATGCATAACGATACGGGAGAAATAGTGTGTCAGGTCAGTATATTCCCAACGGACATACATTACTTTTCCGTTTGCCATCACTACCGGATGCCAGTTCGCATCCTGGTCGAAAGTCAAACGGCGCATATCTCCATTATCCGGATTATACAAAACCATATTACCTACCGCATCACTACCGTTTACACAAGGTACTCCCTGATAACCAATATTGGAAATCGCCAGCATACGTCCGTCAGGCAGATAAGTGGCATCAAAAAATTCCAGATCCGGTTCCGGGATATTAGTAATCTGTTTAGCTTCTCCGTTGTTGATATCCAATTCATGTACCTGCCATCTCCTTGTCGTATCCAAAGCGGTAAACATCAAACGTTTTCCGTCCCAGTTCAATACCAGGTCAGTAACGGAAGAACCTTCGACTGCCGGTTTATAAAGTACTTTCTCGTTCAATTCGCCACTTTGCAGACCGGACACTTCAACCAGTTGGGCCTTAAAGTTCTTACGGCTGGCAGAACTCAGATTCGACCAGTTATTCGGCTGGATACCCAGACTACCTGCTCCAACGAAATTAGCTCTTTCTCCCAAATCGAACTTAACCGTCAACATTTTGTCGACATTCACATCCGGGCTCATCAGCATCAACTTTCGTTTTAAAGTCAATGCTTTATTTGCCTTGTCGATAGCCTGAGTATCTCCAGTATAAATACCGTCAAAACCACCAGCCAGCAATGATTTCAATTCACCGAAGCGTTTATCCGCCAATGCTGCATCAAATCCGGAACTTTTTTTCATGATACCTAAAGCCTCCTGAATGGCTTCCGGCTTCATCCATTCCAGCTCAGCCTGTATCTCCAAAACAGACAGTAAGCGGGCTGCCAGATCCTTATAAGCAGCCATTCGGCCGGATGGGCTTGCCAGGACAGCAGCCTTATCCAACTCAGTCTGAAAATAAGAGTCATTTTTCAACTCCTTCATCATAGTAACCAGTCCCTTTTGGGTCCTGTCAAGTTGTTCGGAGGTAACCTCCTCCTTAGTCTCACAACTGGGTTGCGCGGATAGCATCCCTCCACTCAGCAAGCTGAAGGTCACACATCCTGTAATCAATAATTTTTTCCACATAGATGATTATTTTTAGTAACAAATTCGTCCATCGCTTTTCCATCCAGATACTCTTCATCCTGCGAAGCATACAGACCATCCATAATATAATTCGCCTGCGGGAATGCAGCCAGTATTTTACGGATAAGTGTTGCTTTATCGGATTTATATATCGGAGCATTGGTATTCCACAATTGATCATGAATATCCTTTTCCGATGCGGAAATAAGAATATCTTTGATCTCCATTTGTTTCAGGCGATTCAAATCTGCATCCAGACCGGCTTCATTATTCAACAGCAACGACAGAGCCGGTGCCAGGGTAAAGTTCGGACGGTTTACCTCCCCTACCAGCTTCTGAAGTCCTTCTATCGTATCAGGCGTACGTGCGACGGACTGCCTCAACAATAAACGGATATTTTTCTTTGCCGCATAATCGGATAACACCTGGAAGGATTCTTTCAGCGAAGCATAGAACTGTTCCATCGTATAATTATTTTCGATGGTCCGCTGGGTAGAAATCAATAATTCGTCGGCTCCCAGTATCTCCATCTTATCGATGACACCTTTCATCACCTCCATACTCTTCTGATAGAAAGGAGGATCATTATTTACAATTCTCAAATCCGGATACAAGTTCAGCCCCGAAGTCAGGTCAACCGTCATTTTCAGTTTCTGCCGTCCCAGCCAGCCGGCTTCCTGTTTCAAAGCCTCTTTTTCCCGATTATGCAGATAACGCCAGTCGATCACGACACGGTCATAATGTTCGAAGAATGTCGGGCGTGAAAGGATTTCTTCCTTCACATCCAGAATATTACGCAGCACAAGCGCCCGTCCGGTCGTATTCGGAACCGGAGTACTTTCCGGCATAACCGTCACATCTGCCTTATCATCCAGGCGGACACGGAAAATACGGACATTTCCACCGGCTATCGTATGGGCTGTGTTTTTACCAAACGATGTGTTCAACATCACCTTAGGTGTATAGCCTACAGCCTGCATCTCCGAGCAATCAGTTGGTAATTCTTTGATAGAGATAATCTTGCCTGTCTTTGTACCAATCGAAAACACTTTCGGTTCCCAGGATTCATTGGAAATCAAAACTGTATATTCGCCATTTCCTCTGGAACAGGTCACAAGACTTAGCTCCGGATTGGTCTCAAACAGTTGCACAGAGGCAAAAATATCTTCCATCAGTGCTTTCGTATGGTTCAGTATAGGATAAGGTTTATCCAACGGCTTTTCTTCCATCACCTTTACAGGCAATTCACATTGTGGTTGCTCCGTAACGCCATACGGAGAAGCGAGCACTGTTACTTTTCCTTTGCCGGCATTCAGTTCGATGGCAGCCGGAAGTTCATTACTTTTTTGCAATACAGTGGCGGAAGCCGGATAGATTAATTCGGCTAATATGTAAGGAGCACGCTCCTTGAATGACTCACCTTTATATGTGATCGGTGCAGTACAGATCTTTGTATTTTCTCCGGTACGGATACCGGCTATTCCATCCGGCATGTTCTTCAATGAACCGGCCGTAATGACCAAATGACCGCCTGCATGTACATAGGCATTCAATTTATCATTAATCTCCTGCCCCGGACGCAGTTCATCGGCAATGACCAATACCGGATATTGTTTCAATACCCACAGCGGGGCATCACTCATCAGACAGTCGGCAATATCTCCGTAAGGATTTGGAGTGATAAAGCCTCTTTCATCTTTATAATAGGAAGCATCCTGATAACCCGGATACAAAATATCGAGCATGGCATCCGTTTGATAATCCGGCAGTTCATAAGGCAGATTGCCCCACACTTTATAAGCCTGTCTCGAATACAAATGGCGCGGGAATGACCAGCCGGAAAAGAAATCGGTCATCAGTGCTACCGGTGTGTACATCGTACCCGGATCACCGTATTTGTCTACCCATTTAACCGCACTCTGCTGTATCTTTCCGATAGGGCTGAGTTTCTTATCGTCGACCCGCATAGCCCCTTCAAAACCGACAGCCACACAATCATACATCAAATGGGTATAGATCAAACGCTTCAGCAATCCGAGAGAGGTTCCTTTCAACGGGCCTCCACTATTGTAATCATCATCGATATTGGTCGCGTTCGAATCGTATGTCTTATGTCCCCATCGGTTCCATACGGAAGCATTGCCGAACCAGTTTACGCCATACTGTTTCCCGGCTCCACGGATAAACGAATAATATATCTGCGAGTTAGGCAAGCCCTGCGCCGTCTCGGCTCCGATCAGGGTATAAACGCCTTCTTTCAGAAAATAATGTCCGAAATTCAGAGAAACAAGCGTCGCCATTTTATTTCCCAACTGATCGCCCATTTCCTGAAAATGACGCTGGAAATTAAAATATTGTTGTTTGCGATCTGTCCCCAAAGGATACATACGGGGAGCAAAACTACCGACATAACGACCATCCTGTTCGCCGTTGTCCATACCCAGCCAACGGTCGCCCAGCTCTGTTTCAAAAAGGTTCAGTACGCCGTCCGGGATAACGAACTGGGTCCAGTATCCACCAGGACCGGAACCGGGAATATATCCCCACAGGTCAAACAGATAGAGATTCCTTTTCTTGATCTCGGCAACGATCTCTTTCAGATTATCCTGAAAAACCAACGGATAGGAAACCCACAGGATATCCCCTAGTTTATCTTTCACCACCCATTGATCGAGCTTTTGCTTGTAATCCCCGGAAAGATCACGAAGGGCTATAAACTGAATTTTGTTATTAAAGAAAGAGGCATCCGGCGATTTCACATGATGACGTTGATAATCGGGATGATGAGACGGAGTCATTTGATAAGGATACAGCTTGATACTATTCTGTGCAAGCGGTCGGTCAGGATACAGCAATCCCAACAAAGCAATAAGTATAAGAATCTTTTTCATAAGTATTTATTATTGCTGTTGCGTTAACAAGTTGACAACTGATAAGCCGATCATTTCTTATCGCAACAAAGATCTGTTAATATTTTGAGATTTAGTAACTTTACGTTCATAAAAAAGTTTACAAACTAATAAATAGATATATTTTTAGGCATATATCAATAAATTTCTCAGATCGGACTAGTTCTGAGAAGTCGGCAAATACTCTTTCAGAACCTGGCGAAGTTGTGCCAGCGCTTTCTTCTGATACAATTTCACAGCATTAATAGAGACACCCATTTCTTCTGAAATCTCGGCATAGGTCAGATTTTTATATCGGCTCAGTTCAAAAACCCTTTTATACTGAGGAGGCAATTCTTTCACCGCTTTACCAACCCGTTCTATCAGCTCTTTAGAGAGAACATAATCGAGGGGAGACTCATCCAGCGAGAATAATGTATTCCTCTCTACAATAGTTTCATCCAATTCAATATATTCAGGTTGATTTCGTCTAAGATATGACAAGCACGCATTATGGACAGCCCGGACTAAATAAGCTCTGACAGAAGTGGTAATGACCAATGTCTCTCTGTTTTCCCATAACCAGCGAAATACATCTCCGACAATCTCCTCAATTATATGTTTTTCCGTGATGTAAGAACGTGCCTCATAGCAAAGAAAAACATAGTACTTTTTGAATAAAAACTCAAAAGTTTTATGATTTCCCTCCTTCAAGTCTAAAATCTCATCACCAACAGTCATTCTTTCAGATTAAAAGCATTATCCCAACAACACATATCTATTTGTATTTCAGACAGTTCAAAAATCAAAGAAGATTTTGCCTAAATAACAATGACTAGAAAAAACGTTCCTTTTTTTTAGTCACTATTTTTTCACTGGATACCTTAATTTTTCAAACTTAAAAAAGGTTTTATCTTTCACATTTTTAGTACTTTTAAGGGCGATATCTATTTTAGAGGGAGGCAATTGAAAAATGACTAAAAAAAAGGAACGTTTTTTCTAGTCAGCACTTTTTCATCAGGAAGGCTTTAATTTCCAAAGAAAATGCCAGGAAAATCGAATAAGAAACAAATCTTCCTGGCATTCTTTTCATTGATAAACTATATTATTAAATATAATTCGGATCCTGAATCAGTACACCACCAGCTTTATCGATTTCTGCTTGTGGCAACGGGAAATAATAGAATGCAGGTTTAAAGACCTTGATATAAGCAGGTAATGCCGGATCAATTGCTCCATCCACTAATTCTTCCATCAATTTCCAACGTTTCAGCTGGAAGTAACGATGACCTTCAAATACAAATTCTACACGCCATTCATTACGGATACGTTCACGCATCTGTTCTTTTGTTAAACCGGCAGGTAATTCTGGCTGTCCAGAACGAACACGTACCTGGTTCACTGCATCGTATGCTTTTTGAGTTGGTCCGTTGGCTTCGTTTTCTGCTTCTGCAATCATCATCAATACCTCAGCATAGCGAAGAATGATAATGTCTGCATCGGAAACGGTAGAGCCACTAGGCATAATCGTCGTCGGTTGAATCAATTTCATCATACCGAAACCAGTTTGCATCTGATTGGTTATGGTAACAGGATCGCCATCCTGTCCATCAATTGAAAAATCAGCTAAGCCACTATGACAAACAGTTTCATACAAACGACGATCACGATTTTGGAATAGCTTTGCTCTTTCTGCCTTATTTGCATCTCCTAATTCTCCAGTAGCCAATAAAGACTCATCTACAGAAACAGTCAATGGAGACTCGCCCCATTTCTGTCCATCCGTACATTCAAAAGCATCTACCAAATCACGAGCCACACCGCAAGTAGTCCATGCACCATAGTACAAGTCTAAACTATTTGTATTGTTCGGAGCCAAATAACGAACAGAAAACATGATTTCCGGAGAAGCCAACTGTTTAGTTGAAAGAAAATTATCACGCATTCTATCAGCCAGTTTATATCCCTGAATACCTTCCAGCAAAGAAACGATTTCACCCATTTTAGAGGAAATGGCATTGCCATTTTCATCATATGCTTCAGCCAACATCATGCGAGCCTTAAATGCTTTCAATGCACCCGGAGTAAAATAGCCAGCCATCTGCGCATCTGAATATGTCTTATCCGGCAAAAGAGCAATCGCTTCATCGAAGTCTTTGATAATCTGATTATAGATATCCTGACGAGGAGATTTATTCTGATACATATTATCCATAGTCAAAGATTCCGTTACCAAAGGAACTTCTCTGTAGCAATTATAAAGCCATGAATAAAAATATCCTCTCAAAGCCTTACACTGTCCTAACATAAAGTTTTTATCACTTTCAGACATATCCGCACCTTCGTACACAGCCAAATTATCCATAACCAAATGCACACGAGCAATACCACGATAGCATTGTTCATACATATATTTCACATATCCGCTTGTGTTCGGATCCAAATCACCAATAGCAATTGTCTTAGATTTCCCGTATGTATCTTCGTCATGCTGGCAAATAGAGTTGTCTGTCAGATTATCAAAACAAGCAATAATTTGTGACATCACTCCCGGGTCATAAGGATCACCATTCTGGTGCATGGTTGAAAAACATCCGGCCAAAGCTGATTCGAAATCACTCTTTTTCTGCCAAAAAATAGACTGTGAAGGAGAAGATGGAGGATCTTTCTGCAAGAAATCACTACAAGAGGTCGTAGAACCCACCAACAACGCCGAAGCCAATACAATATTTATTATCTTTTTCATTGCATTCTACTTTTAAAATTCAACATTCAAACCAAATGAACAGATTCTGTTCTGCGGATACTGAGCTGCACGTCCGTCTACATCACGTTCTGGATCCAGGCCATAGAATTTTGTAAATGTCAACAGGTTATCACCTGAAAAATAAACTCTGACTCTTGACATTTTTACCTTATCCGTAATAGATTTCGGTAACGTATAACCGAAAGTCAAATTCTTCAGACGGAAATAAGAAGCATTCTGCAACATATAAGTATTCGGTCGGTTGTTCTTAGTACCACCCAAGTCATTAAAATACAGACGCGGATGTTCTGCATTATACGGATTTTCTTCAGTCCACATACCTTCTACGTATTCACGTGTCGGAGCAGAACCCTGACGGAACGGATATATGCCCCAGTCATTTGTATACCATTTCTTGCCAGAAACACCTTGTCCCTGCAAAGACAAATCAAAGCCTTTCCAGCTTGCACCCAAATTCACAGAATATTCAAATCCGGGGAAACGTCCGGAAATAGGTACACGGTCTTTATTATCAATTACATTGTCACCATTCTGGTCTTTATATTTCAAGTCACCCGCCTGTGTATTATCATTGAACTGTTTCGGAGAATTTGCGACCTCGTCATCAGTAGCAAACACACCAATACATTCCAACATATAATATTCATTATACGGAAGACCTTCTCTTCTCAACTTATATCCGTCGATTTCTTCCGCACCAAACTTAGTCAGTTTGTTTCTTGAACGGTCGAAATAAATACCGGCATTATACTGCAAGCCTTTGAAGACACCATCCGTAATCATATTGTTGTAATTGAAAGCGATTTCAATACCTTTATTTTCCACTTCACCATCATTTACTGTCGGAGCAGTCATACCTAGCAAAGCAGATACTTGAGATTTACGCAAAATGTCGGAGGTTACCTTCTTATACCAATCAAATGTTACACTCAAGCCGTTAAATACCTGCAAATCGAAACCGATGTCAGTAATGGTTGTCGTTTCCCATTTGATATCACGGTTTGCATACGCTGTTTGTTGATAACCAATCACATCAGCTGTTTTATCAAATGGATAATCTCTTACACCATTAATCATCGCCTGATACGGATACAAACCGATGTTCTGGTTACCCAACTGTCCCCATGATCCACGGATTTTGGCATTATTCAACCAGCTCAGATTCAAGTCTTTCATGAAGTCTTCTTCCGTAATACGCCAACCGGCAGAGAATGACGGGAAAATACCCCAACGATTTTCAGAAGAGATACGAGAGGTTCCATCGTAACGCATATTGGCTTCAAACAGATAACGTTCTTTAAAGTTATAGTTCAAACGAGCAAATACAGATTGGATAGCCCATTCTTCTAATTTGCCCTCATTAGACCAGTTTGCATTAGAACCAGCGTCAATTACCGGCAGGTCGAAAGCATATTCTTTTCTAAATGCTTTTAATGTTTCATACTTTTCTGTCTCCTGGCTATAACCTACCATGAGATTAAAGTTATGGAACTGATTAGGTGTTGTGAAATCATACTTCAAATAAGTATAAAAATTCGTATAGAAACGGCGCTGATCTTCTACTGTCAAACCATTAGCACCTCTATCCAAAAAACCAGTTTGTTCACCTGTATGGTAATTATAGACAGGAACATCAGATCCACCCCATTCTTTCGATTTATTCGACTGTAGGCGAACCGCTCCTTTTGTGTACCAGCTCAAACCTTTTGCCAGATTGATATCCAACCATAATTGTGCATTCACATCAAAGTTCTGGAAGTTCTTACTCGTATTGGTACCAATAATAGCCGGCATATTTTTATTATGGTTACCGACTTCCGCAGGATAAGCGTAATCTGTCCAACGAGTCACACCAGAGCCATCATCCGGCAACCACGGCATATAAGTTGGAGCTTGAGACATAGTAGACAACAATACATCATCCTGTCCCTGACGAGGTTGAGTACGATCATCATACATCAAATTGGTATATGTACCAATCTTGATAAAGTCAGTAATCTGAGAGGTCAAGTCAACTGTTGCATTATATTTCTGATAGTCAAACCCTTTTAAAGTACCCGGCTGATCTACAAAGTTCAAAGCAACATTATAAGTTGTTTTTCCTGCATTACCAGCAATCGATAAATTATGATTTTGAGCAACAGCAGGACTAAACATATAGTCTAACCAATCAAAATTCGGATATTGTTCACTACCTCCACCATTCCGGTAAGCGTCAATCTGTTCTTGTGTATATGAATTTCCTAATCCTGAGTTTTTACTTGCCAGGTTAAACAATTCCATATATTCGGCAGAATTTGTTATCAGATCGTACATACGGGTCGGATTATAAATTGCCACATTTCCATGGTAAGCAATATGCGCTTTACCATCACCTTCTGCACCCTGCTTCGTTGTTACAAGGATAACACCATTCGCAGCACGAGCACCGTAGATAGCAGCAGAAGCAGCATCCTTCAATACGGAAACGCTTTCAATCATACTCGGGTCCAAATTAGTAATACTACCCGGAACACCATTTACCAATACCAACGGGTCGGAACCTGCATCAGAGAAAGTACCCTGACCACGCACACGGAAAGTTGTTGATTCATCCCCCGGAGTACCAGTTTTTGAGTTTACACGCAAACCCGGAACCTGTCCCTGCAACATTGTTGCCGCATTGGTAACCGGACGTTTCGTCATATCTTCGCCAGACACAGCCGTTACCGCACCTGTCAAATTCAATTTTTTCTGCGTACCGAAACCAACGACCACCACTTCGTCCAATGCCTGTGAATCTTCTTTCAGGATAATAGAAATAACCGATTTATTTCCAACAGGGATACTCTGTTCGATATAACCTATATAAGAGATTTTCAATATCGCTCCGTCAGGCACATCCAGAGCAAAGTTACCTTCTACATCCGTTACCGTACCAATTGTCGTTCCGTCTACTACAACATTGGCTCCAATGACAGGTTCATTATTAGCATCCAGGACACGGCCTGTGATCTGCTTTGCCTGTTGCATTACAGCACTCGGTCCTACCTGCCCGGCACGAGTAATCACCACATGACGATCGTTGATTTCATAACGTACATTCCGTCCGTTAAACAACACAGCCAATACTTCATTAATAGATTTGTTGTTCAGGGAGACAGACACTTTTTCATCCAGATTCAAGTCTTTTACATCCAGACTGAATGAAAATTCACTTTGGCTTTTGATGGATTCAATAGCCTCACGGATCGTGGCATTTTTAAGATTTAAGGAAAGCATATGTTCAGTTGCATACGTACTCGCACTAAGAGTAAGCGTTCCGGCAACAAGAAATACACCGGCCAGGTTAGCCAGGCGCCCTGCTCTTGTAGCCAATAAGTCCTGAACAGATTTTCTAAATGTTTTTTTCATACTTCACTTGTTTAAGATTTAACTTTTTAATTACTAGAAAAATTTGGGCTCATGATTTTTTCACCCTACGGTTATTACAACTTCTTCCTCATTCACATTTACTTTATAGTTAGACTTATGTTAATTGAAAATTCGAATTATATTAGGTTTCACCTCATACCGGAATTTATTACCGGATGACAATATCTCCAGAACCTTCTCTACTGATACATTTTCCTGGAAATCCGAATAGTAGACTATTTGCTTCAGCCTATCGCTTTCTATCCGGATCGGTATGTTATAGAGGCGTCTCAATTCTTTGGCTATTTCTTCCAGCGGGACCTTGTCAAAAGTCATTGCCCCGTTGCGCCAGTTATCTATATGGCTGGCATCCACCGAATCCACCAGCATGCTCAGGTCAGCTTTCCTGAAAGTAAATCGCTGATTGGGTTTCAACTCGACCGGGGCGGCATCGGTCAGAAAATCTCCGACCTTCACCGCGCCCTCTTTGAGGGTTACTTTCACCTCTGAGTCTTCTTCATAGGATTTTAGATTGAATTTAGTACCGAGAACTTTCACCGATAATTTCTCAGTATTCACCACAAATGGTAATTCCTTATTCTTGCTTACTTCAAAATAACCTTCCCCTGTCAGCTCCACATTTCTCGATGCCTTAGCAAAGTTCGAATCATACTTCACCTTACTCCCGGCATTCAGCCAGACAACAGAACCATCCGGAAATGTAATTTTTGATTTTGCTCCGTCCGGAACCTCAACCACATATTCCTTATATTCTTCCACCACCTCAGAAGCCGTTCTTTCCGACTGCCATAAAAAGAATAAGGAAGAAATTCCGCATACTAAAAGAATGATTGCTGCTGCCGAAAGCCTCAATGCACGACGATAGAAATCGATTCGATTTACCGGTTTTGTTTTTTTATTAAATCGACTGATAGCACCAGCCACATCGAATCCTTCCGCATTCGACATCACACCAGTCGCTTTCCATACAGCGACTGTGGTTTGGAAATAGTCTCTGTTCTCCGGCTTTTCTTTGATCCACTGTCGCAAAACAGCATGACCTTCAGCATCTAGAGAGCCATTCAGAAACGATTGTATATACTTATCTATTTGATCCATTTATCCCAATTAAAGTATCCGAGTATCGCCACTCATTTAATAAAGGCGCGAAAAAGAAGAGGAAGGGTATACGATGAGGGACTATTTTTTTAAAATTTCGTTTTAAACGGGCAAAATCTCGTTTTAAACGGACTGTAACTTCGTTTAAAACGAGATTATTTTCCTTTTAAACGAGTTTAAGGTTCGTTTTAAACGAGATTTCAGAGATTTTTGAGGATATAGGGTAGAACAAGTATGCAAAAAAATAAGAAATATCAATTAAGCATTAAGTTCTTAATCATGTTTTCCGTACTTTTGCAGCCAAATAACTCATAAGCATATATATAATCAGAAATGGATCATAATCCCATAAAAATACCTTCACCATTACTATCACTGGTTCCTATACTTGTATTGGTAACCCTTTTGTTTGTCACCATCCGGACGTTCGGCAGCGACGCTCTGAGCGGGGGAAGCCAGGTGGTATTGCTTACGGCGACAGCCGTTTGTTGCCTGATCGCCATGGGATACAGCAAAGTTCGCTGGAAAGCGATCGAGCTGGCGATGATCAATAATATTTCCGGTGTGGCTACGGCTTTGATCATTTTGTTGATCATCGGGGCCCTTTCCGGCAGCTGGATGATAAGCGGAGTCGTTCCGACGCTGATCTATTACGGGATGCAGATCATTCATCCCAGTTTCTTCCTGACATCCACCTGTGTTATCTGTGCAATCGTTTCCGTCATGACCGGAAGTTCCTGGACCACGATAGCAACGATCGGTATCGCTCTCTTAGGTATCGGACAGGCACAAGGGTTTGATGACGGCTGGATCGCCGGAGCCATTGTATCCGGAGCTTATTTCGGAGATAAAATATCTCCCCTTTCCGATACAACCATTCTTGCCTCTTCTGTCACGGACACTCCGCTGTTCAAGCATATCAAGTATATGATGATCACCACAGTCCCGTCCATATTGATCACACTGGCAATCTTTACCGTAGCCGGACTGACACATCAGGCAACCGCTTCCGACCAGATTGCCATGTATTCCGCATCTTTAAAAGAAACATTCAATATTTCTTTATGGCTGTTGATTGTCCCGATCATTACGGGAATACTGATAGCCAAACGTGTGCCGTCTATCATCACCCTGTTTATTTCCACTGCTTTAGCCGGGGTATTCGCCCTGATCTTCCAGCCTCATCTGTTACAGGAAATATCCGGTCTGTCGGTAGAGAGCATGCAATCACAGTTCAAAGGACTGATCATGACATTCTATGGCAGCACACAGGTTCAGACAGGTAATCCGGATTTGAACGAATTGGTTTCTACCCGTGGTATGAGCGGCATGATGAACACAATCTGGCTGATCATCTGTGCCATGTGTTTCGGCGGGGCTATGACTGCCAGCGGAATGCTGGGAAGCATCACTTCCGTATTTATCCGCTTTATGAAACGGACAGTCGGACTGGTTGCTTCAACCGTTGCATCCGGACTGTTTCTAAATATCTGCACGGCCGACCAATATATCTCCATCATCCTGACCGGTAACATGTTCAAGGATATCTACCAGAAAAAAGGATATGAGAGCCGTTTATTAAGCCGGACGACAGAAGATTCAGTGACCGTCACTTCGGTACTTATACCCTGGAATACATGCGGTATGACGCAGGCAACCATCCTGGGTGTAGCCACTCTTACATATTTACCTTATTGTTTCTTTAATCTAATCAGCCCGTTGATGAGCATCACGGTTGCCGCCATCGGGTACAAAATCAAACGGATAAATGAAAAAGCTGAAAGTATCGCTACTGACTAAAGTAGTCATTGCCATTGCCGCCGGTGTGTTGTTCGGCCAGTTTCTGCCGAATGGTATCGCACGTATCTTTGTAACCTTCAACTCGTTGTTCGGAAACTTCCTTTCGTTCTCCATCCCGCTTATCATTCTGGGACTGGTGACACCTGCCATCGGAGACCTGGGAAAAGGAGCCGGCAAACTATTGGCTATCACGGCTCTGATCGCTTATGGATCGACGATCTTTTCAGGATTCTTCACGTTTTTCAGTACTTCGGCGATCTTCCCGCATATATTACCGGCCAATGCGGAACTCACAGCCATGGATAATCCGGAAGATTTCATGCTGCTCCCTTATTTCACCGTGGGTATGCCGCCATTGATGGATGTCATGACCGCCCTGCTATTATCGTTTACAATCGGGCTAGGACTATCTTATATCGACGGGAACGCATTACGGGAAGCATTCAACGATTTTCAGAAGATTATAACCAAACTTATCGAGGCCATTATTATTCCGCTACTCCCTTTGCATATCTTCGGTATCTTTCTGAATATGACGGTCAGCGGACAGGTGATGAGTATTATAGCCATGTTCCTGAAAGTGATCATCGTGATATTCGTACTGCATGTGTTACTTTTGATTATCCAGTTCACGATTGCCGGAAGTATCGGCGGTAAAAATCCATTCCGGTTATTAAGAAACATGCTGCCGGCTTATGCTACTGCATTAGGAACACAATCGTCGGCTGCCACTATTCCGGTGACACTGGCTCAGACTGTCAAGAACGGCGTCAGGGAGACAATCGCTATTTTTGTTATTCCATTATGCGCAACCATTCACCTTTCCGGTAGTACGATGAAGATTACGGCCTGTGCAATGGCTATCATGTATATGGCCGGAGAGCCGGTAACGTTTGCCGGTTTAGCCGGATTCATTATGATGTTGGGCATTACGATGGTTGCCGCTCCGGGAGTCCCGGGGGGAGCTATTATGGCTGCGCTCGGATTATTGCAGAGCATGCTGGGATTCAACGAGACTTTACAGGCTTTAATGATTGCCCTCTATATCGCAATGGATAGCTTCGGTACGGCCTGCAACGTAACAGGCGACGGCGCAATTGCAGTTGTGGTCGATAAGATTGCCGGGAAGCAGCAGACTGTAACCGTAGAAGAAGTCACCGAATAAGGCTGCCGGTTATAATAATTCCTGCAAGGTTTCTACCCCTTTCTCGCGCATCATAGTAACTGCAATATGGGCACAGGCATACGCGTCCGCCATTGCATGGTGGTGGTTTCTAAGGTCATACCCACAATAAGCTGCCACCGTGTGCAACTGATGATTCACCAGGAACGGATACATCTTACGCGACAAACGGCAGGTGCAGTAGAACTGATATTTCGGATAAGCCAGTTCGTATGTTTGGTGTACGGCTTTCAGGCATCCTTCATCGAAAGGACTGTTATGGGCTACCAGGGGTAAATCGACTATTTTAGGTGCGATCTTTGCCCATACTTCTTCAAAGTCGGGGGCATCATTCGTATCGGCTGGCGTAAGTCCATGTACGGCAGTAGTCCACTGTGTATAGTAATTCGGATAAGGGCGGATCAGGCTGTATACCTGATCGATGATTTTATTATCCTCGACAATAGCCACCCCGACACTGCATACACTGCAGCGTTTTCCATTGGCAGTTTCAAAATCAATTGCGGCGAAGCGTTCCATATTTATCTTCCAAGAATATCTTGCAAAGATAGGAAATACTTATCTCTGTAGCACATTATTTTTCAGTTTGAAGTGACCTCTTCCCATATCCGGTTTTCGAGGTACACTTCAAACGAATCAAAAAGATCTACCGGTTCCTTAGAAACCACCCGGTTCCTTATCGAAAATACTTTCCGAAACAGTAAATGAGGCTTTATGATCTTGCGCCAATGCCGTCAGTGCAACCACGATATCCGGATGCTGATCCGCTATATCATATAATTCTTCCGGATCCACTCCTAAATCATATAAAACAGGTTTCTCATAAACTATTTTTTCATCGGGTCCATAGGCTGACTTATATGAAAAATGAGCCTTGTATTTTCCTTTCCGTACCGCATATAAATCATTACCTCGATAAAAATAAAAAACATCACGTTTGCAAGAAGACTTATTATTCAGCACATTTAACAAACTCACTCCATCATAAACCCTATCGGAAGGCAGAGAGATCCCAGCCATTTCACAAAATGTCGGCAACAAATCCAACGTACTCGCCATATCCGTTATGTGCCCGGACTTAACCATAGATCCCCACATGATACAAGGGACACGAAAACCTCCCTCAAACATGGAAGCCTTTCCATCTTTCAATGGTCCGGGAGAACCACCTTGTTGTTTATACGAAAGCCACGGACCATTATCCGAGGTAAAAATCACCAGCGTATTTTTATCCAGTCCCTCCTGTTTAAGTGTTTCCAATATCTGCCCTGTACTCCAATCCAATTCTTCAATCGTATCTCCGTATCTTCCTCTTGCTGATTTCCCTTGGAAATCAGCAGATGCATATACAGGAACATGGGGCATCGGATGTGCCAGATACAGAAAAAAAGGAGAATCCCCATTTGATTTTATATAACGAATAGCTGCATTTGTCACCTGTTTTGTCAAATCATACTGATCAGGTTCTCTCTCTATTTCTTTTTCCTGTTCATAAAGTATATATTCATACGGATAGCTCTTATTACCCAGTTTGATCTGTTCCTTACGGCTCATATCGTTCGAATACGGATATCCGTAAAAATAATCAAAACCATGACGCAACGGCATATATTCCGGTAAATGTCCTAAATGCCATTTCCCGATACAAGCAGTATGGTAACCACCCTGTTTCAATAGCTCAGCAATTGTGAATTCTTCTGCCGGTAATCCACCCGGAGAATTAGGAAATAAAACTCTATTTTTATTCCCGTACATGCCAGTTCGTACCCCTAAACGTCCGGTCAATAGTCCCGCACGACTAGGAGAAGAGACGGAAGCAGAGACATAAAAACTACTCCATTTTTGACCTTCCAAAGCCATCCGATCCAGGTTCGGTGTCTTAATCGTTGGATTTCCAAAACAAGACAGGTCGCCGTAGCCCATATCATCACAATTGATAAGAATAATATTCGGCTTTACCTCTGCCCATCCTTCAGAAGCAATCAATCCTCCGGCAAAAACAAATGCCAATTTCAACTGATTCATATTCATATTTAATTTATCCTTTCTATTCGTTTCTCGACATATAACTATTACCAACCCGGATTTTGTACCAAATTAGTATTCAAAGAACGTTCGCTGTCAGGAATCGGCAATAAATCATAATAATCCAAATAACCATTCGGAAATTTAACCTCGATCACACTTCCCGTATGATCTTTTATTACTTGAGGATAGAGATTTTTACCAATTTTCCAACGTCTTACATCCGACCAATAACGACCTTCCAGTGCAAGTTCGATGCGTCTCTCATGTCTTATTTGCTGACGAGCCTCTTCCCGGCTCATAGATGTCGGTAATAAGGAAATCTTCACATCGTCCCGCTCGGTACGAATCCTGTTTAACAAAGCGATAGCTTCTACAACATTCCCATCAGTCTCAATAATAGCTTCTGCTTTTGACAGCAAAACGTCCGCATATCTCAAAATAATATCGTTAATATAGGATTGTCCGGCAGGAGGCAAGTCCTCTTCTTTTTGAATTCTATATTTACGGGTACTCAAATGTTTCAATCGATTAGAAGGATGATTAAAGGCTCCTCCCGGATATAAATAATTAGGGAAACGATATCCTAAAATATAAGACCCCGGCAATACGACTGTAAATGCCAAACGAGGATCCCGGTTTTCATACGGATTTTCCGGGTCGACAGGAGAACCGTCGATTGTCTCATAGGCAGCCACTAAGTCATCCGTTGGTACATAACGACTTCCTCTAGTCCAGCTTCCGGTACCGGTTCCACAATATTGATCGATATAAGAACCTTGCGAATTTTCTCCTTCAATATATTGAATATCGAACAATACTTCTTTGTTATTTTCATTCGCCGGATCAAATAATCCTTCATAACTATGGAAAAGCCCATATTTATTAAGTTTATCTATTTGTTCAATACAAGTCAAAACCTCTTTATATTTTCCCTGATACAAATAAGCTCTCATCATCATGCCTAAAGCAGCTCCTTTGGTAGCCTTCCCCGGAGCGGAAGCATTCACTTCCAAATTGGCAATCGCTACTTCGTAATCGTTTACTGCCTGTTGCCAAGTTTCTTCCACACTCGCTCGTTCTAGATTACGGGCTTCTTCTGTTGAAATACTTGTCAATACAATAGGAACCCCTCCATAACTTTCTGCCAAGACAGAATAAGCCAATCCACGTAAAAAATGGGCTTCTCCCCAATAAGCAGATCTGGATTTTTCCGGTAAATCTACTAAATCCAAATTAGACAATAAATAGTTTGCCCTTGAAATTATTTCGTAGCATCTTTTCCACCGATAAGTCACAATACCCTGGTCACTCGAACTTAGAGTTCCACTACCTAAATGATTAAAAATCTCTACTGTCCCCCAACAATAGGCATTCGGTGTTGCTCCATCCGTCACTCCGAAGCCAAATAACCCCTGATCATAAACGGTTGTTTCACGCAGTTGGGCATAAACCCCATTCAACAATAACTGAATATCTTTTTCACTTTGAGGAAAAGTTGCCGACGTTATTTTATCTTCAGGATATAAATCCAAATAATTCTCCATACAACTCTGAAAGGAGAAGCTTATTACAGCCAATAAGCAATATGCAAATAGATTTTTCATAATTTAAAAATTAAGATTTAAACCAAATGTAAATATTCTGGGAGATGGATAATAAGATCCCCCTGCATCGAACGTGCTTCTTTCAGGATCATATCCTTCATATCCCTTTTTCCACATGATTGTAAATACATTCGAAGCATTCGCGTATAAATAAAGTCGTTTCATGCCTAGTTTGGAACTGATACTTTCGGGGAATGTATAACCCAGCTGTAGGTTCTTCAACTTTAAAAAATCGATTCTGTGCATCCAAAATGAAGACTCATATCCATCCCATGCCGAATCGAAACGCAACATCGGTATCTTAGAATTTGTATTCTCCGGAGTCCAGGCATCTTTCCATGAATCAACGATCGTCAGATACATCAGCTCCATTTGTGTGAATGAGTTTTTGGTAAAGGCATTTGCCTGTCCTAAGCCCTGAAACAAAAGATTTAGGTCAAAGCCTTTATAACGTAATCCGGCTGTAATACCATACGTTATTTTAGGTATCGTATTACCCAGCACCTGTTTATCCTGGAAATCCAGTTTTCCGTCACTATTCACATCCTCATATTTCAAATTTCCCATCTCCGGTTTATAGGCATTACTATGCATATGCTTTTCCGCTTCTTCGTCCGACTGATAAATTCCGACTGCCTTATATCCGTACAATGCCTTATACGGAAATCCTTCACGGATTAAATACAGCTGGTCCGGAGATTTACCTCCCTGAAATTTAGTTACCTTATTATTGATATAGGTAAAATTCAATCCGACGTTAAATCCCAAACGGTTCTTGTCTGTTTCTTGGTTATCGTAATTGACGACTAATTCAAAGCCGGTATTTTTCATTTCTCCAACATTTTCAAACGGAGCTGTTTTATCCCCTAAAATATTTGAAATAGGTAGCTGAACAATAATATCGGTGGTTTTCTTACTAAAATAATCTGCTTCTACATTCAATTTATTATTGAAAAAGCCCAGATCCAGACCTATATCTAAAGAAGAGGTTGTTTCCCAGGTAATGTCTTCGTCGACCAAAGCTGTCACAGCAGCTCCAGGCGCCAAAGATCCTCCATAATTATAACTTAAATCATAACTCTGGTTGATCACAGTCAAATAAGGCCAATATCCTTCAATCGTCTGATTACCTAATTGACCCCAGGAAGCACGTAATTTCATATTAGAGAAAATATCCAGATTCTTTATGAAACTTTCTTCGCTTAAACGCCAACCGGCAGAAAAACCGGGGAAAACACCCCAACGGTTTCCTCGTTTGAAACGTGAAGAGGCATCCGCCCGCAGATTCATTTCAAACAAATATTTATCGGCAAAAGCGTAATTAAAACGACCAAAATAAGAAGCCATTCTCAGACCTTCCATATTACCCTCGCCCTGAATACCATTCGTTCCGGCATCAACCTGGGTAAGTCCTTCTTTGGCCGGATCAGATCTACGAGCAAATACATTCTTTACATTGTAGTTCTCCAATTGCATACCTAATATACCTGCTACATAATGTTTGGCTGCTATTTTTTTGCTATAATTCAATGTTGCATGGAAATTATTACGCATAGTTGAGATTTGTTCCCTACTCATTTCCAGTCCTTCCCGATTGTAATTACGTGTCACAGTTTCCATTCCGGAGTCCGTATAACCGTAAATTGTCTCATTATACCGGTCAGTCAGTTTCCAATTTCCCGTAGAAGACCATGTCACCTGCAAATTCAGGTCTTTTGTAAAATCGACTGTCGCGAAAGCATTCAAAGACATATAATCCTGAAACGTTTTCTTAGCACCATTCGAGGCATCGATCAACGCATTCCGGTTATCATACAGAAGTGTTCCGTCTTCTGCAATCGCTTCTACCGACCCAAATCGTCCGTCTCTCGTATACGGAGCTATGAACGGGGAAGCCCCAGCCTGCATATCGAATGTCCTACCTAAATCATAAGGTTCAGAAGAATTTTTACGTGTATAACTCAAACGGCTTCCTATTTTAAACCAGGTATTAACAGTATATTCCAAATTGGCCCGTATACCAAATCGTTCTGCATCTGAATTGACGATTATACCATCTTGTTTCAGATAATTCAGAGATAAGAAAGATGACAACTTTTCTGATCCTCCACGGATAGATAAATTATGGCCTGTTATTAAAGCATTCCGGAACAGGTAATCATACCAGTCCGTATTCGGATATTTATAAGGATCCGTTCCATTTGCAAAATCTGAAATCAACTTTTCCGGAAATAAAGGATTCTCTCCCCCATTCACAAATGCCTGATTGGCCATTGTCATGAATTCTGCACTATTATCCACCAAATTAAACCGGCGACCGATTTGCTGAATACCGGCGTATGAATTCAGTTCGACTTGAGTCTTTTCATTATTTTTCCCCATCTTCGTCGTCACCAAAACAACACCATTTGCGGCTTTCGATCCGTAAATAGCGGCACTTGCCGCATCTTTCAAAACAGAAATGCTTTCAATATCACTTGGGTTTATCTGGCTGAATGCACCCTCCACACCATCAATGATTATCAACGGATCCGAATTATTCAACGTACCCCAGCCACGTATCCTCAACTGAGCACCGTCACTTCCCGGTTTACCGGAATTTTGACTGATCCATATACCGGAAACTTTACCGGAAAGTGCTTGCGATGCATCTGTAATCGGTCGATTGGCCAATTCTTCATCGAATTTCACAGAAGAAACCGAACCTGTCAGATTTACTTTTTTCTGTGTACCGTATCCTACAACTACCACTTCATCCAATGCCTGAGAATCATCTTTGAGTGTCACATTAAACAGCTCTTTTCCTTTTACTGGTAAGTCTTGCCCGTCATAACCAATATATGATATCAATAAATTACTGTTCTCTCCTACTTCCAGAGAGAAACGACCATCCAAGTCCGTGATCGTCCCATTTGTAGTCCCTTTTTCGGAGACATTGGCACCAATAATGGGCTCTCCTTTTGTATCGACAACAACACCACTTATCTTTTTCTTTACTGTTGATTTTTCAGATTGTCCGGAAGAAACTGCAATCAATATTTTATTGCCGGATACCTGATAATGTAAATCACGCTTCGACAAAATATCAGTAAGTACACTTTTTAAAGATTGGTTCTTTACCGAAACAGTAACGAGATCTTTTCCCTCCAAATCCGATCCCTTGTAAGAAAAACGATAAGTAGACTGCATTTCTATCTCCTGAAAAAAACGAGATAAAGTCGCATTTTCTAATTCCAGATTAACAGTTCCTGTCTGTGCATTAACCGATATGGTAGTTAAAAAGATAAAACTTAGTACAAGGAACAAGTTTGTTCCACAAAATTTTGTACTTTTACACCTTAACTTAATTAAGTTTTGAATCACATTCATAATAAAAAATTTAAAGTTGACTTTTAGTTTTTTTACTGCTATGCCAACGCATAGCTTCGCGAACTGAATTCGACAATTTTATCCGGAGAGCCTGCCCGCTTTCCGGATATTTTCTTCTTTTTTCTATTCCTTCATACTTCTTATTTTTAATGTTAATACTTTAGTTTTTTATCGCAAAAATTTGAATTTCATTTTCTTTTATCTTATAATCAAATCCATAATGAAACTTCAGAATGCTCATTACTTCTTCTATTTCTTCTTTATCAAACACACCTGTATACGTATCTTTAATAAGAGATGAATCCATAATTTCAAAATACACGCCATATTTTCTCCCTATTCGTTTTAAAACAGTGTCCATCGATTCCGACCTAAATACCAATTCCTTGCTCACCCAGGCTGTTTCCAGGACATTTGAAGTTGCTATTTTCTTCATTATCCCTGTTTTCTTATCATAAATGACTTTTTCATTCGGAACAACATTTATTATCTCAAAAGGGGGACAGACAGAAGATACGGTAACGCTTCCTTTCACCAATGCTATTTCCAATATGTCTTTATCAGAATAGGCATACACATTGAATGAAGTACCTGTCACTTTTATATCCATAAATTCAGTATTGACTACAAACTGCTTTTGCAAATCTTTTTGTACTTCAAAATAACCTTCACCAGAAAGAGATACACGCCGGTCTTTTTTACCAAAATCTTGTTTATAAGAAAGTATAGATTCAGAATTAAGCTTTACAGCCGTTCCATCCGGTAAAGTGATAGATGCACGCTCTCCTTTTCCGACCCTCACATCCATGATCCGGTCGGCAAGTTGGGTAATTTTCTTATTGTCCAGATATAAATAAACAGAGCAACATCCCATAATCAAGAGTGCTACAGCTGCCGCAATTTGTTGCCAATCAAATCTTCTTTTCTTGGGAACAGACGTTACATTTATTTCTTTCCGAATACGGGACAATAGACTTTGGGCTTCTTTCGGTGATAAACGTTCATTATTATCCCAACCATTCCAACTATCCAGTAAAATAGGGAAAATCTCTTCATCCGAATGATTATTGAGCTCTTGTCTAAGTTCACGAAATTCTTCCTGACTTATTTCTTCAGCCTGATATTTCATTAACCAATCCTTCAAATTTCTATATATGGATACACTCATAAACCTAATGTTTCATTTGTCTATGCATTATATCCCGAAAGGCTAAATTTATAACATGCTTTTTCACATGCTATAAAACATATTTTTCAGAAATGAATCGTAAAAAGTATAAACAAATAGGAATAATTTGACAATTCGCTGCGTAAGACTTTTAATGCAGCAGAAAGCTGGTTTCTAACAGCTTGCTCTGTAATAGATAGTTGAGAGGCTATTTCTGTAATAGTTAGATTATACTCCTTACTCAAAATAAATATTTCTTTTTGTCGGGGTGTCAATTTTTGCTTGGCTCTTTCCAATTCTTTCAGGAAAAGATCAAAATCATATTTGGTTTCTATATCTTCTGCAGACGCTAATCCTTTTTTTATTTCCAGATAATTTTCCATTTGCGGATGATTCAACTGACGTCGAAGTTCTTTCAATAATAAATGATAGGAAATTGTAAACAAATAAGCTTTGAAAGAGGCATTCGGATCTATACCGGTCCGGTTTGTCCAGATTTTAACAAATGTCTCCTGCACTACATCTTTGGCAGCACTGTCTGATTTCAAATAAGAGAATGCAAAATGGTAAAGCCTGGAACCCCAAAGGTTATACAGAGTATTAAAACTTAGCTCTGATCCCTCGGTTAATTCCTTCAATAACCATCTTTCATCTAACATGCTTTATGTTTCATTTTCTAGATCACAAATATATAAAATAAAAATGGCATCCATCAGAAACCTTTTATTCTGTATTCAAAATATATAACAAAAGCATAACAGCTATAAATAAAAAAGGATATCCTGTAACGGTTCAGGATATCCTTTTTCTTTGTATATAAAAAGTTTCATTTTATTTACTGAAATCTCTCGGTGCCGGAACCGGAGCCAACGGTTTGCGATTCTGAAGATCTTTCATAACCTCTTCGATCGCCTTGTTCAGTTGCTGGTCTTCGCCGTTCCACTCCTTGATCGGATCGTTATCGATCAGGATATCCGGGTCGACACCGTGGTTTTCGATGATCCACTGACCGGTCTTCGGATCATAGCTGGTGAAGAACGGTACACGAATATCGGTTCCGTCCATGTAAGGCAGCGGACCACTGATACCGACGATACCACCCCAGGTACGGGTTCCGATCAGTTTTCCTAAGCCCAGGGCACGGAAGCCCCACGGGAACAAGTCACCGTCCGAGGCAGAATATTTGTTGATAAGGCAAACTTTCGGGCCCACCTGTACTGCATCGGGAACAGTTCCGATATGGTTGGAGCCGCGGCGCATCGTCAGACGATATGGTTCGCGGGAAAGACGTTCAAGGATCATCGGAGAGACGTTACCGCCACCATTGGCACGATCGTCGATGATCAGACCTTCTTTATCCAGTTGCGGATAGAAATAACGGGAGAACTCATTCAGACCATCCACGCCCATATCCGGGATATAGATATATCCAACACGCCCGTTAGTCGCCTTATCCACTTTCTTGATGTTATCCTGCACCCAGTTGTAGTGATACAAAGAATATTCCTCGGCAAGCGGGCTGATCACAATCTTACGCGCACCAGCCAGCTGGGGTTTACTGTTCAATGAAAGTTCGGTAGGCACACCGGCTTTCCCTACTAACAAAGAGAACATATCCTTCACACTGTTGGTCGGAACGCCATCGATAGCCACGATAAACTCACCGGCTTTGGCTTCGATACCCGGCTCAGTCAGCGGAGAACGCAAATCTTTGCTCCAGGAAGCACCCGGCAATATCTTTTCCAGACGGAAGAAACCACTCTTATCACGTGAAATCTCTGCTCCCAGCAGACCGGTCTGCACACGGTCTGGAAGATCCAATTCACCCGGATTCACATAAGCATGACCGCAGTTCAGTTCGCCGATCATCTCACCGATCACATAATTCAAATCCAAACGTGTTTTTACGTACGGCAAAAGGACTTCATATTTCTTCTTAATAGCCTTCCAATCCACTCCATGCATATTTTCCACATAGAAGCCGTCACGGAAAGCGCGCCATGCCTCATCGAATATCTGTGCCCATTCTTTCGGATAATCAGTCGTAATCTTCATGTTCGAAAGATTCACAGCTTCGCTCAGATCAGCCTTACCCGAAGGGATATCGGTCACATAGATCTCCCCTCCTTTGTAGAACAATGCTTTTTTACTGCCGGGAGCTACGGACATAGAAGCACCGTCGGCAACACTTTCTTCTTTTTGCTTTTCGAGATCGTATACCTTCGTACCGCCCCTGCCGAAATAGTAAACTTTATTACCATCAGCATAGAAGTTTCCGTAACGGGAACCTGCCAGCGGGAGCTGGATAATACGATCAGAAATACCATCCATATCGATCTTCACAACCGGACTTTCGGAAGCAGTTTCTTTCTTCCCGTCTTTCTTCGGTTCTTCTTTTTTCGCTTTATCCTCTTTTGCTATAGCCACTTCGGCATCTTTTTCCAGGAAAGGAGAAGGAGTATCCTTTGATAACAATACCAGGTAAACGCCCTCCATATTATTATATACATGATTCCATTCCAGAGAACCGTAAGTAGGATTAAAATCGCGGGCAGAAGAGAATACGAGATATTTTCCGTCACGACTGAAAACAGGTGAATCCGAATTATACCACTTATCCGTTACCGGATATTCTTTTTTCTCTGCAATGTTGTAAACATAGATAATACTGTGCTCATTCGTTCCCGGACGGGAATAGGTCAGCCATTTGCTGTCAGGAGAATAGGTTACGTCCCGGATCTCGGCCATCGGGTCCTGCAACAAGGTCGTTACCTGCTTAGTAGCTATATCCAGCAGGTTGATACGGTTCTTACGGTCTGTATAAACGACCGTTTTTGAATCCGGACTCCACTCGAATGAACGGATATAGGTGTCGTTATCTTTTGTCAGCTGAACAGGTTCGCCACCTGTTGCATCCTGCATATAAAGTTCCGTTTCACCGGTACCGTCAGAGATGTAAACGATCATTTTACCGTCTGGGGACCATTGTGCTTCCCGGTCATGCTGCCCCGGAGAGCGGGTGATATTCTTTGTTACGCCTTTCTCTACCGGCAGGTTGAATACTTCACCACGGGCTGTCACGACAACACGTTCGCCGTCAGGAGAGATACTGGCTTCAGTCAGATACTGTGCACCATCTTTTATCTCGCTACGGGCATAGATATTATCGGATGTCAGCTTTACCTCCACCTTTTCCGGCTTCTTGGCTGCCGCATCCATCTTATAAAGATAACCGCCATTCTCGAAAACGATCGTATGGCCGTTTGCACTCGGGAACTTCACATCGTATTCCGTGAAATCGGTCACTTTACTGGTTTGCCGGGTCTTTATATTGTAAACAAAGATATTCATCGTACGATCACGGTCCGAAAGGAAGAATATTTCATCACCGATCCACATCGGAATAATATCCTGGGCGACATTGTCCGTAATGTTTTCCACCGATTTCTTTTCCGGATTATAAATCCAAATATCATCGGCCATTCCCCCTTTGTAATATTTCCAGGTACGAAATTCACGCATCACACGGTTGTAAGCCAGTTGTTTTCCATCCGGTGAATAACTGCAGAAACCACCTTCCGGCAAAGGAATCACCTCGGAAAGACCACCTTCTTTATCCACCGTATATAATTTCCCGTCGAAACCATCGCTGATACGATTACGGTAAACGATACGGCTTCCGTCGGGAGTCCAGTTCATGACAATGTTGTTAGGCCCCATACGGTCACCGAGATCATCACGCTTGTTGGTCGCCGTATAAGTGACACGTAAAGGCTCTCCCCCCGTAGAAGGGATTGTATACACTTCTGTGTTACCATCATACTGTCCGGTGAATGCAATCGTTTTGCCGTCCGGAGAAAAACGGGGGAACATTTCGTACCCTACATGCGAAGTCAGGCGCTGGGCCTCTCCACCAGTAGCCGGAACTTTATACAGGTCACCGGCATACGAGAAAACGATCTCACTGCCATTGGTAGCCGGAAAGCGCAACAGGCGTGCATCGTCCGCAGCCATCAAGAGAGCGGGAACACCTGCTAAGGCTAGCAAAGAAAGAATAAGTTTCTTGTTCATGTTATATTAGTTTAGTCTACGGACAAAGGTAGAAAAAGAGACTGACAATTTGTACTCATACACGTACTTCTACAAACTTATTGATACGTTAAAAAATATTACCCGGTCGGATAATTTCATTTACCCGGTATAGTAATCCGAATTACATGGCATAGTAGTATCAATTTGTCAAACAAAAAATCCCCGGAGGACAGTGATTTCCCCGGGGATTTCGGTTATAAATTTAGTAACAAAGGATTATGCTTCTTCCGTATCTATACCTTTCCATACCAAAGCAGCTATTGCGGCTCCCAGGAAAGGTGCAACGATGAACAACCATAATTGTGAGAGAGCTTCACCACCCTGGAACAAAGCCGGACCGATACTACGTGCCGGGTTCACCGATGTTCCGGTAATAGGGATACAAACAATATGGATCAACACCAAAGCCAGACCGATAGCGATACCGGCAAACTTGGTATTGGCTCCTTTGGATGTGGAACCTAAAACAACAAGCAGGAAGATAAATGTAAATACTGTTTCGGCAACAAAAGCCGGAACGAGATCATGATACCCGTTGGCTCCGGTAAGCGTGGTAGTAGAACCGGAGTCTTTTGCCAGTATATAAAGGATAGATGATCCGATGATCGCACCGATCACCTGGAAAATCATATACATACCCGCATCTTTTCCGGAAATCTTTTTAGAAAGCAACATTCCCAGTGTGATGGCAGGATTGATATGACATCCCGAAATCTTACCGATCGTGTATACCATTGCAAGAACTGACAGCCCGAAGGCAAAAGCTACACCCAGCGTTCCAACCGCTGAAAAAGGTTGAGCGGCTCCCGCAAATACTGCGCTACCACAACCCATCAGGACAAGTACCATCGTCCCGATCATCTCTGCTAAATACTTTTTCATTAGTGATCAAAAATTTGTTTTTAAATAGTATTTGTATAGGAATAAATTGTTAACTATCTCGCCTTATTGACTATACTTCATTTAGTAAAACAGACACTTATCATCCTTTGTTTCGGTTTTTTAGTTACTATTTTCGAACATAACAGAGGGAATCAGAGACTACGTTTTCCGGTCACATTGAATTGCATAAGCCGTAGCCTTTCATACATGATTTTAGGAAATATGACATTCGTATAAAAATAATCTTGTACTTTTACGGAAATTAATAAACGCATGAAAAAATTACTGATCTTAACATCGGCCCTTTTATTGACAGGGTCCGTTTTTGCCGACAATGATCCGTTATGGATGCGTTACCCGGCAATTTCTCCGGACGGAGGAACAATAGCATTCACCTATAAAGGCGATATCTATACCGTACCGGCTACAGGTGGTAAAGCTACCCAGTTGACAACCCACCAGGCCCACGACACACGCCCTGTCTGGTCGCCCGACGGAAAGCGGATCGCTTTCGCTTCCGACCGTAACGGTAACTTCGACGTCTTCATTATGAATAAAGAAGGAGGCGCACCGACTCAACTGACCACCCATTCGGCCAACGAATACCCGGATACATTCAGCGACAACGAGCATGTTCTTTACACAGCCTCTATCCAACAGGATGTAAAGGACAGCCAGTTCCCTTCGTCACTGTTTTCGCAGGTCTACCAGGTCAATACTACCGGAGGACGACCGACTTTATATTCGTCATTGGCGATGGAAAATATAGCGCTCAGCAAAGACGGAAGCCAGCTATTGTATAATGATTTCAAAGGATATGAAGATCCCTGGCGCAAACATCACCAGTCTTCCATCACACGTGACATCTGGTTATGTTCGTTAGGCAACGACCGTTCTTTCAAGAAGATCACCACTTTCCGCGGTGAAGACCGTAATCCGGTATGGACAGCCGACGGAAAGGCATTTTACTACCTAAGCGAAGAAAAAGGGAGTTTCAATATCTTCAAGAACGACCTGACCGGTAAAAACGGCAAGCAGATAACCAATCATACGACACACCCTGTCCGTTTCCTTACTTCCGACAACAACGGAATGCTTTGCTACGGATATGACGGTGAAATATATACAATTAAGGAAGGCGGACAACCGTCAAAAGTAAAAGTAAATATCATCTCCGACCAGACAGAGAACGATCTGATTCATCGCTTGATGTCAAACGGAGCGACTAGCATTGCTGTTTCTCCGAATGGAAAAGAAGTAGCCTTTATTGTAAGAGGCGACGTATATGTTACTTCCGTTGAATACGAAACAACCCGACAGATCACCGATACACCGCAGCAGGAACGCAATATCGATTTCAGTCCCGACGGTCGTTCGCTGGTTTACTCGGCTGAACGGGGGGAAACATGGGGTATCTATCAGAGCAGCCTGGCTCGTAAAGACGACAAATATTTCACTTATGCACAGGAAATAAAAGAAGAACCGCTCGTAGTAACGGACAAAACTTCTTTCCAACCGGCTTATTCGCCTGACGGTAAAGAGGTGGCTTTCCTGGAAGACCGTACGACATTACGTGTGATCAACCTGAAAAGTAAACAGGTACGCACGGTATTGGATGGCAAATACAATTATTCATACAGCGACGGAGACCAGACTTATCAATGGTCTCCCGACAGTAAATGGTTCCTGGTGGAATATATCGCAATCGGCGGATGGAACAACAAAGACATCGCATTGGTAAAAGCAGATGGTAGCGGAGATATTACCAACCTGACGGAAAGCGGTTATTCGGACGGAAACCCCAAATGGGTACTCGATGGAAAAGCAATGATCTGGTCGTCCGACCGGGCAGGTTACCGCAGTCATGGCAGTTGGGGGGCACAGGATGATACTTATATCATGTTCTTTGATGCCGAAGCATACGATAAATTCCGCCTGAGCAAAGAAGAGCTCGCACTGATCGACGAAGACAAAGAGAAGGACGAGGACAAAAAGGATGATAAAAAAGAGTCCAAAGCGAAAAAAGATGACAAAAAGAAAGATGATAAAGACAAAAAAGACGACAAGGACAAACCGGTAGAACCATTGAAGTTCGACCTGGAAAACCGCAAAGACCGTGTCATCCGTCTGACAATCAACTCATCGAACCTGGGTGATGCCGTATTGACACCGAAAGGCGATAAACTTTATTATTGTGCTTCTTTTGAAAAAGGTTATGACCTGTGGGAGCGTAACTTCAAAGAGAATACGACCAAGTTATTGATCAAAGAAGTCGGCGGGGGCAGAATGTTTACCGATAAGAAGGGTGAAAACCTCTTCCTCGTATCGGGTGGCCAGCTGAAAAAGGTAGAGATCAAAGACAGCAAAACCAAGAATATCCCGTTCAAGGCTGAATTCTCTTATCGTCCGCCGCAAGAACGTGAATATATATTCAACCATGTATGGCGTCAGGTAGAAGACAAGTTCTACGATCCGACGCTTCATGGCATCGACTGGGATGGATACAAGAAAGCCTATGCCCGTTATCTGCCGCATATCAACAATAATTACGACTTCCAGGAAATGTTATCCGAACTATTGGGAGAATTGAACGGTTCGCATACAGGTGCCCGTTTCCGTCCGTCTTCCTCTGCTCCGGCAACGGCTTGCCTGGGTGCATTCTATGACAATAGCTATAACGGCGACGGTTTGAGGATTGCCGAGATTATTGCCAAAGGTCCATTGACACTGGCCGATACCAAGATTAAACCGGGTTGCATCATCGAGAAGATCAATGAGAAACCGATCAAGAATGGGGAAGATTTTTATCCGTTGTTAAGCGGTAAAGCCGGAAAGAAAGTCTTATTGTCGGTTTACAATCCGGCAACGAAAGAACGTTTTGAAGAACAGGTTAAACCAATCTCTTACGGCGAACAATCCAATCTGCTGTACAAACGCTGGGTAGAGAACTGCCGTAAGAAAGTAGATGAACTTTCCGGCGGAAAGATTGGCTACGTACATGTCAAAGGGATGAACAGCGAAAGTTTCCGTGAAGTTTACTCTGAATTGCTTGGACGTTGCCGCAACAAGGAAGCGGTGATCGTCGATACCCGTCATAATGGTGGCGGCTGGTTGCATGACGACCTGGCTACATTGTTGAGCGGTAAAGAATATCAGCGTTTCATGCCACGCGGACAGTATATCGGTAGCGATCCGTTCAACAAATGGTTGAAACCGTCGTGTGTACTGGTTTGCGAAGATAACTACTCGAATGCGCATGGCTTCCCCTGGGTTTACAAAACGTTGGGAATAGGTAAGCTGATCGGTACTCCGGTACCGGGAACTATGACTGCTGTTTGGTGGGAGTCGCAGATCGACCCGTCTATCGTATTCGGTATTCCGCAGGTGGGTGTTCAGGATATGCAAGGTAATTACCTGGAAAACCATGAACTGGAACCGGATATCGAAATCTACAACACACCGGAGTCGCAGTTGAAGGGTGAAGACCATCAACTGGAAGAAGCAGTGAAAGTGATGTTGCAGACGGTAAAGAAATAAGTACCTGAGATATAAAAAAGCGGATCAAGTCAGTAGCCAGTTTTATGGCTCTGATTTGATCCGCTCTTTTATATCAATTAAATAGTCAGATTACCGGATAGACAAAACAGACGTGCTTTCATTCCAGGAGTTTCAATAAAGCATAACAATAATGTTCTACTCTCAAACAACACAAACTCTATTCATGATAAATGCTGTTTTAATCGGGGATTGCTATGCGGGAAGATGAAAAGTCTAACTTTTTATATTTATCTTTCATCCGATCGTCGGCCTGTTCCTTATCATCGGTAAAATAAACGGGAGATTGTTCGAAATGCCAGGTACCGACATAGTTCAGCGTATTCGGGGCAACGGTAAATTTAAACAGGACTAGTTCGTCCGGGCGTTGTTCCTTGTTCTTTATCTTCCGTTCCGTCTCCAGGATAGAGTCTTCTCCTTTATAAATAGGTTCCATATAAGATTTTCCGCCATACCATTTGCTTTCCGTCCACCAATAATTCAGGATCGCATACGTTCCCGGCTCGATCAGGTAACAGAATGGATTTTCCTTGGAGGTCTTAAAGGTAGACTTTACCCTGAAAATAAATACTTCGTTCGTCTCAATGTTGATTATCCGGATATCCTGGGGATAACCGCCACTTTTAAACTTTTTCAGGCGTTGGATGAAATCGCCGTAAAATGCAGCCTGTCCGGCTGGGATCATTTCGCTATCCCCCAGCTTATCCAGTCTTCGTCCCGGCTGTCCGGCAGCACAGAACGAAACGAGCAACAATATAGCGATCAGTAAGTTTCTCATACAGATTATTATATTATCTTTTATGACTATCCTATTCACATTGAACAGAAAAAAGAGACAAAGAACGGCACCGTAAAATCGACCAAAATACCGTGGAAGATAGAAACGAATACCAAATCTTTTCCGGAATAACGGGTAATAATCGGTAATGTTGTATCCATCGTCGTCGCCCCTCCGGCACAGATAGGGGCCAGTCTTCCGAAATACTTGACAAACAAAGGTGCACCGAGCAAAGCCATAATCTCACGGATAATATTAGCCATCAACGCAATCGTCCCTAGTTCCGTAGCCATCTGTACACCCAGTGAAGCTTCTTTCAACTCCGTTATCAGGATAGACGACAACGAATAATAAGCAAATCCGCTACCGACAGCCAGGCAGTCGAACACACTCCATTTGGTGATCACCAGACTGATCAAAGCGGAAGCCGTCAGCGTCCCGATAATAGTTGCCAAAGGTACCAGCAATAACTTCGGACGGATACTACATAATATATCTTTCAGTTTCTTATCACTGCCAATGCTTAATCCAACCTGAAACATCAGGAGGTAAAGCACATACATAGTTATATTATTTTCTACGATCACATCCGGCAGATACCCGCTCCATCCCAGGATACAGCCGAGTGCAAAGAAAGCGACAACGATCAGACTCCCTCTCATTCTCCCCTCCTTTCCTTAAAAAAGAAATGGTAAACACCCCAGGCAGCCAGCACACTTCCGGAAGTTCCCGCCAAAGCGATCAGAAAAGCCTGCCCTCCCAATGTAGTCAGATTATCGACAATAGCATCATTCGCCCCTACTGAGATACCCAGCAGAAACAGCAAGAGCAGGATTGTATAAGAAATAGGCTTACCGATCTTTTGCAGCAGTTCCACCTTCCGCAAAAGATATCCGACAGCAATACCACCAAACATGATTCCAATTACCGTGAACATGATTTTTCAAATTTCCTGCAAAGGTAAGAATATATCAAACACAGCAATTATTCTCTATCATAAAAGAAGATGTCAGCAACAAGACCAGCAACAGGATAATAATGACACTTACCAAGGTGGTAAATGAATAGAAAAGACGAAGATGCCGCCGTTTCTTCTCCCTGCTGATCCGCTGGAGAACTTTCAAGTCAAATTCCTTCCCTAACGGTGGCAGGATCTCTGCTTCGGGAGACATGAACCAGGCACGGTAAGGGCGTAACTCCGGCGGCAATGTTTCAGCCGAGAAAAAGTGACGCAATTCCCGTTCTTCTTCAATAGTGGTAGCGCACTCCCAGTATTTGTCCAACAATAATGTAATACGGTTATAATCCATATTCGCGGTTTAAACAATGTTATCTGACTACGAAGCTTTCTGTTCGTTTCTTCTTTAAATTGACCGTTTCCAATGCCATGTTACGCGTGACCATCAAGCAATAAGAAGGAAGATCTTCTATTACGATCCATGCGGCCCGTTCGTTCCAAATCTTCAGCATGACCTCCTGAACGATCTGCTCCGAACGATCTGCATTTCCGGTAATCCTGAAAGCAACCCGCAACAGGTTGTCTTTTAGCGGCAGTATCCTTGTTATGAATTCGTCTGTTCTCATCTCTGTTATATTAGACGAGTGAGCCAGGTAAAAGGTTGCAGTTTTCTGTCACTTTTTTTATCAGATAGAAGAAAAACAGCGCTATATAGTTCTTTTTCATTATATTTGTAGCAGTTCTAATTAACAATAGATACGCATAATATCAAACTAAATCAATAAAAAGTGAAAAAGACGATCTTATTCCTACAGGCAGCTGTACTCTGTCTGCTGGCAGGTTGCCAGTCAGCCCCCGGCAGTGGCTTATTAAGTGATGAAATCAAGTATGTCGATCCGTTCATTGGAACCGGATTCCACGGGCATACTTTCCCCGGCGCTACCCGTCCGTTTGCTATGGTACAGGTTAGTCCGGATACCCATATCATGGGTTGGGATGCCAGTAGCGGTTATCATTATGATGACCGGGAAATCTATGGATTCAGCCATACACACCTTTCAGGTACCGGTATCGGCGATCTGGGTGATGTAGCATTACTGCCTTTCTCCGGTACCGACTCGATCAAGCCGGTTGGTCTTTTCAATAAAGATACCGAGAAAGCAACTCCGGGCTATTATGCCGTACGCTTGGATAACTTCGGAGTAAATGTGGAATTAACAAGTACTGATAAAGTTGGTTTCCATAAATATACCTACGACAACCCTAAAGATCGTCGCGTAATGCTCGACCTGGGACATATCCTGCAACCGAACTGGGGGCATAAACTGGTAGATAACAGCTACCTGTTCGTGAACGATTCGACAGTAGAAGGAACAGTCCGCACGCAGGGATGGGCACATTTCCATTCGGTTTCTTACCGGATCACCTTCTCTGAACCTATCGAAACAATATACCAATACATCGACGGTAAATTGCGCCAGGATTCATTGTTCCTGCGTATCAATACTGCCGAAGATCTGAAATTCCATTACAAATTTCCAGAAAAGGCTGAACCTTTATACGTAAAAGTAGCACTTTCTATGGTAGATACGGAAGGAGCAGAAAAGAACCTCGAAGCAGAACTTCCCGGCTGGGATTTCGAAGCAACCCGCATCAAATCGGCTGAGATATGGAACAACGCACTGAATGCGATCGAAGTTCAGGCTGATCCTACCGTTATGGTAAATTTCTACACTGCTCTATATCATACGATGATCGCTCCGTTCGCCTATCAGGACGTAGACGGTCGTTATCTAGGTATGGATAAAAAGATACATAAGGCAGAACCGGGCTATACGAACTATTCCGTATTCTCTTTGTGGGATACCTTCCGTGCTTTGCATCCGTTAATGACGATCATCAATCCGGATCTGGCAGCCGACTGGGGTAAAGTATTGGTACAGGGATATAAAGAAGGAGGCATTCTACCGAAATGGCCGTTGGCTTCCAGCTATACAGGTTGTATGGTTGGCTATCCTGCCGTATCCGTTCTGGCTGACCTGGTTTGCAAAGACCTGGCTGACGGTGACCTGAAAACATGGGCGGAAGCCGGTGCACGTTCTTCCGTTTACCGTGAAGACCTGGCAGAAAAGTTCAAAGGAACACGTGAACTCGATTTGATCACCCGTCATCCGTATTATAAAGAAAAATATGGATTCGTTCCGGCTGATTCCGTTCCCGAATCTGTATCCTGGGGATTAGAAATGGCTTACGAAGACTGGTGTATCTCACAGATCGCAGCCAAAGCAGGATTGGACTCTATGGCGCAGGCTTATGCTGCCAAAGGAGAATACTACAAACGTTATCTGGATCCGGAAACGAAGATGATGCGTCCGATTATGGGTGACGGAACTTTCCGTACTCCGTTTAATCCGCGTTACTCGGCTCACATGAGAAGTGATTATACGGAAGGTAATGCTTTCCAATGGAGTTTCTTCGCACCACACGATATGGATAATTTCATTGCTACGATCGGAGGCAAGAAAGAATTGGAAACACGCTTGGATACTCTATTCACAACATCTTCACAGGTGGATGGTGAACATGCTTCAGGTGATATCACAGGTCTGATCGGTCAGTATGCTCATGGTAACGAACCGAGCCACCATATGGCTTACTTGTATAACTGGACGGATTCACCCTGGAAAGGACAGGAACGCCTGGATTATATCATGCGCGAATTCTATACGAACAAGCCGGACGGTATCATCGGCAACGAAGATTGCGGACAGATGTCGGCATGGTATGTGATGAGTGCATTAGGTTTCTATCAGGTTGCTCCGGGTATTCCGGTTTATACATTGGGCCGTCCGATGATAAATCATGCCTTAATTCGCGTGAAAGGCGGAGTATTTGAGATTCGGGTGGAGAACAACAGTCCTGAAAACAAATATATAGAAAGAGTTTTGCTGAACGGCAAAGTACTGGAGACTCCGTTTATCTCGCATAAAGACATCACCAAAGGTGGTAAACTTGTATTTGAAATGACAAACACACATCCGTAAAAAACGATAAACGGATAGGCATTCGATAAACGACGGACAGAGATTCTATATAAATGAACCTCTGTCCGTTTTTATTTGTGCTAAATCCGATCACAGATTCAATATAATAGATATATTTGCTGCAGACTATAAAATAAAAAGCTATGTTATTAACAACGACAAACAACATCGAAGGGAAAAAGATCACCCAATATTATGGAATTGTATCCGGTGAGACAATCATCGGGGCAAATGTATTCAAAGATTTCTTTGCAGGAATACGCGATATTGTAGGTGGCCGTGCCGGTTCATACGAAAGTGTATTACGCGAAGCAAAAGATATCGCTTTACAGGAAATGAGCGAGCATGCTGCTCGTATGGGAGCCAATGCTGTCATAGCAGTAGATCTGGACTATGAAACAGTTGGAGGCAGCGGAAGTATGTTGATGGTCACTGCAGCCGGAACAGCCGTGCGCTACGAATAAAGCATCGATGTTTTGGACGAAGAGAATGGATCTGTATAAAATAGAAAAGGAGTCAATTCTGTTGAACTGACTCCTTTCTGTCTTTCAGCTTTCGCCTGAATAAAACGGCGGCTATCTACTCTCCCACTTTTACGCAGTACCATCGACGTGGTTGGGCTTAACTTCTCTGTTCGGAATGGGAAGAGGTGGATCCCCAACGCTATAACCACCTTAATTTCTTTTTAAGATATTTGACTTGGACAACGTTACTTTAACGTAACCATAGAGCGAATCAATAATTGTCAATTCTCAATTCTCAATTCTTCAGATATATCAACCCTTTCTCCGGAAAAAGAAAGTCTCGGGCTATTAGTACTACTCGGCTTCGACATTACTGCCCTTACACCTGTAGCCTATCAACGTCGTAGTCTACGACGACCCTTGAGGGATATCTAATCTTGAGGCTGGCTTCGTACTTAGATGCTTTCAGCACTTATCCAATCCAGACTTAGCTACCCGGCGGTGCACCTGGCGGTACAACCGGTAAACCAGGGTCTGTCCAACACGGTCCTCTCGTACTAGTGTCAGAGCCTCTCAAATATCCTACGCCCACGATAGATAGAGACCGAACTGTCTCACGACGTTCTGAACCCAGCTCGCGTGCCACTTTAATGGGCGAACAGCCCAACCCTTGGGACCTTCTCCAGCCCCAGGATGTGACGAGCCGACATCGAGGTGCCAAACCGCTCCGTCGATATGAGCTCTTGGGAGCGATCAGCCTGTTATCCCCGGAGTACCTTTTATCCTTTGAGCGATGGCCCTTCCATGCGGAACCACCGGATCACTATGCTCTAGTTTCCTACCTGATCGAGTTGTATCTCTCCCAGTCAAGCACCCTTATGCCATTACACTCTACGACCGGTTACCAATCGGTCTGAGGGTACCTTTAGAAGCCTCCGTTACTCTTTTGGAGGCGACCACCCCAGTCAAACTACCCACCATACAGTGTCCTCGCATCTCGCGAGTTAGAACTCAAACAACCAAAGGGCCGTATTTCAACGGTGACTCCACAAATACTGGCGTACCTGCTTCATAGTCTCCGGCCTATCCTACACATTAGTTGCCCAAATTCAATGTAAAGCTATAGTAAAGGTTCACGGGGTCTTTTCGTCCCATCGCGGGTAATCGGCATCTTCACCGATACTACAATTTCACCGAGCTCACGGTTGAGACAGTGTCCAGATCATTACACCATTCGTGCAGGTCGGAACTTACCCGACAAGGAATTTCGCTACCTTAGGACCGTTATAGTTACGGCCGCCGTTTACTGGGGCTTCAATTCAAAGCTTCTCTTGCGATGACTTCTCCTCTTAACCTTCCAGCACCGGGCAGGTGTCAGGCTGTATACTTCATATTTCTATTTCGCACAGCCATGTGTTTTTGTTAAACAGTTGCCTGGACCTATTCTCTGCGCCCTACCTTTCAGTAGGGACCCTTTATCCCGAAGTTACAGGGTCAATTTGCCTAGTTCCTTAACCGTGAATCACTCGAGCGCCTCAGTATTCTCAACCCAACTACGTGTGTCCGTTTACGGTACGGGTACTTTATGAATATGCTTAGCGGATTTTCTAGGAGCCTGATTACGTCCATATTGCCTTGTACAAGTACGCGGCATACTGTCAGGTTCGACTCTCATGGCGGATTTGCCTACCACGATCCACGTCTACACCCTTTAACCATCTATTCCGTCAGATGGCAGGACTGTCACTTCTCCGTCTCCACATCGCTCCATAAAGTAGTATGGGAATATTAAACCATTCTTCCATCGGAATCGCCGTTCGGCTTATCCTTAGGTCCCGACTTACCCTGATCCGATTAACGTTGATCAGGAAACCTTAGTCTTTCGGCGAGGAAGTTTCTCACTTCCTTTATCGTTACTTATACCTACATTTGCTTTTCCAGTCGCTCCAGCAAGGGTTATCCCTCACCTTCAACGCCGCTGGAATGCTCCCCTACCATGTCTTACGACATCCATAGCTTCGAAACAGTTTATGCCCGAGTATTATCCACGCCAAACTCCTCGACTAGTGAGCTGTTACGCACTCTTTAAATGAATGGCTGCTTCCAAGCCAACATCCTAGCTGTCTCTGCAGTCTGACTTCGTTAGTTCAACTTAACTGTTATTTGGGGACCTTAGCTGATGGTCTGGATTCTTCTCCTCTCGGACGCGGACCTTAGCACCCGCGCCCTCACTCCTTATCAATATATAGCACGCATTCGGGTTTATCGGACTTGATAGGCGGTGAAGCCCTCGCATCCAATCAGTCGCTCTACCTCATGCTATACTAAATAAAGGCTGCACCTAAATGCATTTCGGGAGTACGAGCTATCTCCAAGTTTGATTAGCCTTTCACCCCTACCCACAGTTCATCCGAAAGCTTTTCAACGCTTACCGGTTCGGTCCTCCAGTTAGTGTTACCTAACCTTCAACCTGACCATGGGTAGATCACTTGGTTTCGCGTCTACTCCCTCCGACTATGGCGCCCTGTTCAGACTCGCTTTCGCTTCGGCTCCGTGACTGAATCACTTAACCTTGCCGGAGAAAGTAACTCGTAGGTTCATTATGCAAAAGGCACGCCGTCACAACCTTAAGGCTGCTCCGACCGCTTGTAGGCAGACGGGTTCAGGGTCTATTTCACTC
Organism: Parabacteroides chongii; assembly: GCF_029581355.1. Classification (NCBI taxonomy): domain Bacteria; kingdom Pseudomonadati; phylum Bacteroidota; class Bacteroidia; order Bacteroidales; family Tannerellaceae; genus Parabacteroides; species Parabacteroides chongii. The sequence goes on along the minus strand of NZ_CP120849.1, from coordinate 2,033,114 downwards.
CTCTGTTCGAGGTTCTTTTCACCTTTCCCTCACGGTACTGGTTCGCTATCGGTCTCTCGGGAGTATTTAGCCTTACGGGATGGGCCCCGCTAATTCACACAGAATTCCTCGTGCTCCGCGCTACTCAGGATACCACTAGGCTTCCTCAGAAAGTCGTGTACGGGATTTTCACCCTCTCTGATCGCTTTTTCCAAAGCGTTCCACTTTCCTGATTTCTTGCCATGCCGTGGTCCTACAACCCCGGTATTGCCTAAACAATACCGGTTTGGGCTCTTCCGCGTTCGCTCGCCACTACTTGCGGAATCATTCTTATTTTCTCCTCCTATGGGTACTTAGATGTTTCAGTTCCCCACGTTCGCCCCTCTTACGAGGTGACAGGCCTTCAACCTGCCGGGTTGCCCCATTCGGAAATCCGAGGATCAAGGATTATTTGCATCTCCCCCCGGCTTATCGCAGCTTATCACGTCCTTCATCGCCTCCGAGAGCCAAGGCATCCACCGTCTGCCCTTGCTTACTTTCTTTTTTCCGGTTACCATACGGTAAATCGGATTGATATATCTTCAGCTTGCTCTTTTATTCGTTACTTTATTTTACGTTGTCCATCATGTCAAAGATCTTTTAAATTGACAATTAACAATTGATAATTGACAATTTTTGTGTGGAGAATAACGGATTCGAACCGTTGACCCTCTGCGTGCAAGGCAGATGCTCTAGCCAGCTGAGCTAATCCCCCAGTTTCAATTGACAATTGATAATTAACAATTGACAATTAGAGTTTGAGTTCTATAATTATCAATTGTGCATTGTCAATTGTCAATTATATTCGTAGTCCCAGGCAGAGTTGAACTGCCGACCTCTACATTATCAGTGTAGCGCTCTAACCAACTGAGCTATAGGACTGTCAACTTTGCCTTGGTTGCCCTCAGCATCATTTTTTCTCTTACTTACTTTTTATCGTAAGTATGATCTATATTTTATACATATTCAACCGTAGTACAAGTTAACTAATACCTTTAGTCAACTTGATAACGAACTCTTCGCTCCAGAAAGGAGGTGTTCCAGCCGCACCTTCCGGTACGGCTACCTTGTTACGACTTAGCCCCAGTCATCGGTTTTACCCTAGGCCGATCCTTGCGGTTACGGACTTTAGGTACCCCCAACTCCCATGGCTTGACGGGCGGTGTGTACAAGGCCCGGGAACGTATTCACCGCGCCATGGCTGATGCGCGATTACTAGCGAATCCAGCTTCACGAAGTCGGGTTGCAGACTTCGATCCGAACTGAGATGGGGTTTGGAGATTAGCATCCTGTCGCCAGGTAGCTGCCCTTTGTCCCCACCATTGTAACACGTGTGTCGCCCCGGATGTAAGGGCCGTGCTGATTTGACGTCATCCCCACCTTCCTCACAGCTTACGCCGGCAGTCTCTTTAGAGTCCTCAGCTCGACCTGTTAGTAACTAAAGATAAGGGTTGCGCTCGTTATGGCACTTAAGCCGACACCTCACGGCACGAGCTGACGACAACCATGCAGCACCTCGCAAATGGCTATTACTAGAAGAAGTGTTTCCACTCCGGTCCAAATGCGTTCAAACCCGGGTAAGGTTCCTCGCGTATCATCGAATTAAACCACATGTTCCTCCGCTTGTGCGGGCCCCCGTCAATTCCTTTGAGTTTCACCGTTGCCGGCGTACTCCCCAGGTGGATTACTTAACGCTTTCGCTGTAGAGCTTACCGTGTATCGCAAACTCCTAGTAATCATCGTTTACTGCGTGGACTACCAGGGTATCTAATCCTGTTTGATCCCCACGCTTTCGTGCTTCAGTGTCAGTTATGGTTTAGTAAGCTGCCTTCGCAATCGGAGTTCTGCGTGATATCTATGCATTTCACCGCTACACCACGCATTCCGCCTACCTCAAACATACTCAAGTCCTCCAGTTTCAACGGCAATTTTATGGTTGAGCCACAAACTTTCACCGCTGACTTAAAAAACCACCTACGCACCCTTTAAACCCAATAAATCCGGATAACGCTCGGATCCTCCGTATTACCGCGGCTGCTGGCACGGAGTTAGCCGATCCTTATTCACAGGGTACATACAAAACGGGACACGTCCCGAACTTTATTCCCTATAAAAGAAGTTTACGAACCATAGATCCTTCATCCTTCACGCGACTTGGCTGGTTCAGGCTCTCGCCCATTGACCAATATTCCTCACTGCTGCCTCCCGTAGGAGTCTGGTCCGTGTCTCAGTACCAGTGTGGGGGACCTTCCTCTCAGAACCCCTATCCATCGTGGACTTGGTGGGCCGTTACCCCACCAACTATCTAATGGAACGCATGCCCATCTATCAGCGATTATTCTTAACAAATATTCCCATGCGGGACCCTGTTTTATGCGGTATTAGTCCGACTTTCGCCGGGTTATTCCCCTCTGATAGGCAGGTTGCATACGCGTTACTCACCCGTGCGCCGGTCGCCGGCGGAGTATTGCTACTCCCCGCTGCCCCTCGACTTGCATGTGTTAAGCCTGTCGCTAGCGTTCATCCTGAGCCAGGATCAAACTCTTCGTTGTTTAAATTGTTTTATATCTTTGCTCAGAATCCGTTATTATTTCAAGTTTTGACGGTATTAATTTTTAATACTTGTACTACTTGTTGATATGTAAATCTTTCAAAGAACTTTCGCTCATCTTTCGATTGCGGCTGCAAAGGTAAGGACTTTATTTTAACCGGCAAATTTTTCAGAAGAAAAATTCAAAGTTTTTTTTGAGTCGCTGCGGCAGTTGGAATCTTGCTTAGAATCTCTAACCTCATCCCCTTTCCACAGGTTACCCCTTTCATCATTTCTAGTGCGCCGTTCTCTCTCGAATGCGGGTGCAAAAGTAGTGCTTTACAACATACGCTCCAAATATTTTACCAAATATTTTGTATTTATTTTCACAAAGAAGCCTTGTAGTATCGTGTGCGCACGAATTTAGAATAGAATTACTCAATAGCTGTTTTAGGGAATAACGAAAGGATAAATAATTTTAAGGCGTTTTTAGCGTTATCTAAGCGAGTTATAATACAAAGGGAGTCTGATGGTCACTGCAGCCGGAACAGCCGTGCGCTACGAATAAAGGCATCGATGTTTTGAACGAAGAGAATGGATCTGTATAAAATAGAAAAGGAGTCAATTCTGTTGAACTGACTCCTTTCTGTCTTTCAGCTTTCGCTGAATAAAACGGCGGCTATCTACTCTCCCACTTTTACGCAGTACCATCGACGCGGTTGGGCTTAACTTCTCTGTTCGGAATGGGAAGAGGTGGATCCCCAACGCTATAACCACCTTAATTTCTTTTTAAGATGTTTGACTTGGACAACGTTACTTTAACGTAACCATAGAGCGAATCAATAATTGTCAATTCTCAATTGTCAATTTTCAATTCTTCAGATATATCAACCCTTTCTCCCGGAAAAAGAAAGTCTCGGGCTATTAGTACTACTCGGCTTCGACATTACTGCCCTTACACCTGTAGCCTATCAACGTCGTAGTCTACGACGACCCTTGAGGGATATCTAATCTTGAGGCTGGCTTCGTACTTAGATGCTTTCAGCACTTATCCAATCCAGACTTAGCTACCCGGCGGTGCACCTGGCGGTACAACCGGTAAACCAGGGTCTGTCCAACACGGTCCTCTCGTACTAGTGTCAGAGCCTCTCAAATATCCTACGCCCACGATAGATAGAGACCGAACTGTCTCACGACGTTCTGAACCCAGCTCGCGTGCCACTTTAATGGGCGAACAGCCCAACCCTTGGGACCTTCTCCAGCCCCAGGATGTGACGAGCCGACATCGAGGTGCCAAACCGCTCCGTCGATATGAGCTCTTGGGAGCGATCAGCCTGTTATCCCCGGAGTACCTTTTATCCTTTGAGCGATGGCCCTTCCATGCGGAACCACCGGATCACTATGCTCTAGTTTCCTACCTGATCGAGTTGTATCTCTCCCAGTCAAGCACCCTTATGCCATTACACTCTACGACCGGTTACCAATCGGTCTGAGGGTACCTTTAGAAGCCTCCGTTACTCTTTTGGAGGCGACCACCCCAGTCAAACTACCCACCATACAGTGTCCTCGCATCTCGCGAGTTAGAACTCAAACAACCAAAGGGCCGTATTTCAACGGTGACTCCACAAATACTGGCGTACCTGCTTCATAGTCTCCGGCCTATCCTACACATTAGTTGCCCAAATTCAATGTAAAGCTATAGTAAAGGTTCACGGGGTCTTTTCGTCCCATCGCGGGTAATCGGCATCTTCACCGATACTACAATTTCACCGAGCTCACGGTTGAGACAGTGTCCAGATCATTACACCATTCGTGCAGGTCGGAACTTACCCGACAAGGAATTTCGCTACCTTAGGACCGTTATAGTTACGGCCGCCGTTTACTGGGGCTTCAATTCAAAGCTTCTCTTGCGATGACTTCTCCTCTTAACCTTCCAGCACCGGGCAGGTGTCAGGCTGTATACTTCATATTTCTATTTCGCACAGCCATGTGTTTTTGTTAAACAGTTGCCTGGACCTATTCTCTGCGCCCTACCTTTCAGTAGGGACCCTTTATCCCGAAGTTACAGGGTCAATTTGCCTAGTTCCTTAACCGTGAATCACTCGAGCGCCTCAGTATTCTCAACCCAACTACGTGTGTCCGTTTACGGTACGGGTACTTTATGAATATGCTTAGCGGATTTTCTAGGGAGCCTGATTACGTCCATATTGCCTTGTACAAGTACGCGGCATACTGTCAGGTTCGACTCTCATGGCGGATTTGCCTACCACGATCCACGTCTACACCCTTTAACCATCTATTCCGTCAGATGGCAGGACTGTCACTTCTCCGTCTCCACATCGCTCCATAAAGTAGTATGGGAATATTAAACCATTCTTCCATCGGAATCGCCGTTCGGCTTATCCTTAGGTCCCGACTTACCCTGATCCGATTAACGTTGATCAGGAAACCTTAGTCTTTCGGCGAGGAAGTTTCTCACTTCCTTTATCGTTACTTATACCTACATTTGCTTTTCCAGTCGCTCCAGCAAGGGTTATCCCTCACCTTCAACGCCGCTGGAATGCTCCCCTACCATGTCTTACGACATCCATAGCTTCGGTAAACAGTTTATGCCCGAGTATTATCCACGCCAAACTCCTCGACTAGTGAGCTGTTACGCACTCTTTAAATGAATGGCTGCTTCCAAGCCAACATCCTAGCTGTCTCTGCAGTCTGACTTCGTTAGTTCAACTTAACTGTTATTTGGGGACCTTAGCTGATGGTCTGGATTCTTCTCCTCTCGGACGCGGACCTTAGCACCCGCGCCCTCACTCCTTATCAATATATAGCACGCATTCGGAGTTTATCCGACTTGATAGGCGGTGAAGCCCTCGCATCCAATCAGTCGCTCTACCTCATGCTATACTAAATAAAGGCTGCACCTAAATGCATTTCGGGGAGTACGAGCTATCTCCAAGTTTGATTAGCCTTTCACCCTACCCACAGTTCATCCGAAAGCTTTTCAACGCTTACCGGTTCGGTCCTCCAGTTAGTGTTACCTAACCTTCAACCTGACCATGGGTAGATCACTTGGTTTCGCGTCTACTCCCTCCGACTATGGCGCCCTGTTCAGACTCGCTTTCGCTTCGGCTCCGTGACTGAATCACTTAACCTTGCCGGAGAAAGTAACTCGTAGGTTCATTATGCAAAGGCACGCCGTCACAACCTTAAGGCTGCTCCGACCGCTTGTAGGCAGACGGGTTCAGGGTCTATTTCACTCCTCTGTTCGAGGTTCTTTTCACCTTTCCCTCACGGTACTGGTTCGCTATCGGTCTCTCGGGAGTATTTAGCCTTACGGGATGGGCCCCGCTAATTCACACAGGATTTCTCGTGCCCCGCGCTACTCAGGATACTACTAAGCTTCGTCAGTAAGTCGTATACCGGGCTATCACCGTCTATGGCCGTTCTTTCCAAAACGTTCTACTTTACTAATGTCTTGCTACATCGTAGTCCTACAACCCCGGTATTGCCTAAACAATACCGGTTTGGGCTCTTCCGCGTTCGCTCGCCACTACTTGCGGAATCATTTTTATTTTCTTCTCCTATGGGTACTTAGATGTTTCAGTTCCCCACGTTCGCTCCTCTTACGAGGTGACTGGTCTTCAACCAGCCGGGTTGCCCCATTCGGAAATCCGAGGATCAAAGATTATTTGCATCTCCCCCCGGCTTATCGCAGCTTATCACGTCCTTCATCGCCTCCGAGAGCCAAGGCATCCACCGTCTGCCCTTGCTTACTTTCTTTTTTCCGGTTACCATACGGTAAATCGGATTGATATATCTTCAGCTTGCTCTTTTTCGTTACTTTATTTTACGTTGTCCATCATGTCAAAGATCTTTTTAGATTACTTTCGTTTCTTATGTCCCGGTAATCCTTTGTGTGGAGAATAACGGATTCGAACCGTTGACCCTCTGCGTGCAAGGCAGATGCTCTAGCCAGCTGAGCTAATCCCCCAGTACCTTCTTAGAGATCCTGTAGTCCCAGGCAGAGTTGAACTGCCGACCTCTACATTATCAGTGTAGCGCTCTAACCAACTGAGCTATAGGACTGTCAACTTTGCCTTGGTTGCCCTCAGCATCATTTTTCTCTCTTACTTACTTTTTATCGTAAGTATGATCTATATTTTATACATATTCAACCGTAGTACAAGTTAACTAATACCTTTTAGTCAACCTGATAACGAATCCTTCGCTCCGTAAAGAGGTGTTCCAGCCGCACCTTCCGGTACGGCTACCTTGTTACGACTTAGCCCCAGTCATCGGTTTTACCTAGGCCGATCCTTGCGGTTACGGACTTTAGGTACCCCCAACTCCCATGGCTTGACGGGCGGTGTGTACAAGGCCCGGAACGTATTCACCGCGCCATGGCTGATGCGCGATTACTAGCGAATCCAGCTTCACGAAGTCGGGTTGCAGACTTCGATCCGAACTGAGACATGGTTTGGAGATTAGCATCCTGTCGCCAGGTAGCTGCCCTTTGTCCATGCCATTGTAACACGTGTGTCGCCCCGGATGTAAGGGCCGTGCTGATTTGACGTCATCCCCACCTTCCTCACAGCTTACGCTGGCAGTCTCTTTAGAGTCCTCAGCACGACCTGTTAGTAACTAAAGATAAGGGTTGCGCTCGTTATGGCACTTAAGCCGACACCTCACGGCACGAGCTGACGACAACCATGCAGCACCTCGTAAATTGCTATTGCTAGAAAGAGTGTTTCCACTCCGGTCAACTTACGTTCAAACCCGGGTAAGGTTCCTCGCGTATCATCGAATTAAACCACATGTTCCTCCGCTTGTGCGGGCCCCCGTCAATTCCTTTGAGTTTCACCGTTGCCGGCGTACTCCCCAGGTGGATTACTTAACGCTTTCGCTGTGCCGCTTACCGTGTATCGCAAACAGCTAGTAATCATCGTTTACTGCGTGGACTACCAGGGTATCTAATCCTGTTTGATCCCCACGCTTTCGTGCTTCAGTGTCAGTTATGGTTTAGTAAGCTGCCTTCGCAATTGGAGTTCTGCGTGATATCTATGCATTTCACCGCTACACCACGCATTCCGCCTACCTCAAACATACTCAAGTCCTCCAGTTTCAACGGCAATTTTATGGTTGAGCCACAAACTTTCACCGCTGACTTAAAAAACCACCTACGCACCCTTTAAACCCAATAAATCCGGATAACGCTCGGATCCTCCGTATTACCGCGGCTGCTGGCACGGAGTTAGCCGATCCTTATTCATAGGGTACATACAAAACTGGACACGTCCAGCACTTTATTCCCTATAAAAAAGAAGTTTACGAACCATAGATCCTTCATCCTTCACGCGACTTGGCTGGTTCAGGCTCTCGCCCATTGACCAATATTCCTCACTGCTGCCTCCCGTAGGAGTCTGGTCCGTGTCTCAGTACCAGTGTGGGGGACCTTCCTCTCAGAACCCCTATCCATCGTGGACTTGGTGGGCCGTTACCCCACCAACTATCTAATGGAACGCATGCCCATCTATCAGCGATTATTCTTTAACAAAATTCCCATGCGGGACCCCTGTTTTATGCGGTATTAGTCCGACTTTCGCCGGGTTATTCCCCTCTGATAGGCAGGTTGCATACGCGTTACTCACCCGTGCGCCGGTCGCCGGCAGAGTATTGCTACTCCCCGCTGCCCCTCGACTTGCATGTGTTAAGCCTGTCGCTAGCGTTCATCCTGAGCCAGGATCAAACTCTTCGTTGTTTAAATTGTTATATCTTTGCTCAGAATCCGTTAGTTTATTTTCAAGTTTTTGACGGTATTAATTTTTAATACTTGTACTACTTGTTGATATGTAAATCTTTCAAAGAACTTTCGCTCATCTTTCGATTGCGGCTGCAAAGGTAAGGACTTTATTTTAACCGGCAAATTTTTCAGAAGAAAAATTCAAAGTTTTTTTCGAGTCGCTGCGGCGGTTGGAATCTTGCTTAGAATCTCTAACCTCATCCCCTTTCCACAGGTTACCCCTTTCATCATGTTGGTGCGCCGTTCTCTCTCGAATGCGGGTGCAAAAGTAGTGCTTTACAACATACGCTCCAAATATTTTACCAAATATTTTGTATTTATTTTTTCATCAAAGACGTTGTTATATAATGTACGTACGAAAGAGAAAAGAAATACGGGCATAAACGAAACCGACACGGATAAATCAGCTGAAATTAACCTCGCTCATTCTGTTGCTAAGTCTAAACCGGTACAATCCATAGGCAGGAAGAAGAACAAGGATGCCGTTCATTGTGCATTTACATTCCAAACGGTTTGCCTTTCGACAGCTGTGGGAAGGCCTTTCGATAGCTATGGGAAAGCCTTTCGACAGCTATCGAAATATCTTACCACAGCTGTCGAAAGGCAAATTGTTCGAGAAATCAACTTTATCTGTTCACCATATATTAAACAAAACTCCGTATTCTTCGATATAAGAATACGGAGTTTCGCTATTGACGCAATTTCAAATTTACATAACCGGAGCATCCGGAGCTTTACCCGGCTTTGGAGCTTCCCCTTCTTTATAGAATGGTAACGGTCCCATCTTATATTCTTCCGGACCATAACGGAGAGTCGATGCCATAATCTCATCCCATGTAATCGGTTTACCGGTATAAGCTGCTTCACGTCCAAGAATAGCAACCTGGGTTGAATAGGCCAGTGCTTCTGCCTGATTTATTTTTTTATCTAAACGAATTGATTCAACCAAATGGACATGTTCCTGATCATACGGATTTTTCACCGGTTTATTCTGATAGTCATACTCCCAAAGGGTATTCCCATTGTAATCTACAAGCTTAATTTCACCTCTGTCGTTCAACAGGGCAACGCCTTTGGTGCCATATACCTGTTCGGATACATTTCCGTCACAACCGTCAATCTGACGAGCAGTTGCCAACATCCGTTTATTATTATTGTAATAATAGTCTACACTGAAGAAGTCATAAATATCGCCAGTCAGACGCTGTGCACGACCGCCGAAACCTACCGCACGAACCGGACGATCTTCCATAAACCAAGTAACAACATCAATATTATGAATAGCCTGATCCAGCAGATGGTCACCGCTTAGCCATTTAATATTAAACCAGTTACGGATACAATATTCCATATCGCTCCATTCCGGCCGTTTCCGTTTATTCCACCAGGCACCCTGATCCCAATGAGCTGAAGATGACACCACATCACCAATCAATCCATTTTTTACCTGAACATAAGCTTCCCAATAGTCTTTACGATGACGACGCTGATTTCCCGTTACTACAGTCAAACCTTTTGAAGTTGCCACTTTTGCCGCAGCAATCACTGTACGTATACCCGTAGGGTCGACAGCACAAGGCTTTTCCATAAAGATATGTTTACCGGCTTCAACGGCAGCTTTAAACTGTTCCGGACGGAAATGTGTCGGAGTACACAGCAGAACGACGTCTATATCGTTCATCGCCAATACCTTTTTATACGCATCGAATCCCAGGAAGCAGTTTGCATCAGGAACCTCGTTTTTAAATTGTTCCGATAATACTTTCCGGCAAGTAGCCATTCTATCCGGAAATAGATCAGCCAAAGCGATGATGGAAACATTCGGACCGGATTTAAGAAACTGAGTAGCTGCACCTGTTCCACGGTCACCGCAACCGACCAACGCCGCTTTTAACGGTTTTCCGTCAGGAGCCACTTCTACAAAAGAAAACATTCCCAATTCTTCCGGAGAATAATTCTTCGCAGCGGCACCTGCACCTTGTTTTTCTTGCGTACATGAAGTCATTACAGCCGACGACATACCCAGTGGTATTCCGGCACCCAACAATGCTGTGTTTGTTAAGAAATCTCTTCTTTTCATGGTATCTATTATAAATAATATAGTTATTAGATGCCCAAATATATGAATTCATTATCAACAAAACAAACTTAGAATACATTTTATACATCACATTATTAAGCAGATAGAGAAATACCACATGTATTTAATACAATAAGACAAAGAATATTGTACTAAATACGCCAAGATCCTATCGGATAGCTTTTTCCCTGTTATACAATAAGTAAAAATATCAAAACAGACTGGAAAAACATCGGCAAACCAGATTTTTCGTACCTTTGGGAGCATAAACAATAACATAAACACGAGATGAAAAGCACAAATTATCTTTTCCTCCTTGGGGTCGGACTCAGTACGTTATTTTCCTGTAAGGAAGTAAGTGCCCCTGACCCTGTCTATCCTATTCCGACACCGGAGCAGGTAGAATGGCATAAAATGGAAACCTATGCATTCGTCCATTTTGGTTTGAACACATTCAACGATCTTGAATGGGGGTACGGAAATACGCCGGCTTCAACTTTCAATCCTACTGATCTGGATTGCGAACAATGGGTCCGCACGATCCAGGCAGCCGGATTAAAAGGGGTGATCCTCACCGCCAAACATCACGACGGTTTTTGTCTGTGGCAGACTGCTACGACAGAATACAGCGTGAAAAACTCTCCTTGGGAAGATGGGAAAGGAGATATGGTGAAAGAGCTTTCCGATGCCTGCCATAAACACGGACTGAAATTCGGAATCTATCTTTCTCCCTGGGATCGCAACAGTGAAAATTACGGACAACCGGGATACGTAGAGAAGTTTCATGCCCAATTGCATGAACTGGTGTGCAACTATGGTCCGTTGTTCGAATACTGGTTCGACGGCGCAAACGGAGGAAACGGCTGGTACGGCGGTGCCGATGAAACACGTTCGATCGACCCGAACAGTTATTATAAATACGAACAGGCCGTCGACACCATCAAAAAATACAATCCGTCAGTCATGATCTTCGGCGGAACCGAACCTACTATCCGCTGGATCGGGAACGAAGAAGGCTGGGCAGGTGATACACAATGGAGTATGTTTACCAAAAAAGACGGCATACATTACCGTCAGAGCCAATGGGGACTGGAAGATGGCGAGCAGTGGCTGGGCGGCGAATGCGATGTATCCATCCGTCCGGGCTGGTTCTATCATGCACGCGAAGACCACCAGGTGAAGTCGTTGTCACATCTGGTAGATCTGTATTACCGGAGTGTGGGACATAATGCGAACTTCCTGTTGAATTTCCCTGTCGCACTGAACGGAAAGATCAGCCCGACCGATTCGATCCGCGCTATCGAATGGCATCAGACCATACAGAACGATCTTAAAACAGATTTATTGAAAGGTACCTCTGTAAAAGCCAGCAATTCCCGCGGCGGTCAGTTCAAAGCCGACAAAGTCAATGACGGGGATTGGGATTCTTACTGGGCTACAGATGATGACGTCACAAATGCAACACTTACCTTTACATTTAATAAACCGACAGATGTAAACCGCCTGATGATCCAGGAATACATTCCATTGGGGCAGCGCGTAAAAGCATTTACCATCGAAACGGAAAAAGACGGACAATGGACTCCCGTCGAAGCAGCCGACTCTACGACAACTGTCGGTTATAAACGAATTGTCCGCTTCCAGACCGTCAACGCTGATAAGATACGCATCAACTTCCTGGATGCACGCGGTCCGCTATGTATTAATAATGTAGAAGCATTCCTTGCACCTGCATTGCTGACAGAACCTGCAATCAGACGTGACTTGAAGAATATCATTACAATCCAGGTGGAAGATAAAAATTCAGAACTTCATTACACAACCGACGGTTCTGAACCGACAAAAGACTCTCCTCGTTACACAGAACCGTTTGCGTTTGCTCAAAAAGGTACGATCAAAGCTATTTCATACGACCGTACATTTGACAAAGCCAGTCCGGTATCTGTAAAAGAACTGGATATTCCAGCTTCAGACTACACGGTTATTTCTCCAAAGAACGAAAAGGCTATTGCCATGTTCGACGGTAACGGATATACAACTTTTTATTTACCGAAAGGAAAGCAAGAGATCGAGATACAATTGGCTAAAGAACTTCCGATCGCCGGATTCCGTTATGTGCCTAACCAGGGACGTGATGCAGGAGGACATATTTCCAATTATCAGTTATTTGTGAACAACAAAAAAATTGCTGAAGGAGAGTTCTCAAACATCAAACATAATCCGATCGAACAGGAAATACGTTTCCCGGCTGTAAAAGGGGATAAGATCCGGTTTGTAGCAACACGGATTGTGGATGATTTGCCCCAAGCTGGTATTGGGGAGTTTTCAGTTATTACTGAATAAAGCCAGTAGTACAAAACCAATACGATTCAAATAAGAAGGAGTGTCGGACATACGTTTCGACACTCTTTTTTATATATGATAGCTTTTCTTTGATAAATACAATCTTATTTACTTAGTTCTTGGAGAACTATGTCCATTTGGACTATCTTTATAGTTATAACAGAAACTGTTTTATAAAAATATCTTAGACTTAGAACGATAAACTTATTGGTGTTTGTTGTCGTTTTTTTGGGTTATTAAAAAAACGACGGCAAGTTATATAAAAATATCACAACTACAACCTTTTTTTACATAAAATATCCAGCCATACTAAATATTTAGCAGCAGGAGCCACCAAAAACAAACCAATGAAAGCTGTTTTTTCACACCTTTTAAATGATAATAAATATCAAATCCTCATCTTACAGTAAATACACCTTCCGTTTTATCCACAAAGAGCATGATACTCAGTAAACTTAAATTCAAAGCAAGAACAGAATAACGACTATTCAAAACAAGATCATTAAGCTTTCCTTCTGACTAAAAGACATAGTTCTCCAAGGACTTAGATATACCTTATTTAACCTTAGTAAAAATTGTAGTTATATTATATAATTTAATGTGTGCGAAATGAAAAAGTTAACTTTTACTTTACTGTGCCTTGTGATCTGCATGTGTACAGTAGTGGCTCAAAATGTGAAGGTGACAGGTACTGTTACCGCCGCAGATGACGGTCTACCGATTATTGGAGCATCAGTTCTTGTTAAAGGGACAATGATTGGTACAGTAACGGATGCCGAAGGTCGTTTCTCTTTGGATGTACCACCCGAGGGAAAAATTTTACAAATTTCGTATGTCGGTATGAACACGCAGGAAGTAGCTGTAAAGCCAGTTATTAAAGTGCTCTTGCAGTCAGACACCCAGAATTTGGAAGAAGTTGTCGTTACGGCAATGGGTATTACCCGCTCCGAAAAAACCCTGGGATATTCAGCAACGACCGTTAAGGCTGATGAAATTATCAGCTCACGTACGACCAATGTAGCCGATGCCCTTTCCGGTAAGGTAGCCGGATTATCGGTTAGCTCCACCTCTTCCGACCCGGGTTCGGTTAGTAACATTGTAATCCGTGGTTTCAGTTCTATCAACGGAAGTAATCAACCACTTTATGTAGTTGACGGTGTACCTTTACAGAATAATATGGTTTCCGGTGATGGCAAGAACGTAGCAACCGGAGGTATTTCAAGTGTGGCTTCTGAAGATATCGCTTCGATGACTGTATTAAAAGGTGCAGCCGCAACAGCCCTGTATGGTAGCCGTGCCGCTAACGGTGTGATCGTGATTACCACGAAATCAGGAAAGAAAGGCGACGGACGAAATTTCTCGATCAGCTACAGCGGTAATGTACAGGCTCGTATGGTCTCTTTCCTGCCGGAAATGCAGAACTCGTTCGGACAGGGATGGAACGGTGCACAGACATTTATCGAAAATGGTTCCTGGGGGCCTCGCTTGGATGGATCAATGCAGGTGTATGGCCCGATCTGGAATAATCAGCAGTTGATTCATGAATACAGTGCAAAAAAAGATAATGTAAAGGATTTCTTTGATCCGGGTTGGTCGCAGAACCATACAATTTCCTTGAGCGGTGTTTCTTCCGACACCAAGATGGATTATTATCTGTCTTATTCTTTTACGAAAGATGATGGTATCATGCCGAAAGATTATGATACATACGAACGTAATACGGTAGCTTTCCGTGGCGGCTATGAAGCGACAGACTGGTTGAAAGTGTCTTCTTCCCTTAATTTTGCACGCAGCCAGACGGATGCAGTCGGCAGTTTCCAAGGTACATCCGTAATCGACGGCGTGTTTGAGTTACCTCGCGACATCTCTATCGTGGACATGAAAGATACCAGTTCACCCTTCAATACTCCGGAAGCTTACTTTACTCCTTACGGCATCACCAACCCCTACTGGTCATTGGAAAACAATTACAACCATACGGCTTCGAAGCAAATTTACGGTAAAGTGCAGGTGGATGTCACTCCGATCAGAGAGTTGAAACTGTCCTATCGCATGGGCTTCGACTATACGGACTATGACCGTAAGGTAGGTGCTCCGCAAATTAAGCTGGACGACGCGCTGATCGACGAAGACTATGGATATGCTCCTTCCAACATGAACCAAAGTGGACATGTATATACCCGCTATGGCCGTCATTACGAATTGAATCACGATTTCCTGGCTAATTATTCTAAACGTTTCCTGGAAAACAAGCTGGATGTGAACGTAAATGCCGGTGTAAACATGAACGAACGCGGATATACGCGCACGACCGGCCAGACCGACGACTTGTCGTTCTTTTCCGGATTTTGGGATCTGAGTAACGGTTCTACGAAAACAACATTGTCGGAAAGTCAGAATAAACGCCGTTTGGTAGGTCTCTTCGGAGATGTAACCGTTGGTTGGGACGATATGATTTACCTGAACCTGACCGCCCGTAACGACTGGTCGTCTACATTGCCTATCGACAACAACAGTTTCTTCTATCCGGGTGCCACATTGAGTTGGATCTTTACCCGCCTAATCCCGGAAAATGAAATTCTTACTTTCGGAAAGGCTCGTTTGGCATATGGTAAGACCGGTAACGATGCAGATCCTTACCAGACAGGTCTGACTTATATACAAGGTACGGCAAATGGTTATTATGGTCTCGACATATCCAAGTTCCCGATGAACGGAGTGAATGCCTTTATAGCTTCCAATACAAAAGGCAGCAACACATTGCGTCCGGAAATGACATCAGAATTTGAAGTCGGCATGAACCTACAATTCTTCAACGGACGTTTCGGGATCGATGCAGCCTATTACAACCGCAAAACGAAAGACCAGATCTTTACTCTTCCGACCGATCCGTCAACAGGTTTCAGCTATATGGTAACCAACTTCGGTGAAGTCAGCAACAAAGGTATCGAATTAGTTATCAACACCACTCCGATACAGGTTAAAGATTTTCGTTGGGATTTGAGTTTCAACTTCTCAAAAAACAACAACAAGGTACTTTCATTACCTGAAAGCCTGGAAGGCGGAAAAGTTTCCATCTATAACTTCTCTGCCGGTAACGATGCGATTTATATGTATGCCGAAGAAGGTAAGCCGATGGGGCAGTTCTATACTTACTTACCGAAGAAAACTGCAGATGGAAAGCCGATCGTAGACGCAAACGGTTATCCTGTTTTAGGTACATCGGTCGAAGATACCGGCAAAAACATGAATCACGACTGGACAGGCGGAATCAATACAGCTTTTACCTATAAAGATTTCACATTGAGCGCATCTTTGGATATTCGTAGCGGTGGTTATATGTTCTCACGTACGAAGAACCTGATGCAATTTACAGGTAACGGTGTAGTTACAACTTACAACGACCGCCGTCCGTTCATTATCCCCAATTCAGTCGTTGATAATGGCGGTGGCAATTATACCGAAAACACCACCCCGATTTATCTGGGCAACGGCAGCTATCAAACCTATTTCAACGATTACGGATATGGAGATGGCGGAGAAGCTTATCTGCTCGATCGTTCATTCGTTAAATTGCGTAACATCAGCCTGACCTGGAATGTTCCGAGACAGTGGGTACGCAAGATGTCATTGAGCAATTTGGCCATTACGGCATTTTGTAATAATGTATTTACCTGGACCGCATCAGATAACCGCTACGTAGATCCGGAATCGACAACCGTATCACAGTCCACTTACGGTGACCTGGCAACACAATTCGGTGAACTGTATACCAACCCGTCTTGCCGTATATTCGGATGCAACCTGAGTGTTAAATTCTAAAACGAGGAGAAAATAAAATATGAAAAAGATATTATTGGCATCTGCACTGCTTTTGGGTGTAAGCTTCACTTCTTGCAACAGCTATTTGGATATCAACACGGATCCCAATTCGCCAGCCGAGGAGAACATTGAGACTTCCATGTTAATGCCTGCCATCGAAATGAACACGGCTTCAAGCTATGGTAATTTTTTGCGCATTGCCGGAGGTTTCCATGCCCAGCAGTACGCGCACTTATTCGGAACAAGCAACTATTTGGACTATTCAAAGTTCAATATGTCGGCTACCCGCAGTAGCGGAACCTATACGCAATTCAATCAAAAAGCATTACAGAACCTGAAGACATTACTAACCAAGTCCGCAGAGCAGGAAGACTGGGGAACCTATCTGGCTGGAACCGTTTTGCGCGCGTTTGTTTACGAAGCTTTGGTTGATTGTTATGGCGAAGTGCCTTATACAGAAGCACTGGATTTAGAAAACTTTCCGACTCCTAAATATGATGAAGGACAGGTGGTTTATGAAGGAGTGATTGCAGAAATCAATGAGGCGCTGGAAAAGGTTTCGGCATCGAATATTGTATGCACCAACTTCCTTTTCCCGTCTTCAACGGCCGACAAATGGATCAAGTTCGCCAATGCATTGAAGTTGAGGATGCTGATGCGTATATCCGGTGTGAAAGACGTACAATCAGAAGTGGCTGCTTTATTGGCAGAAAACAACTTCCCAACCACCGACGTTTCTTATAAAGGATGTTGGAAGAACGAACCAGGACAGATGAACCCGTTCTATTCGGAAGAATTTGCTACGACCTGGGGATCTACGCAAACCAATATCGCTGCCAACCTGGCGATCATCGGTACGATGCAAGTAAAGAACAGCGAAGGCGCTATCGAATATGAAGATCCTCGTTTGGCTGCTTTCTTTCAAAAAAACAAAAGCAATGAATATATCGGCGGTATTTCAGGAACCAACTATCCGAAGTCTACCAGCAAATTGCAGGATTGGTGTCGTCCGGTGGCCACATTCGATATGCCGGTTTACCTGATCACCGTATCAGAAGTTGAATTCTTCAAGGCTGAATATTATGCACGTTATGGATCTGCAGCCGATGCCGCCACTCATTATGCGGCCGCCATCGAGGCTTCTTTTGCTTCTGCTAACGTAAGTGGAGCTGCCGACTATGTAGCCCGTTATCCGTTCGATGCTTCCAATTATAAAAAGAGTATCGGTATCGCAAAATGGGTCGCTCTTTCCGGTGTCAACCCGTTCGAAGCCTGGTGTGAGATGCGTCGTTTGGATTACCCCACATTCGGTACAGCCAAAGGTAGCGACTTTTATACCGAAGGCGATCAGGAATCATACAATACATCCAAATATGTTCCCGGTACGTTGTACACGCCGATTCAGGTATTTGGCGAAGTGGGTGCAAATAAATTGCTGGAACGTTATCCGTATGCAGAAAGTTCTTCTTCCCGTAATGAGAACACACCGGCATTCCCGGGATATACGTCACCGGTGTTCTGGGGTAAATAATTTAATTTAAAAGAGAGATTTATGAAAAAAGTAATTTATAGTTTATTGCTTTTTTGCGGTCTTTTCGGTTTATGGGGCTGCGAGAAAACGACAGAAGGTCTGACTAAAGTGACCTATTATGTGAACTTTGAACTGAATGGTGATAATCCCATGCTGGTACCGGTGGGCAGTACATTCTCTGATCCCGGTGTTGTTGCCATGGAGGGAGAAGAAGACGTGACCGCTTCGGTAACTGTCAATAGTGATGTGAAAGCAGATCAAATCGGTCTATATTCTGTATCTTATTCAGCTACGAATGCGGATGGATTCTCCAGTTCGGTTAAACGCACGGTGGTTGTTTATGATCCGGAGGTCACAACAGATGCTTCCGGTGATTATACGGTGGACTCAAGCGTCAGTTATCGAAATATGAATGGTCAACAAGCTCCATTCAAAGGAGATTTCAGTGTATCTGTTACTTTGGTGGCACCAGGCATATTTGCCGTATCCGATTTTCTGGGAGGTTGGTATGACCAAGGAGCCGCTTACGGTGCAGCTTATGCCATGAAAGGCTATTTCAAACTGAATGCAGACAATACGATCGAACCGCTCAGTAGTTTGCTTGCTGGTTGGGGCGACTCTATGGACAGCATGAAAGAGGGGAAATATGATCCGGAAACAGGACAGATTTCCTGGTATATCGACTATGCAGGAACGATGACATTCTATGTAATAATGAACAAATAAACGGATAGAAATTATGAATAAACATATTATTTGGCTATTTACCCTGCTGGTATTCGTATTGGCAGGTTGCGAAAAAGACGAAATAGGCAACACAGCAACCGAAGCACTTGCCGGTGAATGGAAAGTGACGGTAGATGCGGTAGATGAAGGAGGTAATGTCATTGCCGAAGATTTCAACGGAATTGGACATATCCTGATGAATACCTATAACACGGCAGCAAATACACCTACCGAAATGTATGTAGACGATATAGGCCACTTTTGGGAATATAAAGTACGGGTTAAATCGGATGTCGGTGCGTTGACATTTGCAACTAATGGTGCTGCTCCCAATGAAGCCTACGAATGTGATGTGACGATTGACGGCGGTAAAATCTTATTGGGAGCTGCTACAACACCTCATGGAACACCGGCGGACAGTATCGTCTATTATATCTCATTCAGCGACGATGAACCCGGTATGAGGTATAAAGTTTCCGGATATCGCTATTCAGGGCTTGCTGTTGACGATTAATATATAAGATCTATTTATAAAACATACATATTAACCAAAAACCTTGCTAGACACACTTGACCGGAGTTAGTAGTGATACCAGCTCCGGTTTTTTTATACGACAAAAGAACGCTCTTATTCGTACAAAACAGGATCATGAGGAATAGGTCATAAACCAATGCGTAACTTTCTCGCTATAGGTCTTCGAGATCGGGATATCCGGGACTTTCTCTACCCCTAATTCCAGATAAACGCCATCTTTTTCACGACGGATCACTTTAACCTGGTCGAAATTGACCATATAGGAACGATGGCAGCGTAACACATTTGTTTCCGCCAGGCTCTCCTCGATCGCCTTCAACGAATTGCGAAGCATGAACTTTGTCAACACTCCTTTATTCAGGTACCAGATACAGACATAGTTATCAGCAGATTCAATATATAAAAGATTTGTCCGCTTCACCGACAAACGCAATTCGTGCTTCTCGTCATAGAAAGAGAATACTGATAATTTGTTGGCAGCTTCCGCCCTGTCTTCTTCCAGCAACCTCAATTGCCGTTCTTTCTCCTGATAAGAAAAATAAAGATGCAAAGCCGAATAAGGCAACAGCAATACCAGACTCGTATTGATAGCCGACTCTTTGAATACACTCAAATATTCACGTTCCGGATTCAATACCAGCGTATAAATCGTATAAAACAGAGACATAAAAAATATCTCCAGCAGGATCCACAGCGAATATCCGCCTACCGAAACAACATGTTTCCTCCCCCAATAATACATTACGATCCGGCTGATTACCACCACCAGTACACCGGTAAGGATTATCAGGCTGGAAAAAACAAAAAATTTAAACTCTGAAACCGGATACCAGTTAGACGAACTGAACGGCTTATAAATATTGATAAACACCAAAGCGAAAAGTGCCGTCAGCAGAACCAGGCGAACGATGTTCGACTTCTCATAAATATAAGCGGGTATTTTATGACCGAGCATTCCCATATCTTTTGCCTCTTATTTGGTAACAAATGTACTAGTAAATCCCGAAACATTCACCCCGTATACAAAAATTTCACCCCGCTATTCGGATTTATGCCCCTGCCGGAGTTCACCGGAACCATTTATTTGCAAGGATTGTTTTAATAATGTTTGTTTGCATCAAAAATCGATTGTTATGGATATCTCACTTCGCACACAACAACTAAACAGCCTTTTTTCGTACGATAAAAAGGCACGCCTGGAAGAGAGCCGTCTGGAAATAACTCCCTTTCGTTTTACGCAGACAATAGGTGCCAGCGAAATAAACGAATTCCAAAAGGAGCTTGCCACGACCGAATTCTGTTCCGTCACCGACGACCATATCCAGGAAAATAAAATATTTAATTATACGGTTTTTGCCCCTTCCGGAAAAGAGAAGCGCGACAAAGCCATCATTCTCCTGCACGGATTGAACGAACGAACCTGGGAAAAATACCTGACCTGGGCCGAATACCTGACCGAGTCGACCGGAAAGCCGGTCATACTTTTCCCGATCGCTTTCCATATGAACCGGACACCGGGCAGCTGGTGCAATCCGCGAACTGTATTACCCTGGGTCGGCAAACGGAAACAGGAAATAAACAACCTGGTCAACTCCACCTTTGCCAATGTGGCATTAAGCAGTCGGCTGTCAATAAACCCGTTGCGCTTCTATGCCTCGGGACGGGAATCGGTGTATAACCTCTGGCAACTGGTATACGAAATCAAAAGCGGCAGACATCCTCTGTTCAAAGAAGATACGTCCATCAATCTGTTTGCCTACTCGATCGGAGCATTGCTGTCGCAGGTATTATTATTGAGTAATCCGGAGAAAATGTTCAACGACACCCGCCTGTTCATGTTCTGCGGCGGTTCCATATTCAGCGAGATGGATGGAAATGCACGCGACATCATGGATCAGGAGGCATTCGACAGCCTGCAGCGTTTTTACCGCCATGACTTCCTGGAAAACCGTTCTTTACCGACTTCGTTTAAGAATGATTTCCTCGAACAGGCTTTCAAAGCCATGATCCGTCCGGATGTGCTACAGGAATACCGCGAATCCTTTTTCCAGAAAGCATGTCACCGGATCCAGGCGATCTCACTGAAGAAAGATGTCGTCATGCCGACCGGCGGAGTGATCAAAGCATTGGGCAAAGCATCCGGCAAGATACTGGAAGAACTGGATTTTCCTTTCCCCTATTCACATCAGATACCGTTCCCGTTCCGGTCAAAGACCGACCAGACACTCGTAAACCAGGAATTCAACAGTATATTCAGCAAAGCGGCGGCATTCCTGTAAAAACAGAATGAATATCAAAAAAGCCCCGGGATCACCCAGGGCTTTTTCATTTCATACAGAGCTTTTAATACTCCGGTTTTATTATACTTAACTATCAATTAGTCCAATGTAATCACTTTATATTTCGGTACCAAAGCCTTCATTGCTACCCATCCGATCAGATAAGCGACCGAACATACGCAGAAGATAATGAAATATCCCGCTGGTTTCCCTTCGAATCCCATAAACGTCATATGAGTCTCATCCGCATAAACAAACAGGTTACCCGCCACTTTTTGCAGGATCATCGAACCTACACCGCCAGCCATACCACCGATACCGGTAATACTCGCAATCGCTGATTTCGGGAACATATCGCCTACCGTAGAGAAAATGTTAGCAGACCAGGACTGATGAGCTGCACCACCGATACCGATCAATATAACCGGGAACCAGGGAGAGATCGTACCCAGCGGTTGCGCCAGCAATACAACGAGCGGGAAGAAAGCAAAGATCAACATCGCTTTCATACGGGCTGCATACGGGTTCATACCTGTACGGTTGATAAATATAGTCGGCAGTTTACCACCGTAAATAGAGAGCATTGTCACGGCATATAAAGTAAAGATAAGTGCCATGCCCAACGGATCTGAAGTTTTGATCCCGAATTGTGTATTCAAATAAGAAGGAGTCCAAAACAAGAAGAACCACCATACACCGTCTGTCATGAATTTACCGACAACGAATGCCCAAGTCTGTTTAAAAGTAAAACACTGCCAAAAACCTATTTTCTTCTGCTGGTCTTCCGGCAATTCCGGAGCTACACCCTCTTCGTGTTTATCCTGCTCAATATAAGCGAGTTCAGCAGCATTTACATGTTTACTTTTGGCTGGCGAAGTGTACATAAATACCCACATCCCCATCCAAACAAAGCCCAACGCACCAATTACGATAAACGCCATCTCCCAACCCAGCCATTTAGCCAACGGCGGAATAGTCAGCGGAGCGATCAAAGCACCGATAGAGGCACCGGCATTAAATATAGATGTCGCATAGGCACGGTCTTTTTTCGGAAAATACTCGGCTGTTACCTTAATAGCTGCCGGGAAGTTACCTGCCTCTCCTAATGCCAGCACACAGCGGGCAACCAGGAAGCAATACATACTGACAGTAGCCAAAACAACCACTACATCACCTGTTGCAGCAATCAATTCGGCAGCACTGTTCATACCTACATAATGTTCTGTTACAACACCACACAAAGCATGCAAACAAGCACCAGCCGACCAGACACCAATTGACCAAAGATATCCTTTCTTCGTACCCATCCAGTCGATAAAGCGACCGGCAAACAACATACAAATAGCATATACAATAGAGAATACAGAAGTGATCGTTCCGTAATGGGATTCATTCCAATGAAATTCGGGTTTGATAAATTCATCCCAGGTTAGTGATAAGACCTGACGGTCGAGATAATTTACTGTCGTTGCGAAAAACAACATCGCACAGATTGTCCATCTGTACTGGGTCATTTTCTGACCTACATTGCCTAATGTGCTCATTTCTTACTGGTTTTTCATGATTTGCGGCAAATATATATCATTTTTTTTAAATACAAAGCATATTGTGTGTGCGAATACACAATTATTTTCATTTAATTGGGAACTCACAGTAGAACCGGGTTATAATCAAGAAATGATTCTGTGTAGAGTTGGGTTCTACGTTTTTTTTATCATCTTTGTATAAAGAAAACACACAACACATTACAGGCTGTCTTTATGAGAAAATCTGTTCTATACCTTTTGCTGATGATTTTCTGTCTGTCCGGGCTATATGCCGCCAACAGAAAACCATTTAATTATTACTTTTCACATATCTCAAGTGAAGACGGCTTATCAGAAAGTCAGGTCAAAGTAATCCTACAGGACAGTTATGGCTTTATGTGGTTCGGGACCAAAAACGGGTTGAACCGTTATGACGGAACCTCTATCCAGACATTCAATTGCGACGATTATATCACCGGAACAAGCAATCACAATATATCCGCCCTTTTTGAAGATGAAAATAAAAAGTTGTGGGTAGGTACAGACCGGGGCGTGTATATCTATGATCCGGTTTACGACAAATTTTCTTTCATCAACCTGGAGGCTGAGAATGGGGAAAGAATGTTCAACTGGGTAGCCAGAATAACGTCCGACCATGATGGAAATATATGGGTGCTGATCCCTGACCAGGGCGCTTTCCGTTATAAAGACGAGAAGTTATATTATTATGCCATCACCAACAAGGATAATATCAAACGGGAAAGTACGGAAGCCATCTGTGTAAAAGAAAACGGCGAGGTGTGGATCGGCACGGCAGGAGTCGGTATCTTCCGTTACAACCCCGAAACAGATTCATTCACTCAATACCATACCGATAAGAATGGCAACAGCCTGATGGGCGAGCATATCTTTGCCATGTGTGAATATGGCGACTGGATCGCCCTCGCCATTCATGACGGCGAACTGAAAAAATACAATCCGGTGACCAACGTCCTGCAGACAGTGAAAGCCCCGGGCGTGCACCATACGATCCTACGGGATGTGGTATGCCTCGACAAAGAAAGACTTTGGGTCTGCACGCATGCCGGGTTATTCATTGTCGATGAAGCCCACAATAAAGTAACCCATCTGGAAGAAGACCCGATGCATTCGTACAATCTTTCGGATAATATCATCTTTTGCATCCATAAAGACCGGGAAGGTGGGATCTGGCTCGGCACAAAATTCGGGGGTGTCAACTACCTGCCAAACCATAAGCTGCTGTTTGAAAAGTATGTTCCTTCCAGTTCGGAAAAATCGCTCAACACGCGACGCATCCGTGAAATCGTGGAAGCTCCCGACGGCAATATATGGATCGGGACAGAAGATAACGGCATCAATATACTGAATCCCTCAACCGGCGAAGTTACACAGATAAACTATCCGGCTTCCGACAGGAAAAACCACCTCATGACCCAATCCATGAGCTTCCATGACGGGAAAATATACTGCGGGCTGTTCAAATACGGGTTGGATATTATCAACATATCCGACTATTCGATCAGGCACCTCACCCACCAACAGTTAAACCTCGACGAAGAAAGCGTTTATTCCCAGCTAATCGACAGTCGGGGCCGTCTATGGGTAGGAAATGCATGGGGACTATCCCGGGCAGAAGCTAATTCTTCCAACTTTACCCGGATTCCTGAGGTAGGGCTCGACTGGATCGTGTGCATGCTGGAAGATAAAAAAGGACGGATATGGTTCGCCTCGATGGGAAGCGGTGTCTGGAAATATACACAGGAAGATAACACTTTCAGGAAATATTTTAATGACGAAAAAGACCCCGGCAGCCTGAGTTCAAACTCTGTCAGTTCCATTCTGGAAGACAGCAAAGGACAGATATGGTTCTCTACAGACCGGGGCGGTATCTGCCGGTATAATGAGACGGATGATAATTTCACCACTTTCTCCAAAGAGCAGGGATTACCCGATGATGTCGCCTATAAAATATTGGAGGATAACAAACATAATTTCTGGTTCGGCACGAACCAGGGACTTGTAAAGTTTAAACCGGAGACCGGGGATGTCCGTGTATTCACCGTTCAGGACGGATTGATCGGCAACCAGTTCAACTACAATTCAGGAATTAAGGCGAGCGACGGAAAATTTTATTTCGGGACGATCGACGGACTGATCGCCTTTAATCCGAATGACGACCAGCAAAGTGATTCCATTCCTCCGGTTTATATCACCAAATTCAGCATCTATAATAAGGAAGTAACGGTACATACGCCCAATTCGCCGTTAAGTAAAAGCATCCTGCATACAAACCGGATCGTATTGCCTTACGACCAGTCGAACATCAGTTTTGATGTAGCTATACCTTCTTATTCGTCTGCACGCAGCAAAGAATGTTTCTATAAAATGGAACCGCTGGACCATAACTGGGTAAAGTCAAACAGCAATCAGAACATATCCTATGCCAAATTACCTCCCGGCAATTATATATTCCACGTAAAAGCAACACAGGAAGAGGATACAGACGATCAATCGGCTACATCGCTCCGCATCACCATTCTCCCTCCCTGGTGGTTGTCGACCTGGGCCTACATTGCTTATACGTTACTGGTGCTATGCCTGATATACGGATGGTTCCGCTGGTACAAACGGCGTAAGGAACGGCAGATGGAAGAAAAACAGAAACTTTTCGAAATAGCCAAAGAAAAGGAACTCTACGAAGCTAAGGTGGAATTTTTTACCGAGATCGCCCATGAGGTACGTACGCCCCTGACACTGATCAACGGTCCGCTGGAAACGATCCTCGATATGCATATCCAGGACAGTAAGATCACGCGTAACCTGACCGTGATCGCCCAAAACACCAAACGCCTGCTCGAACTGACCGGGCAGTTGCTTGATTTCCGGAAAGTCGGAGCCAATAAATTCAAGATGGACTTTGCTTGGGTGAATGTCACCACCTTGCTTAAAGATACGATCCTGCGCTTCGAGCCGACCATCCTGCAACAAGAGAAAGTACTGTCTGTCGACATTCCGAAAGAAGAGATCACGGCTGCCATCGACCAGGAAGCCGTTACCAAGATATTGAGTAATCTGCTGAACAATGCGCTGAAATATTCGGCACAGACGATACGGATCGAACTGCGTCAGGAGGAGACCACCTTCAGTATCCGCGTGATCAGCGACGGAAAACGGATACCGGCAGAACTCAGCCAGCAGATATTCGAACCTTTCTACCAGGTCAACAAGAAAGAAGGGACATCGACAGGTGCCGGTATCGGCCTGCCGCTCGCCCGTTCGCTTGCCATGCTCCATTCCGGTCAGCTCTGGCTGGATACCAAGGCCACCGACAATTCATTTGTACTGACATTACCTCTTGTCCAGGAAAAAGTCCGGCAACAGGAAAGTGCCGTTATCCAGGAAGAATTCATTTTCCCGGAAGAAGGGACCACAGTTAATGCCGAAGGCCGGAACTATACGCTTCTGCTCGTAGAAGATAATGAGACTATGCGCTCGTTCCTGGCGGAAAAACTTCAGGAACTCTTCATCACGGAAACAGCTCCCGACGGTAAAGTGGCACTGGAGATCCTGCGTGAACATCACGTAGATATTGTTGTCAGCGACATTATGATGCCTGTGATGAACGGTCTCGAACTGTGTAAAGAGATAAAAGCTGATATCGAACTCAGCCATATTCCGGTTATTTTCCTGACAGCCAAGAACGACCTCGACAGCAAGATCAATGGTCTGCGCCTGGGAGCGGAAGCATATGTAGAAAAGCCTTTCTCTTTCAATTACCTGGCGACACAGATATTCTCGCTGCTAAACAACCGGCAGAAAGAACGCGAAGCATTCTCCAAGCGTCCGTTCTTCCCGGTCAATAATATGCAGATGAACAAGGCAGACAAGGAGTTTATGGATCGGATCATCGCAATCATCCACGAAAATATCACGGATGAAAACTTCGGTGTAGAGAGACTGGCAGAAATACTTTTCCTGAGCCGCTCCAGCCTGTTGCGCAAGATAAAGGTGTTATCCGGATTGTCTCCGAATGACTTTATCCGTCTCATCCGCCTGAAGAAAGCAGCAGAACTGATACTCGACGGCCAGCACCGGATCGGGGAAATATGTTACCTGGTAGGTATCAACTCTCCTTCTTATTTCAGTAAGATATTCCTGAAGCAGTTCGGTGTCACACCAAAGGATTTTGAAAAGCAGAATCAAGGTGTACCCAATGAAGGATGAAAGGGAAATTCATCTTTTCCGGGAAGTTTCCCGCACTGACAAATGGGTAGGTACAACGATCTGCCGGGGCTTTTCCCGTTTTTTTATCTGCTTAAGAAGGAGGTTACAGCATTCCTCTCCCATCTTATAGGTCTGATGAGTGACGGCTGTAAGGGCTGGTTCCACATAGTTGGAATGAAGTTCGTCGGTATAACCGATCAGGGCAATATCGGCAGGGATGCGGAACTGATGCTTTTTAATCTCTTTCATGGCAGCAAAAGCCAGTGTGTCGTTCATTGCCAGGATGGCATCCGGCGGTTCCGGCAGTGAGAGCAACCGGCAACAACCTTCCCGCCCCTCTTCATAGGTCATCTTCTTACAGACAATCAACTCTTCTTCGACTGGGAAACCTTGCTCTTTCAATGCCTCCATATATCCGTCACGACGCTGCTGCACGATCGCCAAATGATCCGAACCACCCAAGAAAGCCACCCGTTTCGACCCCGTCTCCAACAGATGCCTGGTAGCCACCCGAGCCGACTCCTTATTATCTGCCACCACCGAAGGGATCGTACTCGTCAGGCAGACACGGTCGAAAAAAACCAACGGTATATCCATATCTTCCAGAGAAAGAAAATGGGAATAATCGGTCGTTTCCTGTGAGAGACAGGCCAATATACCCTCCACCCGCATGTTTACCAGGTCTTCCACACAATGCAGTTCCTGTTCGTACTGTTCATAGGAAGAAGTGATAATAACGGAATACTCGTTCTTACGCGCCACGTCATTGATACCGCTGATAATCGATGAATAGAAATGAGTAACGATATCCGGCACGATGATGCCGATAATACGCGGTGTATTTTTCAACAGACTCAACGCAAACGGGTTCGGCCGGTAATTCCATTCTTCGGCAAGCGCCTTCACCCGTTCCCGCATTTCGGGACTGATCTCGTAGCTGTCATTCAGCGCACGCGATACAGTAGAAACGGAAACACCCAGTTCTTTGGCCAGGTCTTTCAGCGATATGTGTCTTTTCTTAGGCATTACAATTCCGATTACTTCCGGCAAATATACTTATTTCCGGCAGAAAACCGGCTTTTCTTCATCACATCCGTTCAAACTCTCAACCGATTTCCAACAGATCCTCCGGCTGTTTCAATTTGTTTCACCCCGATGAAACACTTGTTTCTCCTAGGTGAAACAGTTGTTCCATCAGGGTGAAACAGTTTCGACCACCGCAGCATAGTGCAAACCTTTGCGTAGATTTTTCAGCACAAAACGGCTATAGGCAAACCATAAAAGCTATACATTTGAGCAATCGATAACTCAAATCATACATACCATGAACTACTCATATTGTGGAAAAACAGGGATGAAAGTACCCGTTCTGAGCTTTGGAGCCTCTTCGTTGGGCAGTGTCTTTCATGAAACACGGGAAGCGGAAAGCATCCAGGCAGTATTTACTGCCGTCGAAAACGGGATGAACTTTATCGACGTCTCCCCTTACTACGGACATTACAAGGCGGAAACGGTATTGGGAAAGGCACTGAAAGAAATTCCCCGCGACGCTTTTATGCTTTCAACAAAAGTCGGCCGCTACGGAAAAGACGGCGTTAATACCTGGGACTATTCCGGCAAACGGGCTACCGAAAGCGTATATGAAAGCATGGAACGGCTGCATTTGGACTACATCGACCTGATCAATGTACACGATATCGAATTTGCCGACCTCAACCAGGTGGTGAACGAAACATTGCCGGCATTGGTGGAATTACGCGAAAAAGGAATCGTGAAGCATGTCGGCATTACCGACCTTCAACTGGAAAACCTGCAATGGGTAATCGACCGCGTCCCCGAAGGAACGGTAGAAACCATTCTCAATTTCTGCCACTACTGCCTGAACGACGATAAGCT
The DNA here is from genome assembly GCF_029581355.1 of Parabacteroides chongii. Lineage (NCBI taxonomy): Bacteria > Pseudomonadati > Bacteroidota > Bacteroidia > Bacteroidales > Tannerellaceae > Parabacteroides > Parabacteroides chongii. The sequence goes on along the minus strand of NZ_CP120849.1, from coordinate 2,003,783 downwards.
GGCCGACTATTTCGATTATTTCGAATCCAAACAGATCGGTATCATCAATGCTTCTCCCCTTTCGATGGGATTATTGTCGCAACGGGGTGTTCCCGACTGGCATCCGGCACCGGCAGCACTGGTAGAAACCTGCCAAAAAGCAGTGCAACACTGCGCTTCCAAAGGTTACCCGATAGAAAAACTGGCTATGCAATACTCAGTAAGTAACCCGAGAATCGCAACCACCCTGTTCAGTTCGGCAAATCCGGAGAATGTCCGGAAAAACATCCAATATATAGAAGACCCGATCGACTGGGACCTGGTTCGTGAAGTACAGGAGATTATCGGCGACCAAAAGCGGGTCAGCTGGTCGAACTCCTGACCGGAAAACAAATATCCTTTAAAGAAAATACCATGAACAGAAAGATTATAGATGCCCATTCCCATCTTTGGCTCAGGCAGGATACGGTAGTCGACGGATTGCCGATACGGACACTCACTAACGGACGTTCACTCTTTATGGGTGAAATCCGGCAGATGGTTCCTCCGTTTATCATCGACGGCAGGAACACGGCAGAGATATTCCTGTCGAACATGGATTATGCACAGGTTTCGGCAGCCGTCGTCACCCAAGAGTTTATCGACGGCATGCAAAACGATTATTTGCTGGAGGTCGCCAACCGCTATCCGGATCGCTTCTTTGTCTGCGGTCTCTGCGAATTTCGCCGTCCCGGCTATACGGCACAGGCACGCGAACTGGCTGCCCGCGGATTCAAGGCTATCAAGGTGCCGGCACAACGCCTTTTACTCCAGGAAGGGCGGGTCTGTCTGAATGGTGACGAGATGATGGAAATGTTCCATTTTATGGAAAACAAAGATATGATCCTCTCCGTCGACCTGGCTGATGGCGACAGCCAGACCGGTGAACTGGAAGAGGTGATTCAGGAATGCCCCGGATTAAAAATTGCGATCGGACATTTCGGTATGGTTACCCGACCGAACTGGTTGGCGCAGATCAGCCTGGCACGTTACCCGAACGTCCGCATCGAATCCGGAGGTATCACCTGGTTGTTCAACGACGAATTTTATCCTTTCCCCGGTGCCGTTAAAGCGATACGCGAAGCAGCAGACCGGGTAGGCATGGAGAAGCTGATGTGGGGATCGGATTATCCCCGCACGATTACGGCTATCACCTACAGGATGTCATACGATTTCATCCTGAAGACCGAGGAACTGACAGAACAGGAAAAGGACCTCTTCCTGGGAGAAAATGCAGCCACTTTCTATGGATTCAAAGAGTTGATCGAATTACCTTATATCAAAAACATGTCCGAATAAACACGACCTAACACAATCATACCATGAAACAGAAAAACTATATGCTACCGCTGGCGCTGATATTCAGCCTTTTCTTCCTGTGGGCGATCAGTAGCAACCTGTTGCCGACCATGATCCGGCAGCTGATGAAAACCTGTGAACTGAACCCGTTCGAGGCATCATTTACCGAAACGGCCTACTGGCTGGCTTACTTCATCTTCCCGATCCCGATCGCCATGTTCATGAAACGGTATAGTTACAAGGCAGGGATCGTTTTCGGACTGTTCCTGGCTGCTTTCGGAGGCTTATTGTTCTTCCCGGCTGCCCTGTTAAAAGAATACTGGGCGTATCTCAGTATCTTTTTCATTATCGCGACAGGTATGTGTTTTCTGGAAACGGCAGCCAACCCTTACGTAACCGTATTGGGTAATCCGGAGACGGCTCCCCGACGGTTGAACCTGGCACAGTCGTTCAACGGATTAGGAGCCTTTATCTCGGCCATGTTCCTCAGTAAACTGGTATTAAGCGGAAACCACTATACACGTGAAAGCCTGCCCGTCAATTATCCCGGAGGTTGGGATGCGTACATCCAGTTTGAAACGGATTCAATGAAACAGCCATACCTTCTATTAGCACTTTTATTAATCATTATCGCAGTTGTTTTCATTGTTTCCAGACTACCCCGTATCCAGGACGAAGAACATACAGGCGAGAAAGAGGGAAAGCTGATCGACTTCGGCGTGCTGAAACGTTCGCATCTGCGCTGGGGAGTGATCGCACAGTTCTTTTATAATGGAGGGCAGACAGCGATCAACAGCCTTTTCCTGGTATACTGTTGCAGTTATGCCGGGTTATCGGAATCGGTCGCGACCACTTTCTTCGGTCTGTATATGCTGGCTTTCCTGCTGGGACGATGGATCGGCACCCTGCTGATGGTCCGCTTCCGTCCGCAGGACATGTTGCTGGTTTATGCACTGCTCAATGTCGTACTTTGCGGAGTGATCGCCTTATGCGGCGGAATGGTCGGGTTATATGCGATGCTGGCTGTATCGTTTTTCATGTCGATCATGTATCCGACACAGTTCTCGTTGGCGTTAAAAGGACTGGGCGACAATACCAAGAGCGGCTCGGCTTTCCTGGTGATGGCAATCGTCGGAAATGCCTGTCTGCCCCAGCTGACGGCTTACGTGATGCATCATTTCGAAGCTGTTTATTATATCGCTTATCTGATCCCGTTGGTTTGCTTCCTTTTCTGTGCTTACTACGGGTGGAAAGGCTATAAAGTGGTCGATTAATTTATAATATATATAATGTATATGAAAGCAATACAAATTCCCGCTCCTGCAACACTGCAGGTAGTCGACATAGCAAAGCCGGAAGTAAAAAACGGCGAAGTTCTTCTGAAAATTAAGTTTGTCGGTTTTTGCGGCTCCGACCTGAACACATTCCTGGGGCGTAATCCGATGGTCAAGCTTCCCGTTATCCCCGGTCATGAGGTCGGAGCTGTGATTGAAGCCGTAGGTCCCGGGATTCCTGACGGATTCGAACCGGGCATGAGTGTTACCGTAAATCCTTACACCAACTGCGGTAAATGCGCTGCCTGCCGCAACGGACGGGTAAATGCCTGCGAACATAATGAGACATTCGGCGTACAGCGTAACGGTGCAATGGGAGAATATCTCGCTCTGCCCTGGCAGAAAGTCATTCCGGCTCCCGGCATTTCTCCCCGCGACTGTGCCCTGATCGAACCGATGAGCGTAGGATTTCATGCAGTCTCCCGCGGACAAGTCACCGACATCGACACCGTCCTGGTCATTGGTTGCGGCATGATCGGTTGCGGGGCGATTGTGCGTGCTGCATTAAGAGGTGCAACAGTGATCGCCATGGATCTGGATGATGAAAAACTGGAACTGGCCAAACGTATCGGTGCCCGTTACACGATCAACTCACAGACTGAAAATGTACATGAACGTTTACAGGAAATGACCGACGGCCTGGGACCGGATGTGGTCATCGAAGCCGTAGGAAGTCCGGCAACTTATGTAACGGCGGTAAACGAAGTCGCTTTCACCGGACGGGTAGTATGCATCGGCTATGCGAAAAGCGAAGTAACCTTTCAGACCAAATATTTCGTACAGAAAGAGTTGGATCTCCGGGGTTCACGCAACGCTCTGCCGGAAGATTTCTGGGCTGTAGTACGCTATCTTCAGCAGAACAGTTGTCCGCGGGAAGAACTGATATCCCGGATTGTCACCCCCGAAGAAGCATTTGCCGCCATGCAGACATGGAGCGCTGCTCCCGGTAAAGTATTTCGTATTCTTATAAAGTTCTGACATATAAAAAATTTAATTACCTTCGCAAGGCTACAAGATGGCACACTGATAACACAGATTAAGCAGATGACCACAGATCTTTTTTAATAATATATCTGCGATAATCAGCTTAATCTGTGTTATCTGCGTGCCATTTAGCAGACTCTGAATAGAGAATAGAGAATCAAGAATCGAGATAAGTTATCATGAAAAAGCTAATCAATCTAATCGTATTTTTTCTGATCGTCAGTCTGAATGGCTGGACGCAGGAAGCCGCTGAAGTAATCCGAGTGGCATGTGTAGGAAACAGTATTACATTTGGGGCCGGGATTGCCAACCGCGACCGCGACAGTTATCCTTCTGTTCTCGGGCAAATGCTCGGAAAGAAGTATGAAGTACGGAACTTCGGCTTTAGTGCCCGTACTATGCTGATGAAAGGGGATCGTCCTTACATGAAGGAACAAATGTTTAAAGATGCTCTCAGCTATAATCCCGACATCGTTATAATCAAGCTGGGGACAAATGATTCCAAATCGTTCAACTGGAAATACAAAGCCGGACTTCCCGGAGATATTCAGACGATGATCAATGCGTTTAAGGCAATCCCGTCAAAACCAAAGATCTATCTTTGTTATCCACCCAAAGCCTATGTCAGCGATGCCAGTATTAACGACAGTATCATTGCAGCCGGTGTTATTCCAGTGATTGAACAGGTAGCGAAAAGGAATAAATTACCGATCATTGACTTACATACGGCATTGAGCGGCATACAGGAACATTTCCCGGATAATGTCCATCCCGATCCAGTCGGTGCACATAAAATAGCCGAGACCGTTTACAAAGCGATTACAGGCAAAGAAACTTCGCACCGGATGCAGGCTTTTCCCGGTCTGAAAAGCGAATGGAACGGATGCGACCGTTACGATTTCCAGTTCAAGGGACGCGATGCGATCGTGGTTGTCCCTAAACAGGCGGCCAAAGGAAATCCGTGGATATGGCGCCCGGCTTTCTTCAATGCTTTCCCCAGTGTAGACAAGGCTTTACTGGAAAAAGGATTTCATGTAGCTTATTATGATGTGACACATTGTTATGGGAACCCGCGTGCAGTAGCACTAGGCACGGAGTTCTACCATTATATGAAAGATTGGTACGGACTTTCTCCGAAAGTGACTCTGGAAGGATTCAGCCGCGGTGGTTTATATGCTTTGAACTGGGCTGCCAAAAACACAGACAAGATCGCCTGCATCTATATCGACGCCCCGGTTTGCAATGTATTCAGCTGGCCGGGAAGAAAGAATGCAGAGTTGTGGAACGACTTGTTGAAAGAATGGGACCTGACAGACGAAGAGATGAATGCGTTCAAAGGTAATCCGATCGACAACCTGGAACCGTTGGCAAAAGCCGGAATCCCGATCATCAGCGTTTGCGGAGATGCAGACAAAGTCGTTCCGCTCAAGGAGAATATGGATATAGTACGTTCCCGCTACCTGGCTCTGGGTGGTCCGGTAGAAGTAATTATCAAACCGGGTGTAGACCATCATCCCCATAGTTTGGAAAATCCGGAACCGGTTGTGGACTTCATCCTTCGCCACCAACCGGAATATGAGAAATATCTGCATTACAACGTGCGCGGCAGCCTGCAAAACTCGTTTGTCAAGTTCGAGAAAGAACGTAAAGCACGTGTCGCCTTTCTGGGCGGTTCCATCACAGAGATGAACGGCTGGAAGAACATGATCGAAAAACAGCTGCAACAGCGTTTCCCTTATACGACTTTCGAATTTGTAGAAGCCGGCATCGGTTCTACCGGAACGACTCCGGGTTCCTTCCGAATGAAAAATGATATTCTCTCGAAAGGAAAAATAGACCTGCTTTTTGTGGAAGCAGCCGTGAACGACCATACAAACCATTTCAGCCCATTGGAACAGGTACGTGGCATGGAAGGGGAAGTGCGCCATGCATTACTGAGTAACCCGGAAATGGATATCGTGATGTTACACTTCATCTACGATCCGTTTATCCCGATGGTTGCTAAAAAACAGCAACCAGACGTCATACTGAACCACGAACGGGTGGCAAACCATTACCTGATCCCTTCTGTCAACCTGGTTCAAGAAATAGGCGAACGGATGCAGGACGGCGAGTTCACCTGGGAACAGTTCGGCGGAACCCATCCGCTACCGTTCGGACATAAATTCTATGCCGCAGCCATCAACCACCTCTTCGATACGATGTGGAAAGGAATCACTCCCAACAGTCCAGTCGTTGCCCACGAAATACCTGCACAACCACTCGATGCATACAGTTATTATGGCGGCGACTTTATCGACCTGAAAGAGGCTAAACTGAACAAAGGCTGGAAATACGTTCCTTCCTGGCGTGCGGATAATACGTATGAAAAGAGAAGAGGTTTCGTTGATGTTCCCATATTGGAAGCTACTCGTCCGGGCGACAAATTGACACTCGACTTCACAGGAAAAGCGATCGGTATTTTCTGTACACCGGGTCCGACAGCCGGAATCCTTGAATACAGCATCGACGGTGCCCCATTCAAAAAGCTCGATACGTTTACCGAATGGAGCAAATATCTTTATATTCCCTGGGTATATATGCTGGAAACAGAATTAGATGACACAGCCCATAAGCTGGTACTTCGTATCTCGAAAGAAAAGAATCCCGATTCTTTAGGTACGGAATGTCAGATACGAAACTTCGTTGTAAACAAATAAAATAAAATGAAAGAATTAAACAGGAAGAACGTTCCGGTCACCATCCGCCCGGAACGTATCATACAGTTTGGAGAAGGTAATTTCCTTCGGGCATTTGTGGACTGGATCATCTGGAATATGAATGCCAAAACGGACTTCAATAGCAGTGTTGTAGTTGTTCAACCCATTGAGAAAGGGATGGTCGACATGCTCAAGAAGCAGGATAACCTGTATCATGTCAACCTGCAAGGTTTGGACAAAGGGAAAACAGTCAACAGTATCGAACTGATCGACGTAATCAGCCGTTCACTGAATCCTTACACCGATTTCGAAGCATTCATTCAATTGGCGGAACAGCCGGAAATGCGTTTCGTGATCTCCAACACGACCGAAGCAGGCATCGTTTTCGATCCGTCCTGCAAACTAAATGATGCACCAGCCTCCTCTTACCCCGGTAAACTGACACAGTTACTTTACCACCGTTTCAAAACATTCGACGGGGATAAGAACAAAGGATTAATCATTTTCCCCTGCGAACTGATCTTCCTGAACGGACACAAACTGAAGGAGACTATTTACCAATACATCGATCTCTGGCAACTGGGCGAAGCATTCAAAACCTGGTTCGAAGAGGCCTGTGGTGTTTATGCCACGCTGGTAGACCGTATCGTTCCCGGTTTTCCACGAAAAGAGATCGATACCATCAAAGACAAACTCCAATATAACGATAACCTGGTGGTACAGGCTGAGATATTTCATTTATGGGTAATCGAAGCACCACAGGAAATATCCAGGGAATTTCCCGCCGATAAAGCCGGCCTGAATGTATTGTTCGTTCCTTCCGAAGCTCCTTATCACGAAAGAAAGGTTACTTTACTGAACGGCCCTCACACCGTCCTTTCACCCGTTGCTTTCCTTTCCGGAATCGACATCGTACGGGATGCCTGCCAGGATGAAGTGATCGGAAAATATATCCGCAAAGTGATGTTCGAAGAACTGATGGAAACGTTGAACCTGCCTAAAGCAGAACTGGAACAGTTTGCAAATGATGTACTGGACCGCTTCAACAACCCGTTTGTCGATCATCAGGTCACTTCCATCATGCTGAACTCTTTCCCCAAATACCAGACACGCGACTTGCCGGGTTTGAAAGAATACCTGAAACGCAAAGGTGTTTTGCCGGAAGGACTTGTATTGGGACTGGCAGCGATCCTTACCTATTATAAAGGAGGCAAACGTGAAGACGGAACCGAGATCGTACCCAACGATGATCCGAAGACAATATGCCTGATGAAAGAACTTTGGGCAACCAACTCTACACGGACCGTGGCTGAAAATATCCTGGCAGTGGATGAGATTTGGGGCGAAGACCTCAACCGGATTTCCGGGTTAACAGAGCGGGTTATTTATTACCTGGATGCGATTCAGGAAAAAGGTATGAGAGAGGTAGTAAAAGAGATTCTCTGATGAAAAAGTATATCCAAATAAATCCGGCCGATAATGTCATTGTTGCCATAGCCCCGTTATCAGCCGGAGATCAGATTGAACTTGGTGATCGTCAGATCACTATCCGGGAAGAGATCCCAACCGGGCATAAAGTGGCGTTGAAAGATTTCACCACCGGTGATCTTGTTATCAAATATGGTTTTCCCATCGGCCACGCACGGAACGATATCCCTGCCGGAGCCTGGGTAAACGAGAAAAATATAAAAACAAACCTGGACGGGTTACAAGATTACACCTGGCAACCACAGGACACAACATTACATATTCCCGACCGAGGATTGACCTTTAACGGCTACCGACGTAAAAACGGAGAAGTCGGCATACGTAATGAGATATGGATCCTGCCGACAGTCGGTTGTGTTAACGGCATCGTCAACCAACTGGCAGAAACTCTCCGACGGGAAACGGATGGGAAAGGTGTGGATGCGATCGTGGCTTTTCCCCATAATTACGGCTGTTCCCAGTTAGGTGACGACCATGAGAATACCCGTAAAATCCTCCGGGACATGGTAAAACATCCGAACGCCGGTGCAGTACTGGTGGTCGGACTAGGCTGTGAAAACAATCAGCCGGATACTTTCCGCAAGTTTCTGGGGGAATACGATACGGAACGTGTTCGCTTTATGGTCTGCCAAAAAGTGAAAGACGAGCAGGAAGAAGGCATGAAGCTACTGCGCGAATTATATGCCATAGCCTCAACCGACCAACGTACGCCGGTTCCTTTCAGTGAACTGCGTATCGGTTTGAAATGCGGTGGTTCGGACGGTTTCTCCGGTATTACTGCCAATCCGCTATTGGGTGTATTTTCCGATTTTCTGGTTGCACAGGGAGGAACGAGTGTTTTGACGGAAGTCCCCGAAATGTTTGGTGCCGAAACATTATTAATGAATCGTTGCGGTACAGAAGAGTTATTCAACAAAACCGTCCGCCTCATCAACGACTTCAAAGCCTATTTCCTGGAAAACAAACAACCGGTTTATGAAAATCCTTCTCCCGGAAACAAAGCCGGAGGTATCTCTACCCTGGAAGAAAAATCACTCGGCTGTACACAAAAGTCCGGTAAATCAGGAGTCAAGGATGTCCTTATGTACGGAGAGCGTTTATCCGCTAAAGGTTTAAACCTGTTGAGCGCCCCGGGAAACGACCTGGTAGCCAGCACGGCATTAGCCGCCTCGGGTTGCCACATGGTACTTTTCACCACCGGACGGGGAACGCCTTTCGGAACATTTATCCCCACTGTCAAGATTTCAACCAACACTGCTTTATCAGAAAACAAACCCGGCTGGATCGACTTTAACGCCGGAACTTTGGCGGAAGGTGAAGCAATGGAAACCCTTGCCGAACAGTTTATCCGGTTCATACAGGATATTGCCGGAGGAAAACAGACCAACAATGAACGGAAAGGATATCGGGAGATTGCTATATTTAAGTCCGGGGTAACGCTATAAATCTAACGACAAACGCACTTTCTCCCTCTTTTTGATTATCTTTGATAAAGAAAAGGAGGCTATACGGAACGCAAAATCATACATATAGATATGGATGCATTCTATGCATCGGTCGAGCAACGGGATAATCCGGAACTGAGGGGGAAACCTTTGGCGGTGGGTTATTCGGAAGAACGCGGTGTGGTTGCAGCAGCCAGTTACGAGGCGCGAAAATATGGTGTCCGTTCCGCCATGTCGTCGCAGAAAGCAAAGCGGTTATGCCCCAATCTGATCTTTGTTCCGGGCAGGATGAGTGTATACAAAGAAGTCTCCAACCACATTCATGAGATATTCCATGAGTATACGGATATCATCGAGCCGCTCTCGTTGGATGAAGCCTTTCTCGATGTCACAGAAAATAAAAAACAGATACCTCTTGCCGTCGATATTGCCAAAGAGATCAAGCAGCGGATACGGCAGGAACTGAACCTGGTCGCCTCAGCTGGCGTATCCTATAATAAGTTCCTGGCAAAAATAGCTTCCGACTACCGGAAACCGGACGGTCTTTGTACGATCCATCCGGCACAGGCTCTCGATTTTATTGCCCGCCTGCCCATCGAATCATTCTGGGGTGTCGGCCCTGTCACCGCCAAAAAGATGCATACGTTGGGTATTCACAACGGAGAAAAGCTAAGGGAATGCTCATTGGAAATGCTTACCCGCCAGTTCGGGAAAGCCGGTTTCCTTTATTATGAATGTTCCCGCGGAATAGACCTGCGCCCGGTAGAAGCCGTACGTATCCGCAAATCCGTCGGCTGCGAACATACGCTGGAAAAAGATATTTCCCGCCAATCGTCCGTCATCATCGAACTTTATCATGTAGCGACCGAACTGATCGGCCGCCTGCAACGAACCGGATTCAAAGGAAATACATTGACATTAAAGATAAAATTTCACGATTTCACATTAAAAACAAAAAGTATTACCCAACCGCACGAACTGACCTCCTTAAACGAGATCCTCCCCCTTGCCAAACAACTGCTGAAAGAGGTCGATTATGAAACGAACCCGATCCGACTGCTTGGCCTTTCTGTTTCAAACCCACAGGAAGAACGGGAAGAAACTGTAAAAAAAGAACGGTGGGAACAGTTAAGTTTGGAGTTTAGTGATTGGAAAGTTTCGTATTAAAGTTATATTTGCAAAAAATCTAAAAGGGATACTATTATATGCACAAGCGGTTCCTCTCCATATCCGGGCAAACCGATGATGAGTTACTTATTCTTTTGCAAAAAGGAAATGAGAGGGCTTTCACTACTATTTATGAACGGTATCATAAATTACTTTATGTCGTTGCTTTCAAATATTTAAAGGACAACGATACCGCCAAAGATGCCGTCCAGCAAATATTTCTGAAGCTCTGGGAGTCACGCACGCTCCTCAGCATCCAGATCAACCTGAGAAATTATCTGTACACCATGCTGAAAAATCACTTGCTGAACGAGATCAGGAATAACTATACCGCATTGGAGAAGAATTATGAACTGGCACAAGAAACAATCGAGTATGAAAACGAAATATTGGAAAAGCTGGAAGAGAAGGAAATGAGCGAACAGTTGTACCGGGCTATCGGCAACCTGCCGGAACAGAAGAAAATCGTCTGCCTGTACAAACTGGAAAAAGGATTGTCCAATCAAGAAATTGCAGAAAAGATGCAGATATCGATACCGACAGTCAAAACTCATTATTCGCAGGCCATCAAACTGCTCAGGGAACATTTCGATAAGTTGCTAATCCTGCTACTCTCTTCTTTTTTCCTCTAAAAAAGGGAAAAAGAGTAACAAACACTCATACCAACAGTCCAGTTATGTGTCAATTAAGAAAACAGGAATAAAAAAATGAAAACACCAGATAAACATATCATCGACAGAACGCTCGACAATACCGCCACTCCGGAAGAAGCACGCCAGGTAATCCGCTGGTTCTCCACTCCCGAAGGTTCCCGGTATTTGTCATCGCTAATGGATGAAGATATGGAAAAGATACAGCCCGGCTGCGAAGAATTATATGCAGAACGATCCATCCCAACAGACGAGATGTACAAGTACATCATGAAGAAGATCCACCTGCAACAAAGGAAGCGGTTCATTTTTCGTGCAGCCGCCATCCTTATTCCGTTACTGTTGTTCCTCGGGCAATTCTGGTATATAGATAAACGCATCGACCTTTTCGCTGATTCCGGTTACGAAGAAATATATGTACCTAAAGGAGAGCGCATGCAACTGATCTTCCAGGATGGTTCACGCGCCACACTCAATGCCGAAACCCGTATCAAATATCCCCGAAAATTCGGTTTCTCCGAGCGCAAAGTCGAACTGGAAGGAGAAGCATTTTTCGAGGTCTCGCCGAACAAGGACCGTCCATTCATCGTTGATATGAAAGATATCAATGTAAAGGTACTGGGTACGACATTTGATGTAAAAGCCTACACTACCGACCCGGATATCTTCGTTTCCCTGGAAAGTGGAAAAGTACAACTGGCAAACCAACACAGTTCATTAGCCTACATGAAACCAGGAGAAAAAGCGACTTACAACCGGAAAAGCGGCGTTTGCAAAATATCCCGTCCAGAGAACATCAATCTCCTTTCTGCCTGGAAAAAAAATCAGATTGTATTCGATAATACGCCTCTGTCTGAAGTGATAACAACCTTGTCACGCTGGTATAATATAGAATTTATCATAGCTGACTCATCGGTTCTCCACTATAACTACACGCTTACCTCAACAAACCAGAGCATTGAACAAATTCTGAAAGATATTGAGAAAATAACACCAGTGAAATTCATTGAAAAAGAAGGTATTATCAGCATAGAACTAAAAAAATAAAACTTTTTTCATTTTCTACTCATACTTTTTCTACCACCGTGTGTCTACTATATAGAAAGCATCAAATTGTTTAACCTATAAAAAAGACACACATGAACAACACAACATAATAAACTCAAAAAAATAACCGGAAATGTCCCCACATTCCCGGTTATCTGCATACCGAAATTCAAATTAATTTCTAATACATAAATTCATTTCAAAAGTATGAAAAAAAATGATTCGTGCTTTATCCCCAGGCACCTTTTAATATTAATTGAGAAAATCCCGAATGCAATGAAACTGACATTTTTATTTCTGGTTATCTCCTTGTTAACCTTTACAGCAGAAGCCTCAGCCCAGCGGGTTTCTATGTCACTCAACAACGTCAAGGTTGAAAAAGTGTTATCAGCCATCACCAAACAGACGGGACTTAGCGTTGCATACAGCAAGCAAATTGTCAATCTGGACAGAAAAGTGAGTATCCAGGTTGAAAATGCAGATGTTGCCTCGGTTCTGGAAAAACTGGTTGCCGATACCAATCTGAATTACGAGATCAAAAACAATAAGATCTATTTGTTCGAAAAACAGACTGTGACTACAAAACCAGCTATTCAGCAACAAAAAAAACAGATTTCAGGAAAAATTGTAGATCAAAATGGAGAATTTGTTATCGGAGCAAATGTAGTAGTTGCCGGAACAGCGATTGGTACAATTACAGATACAGATGGTAATTTTACATTGGAAGTACCTAACGGAGCTACATTGAAAATCTCTTATATTGGTTATATCGAACAAAGTATTCCTATTGGTAATAAATCCGTCATATCTGTTATCCTAAAAGAAGATTCCCAAACATTGAATGAAGTGGTGGTGGTTGGTTATGGTACACAAAAGAAAGCTACTTTGACCGGTGCTGTCGCCAGTGTACGATCGGAACAAATTGCCAATAGAGCAGCATCAGATGCTACGAACTTGTTGACCGGTATCGCTCCGGGATTGACAGCTATTCAACGTTCCGGTCAGCCGGGAGCCGACGGTGCAGAATTTATTATTCGTGGTCCCGGAACACTGAATTCTACATCTCCCTTGATCATTGTCGATGGAATTCCGGGTAGTATGAATGCCATTGATCCGAATGACATAGAAAGCATCAGTGTTCTGAAAGATGCTGCCTCCGCTGCTATTTACGGTGTGCGTGCTGGTAATGGAGTAATTTTGGTTACAACCAAGAAAGGGAAGGAAGGTCGCATGAAAGTATCTTATAATGGGTATATCGGCTTTCAAAACCCAACCCGTCTACCTAAATGGGTGAACTCTACCGATTACGCGACCTTGTATAATGAAGCGTTGACTAATGACGGATTGGCTCCCAAATATTCAGATACGGACATCGAAAATTACCGAAAAGGAACAGATCCGGATCTGTATCCTAATTCGAATCAAACCGACGAGTTATTTTCAAAAAGCGGATTCCAGCATAGCCACCATGTACAGTTGGATGGAGGAACGGAAAAAACAAGATATAATTTCTCTTTAGGGTATCTGAACAGAGAAGGATTAATTGCTCAAACTGGTTTGGAGAGATATTCAATCAGAGGTAATTTTGATTTCGACATTAGTAAACGAGTGAATTTTGGTATGAATTTCTCATACATCAGACAGGAAAAATCACAACCTTATCAGAGTATCAATGAGTTGGTTCACCGTTCTTATCGTGAAACACCTGTTACTCCGATCAAATGGTCGAACGGGAACTGGGCTGCTTTCATGAATGAACATAATTCAGTAGCAGAAGCACAAGACGGAGGCTATGATCATTATACAGATAATTTCCTGACTGCTATTGGAACACTCGAAGTAAAGCTCATGGACGGCTTATCTGTAAAAGGTGTTGCTGCCTTAAATGGTAATTTCACCCATACCAAAAGACAGCAATACAACCTGTTGCTTTATAATGCACCTGATGTTGTCGGTATGAAGTTCAGACCCTATTTATATGAGAACAGAGGAGAATCATCTGATATAAACTTACAGGCGTTTCTTAATTATGATAAAACATTCGGGAAACATAATGTGGCTGCGGTCCTTGGTTACGAACAACGTAAATACACAAACTCTTCCATCGCCGCATCTCGTTATGATCTTCCTGAAAACAACATGTTGGATCAAATAAATGCCGGCGATGCTTCCGACCAGCGAAACGACGGAGGAATGGATGAAAATAGTATCCGTTCCGTGTTTGGCAGGGTAAACTATAATTTTGCAGAACGCTATCTATTGGAAGTTACATTGCGTTATGACGGCTCCTCCCGCTTCCCTAAAGATAATCGTTTTGAATTATTCCCTTCCGTATCGGCAGGTTGGCGCATATCTGAAGAAGAGTTCTTCCATTTCGATCCTGTCTCAAACCTGAAATTAAGAGCTTCATGGGGACATTTAGGAAATCAGGAAATTGGTAATTATGCCTATCAGAATAAATATTCTTTAGGGCGTTTGTATGGTTTCGGAAATATAATGTATTCTGGTATCGCAGAGAATTATAGTATGTCCAATGCAACTATTGGCTGGGAAAATACCGAAATGGTGAATGCCGGGTTGGACTTGAATATGTTTAACAACAGACTGTCGTTTACATTTGATTATTTCGTTAGAAACACTCGTGATATCTTAATGAGTTTGCCTCAGCCTTCCATTTTGGGAGCTTACGCTCCGGTAATCAACGCCGGTGCAGTACGGAACAATGGTTTTGAAATGCAGTTAGGATGGAATGATCAAGTAAAGGACTTTAATTATTATGCTAATCTGAGTGTATCCAGAGTAAAGGATAAGATTACGGATCTGAAAGGAGCTGATACTCCAGGACGTTCAGTTGGCGATCCGATTAATAATATATTTGGTTTGGAAGCCATCGGTTTGTTTGCTTCTGAAGAAGAAATTAAAAATGCTCCGAATCAAGATTATACAGGAGGTGCTTCCCCCGGAGATATCAGATATAAAGACCAGAATGGAGATAAGAAAATTACAGCAGAAGACCGTGTCAACATCGGTAACTCTTTTCCTGGCGTAACTTTTGGTTTACAGCTCGGTGCAAGTTATAAAGGTTTTGATATGGCAACTACGATTCAGGCGGTAGCTGATGTCCAGGGTTACTTGACGGGAACAGCCGCCCAAGCTTTTTCTAATGGAGCAAGTGCTCTGGAAGCACAAAAGGATCGTTGGACACCAGATAATTTGAATGCTTCTTATCCTCGCCTTTCGTTGAACAACGCATCAAGGAATTATACGCAGACGAACTCTTTCTTTATGGAGAATGCCAGCTATATAAAAATGAGAAATTTACAAATCGGCTATTCCTTACCCAAATCTGTGTTAAGTAATCTGTTCGTTGAGAAATGCCGTTTTTATGTAAGTGCGGATAACCTGTTCACAATTACAAGTTTCAGAGGTTTCGACCCGGAAACTCCGTGGGGTGGAGGTAATATCTATCCAATGGTTACTTCTTATACATTTGGTTTAAATCTTGTCTTCTAATCGTTAATGATGATAAACATGAAAAAGTATATTTTTATATGGATGATAGGGATCATATTCCCCTTATTTACTGCTTGTAATGATAGCTTTCTGGATCTGAATCCGAGAGATCAATTATCGGAGCAAACATTTTGGGCCACGGAAACGGATGCTTTTAATGCGTTGGTCGGCGTTTATTCCCGTTATACGGACGGTGATAATGTTTGGATGTATTATGATCATATATTAGGTTTGCCGGCCCGGACGGACGAAGCAGTCAATGTGTGGAAAGGTAATGATTATAATAACCTGGGAGCAGGAAATAACAGCCCTTCCATGTGGTATACGAAAGAGTTATGGTCTATCCGCTATCGTATTATTCGTACTTGCAATGTGTTTCTGACTAATATTGACAAACCGGAAATGGATAATACAAAGCGTGAACAAATGAAAGGGGAAGTTAAATTCCTGCGTGCTTTTGCTTATCATTTTCTGTTGAATAACTGGGGAGGAGTTCCCATTATTGAAGAACCTCTGAATCTGGAGGATCTGAAACGCCCAAGAAACACTGCAGAAGAAGTGCTGGATTTTATTTTAAAAGATTTAGACGATGCAATCAAGGTCCTGCCGGAAACATGGTCGTCTGAATATGCCGGACGTATTACGAAAGGAGCAGCTTTAGGAATGAAAGCACGTGCATTGTTATATGCCGGACGTTGGGAAGAAGCTGCCGTTGCCGCAAAAGCTGTAATGGATTTAGGAGTACATTCGCTGTATCCTAACTATGAAGAGTTATTTGAAATAAATAATAAGTATAATGATGAAATATTATATGCTTGGCAATTTGTAGGACAAAATATGGCAAACTATACGCAAATCTATATGCATTTCCCTAGTTATGGCGGTTGGGGTGGAACAAATCCTTTACAGGGCTTTATTGATGAATTTCCTTGTACAGATGGAAAGCCGTCTTATGAGTCTGCCGTATATAATCCCGAAAAACCATATGAGAATAGAGACCCTCGTTTTTATATGTCCATCATATATCCGGGAGCGACTTATAGGGATGTCGAAATTCCGGTTTATGGCGATGTAGACTATCCGGGAGCAACAGGAAATTCTTCCCAGTCCGGATATTATACTCGTAAATTCCTGGATGATGGAGCTGTCAGATATGCTTTGATACCTATGGAAAGTAATGTAGTCATATTGCGTTATGCAGAAGTACTTCTGACTTATGCAGAGGCTAAGATTGAATCCGGCTCAATCGATCAGTCTGTGTATGATGCCATCAATTTATTGAGAGCAAGAGCCTATGGGGTTAATATTAGTGAAACTGATAAATATCCTGCTGTTACAGGAGGTTCTCAAACCGAGTTGAGAGAGATAATACGCCGTGAACGTATGACCGAACTTTGTTTTGAAGGACAGCGCAGAGACGATATTATTCGTTGGAAAACAGCCGAAAAAGCATTGAACGGCGCTTGTTATGGAATTCCTGTGGAAAAGGGCAGTAAAGACCATATTTTAGTGATGGAGCGTCGTTTTAACCCTTCTTATCATTATCTCTTCCCGATTCCCCAAGATGAAATCGACCTGATCGGTAAAGATATTATGAAACAAAATCCAGGTTGGGATTAATTCTTTAGACCGTATAATCCTGAGTGGTCGAAATCATTCAGGATTATTTTTATCAATCTGTAAAATATTATTATCATGAGTATAAATCGTCGTAACTTTTTAAAAGGTTCTCTTTTCGGAGCAGGGATGGCTCTGACCGGCTTTACTAGTTGTTCTTCCGTAGATAAATCAGAGGCAGAAGCCATTGTAAGAGAATGCGTAGAAAAAGGGAAAAATAGAAAACAACTGTTTAATATGTGCGGTTATGCCGCCGATCCTATTCCGGTTGTCCGGATCGGTTATGTAGGAATAGGGAGCCGGGGAAGCTGGGCCGTAACTCGTATCCTCAATATCAAAGAAATAGAGGTCAGGGGCTTGTGTGATCTACGGGAAGAGGCAGTGAAGAAGAACCAGGAGACACTTAAAAAATTTAATAAACATCCGGCAAAGGAGTATTTTGGAGATGAGTATGCTTGGAAAAAGTTATGTGAGCAGGAAGACATTGATTTGATTTACATCGCTACTCCTTGGAAGTGGCATACTCCCATAGCTGTGTATGCAATGGAATGCGGAAAGCATGTGGCGGTAGAAGTTCCGGCTGCAAAAACATTGGAAGAATGCTGGCAGCTTGTTGAAACATCTGAACGCACCCAAAAACACTGTATGCAACTGGAGAATTGCTGTTATGACTTTTTTGAGATTTTAACGGTAAACATGGTTCAAAAAGGATTGTTCGGAGAAGTAATTCACGGAGAGGGTGCCTATATCCACGAATTACTAAGTGGCATGTTCGGAGAACCGGAATGGCCGGCATGGAGATGGGATGAAAATCATAAAAGTGGAAATCCTTATCCGACACATGGTCTAGGACCGGTATGCTGGGCTATGGATATCAATCGTGGCGACAAAATGGAATATCTGACCTCCATATCAACCGATGATTTCATGATGGAAGCAAAAGCGAAAGAGTTGGCGGCTAAAAATGATTATTATAAACCGATGGCGGCAATGAAATATAGAGGTAATATGAATACAACAACTGTTCGTACGGCGAAAGGTAAAACAATTATGATCCAACATGATGTAAGTACTCCTCATCCATACGATCGTTTGCATGTACTGACTGGAACAAAAGGTTCTTGCCGCAAATATCCCGAACCAGGTAAAGTTGCATTTGGGCACGATTATATTTCGCAAGAGAAGATGACAGAACTGGAAGAACAATATACTCCAGAGGTTGTTAAACACATTTCTGAAGTTGCCAAAATTATAGGAGGTCATGGAGGTATGGATTTTATTATGGATTGGAGAATGATCGATTGCTTACGTAACGGCTTGCCTTTGGATATGGATGTATATGATGCGGCAGCATGGTGTAGTATTACGCCATTAAGTTATTGGTCGGTAGCAAATCGTTCCAATTCAATTGATGTTCCGGATTTTACAGGAGGATCTTGGAAAAAGAATCGTCCGGTGGATCTTTCTCTTCGTGGAGGTGGAAATACGAATGTTGTAGAACAACCGAAATCCTAAGTGCATTATGAACAAGAAAATTTGTTATCAGGCATGTTTATTTTTATTCATGTTTTTCATGGGGGTTCAGGAGATATATTCACAAAAAGACGCTAAAGAGTGGAATAAATTACCGATTAAAGCCCTTTTGTTAGCTCCTCCTGAACCAGGACAGGTAGAATCATTTTGTCATTTTATCAAAGACGCTTTGCCTAAAGAAGGAATTAATACCTTGGTTGTTCGATTTAAATATAGATATAAATTTGAGTCTCATCCGGAATTGGCAGATACATTGGCTCTGTCTAAAAGTGAAGTGAAACAGATAGTACAAGCCTGTAAGGATGTGGGTATACGTTTAATTCCTAAAATGAATCTGTTGGGACATCAATCGGAAGGAACACATGTAGAACCATTACTTATCAAATATCCAGAGTTTGACGAGTCTCCAGGGGTCGATCCTCCTGTCCCATGGGTAGACGCTTACCCTCAGGGCGGATTCCTTTGTAAAAGCTTATGCCCTCAACATCCGGATATATATAAAATTTTATTCCCTCTAATGGATGAGTTAATCGATGTTTGTGAGGCAGATGCTTTTCACGTAGGTTTGGATGAGGTTTGGATCATTGCCCATGAGAAATGCCCCAGATGTTTCGGAGGAGATCGGTCTGCAATTTATGCCGAACATGTAAGAAATCTTTATAACCACCTTAAGAGTAAAAGTTGTGAGATGTGGATGTGGGGGGATAGACTGATCGATGGAAAAACGACGGGGCTAGGAGCATGGCAAGCCAGTTTGTCTGATACACATAGGGCTATTGATTTGATCCCGAAAGATATAATGATTTGTGATTGGAAATATGAAGATGCTCCGCCTACACCTGAATATTTTGCTATAAAAGGATTTAATGTATTGGTCAGTACATTTTGGAAATCTGATGTTGCCATAGACCAACTGAAAATGTTGGAAATGGTACGAAGAAACGGAGCTAAAGAAAGTTATTCTCCTATCCTGTCTTCTAGGATGCAAGGAATATTTACGACTTCCTGGGAACCCGCCGAAAACTTTATAAATACCTATTATGGTCGACCGGCTAAGCGGGATAGCAAAGCGGCAAAAGCCTTTAAAACTATAATGGAATATGTTCGAGTTTCCGAAAATAAGGACTGATTAAAATGTAAGATAAGCTGATAAAAAAGGAGCCGTCTAACAACCAAATGTTAGATAGTCTCCTTTTTTAATTAGAAAAAGACCTACCTCTTTCTCCAAATACTAACTGAGATTTATATAAATCGTGTATATTTGCGACAATACATCTTTCAGAAACAGGGAGAACGGATAATTATATGGAAAAAAAGGAAGAACTACATTTGATTCATTCCCTGAAATCAGGAAATAATCAAGCATACAAATACATATATGATCATCATTATGTACTGTTATGTAAGATTGCCTATGAATTCCTGAAAGACGATTTTCTGGCTGAAAGTATTGTCGACGATATTATTTTTCATCTTTGGGAGAAAAGGGATACCCTTGAAATTACCACCTCCCTGCGCAGTTATCTGGTTCAGGCTGTCCGTAACCGTTGTATAAATTATCTGAACCTGGAAAGAGAAAAAAGAGAAGTCCGCTTTTCAGTCATCGACCAGCAAAATGAGTGGATAAATTCTGTCTTCCCATCCGACGACTACCCGCTGGCACGATTGCTGGAGAATGAGCTCGAACAAGAGATCAGGAATGCTATAAACAGACTTCCTGAAGAATGTAAAGTTGTATTCAAAAAAAGCCGCTTCGAAGAAAAACGATATGAACAAATAGCTGAAGAACTCGGCATTTCCGTCAATACGGTAAAATATCATATAAAAAATGCGATATCTCGCCTAAGTGCTGATCTAAGTAAGTATTTGCTCCTGCTCATATGCTGTTTTTGGATTTAATTGAAAAAATTATCCGAACGCACTACCCTCTCCCCTTTTCTAACTGTCATATATACAAGAGAACGAAAAATGAAAGCAACAAACATACATACCAAAATAGATGAACTGATCACAAATTACCTTTCAGGAGGTTTGGGAACAGAGGAATTAACTGAGCTCGAAGATTGGCTCAAGGCTTCTCCGGAAAACCAAAAATATTTCCGACAGATACGGGAAGCTTGGTTCTCTACGATCGGAGCTAATGAAGAGACACGATACGATAAAGAAGCAGCATTCCAACGGTTCCTTTCCAAAACCCAGGTAGCAGCAGAGAAAAAAGTGATCAAAAAACATCCTCTGCACAAATATATGTATGCGGCAGCAGCAATTGCTCTTTTATGTCTCATTTCTTTCGCCTCTTATTGGAGTGGCTCCGAACAGGTCAAGAAACAATTTGCCGAGATGGTGATAGAAGCTCCTTTAGGCTCGAAAACAAAATTATACCTCCCGGACGGCACATTGGTATGGTTGAATGCCGGCTCGAAAATCACCTATTCACAAGGCTTCGGTGTTGCCGAACGAAAACTGCAACTGGCAGGTGAAGGATATTTTGAAGTCACTAAAAATGAGCAAATACCTTTCGAGATCAAAACAAAAGAGTTGGAGCTACGGGTGTTGGGAACCAAATTCAATTTTAGGAACTATCCGGAAGATGAGGAGATTTCAGTCGATTTGCTGGAAGGGAAAGTCAGTCTAAAAAACTCTCTTAAAAACAATAGCCTATGCTATCTGGAGCCAGATCAGAAAGCTATATTGAATAAGAGAAACGGAGAACTTCAGATATCTTCAGTTGAAGCAGAATATGCTTCTGAATGGACAAACGGCTTTCTCTTTTTTGATGAAGACCTGCTACCGGATATCGCTAAAGAGTTGGAAAGAAGCTATAATGTAAAAATAACCTTGGAAGATAGTTCATTGGCTACATTCCGCTTTTATGGAAATTTCGTCCGTAAAGAACAAAGTATCCGCGATATATTGGATATGTTAGCATCTACCGGCAAACTGCAATATCATATCAACGGTAGAAACATACATTTATATACAACCAGATAATAGTTTTCATTAAATCACATTATTAATTTAAAATTTAATCTATATGAGACAAAAAGGACCTGATTAAAAATGTAACACAAAAATCGAGTCTGCAATATAATAAAAGAACCGGAAGATCTGCACAATCTCCCGATTCTGAATTTCGGACTCTATCTCTGCGAATTTCCGAAAGTATTGACAAATGTAATAAAACTTTACTTTTGGTATCAAAATTTCTTGTTTAAAACAATTAATTCTAATTACTTATGAATATCCGAAAAAAGGCCATATCTGTGGCCCTGGTAATGTTTTGCCTCAACCCAACGATATTTGCGCAAGACGTTAACCTGAATTTAAATAATGTAACAGTAAAAAAAGCCATAGAAACATTGAAAGAAAATAATGGCTATTCTTTCGTTTTTGCTTCCGGTGATATAGACACCCGCAAAGTCATATCTGTAAATGCAACCAATAAATCTATAGGGGAAGTAGTAAAACAAATTTTAGACGGGCAAAATATTACTTTCGAAATCAAAGGAAATAATATTATAATAAAGAAGTTATCTGCCGCTAGTTCCGCAGATGAAAAAAACAAAAAGATCACAGGTACAATCACAGACAATAACGGTGAACCTATTATTGGTGCAAATGTGGTAGAAAAAGGTTCCAGCAATGGAACAATAACCGATATTAATGGAAATTTTTCACTTTTGGTATCCGAGAAGTCTATATTGACAGTATCTTATATTGGATATGAAGCTAAAGAGGTGAAAGTGGGAAATCAAACCAAATTACAAATCGAACTTTCTGAAGACACTCAATTCATAGATGAAGTAGTAGTAGTAGGTTTTGGAACTCAAAAGAAAGTTAATCTGACCGGAGCTGTTAGTGCTGTTGATTCCGAGGTATTAGAGGCCCGTCCGGTAACAACCGCTACCCAAGCACTGCAAGGCGTTTTACCCGGATTAAACATTGGCATGAACAATGGCGGTGGAGAATTGAACAACTCTTTAGAAATTAACATCCGTGGAGCCGGCACGATTGGAGATGGTTCCAAATCCAGCCCATTAGTATTAATTGATGGGATGGACGGAGATATTAATATGTTGAATCCACAGGACATTGAATCTATCAGTGTTTTAAAAGATGCCGCAGCTGCCTCTATTTATGGTTCTCGTGCCTCCTTCGGTGTAATTTTAATTACGACCAAAAGAGGAAAAGAAGGAAAAACGAATGTTTCATATAATAACAGTTTCCGTTGGTCTTCTCCTATGCGTATGCCTGAAATGATGGACTCCTATACATTTGCTAATTATTGGAATACCGCATCAACAAATGCGCATCAAGGTGTTGTATTTGATGAAGAAACAATGGGACGAATCATTGCATTCCAAAAAGGAGAAATCACTACTCAGGGTGTATCCGATCCAAATAACCCGAACCGTTACCAAATGTATGAAAAAGGCAACAACAACATTGACTGGCTGAAAGAACACTTCAAGAGTGGAGCTTTTGCGCAAGAACATAACTTATCAGTCAATGGAGGTAGCCAGAAAATCCAATTCTATTTATCTGCCAATTATCTGGGGCAAGAAGGATTACTTCGCTATGGAGGTGATGATTACAAAAGATACTCATTCACTTCCAAAATCAATGCCCAGCTAGCAGATTGGGCTTCGGTAAATGTTTCCACCAAATTTATGAGAGGAGACCAAAGCCAGCCCACTTATTTAACGGAAAACACAAGGCTATTTTTCAATGAGTTATCAAGAAAATGGCCAGTAACTCCGCGCAACTATGAACATGGAGGATATACATCTACATCCCGCATCATACCATTAGAAGACGGAGGACGTTTCAAAAGCCAAAATGATTACTTATACCAGCAACTTCAACTAGTTCTAGAACCTTTAAAAAACTGGAAATTATTTGGAGAGATCAACTATAGAATCCACAATAAGAATGAACATACAGAAATTCTGGAAACTTCTGAATTGGGAATCGATGGTATCAACTCACAAGTCGAAGGTGTAGCAGGTTATGCTAAAGGACTCACACGCATTACCGAATATTATTATAAAGAAAACTTTTTGAATACCAATCTGTACACTGAGTATTCTCATTCTTTTGATTCAGGTCATAATTTAAAAGGATTGATCGGTTTCAATGCCGAATTAAGTAAAGATCGTGATCTGAAAGCCTATAAGGAAGGTTTGATTACTCCCTCTTTACCAACAATCGATACCGCAACCGGATTAGAAAAGATACAAAACGGAGGTTACGATCAGTGGGCGACAGCCGGCTTTTTCGGTCGATTGAATTATAACTACAAAGACCGATATATGGCGGAATTCAATCTACGATACGATGGAACTTCACGTTTTCTAGAGTCAAAACGGTGGAACTGGTTCCCTTCTGTTTCCGCAGGATGGAACATTGCACGAGAAGAATTTATGGAATCTATAAACTCTTGGCTCGGTAGTTTAAAACTAAGAGCATCTTACGGACAATTAGGAAACCAGAATACAGAATCACTGTATCCATTCTATTCATTAATGGATATTACAGCAGGTGGCGGAAATTGGCTATTAAATGGCGTTAAACCTGATAAAGTATTACCTGCAGCTCTGATCAGCAGATACTTGACTTGGGAAAAAGTTGAAACATGGAATGTTGGACTGGACTTCGGATTATTTGACAACCGACTGACCGGTTCCATCGAAGGATTCTCCAGATATACCAAAGATATGGTTGGTCCAGCTCCTGAATTACCGGTTATTTTAGGTACAGATGTTCCTAAAATGAACAATGCAGACTTACAAACTACAGGTTGGGAATTGGATTTAAGCTGGCGGGACCGATTAAAAAATGGATTATCTTACGGTATTCATTTCACTGTTGCAGATGCACGGATGAAAGTCAAACGCTATCCGAATGAGAATAACAAAGTTGATGTCAAAAATGAGGATAAAATATATTACGAAGGTCAATATATCGGAGATATATGGGGATATACCACTATCGGTATAGCAAAAACTGACGAAGAAATGAACAATCATTTGGCAAAAGTAGATCAAAGCACTATCGGTAATGAATGGGCTGCAGGAGATATCATGTATGCCGACCTGGACGGTAACGGCGAAATAAACGGCGGGCAAGGTATGTTAGGAAAAATGGGAGATAAACGTATCATAGGAAACAAAACTCCCCGTTACAATTTTGGATTAACACTAGATGCTTCCTGGAAAGGATTCGATATCTCAGCATTTTTTCAGGGAACAATGAAAAGAGACTTGTGGTTAGGTGATAATCAATTCTGGGGTGCTAGCACAATGTGGCAAGGGATTGGGTTGAAAGCACATGAAGATTATTTCCGATTGGCAGATGATCCTATGGGAGAAAATCTGAATTCCTACTATCCGCGCCCTATCTTTGATTCAGACAAGAACAGACAGGTCCAAACCCGTTATTTACAAAGCGGAGCTTATATCCGATTGAAAAACTTGCAGCTAGGATATACTCTGCCTGCAGAATTAATGCAAAAAATAGCTATCCAGAAACTGAGAGTATTCGTCTCTGGTGAAAATCTTTGGACAGGAACGAAAATGAGTAAAGCATTCGATCCGGAGGCTTTTGCCGGAGAAAGAGGAGAAGGACGTGTATATCCATTGCAAACAACTATATCTTTAGGTTTAAGTGTTAACTTCTAAATTAAATATAATCATGAAACTCTATAGTACAATAATATCATCTATTCTGGCACTAGGAATTTTCACAAGTTGTAATGACTTTTTGGACAGACCTCCATTATCATCCGTATCACCGGACAAATATTTTCATTCAGAATCAGATCTGGCTAACTTCTCTATCACACTTTATAGTGAGTTTAAGACTCCTATCGATTGGACTATGACAACAGGTGAAGACAACAACACTGACAATCAAGCGGAAGTATCTCCCAATAATCGTTTTTCTCCAGGAGAATGGCGAGTTGCTCAAAATAAAGAGAACTGGGATTTCACAACAATTTATAAGTGTAATAATTTCCTTGATAACGTTTTAGCCAACTATCAGGCAGGTTCCATAAAAGGAGATGAAAACAATATCCGTCACTACATCGGGGAGGTTTATTTGATACGCGCATATAATTATTTTACCCGTTTAAAAGAATATGGTGATTTTCCTATCGTTCGTAATGTTCTTCCTGATGATATGAACACTTTGACCGAGGCTTCAAAACGTATGCCCCGGAATGAAGTTGCCCGTTTTATTATATCAGATCTGGACTCTGCAGCAATGTTTTTAAGTGAAGTATCGCCTAATCAAAAAGTGAGACTGTCTAAAAATGTGGCTTACTTGTTAAAATCAAGAGTTGCTTTATACGAAGGATCATGGTTAAAATCGTTCAAAGGAACTTCTTTTGTACCTAAAGGAGAAGGTTGGCCAGGTGAAGCGATGTATCCCGATTATCAATATCCATCAGGAGATATCGACAGTGAAATAAACTACTTTCTCGATAATGCTATAGCCAGTGCTAAAGAAGTTGCAGAAAAAGTTGGACTAACCAGTAATAGCTATAATAAAACAGAATTAAATCAGGCAATTTCAAACCCTTATTACAGAATGTTTTGTGATAAAGATCTGGAATCTTACGAAGAAGTTTTATTTTGGAGAAGTTATGACCAATCTTTAGTAAGTCATGTCACTACACGTTATCTCTATTATGGTAGCTGCAACTCAGGATACACAAGAGGCTTTGTTCAGTCTTTTTTAATGGAAAACGGGCTTCCTATTTATGCAGAGAACTCTGGTTATAAAGGAGATTCAGACTTTACGAGTTTTCGAGAAGACAGAGACTGGCGTTTAAGTCTGTTTACAAAAACAAAAGGCGACTTTTTATATCCACCGACAACTACATTTGAATATCCTAAAATATTAGCGATCAATGCCGAAAGGGATGTAACTGGATATAGTATCCGTAAATACTGTACACACGATGAATTCTTTACAGGAGCAAATGTAGACACAGGCTTCCCTATTTTTAGATCTGTTGAAGCTTATTTGAATTATATCGAAGCTTACTATCTACGCTATGGTTCTTTAGATGCTCTTGCTGACAAATACTGGAAAGCAATCCGTACACGTGCCGGTATAGATCCTGATTATCAAAAAACAATTGCAGCAACAGACATGAGCAAAGAAGCTCCAAACGACTGGGGAGCATATACCGGAGGGCAATTAGTCGATCCTACATTATATAATATCCGCCGCGAGCGTCGTTGTGAGTTTATAGCAGAAGGTTTGCGTTATGATGATTTGCGCCGTTGGCGTTCTATGGATCAGATGGTTAAAACACCTTATATCATAGAAGGCTTCAATTTATGGACAGAAAACTATAAAGCATACGTCGACAATAACGGAACTTCTTTATTAATTACCTCAGACGATAATGCAGGAACTCCTAATGTTTCTCCAAAATCAGTAAGCAATTATTTGCGTCCTTATCAAATTGTAAAAGAAAATAATCGTTTTTACGACGGTTATAAATGGCATGCTGCCCACTATTTGTCTCCTATCCCGATGGATAATTTCATCATTACTTCCAACGGAACAGGGGATGTAGAACAATCTACCATCTATCAAAATCCTGGTTGGCCTAAAATTGCACAACAAGGACCAAGTAATGTAATTGGATTCTAATTCCTGCATTTGTAATGTGAATCAATATTAATGATTCACATTACAAATGCCAAATATTAAAATAATTAAGAACTATGAGCAAAATACTATTTATCGGTATTTGCATACTATGCACAGTATTCTCTAAAGGAGAAAATATAAATAACGGGTTTCGTATTCTCGACGATTCTCTACAAATACAAGTTTCTTCACCATTGGATAAAATTATCCATATCCAAGTAGTTCCAATTGGTACTAAAGCAAAGGAGTCTCTAATCGTACCTGAAAAAACAAGCATACCTTCTTCTCATTACAAAATTTTAGAAAAAGGAGATTTTATATCTCTGCAAACCCAATATGTGACAGCGACTTACTCATACAAAGATAAAAACTTCTACTTTTCAGACACCCGAAATAAAACCGTGCTCCTTCAAGAACAGGCACGTTCTTTCGAACAAAAAGACGTAGCTGGCGAAACGGTATGGCAAATAAAACAGACATTCAAACTACAGGCAGACGAAGCACTGTATGGATTAGGACAATATCAGGAAGGAATAATGAACTACCGAGGGAAAAAAATCAAACTCGTACAGGCCAATATGGAAATTGTCAATCCATTTCTACTATCCACACAGCCATATGGCATTTTATGGGATAATTACTCCAAAACATTGTTCGAGGACAACAATGAGGGAACTTCTTTTTGGTCGGAAGTGGCTGACGCAATCGACTACTATTTCGTTTACGGTACCGATATGAAAGAGGTTGTAGCCGGTTATCACCAACTGACAGGCACAGTCCCCATGTTCCCCAAATCCGCATTCGGATACTGGCAGTCCAAAGAGCGTTACAAATCATTCAACGAACTTACCGATGTCGTAAAAGAACACCGCAAACGGCAGATTCCACTTGACAATATCGTACAGGACTGGGAATACTGGGGAGATCGCGATCATTGGAACAGTCTAAAGTTCGATACAGTCAACTTCAATCATCCGACAGAAGTAATCCGCCAACTCCATGATCAGTACAACGTGAATCTGATGCTTTCTGTATGGCCGGGATTCGGAAAAAAGACAGATGTATACAAAGATATGGAAAAAATCGGTGCTTTATTTGACGAACCCACCTGGGCTGAATATAAAGTCATGGACATATACAATCCACAGGCTCAGCAGATTTTTTGGGAACATCTTTATAAAGGACTGTACCGTACAGGAGTGGATGCCTGGTGGATGGATGCTACAGAACCTTCTTTCCGTGAAGGCTTCACACAAGATAAACAAGAGGAAAAAACAAAATCGGCGGGACAAACTTATATCGGTTCATTCGACCGGTATCTGAATGTCTATTCCTTGTTCTTGTCCAAAGTCATGTATGAAAACATACGTAAACAGAGTGATAAACGAGTTACTATTTTAACCCGCTCCGCATTTGCCGGACAACAGCAATATGCAACAGCTGTATGGTCAGGAGATATCACCGCTTCCTGGGATGTATTCCAGAAACAATTACCGGCAGGACTGAATCTCTGTATGAGTGGAATACCTTATTGGACAACTGATATAGGCGGTTTTTTCGCAACAACAAGAGGTAGCCAATATACCAAAGGGCTTGCCGATCCATCCTATAAGGAACTTTATTTGAGATGGTTCCAACAAGGTGTATTCTCTCCCATTTTCCGAGCCCACGGCAGCAATATTCCCCGTGAAGTATGGCAATTCGGAGAACCCGGCGATCCTTTTTATGATGGATTATTAAAAATGATAAACCTACGGTATAATCTGCTTTCCTATATATATTCATCTGCTTGGCAAGTAACAACAAACTCTCGATTAATAATGCGTGGACTGGTCATGGATTTTCCGGACGACCATCACGTATATAATATAGCAGATACGTATATGTTTGGTCCTTCATTGCTCGTTAAACCGATAACAAAGCCTATGTATTATACAGCAGAAGGTCCAATCGAAAACCCTGATTCAGAAGAATCAATCTATCTGCCCAAACATTCCGGTAAATACTGGTACGACCTGAATACTCAACAACTCTATACGGGAGGTAAAACGATTTCATATCAAACTCCGCTTGATGTGATACCTGTATTTATAAAGGCAGGCTCTATTCTTCCCATAAATAAAGTAGTTCAATATGTCGGAGAACAAAAAGAAGAAGAGTTGGAATTGCGAATTTATAGTGGAGCCGATGCCGATTTCGAACTTTATGAAGATGATAATAAAACTTATGCCTATGAAAACGGCGTCTATTCACTTATCCGGTTCCATTGGGATGATCAAAACAAACAGCTAAGTATTTACGATAAAGAAGGAACATTTGTCGAATATCCCCAAAGGAGCTTCCGGGTGAAACTTTTTATACCGGTAAAGAACAGCACAAATTATTCTGTCCTCGAAAAGCTTATACGGTATGATAATAAAGGCATAAAGGTTGAGATTACAAAATAATTCCAAAAACCCGTTTAAAACGAACCACAAATTCGTTTAAAACAAGCCTTCACCCCGTTTAAAACGAGAAAAAACTCCTTTTAAACGAGATGAGGGTTCGTTTTAAACGAGTTTTCGAAGCTATAACATATACATGAGACGATCAGAGAGATTGATTATAATTAAAAATGCTATTATCTCTGATTTTTATTTATCTTTACCCTGTCAATTATTTGATATGGAGAATATTTCAGAGATAAAGGAATTTAACAAACTGTTTTCAAACTATCGGGGGATTTTCATTCGTTTCGCTAATACTTATATTCAGGATGAGGATACTGCTGAGGATATAGTAGTCGACAGCCTGGTGTATTATTGGGAGAATCGGCATTCTCTTGCTTCCAAGTCAAATATACCTGCTTATATAATGGAAGTAGTCAAGCATAAAAGCCTTAATTATCTTCGTAACCAACGAATTAGGGAAGATATAGAACAAAACCTTTGGGCTCATATGGATAGAGTAAGAAAATTAAAGATCACGACACTGGAAGCCTGCAACCCGGAAGAATTATTCAGCGCTGAAGCACAGCAGTTGGTCAATAAAGCATTGGACAGCCTTCCGGAAAAAACACGGGAGATTTTTATCATGAGCCGGTATGAGAACAAAAAACACAAGGAAATTGCCGAACATTTCAATTTATCAACCAAAAGCATCGAGTTCCATATTGCCAAAGCACTTGATGTTTTAAGAAAACAATTAAAAGACTATCTCCCATTCTTTTTTCTCTTTTTAAACTAGTAAAAGACCTTTTTTCTCTCTTTTTTGAAAAAGGTCGTTTTTTCATTAGGGATACTTTTTACTTATGTGCTTACAATAATATGAAGAGAGAAACACTATATCGTTTTTTCGAAGGCAAAGCTTCTTTCCAGGAGGAAGAAGAAGTTTGTAGCTGGACAGAATCTTCTGAAAAGAACATGCAGGAATATATCAAAGAACGGAAATATTTCGACCTGCTACTCATTCAGAACAGGAAAAACAGTGTACAATATAATCCTTCGGTCAAGACATATCACTTAAACAATATAGCTAAATACGCAGCTGTTATAGCTATATTGATCATGTGCAGCATACAAGTCTATCAAATAGCAACTTCCGACCGAAAAATAGAACCGGAAATGAATCTCATATCCGTGCCAACCGGTCAACGGGTTAATCTTTTGTTATCCGACGGAACGAACGTATGGCTTAACTCCGGTTCGAAAATGAAATACCCGGCATTCTTTTCAAAAGGGAAAAGAGAGATCACCCTCGATGGAGAAGGCTATTTTGAAGTAGCTAAAGATACTGAAAGACCTTTCGTTGTACAAACCGGCAAATATGATATAGAAGTTTTAGGTACAAAATTTAATGTCGATGCTTACAATGATATAGCCTCCTTTTCTGCCGCATTAATGGAAGGTTCCATACAGATATCGGACAAAGCTGCTCCTTCCTGCAAAATATTATTACGTCCGCAGCAAAAAGCTGATTATATAGACGGCAAGCTGGTTGTTAAAGAAATAGATAATTATGACGTTTATCGGTGGAGAGATGGTTTATTGTGTTTTGAACACATCGCTTTCAATGACTTGATGAAGGAATTTGAAAAAACATATGACATACAAATAATCAATAAAAACAAACATCTGGAAAATTATATTTGCAGCGGTAAATTCCGTATCACAGATGGCATTGACTTTATATTGCACGTACTGCAAAAAGATGCCAGCTTCAGTTTTCACAGAAATTCCGACAACACTATAATTTATATAAAGTAACATGTTGAACCTTTAAATCGAATAGCCTATGATATAGCTTATAAAAAAGAAAAAGCGATAAATGCGGGAACATCTATCGCTTTATAACTAACACAATTGTTAAAACTGTATTAATTTCTAATATTTACAAAGTTATGAATAAAGTATCTTTGTCGGGACCTTATTTTCTTAAAAAATCACGACATAAACATTTTTTCAGAATTATGAGAATAGCCTCATTCCTACTGTTCGTATTGATATTTTCACTACATGCAATCAATACAAATTCACAGAATACACGTATTACGGTAAAAGCCAGTAATACGACTTTAAAAGAAGTATTGAATATGATCGAAAAACAAACAGACTATCTGTTTGTCTACAACATCAATGTCGATACCAAACAAAAAGTAGCAGTAAACGCGGTTGAGAAAACGACCAAAGAAGTTCTTGACAACCTGTTCGAAAATCTTGGCCTCAGTTATTCAATGGAGGGATCCTATGTTGTTGTATCCACTCAAAAAACACAACTACAAGAAAAGTTGCAAGATAAGAAATCAATCTCAGGCATAATTACCGATAATACCGGTGAGCCTATCATCGGTGCCAATATTATTGAGAAAGGAAGCACGAACGGGACTATCACCGACCTGGACGGAAAATATACTTTGGAAGTTTCCTCTAATGCCATTCTGCAAGTCACTTATGTGGGATATGACACACAGGAAATTGCAATTAACGGTCGCTCAACGATCAATATTGAACTAAAAGAAGATTCACAAGCGTTGGAAGAGGTGATCGTTGTTGGTTATGGCGTACAGAAAAAAGTTAATTTGACGGGAGCCATCTCGCAGGTTTCCTCCAAGGTTTTAGAGAACAGACCTATTACGAATCTTAGCCAAGGTTTGCAGGGCGTCGTTCCAAACCTCAACATCAGTAATTCGGACGGAAATCCAAACTCGACAGCCAAAATGAATATCCGTGGGGCAGCGACCATCAGCGATGACTCCAGTTCTCCATTGATTTTGGTGGACGGAGTACAAATGACGCATTTCAATATGCTGAATCCGGAAGATATTGAAAGTATTTCTGTATTGAAAGATGCCTCTTCCGCTGCCATATATGGAGCCAGAGGAGCATTCGGTGTTATCCTCATCACAACTAAAGGGGGCAAGTCTAACCAAAAACCGGTCATTGAATATTCCGGAAGTATACAATTCAATACACAGACTTATCGTCCTGACATGTTAAGTTCATTAGATTACATGAATGCTTCCAATGAATCATCCTTCAATAATTCCGGTAAAAACAAATACACAGACGAACAGGTACAATGGGTTAAAGATTACACGGAAGATCCGATAAACAACCCTGTTTATCATACTTTGGCAAATGGCAAGATATTCTGGAACGGCAATAACAACAACTATGACCAAATGTTGCAAAAATGGTCGCCGACACATAAACACACAGTTAGTGTGAACGGCGGTTCTGAACGGATCAATTTTTATGCATCTGCCGGCATGATGCATCAGGACGGTATGTTCAAAGACAATACGGATGTATTTAAACGATATAACTTCCTGACGAATGTTTCTGCCAAACTAGTAGAAAATTTCCGTTTAGGATTTAAGGCAACTTATTCACAAACCATTTATGACGAACCCCATCGTTATACCACAAAA
This sequence comes from Parabacteroides chongii, assembly GCF_029581355.1. Taxonomy (NCBI): domain Bacteria; kingdom Pseudomonadati; phylum Bacteroidota; class Bacteroidia; order Bacteroidales; family Tannerellaceae; genus Parabacteroides; species Parabacteroides chongii. The sequence continues at coordinate 1,970,411 of NZ_CP120849.1, read as the reverse complement.
GGATCCAGCTGGTGGGAACAGATGACACGTGGGGAACCGCAAATTCTATATCCAATTTACACACCGGATGACAGTCCTATCTGCGGGGGAGTTCCAACAGAACACTTCTACAATTTTCTAGCCAGCGGCTCCAGAAATAATACCAAGCGGGAAGATGCAACTTTTCTGATCAATGGAGACTGGGATGTTGTCAAGGGATTGAAACTAAAAGGAGATTTCAGTTACCGTACTACAAACTATCGAAATAAAGATGTACAAAAAGAATTCGGTTATATCCGCGATTCATGGACAACACAGAACAGTGCGACTTTCCCTTCATTTATCTTTGATGAAAACCGTCACACGGATTATTTTGCCGGTAATATCTATCTAGACTATAATACCAGTATAAACAAGGCACACAATATTTCGGCTTTGGGTGGTTTCAACCAGGAATGGGAACTTTATCGTATGTCTTCTATCAAAAAAGAAAACCTGGTTTCAATGGAAGTACCTTCCATTAATCTGGGTACGGGGAATATTATTGGCAAAGATGCCGAACAAGCCTGGGCGATAAGAGGTGCATTTATGCGTTTAAAATATGACTATAAAGGAAAATACTTATTTGAAATGAACGGACGTTACGACGGAACATCTAAATTCCCGCATAATTCCCGTTTTGGATTTTTCCCTTCTTTTGCCGCTGGCTGGCGTCTCTCGGAAGAAAGATTCATGTCCTCAACCCAAAACTGGTTGAATGACTTGAAGGTTAGGATCAACTATGGAAGTTTGGGTAATCAGAATGTTTCAGGTGTTTATCCCTATATTTCAACCTTTGATGTAACGCAACAAACACAGTTCATCATGAACGGAAATCTTCCTATTTCAGTTACAGCTCCCGGATTAGTAGCTTCGGATCTTACCTGGGAAACTGTAAAAACACTGAATCTTGGAGTAGATGTTACTCTATTGGATAAATTATCTGCAAGTTTCGACTGGTTCGACCGCCGAACAATCAATATGCTGACAGAAGGAGACAAATTACCTTCTATTTTAGGTACAGATTCGCCACGTCGTAACAATGCAAATATGAAAACAAACGGTTGGGAAGTTTCAGTAAGATGGCAGGATGTGTTAGCGAATGGAATTAATTATGATGTAAGTTTCATTTTATCCGACTACATCAGTAAAATTACCAAATATGATAATAATCCCAGTAAACTATATGATACATATTATGTAGGCAAAACTATCGGTGAAATCTGGGGATACGAGACAGCCGGTATTTTCCAGTCAAAAGATGAAGTTGCAGCGTCAGCTGATCAAAGCCAGTTGGGGAACGGTAGTAAATGGGGACCCGGCGATGTACATTATGCGGATCTGAATGGTGACAAAGTCATCAACTGGGGGGACAAAACAGTTGACAATCCGGGAGACACAAAAATCATAGGAAATACAACACCCCGATACCAGTTTGGTTTTACAGGGAATATCGCATGGAAAGGCTTTGATTTCAATATCTTCATTCAAGGCGTGGGAAAACGCGATTTCTTCCCTACCGGCAATTTCTTCTGGGGACAGATTAATAATGCCGGTGCCGTAGGTACCTATGAAGTATACAACAATGCATGGAGAGAAGACAATCCCAATGCCCTTTATCCCATTTGGAAAGCCGGATCAGCAGGCTATAATGCAAAAACCCAGACACGCTTCTTACAGAGCGGAGCTTATGCACGTTTGAAGAATCTGACATTAGGTTATACATTGCCTCGAACATTGACCTCCAAACTATACATCAACCGGTTAAGAATCTATTTCTCCGGACAGAACCTATGTGAGATCTCCGGTATAAAAGGAGGTTTCGATCCGGAAATCATAGGAAAAGTCGGTGAATTTTACCCCTTACAACGTTCTATCATGTTTGGTCTCCAAGTAACACTATAAAGAAATATCATTATGAAAAAGTATAAACATATATCAAATACCATTCTCGGATTTGTACTTTTGGGAATGCTCTCCTGCAACAATGACTTCATGGACCGCTACCCGACAGATAGTATCAGTGACGAGAACTTCTGGAACTCAGAGAAAGATCTGGAAATTTACAGCAACGGCCTTTATACATTTATAGAAGGACATGCTTCCGGACACACTAGAAGCCCCTTATTAACCGGGGATAATCAAAGTGATAATATGGCTCCTCAGGATTATAACGTCATCGCAGCAGGTGAACATGTCGTTCCTGCTAAAAGTGGTGAGTCAGACTGGAACTGGAGTTTTATCAGAAAGTGTAATTATTTTCTTAATCGCTATCAAAAAACTCCAATAAAAGAAGAAGTAAAAGACACCTATGCCGGTGAAGTCCAATTCTTTAAAGCATGGGATTATTTCAAAAAAGTGAAACGGTATGGCGATGTTCCCTGGCTCACTAAAGACCTGAATGTCGATTCTGAAGAGTTATATGGCTCACGTGATTCACGGCTTGTAGTCATGGACTCGGTTCTTCATATAATAGATTGGGCTATCGATAAATTGCCGACCTATTCAAATGCGGAACCTAATCGTATCAACCGGGACGTTGCATTAGCATTGAAGGCCAGAATATGCTTACATGAAGGAACTTTCAGAAAATATCATGGAATAGAAAATTACGAAAAGTTCTTAAAAGAAGCCATGAGTGCTGCGAATTCACTAATGGTTGAAAAACATTACAGCATCTATAATACAGGAAATCCGGAATCAGACTACCGTACCTTATTCAGTTCACTCGATCTGAAAGGAAATCCGGAAATGATCTATTACAAAATATATGAACTTGGATTATTAGGAAACCGAACCAGTAATCTCATCGAAGGAGGAGAGTCCAATTTAGGTTTCAGTGTATCCAAATCATTGGTGGAATCTTATCTCTGCAAGTGTGGAAAACCTATTTCTCTATGTAAAGAACATTACCTGGGAGATGATAGTATTCAAGTAGAACTGTTAAACCGTGATCCCCGCCTGACACAAACAGTTTGTTATCCGGGAAAAGATTTACAACGCGAAACAATGAAACCATCTATTCCCGGTTCCAATATCGCCACAGGAATCATCCCCACAGGATATCAAATCATAAAATACTGGGTGGATGACCGGGAGGAATATTTACGATATCAGAACGGTATATTGGATGCTCCGGTCTTCCGTTATGCAGAAACATTATTGATCTATGCGGAAGCAGCAGCAGAACTGGGCTTATGTGACCAGAACGTATTGGACAACACGATCAATCAACTGCGTAAAAGGGCAGGAATGCCTGATATGAGAATCGAGACATTAGTAAAGGATCCGGCTTCAGACTTTCCGGAACTGCCTGTCCTGACCGATGAAATCAGGCGTGAGCGGAGAGTGGAGTTTGCCCTCGAAGCAATGCGTTATGATGATCTGATGCGCTGGAAAGCAGGGAAACTTCTGGAAAAGACCGTGCGGGGCATGAAGTTTGTCCAATCCCAATACCCGACTGTTGTAGTAGGTAAACATATTGATCTGGATGAAAAAGGGTATATCCTTCCTTATAAAAAGATATTACCTAACGGACGGAAGTTCGATGAATCCAAACATTATTTTTTCCCATTACCGACAGAAGAGTTAGTACTAAATTCAAATTTGAAGCAAAATCCTAATTGGTAATAAAATGAGAAAGATCTTAATACCAGTTTTCACACTGGTTTTATCTACAGCATGTCTGGCGCAATCTAAAAAGAAAGCGCCTAACATTCTGTTCATCCTTGTCGATGACATGCAGAGCACATGTATCCATTCGTATGGATGTGACCAGGTACATTCACCTAACATCGACCGGATTGTTGAAAACGGTATGTCTTTTACACGGACATACACTAACGGTTCATTAGGCGGAGCCCTGTCAATGCCCAGCCGAGCCATGATCATGACCGGACGAGGAGTGTATCAGGTTCTTCAGGATGGCGCCCTGATACCGGAACAACATGTCACGCTGCCGGAGTTATTAAGACAGAACGGATACACGACTTTTGCCACGGGGAAATGGCATGCAGACAGGCAGGCATTCAAACGTTCTTTCGAATGTGGAGAGAATATCTTTTTCGGAGGAATGCATCCTTACAAAACAAATGGTCATGTGTCTCCTCATCTCTATCACTACGATCCTACAGGAAACTATGCCGAGCATTTTGTCGGAGAAAAATTCTCATCAGAAATGTTTGCTGATGCTGCTGTTGAATTTCTAAATGGAAGGAAGAAAGAGAAAAATCCATTCTTTGCTTTCGTAGCTTTCACTTCGCCTCATGATCCGCGTATGGAACATCCGGCTTATGCTCATCCATACAAAGCCGATACACTGAAGTTGCCGATCAATTTCCTACCTCAGCATCCGTTTGAGAACGGAGATATGAAAGTACGTGATGAAGTCCTTTCACCCATTCCCCGAACGGAGAGTGCTGTTCAAAAGGAATTAGCCGGATATTATGGAATGATTAGTGAAGTAGACACACAGATAGGCCGTGTCATTCAAGCGTTAAGAGAGAGTGGAGAAATGGATAATACGATTCTGGTATTTGCCTCGGACAATGGTCTGGCTGTCGGTCAGCATGGATTATTAGGCAAACAAAATCTGTATGATCATAGTGTACGCGTTCCATTAGTCATATCTGTCCCAGGAATGGAAAAGGATAAAGGGACCCAAAAAGACGTAAACTGTTACTTGTACGACCTCTATCCTACCCTTTGTGATCTGGTGGGTATTCAACCAGCTCCGTCCGTAACGGGTAAATCTTTACTCCCTGTGATGAAAGGACGCGACAGACATCGCGATTGCCTGTTCCTTGCATACAACAGCATTCAACGCGGTTTGATAAAAGATGGATGGAAATATATTATTTACAATGTAGGTGGTTTCAGAACCGAACAGCTATTCGATTTGAGAAACGATCCGTGGGAGATGGTCAATCATGCACAGGATCCTGCTTATTCTTTTAAACTTGCTGCTTACAAGAAGTTACTGAAAGAAGAGATGGAAAAGAATAATGATTTCTGCCATCTGGATGATTTCTTTTGGTGGGGCAATGGTGGAATGTTACCCTGGAACGAAGGGAAAAAGCTATATACAGATCCTAATAAATAAAATGAAAGCAGGAGAAAACGAAATGTATTTTCTCCTGCTTTCACTATAGATTATAATTCCAACCTTAAAAGCTTTAATCCTTATTTCTTTACAAACTTAAAAGTCTTCCTGTTTCCATTCGTACATACCACTTGTGCAATATAAACTCCTTTACTTATCGAATGAATATCGACAGTCGCAATATTAGTCATCGGTGATTCTTTGGAAATAAGACGTCCTGTAATATCAATAATTTCTATAACAGCAACCGGATCGGTAGCCTCAACGGTCAAGCGGCTGTTGGATACCTGGCAAACGATTGCATCAGCATTGATTTCTTCATTTCCTGTTGCCGGACTTTTAGAGAAATAGAGATTATCCAAATAGAAAGTGCCTTTCGTATCACTCTCAAACCGGATATACTTGACGATACTCCAATCCAGCAAAGTCAATTTGGATGTCAGCCAGTTTTCTTTCGGAATCGAGAGTGCGGTAAGCTCCGTTTCACTTATGCCGTCCGACAAATATACTTTCAGTGTTCCGGCATTAGGACTCCATACATCCAGGTGAAGGAACTCCATCGAAGATACATCCTGTAATTTAATGTTGACTGCCAGTATATTCGTATTGGTCAGTTTCCATACAGGAATACCTTTAACTGTAATAGTTTCCACTTTAGTATCCTGCCCTTCCAAGCTCTCAAAGCTGGAATAAATATTTTCGTAAACATTGCTGAATACAGAGATCACATTTTCCTGCAGGAGAGTCGGCGCTGATGCCGGCCAAAGGGGGGCAGATTCATCTTCCGGATCGGGATCTTCAGGGTCCGGATCCTCAGGGTCCGGTTTTACTACCGTCTTTTGGTATAGATAGATATGATCCAGATAAATTCTGCGTTCTTCTCCGGTTCCTCCGGATAGCTGGATACTCTTCAGTTTTCCACCTGTCTGGGATAGGATACTGGTTAAGTCTATATCGATGCTGTTCCATTCATGGGGTTTCAATGTATAGCTTTCTTCTGCTAAAGTATCTCCATTTCCGGTAACAGCTATCTTTACATCAAACCAACTCCCTGGATATACTTCCAGGTGAAGCATTTTCTTATCTCCCGGAGACGTTGTTGCAAAAGAAATTTCCCGTGAGTCAAAGTCTGAGAATAGAATAATCTTCTGTTCTTGCATGTTCATGGCTAAATCATTCGCTGCCGGAATATACAAATCTCCGGTATATTTTGAACTGAATATACATATTGTTTCTTCTGCATTTTTGGATGGAACAGGAGCCTGCGGAATGACTTCGACAACCTTCTTTACTGTAATATCCTTTAAAGTAATTGTAGCCGGACTTCCTTTTCCTAAGTCAAAAGCCATACGAGCTTCGGCATCCGTATCATAATGCATGGTAAAGGCATAAGAAAATACTTGTTCTTCATTTCCCGGCGCAAAAGAGAAATTGCCGTATGGAGTATGACCTTCACCTTCTGAACCGACATAAGTATAATAGCTACCCCCCTCACCTGTTGACATAGCAGTAAAAGAGACCTCATAGGTCGCATTGTTTTCTATAGGTAACCCTCTTAATAGTGCCTGAACCGAGTAAGTATACTCACCTCCATTTTCTATTTGTACCGTTAAAGCATCTTTGACAGAATTAAGTTCACCCACATATCCATGTCCTGACCAACTCTTTCCACCAGGATTTTTTATATCATAAACAGACTCTTTTTCACGATACTCTATACCAGCCACTTTAGCGGGCATCGAATGAGTAAGCAATGCATCGGGCAGATAAGGGAAATCTCCTTTTGACTTATTGTATATGCTTGACGTCAGATGCCAGTAAGCAGAACTAAATCCATGTTTATCGATTGTCCGTGCTATATGATTTGTCCAAAGGAGGCGTGAATCGATATCTGCCTCAAAATGGACACCGAACTCTCCGATATGAATAGGGACATTCTTATTGTCTTCGCTAAATTTTTTTATCTTTTCAAAATCAGCAGTGACAGCATCCCGCTCTTTTTGTGTATCGTTCCATCTCAATCCGATAGGATAGCCTGGCTTTACCCAACTCGCTCCCTGGTGAGTAAAAGGCAATGGGTTGTAATAGTGAATCGTTACGATCAAACGTTTATCATCCTCTGGTAATATTAAGGCATTGCTGCCTTCCAAGCCGTTGATCGTTCCCCAATCCGTTGTACCAACCATAAGGACACGATTTTGGTTGTTGGCGTTTCCGAATTTGTTTTCTTTTCTTATCACGCCAATAGCATCTTTGAAAACTCTGTTCCATTTGCTATCCATCGCATCTCTTGGTTCATTCAATATTTCGAAAATCAGACGCTCATCGTAATTTTGGAAATACTCGGACAGTTGTCCCCAAAGAGCCAGGAATCGTTTTATTTCAGCCTCCTGTGTATCACCCGTCAGATCCATCAACGGATCATAATGGTGTATATTAAGAATGACTTTCAGATCGGCAGCCAAAAGTTTATCTACAACTGTTTGTATTTCTGTCAGAAATTCCGGCTTTATATTATAAGGTGCCTCTTTGAGACTTCTATAATCGCTTGTCGGGAAATTATCCCAACGAACAGGTAAACGTACATGCTTAAAGCCTTTTTCTTTTATCTTTTGGATATAATAATCATCCCACAGATAGTCAGCTTCCTGCTCGAAAGTGGCACCGATGTTGACACCACGACCTAACTGATTGTTAAAGGTGGAAATCGGAGTTGGATCGAAATGATCTTGCTTGTTATAGAAGTATATGTTATCGACAAAGAGGGTATTCGATCCTCCATTTTCAGGCCATACATAATCTAATCGGGTTAATATACTTCTATTTTCTCCTAATTTGAGCGTACTCAAATCAATATCAAAACGATTCCATTTACCAGCTTCAAGGGGTAAATTAATATCATGAGTTTTTTCATTACCATTTAGTTTAACATTAAAGCTTCTTATTGCTACCGGTGAATAGATATCGATATGGAAAAAATCCATCCCACTGACATCTTTATTCTCATCGAGAATCTGTATCGGGCAATGATTCATATCGATCAAAGCCATCACTTCACGATTAGCAATGGACGTAGGTTGTGGTACAGTGGTTTGATGACTTGATGTTGCAAGAAAATCAACCTTTCTCTTAGAACTTACATCTGTATATGAATCGCCAAATAAAGAAATCACATCATCCGCATTGCGTACCGGAGGAAGATAAGCGGTAAAATCGGGCGTCCCTTCAACAACCGTTTGTTTGCTATCATAGAAATAGACATGATCCATGTATACGGTAGTAAGCTCACTATTGGAAGAAAGATTTATAACACTGATATACTTATTTCCACCTGTTTTCTCGTAAAAATCAGAAAGATTTATATCAATAGAATTCCAGCTATTGGCAGTAAGGCTATAGAAGTTGGTTTTTACTTTTTGGGATTCATCAACCCCTTCTATTCTGTCTTCATAAAGAATTAACTCTACGGCAAATAATATTGCAGTCTCAGGATAAACTTCCAAATGCAAATAGTCTTTCCCCTCTATATTCAAAACCTGATTAGTAGGGTTATATTGCATTGCCATCCATCCAAATGTTGAGAATTTGAGAATATCTTTTTGATTTTCATCCTTTGCTGTTGAGTTTACAGTCGATGATCCCCATTGTAAATATTCTATACTGATATCTGTCCCATATTCCGTACTGTAGAAGTTTTTGATATTAGAACGCTGGTATTTTGGAATAGGCGCGGCTTCTAATAAAGTAGTAGAAACATCCGCTTTTTTATAAAAAAAGATGTTATCCAAATAAGCCGTTGTGCTCCCCTCGACAGGTTTCCCCGTCCCGTCTACAACCGTTAATTCGATAGCGTTTATTTGTTTCAGTTCATTTCCCTCATATGATACAGATCTAAATTCACTCAAAGGGATACTGAGGGTATGCCAAACACCTGATGACAATTCTCCGTCTGCATCATTTTTTGAAGCCGTATAGCCATAAACCGCCTCAGAAAGAGGCGCATACAACTTCATATAAAGACCGTCTATCTTTTCGCTTAGATAAATATCAATATTGATATGGCTAATAGATGATGTTTCTATCTTAACATCAGGATCTGCTTTCTCTTCATAAAACGTAATAACTTGATTATCAAACGACGAAAACTTGATCATTTCTTGACCACTACCATTGTTCTCTATAGACTTTACAGTCGTATGAGTTGCCCCCCACGAAGCATATTGTAAATCAGTACGTTTCCCATAGTAATTACTATAAATAGTTTTTACCCCATGACTTTCTTTATTAAGTCCCGGATCATTTGCAGCAGAAATCGTTTCAGCCTGCGCACTCTGCCCAAATACTCCGGCCATTCCGGTTAATAAACATACAATAGTGGCTATCCTTGTGAAAATATTTTTCTTCATAATTTGTGTATACCCCTTTTTTTAAGCGCTCATATCTTTGTCCATACTAAAAAGCGGACATTCAACAACAAACTGGTTTTTAACTCATTATACTCAAGACAAATATCGCTATATTTATTTAATAAAACAGACTCGTTAAGTTTATTTTTAATTTAATAAGCAATTGGGATACAGCTTAATAGACACACCTTTTAAACTTCACGTCATGAATTTCCGCTTTCGCAGATTATTAAAAGAGTAAAAAGAACTACCATCTCATGTTTATCCCCCAAATCAAGGAATATGTTGCATAAATAGTGCTGTTTTGTTCTATAACCCATGTATTTTGGAAAATTAGAAGCGTTTTCTCTTGTCGATTCGGAAAACCTCTTTACCTTTGCAACAGATTCCGTAGCGAGCAGCGGCTCGCGATAAACGGTTTGTTTACATATTGTAAGCATTTTACGAAGATTATTCCAAATTGAAAATCTGGTAAATTTTTAGCACAAAGGAATAATGAACAGTAAATGCTTGCGCTTGTTACGTATAAGTGTATCTACCATTTTGTATGGGTGGATTATATTATATCGTATAAGCGCGGGCAGTTGTTCTATTATTTTTGTGCGGGCTTACCAGAGCCTTCAATTTGATAATAGACAACTCGCCCGCGTTTTTTTGTGCCCGTTCATAATCATTCGCGGGGGTTGTTCCCTCCTTCGTAAAATTAGTTGTTGGTTTTTTGAACCCTATTTATAAACAATTAATTTTAAGATTATGAACAAAAAGTTTTCTACGTTTGTGGCTGGCGCTCTGCTAGCCGGTGCTGTGGTTACTCCTCAAGATTTGTTGGCAGAGATTGCGTTAGGAGCATCTCCTGCTGATGCTACGGTAGTAACTACTTCCGGAGCAACAACGAATGGATTTATGGTGTTGAATGTTAATGGTAAAAAGTATGTCGTTACAAGCGATGTCAATCATGCAATGATTGCAACTCCGTTTGAAGAGGCTTTTCTTTCCTCTTCAGAAATGAAGTTTACATCAGATGGAACCAATATGACTATTACCGTTAATGGTAATACTATCGGATTTGCGTCAGCAAGTGAAGGTTGGGGAGAAGAGCCTATTGTTATTGCTAATAGCGCATTTTCTAATCGGTTGTCTATTGCAAATACATCTCATTCGGTGAAAGTTGCAATTGATCCAATTACTGGTCGACCAGTGTTTACTCCTGAAGATAATACAAATAATTGGTTTGAGTGCTCAGGATGCGACATTAAAATTTACAATGAAAATAGTTTAAATGCTGTTTTTGCTGAAAACTTTATCGGAGATAACGACTTGAACGAATTTGTATTCGGTAAGTATTATATTTTAATGAATGCAGATGGACAGTATTTGAAAGCTGTTTCTTCCGGCGCTGAAGGCTACGTAAGTGCAGAACCGGTTGCTGATTTAGATGAAGACGATCCTGCTTTTTATTGGACTGTAGGAAAACAAGGAGCTTTGAACAAAGCAGCATTTACAAGTAAAGATGGTGGACTGTTAGTGTCTACTGGAACAACTGTTTTGTATGCAGGTTTGGATAATGACAAAAAAGGTCTTGTTAGCACTAATGGTGAAGTTGCTTTAACAGACGAAAGTGGAACTCCTTCATCATTATCTTCTGTATACATTGCAAATGTATCCCTTTATCCTATTTCTTCTAGCGAACTGCAGAGCATCTACGGTTCTAGCTTTGCTGCTACTATTTCAAGAAATAACAAAGGCTTGGACAATAATCCGTTTACAGGCAGCCTAACTCCGGTTCAATGGAAGAATCTTTCTGTAAATGCAGATTTGATTCCTCTTGCAGGTTCTCAGGATCAATTCATGTTGCAAAATGGTGAAGGTAAAGTTATCGTAGTTCAGACTGATGATAAATATGCTGCTGCAACAGATAACTATGGCTATAAAGTACTTGCTTTGGATCCTAAAGATTTAGCTACTGCGATAAAAGCAAATAGTACTAAATATGTATACAATTTCTCTATTTATGCAGATCCTTTGTTCACTGCAGGAACTAATGAAGAAATTTCATTTATTACTGCTACAACAAGCAATGGTACTTCTTATAAATTAGGTTCAATAGCTTTAGATTCAGATGATAATCAGACTTTAGCTGCAGAAGTGATGGGTACTGATTATCTGGATGCTATCAAAATCAAATTATCAAAAGCCAATCTGATCAACCTGAAAGAAGTATTGAAGACTCCGACATTCTTCACTATCAAGAATGTAAATACAAAAGCTAAATACGCTGCCGGAACAACAGGTGTGAACTTTGGTAAAGTATTAGGTTTGGATGAAGACGGTAACGTTGCTTTCATGAAGAAAGACGAAGTTTTGTTGGATCATCCTGAAACTCAGTGGGCTATTACTATTGAAAATGGCCAGATGGTTATCAAGAACCGTGAAAATACTGTAGCTAAGGATGCTGAGAATACAAATAATGATTTTACTTTGGATCCGAATCAATTGTATGTGGTTCCTGGTAAAGCAAACACTTATGCTTGGATTAAGGGTGGAAGCTTGACTAAAGTCGACACACTGGAAATTGCTCCGGTTGTTACATCTGTAGAAGATGGTTTTGCTCGTTTCGATGCAAATGCTGTAAAAGATCAGTTGTTCTATATCGGTTCTTATTCAGACGTGAAAGGTGTTTCTTATGTAGCTGAAAGCCACAAGAACAACCACCAGCTCGGTTTGGTTGCTGAAGAAAAAGAAGCAACAGAATGGCGCTTGGGTGCTTTGACTTACGAAGAAAACGACGCCTGGGACAAACCGGTATCTTATACTGCCGATACAATCCGTATCGAAAGTGCTTTAGGTTACTGGGATGCTGATGCAAAAACATTTAAAAATACAAAAGATGATGATTCAGCAGCTAACAACTCTTACCTGAAAATCCTTGTTTATTCTTTGAAGAATAGTGCAAATGACGAATATGTAAAATATGATGATGTTGCAGCCCGTAACAGATATGCTACAGGTTTGGAAGGTGAAAAAGACGGCTTCAAGAAACTGACAGATGCACAGTATTTCGCAGTGAAGGTTGCTGGCGAAGATTTGTATAATTTGATTCCGGTTACTTATGTTGATGGAACGACAGCTGATGGTTATGCAGACGGTACTTATAACACTGTAACAAAAGAAACAGAAGCTTACGAAGTAAAAACATCCTTGTCTAATCATAAAGTATTTGCCGGTAATAGTGCTTCAAAAGGTATCCTGGCTCAAACATCTATCTATGACAGAACAGAGAATGACTTGTTCACTATCAAACAAAAAGATGCTCCTGCATACTTGAAGTTGAAACAAGGTCAGATTATCAAACTGTATCGTGAAGAATATACTTCCGAGTCAAATGTATTGTATGAAAAGGATAATTTCTTAGGTGTTGGCAACGCTGTTGAAAATACAAAGATCAATCCGGCTCTGTATGTTGATACTGTTTATGTAGACCGTGAAGGTAACAACCGTTGGGAATATCTGTTGGGGGTAAACATTACTCGTATAGATACGACTTACAAATGTGACGAACCTTCTCATTCTCACCTGATCCACCGTGCCGATACGACTAAAGGCCGCTTCCTGGTTAACTTCGCTGATTCTGCTATCGTTGCAGCCGGAAAGGAAGATGTTCATGTAAACAAATATATGTATTCTGACAGCCGCGGCGACTGGGCCAAACTCGGTTTCGTTCCTGGTTTCCGTACAGCTGACGTATTATCTATCTGGAATGGTGAAAAGGGCAAGGCTGATCTGATCGAAGTTGGTACTGCTGCTCCTCAGCTGGTTAAGTTCGCATTCCGCATCGTAGACAGTGCAAAGAATGCATTTGTTATCGAAACAGGCTATAAGGATCTGAATGTAAAGGACTATGATGATGCAACAATCGAACGTGCCGGTTACCTGCGTTACGATAATGGTGTAGTATATGTAACTGATGATATCGAAGATGCAGAAGTATTCATGGCTAATCCGGACGAAGACCGCACTCCGACAGCCAACGACGAAATCGCAGCTGAAGGTGTATCAGTAGTTGCTGGTAACGGAACTGTAACCGTGAAGGATGCTGAAGGCAAGAACGTAGTAATCACTAACGTACTTGGTCAGACAATTGCCAATACAGTAATCACTTCTTCTGAAGCTACAATCTCTGCTCCTGCAGGTATCGTTGTAGTAGCCGTAGAAGGTGAAGCCGCTGTTAAAGCAATCGTAAAATAATAGAAACTATTTATAATCAATAAATTTAAATTGACCGCGCGTCGTAGGGGGCGGCTCCAAACTACTCCCTTCTGATAATTACCCTGCGACAGGCGAACAAGCAGTCAGTATTAATACTAAAGTAATGAAATAAAGTTCTTCTGTTCTGACCCCTGTGAAGGGCGACGGCAGGTAAAAAGCCCCGGCGGAAATTCCGTCGGGGCTTTCGTTATTTTCACGAAGGAATACAGAGCTTTTTATAGTAGAAAGGCAACAATTCAGTAAGACTTTCCCTTTTGGATAAGAAAACGTTACAGACTTTTTGAGCACCTAAAAATATTTTATGAATTTGAATTTGAGACAATACCACACCAACGAAGTAAAGGATTTTTCTTTTTCTCATTCTTCTGTGGTGATATGAACTTGACAGATATGGCTAATATAAAATTGACGGATATAAAATCGAACTTCGACAGACAAAGAAATTCTATTCGCTATTTCACATATACCCTTCAAAAACCAAAGAGAATATATAAAAAGAGAGTCCCTTTAAAATGTTTGTTGTAAATCTTTTATATTTGATTTTTATTTAATAAAGCCTCATATTCTAGTTCCATGAATAATCGACCGAGGTTTACGGCTTCAGCTTTCATCATTTTATTAATATTCTCTTTTTGATAAGTTGATTGTGTGTCCTCAATTATTTTTATTATTTTTTCTGTATCTGTCTCTTGAGTCTTTATTATTTTTTCTGTTATTTGATTAGTTGTTGCTTCCCAAGCTTTTTGCTCTACAACTTCATATGCCTTTTTGAGTTTATCTAAGGTCTCATCAGATGATTTAAGAAAATAAGTACACTGATTAAAATCAGGTGATTTCTCGTATGTATTCCCTAAACTTACACTACGATTGTGATGAAGTTTTATTGAAAAGATTGAAGAGCCTAAAGATGCGTCAAAATTAGAGGCTTCTGCATCTTTTTTTAATTTGAATGTTATATCTTTATAATAGATGTTTAGGAGAAACAATGCAGCCATTGCATCTAATAAATATTTTACGCTTCCAAAATGTAAAGAATGGGCTCTATCGTGTTTCAGATTTTGGTAAGAGTTGTTCCAGCTGTAAGTCATTCTGTTACTTCCTGTTCGTGTTTCATTTTTTTTGAATGGATATATTTCTCTATTTGTTAGGAAGCAATTATATGAGCTTATAATTATAGTTTTCTCTTCGAGAGACCATTTTGAATTTAGAAATGAGATAGCGTCTTCATCATATTTTATATTGATGGTTTTTGGACCCCCATTAAGAAGATATAGCTCTTTTGAAATAGACTCTATTTCAGCAGATGATCTTAGTATTAAGTCTGAGATTTTACTGGAGTAAACAGAGATTTGTGTGTCATCAATATGAATATAAAACATTATGTTGTTAAATTCATTCTCTATGTTTTTATATACGGGCCAATAGATATTTGTATTCATACTCAATAGTTTAAAAATCTTTATTTTGCATACTGTTATGTTGAATTTGCTTTTTGTTAGAGTAACAGAGTAGACAGGATTCGAACATTGGTGTAATAATCGTATTTTTATTTGATATATGCAAGTCTTTGTCTTATAAAAATCAAAACATTAACCCATTGCTGGCTTTCGCCACCTCATTTGCCCAAACGACTCCAAATATACCTTCGTTATCTCTGTATTCGAATGATGAAGTACTGCTCTTACGATATCAATAGACTTTGTTTCTGAAAATAAACGCATGGCGAAGCTATGCCGAACAAAATATGTGCTGAGGTCTTAAATCGCTTTTGGAGATCCCATGATGGTTGCCATTTTTTCAGGTACTTGTTGAGCTTTTTGTGCTTGTTCTTCTTAAAATCACTCAGCTCTGCATTTGTATCTTAATCGGTTCTTTGTAAAAAGAAGATTTTATGGACATTCCAAAAAAAATTTAAGTAAAGAATTTCTGTTCTAATTTAAGACATGTGAAGATGTTATCGCTTTCATGAAATAGCTTCATCCCCGTGTTTATGAACAAATGCTGAAAGCCGGATAGATAACCATTTAGGTTATGAGAAGTACTCCAAGCAGGGTGATCATAGTGCTAATTCCCATAATAGTAATTATAAGAAGCAGATTCAAACAGATCCTTTGGAATGTTTATACATGATTGCCTGGATGGATGGCATCGCATTCAAAGTCAGGGAAATTACTATATTTAAAAACAAGATTCAAGTATAAAACCTAAATCCTGAAGTTTTCTATTTACACAAAATTATGTACAGCGTCTTTAGGAGAATTATATTTCATTTTATAATCTGAATATACCGCTGCAATGCTTCTTTTTCAGCCTCGGCTACCAAGAAATAAAAAGCATTCGGTTCATGCTCTGTATGTGACTTTTCCAAAGCCTTATAATATTGCAGTTTCTTGTCATTATCACCTTTCAGCGTAACAAGGATATAACCATGCAGTAAAAGGTAAAGGTTCATCAAAAGACGACATGTTCGCCCGTTTCCGTCGATAAACGGATGAATCCTGACAAGTTCGTCATGTAAGTACCCTGCTATTATTACCGGGTGGATGCCCTCCTTCTCCATTTGCTGAAACTTTAAAATAAAATCTTCCATTTGTTTCTCAATGAGATAGGGTTGAGGCGGTATGTGAGTACTCCCCGTTATCAGTACCGGCACAGTCCGATAACGACCGGCATTCTCCCGGTTAATGCCATGCAGCACGATAGCGTGGATTTCCTTAATTGTCCGTTCGCTTATCTCTATTTTTTGCTGGGCAATATCTTTGATAAAATCGATGGCCTGCGCATGGTTGATAGCTTCCAAGTGCTCCCGCATAGATTTACCGGATATGGTTACACCCTCATTCACAACAAGGGCCGTCTCCTGCAATGTAAGCGTATTTCCTTCTATTCGGTTACTTTCATAGGTATACTCCATTTCGAGAGCATCCGCTATCTTTTTTAAGGCTTCCGGGGGCAATGGACGCAAAGTAGCTAGTTCCGCTTTAAGAGAATCCACTTCTTGCAATACGATACTTAGATCTTCAATCATGATTATTCGACTTTAATGTTGATGCTTTTCCCAGTACAACAAAACAAAAAAGGCTTTGCAGTCACCCGCAAAGCCTTTTTCCGAAGGTGGTCCCACTTGGGCTTGAACCAAGGACTCCCTGATTATGAGTCAGGTGCTCTAACCAACTGAGCTATAGGACCGGTATTTCAGAGGGTTACTCTGAAATCGGGTGCAATATTACGACTTTTAATCGAGTTTTGCAAGTTTTCCATTAAAAACTTTACTTTTCAGCAGCTTCCTCACCGCCAAACTCCATCAGATAAGCCTTGATAAATTCGTCGATCTTACCATCCATTACACCATTTACATCAGAGGTCTGATAGTTGGTACGGTGGTCTTTCACACGGCGGTCGTCGAAAACGTAACTACGGATCTGTGATCCCCATTCGATCTTCTTCTTACCGGCTTCAATCTTAGCCTGCTCTGCCAAACGATGTTTCAACTCCTTATCATACAGGATAGAGCGCAACTGACGCATCGCATTCTCACGGTTCTTCGGCTGGTCACGCGTCTCGGTATTTTCAATCAGGATCTCTTCTTCCTCACCCGTATAAGGATCCTTAAACTGATAACGCAAGCGTACTCCTGATTCTACTTTATTTACGTTCTGCCCACCGGCACCGCCTGAACGGAAAGTATCCCATGAAATAGCAGCTGTTTCAATCTTCACTTCAATCGTATCGTCCACCAACGGAGTAACAAACACGGAAGCAAAAGAAGTCATTCGTTTTCCCTGCGCATTATATGGGGAAACACGAACCAGACGATGCACGCCATTCTCACTTTTCAAATAACCGAAAGCATAGTCGCCTTCAATATTAATAGTGACAGTCTTGATACCCGCTTCATCACCATCCTGTATGTTGGCGATAGAAACCTTATAATTGTGAGATTCAGCATAACGCAGATACATACGCATCAGCATAGAAGCCCAGTCCTGGCTTTCGGTGCCACCTGCCCCGGAGTTTATCTTGAGCACGCAACTCATCTGATCCGCCTCGTCACGAAGCATGTTCCGGAATTCCAAATTCTCCACCAGCTCCAAAGCCTTGGCATAAGCCGCATCAACCTCTTCTTCAGTGATAACCTCTTCCTTTACGTATTCATAAGACAACTGCAATTCCTCTGCCGCAGCATTCACCTCGTTATAAAGCTCGATCCACTTTTTCAGCTCTCTTACTTTCTTCATCTGAGTCTCCGCCCGTTTGGCATCCTCCCAAAATCCGGGATCCTGCGTACGCAATTCTTCTTCTTCTAACTGGATGGTCTTACCATCTATGTCAAAGATACCCCCTCAGCGCTTGCTCGCGCTCCAACACGTTCTGTAGCTGGTCTGATGTTATCATAATCTTGTTTTTGTTTTAAAATTCGTGCAAAGATAAGAAATTAATCGTCCGCTCACTCAGCATACATCGCTTCAATCTCATTTGCATATTTCTGCAAAACGACCGGACGACGCAACTTCAATGTGTCTGTCAGCTCACGTCCCTCCATCGTAAACGGTTGGGGAAGCAAAGTGAACCGTTTGATCTTTTCATATGAAGCCAGATTTTTCTGATGTTCTTCGATATGCGATTCTATCAGACGGATTATTTCATGATTGGCAACGAGCTCCTCGCGGCTATTATAGGAAATACCCTTTTTCTCTGCATACACTTCCAAAAGCGGATAAGACGGAACGATCAAGGCACTGACAAACTTGCGCTGGTCACCGATAACGGCAATCTGTTCGATATATTTATCACTGCTCATTTCCATCTCGATCGCTTGCGGAGCTATATATTTCCCATTCGAAGTCTTATATAAATCCTTGATACGCTCCGTAAAGAATAATACATTTCCTTCCAAACGTCCGGCATCTCCTGTGCGGAAAAAACCGTCTGCCGTAAAGGAACGGGCATTTTCTTCCGGCTTGTTATAGTAACCGGTGGTGACAGTCTTTCCTTTCACGAGGATCTCCCCGTTACTTTCATCGATCTTCACTTCGACACCCGGCATCGTCTCACCGATGGAACCGAACTGGAAACCTATTTCCGGATAGAAACAAACGGTAGCCGTCGTTTCACTCAGACCATATCCATATACGATAGGAATATTGACAGATTGCAAAAACTCATTGACCGTATCGGATAACGGCGCACCTGCAACCGGGAATAAACGGCCTCTTTCGATACCCAGCACCTTTTTCAGAAGCGTAAATACCGTTTTATCATAAAATTCAAATTTGGTTTTCAGACAGAATGGAGCCTTGATACCTTTGTTCTTGTACTCCAGATTATATAAACGTCCTGTTTCTATCGCATTCAGGAATACTTTCTTCAGGAAAGGCGACGAAGAGTTTATCTTCTCATGAACTCCGACATAGACCTTCTCCCAAAAACGCGGCACATTACACATCAAAGTCGGATGAACCTCCGGCAATGTCTTTTGTATCATCTTCGGGTCCTGGTTGATAGCGATCTTCACTCCTTTATGAAGGCAATAATAAGTCCATGCCTTCTCAAAAATGTGAGTCAAAGGAAGAAAACACATCGACAGGTCTTTATCATTCACCATCGGCAAACGGATATCATGGATACGCATTGCCTCCAGGTAATTAAAATGGTGAAGAATTACCCCTTTCGATTCACCGGTCGTACCGGATGTATACATTATAGTAGCAATATCCTCGGGATTCGCCTCATTGGTACGGATCTTTACAGTCGTTTCCGCATGTGCATTATCGCCCAGGCGCAGGAAATCATCAAAATAGATGGAAGTCTTATCGTCCGGATTCAGTTTAACGGCAGGATCAAAAACAACCAACCGTTTTAATACAGTCGACTCTTTCTGCACTTTAAAAGCATTGTTGTACTGAAGCTGTTCGCCGACAAATAAGGTGTGGATCTCCGCATCATTAATGATATACTCTATCTGTGCCGGAGAATTCGTAGCATACATCGGGATCGATATCACCCGGTTTCCATAAGCCCCGAAATCAGTAAATAAACACTGAGGCATATTCTGAGAATAGATACCGATCTTCTCCTGTACTTCTATTCCAAACTCAGCCATTGCTTTAGCAGTAAGCATTACCTTCTCAGAGAACTCTCTCCATGAGATCTTTAACCATTTCCCGCTTTCGTCATCGCGGTATTTCAAAGCTGTACGTGAGCCATACTTTTCAGCCTGCCGGTGAATTAACTCGGCATAGTGGTAATATACCATAATTCTTCGTTTTGAATTGATACAACAAAAGTACGGCTTTCCTACTGAATAGCAACACATTCCTTTCTTTTTTTACACACAATCGCACTTTTTGTGCAAAAAGTGGATATGGGAATGCAGTCCGGCATACATCCGAAAGATGTTAAAATAGGATAAACATAGTAGCATGTATTGCATAGTACACAGGCAATACATATATTTGCATCATAAAACTATAAAAGATGAATGCAGAGAACGTAAAATCACAGATGAGAAAGGGGACGCTGGAATACTGCATCCTCTTACTTCTCAAGAAAGAACCGGCTTACACCTCTGACATTATTCAGAAGTTACAGGAAGCTAAACTGATTGTAGTAGAAGGTACGCTATACCCTCTCTTAACCCGGTTAAAGAACAGTGAACTGTTAAGTTATCAGTGGATAGAATCGACTCAGGGCCCGCCCCGCAAGTATTACCAACTCACTCCGAAGGGCGAAGAATTCCTCGGAGAACTGGAAAACTCCTGGCAGGAACTAAATGATACAATAAACCACATTAGAAACAATTAAAATTAGAAGACAATGAAGAAGACGCTTACAGTTAATTTGGGAGGAACAGTTTTCCACATTGACGAAGATGCATACCAGCTGCTGGATAAATATCTTTCTAATTTACGCATACATTTCCGTAAAGAGGAAGGATCGGAAGAGATCATGAATGATTTTGAAATGCGTATTTCCGAATTGTTCGGTGAAAGAATTCGTCTAGGACACGAAGTGATCACGATCGAACATGTGGAAGAAGTGATCAACCGCATGGGCAAACCGGAGGAGATTTTCGAGGAAGAAGAGACGGAAGAGGAAAAAGAGAACGCTAAAAAACGTGTTTTCCAGGAACAGGTTACCACAGGCAAGAAGAAACTGATGCGTGATCCGGACAACCGTGTGATCGGAGGCGTTGCCGCAGGTATTGCCGCTTATATGGGCTGGGACGCAACAGCCGTCAGATTAGCCATGATTTTACTGCTGTTTATCCCAGTCGTACACTGGATGGCTTTATTATATATCATTTTATGGATGGTTATGCCGGTAGCAAGAACGGCTGCCGACCGCTTGATCATGCGAGGGAAAAGCGTTACACTTGAGACAATCGGACAAACCGTTACAGACGGCTTCGAGAAGGTATCCCATAATGTGAACGACTATATCAGTTCCGACAAACCCAGAAGTTTTTTTCAGAAACTGGCTGATCTGTTTGTAACAGTATTCGGCTTCCTGCTAAAATTTGGGGCTGTCTTAGCCGGAATCATCCTGCTCCCTCCGCTTTTGCTTATCGTTTTCGTATTGTTCATTGTGACTGTAGCTTTAGTCGGAGGCGGAGCAAGCATGTTGTACCAGCTTTCGCCATTCGGATGGGACCTGTATAGCGGAGTTCCCGTTTACATGGCTGTGATCGGCTGTATCGGTGTCATTTTATTAATCGGCATTCCTGCAATCGCATTACTTTACGCTGTATGCGGACAATTATTCAATTTAAAACCATTACCCACACCAGCTAAATGGACATTGTTGGTTTTATGGCTAATCGCAGTGGCAGGATGCATTATCTATTTTGTAAACGTAGGGTTGCCGGCACTTAGTCCATACCTTTGGCATAACAACTACTCAATACATATATAAAAGACTGGATAAGAAATAGGTTTATAATTTGTGTGTTTAAAAAAGAAGGCCGTCCTGTCTCAGGAGGGCCTTTCTTCTAAGGTTAACAAATTTATGAGTAAAAACCACTAATGAATCATTTAAAAAACCACTATCACTGCCGTTTTAAAACTCGCAGTAATAGTGGTTACAAATATAGGTATTATTTTTAATAAAAAAAGACTTTCGTCAATTATTTGTACGCTTTTCTTATCAAGGCAGCAACCTCTGCCAACTCCTCCTGGGTTATTGTCATTTTATCGCCTCCGAAATACATATCCGACTCCTTGGTTATAGGGATTAAATGGATATGTGCATGAGGTACTTCCAGTCCCATCACTGCCATGCCTATACGCTTACAGGGAATAGCAGCTTCCTGAGCACGTGCCACACGCTTGGCAAAAGCCATCATTCGCCCTAACAATGCGTCTTCCAAATCAAAAAGATAGTCTGTTTCCTGCTTTGGAATAACCAAAGTATGCCCTTTCGCTACCGGATTAATATCCAGGAAGGCAAAGAATTCTTCGTCTTCCGCAACCTTATGGCAAGGTATTTCTCCTGCCACTATTCTACTGAATATTGTTGCCATATCTTATTGTATTAAATTGAAATTTCCATCACTTCAAAAGTCATCAAACCCGACGGCACTTTGATTTCCACCACGTCACCGACTTTCTTTCCCATCAGCCCTTTGGCGATCGGAGTGCTGACAGCAATCTTACCCTCTTTCAGATTTGCTTCAGAGTCAGAAACCAACGTATATGTCATCACAGCATTATTTTTTGTGTTCTTGATCTTCACCTTGTTCAGAATCTGAACCTCGTCAGTCTGAACACGTGATTCATCTATCAGACGTGCATTAGATATCAGCCCTTTCAACTGGGCAAGCTTAGCTTCCATAATGCCCTGAGCTTCCTTGGCAGCATCATATTCTGCATTTTCAGACAGGTCACCCTTATCCCTGGCTTCAGCAATCTGGGCAGAAATTTCAGGACGCTTCACGGTTTCCAAATAGTTGATTTCAGCTAAAATCTTGTTGTAGCCGTCTTCTGTCATATAACTAACAGCCATACTAAATCCTCCTAATTATTGATTATTAAATTAATATTTATACCACATAATAAAAAAAGAATCCCGACCAGAACATGGCCGGAACTCCTCTTTCTATCTATTTTAAACATTGCAAAGATAAGACATCTTTTCAAGATGCACAAACCGTCGCAAGTGCTTTACAACATATAAATCTGATTACTAGCGTACTACATTAAAGTACCGCTTTTACATCCGCTTCCAGGTTTTTCACATCGTCTACCCGTTTCACCAAATTACCTTTACGATCCAGGATAAAGATAGCAGGCAGTTGCTTTACATTATACAGTCCTGCGATCTGAGAATAAACCGACTGCGGATCACGCACAGCCACCCAGGGAAGATTTGAAGCGGCATTCTTCCAGAAATGGGCATCAGAATCCAAAGAGACCTGATAGATATCCAGTCCCTGACCATGATACTTTGTATAGATTTCACCCAAAGCCATATTCAGTGCCGGAGACCATTCTGCCTGGTAAGCCGTAAAATTAATGATCACGGGCTTTCCTTCTGCAACAGAAGAGAGTTTAACCACCTCCCCTTTCAGATTCGGCAATTCGATATCCAAGAAACTGATTTCAGTCGTTTTAACATCATCCAAATTTACCGGACGCTGGGCACGAAGTACCTTCATAGACTGCAGCGTCAGGTTATACAGATGTTTTGAACGCGGACTGCCCGGATAAAAATGGTCGTAGCTGGTAGCAACCGCGCCATAAGCTTTCACATCATTCCGATCGTATAAATCAAAGAATAACAGACCGTCGATTTGCTGAAACAAAGCATAATAAGCAGCAGTAGACATCGGAGCCGAATAAATATATTTGCGGGCAACCTCTTTGTAAGCTTCAGCTGTTTCTATAATTCTCGCACGGTATGTCGTATCTGCAATATGCTTATCTTCATATTCTTTACGTAACTTACCGATGGCCTGATTGGCATCCAGCTGCGCCAATGTAATCGCCTTAATAGCCTTACAGTTTTCAGAACCTTCCACCGAATAAGAGGTGGCGAACGTTCCGGCATCGGCTGCAATCGTAATCGTCTCCACCGAATCGATCGAGAAATTAATCTTCTGATTGTTCAGACGCAGACGATAGAAATCCGGAAAATCCGGACGCTTATGCGTAAATTTAAACTTACCTGCCGCCGTGAGCTTAACAGAATCTATCAGTTCGACATTCGATATGCCGACGTTTTCCAAATACATGGTCTGACCATCAGCTCCGGATACAACTCCTTTCACTGTAAAATCGGACGTGTTGTTACAGGCCGTGAATAGCAATATACATATCCCGACAACAAACAGTAACCATACTCCGATAACGGACTGTGACTTTGCAGATATTTGTTTCATCATTTTTTCTTTACAATGTTCGTAATTCCGATGCAAATATACATTATTTTACAATTGTGGCACTATTATTCGTGAAATCTTCCCTTTATTTTTATAAAAAAGGGCTTTTCTGATGTTTTTTATTTTCATTTTCACGTGTTTACAGGCAAACTTTCATTACATTTGCACCAATTTTTACAGATAGAAAAATAAGAAAGAAGATTATGCTTAATCCAATTAACAAGACGATCGAGTTGGCTGATGGAAGAACCATCACCATCGAGACCGGGAAGTTGGCAAAACAGGCGGACGGTGCGGTTACCGTTCGTATGGGCAACACAGTGTTGCTGGCTACTGTTTGTGCCGCTAAAGATGCAAATCCCGGTGTTGACTTCATGCCGCTGCAAGTTGAATACAAAGAAAAGTACTCCGCATTTGGCCGTTTTCCCGGAGGTTTTACAAAAAGAGAAGGAAAGGCTTCGGATTACGAAATCCTGACATCGCGCCTCGTAGACCGCGCGTTGCGTCCGTTATTCCCGGACAATTACCACGCAGAAGTATATGTAAACGTTATATTATTCTCTGCTGACGGCGAAGATATGCCGGATGCTCTGGCTGGTTTAGCAGCATCTGCTGCTTTGGCAGTATCCGATATACCTTTCAACGGACCGATTTCTGAAGTTCGCGTAGCACGTGTCGACGGTAAATTTATCATCAACCCGACATTCTCTGAATTGGAAAAAGCTGATATCGACATGATGGTTGCTGCTACTATCGACAACATCATGATGGTGGAAGGTGAAATGGCAGAAGTTCAGGAATCTGAAATGCTGGAAGCAATCAAAGTGGCTCACGAAGCTATCAAAGCACAGTGCCAGGCTCAGCTTGAACTGTCGGAAGCTTGCGGCAAACTCGTTAAACGCGAATACTGCCACGAAGAAAATGACGAAGAACTGCGCAAAGATGTACATGATAAATGTTTCGCAAAAGCATATGCTGTTGCTACATCCGGTACGGACAAACACCAGCGCTTCGATGCTTTCCAGGCAATCGTAGAAGAATATAAAGCTAACTTCTCTGAAGAAGAGCTGGAAGCCAAGGCTGAAATGATCGGCCGTTACTACCACGATGTAGAAAAAGAGGCCATGCGCCGTGCTATCCTCGACGAAGGAAAGCGTCTGGACGGTCGTAAGACAACAGAAATTCGTCCGATTTGGATCGAAACGGATTATCTTCCGGGACCTCACGGATCTGCAGTCTTCACACGTGGTGAAACTCAGTCGTTGACAACTGTTACACTCGGTACCAAAGCCGACGAGAAAATGATTGACGACGTACTGAACCACAGCAAGGAACGTTTCTTATTACATTATAATTTCCCTCCGTTCTCTACCGGTGAAGCAAAAGCATCACGTGGTGTAGGACGTCGCGAAGTAGGTCATGGTAACCTGGCTCACCGTGCTTTGAAGCGCATGATCCCGGATAATTATCCTTACGTTGTACGCGTAATCTCCGATATCCTCGAATCAAACGGTTCTTCTTCTATGGCAACTGTTTGCGCCGGTACACTGGCATTGAGAGATGCCGGCGTTCCGATGAAGAAACCGGTATCAGGCATCGCAATGGGGCTTATCTCTGAGAACAAAGGTCAAAACTACGCTATCCTGTCGGATATCCTGGGAGACGAAGACCACCTGGGAGATATGGACTTCAAAGTAACAGGTACAGCAGACGGTATCACTGCCACTCAGATGGACATCAAGGTTGACGGTTTGTCATACGAAATCCTTGAAAACGCACTGGCTCAGGCAAGAGAAGGCCGTATGCACATCTTAGGAAAGATCATGGAAGCTCAGCCGGAGACACGTGCTGAACTGAAACCGCATGCTCCGCGCATCGAATCGATGACGATCGGCAAAGAGTTCATCGGCGCAGTGATCGGCCCGGGTGGAAAGATTATCCAGGGTATCCAGGAAAAGACAGGTGCTGTTATCACAATCGAAGAAGTGGACGGTTTTGGTAAGATCGAAATCTCCGGAACAAACAAAGATACGATCGATGCTGCTATCAGAGCGATCAAGGGTATCGTTGCCGTTCCTGAAATCGGCGAAGTATATGAAGGAAAGATCTCTTCTATCATGCCTTACGGTGCATTCGTTGAATTTATGCCGGGCAAAGACGGTTTGCTGCACATCTCTGAAATCGACTGGGCTCGTCTGGAAACAGTTGAACAGGCTGGTTTGAAAGAAGGTGATACTATTCAGGTGAAACTGGTAGACATCGATGCAAAGACCGGTAAGTTCAAACTTTCACGCAAGGTATTGCTGCCGAAACCGGAAGGTTACGAAGAACGTCCGCCGAGACCCGAAAGAGGTCCGAGACCGGAACGTGGTGATCGCGGAGACCGTGGTCCTCGTCAGGATCGTGGTGACCGTGGAGATCGCGGAGACCGTCGTAACGATCGTTATTAATAAACGACTTTCTTATACATTATATATAAAAGAGCTATCCTGCGACAGGATGGCTCTTTTTTTGTTATCGTTATCAAGGGGAAAGAAAACAGGACACTGGTAATTCTTCAGCATGAAAAAAAGCTGCCCCACAGAATGGAGCAGCTTTCACCTCTTATAATGAATTAGTCTTATTTACTGCAAGAGCAACGTGGCTTCAGCTGTTTGAAGAAATCATTGCCTTTATCGTCAACCAGAATAAATGCAGGGAAGTCTTCTACTTCGATCTTCCAGATTGCTTCCATTCCCAGTTCAGGATATTCCAGACATTCTACCTTCTTGATGCTTTCCTGTGCAAGGATAGCAGCCGGACCACCGATACTACCGAGGTAGAAACCACCATGCTTCTGACAGGCATCTGTAACCTGCTGGCTACGGTTACCCTTGGCAATCATGATCATGCTACCGCCATTGTCCTGGAACAGGTCGACATACGAGTCCATACGACCGGCAGTTGTCGGGCCGAAAGAACCGGAAGCCATTCCAGCCGGAGTCTTGGCAGGACCTGCATAATAAATAGGATGATCTTTGATGTATTGAGGCAGACCTTCCCCTTTATCAATACGTTCTTTCAGTTTAGCGTGCGCAATGTCGCGACCTACCACGATCGTTCCGCTCAGAGAAAGGCGAGTCGATACCGGATATTTAGTCAGTTCTTTCAGGATATCAGCCATCGGCTGGTTCAAATTGATCTTTACAGCATTACCTTCACCGGCCTTACGCAATTCCTCTGGGATCAGACGGCCAGGATTTGAATCCATCTTTTCGATCCAGATACCGTCTTTATTGATCTTACATTTGATGTTACGGTCGGCAGAACAGGAAACACCCATACCTACCGGGCAAGAAGCACCGTGGCGGGGTAGACGAACGATACGAACGTCGTGCGCATAATACTTACCGCCGAACTGGGCACCCAAACCGATGTTGTGAGCGGCTTCCAGTACCTGTTTTTCCAATTCGATATCACGGAAAGCCTGTCCGCCTTCGTTACCGCTTGTAGGCAAGTTGTCGTAATAATGAGTAGAAGCCAGCTTCACTGTCAACAGGTTCTTTTCAGCAGAAGTACCACCGATAACGAACGCAATATGATAAGGAGGGCAAGCAGCCGTACCCAATGTCTTCATTTTTTCTACCAGGAACGGAACCAGGGTAGCCGGGTTCAGGATCGCTTTTGTTTCCTGGAACAGATAAGTCTTGTTGGCAGAACCACCGCCTTTAGCTACACAGAGGAATTTATATTCCATACCTTCAGTAGCTTCGATGTCGATCTGTGCAGGTAAGTTACATTTCGTATTTACCTCGTCGTACATATTTAAAGGAGCATTCTGTGAATAACGCAGGTTTTCTTCCGTATAAGTTTTGTAAACACCTAAAGAAAGCGCTTCTTCATCACAATATCCAGTCCATACATGCTGGCCTTTTTCACCGTGGATAATAGCCGTACCGGTATCCTGGCAGAAAGGAAGCTGTCCTTTTGCAGATACTTCCGCATTACGCAGGAAAGTCAATGCCACGAACTTATCGTTGTCGCTGGCTTCCGGATCGCTCAGGATCTTAGCTACCTGTTCGTTGTGCTCGGGACGAAGCATGAAAGCCACATCACGGAAAGCAGCGTTAGCCATCGCTGTAAGTCCTTCTTTTGCAATTTTCAGCATCGGCTGTCCTTCAAATTCGGATACCGATACATAATCTTTTGTAAGCAGATAATACTCTGTTGTATCCGGTCCGAGTGGGAACGGTGCCTGATACTTGAAAGGAGGTGTTGCCATATCTTTATTATTTAATTATGTAATATTGGTTTTACAAATTCAGAATCATTCTTTTCGCTTGGCAAACTTAGATAAAAATCACGAAATACGGGAGTGCTTTCACAAATTTGTTCACCGGAAACAATTAAATTGTTAAAAGAAAAACATATATTTGCAGGTATATGAAAAAGCTAGTCACCCTTTTCATCCTGTGTTTATTGTCAGCCAACCACATGATAAGCCAGGTCAGCCACGGAGGCAAACCTCTTCCGTTGTCGACTCTCAACACCCGGTCAGGAACACAATTCAAGGAAATGCCGCCTTTCGATGTTGCCGAACAATTACGGATCGACTCGCTGAATGAAAGTGACTTGCGCAGCGGATTCCATTTCGCTTATAAATTCATGACAGACTTTACTCCGGAAAATTCGGGTAACTGGTTCACAGGAGCAGACGGTACCCGCGTATGGCGGCTGGGGATACGGTCGGAAGGAGCCTACTCTATCAATGTCTTATTCTCCGAATACGAGATACCGGAAGGTGCCCAGCTATTCCTCTACAACCCGGACCAGACCCATATTCTGGGAGCATTTAACCATTTGAATAACTCCGAATTAAACAAGCTTCCCGTCTCGCCGGTCCAGGGTGACGAACTGATTATCGAATACCAGGAACCTGCCAACGTCCCGTTCCACGGCAGACTGAAAGTAGGTGAAGTAAACCATGACTACCGCAATCTCAGAGGATACGAACCCAAAGGGCACAGCACCATCTACCATTGGTGTATGAAGCCGTTGGTATGCTATCAGGACACTACAGACAAATATAATGACATTGGCCGCAGTGTCGTGCTGATCATCATCAATGGCGAAAATGCCTGTTCGGGTACGTTAATTAATAATACATTAAATGATGGTAAACCCTATCTGTTAACAGCGTCACATTGCCTGAACAATCAATTCACAATTACCAATCCGGACTATGAAACGATCGCCGGAAATATCGTCACATTCTTCAATTACGAAAGTCCTCTTTGCGACCCGGTCATGAGGGGAACGGAAGAGATGTCGATGGCTTCCGCCCGTTTCAGGGCAACCAATGAAAGTACAGACATGGCATTGCTGGAACTAAAAGAGACACCTCCGGCCTATTATCAACCTTATTATGCCGGATGGAATGCAAAAGACGAGGGAACCGCCCCTTACGCAGGAATACACCATCCGGGAGGTTCCGTAAAGCGGGTCAACACGACTAAGCTAGTTGAATCGGCGACCTATCCCGGAATGGACTTTATAAAGAACGGACACTGGCATGTGAAAGAATGGACAAGCGGCAGCACAGCCGGCGGTTCTTCCGGCTCCGGACTGTTTGACAGCAACAACCAGCTTATCGGGGGATTGTCGGGAGGCGAATCCAGCTGCCCGGCACCTTATAACGATTTCTATTTTGCCCTAAGCCAAAGCTGGGAAGCATCTACCGATGCCGACAAACAACTGAAAACATGGCTCGACCCCGCCGGAACAAACACAGGACGCACCTGCAAAGGTCTCGATCCTTACAGTGCAACCCCCTGCATTCGTCTGAGCAACATAAAGGAAAGCGGAAAAGCGGAGAAAATAGAAGCCACTCCTCTGCCCTCTCCCGGGACCGGTCCGGCATTCGGAAACAATTCACTGAATATGAACGAGTTTGCCGAGGCTTATAAAATAACCGGAGAAGCAAAAGTATACGGCACATATATCGTGAATCCGGCCATCACCCAAGATAAAGAAATAGACGTAGAGATCACCGTCTACAGCGGCTCCGGCAAACCGGAAACACTGTTGCATACCGAATCATTCAGACCATCGTTCGTAACCACCAATAACAAAATAGATTTTATCGACTCCATCAAGCCATTGAGTCGTGATCAGGAATCGTTTATCACTTTTTCCGAACCGGTAGATGTATCAGGCAGTTTCTTTGTCGGCTATAAGATCAGGACAGCTACCGCCGGCACTTCTTTCTCTGCCTATAACCTTCCGAAAGGGGAAACAAGCAAAAACACGGCATGGATCAACTATCAAGGCCAATGGACAGAGGCTTCCGCCCATCCGGCTTCACCAATGAGCACGTCCCTGTTCATCGATCCTGTCATCCAATACAATACGGCATCAGCCAACACATCCATCGACAACAACAATCCCATCCGCATATTCACGGAAGCAGCATCCAAAACAGTCCATATCCTGTTACCTGCCACTATCCGAGAAGCCCGATATTCAATCATATCCATGAATGGGACCAGGTTACAAAACGGGATTGTCCATAGCGGAGAAAATACGATCGTAGTAACAGGTGCCGGGCCGGGCATTTATCTGGTACAGATCACCTCCGACAAGGACAGTTTTACGCAAAAGATTTTATTTTAGTCAAAAATAAACAATAAGAGTACATCAAACAAAGCATAACAAGACATACAAAGAGAAACGAAACACGAAAATTTAACTAAAATACAATCGGACGAATGCTATTAAAACGTCCGTAAATTCTGTATCTTATGTACTTTTTAAGGAAAAAAGAGACATGGATTCATTAATAAGTATTAATTAGAAAGATTTTATCGTATCTTTGCTATTCATAACAAAAAAATGCTTTAGTTTTGCACTTTGATGGCTAAGGGACAATTGAAAGTGAATATATAAACATAGTAACATTTTAAACTTACATCAAATTATGAACAAAAAGTTTTTATTGTCATTCTTTGTAATGGCAGCAATTTTAACCCTTTCTTCTTGTTCAAACAAGTTGAAACCGCTAGCTGAAGAGTACATCAAAGCTGAGCCGCAGCCGCTTGAGGCTATCGGAGGCAAAGTACCCGTGACTATCAACGCGACTTTCCCTGCAAAATGGTTCAACAAAAAAGCTACAGTAACAGTAACTCCGGTTCTTCGTTATGCCGGTGGTGAAGCATGGGGAACATCTTACACTTATCAGGGTGAGAAAGTAAAAGGTAACAATCAGGTTATCCCGCAGAAAGAAGGTGCTAACGTAACCATGAAATCTGCTTTCACTTACAAACCTGAAATGAAAAAATCAGAATTGTATCTGACTTTCGATGCAAAAATCAAAAACAAAACAGTTAAATTACCGGACGTAAAGATCGGTGAAGGAGTAATCGCAACTTCTGAACTGGCTGACGCTGCTACTGCAACTGCTGCTAT
Organism: Parabacteroides chongii; assembly: GCF_029581355.1. Taxonomy (NCBI): domain Bacteria; kingdom Pseudomonadati; phylum Bacteroidota; class Bacteroidia; order Bacteroidales; family Tannerellaceae; genus Parabacteroides; species Parabacteroides chongii. Next base: position 1,938,799 of record NZ_CP120849.1, on the reverse strand, counting down.
CGCTGCTGACAAATTCCAGCGTATCATCAAAGAAGCTCACGATGCAAACATCATGTTCTTGATCCAGCAGGCTGAACTTCGTTCAAAAGAACTGAACTCTACATCTATCAAAGATTGGAAAGACTTGGTAAAAAATGCAGACGAAGCTCCTAACCAGAATGTAGCAATCGAAATTTCTGCTTATGCATCTCCTGATGGTGGTGTTAAACTGAACACTGGTTTGGCTGAAAGACGTGAAGGTAACACTTCTAAATATCTGGCTAAAGAATTGAAGAAAATGAAAGTTGATGCTCCGGTTGATGCACGTTACACTGCTCAGGACTGGGAAGGCTTCAAAGAATTGGTATCTGCTTCTAACCTGCAGGATAAAGACCTCGTATTAAGAGTTATCTCTATGTACCAGGATCCTGAAACAAGAGAAAAAGAAATCAAAAACATCTCTGCTGTATATTCTGATTTGGCAGAAACTATCTTACCTCAGTTGCGTCGTTCTCGTTTGACTGCTAACATCGAAATCATCGGTAAGTCTGACGACGAAATCAGCGCATTGGCTAAGAGCAACCCTGCAGAACTGAACATCGAAGAAATTTTGTATGCTGCTACTCTGACTAACAACGATGGTGAAAAGATGGCTATCTATACAAAAGCTTCTGAACTGTATCCTAACTGCTACCGCACTTGGAACAACATCGGTATGATGGCATTCAAGGCTGGTGACCTGGCTAAGGCTGAACAGATGTTCAACAAATCTAACTCTGTTAAGGCTAACAACGAAGCTAACATGAACTTAGGTCTTATCGCTCTGACTAAGGGTGACCAGGCTAAAGCTCAGCAATTGTTCGGTAACGCTGCAGGTGTAGCTGAATTAGGCGAAGCTCTGGGTGTTCTTTATCTGGAACAAGGCGAATATGCTAAGGCTGTTAACTCTTTCGGTTCTGTTAAGACAAACAACGCTGCTTTGGCTCAGTTGTTAGTAAAAGATTACAGCAAAGCATCTCAGACTCTGAATGCTGTTGCTAATCCTGATGCTACTACTTCTTACCTGAAAGCTGTTGTTGCTGCTCGTACAAACGACGCAAACGGCGTTGTAAGCAACCTGAAAGCTGCTATCGCAAAAGACAAAGCTCTGGCTAAAGAAGCTGCTATCGACCTGGAATTTGCTAAATATGCAACTAACAGCGAATTCGCTAACTTGGTTAAGTAATTAGTATATTACACAATCCTATATAAAAGGCTGTCTCCTTCCGGAGATGGCCTTTTTTCTTGCCTTACTGCCAACAAGAAAAAAAACTCGCCGGATATTTTATTATTAATCAGAAAGTTGTATCTTGCACTAACTAATCTGAGGCATTATGAAGCGACTTGTTATTTTTCTGATTATCTGCATCGGAAACCTGCCAGGATTCAATGGGACGGCACAGGAAGCCCCGGTCGACAGTTCACAGTTTCTGTTACGAAGCTTTGAAAACGGGTATGTGTATTATAAGGACGGACGAACATTCACCGTCCCCCTGAACTACAGTTTGCTGATCAAGAAATTCCTGTTCATCGACCAACATGACGATAATGCAATCAAAGAGTTCTCGGAACCTGAAATGGTAGCCACCATCAAGATCGGAGAAAGGACATTCCTTCCTACCAAAGACGGTGCAACGGAAGTGCTTCAGAAAGATCCTCCTATCTTCGTTCAATACAGAGGCTCGTTAAAATGGGAAGGTAAACGGGTTGGCTACGGAGGCCGCTCGGAAACATCGGCAGTCGAAACTTATTCGACATTCCAGTCCGGAAGCACTACACATAAACTGGAAACAGAAAAGCTGATCCTAACCCGCATCGACAAGATTTTCCGGATAGAGCGCAAAGGAAAACAATACCGTTTCATTAATGAAAAACAATTCCTCAAAGCATTCCCGGATCAAAAAGAGAAACTGAAGAAATATGCAGATGACAACAAGATAGACTTTAACGACATCGAAAACGTCCTGCAAATCTATAATTACGCATCGACATTATAAAATAAAAGCCGGATACACATCAACAGTGCATCCGGCTTTACTCATATTATATATGTACTATTATCTACCCTGACGTTTACGTTCTGTTTCATCCAAAATGATCTTACGCATACGCATATAATTCGGAGTGATCTCCACATATTCGTCTGCCTTGATATATTCCAGCGCATCTTCCAGGCTGAATACCAAAGGAGGAGCCAATGATACTTTATCATCAGAACCCGAAGCACGCATATTGGTCAGCTTCTTCGACTTCGTAACATTCACAACCAGGTCACCTTCTTTTGTATGCTCACCTACGACCTGACCGGCATAAACTTCTTCCTGCGGAGAGATGAAGAAACGTCCGCGTGACTGCAGGTTATTCAAGGCATAAGCAAACGCTGTGCCTGTTTCCATGGCAATGATAGAACCATTGTTACGACGTTCGATATCACCCTTCCAAGGCTGATATTCCAAGAAACGATGTGCCATGATTGCTTCACCGGCAGAAGCAGTCAGAACAGCATTGTTCAAACCGATGATACCACGTGAAGGAATATTAAATTCAAGATGCATACGGTCGTTCTTACTTTCCATCATCGTCATTTCCCCCTTACGCTTGGTTACCATATCAATGATACGGCTGGAAGATTCTTCCGGGAGATTGATAGTCAGCTGTTCAACCGGCTCACATTTTACGCCGTCTATCTCTTTGATGATAACCTGAGGCTGTCCTACCTGCAATTCGTAACCTTCACGACGCATTGTTTCGATCAATACGGACAAATGAAGTACGCCACGACCATATACCAGCCATGAATCGGCAGAGTCTGTCGGGACCACACGCAAGGCCAGGTTCTTGTCCAACTCTTTCTGCAAACGTTCGAAAATATGACGTGATGTCACGAACTTACCGTCTTTACCGAAGAACGGAGAGTTATTGATCGTGAAGAGCATAGACATGGTAGGCTCATCAATAGCGATCGTAGGCAGCGGTTCCGGTTCATTAACATCGGCAATCGTTTCACCGATCTCAAAACCTTCAATTCCGATCAAAGCACAGATATCACCTGATTGAACAGAAGATACTTTTGTACGGCCTAAACCTTCAAAGACATCGACTTCCTTAATCTTGGATTTGACCATCGATCCGTCACGCTTGCACAGCATAACGTCCTGTCCTTCTTTCAGCTCACCCCGGTGAACACGTCCGACAGCGATACGTCCGACATATTTAGAATAATCCAGTGAAGTGATCAACATCTGAGGAGTTCCTTCCAGCACTTTCGGTTCCGGAATATATTCAATGATGGCATCCAGCAATGCCAGAATATCCTCTTTCGGCTCTTTCCAGTCGGTCGACATCCATCCCTGCTTGGCAGAACCATAGATTGTCGGGAAGTCCAACTGTTCTTCCGTAGCATCCAGGCTGAACATCAATTCGAAAACCATTTCCTGCACTTCCGACGGACGACAGTTCGGCTTGTCTACCTTATTGATAACCACAATCGGTTTCAGTCCCAGCTGAATGGCTTTTTGTAATACGAAGCGAGTCTGAGGCATCGGTCCTTCAAACGCGTCGACCAGCAGCAAGCAACCATCGGCCATGTTCAATACACGCTCTACTTCACCTCCGAAGTCAGCGTGACCCGGAGTATCAATAATATTGATTTTGTAATCTTTATAATTAATAGAGACATTCTTGGCCAAAATCGTAATTCCTCGTTCACGTTCCAAATCATTGTTGTCCATGAACTGATCCGGTTCTGCCTGTCCTTCACGGAAAAGCTTACCGGCTAATAACATCTTATCCACAAGCGTCGTTTTGCCGTGGTCTACGTGCGCGATAATCGCGATGTTTCTGAGTTTTTGCATCGAAGACTAATTTATTGGCTGCAAAAATACGACATTTTTACGATATATATATGTCATTCATGTCTCAAAATACAAAAAATAAGATGAAAAGTATTGTATATCTCAAAGGAATGCCTACCTTTGCATCCGCTTAGATAATATAGTATCAATTTATTAAAGTAAAAAGAATCATGTTTTTAGATTCAGAAAAGAAAAAAGAAATTTTCGAAAAGTATGGTAAATCTGCTACTGACACAGGTTCGGCAGAAAGCCAGATCGCTTTGTTCACAGTTCGTATCGCACACTTGACAGAGCACCTGAAAAGTAATCACAAAGATTACAGTACAGAAAGAGCATTGAAGATGTTGGTTGGTAAACGTCGTCGTTTATTGGACTATCTGATCAAAGTTGATATCGAAAGATATCGTGCTATCATCAAAGAGCTTGGTATCAGAAAATAAGAAACTACTTCTCCGGAAGTTACAAAAGGGCAACTCAAACAAGGGTTGTCCTTTTTTTCTTTCAGCAAATTACATGGTAAAATAAAATATTAATGTAAATTTGCGGCGTTTAGTTACAAATTAAAAGAAAATCTAAAATAAACATACTTATGGGAAACAACAAAATCATCGGAGCCAAAATTAAAAGTATCCGTGAATCAAAACAACTGTCCGTTGAAGAAGTAGCCGAACGTTCCGGCCTTGGTATCGAACAGATCGAACGCATAGAAAGTAATGTAGACTTTCCGTCACTGGCACCACTTATCAAAATAGCACGGGTACTCGGTGTCCGCCTGGGTACATTCCTCGACGACCAGTCAGAACTGGGTCCGGTCATTTGCCGTAAGAAAGACAGCAACGACTCCAACAGCATCGGCTTTACCAACAACTCGATGGAAAACCGCAAGCATATGGAATATCACTCTCTGTCACAGGATAAGTCCGGACGACATATGGAACCGTTCCTGATTGATGTTTCTCCATCAGAAGAAGGCGTTGATTTCGTTCTTTCCACACACGAAGGCGAAGAATTTATTTATGTATTGGCGGGCGTGGTTGAAATAAACTACGGGAAGAATACTTATTTACTGGAAGAAGGCGACAGCATCTATTATGATTCTATCGTTGCACACCATGTTCATGCTGCAGCCGACAGCACTGCTAAAATACTTGGAGTTGTTTATACCCCGTACTAATTGACCGAAGGATATGGAAATACAATTACAGGATAAGACTTTAGGTCAATGGCTGGAACATTGGGCCACTACTACGCCGGACAAGGAATACGTGGTTTATTCCGATCGCGACCTGCGTTTCACATGGAAAGAGTTTAACGAACGCGTAGACCGGATGGCAAAAGGTATGTTGTCCATCGGAATCGAACATGGTACACACGTAGGTATCTGGGCGACCAATGTGCCCGACTGGCTGACATTCCTTTATGCAGCCGCCAAGATCGGCGCCGTTGCCGTTACGGTAAATACAAACTATAAGCAGAACGAACTGGAATTTCTCGTTGAGAATGCCGACATACATACGATGTGTATCACCGACGGCGTATTCGACGGAAGTTATGTAGATATGATGTACTCCATGCTTCCCGAGCTAAGGGAGTCACAACGCGGATACCTGAAAAGCAAGCGTTTCCCGCGACTGAAGAATGTGGTTTATATCGGCCAGGAGAAATACCGCGGCATGTACAATACACCGGAGTTATTGCTGCTGGGTGAAAATATCAGCGATGACAGACTGGAGGAAGCTAAAAAGCTCGTCAACTGCCATGATGTTGTCAACATGCAATACACCTCCGGTACGACTGGTTTCCCGAAAGGGGTCATGCTGACGCATTATAACATTGCCAACAACGGTTTGTTGACCGGCGAACATATGAAATTTACTGCCGACGACAAGCTCTGCTGCTGCGTTCCCCTCTTCCACTGCTTCGGCGTGGTGTTGGCTTCCATGAACGTGCTGACACACGGCTGTACACAGGTGATGGTCGAGAAATTCGACCCGCTGGTCGTGCTGGCTTCCATCCACAAAGAACGTTGCACGGCTCTTTACGGCGTACCGACCATGTTCATTGCCGAACTGAATCATCCGATGTTCCCGATGTTCGACCTTACCTCACTCCGCACCGGTATTATGGCGGGTTCACTTTGTCCGGTCGAACTGATGCGCCAGGTGGAAGAGAAAATGTATATGAAGGTAACCAGTGTCTACGGCTTGACGGAGACATCTCCGGGCATGACCCACTCCCGTATCGACGATCCGGCAGAGGCACGGCATAACACGGTAGGACGTGACTTCGAATTTACGGAAGTCCGCGTTATCGACCCGGAAACCGGAGAAGAATGTCCTGTCGGCGTACAAGGGGAAATGTGTAACCGTGGTTACAACAACATGAAAGGTTATTACAACAACCCTGCCGCCACAGCCGAAGTAATCGATAAAGACGGTTTCCTTCACAGCGGCGACCTCGGTATAAAAGATGAAAACGGATATTACCGTATTACCGGCCGTATCAAGGATATGATTATCCGCGGTGGAGAAAACGTTTATCCGCGCGAAATAGAAGAGTTCCTGTATCACCTGGAAGGTGTGAAAGACGTACAGGTAGCCGCCGTTCCGTCCAAGAAGTACGGAGAGGAAGTGGGCGCTTTCATCATCCTGCACGAGGGTGTAACAATGACAGAAGATATAGTAAAGGACTTTTGCCGCGGCAAGATCGCTCGCCATAAGATACCGAAATATATTTTCTTCATCGATACATTCCCGATGACAGGTAGCGGCAAGATCCAAAAATTCAAACTGAAAGACCTGAGTCTGAAGTTACTTGCCGAACAAGGTATTACGCCGGTATAAAAAACAGACATAGACCTATCAACCAACCGATTACAGTTTCCTCGTAATTCCGTGCTTAGGAAACTCCAGTTTCCTGCGCGAGGAACTGCAATTTCCTGCCGAGGGAACTAGCGTTTCCTGCCTTGGAAACTGTAGTTTCCTAAGCAGGAAATTTTGAAGACACCAGGGGATGATTATGTTTGTCCCCGGGAATTATCTGAACAACCTAATAATTTCTTATCTTTGCCACACATTCAAAATAAGTATTATTTATGTCACAATTATTTCCAACTAATCTGCCTTATAAAGTGGCGGATATGAGTTTGGCTGACTTCGGTCGCAAAGAGATCGAGATCGCCGAACACGAAATGCCGGGACTGATGGCTCTGCGCCAGAAATATGCCGATCAGAAACCTCTGAAAGGTGCCCGTATCACCGGCTCACTGCACATGACCATTCAGACTGCAGTGTTAATCGAAACATTAGTTGCGTTGGGAGCAGATGTACGCTGGGCAAGCTGTAACATCTTCTCTACACAGGACCATGCCGCAGCGGCTATCGCAGCCGATGGCGTTCCCGTTTTTGCCTGGAAAGGTGAAACGCTGGAGGAATACTGGTGGTGTACTGACATGGCACTCCGTTTTCCTGACGGAAAAGGTCCTCATATGATTGTTGACGATGGCGGAGATGCCTCTTTGCTGGTTCACATGGGATACCGTGCCGAAGATAACGCCGAAACGATCAATCGTAAGGGCGGTAATCACGAGGAACAGGTAATTCTGGATACTTTACACCGTATCCTGGAAGAAGATAATCAGCGCTGGCATCGTACAATCGCCGAGATGAAAGGTGTTTCGGAAGAGACAACTACCGGTGTACACCGCCTGTATCAAATGATGGAAAAAGGTGAACTGCTGGTTCCGGCCATCAACGTAAACGACTCGGTAACGAAATCCAAATTCGACAACTTGTACGGTTGCCGCGAATCATTGGCTGACGGCATCAAACGTGCTACTGACGTAATGATAGCCGGTAAAGTCGTTGTCGTTGCCGGCTATGGCGATGTAGGTAAAGGTTGCGCCCATTCCATGCGTTCTTACGGAGCTCGTGTGCTGGTGACGGAAATCGACCCGATCTGTGCTTTGCAGGCTGCAATGGAAGGCTTCGAAGTAACAACGATGGAAGATGCCGTAAAAGAAGGTAATATCTTCGTTACGACAACCGGTAACTGCGACATCATCACGATCGAGCACATGACACAGATGAAAGACCAGGCAATCGTTTGTAATATCGGTCATTTCGACAATGAAATACAAGTTGAAAAACTGGTAAACTACCCCAATATCCAGCACACCAACATCAAGCCGCAGGTCGACAAATATACTTTCCCGACCGGAAACTCTATCTTCCTGCTGGCAGAAGGCCGTCTGGTTAACTTAGGTTGTGCAACCGGCCACCCGTCATTCGTGATGAGCAACTCATTCACCAATCAGGTACTGGCACAGATGGATTTGTGGCAGATGGCTTATGAAGTAGGTGTTTACCGCCTGCCGAAACGTCTGGACGAAGAAGTTGCCCGCCTGCATCTCGAACGGATTGGCGTGAAACTGTCTAAACTGAGTCCTAAACAGGCCGAGTATATCGGGGTTCCGGTAGAAGGTCCGTATAAGGCTGATCATTACAGATACTAATTCAATTGACAGTTGACAAGTGACAGTTGACAGTTATTTCGGCTTTCAGCCGATCAGGTATCGAATATAAAACCTAACTGTCAACTGTCAACTGTCAACTGTCAACTGTCAACTGAACACATATGTCCCCAACATTATCACTTATTATACCCGTATATAACCGTCCGAACGAGGTTGATGAGTTACTGGATAGTCTTACCAAACAAACAAGGACAGACTTCGAGGTAATCATTGTCGAAGACGGTTCAAAGGATACCTGTAAACATATTACAGACAAGTATGCGGACAGGCTAGCTGTATATTATTATTTTATCCCGAATGGTGGTCCGGGGAATGCCCGCAATCACGGTGCAACCAAAGCCAACAGCGATTACCTGATCGTTCTAGATTCCGATTGTATTCTGCCACCGGCTTATATCGAGGCTGTACATAAAGAACTTCAGAAAACCGGGGCCGATGCGTTCGGCGGTCCGGATAAAGCATCGGACAGCTTTACCGATGTGCAGAAAGCCATCAATTATTCGATGACCTCTTTCTTTACCACCGGAGGTATTCGCGGCGGAAAAAAGAAAATGGACAAGTTTTATCCCCGCAGTTTTAACATGGGGATCCGGAGAAGTGCTTATGAAGCATTAGAAGGCTTTTCTGCCATGCGCTTCGGAGAGGATATAGATTTTAGTATACGTCTTTACAAAAACGGTTATAAAGTATGCCTGTTCCCGTCTGCCTGGGTATTCCATAAGCGCCGGACAGACTGGAAGAAATTCTTCCGTCAGGTATATAATTCAGGTATTGCACGTATCTCTTTATTCAAGAAGTATCCGGATTCTTTGAAGATAGTACATCTACTACCTGCTGTTTTCACGTTGGGAACGTTGTTTTTTCTTATCGGAGCGTTTTTCTGCAAATGGAGTTTATTGCCTCTGTTGATCTATTGCGTGCTGATATTCCTGGATTCATCTTACCAGAATAAAAACTGCAAGATAGGATTCTTATCTATCATAGCCTCTTTTGTACAACTCATCGGTTACGGCAGTGGCTTCCTGGCAGCTGTATGGAATCTGTTGATATTGAAAAAAGAGAAATACTCAGCATTCCAAAAGAACTTTTATAAATAAAAAAAGCCGGGATTCAAATTGAAGTGTAAGCCCGGCTTTTTTATGATTTAGCTTTTTTCTTCTATTCCTTGGTCTTACTTTCTTTTCTGTATGTCCAATACGACCATCCTATAGCAGCCAACAGCAACAGCAGGATCAGGAATGAGCTATAAGCCGATACATTGGCTGCCAAAACATAGGTGTCCGGATAAAATTCGAAAACAACCGTATGTTCACCTGCCGGAACTACCATTCCGCGCAAGATCCAATCGACCCGGAAATGCGGAACTTCTTTTCCATCCACATAAGCTTTCCAACCCGGTTGGTAATAGACTTCGGAAAATACAGCCAACTGATCGGAAGCGGCTTTCGTTTTATAGGTCAAACGGCTCGGACGATATTTTTCCAATACAATCGAAGCTGTCGAATCTTTTTGAGGAGTAAAACCTTCCAGGTCTTTCGCAAAACGTTTATCCACAACAGCCGTTTCCAACGGGTTGATCGTATTCAACGCATCTATCTCAGCATCCGCATTCTCCACAATTTCCACCTTATCCACAAACCAGGCATTGCCAAAAGCATACGGGTTACGGATCGGAGCCTGATCCGGATTATAGATGATATAGCGGGTATTCAGCATGTTCAGAGATGGAGAAGCTGCTAACACAGCATAAATATCATCTACCGACTGGGCTTTTTGTAAAGCACCAACTATATTCCTATATTCAGGATCTAAACGATGATCGATCAGTTCCTGATATCTACGTAGTTTAACGGCATGATATCCTCCGATAGAATGATGGAAGTAAGAGACATTGGTATCCTGCCACGGATTATTCAAACCGAACACACGGAAAGATTCATCCGTATCCTTCAATATCTCCTTATCCGCAACTGTCTCCTTATAGGTCTCCTGCGGTTTATCCTTGACATAATTACTATCATTCAGATAACGATGGTCTACAGTCCATAAATCGACCAGTATCAGTACCGCAATGCCTGCACTCACAAACATGCCTGTTGTTTTCTTGTTCCCGGATTTCCAGAACCAAACAAGGAGTGCAGCCCCTAAGAGGATAAAGATCAACGAGCGCAATGCATCGGCTGAAGCCAAAGATGCGCGGTCCATCAACAGAGCTGTGTAATACCATTCCGGTACCTGATTCTGAAACTGTGCATCATAAGCAGACTGGAAGTTCAGTAATAGCGTCGGCATTAACCAAAGTATCAAACAGAGACCTCCGGTCAGTCCCAAAGACCAAAAGAAACCTTTTTTCAAACGGGCTTCTTCCACCTTTTCCGCCAAAATTTCCTTTAATCCCCAGATACCTATAATCGGGAATACCAGACCAGGAATTACCAGCGCCATCTCTACCGTACGGAATTTATTGTATAATGGCAGATAATGGAACATGAAATCATTGAATGCATCGAAATTACGTCCCAGTGCCAGGAATGTCAGAAAGACAGATCCGCCCAGTAACCACCATTTCATCGGATTCTTAATCACAAACATACCCAGTACAAACAGGAAGCAAACCAATGCTCCAAAGTAAACCGGCCCTGAAGTGAAAGGTTTATCGCCCCAGTATGTATAAGTCTGTACTTCTTTTCCTACTTGTGCCCCATTCTTCTTCAGTTCTTTATACAACTCGGATGAACTGTCCAAAGTTCCTCCCGAACCACCTCCGTATACATCCGGAACCATTACTGTCAACAATTCTTTCCAGCCATAACTCCACTGGAAAGCATAATCTTTATCCAGACCGGAAGAGACCTTCTCTACGTTTCCGCTTTCATCAGCCTTAGGTGTCAACTCGGTAGCGCCACGGATGGAATGTTCTCCCAAATCCCAGTTGGCATACATATGTTTGGCATTGGGTAAAACAGACAGAATCACACAGCCCGCCATGATCAGAGATGTCTTCATCCATTCTCCATAAGCTTTCTCTCTGATCTTCATTACCGTATATCCTATATAAATAAACAGGCAGAGTAATACCAGGTAATAAGTGATCTGCACATGCCCGTTTGATAATGAGAACGCAACTCCCAGCAGGAACAACACCGCTCCCCATAGCCATTTGCGCTTAAACAACAAGAACATACCTGCCAGCGTAATCGGCATATAGGCTATTACATAAGCCTTGACAATATGTCCGGCCTCAATAATAATGATATTATAAGAGGCAAAAGCAAAGGCTATAGCCCCGGCAATCGCCAACCACCAGTTTACCCCCATCACGCACATCAGCAGGTAAAAACAGACCAGTCCTGTAAAGACCATAGCGGCATGAAAATAACCGGGCATTTTTAACAAGTTATCTACTACGGAGTAAGACGGTAACTCCGGAGCCGGATTACCATATCCCGGTCCGTAAGGCATCCCGGAAAACATCGCATCAGACCAAATACTAAACTCACCTGGCTCAGCTGTCTTCGCATATTTTTCGACCTGACTACCACCCTGCCCGGCAGCTTTTATATTATCTCCTTGCCGTATAACTTTCCCTTCAAACACAGCGGGAGAGAAATAGGCCATTACTAACCCCAAAAACAGGACAAGGGCTGCTACATGCTTACCTACATTTTTAATTAAACTATGCATATATAACTATTCTATGATTATCTTTTAAACTTTCTTTCCCAGGCATTTCGCCGTATAAAACCGTATGGCGAACCATACATGTAACAAGGATGTCGATACAGTTCCATAATACTTACACATGATCTCGTATCTTTCTTTTAAAGAGGCTTTATGTTGAGTTGTACTAACTCCTCCCTCCAGAAAGTTAGAGAGTGTCATACGCGTATTATATATCTTATTTGCCTGCTTCATACAACGGATACACCAGTCAAAATCAGCAGAATAACGATATGTTAAATCATATAACGGAACAATAGTGCGTTTTGTTATAAACGACTGGTGACAAACTAACATCCCCATCCGGAAACTTTTCCATGACAATTTATCCGGAGCCTTCAATCTACGTCTTCCCAAAGAATTTCCATTCTCATCAATGATTGAGGTTTCACCATAAATAATATCCGGCAAAACTTTTTTCTTTTGGATTAATGACGCTACCCGCTGAACCGTATCCGATGTATATAAGGAATCACCGGCATTAATAAACCATACATAATCACCGGTTACTTTTTGGAGTCCTTTGTTCATCGCATCATAGATTCCTTTATCCGGTTCACTTACCCAGTAAGAAATACCGGAAGCATACCGCTCGATAATATCGACCGTTCCATCAGTCGAGCCTCCATCTATGATGATATATTCAATATTGGAATAAGACTGGCTCAGAATATTCAAAATAGTCTGTTCCAACCAACGGGAGGCGTTGTAAGTGATTGTTATAATTGAAAAAACAGGGTTGTGCATTCTTTATTTCAATTTTGCTTTTATAAAGTTCACAAATAGCTGAGGATTATGAATGGCCTTTTTTACTCCTCTAAGCCTGGCTTTCACTATTTCTTTCGATAGCATCCACTTTAATGTATACAGAAATCCGGAACGATGCACTTTGTTTTTATCCAAGACGTATTTGAATATGGAATATTTAGCTCTTCCCTGAAGATGTAAACAATAGAAACGGATCAGAGAAGGATCTCCTTTCAATCTCCCGTATGGAAGATTATCGACCCAATACACTTTCTTCTTTCCATTTTCATACTCAAATCCCAGATCCCATGTAATACATCCATCAAAACATACGCCATTTTCCGGAATTGCAATATCCGCCACGTTACAATCCTCATCATCCTGAAACCAGGTAAAAGCTGTCATATCACAAACACCACCTAATTGCTTATTGTCAATAAACCCCTGATACATGGTTTTCATTCTGCTTATAAGAGATTCTTTCGTATACATAGACATCATATATTCGCAAAATCTCGTAATAGATGATATATTAAACAGGGAACAGCCAGGTCCATATCTATTACAGATTGTAAAATCATAGGACTTATATTTTGATAAAACGGTATCTATATTACAATATAATAATACGTCCGAGTCCATACAGAAAAAATAGTCTAAGCCCTGAGCTTTTGCAAAATCCCAAGCATAGAACCATCGTTGAAAACAGATAAGCTCAAACTCATAAGGATTAGATGACATATGATCATAAACAGCTTCAAAAGACTTTGCCCCAGCCGAATAATCTTCCAGATTATAATGTTCTACAAAATCAAATTTACCTTTAGTAGAAGCATCACTAAGCAAACAAATCCGAGTATCCGGATTAAATAAACGGATATGCTCTAAAACTGGTTTTAAATAAAATGTATTTCCCTTATGTACTAATATAACCGGAATCTTATTATCCATAATTTTCTATTTTCATACACACTTATAATAAATATCGCATGTTGAATCAACCATCCTTTTTATTGAATACTCTTCAACCTTCATTTCCCCTCTATTTCGCAACGTATCAGCATATTCTTCATCGTTTATAACTTTGGATACAGCATCCAAGATAGAATCACTATCATACGGATCAAAATAGCAAGCAGCTTCCCCTGCCACTTCAGGAAAACAACTAGCATCACTTAAACAAACAGGACATTTGTTTTTAAAAGCTTCCAAAATAGGTATTCCAAAACCTTCATACAAAGATGGATATACAAACAACAATGCATATTTATACAATGAAGCCAATTGTCTGTCATTTACAGATAACTGGATTAATTGATTTTGTATTTTCTCTTCCGAGAATAACAGTAATTCCTCCTTACTAAACGGCATTCCGGTACAAACAATTTTCAGTTCTCTGTTTTGCGCAAGTAAAGGAGCTACGGATTTTATGAAAAAATTGAAGTTCTTATAATTCTTCCTATCGCCAACATATAGAATATAAGAATCAAAAAGGCGATCCACCGGGGTCGCAAAAGATTCATAACCATGATGAACGACTGATATCTTGTCGGGATTTATGTCGAACAAGTCTACTATATCATTTTTAGTACATTGACTAACAGCAATAACATGCTCTGCCTTATTGATCAAGTTCTTTTTATATTCAGTAGTTTTATCATAGGGAGAGAACAAATCATGAAATTTCTCATGAATCATATCATGCACCGTTAATACGAAAGGCTTCTTGATAGATTTTAAGAAATAAGTAGAATAGTATGACGGATGAAACAGATCAAACTCACCTTTCTTTATATGTTTGCAGGATACTCTATCATTAAAAAAATAATATACACGTCTCTTTATACGAAAGGAAGATATCAACGAAATCTGCTTAAGTTCCAACCCCATCATCTCTTTCAAATAATGATTCTCAGAATAGACAATAGGTAATTCATATTCCATATTCTGCGGCAGATTTTGCATTAGATTACAAAAATAGCGAGTTACACCTCCATATTTTTGCATGGAAAACATTTGATGGTCATATAATATCTTCATAATATACTTGAAGTTAAAAACGTTTTAAAAGTATTCTTTTCATTCTTAACAACATATCATCTACTATATTTACAGGATACATAACATAAGGAGTAATCTCCTTTTCAACTATCTCTTTAGAAGAGATGTCAATATACTTATTGATATATGCTATTACAAATGGAAATATATTATATACGAATAATAATCTATTTCTTGACTCTTTTATAGAGGGTAACATTTCATTATAAATAGAATCTGCATTAGCTATTATTGCTCCAATTTCATCAATTGCTTCTTTCACATCCTGAATATCAATTAGTCTAACTGAATTCTCCGGAAAATATCGTTTAATATTTTTACATCCGTAATATATAGGAACCGTGTATGCTAAAAATGGATCTGCTATTTTCTCTGTCCAATAATCATTTATACATGAATTCTCAATACAAATTGAAAATTTGTATTGTAATAAAGCAGATGCTTTATCATCAACAATATTAATTCCTCTACCATAAAAGTCTACATCATCACCAAACTCAGACTGTATTCTTTTTAGAAATCTCAACCGTTCTTTATGTCCCGGAAGAAATGTTCGTGTAGAAGTAATAAATGATATTTTCTTCCTTTTTAAAGGAACATCCATTTGTTCAATCTCTTCATAAGAAAATGATGGACTTTTTTCACGAAAATTATAACCAAAATACCATGGTAAAGCTTGTTGATCTCTATGGTTATTCAAATGCTTTAGTTTATGAGCAGATATAACATGATCAAATAAAGTTAAAAAAGATCGAGAATAAACCTTTACAATTGGAGGTTCTCCTGATATGAAAAAAAATCCTCCTTTTCTACATTTTAAATGATAGTATTGATTTATATTTTCATAAACAATCACAGAATCCCAAACAATATCTTCTTGCGAATTGAAAAAAAATTCATATCCATCTGTTTTCCAGTTAGAAGACAATTGTTTCTTAAATATTTCTACATCTGTAGATATCAAATTAATCTTCATTTCTCTACATTTTTTAGCAATAAGATTTTATCTGAAATTCTCTTTAATTTCTTATATATATCATGAAGCCAAGTATATTTTAAATATTTAGCCAAAAATCCTCCATTTATCTCATCTTGAAAAGATCTGGATTTTTTTAATATATCATCATTATATCCTTTATAAGAAATAAACCGAACGGATGAATCTGATTGACCTAAATTAGGTTTTGCCCACCAAACGTTTTTATCTCCACAATGTTCTCCAGTACCATCAAATCCCCAATTTTGAGTTTTAGATTTAACAGGAAAGACAGAACACATATTGTGCTGGAACATATGGTAGTAAACTCGTAGGTCTCCAGCCACAATTTCTTTTCGTGAATCAGCTTGTAAAATCCCTTTTATATAAAAACCAATAGAAAGAAACTCCTTAAACTTTTTTTTGTCCTTCTTCAGTTCTGAATAACGATCATAATAATCATGATTTACAGACTCCCATCGATCTTTCCATGTCGCAAATCCCCATGGAGAATTACAGGGATAGAAAAAAACGTCTTCTTTATAATCAGAGGGTAAATCGAACGGTGCTTTAAAACCACAAATTGCAAAAATGTTTTTTTGCTCTCTATAGTAAACCAAACCATCATTTAAATATTGCAAAAAGTCATTAGAAACAACAATATCATCTTCCAGGAAGATAAAAGAATCATTCGTAGACAATACATCATCCAAAACTAAACCTATAGATTTCTGGGCTCCTAAATTCTTTTCCCTAAAAACAGGTCGTACTTCCTTAAAACCGTTTATTGAAGAAATATAATCACGTACTTTCCGTATTTTGTCAACATGCTCCTCTTTATATGCTGCATCTGAAACTACATACAATATAGACTCGATAGCCAATTTATTGGCTTTCAAAGACTCTACACACCTCCGTAAATGTTCCAATCGATCATAAACGGATACAATGATAGGTGCATACATCATTATTTCAACTTTGCTTCTAAAAGACTCTTAATTGAATCATAACTTTTCAATTCTGCAATTTCTTCTGGTTCCAAAGATATATCAAACTCTGATTCGATTGAAATTATTAAATTAAGATGATTCATTGAATCCCATTTAGCACATGTCTGTTGTGAAATTGTTGTATCAACTTGATCTAAACCAAAAGTTTGTTTTAGCACATTTAATATACGCTCTTCCATATTTACTTAAATTGTATTTTATAGAATGTTTTAATTTTTACACCATATTCTTTTAAATCTAAAGAATACGTTTTAAGAGACTCCTTATTATCAACGATTGTAAAGCCCATTTTTTCATAGAAATTAGCGACTTGAGCATTCTTCATTGTAGGAATATAGACAGCCTCAACAAATTCAATACCTTCTGATCGTAACTTTTGTAAAACAGATTGAACAAATACCTCTTCTATTCCTTTTCCTAAAATTCGGCAACTTAGTAACAAAGTATCAATTATCCAAGACTTTCCATTCGGCTTCAAAAACATTGTTCCAGTTATACCACTGTCACCAAATTTATCTTTTACTTTAATACAATAGATCTTCCATCCATCTTTCGCAAATGCTAACAAATCAGAATCATTATAACGCTTAGTCGTCAAATTAAACTGATTTGTCTTTTGAGTCATTTGAGCAATACGAGATAAATTATATTCATTAAGAGATTGAACCTCTACCTCTATATTCAGACTCCCCAGATATTCATCCAAATTCGTAAATTTACATAATTCTTTTTGTCTATTTGCATTCGCTTTGTACTGAGCAGCTTTTTGCTTATCCTCATCTGTTAATGTATAAATCCGGAAGTAATCATTTAATAATGATTTAAAAAAGCTTGGCAGATCATATGGTTTATCTGGAAAATCAGGAACAGCAACCATCGGTAATAACTGTCTTACTAATTCTCTTTCCGCAGGATTATCATCTATGAAAACAAAACTATCTAATCCTATATTTAACTCTGTAGCTATATCCTGAATATTATCTGCTTTATTCTTCCAGTTGATCCTATAAGTCGTTATATAATCATTTTTCAAGACTATATATGGATTCTTATTCCAAACATCCAATACATCCTGCTCATTATTTTTACTGCAGACAGTGAGAATGATACCTTTTCGAGTCAATTCTGCTAATGCTTCCTGGAAATATAAAAAAGCATTACCCGGATAATCCCCCCCAATCTTTATTCCACTTATACCATCTTCTCCCAAGATACCTCCCCAAAGCGTATTATCTAAATCCAAAACCAAACATTTTTTACGCTTCAATTGGATTTCATTAATTTTCTGAGTAAACCATTTTCGAAAAGATACAGCCAGTTTAGGATTTAATCCAATCTGAGAAATAAAATAATATTTCCAATCAACAACTTCTTCTAAAGAATAATTTCGTATAAATTCCGAAAAATCTATAAATTTCACATTTTGATGTTCTTTTGAAAAAGAATATATATTGGAATTGAATCTTTCTATTTCTTGAGTTAGTTCATAGTTTTCACTACTATATTTAAGAGGAAATAAATTCTCTAACGTAAAAACAATCAATTGTCTGTTCTCTGGTAATTGTTGATAGACAAGTCTTAATTTATCAAAATACTCAGATATTTCACCTACTAAAGAAGCTATATCCGATTTAAACGGAACTTGATAAAACCAAATATAGGAAGTAGCATCAGTCGGAATAAATGATATATCACCATAACCACTATATTCAAATTCGGATGCTCCGAAGAAGATTTCAATTGTATTATTTCGAAAAACAAAATATTCCATAGATAAAACTTATTCCTCCAGTAATTCTATTAATCCAACTTCTCTATTAAACAAAAAACAAACTTTCTTATTATTTATAGCACAAGCTTCTACAGGTTTTCCCAGCAGAATGAAATGTTTCTTTTTTAACAGAACTATCGCCTCTTCAATATTTCGAACTAAATAGCAAGAATGATAAGGAGTCACCCCAACTTTTTCCAAAGTTTTGACTACCGGAGACTTATCATCCACAGGAGCTAAAAGTTCCAACATAGGCATCCCTTCCTTTGACAAAAAACAAATCCGGATATTTTGGATCGGATCAACAATCGTTTCTGATTTTTTATATCCAGCTTCTACATAATACCTAGCCGTTGCATCAATGTCAAAAACAGCAATTCCTATGTGATGAAATTTAAAATCTGGTAACATGTCAATATGTTATAATTGGTGATATATGGCAATCTCTATAATGAATAAGTGCTGTAGCCCACGATAAACCAGCTCCAAATCCGCACATTATTACTTGTTTTTCTCCTTTCAATTTTTGCTCTAACTCTGAAACAATAGTCAGAGGAATAGAAGCAGAACTGGTATTACCGTACTTGGCAATACAATAGGGAACTTTCTTTTCATCAAACTTTAACCTTTTGATAAAGAAATCTGTCATAAATTTATTTGACTGATGAAAAACAAGATAGTCTATAGCATTCAACTCTATTTGAGTTATTTTGGCAACTTCTTTAATGCTCTTAGGTACTACGCTTATAGCAAAGTTAAAAACATCCATACCGTCCATATAAATTTCCATCTCAGTACGAATATTATTATTCTCTCTTTCCTTTTCCTCTAACGAGTCAATCATGACAGGATTACGCATACCGGCTGGAATTTTAACAGAATCTTCTCCAGAACCATCTGTATTCAAAACAAATGTGGAATCCTTATATTCCCCTTTCTCTATCAGAGTAGCAGTTCCTGCATCCCCATAAAGAGGTGCGTTCACTTTATCCTTGGGATTCACTATCTTAGAGAAAGTTTCTCCATCCAATAATAAAACCCTATTAATGCCCTCCAAAGAGGCATATGCAAATGCTGTTGAAAGCGCATATACATACCCAGAACATCCCAAAGACAAGTCTAAACAGGCACAGGACTTAGGTAAATTTAATCGATGTTGGAGAATACAAGATGTAGCAGGTATTCTATAGTCTGCTGTTTGGCTGGTAAATAACAACATATCAATTGATGCAATATCTATATTGTTATCTTCAATCAGCCGTTTTGCTGCCTTATAACATAAATCAGATGCACAAACATCTGATTCACAAATACGCCTCTCATGAATACCCACCGAATTGATCACTTTATCAACCTCTTCTTGTTCCATAATAGCATTCAAATCCCTATTATAAGCAATCTTTGAAGGGACACATGCACTCATTGCCTTTATTCCAACGTTATGATATGTTATTGTTGCCATGACTATTTTAATGAAAAACCACCATCTAAAACCATTATATTCCCTGTTAACCAACGACTTCCTTCCGACAAATGATATATGACAGCATTAGCGACATCCTCTGGCGATCCTAACCCTAAAGGATATAATTTTTCCTGTTCTAAAAACTGTTCTTCTGAAATATTTGTATTTCCTATCATTTGGGTCCTGACTATTCCAGGGCATATTGCATTAACTCTAATTCTCATTCCAGATAACTCTACAGCAAGAACTTTTACCGTTGAATTGATAGCTCCTTTAGACGCAGCATATAAAGTCGTTCCAGGTGTACCTAATAATGAAGAAATAGAAGATATAAAAACTAAAGAAGCACCTTTATTAATCAATTTCTTTTTGAGAAGTTTCTGAATCAGTATTATCTGTGAAAAATAATTGATTTGAAACATGGAATTAATTTTCTCCTGATTAATAAATTTCACAGGAACAAATTCATTTACTCCAGCACAAAAAACTACACCATCTAAATGCCCCATAGAATCTACAATAGACTTTAATTCCTCTTCTTTCGTTAGATCACAACAGAAATAATTATGATCCCCGTTTTCCAAAGTAACTAATGTTTCATTCAGACGTTCTTCGTTTCTGGCAACTAAGACAACTTGTCCTTTCTCGCGAGCTACATATTGAGCGACAACTCGACCAATACCGGAAGAAGCTCCTGTTATTAATATACGTTTCCCTTCTAACTGGCTCATCCCAACTTAGATACAACTATATTATACAAATCTTCCACAGTAATAGCATTACGTATATCGTCTCCTTTTATACTAACTTCGTATTCTTCATCAACCATTGCGATAATAGATAAAGCAGTTAAAGAAGACCATTCTTCCAACTCTTTAAATGCAGTCTCCGCTTTTATTTCGTCAATATCAGTATCATCGAACTGAGCTGCAAAATTTTCAAGAAAAAGATTCAAATCCATATATATATTCTAATTTATTATATTTTTACGGCTGGCAAACCAAACACTGTCATTTCTTCTTTCACATTTCTAATAACAACACTACCAGCCCCAACTGTTGCTTTATCGTTAATTTTCTTATGCGGCAAAACAATTCCACCCGTGTGAATGGTCACCATTTCACCTAATTCGGCATATCCACCTAAAAAAGCATAAGTATTCAAATGACAATAATCACCCACTCTAACATCATGTCCCAAATCAGAGAAAGGTTGTATAGTCACAAAATCACCTATAGTGATATCACATGAAATTAAGGCATTACGACAAATAATACATCCTGTTCCTACTTTGACATTTTTTGAAATATAAGCATTAGGATGAATTAAAGTCATAAATTTTCCATTTTTATCCAACACCATTTGTACATACTTTTTCTTATAGAAAACATCTCCTAAAGCACACACAAAAATATCATTTTCCTGGATATTATAATCCTCAACAGCTCCCAATATAGAAGGATAACCTTCATATCCATCTAAAGCATCACTTTTATCATCCAGGAATCCTGTGACAATAAAGTCTCTACCATATCCATCACATTCAATCGCTAAATTGTATATTTCACGACCAAATCCACGTGCTCCGATGATTATTAAATGCTTCATTGTATAATAGACTTTATTACTCGCTCAATATCATTTTCATTCAAGCCATGATGCATCGGTAGACAAATTACCTCTTCAGCCATTTTATAAGCTTCTGGCAAATTCATTTTGGAAGCCGACTCCAAACCACGGTATGTAGAAAAAGTACTTATTAAAGGATAAAAGTAGCGACGCCCAAAGACACCTACAGACTTCATTTTCTCGTATAAGTCATCTCTACTCATACCATATTTCTTTTCATCCACAAAGATAGGAAAATAAGAGTAATTATGTTTAACATTCGGTTTATCATCAAAACAACGTATCCCTTCAACATCATTCAAGGCTTCCCGATATTGTTTTGCCACCCGACAACGTTTTTCTATAGCTTGATCCACATGTTTAAGGCTCAATAAACCATATGCAGCACGCACTTCATCCATTTTTCCATTAATACCAGGAGCAACAACAGTTGTTTCATTCGCAAATCCAAAATTTTTAATATAGTCAATCCGTTGTTTTGTTTGCTCATCATGACAAATCAAAGCTCCTCCCTCTATTGTACTATAAACCTTCGTAGCATGAAAACTCAATGTAGCCATATCTCCAGCATTAACAATAGATTGTTCATTTTCCTGAACCCCGAAAGCGTGAGCTGCATCATAAATTATTTTCAATCCATAAGTATCCGCAATTTCCTGAATACGCCTGATTTTACAAGGTTGCCCATAAACATGAACAGGCATAATTGCTGTTGTCTTAGGTGTTATTGCTGCTTCTATTTTCTCAGGATCTATATTACCCGTCTCAGGATCTATATCAACAAATACTGGTTTAATGCCATTCCACCACAAAGCATGGGTAGTAGCAACAAAACTATATGGAGTGGTAATGACTTCTCCTGTAATTCTCATTGCTTGCAATGCACAGATCAAAGGTAATGTTCCATTAGTAAATAAACTAATATATGGTACCCCTAAGTATTCACAAAGAGCCTTCTCCAATTTCTGATGATATAACCCATTATTGGTAAGCCATTGCCTATCCCAAATATCTTTTAATGATACGATAAACTCATCCAATGAAGGAAGCAATGGAGAGGTTACTTTTATTTCTTCCATATATCTTATTTTTTTGCTAAATACTCAAATATATTTTCATAGTTCTTTTTTAAGAACTTCTCATCAAATGCCTCTTTGGCATATTCGATACCCAAAGTATTCGGATATAAATGCAAAGACAATTCTTTTAAAGGTATATTTCCTATCTCATCACAATCATAAACATTCACACCATCATCTTTAAATCCTTTGAATAAAATACCTTTAGAAGATAGATAAACTTTTTTACCCCAAAGTAGTAACAACATTATATTTCCTAATGCTGATTGATGTTTATAGTCAAAAATAGCGATATCTATAGTCTTTATTAGTTTAACATAATCCAAAAAGCCTAAATTCTCTCGTAAAATCAGCACCTTATCACCATAAAGAGTTCTTGCATAAGTTTCAATCGTCTCAGCATATGAGATATCACCATAAGAAAGTGGTAATACTATTTTTATATCTTCATTTTTATATACTAACAATTTATCCAGATATTCCCTATGCTTTAAAAAATCAAAGGCACAATGACCTATCATTATATTTATACTATCATCCATCCGTTTTTCCTCTAATTGAACAAGTTCAGGATAGTAATACCCAGAAGTATAGTAAGATCTAAATATTTTCATATCAGATCCGAACCTTCTTCTAACTTCATCTTGATCTGCGCGGCAACAAACTATGATCGATTTCATTTTTTTTACTTTAGAGAAGTACACACAACTCCAAAGCTGCTCATACACAAACGAATACATTAAATTCAGTGTAAACTTCAGACAATACACTAACCGCTTTTTCAAAGAAGAAATATCACGCTTGACTCTATGAGTTCTATATAAATCATGTCCCCAAACCCACCAAGTTATTTTTCTTAACAAACTTTTCTTCATAAATAAAAAAGTCCAAATAGGATATGGAAGACTATGCAGAATTATCGAATCACCTAAAGGCAAATATTTATATAAAACCTCTGCTCGACTTTTATCTTCGTAAATAACATTGTCTAAATCAACTAATTTATCTATAATATTCTTTGACAAGAGTACAAACAAATGTTCACGTGCAGACAAATATTTATCAATGAACAATATGAAATTTATACAAAACGAAGATGCCCCCATAGGCATTATATGAATATATTTATATCTTCCATTTTGTTTCATCTTTTTCTTAATACAAAATTCAACGACTCTTTTAATATCTTTGAATCAGCAACCCAAAGAATAGCAAAGTATACAACGCCAGTGATTAATATCTTTGAGAATAACAACAAATAAATATTTGATATATAAAGACACAATACCCACGCTACAAAGAAAGAAAACAATACAGACAGTAGATAAGGGGAAATATCTTTAAGTACTAAAACAAATTTCAAATTCAATATTTTAGAAACGCGGGTATGCCACCATATAATACTAATTAAAAAAACAAAGATATAAGCGCACACCATCGTATAAATGCCTAAAGGGAAACATAGAGCCACCACAGATAACTGAACAATGGCAGTTCCCACTACACCTTTTAAATAAATATCAGATTTTCCATGTGCTATCAAGAGATTAGTATATAAAAACCATATATAGCCAAAAGCTCCCCACAAGCAAAACAATTGCAGAAAAGGCACACTAGCTAACCATTTCTCTCCAACTGTAATAATAATGAATTCTTTAGCTATAAATGCTAATCCTAATAATAAAGGGAAAGAGACAAAAGCGCCAAAACGAAGCATTTTTCGTAAAATCATAGTTTCCCTTTCCGTATCATCTGTTACCTGGGCAAATACAGGCTGAGCCACACTTAGAACCATTCCTGTAACCAGACCATACCCCATAGTCATCCATTTATTCCCTTGAGAATAGTATCCTACCTGATTTGCATTATAAAAACGCCCCAACAATATAGAAAATACATTTACATTAATCTGCTGAAATATATTTGTTAGAAACATTTTACTACTAAACCCCAATATACCTTTTAATGGAGCAAAGTTAAATTCAAATGTTGGTTTCCAAGGTGCAAATATGAATCTCAGAACTGCCCCACTAATTGCATATGTAAGACTTTGCAGAGCTAAAGCCCAATAGGCATATCCTTTTATTGCCAATACAACTCCTACAGTTCCAGATAGAGCCATTGCTGAAATATCAATTTGAGCCTGTTGCTTCACCATCAACTGTTTAAATAGGACTGTATAGGATACAGAAGCACATCCAGAAAAGAAAAAGCCCAAGAACAGAACTCTCGAAAGCCAAATCAATTCAGGATGATGGTAAAACTCCGCAATCATTGGAGCTAAAAGAAAAAGAACTAGATAACAAATCAAACCAACAATAACTGTGAACCAAAATACGGCATTATAATCACTATGCAATATTTTCTTTTTATTCGTTAATGCAACAGTAAACCCACTATTAATAATCGTTCCTGCAATCCCGGAAAAGACAGCGAGCATACCTACCAATCCATAATCTTCTGCATCCAAAATACGAGCTAAAACAATACCAAAGCACATGCCTAGCAACTGCTGTACACCATTACTCAGTCCTCCCCAAAAGAGTCCTTTTGCCGTCTTTTCTTTCAGTGTTTGCTCTGCCATTTATTCTTTCTTATCATTTCCTTTATCCAACCTCAACCCCGTTTTCGCATTAAGCGGGGAAATAACCGAATGTCCCAAATCACTTTCCAATTGTTTTCGGGCAGCTTCGGCAGCTTTTCCTCCTTGTTGGGCTACTTGTACATGCTCTTCAAAATATTGTGGATCCTTTTCTTTGGATAATTCCGTAGTTGCAGCTTCTGCCAGCATATTGAGGGCGAGTTCGGTATTCGTCATGTTATCACGAAGACTCTCTTTTTTCAACCCTTTAAAACGTTTATATTCTTTTGATGTTTTACCTGACCATGTTTGATAAATAATATCCGTGAGAGTGGCGAACTGTACACCCTCTTGTAAGTCGTGACTTCTCCATTCATCGGCCAGATCTTTACGAATCTCGATGCTTTTGAGCCGTTGGTTGATCCAATGGTCCGAATAGCCCAAGTTTTTATACTCCATCATCGCCCGATCGATTGTCCGTTCCGGATCCTGCATTTCGTCTAATCGCTCTTTAGCGACTTGAGCCATCCAAAGCTTGAACGGTTCAGCTTTCGGAGATGGGATAGATTGGATCAAACGGAACAACTGCTCAGTTGCGGCAACATCGGTTTTATAATATTTACCGTCTGCTGATGGTAATTTCAGTTGTACGATTTGAGCGTACAACTGACTTCCTTCTACAGATAACTTCCGTTTCAAATCACTCCAATATCTACGTGGGTTCTCACTATCCGTCAGTACACTCACCACATCTACTATGGAGAAATACCATTCTTCCGTTTCGTCGTCCCAAAGGGTACGCACTTTCTTTTCTTCAAAAATTTTAATTGCTTCTTTCTTCGTCATTGTTTTGGTCTTTATTTATTATTAACCTTTTCAAGCTCACTCTGATTTCCTTTTTACTGTATGTCAATTCTCTCAAAAGCTTCAACGAATATACTTGAAAAAGCAGAACTGGTCAAAAGTTTTAACCAGTTCAAATAGATTATTCTACCTCCCTATGCAATGATAAACAAACCCATTCTCTTCCATCTCCTTGATGTCATAAATATTACGACCGTCAAGTACCAGCGGGGTAGCCATCAGTTTCTTAATGGCAGACCAGGAAGGCATACGAAATTCTTTCCATTCCGTCACAAGCATCAAGGCATCAGCATCTACAACAGCATCATAAATGTCTTTTGCATAATGAACCGCATCACCAATACGGCGTTTGGCTTCTTCCACAGCCACCGGGTCATACGCATACACCTCACAACCGGCAGCCAATAACTTATCTATCAAGACCAAAGAGGGAGCTTCGCGCATATCATCTGTTTCAGGTTTAAAAGCCAATCCCCAGATAGCAACACGTTTTCCTTTCAAGTCGCCCTTGAAATGTTTTTCAAGCTTATGGAACAAAAGAGATTTCTGTTCATTATTCACTTCCTCTACAGCCTGCAGGATACGCATCGGGTATTTATTCTGTCTAGCCGTATTAATCAAGGCTTTTACATCCTTTGGAAAACAAGAACCGCCATATCCGATACCTGCATACAGGAAACGGTTACCGATACGACTATCCGATCCGATCCCCTTGCGCACCATATTCACATCAGCACCAACAATCTCACACAAATTCGCGATATCATTCATAAAGCTGATGCGGGTAGCCAGCATGGCATTCGCAGCATACTTGGTCATCTCCGCAGAGGGCACATCCATAAAAATAACACGGAAATTGTTCAAAAGGAAAGGACGGTACAAACGAGTCATCAGCTCTTCTGCACGCTCCGACTCAATACCTACGACTACACGGTCCGGACTCATAAAATCACTGATCGCAGCTCCTTCTTTCAGGAATTCCGGATTGGAAGCAACATCAAATTCAATTTGTACCCCACGCTTATCCAACTCTTCCTGGATAGCCTGGCGTACCTTTTTAGCAGTACCGACAGGCACTGTACTTTTCGTTACTACCAAAATGTGCTTTTTGATATTGCGACCGACAGTACGTGCCACTTCAAGCACATACTTCAAGTCTGCACTGCCATCTTCGTCGGGAGGTGTACCTACGGCACTGAACAAGACTTCTACCTCATCCAGGCACTCTGCCAAATCAGTTGTAAAATGTAATCTTCCGGCCTGCTGGTTACGGTGAACCATATCTTCCAGGCCCGGTTCATATATAGGGATTATACCTTGTTTAAGGTTTTCAATTTTTTCAGTATTTACATCGACGCAAAAGACTTCGGTTCCCATTTCTGCAAAACAGGTTCCGGTAACCAGGCCCACATAGCCTGTTCCTACTATCGCTATTTTCATAATTTATAATCAAAATGCAAATTAAAGACTCTTGAAATATTTAATAGTCTCTACCAATCCCTCTTCCAGGCGGATTGTCGGTTCCCAGCCATTCAGTTTTTCTTTGGCTAAAGAAATATCCGGTTTGCGTTGTTTCGGATCATCGGAAGGAAGAGGCTTAAATACAATCTTTGATTTCGAGTTCGTCATTTTCAATATGATCTCCGCCAATTCAATCATTGTAAATTCACCGGGATTTCCTAAATTGACAGGTCCCGTAAAATTCTCCGTTGCCATCATACGCACCATACCTTCGACCAAATCGTCTACATACTGGAAACTACGAGTCTGCATTCCATCGCCATAAATAGTGATATCTTCCCCTTTCAATGCCTGCATGATAAAGTTCGATACCACCCTGCCATCGTCCGGACGCATACGTGGTCCATATGTATTAAAGATACGGATAATCTTGACATCTAGCTTGTTCTGACGATGATAGTCCATGAACAAAGTCTCTGCGCAACGTTTCCCTTCGTCATAACAACTCCGCAAACCTATAGGATTCACATTACCCCAATAACTTTCTTCCTGAGGGTGAACAGCCGGATCGCCATACACTTCACTGGTAGAAGCCTGAAGGATACGCGCTTTCGTACGTTTAGCCAACCCAAGCATATTAATCGCACCGATAACAGATGTTTTAATAGTACTCACCGGATCGAACTGATAATGTATCGGAGACGCCGGGCATGCCAGATTATAGATTTCGTCTACCTCTACATAATACGGGAATGTCACATCGTGGCGAACCAACTCAAAGTAAGGATTGTTCAATAAATGAACAATATTCTGTTTACAACCTGTAAAATAGTTGTCCATACAAATCACATTGTTCCCGTCTTTCAGTAGGCGTTCGCAAAGATGAGAGCCGATAAACCCGGCTCCACCGGTAACCAAAATCTGTTTCATGCTATTTATTCAATTTGTGTTTTCCTATACACTTCAGCTGTTTTCACAAAAACGAGAACGCAACAATGTTGGTCAGTCCCATGTCGAGAATGACTAAACTTGCACAAAGATAGGAATTTGCAGGGATACAACCTCTATAAAAATGGTTATTTGTACGAAAGGGAGACTATGCAAATCAGCCCTTATCCATCCCTCTATGAAACATCATTGTTCTTTCTGAGCATAGATACGTTGAATAATATCTACCACCTTCATACCTTCCAGAACATTCGTCGTAATACATTCGGTACCTGTTCCGGAAAGCACACGCACAACATTACGAATGACAAAATTATGATTCTGGGCAGACCCTTTATAAGGACCATAATCATTCCCGGGATTCGTCGGAGCCAGTTCCGGCATCTCATAATCTTTCACATGGCAATACTCCACTTCATTCATATATTGTCCGCCGATCTTGACGCTGCCATTCTCGGCAACGATCAGCATACTGCTTTCCATATTCCTGTTCCAAACAGCAGTCGAATAACTCAGGCTACCCATTCCACCGTTCACAAAGTTGAAATTCACAAAACCGGAATCCTCGAAAGCCGTCAGCTTCTCATGATTGAAATCGGCAAAACGGGCCTGTATATTGCAAATATCGCCAAACAGCCAATACATGATGTCGATAAAATGGGAGAACTGTGTGAAAAGTGTTCCACCGTCCAGTGCTGCATCACCATGCCAACCGCCCGGCTTATAATAACGCTCGTCACGATTCCAATAACAGTTCAACTGAACCATATAGATCTTTCCCAATTTACCGGAATCGATCATATCCTTGATCCATGCCGATGGAGGAGAATATCTGTTTTGCATCACACAGAATACCTGTTTACGATACTTCAGGGAGGCATATACCACCTTTTCCGCATCAGCCAGCGTCAATGCCATCGGCTTTTCAATCACCACATTACATCCGGCTTCTATCGCCTGCACCGCCATAGCCGCATGCAGTCCGTTCGGCGTACAGATATTAACGACATCTATATGAATACCACTCTGCAACAGCTCCTGCAAACCGGCAAAAAAAGGAACAGCATACCCCTCTATTCCCAACTCCTCGCGAGGACGAATATCACACAAGGCAACCAGTTCGGCATCCGGATCACGGGTAACCATCTCTGCATGACGTTTCCCGATATGACCACAGCCGACAACGGCAAATTTTATTTTATTCTCTTTCATATTTAGTCAAATATGAGTTATTTCCTTTAATAATGTATCTATTATATATTCTTGTTCTTCTTCCGTCATTTCCGTATGGATGGGCAACGATAAAACGGATGTACTCAAACGGGCTGCCTCATCCATAGCTCCAGGTGTACGTGCCATCCATTTATAAGCCTCCTGCGCCTGTAAAGGCAATGGATAATACACCATGGTCGGAATCCCTTTTTCCTTCAGTGACGCTTGCAAAGACTCCCTGTATTTTGCCGTATCCGCAACATCACCTGCCGGTTTTAACCGGACCGTATACTGGTGATATACATGCGTAGAAAAAGCACTTTTCCGCGGAAGATGCAACTGCTCGCACGAAGCCAAAGCTTCGTCATACCGGGCAGCAACAGCCTGGCGGGAGGCTGTAAACTCATCTATGTGTTTCAGTTTCACATCTAGAACAGCCGCCTGTAACGTATCCAGCCGTGAGTTACAGCCAATCAGCTGATGATGATACTTACGTTCCTGACCATGATTGGCAATCATCCGGATACGCTTTGCCAGGTTCTCGTCCGAAGTCGTCAAAGCTCCCCCGTCCCCATAACATGCCAACGGCTTGGACGGGAAAAATGAGGTCGTCCCGATAATCCCCATCGTTCCGGTTTTCTTCACACGCCCATCCGGAAAAGTATATTCCGCCCCTATCGACTGGGCATTATCCTCCACCACATACAGATGATACATCGCGGCAATCTTCAGAATCGGGTCCATATCACAGGACTGCCCGAACAGATGAACGGCAATGATCGCCTTTGTATTCCGGGAGATCGATTCTTCTATCTTACGGGGATCGATATTATAAGTGTGCGGATCCACATCCACCAGGACAGGTGTCAGCCCCAGCAAAGCAATAACCTCGGCTGCCGCCACATACGTAAATGCAGGAACGATCACCTCATCCCCCGGCTGCAACCCCAATGCCATCAAAGCGATCTGAAGCGCATCCGTCCCGTTTCCACAAGGGATGACATGAGGAATATCCAGATATTCAGCCAGATGATCACTAAAAGCTTTCACCTGCGGTCCATTGATAAAAGCGCAGCTTTCAATCACTGCCTGCATCGCCGCATCTATCTCCTCTTTCAGGCGATGATACTGTCCTTGCAGATCGACCATTTGTATATGTTTTTCAAACATCTTTACCGTCTGTGTCCGTTTTGTTTTTCTTTGCTTTTAATAACGTAGCAACAGCTATATTATTATAAAAAAGGTGTGCCATTCATGCGTAAACAAGATGACACACCCTGACACCTTCATTGGAAGGTTTATTTTTCTTATTTCACTTCGCTACCCGGCTTCACTTCCTTCTCCGGAGTGATAACCGCCAGCTTGCCGTCGAAGTTTTCGGCAGACAGGATCATTCCTTCCGACACAATACCTTTCAGTTTGCGCGGAGCCAGGTTAGCGATAAAGCAAACTTGTTTACCTACCAGGTCTTCCGGAGCATAATGCTGGGCAATACCTGAAACGATCGTACGTTTCTCCAGACCGTCATCGATGCGGAACTGCAACAGCTTGTCGGCTTTCGGTACTTTCGTACATTCCAGGATAGTACCTACACGGATATCCAGTTTCGTGAAATCGTCGAACTCGATGTTCTCACGTACCGGTTTCGCTTTATAGCTGGCCTCTTCATTCGCTTTCTTTGTATCCAGCAACTTCTGAACCTGCGCTTCGATCACGCTGTCTTCGATCTTTTCGAACAACAATTCCGATTTACCCAGCTGATGACCGGCATCCAATAAATCGGTAGCCCCCAGACGATCCCAGCCTAACGGTTCCACATTCAGCATCTTGTTGAGTTTTTCCATACTGAACGGCAGAAACGGTTCGAAAGCAATGGCTAGGTTAGCCGTGATCTGCAAAGCGATATTCATGATCGTAGCCACACGTGCCATATCCGTCTTCGCCAGCTTCCAGGGTTCTGTATCCGCCAGGTATTTGTTTCCGATACGTGCCAAATTCATCGCTTCCTTCTGAGCATCACGGAAATGATATGTATCCAGCAAACGTTCTACATTTACTTTTACATCTTCAAAATCCTTCAATGTCTGACGGTCATAATCGGTCAACTCACCGGCTGCAGGCACTTTTCCTTCAAAATACTTCCCAGTCAGTACCAGTGCCCGATTCACGAAGTTACCCAGGATAGCCACCAGTTCATTATTATTGCGTGCCTGGAAATCTTTCCAGGTAAAATCGTTATCTTTTGTTTCAGGAGCATTAGCAGTTAGGACATAACGCAACACATCCTGTTTACCCGGCATATCCACCAGATATTCGTTCAACCACACCGCCCAGTTACGGGAAGTAGAGATCTTATCCCCTTCCAGGTTCAAAAACTCGTTGGCAGGCACATTCTCCGGCAGGTTGAAAGAACCTTCCGCTTTCAGCATAGAGGGGAATACGATGCAGTGGAACACGATGTTGTCCTTACCGATGAAATGTACCATCTTGGTTTCAGGATCTTTCCACCAAGTCTCCCAGCTATCCGGCAGCAATTCTTTGGTATTGGAGATATAACCGATCGGGGCATCGAACCACACATAAAGTACTTTGCCTTCAGCACCTTCCACCGGCACAGGGATACCCCAGTCCAGGTCGCGGCTTACGGCGCGTGGCTGCAATCCCATATCCAGCCAGCTCTTGCACTGTCCGTATACATTCGGCTTCCACTCCTTATGATCTTCGAGGATCCATTTGCGCAGGAACGGTTCATGTTTATCCAACGGCAGGTACCAGTGTTTGGTTTCCTTCATCACCGGCTCGCTGCCACTGATGGCAGACTTCGGATTGATCAGGTCTGTCGGGCTTAACGAAGTACCGCAGGCTTCGCACTGGTCGCCATAGGCCTTTTCATTTCCGCAATGCGGGCATGTACCGGTTATATAGCGGTCGGCAAGGAATTGTTTAGCTTCCTCGTCGTAATATTGTTCGCTGGTCTTCTCGATGAATTCACCTTTTTCGTAGAGTGTCCGGAAGAAATCCGAAGCCACCTGACGATGAGTAGACGAAGTAGTACGGGAATAAATATCGAACGTGATACCGAACTCCTCGAAAGACTTCTTGATGATACCATGAAAACGGTCCACCACATCCTGCGGTGTAACTCCTTCTTTCTTTGCCCGGAGCGTAATAGGCACACCGTGCTCATCCGATCCCCCGATCATCAAAACATCCTCCCCCTTCAGGCGAAGGTAACGGGCATAAATATCGGCAGGCACATACACCCCGGCCAGATGTCCGATATGTACCGGCCCGTTCGCATACGGCAACGCCGTAGTAATCAGCGTTCTCTTAAACTGTTTTTCCATACCTTGTGTTCTCTTTTTGAGGGGCAAAGGTACGGAAATATTTGCGAAATATAATTAGGTAAATATCAATTATACTTATAAGTCAGTCCTCATCTGACGGATAGTCATTAACAAAGGAGCTAAATCTTGCTTTATTACATTAAATATTTCTTCTTCGTCTATCCGATGGTATTCATGTGCAATAATATCCCGTAATCCCATAATTCCAGTCCAAGGAACAGCCGGGTAACGTTTCAAATAAGAATGTTCCGTTTTATTATCAATAGTCTTGACGCTTTCTCCTATAAAAATCAACTGCATACAGATACCACTTAATAAAAAAGTGCCTTCTTGATCCAACAAGAAATCATCCGGTTTATTAACAAGATCGGCCTTGCTCTGAATCAGCAGAATGGCATCTTCTATCCGATCCAATATTGCCTTGATGCGAACTTTATCAAACATACAACAAATCTTTAGAGATATTTTGCAAAAAAGAAGTATCAACAAGCTGTTTACGAAGACGAATAATATCTACTTTACAACCGAACAAAGCCTCTAACTCTTGCTTCATACGACAGCGCAATAAGATATCGGCTTTACCTTCATAGGCAACATCTATATCACTGGAATCAGTCTGTTCACTACGAGCCACAGAACCAAACAGAGCCATCCGGACTACTCCATAAGCTTTTGCCTTATTTTGGAAATAATCTCGTAATAATTCAATATATTCTTCTTTCGATCGCATAAACATACTTTTTACAAAAGTAATAAAACGTTCTCTTTTTGAGGGGTAAAGGTACGGAAATATTTGATTAGATGGAAAAGATTGGTTTCCTTTGTGATATGATAGCATCAACAATTATAATAACACCAGCAGTCGCTGTTTTTCGGAACAATCTTTTTAATAGCTTAATAATGTTTATTAGGATTATCCTCTGCCGCAAAGATGGAAGGGATTTCTTGCGTAAACTATTCAAGGCACTTTTCTAACCAAAGAATAAAGAGAGTTTAATATCAGGGAGTAAAGGCCTTCAAACCTTTGCTCCTTTTTCTTTACCGAACAACGACTTTCACCGGTTGTCCGTCACCCACTTTCACCAAATAAGCTCCCGACGGAAGCGAACTAGTATACATCCCTGCAGGAACTGTAAGGGTACGGAACAAAGAACCTTTGTAATCCCAGATATATAACAGGGAAGTTTCCGGCACTTCAATAAACAAAGTAGAACCGGATACTTTCATCCGTACTCGCTCCGTATCAACCAATTCATTATCGACAGTCGATTCTGTTCCGACGAAACAGGCTTTTACTTCCGTATCAGAGGCGACCGTATACGGATAAGGATTCAGGGTGTTGCCATCCCACCATTTGACAAACAACATGCCGGAAGCCGCCTCCGCCTTCAACTGGACTTTATCCCCATGAGTAACCTTACCTGCCGGAACGGCAGATACCGTACCACCGTTAGTCTGGCTCACTGTAACCTCGTAGCTATTTAGTTTCAGTCCCGATACTTTCACCGTTATACCGTCTTTTTCCACCGGCAAATTATATATATAGGTCTTTGTCTCAGATGCTGCGCGTAAAGAAGTTTCAGGAGTCAGCACCTTGTCATCGGCTGTCAAAACGACCTCGCTCTGGCTATAAGCAGGAAGCAAAACGACTTTCAATTGCACAACGTCACCACTCTTCACTGCATCCATATTCGAATTGGCTCCCGTAATACCGGCTCCCGGTGATTGATTCAGGATCACCTTTGCATACGCAGCGTCTTCCTTATCTGTAAACAGAGGTATCAGCTGGGCTGCATCCACTGCCGTTGCCATTCGGGGATTATCCGTCTTTCCGTCCGTCCATTTACTAAAGATTTTGCCTTCGGGCGCTTTCGCCTGAAGCAAAAGCATCGTTTCTTCAAATAGCCCCTGACCGGCTACGTCGGACATCGTTTCAACAACTTTCGCCGTCACATGATCCGGCAATGTCAGCTTTATGGAATCCCGGACAATACCATCAACCGAGATGCTGATGTTCTTATTTATATGGTAGATCGCATATCCTCCTTTATTCTTCGTCAACTCTTCACCATTGGCACGAACAACCAAATTTCCTTCACGGTATCCTTTAGCGAGAACCAGGTAGAACTTAAACGTTCCGTCTTTCTTCACTTCGGTAGAATAACCGGAGAACGGTTTCACGGTCACTCCTTCCATCTGCGGCAAAGTCATCATATACGACTTATAATCAGAGATGAAACGGGCAGAAATAGTCGTATCCCTGCTAACCGTCAGGTTCAGCGGGTTGCTTTGGCTGCCGGTATTCCATTGCAGGAACTTAAAGTCCTCATCAGCAACTGCCGTGATCGATACCGATGATCCGTATCCAACTTCCGAAGTCGTTTCGTCCGCACCATCGGTAAACTTGACCTGTCCGTTCTCTGTCTGCTGCAATGTAACCGTACAGGTTTTAGCTTTCAGACCGGAGACAGTCACCGTAATATCGGACGAGCAGTTCGTTAACGTATAAAGCCCGGAAGCATTCCCCGTAATCGTCGAATCATTCGCCGAGACAACCATTGAGTCAAGATTCGTATAATAGTTTTTATCCACCGTCAGCATAAACTCAAAAGAACCTCCGGTTGTGGTAGCCGTTACCACATCGCCACCGGTAGGGTTGGTTGCTTTCACACCTAAAGGGAGATCGAAGGTCAGGGAAATCTTTCCATTATCGAAGATGATATAACGTGTTGTCACCCCATCCCGATAACCATCTTTCTTTGCAATAGCCTCCAAAAGAACCGTATCTTTAGCACTTTCAACCAGGAACTCTCCCGAATAAGCCTTCTCCGGCGAACCGTCCAAACGGTAATATAACGTTGTCGCCTCATCCGTTTTCTCCAACTGCACTTTCACATTTTCTCCCTTCGGAAATTTATCCATGCCGGCAGGGGAAAGGATTATTTTAGGGGCAGGGGCTGCCGGTACAGATGAGATTGTGAACTCTGCCGTGATCTTCAAATCTTTCTCCGGCATTACCACTGTTTGCGGACTGGTCGTATAAGTAGTCCCGTTTACTGTCAATTGTTTCAATACATAATCAGATGTTGCCGGAGTAGCCGTAACAACCAACGATTCACCTTTACCAACCATCGCCCCAGAAGCGACTGCATTTCCATTATGAGTAACTGCAATCTTTCCATTCGACGGTTGAGATACGATTACTTGATAACCACGATCCCAGGTGGCGTAAAAGGTTTTGTTACCAGATGAACCTTTTTCTATTGCAGGAGAAGAAACCGGTATAGTCAAACGGTCATCTGCATACCAACCAGCAAAAGTAAATCCATTACGGTTCGGTGCAGGTAATTTTTCAATTGCACTTTCATAAGTATAAGTTACCGGAACATTTGCTCCTGCAGGAAACTCACCATAATACTTGTCTAACTCTATTTTATAATCAGTTAATTTCCACTTTGCATAAAGCGTATAATTTCCGCTTTTATTTACAGGAATTTTATCTCCGCAGGCATCCTTACAGTCTGCATCATAGCACCATCCAACAAAATCATAGTGAGACTTTCTTGGTTTAGCTTTGAGTTCCGCAGCTTCACCATAGATGTATGTTTGAGTTTTCGTACTACAAGTACCACCTTGGGGATCAAATGTCAAAGTATATTTCTTCGGTGTCCACTTTGCATAAAATGTTTTGTTCTCTATTGAATTTTGGGGAATGGCATCTCCTGCAGAATTTGTTAATGACGGATCAATAAACCAACCGGCAAAATCATAATGCTCTTTTGCAGGAATAGGTAAAGTCACTGTTATTTCATAAGTATAAGAAGAAGGTGAATTTGAAGGATTCGTACCTCCATTCAATATATATTCTATTCCATAAGAGCACAATTCCCACTTTGCTTTCAACACTATTGGTTCTCCATTCGCAGGAATAAAAGTCATCAATTTATCACCACTATACCAACCTTTAAATACATACCCTTTACGGGTTACCTTTGGCATTTCATTCTCTGTAATCCCTTTTTCTAGTTTATATTTACTATTATCAACAGGTTTATCTCCACCGGAAATAAACATAATTCCCTTATTCTCTTCCCATTTTGCATATGCGGTAAAAGACATCTTACGTCCACCATCTGTTTTTAAACCACCCGCAACAGGAGCCTCAACCAAAGGCTGTCCTGAATAAGTTGGATCCAAATACCAAGCACTAAACACAAATGCCTCTTTTGTCAACTCCAAAGAAGTTGGAAGCGTTGCCCTTTCTAAATAAGAATAAGTAATCGGATTCTGTCCTTTATAATCTCCACCCTTCAATTCATATTTCAAGGTGTATTGAATTGGAGTCCAAGAGGCATAAACCTCTTTATTCCCGATTCCGGATATCTGAGTAACTTTATTTCCTTTTCCATTAGTTTCAGTTCTCCAACCTTCAAAAATATATCCTTCCTTCTGAAAATCATCTAAAATAATCGTTTGTCCAGTTTTATATTCAAGCTTTTTAATTTGACTCTTCCCATCCTCTTCTTTACATATTATAGTATAAGTAAGCGGATCCCATTTAGCTGTAAGTTTCATCGTTTTCGGACTATTTACAGGAATAGCCTCAACTTTTGTATCTCCATCATACCAACCTACAAAAGAATAGCCTTCACTTTCGCGACTGGCAGGCTCAGGGAGTTGCGTATCTGTTGCATTTACTGAATATGTTATTGGATTTATAACCTCGTTTGTTTTAGTATCAAAAGAAAGAATATACTCTGTCGGTTTCCACCTTGCAGTAACATTATAAGTTTGAGTAGACTCATATTTCTTAATCCTATCATACACTATTGACTGTATTTGATTTCCTTCATCATCAAACCAACCTACAAAATCATAATAAGGCTTGATTGCAGAAGCCAAAGATTCTGAGCCCTTTGTTATATCATATTCTGTTATCATATTGGGGTTAGTCGCTCCGTCTATGTCTTTATATACAATTTTATATTCAATAGGTGACCAAGTTGTAGTCAGTGTAATAGTATGAGTATCACTAGTCACATAAGGATAAGGCAGATCTGTTGCTGCTGAAATATTAATCGTAGAAGATCCATCATTATAAGTCCACTGATTTGTATACCCCTCTCTCTCTACAGTGGCTAATGGTTGTATTACATTATCAAAAATATCTAACGCCTTATAAGATTTAACATGTGTTGAAGATGTTATAGTCCCATCTATTACTTTGTAATCCAAAATGTAAGTAATAGGATGAACCGTGACAGAACCCTCTATTGTTTTTGTATTTACATTACCTACAGCATTCCCATCTTTCTTTAAATAAGAACCTTTAAGAAAATTATTAATAGTCGTTCCATTTGACCAAATAGCATAATTCTTCCCCAAATTACGAGCTCCTGTTCCTACAAAATTACCACTAACTATATAGAGAGTTCCACTATAGAACTGTATACCTGTTGCATCTTTTGAAGAACTAGAATTTGTATATCCTGATATTGTACAATTTTCAATTACAACATTTCCTCCACTCACATCAAGACCAGAGCCATAGCCTCCAAAAGCAGCCTTGTTTTGTTTTGTAATTATTGATCCATTTTTTATAGTTATCTTTCCATTCGTACACTTTACACAAATTATATCACCTGCTTTTTCCTCACGCCTTAGAGTTTTTCCTCCCAAATCTAATGTTAGACTTTTTGATATCGTCAACTCATAGTCAATATTAATCTCATTCATTAAAAGAACACTTTCTCCGTTTTCTATAGCTGTCTTTAACTCATCTTTATTGTAAACTTTTGTTTGTGCTTCTCCTCGCCATGTCATCATCAATAATAAAATAAGCAATAAACTCCGCCACAATATCCAACTATTTCTTTCCTTCTTCTTCATATCTTTTCTTATATTTCCTTTCGAAAGCCTTTTCCTTCTCTTCCAAAAGGAAAAGATTTTCGAATGTATTTTTTTTTGTTCCTAATCTGTTTTTATTTTATATCGAATGGTTAGTGTGTCAAACCCACTCCCTGTCATCCCGGGCTTGCCCCGAGATCGCATCCTACACTGGTTCTAGATTTAGTATAAGAGGCGGATCAAGTCCGCCATGACAGAACCTCTGTTTTGACACAATCCCATTATTTTATTCTTAATCAACCGTTCTATGAAGTATTGAAGCAAGCAAA
This sequence comes from Parabacteroides chongii, assembly GCF_029581355.1. Taxonomy (NCBI): domain Bacteria; kingdom Pseudomonadati; phylum Bacteroidota; class Bacteroidia; order Bacteroidales; family Tannerellaceae; genus Parabacteroides; species Parabacteroides chongii. Next base: position 1,899,346 of record NZ_CP120849.1, on the reverse strand, counting down.
AACTTACTTAGTAAGTAAGCCTTCGGTTACTCGGTAAGTAAACCGCCAGCTACTTATTAAGTAAGTTTCTATCTACTTATCGAGTAAGCTTGATCTTACTTAATAAGCAGGTTTTCTTCTGAATTTGGAATCAGAAAGGAAGGAACTATTTTTTATCGAGAAGGTATTTACCAAAGAGCGACCTTGCCCAATGAACCTAAATCAAGGTTTGCCGATTTTACACCCATAGCTCTAAAAGCTCGGACAATCGTTGAGAAATTGACGCTTTTTCCACTTTCTATTTTGGATATTTGCGCCCTCTTGACACCCATCAATTCACCCAATTGCTCTTGAGTGAGATTCTTGGCTTCACGAGTTCGCTTAATGGCCTCCCCAATTAGGAAATTATTTATGTTATCCTCATACTTTTCTCGTTCCGGAGTACCTCGAACACCGATTACCCGATCTAACATTTCCTCATGAGTATACAATTTCATTTGTTCCATATTCCTTATTATTTAGATTCGAAATATCGTTTCCTAATTTCTTTTGCCTTTACAATCTCCTTTAGTGGAGTTTTTTGAGTTTTCTTAATAAAACCATGAATAGCAAAGATAGCAAAACGTTCCCTTTTAGGAAACATTCTTGACTGTTTTTATTCCAGAATCTTCCTGCATTCCAAATCCCATTACTTCAAAGAACAATTCGATGGATAATTCTCCATCTACTCAAACACCAACTCCAACTCATCCAGCAACAACACGCTACTCGTACTGCCTGTAAAGTAATCACCATACTTACTGGCGGAAGCGACGATCAATATATAAGTCGGTTTTGTTGTTTGATCACGATATTCCATGTCGATGCGGAACTGGGTGTAATCTTTGACAGTTTCCCCCTGAACCAGCTGACCGAAGGCGAGCAGATTCTCATTGTTCCAGGTCAGGTCGACAAATGTTCCGGTATTCGTATTGACTGGGAACGGAGATGTCCAGCCGGAAAACAAAGCCATATAAATATGGCAAGAATCCTTACGCCCTTCCAGCTCCTTATACGGATTTTTCGCTTTATCGATGGTACCGGAATTGTATTTATAATAGCCACGCAAAGCAGATGGACGACCCGTATACGGACGACCGAAGTTCAACGAAGCACCACTCAGCCCTTCAACCTTACCAAAAGTCCCGGTATACAAACTACCGGCGGCAAACACACCGGCTACCGTTTTACTTTCTAGACGGGCGGCTTTTCCCTTTACAACATCACTGGTTTCCGGAGAAGTCGGATTCGCTTCACCTACGGCATTCGAGCCTTTGTTTCCTGAATCCCAGAAATAATTTTCCGGAGTCAGATCGAGGTCGGCATACCAGCTTTTGCCATCTTTAAACCAATCGTCCAACGAGAGGTTCGGCACCAACTCCACCGCCTCCGTCGTAAATGTTTTGATATCCTCGGATGCACCGTCCACCGTTAACTGATATTCATACTCCATACCCGGTTTAAGATGCGTAAAGACCAACGTGAAGTTTCCTTCTTCATCTATCTCTATTTCGCTGGAAAGCACTTCCTCCCAGCCTTCTTCCGAATCAGCCTTTGTCTCCGCCTGCGGTTTACCGCGATAGCGAGCCGAAACCTGTCCGGTCAATGTCTTACCCGTCACAACCGCTCGTTTTGCCCATGCCGACAAAGAGGTGAACGACATTCCGGCAGGCGGATACGCCACACTCACGGTCCATTCTTCCGTTTCATCAAAAGCGGATACCTGGAAAATACGAGGACGGGTAAAATCGGTTACCTCCGACGGTTCAGGTGTCGTTTTTGCAATGCTGCTACCTAACTGGAAGGTCTCTATTTTCACATTACGCAAAGAAGGCTGGGCTGTTGAATCCACATATATAATTACATTATGCGTATCAGCATCGATCAGGGAAGCCCCCAGCTGGTTTGCAACAGTTACTTTACGCAGTATATCATGTACCACCGTCACTTTCCAGGGATAATCCTGATACAAACGAAGCAGAAAAGAAACCGGTTTCTTAAAGTTCATTCGCGTATTGACCGTCTCGGGCAGACTGTCTACCGACACAAATCCGGTATCCGGAAAATGCAGAAAGTCTTTGCAAGCTACAGAATCCGGTATAACGGTCATGCCCGAAGTAACGACCAGCTTTTCCACTCTCAGGTTCCTCAGGTCCAATGTATCCGCCACCTTTACAGAGACGGAAGCCGAAGTCTTATCGATCTTTACCGAAGTCTGTCCTTCAACGGCAAACTCTTCGATAATCCCTTCGATAGTAGGATAAGGCAGATCGTTTTCCACACAGCCTGTCAGCAGCAGACCTACTAAAAAACACCAGATACTATTTCTTCCCTTCATGCCCTGTTTTTACAAATAAAAGACAATACCTAAATCGATCGACAACAGATTGATCTTGAAATTAGCGGAACTTGCCGTGCGTTTCCCTTTATATACCTGATCTTTTGTCTGATCATACCAGTTGAAGTTCAAACCTGCCACACTAACCGAAGCCTCAGCTGCCACATAATCGTTAATAAAGACAGTCAGACCGGGAGCCACACCGATATTCAGGTTATGCTTTAACTGATACATACCGGAAAGATCGATTCCTGTACCTGAGCTACTGTTACTTTCTGAATAGCCATACGACACACGCGCCTCATTAAACAATCCGAAACGCTTGCTGTCTCCCAAATTCAAATAGGTACGAAGAAAGATCGCCGCCGTATATGTATTGGATACAGACTTAAAATTATCGACATCAAAGCTCAGATCGTCACCCAGTTCCAGAGATATATTACCTATATCCGTATTGGTACGTGAATAGGAAAAGCGACCGCCGATACTAATATTGTCGCGAATAAAATAACTCACCAACGGAGTCACCTTAAAGGTATACCCTTCGCTATTAATATCCTTCAACACAGATAAAAACTCAAAGTTTTCATCCACATGTTCGCTATAGGAAAACGTAGTACCCACCATCCATTGCCCTTTCGGGATAAAAGTTTTCATCAGAATACCCCGGTCATACTTGTTCTCCTTTGCCTTCGCCGGCAATGAAAAACAGATAATTAATAAAACGGTTAAAGATAAGAATTGCTTCATATTTATAATTAGTCGTTAATATTTATAGCTTTCATATCTTTCAAATTCGTATTGGAAAAAGAAGCAGGGTCATAATCATAATCCAACTCAAATTCATCAATATACAAACAACTACCAATAGCTCCCGTAAAATAATCACCATAACGACTGGAAGTTGCAACTATGACAATATAATATTGTCCTGTCCTAGGAATAGCGTCATCATACTGTAATGAAATTTCAAAAGGAGCATAATCATTTTGTATACCTTCCACATCTTTCCCCGTTTCATTTTTCGTATCAGTTATAATATATTCACCATAAGCAAAAGCATTTGCATTTGCTTTATTAAAAGACATAATTGTACCACTGGTTTTAGATACGACTTCAAATTGTTTTGGGATCAGTGCAATATAAATAATTGCCTGGTCTTTTTTCCCATCCATCTTCACCGGGCAACGAGAGTCTATTTCTTTACTAGAATCATCAATTGTTTCTGGAATATACTTGTAGAATCCTCTCAATTTTGTAGGATAACCTTGAAAAGGCTGCCCATAAGTCAATACAGCACCTTTACTTGAAACTTCTTTAGGACTTCCGCTATAAACACTACCTGCAGCAAAAGCCCCCATACCTGCAGCACTAGGATATTTAGATATTAATCTTGCAGCCTTTTTAGAAATAGAAAGAGCTATCACATCTTCAACACTTTCTGTCAATATTTCTTTTGTAGCCATAGCACCTAAATTTCCCGAATTCCAATAAGTATTATTAGGATCTTTATTAGGAGAAATATATTTTTTATTTCCACCTACGATAGGGGCATCCAAATAACCAGAGGTTTGATCCGTCCAGTCTTCAAACTTCAAATTCGGAACAGCTGAAGGAGCACTTAAAACGAAAGATGAAGTATTACAATTCATGGTTGGATCTGTATCAGAAGTCAACCAATAAGTATATTCCACTCCAGTCTCCAGTCCTATAACCAAAGCAGAGACATCATCCCCGGATCTTGTAATAGACTTAATATCAATCACACTGCCATCTTCAGACTGAAACTTAAAATAAATATCTTCTGTCGAACTATTACCTTTTAACAATGCAAAAGTATTCCAGCAGTATGGTTTTTCAACAGAAGCCGCCACATCCGGCATCATCTTAATAACAAAAGTAATCGAAGTTTCCTGATACTTGTCATCCAAGATATCTACCTTAAAGGTATATTCTGTCGGCTGTTCATTCAGACATTCCAAATGTTGTACAATAGTCGATAAATCCATTCGATAAGCAGTATAACGAGGGTCATCAGTTTCTACTGAAGAGCCAGGTACAGCTGGGAAACCGATTCCGTTTCCTTCACCTTTTGTTATATCGAAACGTGATACTCCCGTAGGCGAATCCATCGTCACCACAAACGACTGCAAAGTATTCTTACTACCTAATATATAATCCAACGAGATAGTATTCGAAGCAGGATTCTGATTTTGTACAGTTCTCTTAAAGGTATAAACACCACCCGTGAATGCACCACCTAACTTAGCAGACGGTTCGCCTATATTAGTCAGTTCCTCTTCCTTAACGAATATATTATAAGTAATCTCCTGGTGTTCTTTATCCACATCGACATCCACATCAGCACCCGCCTCATCATCCGTATTACCATTTGAAATGGTAAACTTAAACGTATAATGATACTGTGGTTCGATATCCGGATACACTTTCTTTATAACAAACTCATTCCCATCGTTATTCACCAGTTTCAACAGGACAGTCAATTTCTCCGGTGTAAAGAAACCAGCCCGATACTCATCACGAGTATAGAGCAATGCACCGGACGGGGTACTGACAGTAGTCTGATAATCCGTAAAATACTCATTCAAATCATCTGCATAAACAACGGAAACTTTCGTATTCGCAATCGTACAAGTCACTTTCGTATTGGTAATCTCTCCTTGTTTTACTTCCACCTCTTCCGATCCCTGATACAACGGCGTTTCCCAGGCAACACCATCCGCTCCATTGGAACGGACAGCCACCGTATACTTACCTACCGGAAGTACTAAACGTTGTCCTTTCACTTCCGTCAGATAATCGTTATAGACTTTCAACGTATCCTCTTCTCCCTGCAGGATGGCGACCTGTAAAGATTCATAAGTCACTTCCGACGTGGCACGTGTTTGTAAAGTCTGATCTTCCTCCACATTCAGATACAAAGTTCCGGTAGGAACCAAATTGCCATCTTCATTGCAGGAAGCCAGCAAACCGATTAACAGGCATAAACTATACCAAACTTTTATATAGTGTTTCATACGATTTCCTTATTTCTTTGACAACTTTATAACAGCACTCGTACTTTCCCCATTCTTATCTTTCAGCTTGATGTTAAATGAGTTGCTCTTGTCCATCATCTCCATAAACGGAGATATGTCAAATTTCAAATTACCTTTTTCACCTTTGGAAGGCACAACCAAGGTCTTACCCATTTCAGACAAAAGACCGTTGACTTCAGCAATAGAAGCAGCATCCAGCAAATCCAATGACAGATTAATATCAGAACCTATCGATACATCCACATCCAAACCTGCCAAACCGGTAGGAAGATACAAGTTAATAACAACTTTAGAACTACTTGTCACCGTCTGCGTTTTACCTAAATCAAATGACTTGCCATTCAACGTTCCGGTAATCGCGATCTTCTTTTGAACATCGTCATCCCCTTTATTATCATCGCCACCATTATTATCATCACCTCCATTATCCGGCTTATCCGATTCCTCAAAATGAGACGGTACTTCAATGATATAATCCTTCTCGATCAAAGACACATCGACTTTGAGAACAGGTGCATTCACAGGGACATCCGGTACATTGGAGTCATCACCGTCATCGGGATCGTCCGGATCATCGGGTTCTTCCGGTTCTTCCGAATCGTCACCACCTCCTCCATGATCAGGATCACCATCCGGCACAGTCGGAACTGTACCCAATTCGATCAGTACATTGTTATGATTCAATATCTGATCATCTTTCGAAAAGTCATGCGAATACGTATGTACGGTATTATCGTGCGTAGTAGCATACATGGTAAAACGTAATGTACCTGTATTCTTCAGGTAAGCAATACGGGCTTCATCTTTCTTGAGTGTTAGCACACCGACACCATTATCGATAACGATGGAATAATCTTCTTTAAACTGTGAATAAAACTCGTCCGAGCAAGCAAACTGTACCTTTTTATTCTGAAGGTTACATTGAGTAACCACCTTTGCCACCTCTTTTTCAGTAACCTTACAAACCGTATCACCTGCATAATAAGGAGAGTTGAAACCGGCATTCAGGTCCGATCCCATAGCTGCCCGAACGGAATATGTACCGACAGGCAACAACAAACCGCCTTCATCTCTCATAGCGGCATACGATTCATAATATTTTACCGTTTCACCCAAACTGTCGGCAATAGTTATAGAGAAATTATCCGGATTCAACAAATCCTCTTCCCCATCATCATCCCCCTTTGTATTAGGAGCTTTCGCTTCTTTCTCTGCCTTTACTTCCAGATCCAGCAGACCCACATTTTCATATGAGGGAGTTTCTTTATCCGAATCTTTTCCTCCCAACAGGTCTTTCTTCATTTCGCATGAAAAAAGAAAAGGAAGAAGAAACAAAACAATTGTAAGTATACGTATGTATTTCATTTTATTCCTGATCAATAAGCGTTACTGTTCGTAAGGATAGTTTTTCAGGGGTTTCACCTGCATCCAGATTAATGATATAATATTCGCCTAACTTCGGAGAAGTAGCCGGATTATTATCATCATTCTTTACACGATAAGTACGTTCGGGATACCACTTATCATCACCCAAACGGACTTTTACCTTTACCACTAATTCATCGCAAGCGTCTATGAAATAACCTACATCCGTCTTTTCTTTCGAGAACGTCCAGTCGGCTACCCCGTTAGATACTTTCACTTCGTAATCGTAGTTATTCGGCTGTTCTTCCAGCTTCTTTTTGAATTGTTCGGAGAGAGCCAATTCGACACCGATACTCTGAAACGTACATTTCAAAGCCACATTAGTCGTTGTCTTTTCTTCAATAACAAACTCCTGCTGTTCTACAAAATAAGGCTTGTCGGAGACTTTCGTTTCTCCCAATTTATAGGAACTGGCAATCGCTGAATAATCTCCACAAGGAAGAATCAACGGAAGACCGGCGGCCTTCATATCAGTGAAAGTATCGAACTCTTTCACTGCCGCACCATTCTCATCCAGGATTCCGACATAAAAATTATCTGCCTCTATATCGGTAAAGTCCGCACTCTTCGTAATCACCGGAATAGTGATCTGCGTAGGAGTGTTATTCTTTAAACTCAATCCACCTGTACCATCGACATAAGACGATCGGTTCATTTCCGCATCTTCACCGCAGGATGTAAAAGCGGTGAAAAGAGGGAATAGTAAGGTGTATAATAATATCTTTTTCATATTTTGATTATTCGTATATTAGTTCGACGTTGTCAATGTATAAATTACTGCCTGTGTACTCGCCGTTGCTGACATTTTGGGCATTAGGTTTCACTGGAAAATCTGAGACTCCATAATCACCAGCTTGACCTGAGACAAAACGTATAAACATAGTTCCTGCTTTCGCTGCACCTTGCTTATAATCCAAATAGACAACTTGTCTCTTCCAATCGCTAGTAACTTCCGAAGAAGTAAACGTTTTTACAACAATATCATTCTCCTTTTCATCTTTAACTACGATCTCTGCAGTAAATGTATCACTGGACTTCATTAGATTTTCATATTTGTAATAAAATGCAAAACCTGTAGGACGAGAAGTAAAAGGTATACCATATTGTGCACCTCCATTGTAAGAGCCAAGATATAGTTCACCAGGTGTGCTATTTTCAACTTTAGCTCCAATTTGTGTGAATCCTAAATCGAAAGCTGCCGCAGAACCTATTCCCCAACCTACCGTACGAATCAGGGCTGCATTACCGGAAAAACCGGCATCTGACTTTATTGTTCCTGAGTTTGCAACATAACGTGTCCATTTCTTATTACCGGTTGCATCCCCTATCTTTATTCCATCATTTTTAGTTTCACCACTCGAAGTTGTAAGCTCATTAAGAGTATTCCAATCTGATGCTAATTGCCAAATTTCCCAGCAACGATAAGGTTCAGCAAGAGGTCCGACACTTGATGTCAAATCTGCAATCGCAAATTTTATCTCCGTATCATATCCAGGCAAAGTTGATTGATTATTATCAGGTTTAATACTCCAATCTTCCAACGGATCAATTAACTTGCCATTACTGAATCCTTGCATCTTTTCTGTCATCAAATCTTTACTATCAGTAAAACGCTCATAAGAAGAATTCAAATTATAAACCGCCCTAACTGAATATAACGATGAAGCTTCCAAGCCTTTCAATGTATCTACATACTGAACAAATCCGTCAACGGCATCTCCGTCAGGTTTCAATCCAGATGACGTAACTGATAACCAACTCGAACTAACCGATTTATATTGGAAACTCAAATGCTTCACATTTGCTTGTTCTGCCAATTTCGCTCGCAACACAATACGTTTAGCAAACGCATCATTTTCCGTCGTCTCCAATGTAAGCTCAGGTACATGTACCGTTACTATTTTTGTCAACTTATCTTCTTTATTCTTCTTATCTTTCAAATAGAACGTAAACGTATAATCCTTACTACCTGTTTCCGGAGCTTTTAATAGAGTTGTAAAAGATTTAGGGAAAGCAAGTACCGCATTTGCACTATTTGTAATCTCTGTTTCTACACCCAAAGCTTGCTTTAATGCTTCTCTTCCAGCCTCTGACATAAAGGCATATTCAACATTTGATGTTCCATCATTCACAACGACCTTCGTTTGTTCTTCATCGATCAAACCGGTAGCCGTAAATGACAACATCCAATCAGCCGCCAGTTCATCACCCTCTACTATTTCAAACTTTTCGTCATCAGGCTTTGCTATTATCTGCGGAGCCTCAGCCGGCAATACTTTTGCATCAAAAGTTATAACATTCGACTCTTTAGCCTTTCCGGTAGCATCCGTTCCATAAATCTTATAATGGTAAATATATGAGTCTTTATCAGAAGAAGGCAAACTGTTCAGACCTTCTTTCAAATAAAGCACGCTCGCTTTTTTCTTGGACATATTGACATCGGTTTCTTCACCGACTGTCCAGGTATAATGGTTTTCTTTGGCCGCTTTTACTCCTGCATCAGTGGCAAGATTATAGATCGTTGCATCCTCTTCATCTTCTCCATCCTTCCAATATTTGATATTCAGAGAACCTATACCACCTGCCATATTTATCCCGATATAAGGATTCTCTTCAAACAGTCCTGATCGAAACTCGAACTCATCTCCATCGGCAAACTCTATAGCCGTCAGCGTCGGCTCCTTAAACGGCTTCCACATAAAATCCGGAATCTCCGTCGTCATCGTCACTTCCTCCATCGTATCATCCAATACAATGTCCAGCCCGATTCCATCCAGCGCTTCTCCATCCGTCTTGAACACCAGACGGACATTCTGCCGGCGTTCCAGCTTCAATGCAGTCGGTACGTAATATGTTTTCTCCGTCTCTTCAGTTATTTTCTTCAGTTTGATACCGATAGCGATATTCGTTCCGTCCTTGTCCACCTGCATATATGCCGGACGCGTTTCGCCTTTGACAATCTCTAAATCAGCCGTCGTATACGAAGAACTCAGCAAAACGGTATAATCGGAATATGCTTCCTTAAAATCATCGGTATATTCAGCCGTGATCCGTGCATTCCCCAATGTCGCCGTCACCTCCAGCGGCGTACTCATCCCCTCTTTTACGGTAAAGGCAGTACTCCCCTCGAAATAAGGATTCTCAAATTCAGCAGGGAGATTGTTCCCTTTGGAGGCAACCAGGGTGTAAGCACCTTCGGGCAGTTCGATCTCAGACGGCATCTGGTCGAAGCGGTCGTATGATTTTGTGGTGTCTTTGTCGGTAACAATCAATATCCGATAATCTTCTGTAGTAAGGAATTGCGTGAACTCGTCCGAAACCGCTTTGGTGATACCCGAGTCGATACCTTTCTTCAGGGAAGTGGTATCAGCGGTCAGACTCAAACGTAGTTTTCCCGATTTGGAAGAATGACCTTCCTCATCACAAGCAGACAGACTTAATATTAATACAGAAATATACGTAAACAACGCCATAGCTCTCGCAGAACTATGTCTTCTCTTCATTTCCATTTCCCTCTTATATCTATTTTATGGTTATTTCCTAACCTTAATATTATATACTAGTACCTATGCATTTTTTATCGGGGACAAATTAACTCCGAATTTCGGAACCTCACAAGGTCTATTTATACGATTTGCTGTCCTTTTTTTTAGACATGTCTTAAAACATATTAACTAACTTTCTTTATTATATATGATATGGTACAGAAAGGAGATATTCCAGTGTTCTATTTATAAGAAAACAGATCAGCCTTTGAAAAATAATGAATACATTTGCAGCTATATAAAAACAAGCAAATGGACACAAATACAGCTAAGGAGCTACCCAAACTCGACATCCCCGAAGACTGGATTGTCGGGAAAGATATCAGCCCCGAAATACTGAATATGTACACGAATTTCCCCTGCCGGTTGAAAGCTGGTATCTTCGTGCTCTGCATGGCAGGAGAAATCGAGGCTTCAATCGATGCTACGACCTACCAGGTAAAAGCAAACGACTTCGTGACCATCCTGCCGGGAAGTATTCTCCAGATACTGAAAGTAACAGGAGAGCTAAAGATCTATTTCATAGGCTATTCCTCCCAGTTCATTACATCAACCAATATTATCAAATCGACTCTCGACATCTTCTATACGATAAAGACCTCACCGGTTTTCCCGTTGAAAGAAGAAGTTGCCCAAATCTTCCGCGACCATATGGATCTGCTGGCCAGGACCTATATCACTTGTTACGGAAAAATCAGCAGAGAGGTTACCAAACATATGTTCTTCACCTTGATCCACGGACTAGGCGATTTGTATAAGGATTTACGAACTAAAAAAACAGTTTTAGGAAAAAGTGAACAGATCGCACACGAGTTTACACAACTGGTCATGCAACATTACAGTCAGGAACGAAACGTATCCTTCTATGCTGATAAACTGGGAATTACACAGGCTCATTTAAGTACAACGATCCGGCAAGCCACAGGAAAAACCTGCATCGATATCATCGCATCGATGGTCATCATGGATGCCAAAGCCCAGTTGAAATCAACCGAGACTTCGGTGCAAGATATCGCCTATTCGCTGAACTTCACAAACATGTCCTTCTTCGGCAAATATTTTAAACGACATGTGGGTATCAGCCCGTTGGAATACCGGAATAGTTGAAGTTCTGTGAGAACTACCGCCTCTACATGATAAAACAGGATTAAACCGTTCACCGTTCACCATAACAAACATATTCAACTAAATATCAACATATAACATATCATTTTAACAGGTGAACGGTTGCTCAAAAAAGTGAATGGTTCGCATAAACCGTTCACTCTCATTTTTTAGATTACTTATTTTTATTACTCATAGTATTGCTCACCAAACAGAAAGTCAGGAACGATTAAGTCAAACGTCATAACATCTATTCTTACCGACCAAGGTCGGCAAGCTTAACGAGCATGGTCACAAAGCTTAACGACAAAGGTCGCAAAGCTTAACGACAGAGGTTCTAAAGACCGAAAGTAATATCTAAAGAGTTAATTAGTAACGTGTTTGATAGCAACAAGTAACCAAAAGCAAGATACTTTTTAATTGCCAGAAGGGTTCATTTTAAAAAGATGAAGGGTTCGAACCAACCATTCACCTTTTTATAGAACCGTTCACCCCATCCATTCACCCATAAGCCCATGATAATCAAAAAGCGAGTATGAAAAGGTGATAGGTGAATGGTATATTACCCAATTTACTTAGGAAGCGACGCAATAGTATCATCCTGGTAGAAATAGTCTTCCTTAAATTTCTACAGTCCCCAACTCTCCCTGTCGAGGTTTCGATAATTGATGGCTTCGGCGAGATGGCGGGTCTCGATGTTTTCGGAGGCATCGAGGTCGGCAATGGTGCGGGAGACTTTCAAGATACGGTCGTAGGCACGGGCGGACAGGCTCAGACGCTGCATGGCGGTTTTGAGCAAGGCCAGACAGGCAGCATCGGGCACGGCATATTTATGCAGAAGCGGCGTAGTCATCTGGGCGTTGCAATAGATACCTTCATAATCGGCAAAACGCTTTTCCTGGATAGCACGTGCCTTGATAACCCGTTCACGAACAGCCAGACTGGGTTCGGACGGACGTTGTTCGGAAATCTTCTCAAAAGGCACGGGAACGATCTCCACCTGTATGTCGATACGGTCGAGCAACGGTCCCGAAACACGGTTCATGTATTTCTGTACCGCTCCCGGAGGACAGAGACAAGGCCGGTCGGGATGGTTGTAATAACCGCACGGGCAAGGATTCATCGAAGCGACCAGCATAAAGCTGGCGGGATAATCGACCGAGAAACGGGCACGCGAAACCGTGATCTTGCGATCCTCCAGCGGCTGACGCATCACTTCGAGCACACTCCGGTTGAACTCCGGCAACTCATCGAGAAACAGTACCCCATTATGAGCCAGGCTGACCTCTCCCGGTTGCGGATAAGCTCCCCCGCCTACCATCGCCACATTCGAAATGGTATGATGCGGCGAACGGAACGGACGCTGTACCATCAGGGAAGTCTCCACCCCTATCTTTCCCGCTACAGAATGGATCTTCGTTGTCTCCAGCGATTCATGCAAGGTGAACGGCGGAAGAATAGTCGGCAACCGTTTTGCCAGCATCGACTTGCCGCTTCCCGGTGCACCTATCATCAGCAGGTTATGACCACCGGCAGCCGCCACTTCCAAGGCACGCTTGACACTCTCCTGCCCGCGTACATCGGAGAAATCGAACTCAAACTGTTCCTGGCGGGCATAAAATTCTTCCCTCGTGTTCACGACAGTCGGCTGCAGTTCACGCTTTCCACTCATGAACTCGATTACCTCTTTGATGGTCGAAGCCCCGTACACCTCCAGATTATTCACTACCGCAGCTTCTCGTGCATTCTGTTTAGGAAGAATAAAGCCCTTGAAGCCCTCTTCCCTCGCTTTGATGGCGATAGGCAACACCCCTTTCACCGGCTGCAGGCTCCCGTCGAGCGAGAGTTCTCCCATCAGGATGAATTGATCCAGCCGGGAAGCATCCAGCTCTTCAGCAGCAGCCAATATGCCGACAGCCAGCGGCAGATCATAGGCAGAACCTTCTTTCCGGATATCGGCAGGCGCCATATTGATCACAATACGATTACGGGGGAATTTATATCCGCTCACTTGAAGGGCAGAGATGATACGTTCGTGACTTTCGCGTACGGCGATATCGGGGAGACCGACCAAAAAGAACTGGATTCCCTTCGTACAATTGACTTCAATGGTGACAATGGTTGCAGAGATGCCCTGCACCGCGGCGGCATACGATTTGACTAACATAATTAATGATTTTGGTTGAAAGTTTATAATTCGTTATTTCATCACTCTATCAGTTTTTCAAGTGTTTGTTCTATTTCCACACCGTTGTCCGTCTTCATGACGATCTTTCCTTCTTCATCGATCAGGAAACAGCGGGGAAGTGCGTTTACATTATAGAGGTCGACCAACATCGTTGCCTGTCCGGCAGAGTCGGTCACCAGGTTCCAGTCGATACTGTCTTTAGCCAGCAGCTTGCGGACTTCCTTCGGGTCGTCGTCCAGGCTGATCAGCAGCATATCCACTTTCTCTTTCGGATATTTCATTGCGACTTTATCCAAAAACAGGTCTTCCGTCTGGCACATATCGCACCAGGGAGCCGTAAAAGCAAGCAGCAAATAACGTTGCGGGAATGAGTCCAGACTCACAGTTTGTCCGTATACGTTCTTTACATGAAAGCCGGGGGCTTCCGCACCCAACAAGGTACGCTGTGCCTTGGCACTATATTCCTGCAGTTTACGTATCAGATAGAAATTGTTCAACTTCGGACTCAGCACCGCCAGTAACTCATCCAGCTTTCGGGTGTCATCCGGATTCATGAAGTAATATTGCAGTAAAACAGCCGAAGCCTCCTCATCGGGATGCGCCTGTATGTATTCCATGGCCCGTTCCGACAACGTATGATTCACATTGGTCAGACGAGACGGGATATCGGTTTCCTCCGTTGTATTCGTATAGCTTCCCTTATTCGTCAAAATCTTGAACAGATCCGCTTGTTCCTTCAGCAAGGGACTGATACTCTTCTTGTAGGAGTTCAACTGATCGTTGATCCGTCCGCCTTTTACCTGCAACAGAGACGGATAAAGAGCATCACCGCTAATGGTTATTTTTTCACCTTTGATCAGGTAAGCCGTAGTCCAGCTTTTCTTGTTATCGAAGAAGATTGTGACCGTATTGAAATCACCTTCATTGCGTTTCAAAGAGAATTGTCCGGGTTTTTCACACGTGATGGTATCGACGACCTTGTAATTGTCATTTTCAAAAACAGCATACAACGTCTCATCTTCCAAATTAGACAATTTGCCTTCTATTCGGTAAGAGACGTCCTTGCCGCATGACGACAAAAACAATGCGACTCCGAAAATCAATAATAAATGCTTTATCATTCTACCTTTAAACCCCACAATAACGGATAATTTGGGGTAAAGATAATAATAGATTTTAAAACAAACTAACATTTATGATAAAATTAATATAGATATATAAAAAAAGCGCAGAACAAAATGTTCTACGCTTTTTGATTTTTTATACTTAATCCAGGTTATATAGCCCTGAATCTGTAAATTACAATTTCGGACCAGCAGCAACCAAAGCCTTACCTGCTTCGTTTCCAGTGAACTTAGCAAAGTTCTTGATGAAACGACCAGCCAGGTCTTTTGCTTTTTCATCCCACTGAGCAGCGTCAGCGTAAGTGTCGCGAGGATCAAGGATCTTCGGATCAACGTTCGGCAATTCTGTCGGAACAACGAAGTCGAAGTAAGGAATAACCTTAGTCGGAGCTTTGTCGATAGAACCATCCAGGATAGCGTCGATGATACCTCTTGTATCTTTGATAGAGATACGTTTGCCAGAACCATTCCATCCAGTGTTAACCAGATAAGCCTTAGCACCGGTCATTTCCATTTTCTTAACCAATTCTTCGCCGTATTTAGTCGGGTGCAATGACAAGAAAGCAGCACCGAAACAAGCAGAGAATGTAGGAGTCGGTTCAGTGATACCACGTTCTGTACCAGCCAATTTAGCTGTGAAACCAGAAAGGAAGTAATACTGAGTCTGTTCCGGGTTCAGGATAGATACCGGAGGCAATACACCGAATGCATCAGCAGACAGGAAGATAACCTGTTTTGCGTGCGGGCCTTTAGATACCGGCTTAACGATGTTTTCGATATGATAGATCGGATAAGAAACACGAGTGTTTTCTGTTACGCTCTTATCAGCGAAATCGATTGTACCGTCAGCAGCAACTGTTACGTTTTCCAACAGAGCATCGCGTTTGATAGCGTTGTAGATATCCGGTTCGCTTTCCTTATCCAGGTTGATAACCTTAGCATAGCAACCACCTTCGTAGTTGAATACACCTTCGTTATCCCATCCGTGTTCGTCATCACCGATCAACAGACGTTTCGGGTCAGTAGACAAAGTAGTCTTACCTGTACCGGACAGACCGAAGAAGATAGCTGAGCTAGTTCCTTCTTTATCTGTGTTAGCAGAGCAGTGCATAGAAGCGATACCACGAAGCGGGTTCATGTAGTTCATGATAGAGAACATACCTTTCTTCATTTCACCACCGTACCAAGTGTTCAGGATAACCTGTTCTTTAGTCTTCAGGTTGAAAACTGTAGCAGTTTCAGAGTTCAGACCCAGTTCTTTGTAGTTGTCAACTTTAGCTTTAGAAGCGTTGAAGCAAACGAAATCAGGTTCACCGTAGTTAGCCAGTTCTTCAGCTGTCGGACGGATGAACATGTTAGTTACGAAATGTGCCTGCCAAGCTACTTCCATGATGAAACGAACTTTCATACGAGTTGCTTCGTTTGCACCGCAGAATGTATCGACAACGAACAAACGTTTGTTAGACAATTCCTTAACAGCTTTAGCTTTCAGATCTGCCCATGCTTCTTCAGTACAAGGCTTGTTATCGTTTTTATATTCTTCAGAAGTCCACCATACAGAGTCTTCGCTGGCTTCATTCTTTACAAAGAATTTATCCTTAGGTGAACGACCTGTGTAAACACCAGTCATTACGTTTACAGCACCCAGTTCTGTTACCTGACCTTTTTCAAAACCTTCCAAAGACGGTTTTGTTTCTTCTGCGAACAGAACATCATAAGACGGATTGTGTAAGATTTCTGTTACACCAGTGATTCCGTACTTGCTTAAATCTAAATTAGCCATTCTTGATAATAATTTAAATGATTGACTTTATATAACTTTTCTCTCTCTCGAAATAAAATTAGCAGGGGTCTAATACCTATTTATTACTTGCTGTTCCCCCGCCTTGTTAAGACCGGTACAAAAGTAATATTTTTTTTTATTGCAAACACTCTATTAAGGAAATTTTTCAGTAATAATTGCTCTTTTCCATGCAATTAACAAATGGGGTAATCAATTTGCAAACTGAACTTTACAATATAGAACAAAAGTGTCAAACAGAGTGTTCAGTTGTTTCGGGTAAAGATTTTATTTCTTCATCAAATCATCCAATTTTATCCTTTGAAAGACCATCTGAGCTGTACTCCCTTCATAAAGAATACCTATCGTTTCGCTGTCAATCCGGGTCAGACAAGAATATCCCCACCCTTGCTCTTCATCCAGATTTATTTGATATTCAGTCGGCCAGGTCTCCCCTCCGTCCAGACTCGCCTTGACCGTAATATTTCTTCGTGAAGACATTGCCGGTCGGGAGGCTTTAAAGTCCGGATTAGAAAAAAGCAATATATCTTTTTTTAAAACATTATCTTCTTTTCTTATATGCAACAAACTTCCCATACAACCGGGTTCTACCAGTATCTTATCTGATGATTCATGTATTCTCCAGCTTTCTCCCAAATCAGAAGTAGTAGCGATAAAACGATAAGGAGCAGAAGAGCGTGCATTGATCATTAAAATACCGGAATCAATTTCTGCAATCTGTGGTTCGGAAATGCCACCATCCGTCGGTACCGGATTTGCACGATGCCAGGTAAGACCATGATCTTTGCTATATATGACTGAAATTTCACCTCTAAGATCATTTTCGACACTCTTATACTGAACCGGAAAAACAAGAGTCCCGTCCCGCATCGTTATACCTCTGCCTGGTCCTTGAAGAAGCATTGTCATATCTCTTGTTTTTACCATAGAAGTAATATTTATTGGATCAGACCATGTCAAACCATCATCTGTACTGTTAGCTAGCATGATCTGACCAGTACCGTCTTCTGGTTTCATTCCCGACCGGACACTTCTCCAGGCACGGGCATTAGCCAAACCGTGTACCCAAACAGCAGAAGCCCAAATTGTGTTCGTCCGCTCGTCCACCAACACAGCCGGATCTCCTATGCCATTCTGACTCTGGGGCAATCCGTTGTATTCTCCCATATCCATAATGATCTTCATCGGTTCCCAGCTTTTTCCTCCGTCAGTACTACGACTCATTCCTATATCGATATCTTCCTGTAGATCTATATTTGTCTGGTGACGGGCATCATATACAGCGATCAATGTTCCTTTATTCGTCGTAACCAAACCCGGAATACGGTATGAATCCACGTTATCATCATCCAATTGCCGTAAAGCATATCCGGTACGATGAATAATATTTCTCTCTTTCACATTCCGTACCCGAATATTCTCTCCGTTTATTTTCACAGCCTCTAATGCAACTGCAAAGCGGGTATCCAATGAAGCAGAAGGATTCAATTTAAAACTGATCCAGAAATAATTATCTCCTTTAACCAAACGGGTATTTACCGGGAAAAAGATTCTGTCAGGAATCCCGTCCAAAGCACTTTTTCTAATGGAATATGCCGGATGACAATAAAAAGATTGACTACCTCCGGTATTTCTCACCCCCTCATGTATAGCCTGAGAAGGAGTACGGGAAGTCAAGACAGAGGAAGTCCCGCTAAAAAACAAAGAGCACCCTATTCCATCCCTAGGAAGAATACCTTCCTGGGTTAAAAAGACTTCATTTACTATTTCACCTCCGAATTTGCTGTTAATAAGTATTTCACAAACAATATTTTCCTGTTTGTTCACCAAAACAGGTAATTCCGCATCATAAAACAGAACTGTTACATCCGTTGCAGTTCCTTTCACTATCGTGACGACCAGCATAAAAATCATACATAACAAATTCCTTTTCATAAGCCATCTATTTAGAATCGCGTTGCAACAGTTTCGTCAGCCAGGGGATCACAGTTATAGCTTTAAAATAATGGCTGGTACGGTCCACATTGACCAGATCATAATACTGATCGCGGTTAATACCTTCAGGCAATGTCTTCAAATCAATACGTGATTTCGGATCAGAGAATTTAGGATAATGATGTATTTCCAAGTTCTCCGGATGTCCGGTTATTTCATAAGCCTTGCGAACCAGATTCAAGTCACGATCGAGTCCGCCTTCGGTCAATATCAAAGGACGCGGAGCAATAGCCGACACAATGTCCGGAAAATTAAAATTATTCCAGAATCTGGGGATCAAATGGCGGATTGTATTCGGAAAGGGACGAATGCCATTCTTGTCAGGTTCTGTCATCACGACAGCACGTTCCAACGTATTACACAGAAAATCATTATAAACAAATGCATAGATGGAAGGGTCCAGTGAAGCCAACACCATTAAAGGCTCCGTGCCTAAAGAAAAACCGCTAACGATTAAACGGTCTTTATCGATACGTTTATCCTGTTTCATCCAGTCGATAACCTGCATATCCAGGAAAGAGGTATAACCCAGATAACTCCAACCCAGTTCCAACAGATAACGGGCAGTTCCATCATAATGGAAACTGGTACCTACCGTATATTTCTCCAGATCGGAAGCTTCGCCGGCTGCAGCATTATCTACAACAACTGCAATTATCCCCATCTCTACATAACGGAGTGCCATTGCCGCTTTATCATTATGATAATCTTCCTCAAATTTGGGTTCCAATGGCGGTTCGCCCGTCAGACGTTCTTTTGTTCCTCCTGACCCCGGAATACACATTACTGCCGGAGACGTTTTTTTTACATTTTCGGGTATCAATACCAAAAATGTAGATACACACTCCGGTAAAGGATAGAATTCCCATTTCTCAAGAACATATCCTTCGCGTGGTTCACTTTTCAGTAATTTAGGAGCAGGCTGTCCTTTGATATCAGGATGACACATGATATCTTTCATCGCTTCTCTCAAACCTGTTTGCCAAATTTTGAACTCAGACAAGTTCATATCCGGATTGAATGTATATTTAGGATGCGTATTTTTAAGCATGGCATGTACGATTCTTCTCGAACTGATAAAGCGTCCGTCTTCCCTATCAGACTTAATAAAACCATGTTCAGAAGGGACAAACGTTGTTTCCTGTGCCATTAAAGAGGTAGAAAAAGCCAGGAAAGCCAAAAGCATTATGTTTTTAATAAATTTCATGATATAATAGTTTTTATGGTTTGCAATAGAAAAAGAAGAGGTTACTTTCATTCTATGTCAATAACCTCTTCTTGTTAATCAGATTATATTATTTCATATAACCCGGATTATTTACCAGTTCCGGATCTTTATTCAATGTTTCAATATCGATCGGCCACAAGAGTTTATACGCATCGTTTTCCTTTACGACCGGTTCCTGCGTATCGTAATTCACCTCAGAAGAGAAAACCAGTGGTTTATGGTTGGCATCCCACATACGACGGATATCATACCAACGTTTACCTTCCCATACAAATTCTTTATCGCGCTCATACAAAATAGCCAGTTCGTTTTTCTCGAATGTCCCGTTTGTATATCCATATACACTTTCATCATAATTACTACCATAAGCGCGTTTACGAACCTGATTCAGATAAGAAGCGACGTCTCCTCCTTCCATATTGACTACTTCGGCCATCATTAACAAGACATCTGCATAACGGTAAATTACATAATCATCACTGAACACACGTTTATTGGTCGCAGCATTTATCGTACCCAGGCATTTACGTAAAACCGTTCCGGAATAATTTCCCTCCTGATCATAATAATCGAGGAAGATTTCACGCTTTCTCATATCCTTATCATCGTATGATTTGAAAAATCCTTCTTTCCATTCATGGCGCTGCTTACCCTGATTATTCAGCACCAAGGTATCAGAAGTAATCAACAGTCCATTCACTCCATAGAATTTATTCAGAAAATCCGCATCGGTATAGGTAAAATTATAGATCCAATTGGATTTTTCTCCGTCCACAAATCTCAAAGCCATGATAACCTCATCATTTCCTTTATTCTCATAAGCGAACACATCTGCGTAATCATCCAGTAACCGATATTTTCCAATCAAACCGGAAAGAGCATTCTTTGCAGTCGCAATATCACCGCTTGCAGGAGACTGATCATCAGTCGTTACTTTGGCAGACCATAGATATACTTCTCCCTTCAAGGCCATAGTAGCAGCTTTCGACCACATGCCCTTATTTAAATTTACGGTTTCATCATCCCCAAAAGCTGTTTCCGATTTGGTAATATCCTCTTTAATAAAATCAAGAGTTTGTTTTGCTGTAGCACGAGCCTGGTATAGATCCCCGGCATTAGTAATTCCGTTCATTACGTCCGGGTCTTTCACTACAGGAACGCCACCGAATGTACGATACAAATGGAAATAAAGATATGCACGAACACCATAAGCCTGCCCCAAATAATAATTTCTTGCCGCAGTATCCAAAAAATCACAATTGTTTTCTACCTCATAAATAAACTCGTTTATATTCAATATTTTGGGATAAAACTTAGCCCAGTTACTAACCCCCGTATTATAATATGTAAAGTTGTTGTCTTTAATCGGAGAACTATAATCATAGCTTACTCCCTGAGTACCCGAACCCGTTCTCTGAGTACCTCCGCGTGCTTCCCCAAATAGGAATATATACTCATTTATATCACGCAAATTCTTATGAATCCCAACCATGAAGCCATCCACCTGTGCTTCATTATCCCAGAATGTAGAACTTCCGTAATAATCTTCAGGCTTATAATCCAATGCATCACAGGATAATAACATTCCCGTCATCAGACATGAAACAAAAATATGTTTTAAGTATTTCATAATATTGTAAGTTTTAAAAATTAGAATGTAAGATTAATTCCAAATATCACAGAACGTGGCAATGGATAACCACCCAAATGCAGATCGTCCTCATTCAAGATCTCCGTCGGTTCCGGAGAGAATAAATCTTTTGCAGCAGTCAGGTAACCCAGATTTTGTCCTGTTACAGTGAAAGCTAATCTTTCAATATTCCATTTGGAAATCAACTTTTTAGGCATTGTATACGTAAAGGCGATTTCACGGAATGCCAAGTAACTGCCTTCATGAGTGAACATAGTCGAGCGACGCTGATAATTACCTTTTCCCAACTGATCTGCCCAAACATAAGTCGGATATTTCGCATTCGGATTTTCGGGTGTCCAGGAGTCTTTTGTCTTTTCCAGGGTATTGAATGTTCCCTGCAGGTTACCCATTATCCAGGAAGAAGAGAAGTCATGCAATTTATAATCCAACGCATAGTCCATACGAACATACAAAGAAAAATCTTTCCAGGTTAAGTCCGTATTAATACCACCCGTCCAATGAGGGACAGTATTACCGACTTTCACCATATCATAATCATCAATCACACCGTCACCATTGACATCTTTAAACTTTGCATCTCCCGGTTGAATAGGCAACGCCAACGGTTTCCCATTACTACCTACTTTTTCCGATTCGGGAAGTGCTGCCCAGGCATCAGGACCATACAGCGTCAAGCCACTACTTTTATAAGCAATATCTTTCAGATTACCCGGTATTTCATCATAGCTTTTATATACACCTTCATATTTAAATGCATACAAAGCACCGGGCTCTTGCCCTTCCTGATATCCGCCTACCCAAATAAGTTCTTTTGTTTTAGGATCATACACCTGAAAGGCATTTTGTCTGTTTCGTTCCAGACCATTATCCGGTAATTTAAGGATCTTATTTTTATTATATGCAGCATTAACACCAATATTCCATTTAAAGTCATTCGTATTTATTACTTTGAATGCCAGCTCAATTTCAAGTCCGCGGTTTTGTATTTCACCGTTATTTGTCTTAAAAGAGTCAAAACCGGATGAACCCGGGAGCGGAATATTAGCATATTTATCCTGCGTACGACGATTATAGAATGTAAAGTTTGCATTGATCTTATTCTCCAGGAATCCAAAATCAAGTCCAGCTTCAAAAGTATGAGATTTTTCCCATCTTAATGAAGGATTAGGTAACTTACCGATCTCGAAGCCTGACAGACCTCCGTATGAAACTGTCGAGTAATCGCCTTGTAACTCATAAGCTCCAATCTTTGAAACATTACCATTCAGACCATAGCTGGCGCGTAATTTAGCAAATGATACAACATTCTGAAGATTTTCCATAAATTTTTCCTTACCGAAAATCCAACCTACAGAAACACCGGGAAAAGTACCCCAACGGTTATCACCTAACAAAACAGAATATCCGTCATGACGTAAAGTTGCAGACAAAAGATACTTGCCTTGGTAGTCATAATTAACACGTCCGAAATAAGACATTATGGCTTTTCTTTCATGCCAGGAATCAATTGTCCGCTGATTAGCTCCGGAAGCAGTCAATCCCAGGTCCGTCAAACCATCGGTAGGAGCACCTGCGCCTTCTGCACTGAATCCTTTTTTGGCTTCATTGTAATATTCGAATCCAACCAAAGCATTGAGGCTATGTTCCTGTTTTATATTCAAGCTATAATTAGCAACCGCATTATAAGTCTGTTTAAATACACGGTTAAAATAGCCGGAAGCACTTCTAGTCTTATTGATATTACCCGGAGATTGTAAAAAGTCCTGGTTATATTTTTCTTTCAGCTTTTCATCATACATCCATATAGCCCCAACTTTCAAAGAAAGGTCTTTCAATATTTGAAAATTCAAACTTTCACCGAAATTGAATTTGTTAGCAGTATAATCACGACCGAATTTGCTGGAGTTCACAGCCTGATTACCATCCTTATAGTCACGTCCGAGAAGTAATTCGCCATTTGCATTATATCCACGCAATGTAGGAGGTGCACTCAACATACGAACAAAGAAATTATGTTCAGTCTCATCATACTCCGTCAAATCTTCCTTTCTTTCCAATCCATTGGGAAGACCATTCCATTTAGAATCGGAGAAAGAAAAGTTCGTTGAAGAGGTTAACCACTCACGAATTTTATAATCGGCATTTAAGGTTGCATTTACACGTTGATAGAAGTTATCCAATGGAATACCTTCCGTACGATTATAGCCGACACTTGCATAATAATTTCCTTTATCATTTCCTCCGGAAATATTGATATTATAATCCTGTGAAATAGCCGGATGATTCAAATTGTTCTCAGCCATATCCCAATCTCTATAAATTAATTTGTCCCCATATACAGGATCGGTCATAGTCTTCCATCCCTGGTTCAAAAGAAAGGCCAGGTCATCTGTATATTTCATTGTACTCCATACTGCACTTGAATTCATATTTCCATCAGCAGGAATAGTCTTAGCAGCATCAGCCCAATAAATATTTCCGGTACCGTAAGGCTGATTTCCCTTTAGCGTACTCATATCATTCCATCCCACCCAATTTCCGGATGCAGATTTAAAAACCTGACCTGCATTCTGATATGATTTTCTCATCCAATATAAATAGTCGCCTCCGTCCATAAAGTCATAAGGATTTCTCATATAATTCAATCCAACCTGCGCCTTTACATTAATAGAGGTATGCCCGGCTTTTCCACGTTTTGTCGAAACAAGAATTACTCCATTATTAGCCCGAGCTCCATACAGTGCTGTTGCGCCGGCATCTTTCAACACTTCCATCGATTCAATATCCGCCGGGTTGATATCGCTCAGATCATCTCGTTGCTGTCCGTCAACAAGAATCAAAGGTGAACCTGTTCCGTCCAAATTAGTGCCACCACGAAGTACGATAACAGGAGATGCAGCCGGATTACCGGTAGACTGGGTCACTTTCAGACCGGCAACAGATCCGGAAAGAGCCTGTGCAGGATTAGAAAAAAGACCAACAGCCAAATGCTCTTCTTTCACTTTTGAAATCGAATTCGTTAATTTAGAACGAAGTTGGGTTCCACCATAACCTGTGACAACCACTTCTCCCAGCATTTCAGAATCTTCTGCCATTTTAATCTG
Organism: Parabacteroides chongii; assembly: GCF_029581355.1. Lineage (NCBI taxonomy): Bacteria > Pseudomonadati > Bacteroidota > Bacteroidia > Bacteroidales > Tannerellaceae > Parabacteroides > Parabacteroides chongii. The sequence goes on along the minus strand of NZ_CP120849.1, from coordinate 1,874,763 downwards.
TAAAACAGTCTGATTTTTAATAGTCAGTGTCTCTGGTTTATACCCAACATAGGAGATCTGAATCTTTCCATTCGTAGGTACGGAAAGAGAAAACTTCCCATCAATGTCGGTAACAGTGCCATTTGTTGTCCCTATTTCTACTATACTAGCACCAATAATCGGTTCGCCTGTCATATCGACAACTACACCCGTGATTGACCTTTTTTGGCCCATTGCTCCCACTGTACACAGCAAAAGCAAAAAAAACAAACAGATTCTTTTCATAAAGTGTTACTTTTAAAAGGTAAAAAAAAGTTTTTATGGAATATCAACCGTTGATGAATGTACTAAAGTTTTGAACGTAGTTCTATGAGAACTATGTTACTACCTATACTCATACTTTACAGACAATATCAGGGACGATATACTTGCTAAATAAAGCATGTTACATTTTTACTTTCTACCCGTAACATCATTTTCCTACAAAAATTCAGGAGGCATAAGTACTAATCACAAAAATTCAAAACCAAACTAATATTTTACAATATATGGAGCTATTAATCTAATAATTCAACCAAATACAGATATAAATAAAAATATTTTAATAATAGATGCTTTATTTTGAAAAATAATAATATATTTGCAGAAGTAAATTTTGAAAGGAGTAACATAGTTCTCATAGAACTACGTTCAAAACTTTAGTACATTCATCAACGGTTGATATTCAATCAATTTCAGCCATTAATAAAATATCTTTTTTCTAACAGACTTTTAAGTACCTCCAAAAGTTCCTACCATACGATCCTTATATATTAAGTATATGATTTTTGAGTTAGGAATAAATAATCATCGAGATCTACACATGAGTGAAATTGATCAAAATAAGCCCCATCACATTCTTTCAATGAATAAAGCATTAGCCAGGCAAAAAATAAAGCTGTTACAAAAGCCTTTATTACATAGATTCATGTAATGAAGCTTTTATAACAGCCTGTCAATTAAAAACAGAAGCCTGTTTACTTATCTCATATCGTTTATTTCACTTCCCAAACTTCCCCTTGCATCAAGAAATCTTTCAGCTTGCGGGTAGGATTCTTCGCCTGCACTTCTTCGATCTGCTGATGAACGGCTTCATCGTATACCGGAGCGTCCACATCACGGATCACACCCAGGGCAATCGGCATATCGTCCGACATCATCGCCAACATCAGGTGAAGCGTATTGTCTTTTTCGTGAGCGTCATGAACCAGGATATCATCCATCGTATAACCGTCCTCACCGATCGTAACAGCTTTCAGCTTCAGTCCGTCCAACACAAGACCTTTGTTGCCTTCCTTACCGAAGATCATCTTTTCGCCGTGGCGCAGGAAGATCGTACGGTCAGCACGGTATTCCTTATCGACAATGCTTTTGTGGATACCGTCGTTGAAGATCACACAGTTTACCAGCACTTCTGTAACGGAAGCCCCTTTATGACGGGCAGAAGCAGCCAGTACTTCCGTCGTATTCTTCAAGTCTACATCGATCACACGGGCAAAGAAGTTCCCGCGTGCTCCCAAAGCCAGTTCAGCCGGAATAAACGGGTCTTCCACCGTTCCGTAAGGAGAACTCTTGGAAACGAATCCACGGTCGGAAGTCGGTGAATACTGCCCCTTGGTCAAACCATAAATCTTATTATTGAACAGGACAATGTTCAGGTCGACATTACGGCGTACGGCATGGATAAAATGGTTACCGCCAATAGCCAGACAGTCGCCATCACCCGTGATCAGCCAGACACTCAAGTCGGGACGAGCAGTTTTCACACCTGTTGCAATCGCAGCACCACGTCCGTGGATGGTATGGAAACCGTATGTATTCATATAATAAGGTAAACGGGAAGAACACCCGATACCCGAGATAACGGCCATATTATGAGGAGCTACTCCTACTTCCGCCATTGCTTTGTGCAAACAGTTCAATACGGCATGGTCTCCACAACCCGGACACCAGCGAACATACTGGTCGCTCTTATAATCTTTCGGTTCGAATTTTATATCTGTCATTTCTTACGCCTCCAATATTTTAGTGAATTCCTCAACTAATCTCGCAACAACGAAAGGCTGGCCTTTCACGCGATTGAATCTGTACGGATTGAATCCGGGAACTTTGCCACGCAGATAGTTGGCAAACTGTCCGTTATTCTGTTCGGCAACAACCACTTTCTTATATTTGGAAAGTATCTCTGCCGTATTCTTCGGAAGCGGGCTGATGAACTTGAAGTGAGCCAGAGCCACTTTCTTACCTTGTTCCTGCATCGTTTCCATGGCTTCATACAGATGACCGTATGTTCCGCCCCAGCCTACCAGCAACAGGTCGGCATCGGGATCACCGATCACTTCCTGTTCAGGGATAAAGTCGGCAATCTTGTCGATCTTTGCCTGACGGGTAGTAACCATCTTCTGGTGGTTGACCGGATCGGTAGAGATAGCACTCGTTTCGTAGTCTTTTTCCAGACCTCCCAAACGATGTGCGAAACCTTCCATTCCAGGGATAGCCCAGTAACGGACATGGCTTTCTTTATCACGACGATAGGCTTTCCACGGTTTTTCGTCGTGGTAGTTAGAAACATAATTCGGCTGGATTGCCGGATAGTTGTCCAAATCAGGCAATTTCCAGGCAGAAGAGCCGTTTGCGATAAAGGCATCTGTCAGAAGGATTACCGGAGTCATATGTTCTACAGCCAGTTTACCAGCCCAGTAAGCAGCATCGAAACAGTCTGTCGGAGTAGATGCGGCAACTACGACAGCCGGACTTTCACCGTTACGTCCATACAAAGCCTGCATCAAGTCAGTCTGTTCACTCTTGGTCGGCATACCGGTTGAAGGACCGCCACGCTGCACGTCGATGACAACCAACGGCAACTCAGCTATTACAGCCAGACCGATCGCTTCACTCTTCAGTGCCAGTCCCGGACCGGAAGTAGAGGTAGCAGCCAGGCAACCAGCGAAGCTACCGCCGATAGCCGTACAGATACCGGCTATTTCATCTTCTGCCTGTACCGTGATCACACCCAGATCTTTCCGTTTAGACAATTCATGCAAAATATCAGTAGCCGGAGTAATCGGATAACTACCCAGGAAGAGCTGTAAGCCTGCCTTTTCCGCAGCAGCGATCAACCCGTAGGAAGTAGCCTTGTTTCCGTTTACGTCTGTATAGAATCCCGGTTCGGCTTTCTTGCTTTCGATACGATAAGTAGAAACCGACGCATGGATATTATGACCGTAGTTATAACCGTCTGTCAACGCCTTGATGTTGGCCTGTGCGATCACCGGCTTTTTGGCGAACTTATTCTGAAGCATATGCATGGCTTCTTCCAAAGGACGGTCGAACAACCAGCAAACAAGTCCCAGGGCAAACATATTCTTTGAGCGGAGAGCCGATTTGTTATCCAGCCCGAACTCAGCCAACCCGTCTTTTACCATGGTAGAGATCGGGGCAGCAACAACCTGTACACTGTTCAGACCCAGTTCTTTGAACGGATCGTCAGTTGTAAACAAAGCCTTGTCCAGATCACTCTTCTTGAATGAATCGGTATCTATGATAACTATTGCATTGGGTTTGATATTCTTCACGTTCACCTTTAAAGCGGCTGGGTTCATAGCAACCAGGACATCCGCCTTATCGCCGGGAGTAAAGATTTTACGTGATCCCAAATGCACCTGAAATCCTGATACACCACTCAGTGTTCCCTGAGGAGCACGTACTTCCGCCGGATAATCGGGAAATGTAGATATCTCATTTCCGAAGATAGCCGACAGATTAGAAAAGATTGTTCCGGTTAACTGCATACCATCTCCGGAATCTCCCGAAAAACGGATGACAACCTTTTCCAACGTTGTTACTTTTGTTTGTTCTGCCATAATTATTTATATTAGCTTAATCGCTTGTTTGTAGTTAGATTTCCGCAAAGTAAAGAATAAACTTTACCAGTTCAAAACTTTTGCTCCTTAAAAAGCAGATAGATATAGATCCAGATTATTCGATGATAAATTAAAATGATTAGACACATAACTGTTTACAGGTTTCCCACAATACATGTAAACTCCTGAACGAAAGCCATCATCGGTCTTTATCATATTTTGGACTGTTCCGGCATCTCCCAAAGAAAGGAAGATCGGGACGAATATATTACTAAAAGCCATCGAAGTGGTTCGTGCCACCCGGTTACTTATATTAGGTATACAATAATGCAATACACCGTATTGTTCGAACACGCTCGGATCGGAGTTTGCCAGGCAGCAAGTCGTTTCAAAACAACCGCCTTGGCTGATACGCAGGTCGATCACCAGCGATCCTCGCTTCATGGTCCGCACCAGTTCCTCTGCGATCACATACCGGTAACGCGTATTGATATAACGCATCGCCCCGATCACGACATCGGCGGTACGGAAAGCATTATGCAGTACGTTCGGGTGAAAATTGGAAGTAAACAATCCCTGTCCCAAAACTTGCTGGATGGTACGCAGTTTATTGATATCGTCGTCGAACACCTTGACTGAAGCACCCAGTGCCAAAGCAGCACGGGCGGCAACCGTTCCGGCATTTCCGGCTCCCACGATCACGATTTCGGTAGGCGATACACCGGGGATGCCTCCCAACAGGATTCCTTTCCCTCCCTGGGTATTACTCAGCAATTCGGAAGCAATGGTAATGGAAGCAGTCCCTTCTATCTCTGAAATAACATTCAGGACAGGACACCTGCGCTGATCGTCCGACATCAGTTCATAGGCAATGGCTGTAATTCGTTTCGCCATCATCAGCTCAAACGCCTCCTGCGAGAAAAGATTCAGCTGCACCATGGAAAAAACGGTCGAACGGGGCTTCATCAGCAAGATTTCCTGCGGTAACGGAGGAAGTATCTTCAGGATGATATCCGCCTGGAAGACTTCAGCCGGAGTAGTTACGATCTCGGCACCGGCCTCAGAGTAATGATTGTCAGAGTAATTGATCCCCAGACCGGCACCCGACTCCACCAATACGTGATGCCCGCGGTCGGTCAGCATGTCAACAGCCTCGGGAGTAAGCGCCAGACGCTTTTCCCCTTCTTTCCGCTCACAAGGGACACCAATCAGTAAACGATTTCCTATCTTGTTCAATTCCTTCAACAACTCCTGGGTGATATATGCACCCTGGGGTTGTCTGCCTCCTGTTGCTTCCATAATACGATTTTACGGTCGGCAAGTATGACAACTGCCTTACATTATATATTATACTATTTCTTTCAATGCTTCCGAAATTTTGTGCACATCTGTTTCCGTCAACATCACTTCGGCATCAAATACGATGGATGCTTGCATATAATGAGGAGTTCTTTTCTTCAGGTTTTCTGCAATAAAAGCAACCAGTTCGTCGCCGGAGCGTCCTTTCAGCACGGGACGGGTCGATTTGCAAACTTCAAGACGTTTAGCCAGTTCTTCCACCGAAACTTTCAGATAGACCGTAGTCCCCATTTCATTCATAAACTCCATATTGTCAAAAAAGCAGGGAGCGCCGCCACCTGTAGAGATCAGTACGTTTTCAAACATAGCCACTTCATGCAGCATCCGCCGTTCAATATCGCGGAATGCATCTTCCCCTTTTTCAGCAAATATCTGTCCGACCGTTTTATGATAACGGCCTTCGATGTAACAGTCCAGGTCAATAAAATAAAGGTCCATCAGCTTGGCGAGGTCTTTACCGACTGTCGTCTTTCCGGCTCCCATATAACCTATCAGAAAAATACGCTTCATTTCGTATATGATTGTTTACCGCAAATGTAAAGTTTTTTTTCTTCATTACTTTTCTTTCAATAGAAAAGTAACAAAATATTACCTTTGCATCTCATATCCGAAGAATACAGAAAATGGCGAAGAATAAACAGTACGTAGTATGGAAAGGGCTGAACCCAGGTGTTTACGACAACTGGGCGGAGTGTAAAATGCAGGTAGAAGGACAGGAAGGAGCGAAATACAAATCGTTCGAGACCCGCGAAGAAGCTTTCGAGGCCTTTGAAAAAGGATATACGCATTACCTGAAAACGGCTTCGTCGTCGAAAGCCGCCGCCAGTCTGGCTCCCAAAGCGCCTGTCGGCAAGCCGATCAACGAAAGCCTGGCTGTCGATGCTGCCTGCAGCGGTAATCCGGGGGATATGGAATACCGGGGTGTTTACACGGCTACCGGACAGGAGATATTCCATATCGGTCCTCTGAAAAAAGGTACCAATAATGTAGGTGAGTTCCTGGCACTCGTGCACGGTCTGGCCTTGCTGAAACAGAAAGAGAGCAGCCTGCCTATCTATTCGGACAGCCGCAATGCGATTAGTTGGGTAAAAAAGAAGAAATGCAAGACGCTGCTGGAGCGGGAACCGGTCAATGAACCGATCTTCGATCTGATCGAACGTGCTGAAAAATGGCTGAACAACAATACATATACCACTACGATCCTGAAGTGGGAAACATCCGAATGGGGAGAGATCCCTGCCGATTTCGGGAGGAAATAAATTTTAGAAACAACGGATATAGGCTAATGAAAAACTATCGTACAGATAGTCCTGTATGCCATGCTTATAACCGAAAGAGATAATATTCTTCTTAATTTCATAATTCAGCTTTGTACGAAGTACCATCGGCTTATCACCTTCTCCCCTGTACCCCTTTATACCGGTATAGTCGCAGTTCAGGGTGAAACCGCGAAAAGTCGCCTGTGCCCCGATAGCATATGTTAAAGCATCATTCTGGCGATGTATCAGGTCATTTGTCATCCAGCAGTAAAAACCAGCCATTCCCTGTACACGAATTGAAGCTGCCGTTTCCGGATCCTGCCATAACGTACGTCCGATATTACAATCGAACCAATAAGCCGCCGCATCCGTATAGCGGGCATCACACAGGCGACCGCCACTGGCTGTTTTCAAGCTCGCATTTGCTACGATATCCACCCATTTCTCACTGGTCAGCACCTGATAATGACAACTTAGGATAAAATCGCCATGACAGGGAATAGGAGACTTGACTTCGACCGCATTACGTTCGTCGCGCACCTCGGGAGATGTCTCATACCATTCCTGGATCACCCCGTAAAGCGATATACCGGCACGTCCTTTGGCTATAGGAATATACAAACGTGCAAAAACATCCTTCGTCTTGTCCCCCGTCATTTTATGGTATTCACCTCTTAACTCCACTTCCCACCGTGAAGACAACTTTCCTCCCATCAACTCAGGAAGAGGAAACGCATTCGGTCCGAAATACCGGGGAGTATATTTTAGAAAAGGCATCTTATCCCGCCAATCGTCGGCATTAGCCGGCAACACGGTAAAAAGACTGCAACAAAAGACAAGGAGTAAAAAAAGCGTATTCGTTTTCATTCTATACGTATGTGAATTTATATTTACAGACGATCGTCCACCCAAGCCGGATTCAAACAACCTTTTACGTCATATACGACATGGTTTTCTTTGACAAGAGACGGAATATCGAGTTCCCCAAAGACTGCATGAGCGACTGCCAGCACAATAGCATCGTATTTCTTTCCGGAAGACAAAGAATCAGACAGCTCAAGCCCGTATTCATTCCGAACTTCTTCCGTACGTGCCCAGGGATCGTAGACAGAGACATTCATGCCATAGTCTTTCAACACACGGACAACATCTCCCACTTTCGTGTTACGGACATCCGGACAGTTCTCCTTAAAGGTAAAACCGAGAACCAGGACTTCCGCTTTCTTAACCGGGACGTCCTTTTTGATCATACATTTCACTACCCGGTTAGCAATATATTCACCCATCGTGTCATTGATACGACGGCCATACAAAATCAAACCCGGATGATATCCATAATCCTGCGCCTTACGAATCAGATAATAAGGATCGACACCAATACAATGTCCTCCGACCAACCCCGGTTTAAACGGAAGGAAATTCCATTTTGTCTCAGCAGCAGCCAGCACTTCATTCGTATCTATGTCCAGCAAATGAAATATTTTAGACAGTTCGTTCACAAAAGCGATATTTATATCCCTCTGCGTATTTTCAATGACTTTGGAAGCCTCTGCCACACGGATACTTGAAACCGGAAATGTTCCGGCAACGATCACAGAACGGTATAGCGCATCTACCTTCGCTGCTGTTTCAGGGGTAGAACCCGAAGTTACTTTCATGATTTTCTCGACCGTATGCTCCTTATCTCCCGGATTGATGCGTTCGGGAGAATAGCCGGCAAAGAAATCTTCATTATATTTCAGTCCGGATGTTTTTGCCAGAATCGGCACACATTCCTCTTCCGTAATACCCGGACAAACCGTTGATTCATAGATAACAATATCACCTTTCTTCAACACCTTGCCAACCGTTTCACTGGCACGGTACAAAGGGGTCAGATCCGGACTATGATGCGTATCGACCGGCGTAGGAACAGCCACTATATAATAATTACAGGAAGCCAGATCTTCCGGATCAGAAGTAAAATAAAGTCCTGTTTCCCCTTCTTCCGGCAAATGGTCTGATAAAACCGATTTCAACGACTCTTCCGACACCTCCTTTGTGGTATCTTCCCCTAAACTCAACGCTGAAACCCGTTCTTGTTTCACATCGAAGCCAACAACCGAATATTTAGTAGCAAACAAACGCGCTAATGGCAAACCTACATACCCGAGACCGATAATTGCTATTCTCATTTTGTCCATTATATATGAAACTTTCATATCAAAATTGCACAAAGATAATTAAAACAAAGAAAAACTATATCTTTGTCCTCAATAACAAGTTATTTAACAAGAACAAAAGTGGATTTAGTAAAAGTTGTCATACCCATTTATAAGAATACGTTTTCCAAAATGGAAATGCGTTCATTAACGCAGGCATACGAAGTTTTGCATTCTTATCCATTAGTTGTAATCAAACCTTTATCCCTGGACCTGTCTGAATTACAAGTTGAATTTCCGAAATTGATAGTAACCTCATTCGATGATAACTATTTCAAAGGAATCAGCGGTTACAACCATTTGATGCTCACATCCGAGTTTTATGAACGTTTTCTTGACAGCCAATACATACTGATTTATCAATTAGATGCGTTTGTCTTCCGCGACGAGCTGGCGGATTGGTGTAATAAAGAATATGATTATATCGGTGCTCCCTGGCTTCAAAAACCGGTCTACCGATTGCCGGTTATTTCATCCATTATGTCTTTAATACATCAGTACCAAAAATCAACAGGCAAACCATCCAAACAAGATTTATACAATAAAATAGGTAATGGTGGCCTATCTTTACGTAAAGTAGATAGCCATTACCGAGTTACTAAAAAACAAGCGGACCTAATAGGATTTTACCTATCGAAGGAACGATATCATCTTTATAATGAAGATGTATTCTGGGCAACTGAAGCAGACGGCTTTATTTATCCGGAAGTAAAAGAAGCCCTTCGCTTTGCTTTCGATAAATATCCGGGATATTGCTACAAATTAAACAACCATCAACTCCCCTTCGGATGTCATTCATGGTACAAAAGAAAAATGAAGAAGTTTTGGAAACCGATTATACAGTTTTGATCAAATATGAAAATCTCCATTGTCATAAATACTTATAATGCAGAAAAGTATCTCGAAAGAGTATTAGAAGCTGTAAAAGGATTCGACGAAATACTTATCTGTGATATGTATAGTACAGATAATACAATTCCAATTGCACAAAAATATAATTGCACAATCATCTATCACGAGAATACCGGATATGTTGAGCCTGCACGTAATTACGCCATACAATCTGCCAAATATCCTTGGGTATTGGTCATTGATGCAGACGAAATAGTTCCTCCCGCATTAAAAGATTTCTTATACAAACGGATTCAAGAAGAAAACTGTCCTTCCGGTATTCGCATCCCTATGAAAAATTATTTCATGGGACGCTTTATGCATTGTGTTTATCCAAGTTACTTGCTGCGTTTTGTAAAAAAGGAAAATACTTATTGGCCTTCTTCTATACATTCTCAGCCACAAATTAAAGGGAAAATAGAAGTCATCCCTTCAAATAGAAAAGACCTGGCTTTTATACACCTGGCAAATGATTCTGTTTCAACAAATATACGAAAAACCAACCAATATACTGACAATGAATTGGATAAGCGCAAAAACAATAAATATCCTTTTTGGTCATTAATCGGAGAAACGACTTTTCGCTTTTTCAAACTTTATATATTAAAAGGTGGTTTTCGAGATGGCAAAGCAGGATTAACTTATTGCGGATTAAATGCATTTTATAAATTTGCAACTATTGCCAAAATATGGGAATCCAGAATTTCTGAAAACGAGATAGACCCGGAATTAAAATAAAATAGAAAATGGATACAATTACTTTCGAAACCAAATGTTATGAGAATGACTGGGAGTTCCTTTTACAAACTCCCTATTTGGATCAAATGATACAAAGATGTAATACGACATTTCAACATAAACAATTAATTATTAATAATGTCAACGACCTTCCTTTAGTATGCAAATTCGCAGATGAGAAAATAAGAAAAGGAGTTATCGACGCCTACTATGTTGCTGAAAATTACGCCCAGGAAGCTCTTGATTTCTTTCAGATAGACAAAAAATCATTTGGGAAAGGATATTACTATTCGATAGCTGAACTTGTTGGGATTTATCTAAGTAAAACAACTTATCATCTGCATTTTTCGAGTGACGCAAGAATGGAGAAAGCACCTTCTACTGATTGGATTTCAGAAGCAATCAAACTAATGAATGAACATACGGACTTTGCCGTTGCCAATCCTGTGTGGAACCATAAATATAAAGAAGCTGCACACGAATCCATTGATGAAACAGAAAACTTTTACATTGGATATGGTTTTTCAGACCAATGCTACCTAGTTAAAAACGACATATTCAAACAACCCATTTATAATGAATACAATGAAGAGTCCAGCAGATATCCTGTATATGGTGGAGAATTATTTGAAAAAAGAGTCGATAGCTTTATGAGAAATCATGAAATGAAACGCCTTACCCACAAACAAGTCAGTTATATTCATCAAAACTTTCCCAAAACCCCCATACTGAAGAAGATCAAAAAGATAAGTCTCAATTCATAAACTTATCTTTATAAAAACGAATCCTTTCCCAAGCATGTTCCATATTATAGCCCGCTTCTTTGGCATAAGCCAAAGCTACTCTCTTATATCCATTATCATCAAACCAAAGCCGATTCAAACTTTTATATCCTTCTTCTTCTGAAATAACACCAAATTTCATCCGGTTTATATCTACTAATGAAAAATATATTTCACCATTACGATAAGCGAACAATATATTCCCTGGAGAATAGTCTTTATGCAACACTCCTTTCTTATGCATATCAGCTGTAAACTTACCGAATGCATCCAATACCCCAACAGGTTCACCATTCCCGAAACCCGAACAAAAACAACGGATTTCTTTCATCCCTTTTTCTTCTAAAGTAATATAATAGGAATAAGACAATCCCCAGTAATATTCTTCTATATAAGCAACCGGATATGGCGTATTTATTCCAAACTCTACCAGCCTCAATCCATTTAGGTAAGAACGTGTTGCCTTAGACGAACGAAAGGAAACATAAATAAATCGGTTTATCCAATTCGGTCTTTTAAATCTTTTAACAATAAAGGAAATACCTTTTATCTGAAAACGTTTTAAAACATTTCTTCCTTGAAAAATTATTTCGCCTTCCTGTTCAAAAACTTCAGGCAATGTAGCGATAAATGTTTGAAACTCTTTATATAAAGGATTTATTACGATTTTCATATTATTTCTTTTATCTTTCCTACTATCCTCTCCGGTGTTATCTGCGTCATACAGGCCCAATCGCCCCGAAAACAGGGTTTCTGTCCGAATACGGAACAAGGACGGCACGGCAGATCCAGCTGAACAGCATTCTTCGGATCCTGGTGATAACCATAGAATCCCGCATACGGATGAGTCGCTCCCCAGATAGAGACCACTTTCGTTCCGACCAAAGAGGCAAAATGCATATTGGCGGAATCCATGCAGAGCAATACATCCAGCCGGCTGATCAAAGCCAGTTCGTTATCCAGTGAATAGCGTCCGACAAGACTTTTCACACGCGGATACTGGAACGCCCATTGTTCCAGGACAGCTTCCTCGTAACCACGCCCTCCCAACAGAAAGATCGTGTAATCTTCATTTTCGGAGAGACGGGCAACCACCTGCTCCATATCATCTATCGGATATATTTTTCCCCGGTGCTTGGCAAAAGGAGCAATCCCGATCCATTTGCCGTTTTTCGTACCGGCCACCGCTTCCATAGCCGAGAGGTCAGCGGGATGCGATTCATAAAGGGAAGTAAACGTTTCCGTATAGTTCAATCCGGCAGCCCGAAACACATCGGCATAACGTTCAATTACCGGACGCAAAGGTTTCAGTTTCTTATGATTGCGATCTGTCAAGTTTTTCCGTTCCTTCCTGGCCTTGTCTACGACATAGACCTTTTTCCCTTTTATCCGGAATAAGCTACGAATGATGATCGTACGGATCACATTATGCAGATCCAATACCATATCATACTCAAACTTAACTAAAGCAGAAGCAAACCGGAGCAGTCCAGGTAAGGTCTTTTCCGCAGCCTTTGTATTGATACCTATCACGTCTACATTCGCCGGTCGGTTCATGAAGACGGGTATCAGGAAAGCCTGCGTAAGAACAGTAAACGTATCCTGCGGATTCGCTTTGGCGGCAGAGTAAATCACCGGAACCGTCATAGCGACATCGCCTATAGCTGAAAGTCGTATAACAAGTATTTTTGCCATTATTTTTTACCGTATAATACAGGATTCAAGGCCGGATCATTATACATTTTCATCTGTTTGTACACTTTCATGTACTTGCGTCCTTCCTTGATATCGGTCAGTAATTGATCCAAAGCTGTTGAAAGGTCGTTTTTTTGTTCCAGCAATACTTTCAGTTTTTCTTCACATTTGGCTTTATGCTCAGCAGTCGCATCGGGGCGATTCACCTCTTCGGCCATATGGTAGATCTTGAGTGTCAGGATAGACAGACGGTCTACCGCCCATGCCGGACTCTCCGTATTGATCGTTGCATCCGGCAAGACCTTTACATCCTTGTATTTATCCAGAAAGAAACTATCGATCAGTTCCACCAGATCGGTACGGTCCTGATTGGATTTGTCTATACGTCGCTTGATCGCAATTGCTTCGACCGGGTCGATCGCCGGATTACGGATGATATCTTCCAGATGCCATTGCACTGCATCAATCCAGTTCTTCAAATAAAGATAAAACTCGATACTTTTCACCTCATACGGATTATGCATAGTTGCATCCACATCATCAGAAACATGATACGCTTTCGTAGCCTGTTCAAATATCCGGTAACACTGTTCGCTGAAATTCATAAATAATCGTTTTGCTTTCTGTAAATACTGTTGACAAAGGTAGAAAATCTTTTTATATGGGCAATGTTATCAATCGCATAGAAAGCATTACCTTTGTCCGTGTATACAGTAACATACGGGCAAAATGAAAATAGTAGCAGATAATACGGTTCCCTACCTGAAAGGTATAGCCGAACCGATTGCAGATGTAAAATACCTCAACTCAAACGAGTTTTCTCCTTCAACCATCCATGATGCCGACGCCCTGATTGTACGAAGCATCGACAAATGTACCCGCGAATTATTGGAAGGAAGCCGTGTCAAGCTAATCACGACAGCAACTATCGGCTTTGACCACATCGATATAAAGTATTGTGATGAAGCGGGCATCACCTGGAAAAATGCTCCGGGATGCAATGCCGTTTCAGTCGCTCAATACGTTTTGTCTTCACTGATCGCCATCGGCCTTCGCAGGAATGAACCGTTACAGGGGAAAACGATCGGGATAGTCGGCGTAGGACATGTAGGGAAAGAACTGGAGAAGCTTTGCACAGCCTACGGCATGCGCGTTTTACGCAATGACCCGCCGCGGGCTGAAGCAGAAGGCGAGACCGGATTTGTTTCGCTGAAGACGATCGCCGAAGAAGCTGATATTATCTCCTTCCATACGCCGCTGACAAAGGAAGGGCCTTATGCAACCCGTCACCTGGCAGACGAAGATTTTTTCAACAAAACATGTAAAAAGCCCTGGTTTGTAAATGCTTCAAGAGGAGCTGTACACGATACGATGGCATTGATAGAAGCCCTGAAATCAGGAAAAATCAGCGAAGCAGTGATCGACTGCTGGGAAAACGAACCGGCGATCGACCGCGAATTGTTAAGCCTGGCAGCCATAGCCACTCCTCATATTGCCGGATTCTCTGCCGATGGCAAAGCCAACGGGACCCGCACCTGCCTGGAAAATATCGAACGCTTTTTCGGTCTACAAATAGAAAAGCTGAATGAAGTCGTACCTCCCGCTCCGGTCGATCCGGTAATCGATTTGGCCGAAGTAACGGAACATCGTATCGAACATGCAATCTTCCGGAGTTTCGATCCGCTTGTTGTCGACAAGGCTTTACGGGATACGCCCGAAAGGTTCGAATGGTTTCGTGCAAACTACAGTCATCCGCGGGAGTTTGCCGCCTATAAGGTCAAAAATACGACAGATAAGGAAAGAATGCTTCTGAACAAGCTAGGGTTCCGATAATAAAGGAAAAAGCAAATGAACACATTTCTTTTTATACACGGATTCAATGAAATTTGTCAGCGACATTCTTGCATGTCGACAACTGTCGGCAAGCCTGTTGACAATTATGAACAAGCTTGCCGATAATTGTCGACAGGCTTGTTCATAATTATCGACAAGCAAAAACATTGGCAACCAAACAGGCAGACATAACGGCGAAAATATTGTATATACACTACTTATTTACAAAATGACAAGAAGTTATCCTAACAACTCACTGCAATGGCAAAAGATAAATTAGTATCACCCGGTTTTTGTTATATATTGGCAGCAAACTTCCTGCTGTTTTTTGCCTTCTACCTCATTTTGCCCATCCTACCGTTCTACCTGCAGGAGCGGTTCATGGCAGACAAGTCGATGATCGGAATTATCCTGTCCTGCTACACGATAGCGGCTCTTTGTATCCGTCCGTTTTCGGGATATCTGCTGGATACGTTTGCGCGCCGTCCGCTGTATTTGCTGGCTTACGTCCTGTTCATGATCATTTTTGCCGGATATATGGTTGCCAGCCTGTTGAGTATATTCATCGTGCTGCGTATCCTGCATGGGTTCGCTTTCGGGATGGTGACGGTTTCAGGTAATACGATCGTGATCGATATTCTGCCCTCTTCCAGGCGCGGTGAAGGGATCGGCTATTATGGACTGGCGAACAACCTGGCGATGAGTTTCGGTCCGATGATCGGGCTGTTCATGCATACCAGCTTCAGCTACGAAGTGATCTTCGGTTGCTCACTGGTCTCTTGTTTCCTGGGATTTATCATGGCATACTTGGTCAAAACGCCCTACAAGCAACCGGTAAAGAAAGAACCGATCTCGCTCGACCGCTTCTTCCTGATGAAAGGAGGTTGGGCAGGCATCTCTCTGCTGATGCTATCCATTCCTTACGGAATGACGACCACCTATGTCGCCATGTATGCGGATGAGATAGGGATTTCCGTTAATTCGGGGCTTTACTTTACCTTTATGGCAATAGGTCTCGCCATATCACGGTTGTTCTCCGGACGGCAGGTCGATAAAGGACGTATCACGTTGGTTATCACTTTGGGTATGTATCTGGCCTGTGCCAGTTTCTTTGCCCTGGCATCATTGGAAACACTGATGAAATGGAATCCGGTATTCACTTCCTATTTATATATTGCTATAGCCCTGTCGCAGGGAGTGGCTTTCGGTACGATGTTTCCGGCATTCAATACCCTGTTCGTAAATCTGGCACCCAACAGTCAGCGCGGAACAGCAACCTCGACCTATCTGACCAGTTGGGATGTTGGTATCGGCATCGGTTTGATGATCGGCGGAAGCATTGCACAGAAGTTCGGCGGGTTCAATTATGCCTATCTGTTCGGGGCCTGCCTGACGGTATTGTCGACCTTCTTTTTCATTCTCAAAGCAGGACCCCATTTCAACAGAAACAAATTGCGGTAGATGAACGATCCGTTCACCTCCGCTATTTGCCGGTTCAAAACTGAATCGGATAAGTTCCGTATTCCTTCACGGTCTCAATCAAACATTTGACATTCTCATACGGGATCAGATCGTGTATGCTATGATCCGTCGCAATAATATAACCTCCGTCGGCTCCGGCTTCCTTTATACATTCCAAAACTTCTTTCCTTACATCTTCAGGGTCTGCAGATGCCATCGTTATTTTATTATTGATATTACCGACAGGAGTCAGCTTTCCCTTATATTTTTCCTTCACCTTTTTCAGGTCCATACCGGCGGCACGTTCTACAGGATGCAGTCCGTCTATTCCACAATCGACCAGATCGTCCAATACGTCCCATATTCTTCCGTCATTATGCATGATCACCGGAACGCCCGTCTCCTTTATGCCTTCTACCAGCCGTCTGAAATACGGGACAAAAAATGTACGGAAATCATCCGGAGAGATTAATAACGAATTCGTACCTCCCCAGTCGTCCGAAATCTGTACACAATCGACACCGCCATCCGCTATCGCCAGGCGAATAACGTCCAACGTCCATTTCAGCACGGCTTCATTCATTTCATGGATCATTTCCGGATCTGTATACATCGTGATCGACAAAGTTTCAAAATCCATGATATACCACGATAACATCGTGAACGGACCGAGGGCACCCAGGACTATAGCCAGATCACCGGCATTGGCCTCTTTTGTATCTTTAAAAATCCGGAGCCTGTATGGCGTATCCACCGGCGGAAAATTATACTTTTCCCAATCTTCCCGGCTTTTTACAGGCGTATCGATCTGGGCTATGATCGGCCAGCCGTTTTTACGATACGTAACTCCCCATTCATCTTTATAAATCTCATCCTTTTCATGAGGTGTTTCTTCAATGCCACAGAAACCGTTAATGGGAGTCCATATGGCATCTATACCCAGTTTCGCAGCCAGTTCGGCCTGCGCCTTTCCTTCATAAAGGATTGTGTTATATCCTAAAACTTCCTTTAAAAGCTTTTGGCTGAAAAGATGTTCCGTAATAGGTATTCTATCAGGAACGCCGCCATTCAAAGCGGTCAGAAAACGTTCTCTTGGTGTCATATCAATTGGCTGCTAACCGGTTTAAAATTTCAACTAACTTTTGAGGTTCTTCCGTATAATAATCCACGCCTATCTTTTGGGCGAAATCACCGTTCACGGGTGCACCTCCTACAAATGTTTTTACCTTTGGAAATTCTGCCTTAATAGCCTCATTGATCGGCCCCATATTGACCATCGTTGTCGTCAGCAAGGCAGACATACCGACAAAAGCATCCGGATTTTTCCGGACAGCTTCCACAAAAGTCTCTTTCGAAACGTCCACTCCCAGATCGATAACCTCATAACCGTTTCCTTCGACCATCATACAGACCAGGTTTTTGCCGATATCATGCAAATCCCCTTGTACCGTACCAACGATAAACTTCCCTTTCCGCTTGACTGAACCGTCTGCAAAGTATTTTTTCAAATGGTTCATACCGCTGCTCATCGCTTTGGCACTCATCAGTACCTGCGGTACAAATACCTTGTTTTCCTTAAACTTAACACCTGTGCGATTCATTCCGGCAATCAGTCCTTCGGTCAGCACCTCATTCGGTGAATATCCTTCTGCCAGAGCGGCAGCTGTCAACTCGTCGGCACCGTCCTCCCCTTTCATCGTCGGCGGATAAGGAGTGGCGGCATTGATCTTGCCGACTTCTACACAATACGCTATTCTTTCAAAAATAGTTTCCATAATGTATCAATTTAGTATGTTTATTTTTCTCTTCTTCTGATCTCTTTTACAGCATCTACCATTGCATAGAAGCCCTCCACCTGCATATAGTCAGGAATAGAATTACCTGAACCCAAACCATATCCATTCGCTTTTTCCCGAAAGCGGGTGCCTTCTTCCAGGACTTTATTATACACCTGGTCATACGGATTCAGTATCAGATAATTCATATCGAAACCACCAAACAAACCTATCTTGTCGGCATAATTATCAATCCATACATCAAAAAGACATATCTGATCTTCATTGGAATGCTTTGCATCGATCCCCATTTTCAGAATATCAGGCATAATCGACATGATATTACCACAGGAATGCAGAAGGAATTTCTTATTCTTCCTGTGAACGATATCTATTACTTTCTGCTGTTGCGGAAGAATAAAGTGACGAATCGTATCCGGTTCAAGCATAGTAGAGGTGCGATGTCCCAGATCATCTCCCATCCGGTAAAAAACAAACAGGTCGTCAAACTCGTCGACCATTCTGCTCCAGAGAGTTTCATACAACTCGCCTATCTTTTGGAACAAATCGGCAAATAATTCAGGATCGAGATACTGCATCGTACAAAGGCTCTCATATCCTACCAGATCCTGTGCTGTCTCAAAAATACCATAACCGCAACCGCCGTACGCTTTCATTCCAGCCGGCATCATCCGCCGGATAGACTGCAGGCGAGGCTCATAGGTTTCCCAGAAAATACGCGGTATATCTTCAAAAGGGTATTTGTTAAAGTCATCACGGGTTTGAATGGGACCTAACTTTCCTCCCAATATAGCACCGTGTTCGGGAAGTATCTCACAAATAGCCGCTTCATAACTGAAAGCATCGTATGTGTTTTTCTTCCAAAAAGAGATATATTTCCCAAAGTAACAGTCCAGGTCGGACTGACTTTTACAAGCAGCCAGCGAAAGCTCCTCTCCCGTACATTTGGAAATGAAAGGCGCATCTATATTATGCTCGTACAAGGGCAAATAATCTGGCCGTTGATTATACAGGACTTTCAATATATTCCTGTAATCCGGTTCAAATGTGTCCATATGAATATTCTTTAATTTTAAAGCCAACAATATAAAACAGCCATTAACTGGTCTGTCTAATCTTCAAATCACCCTACTTTACCGGTCAAGTAGAAAGATATAAGATCACTGATTTTATTATTTGCCAAAGGACGAGAACTTGGAGGAAATAAATAATAGCAATTCTTACGATCTGCTTATACTATCTTACTATTCGATCTAAGGCTATAGGTAAGACTGTCCGGACTACGGGCATATCCTTATTTTTTACATGTTGTATTAAAATATCCACGGATCGTTTCCCGATCATCGATACCGGTTGATCGACCACGATCATTCCGGGAGCCAGGATGCTGAAGGAAGGCATTCTGTGCAGACATCCCAATCCTACTTTTTCCGTAATGTCGACCGAATGTCTGTAAAAATAACGCAATGCTTCCAACGCCAAAAAGTGAGTGGCAAAAAAGAATCCGTCCACATCGGGACATGTTGTAAACAATTTATCCAGTTTCTTGATTATATCACTTTCATATTCATCGTACTCAATATCCAGCACCAACCTCGGATCAGTATCTATAGAGGCATCCTGCAAAGCACTCAAATAGCCTTTAAAACGCTGTTGCATAACTCCCAGGCGTGTTTCTGTGGTTACGAATGCTATCTTTTTCTTTCCGTTTGCGATCAGTCGATCCATGACACAACGGACACTGTCTTCATTATTTATGATCACATAATTGGTTGATAAATCCGGAAAGTAGCGATCTATCAATACGAAAGGGAACGACTCCTGCATCAGGTTTTCAATCTCTTTCTTCGAATGCTCGGTCACAGCAATGACCAATCCGTCCACCTGCTTGGCTTTCAGCATCCGGATCAGTTTGCTTTCACGGACCGGATCCGATTCCGAACTGCAGAAAGTAACGGTATATCCTAACTTCTCGGCTTCCAGTTCTATCTCACGGGCTATCTGCGCAAAGAAAGTATCCGCAATGGTCGGTATGATCAGCCCAATTGTATTCGTCTTCCCTGAATTCAGGCTCTTTGCCAATAAATTGGGCTGATAATTATGCTGACGGGCATAGTCTTTTATCTTTTTCTGCATAGCCATACTGATCTTATTCTCATCTCCACGTCCGGACAACACCCATGAAACGGTTGTTTTCGAGACGTTCAATGCAGTAGCTATGTCTTTAAGAGATATTCCCATATTTCCCGGAATTTAATTTTTACCCGAATAATTCGACAGCAAAAATAAAGACAATTCTCTTAGCCTGCAATCTTACCCTAAAGATTCAATATAATCGCACAGGTTTTCGATACCCTTCTCACTTTTGATCTGCTCACTTACTGCGGCTGCATTCTTTTTATAATCCGGGTTACCGACCAAATCCGCTATTTTATGTTCCAGTTCATTCTCGGACACCTTGGCGATCTTCACCCGTTCCGGACCTAATCCCAGTACTTGTACCCGATACGCCCAATAAGGCTGGTCAAGCAGTAAAGGAGTGATCAGCTGGGGAACACCTGCACGCGCCACACTATGGGTCGTACCGCTTCCTCCGTGGTGGATAACGGCATCGCAGTGAGGGAAAATAAGATGATGGGGGATCGGCTTCTTCATCAGGTACAGTTGTTCGCTTCCCTGCAAGGTTTCTCCTGTCTTTGCCCAACCGGAACCGACAACCAACCGGTATTTTTTCCGGTCACTGATACGCGCCAGCATGCCACAAAAACGCTCCCGGTCATTCGATGTGCAACTGCCCAGGGTAAAGAAGATGACCGGTGTCCGGTCTCTTTGGATAAATGCCATCAGTTCCTGATAAGCCTCTTCGTCATATTCAAACGTATCATTAAAACAATAGCCTCCGATATTCCAACGGAAACGTTCGTCCCACACCGGATCGGTATGTCCCAGGTAACGGCTGTACAGCAGGAAGTTGTCGCTATTCTTCGCCGCATCCTGACCAAAGTTATCGATCGGTGACAGGCCATATTTCACCCGGTTCTTGTTGATCGTATCTTTCACCATATAGTTGGAAACCTTGTTCATCATCAGCCAAAGCAATTTTGGCGTAATGACCGGATTGGGCTTCGGGTACGGGAAAGCGGGAGGCGGCATCTTTGTGCCCGGCAGGAAAGGAGCGAAAGCCGTACGCACAAAAGGCTTCTTGCAATATTCGGCAATGCCGGTCGCCGCAAACTCCGTATTGGCTGCCACCAGAACATCATTCTGTTCGAGGAGCGGGATCACCTGCACAAACTGTTTGTCGATCGCATCACGCGTCCATTCCACGATCCTTTTGAAGCTCTGTTTGTTCTCGGCTGCATCCGCCATCATTCCGCCGATATTATCGAAATCCTGCAAAACGACCTTCACCGGGTATTTTCTGACCATTTCCTCAAAGACCTGGGGAACATTCATTGTTACTTCATGACCGCGCTTGACTAACTCGCGTGCCACCGCCAGATAGGGCAGCACGTCACCTTGTGATCCTCTTGTTACAAGTAGTATTTTCATTTACTCTATATTATTATACGTAGTTTTTTCCTGGCACTGTTCTTTTACTTCACATGCCTCGCTCACCTTTTTACCTGCGGCCTTCCGCTTAAAAAGCATCCGGACCAAAAAGGCCAAAAATCCTAATAATAGACTCATTAACATAATGAGAACAAAGAACGTATATATAAACATATCCGTCAATGTCTATTTTTCACATTCGATATTCCATTATTAATAATCTCTCTTTACCGCATATTCATATACAAGCAGTTACACACCCTATAAAAGTCAATTCTTAATAATAGAATATTGATTCTGAAATATAGCTATTGTTTGGTACAAAGTTATATCAGTACTTTGTAACATCAAATAAACAATAAAAAGAAAAGTAAATGAACAAGTATTTATTGCGCAACTTTCTTTATGCCATTTGTATGGCCACCTTGTTGTTTGCCTGCGATGACAATGATGATCAGGATGGTTCCGGAATCAGCGGAATCTACTCCAACAAGTTGAGCACACCCGAGGGTGACAACACATTGACCCTGACTTACAGTGGACGTGAGTTCATCGGTAAGGACGTTACCTTCAAACAGGTTAACGGAAATACAGCTAACATCACCCTGCACGGCATCCTCCCCGGTGAAACCGCTACTGTATTGGAAAATATTCCTATCTCCGCCGATGGGAACGGATATTCCTTTTCAGGAAGTAGTACAGGGAACAACGGAACTGCATTTTCCTACCAGGGAAAAGTGGAAACCGGAAAAATGACACTCGCCCTGACAGACGTAAAAGTCGCCTCCAACCAACTGACTTCGAATGCGAAATGGCATCCGGTACAGACTGCAGTAACGACGGAGACTGATCCGATAAAGGGAGAATACACCTGCTATCACTATGCTTTCCACCTGGTAACCGACAATCTGATCCTGGGACAGGCCGCCCCTCAACTGGAAGCCATACTCGGAAATCTGATTACCTGGTTCATCAACGAAGTCACTTTCAATCCGGACGGCAATATCACAGCCCGCTACGCAACTATGCCGGAAGGCAAAGCAATCGGCGACCTGATAAACATACCTCCCGACAGGAAGGACAGTGAATGGCTCTCCTCTCCGATCAACCTGGCATCTTATTATGTAAAAGACGATTCGGAGCTATATATCATTCCCAATATTGACATGATCCTTTACCAGATCGAGCAGAACAAAACTAAAGCTGACGGTGGTCTAGATACTGCCGTTATTGCCGCTGTCTACCAGCAACTCAACAAATGGAGCACGACAGGCATCCGGATGAACATTCGCAAAAACTCGGAAGCACCCTATAATAATATGGGTAAACTGATCGCTTACAAAGGCGATATCTTTTTGTTCCTCGACAAAGAAGAAGTGGCGGCTTTCCTCCCTTTATTATCACTGGTTAAAGACCTGCTTCCGGAAGATATACTCAACGGCCCGATGGGATCGATGATAGGCCCTTTACTGGATATGCTTGCCAATAGCCTGCAACAAGCGAAGACGCTGGAAATGGGCATGATGCTGACCAAATAAAAGGAGATACAACAACAAATAAAGAGTACAAACATGAAAAAATATACTATATTATTTTTACTGACCCTCCTGACTCTACCCTCTTTCGGGCAGGTCATGAAAGGATTCGTGTACGATAAAGAGAACAATGAGCCGCTGGCGGGTGTCAATATCACCTATAAAAGAATCAGCGGCGAGACAAACGGAACCATTTCGGAAGCCGACGGCTCCTATGAGATCAGACTGCCGGAAGGCGGCGTGGACCTGCTGTTCAGTTATATAGGTTATGAAAATGAGCAGGTTCCGGTTGTGATCAACCGCAATGAAACGAAGACGCAAAATATATTTATGCATATCAAGGCCAATCTGCTGGGCGACGTAGTAGTCAGCGCCGGACGTTTCGAACAGAAACTGAGTAATGTAACGGTATCTATGGACTTGCTGAAAGCGGAAGATATCACCAAGCAGGCTCCTACCGACCTGAGTGCGACACTGAACACAATGCCCGGCGTGGACATCAACGACAAACAGCCTTCTATCCGAGGAGGAAACGGCTGGACATATGGTGTCGGATCACGAAGCATGGTATTGATCGACGGGATGAGTGCACTGACTTCCGGAACCGGTATTATCAACTGGAACATTGTACCATTGGAAAATATCGAACAGGTGGAAGTGATGAAAGGTGCTTCGTCCGTACTTTACGGATCGTCCGCCCTCAACGGAGTAATCAATATCCGCACAAAACGTCCGGGTCTCACGCCTGTTACGACTTTACGTACCTATCTGGGTATCTATGGCGATCCGGATAACGAAGACTACCAATGGAGCGACAAATCTTTCTGGAAAGAGGGCAAATACGAGGTAGAACCATTCCTGCGTAAAAACGTATTATCGGGTATCCGTAACCCGATTTATGAAGGTGTCGATTTCTCTCATGCCCGCCGTGTCGGTAACTTCGACCTTTCCGCCGGATTAAACATGTTCACCGATGAAGGATATAAAAAGCAGGGATATAACAAACGTTTCCGTGCCGGAGGCAACCTGACTTACCACCAGCCGATGAATGACGGCAATCTGCTCAACTACGGTTTCAATGTCAACTACATGAGCGACAAGTATGCCGACTTCTTCCTGTGGCGTTCGCCGAAAGATGTGTACGAACCGTCTCCTATCGCTAATATGGGACGTGAAGCAAATACATTCTATATCGATCCGTTCTTCAATTTCACGAACCCGAACAACAATACATCCCATAAAATCAAAGCCCGCTTCTATTATCGCGGTGACAATATTGCCGACGGATCGAATAACGATGCCTCCATTACGGATATCCTCGGAAATATGGGGACGGATGTCAATGCCATCACCGGGATCGTACAAAATGTACAGAACGGCGATTACAGCATGCTCTATCCGATCATCCAGCCGGCTTTACAGGGCGACCTGAACGGATTGGTGAACGGTACGACGAATATCCTGGGTCAGATCTTCCCGACTGCCACTACGGCCGATTACTGCGACCTGCTTTCATGGGTAATGAAACGTGGCATTCCAAGCAGTACGTCCGACCTGGTTCCGTGGCTGTCGAATGCGATCAATCCGAAATCCGATCCGGTCAGCATCGACAAAAACTATACTTATTATCTCGATTATCAGTTCAACAAAAAATGGGACAACGGTACACAGATCACCGCCGGAGCCACCTACGAACACATGCGCAGTACTTCGGTAACGACCGGTAACCATGACAGTGATAATGCCGCCATGTTCTTCCAGTATGACCAACGCTTTTTCGACCGGCTGAGTGTATCTGCCGGGATGCGTGCCGAATATTATCGCGTCGACGACTTCCTGCGTGAAGCCGACACAAAGATATTCGGAGCCAAAGTACCTGTAAAACCGATCTTCCGTGCCGGACTGAATTACCAGCTGGCAGACTACAGCTTTATCCGCGCCAGCTTCGGACAAGGCTACCGTTATCCGTCCCTGACAGAGAAATATGCCCGTAAGGACATCGGCGGGGTCGGTGTATTCCCGAATAATGAAGTAAAAGCAGAGAAGGGAGTGAATGCCGAACTGGGTATCAAACAGGGATATAAATTCGGCAACCTGATGGGGTTCTTCGATGTAGCCGGTTTCTATACGCAGTATACAGACATGATCGAATTTCGCTTCGGCTTCTTCGATCCGAATTCATATGCCTATGCCAACAGTACGAAGGAAATCCTGGGAATCATTGCACAGGGTCAGATGCCGGGTATAGGTGCCCAGTTCTACAATGTCTCCAAAGCACGTATCTACGGGGCAGAGATAAGTACAAACGGCTTCTATGACTTCAATGCCGATACCAAACTGTCCTACAACCTGGGATATGTTTTCATCGAACCGGAAGATGCCGATTACAAGGAAAAGAACGAAATCGAAGCCCAGTACAACGATCCTCTCCGTGCAAAAGAGAAATCCAACGATTCCAAATATCTGAAATACCGTCAGAAACATACGGTTAAAGGTGTTGTCGACCTGCAATGGAAACGTCTGAACCTGGGTATGAACGTTACCTGGAAGAGTAAAATGCTGGCTGTCGACTATCTGATGGTGGACGAACGCGAAAAAGACCAGCCGGATGCCATGGAATATATCCGCCAGCTCCTGTATGGAAATATCGGCGGGGAAACGCTTAATACGTACTGGAAAGAAAAGAATACGGACTATTGTGTTGTCGACCTGCGTGCAGGCGTGAAAATAACCAAAGACGTATCGTTCCAGTTCATGATCAATAATCTGTTCAACAAAGAGTACTGCACACGCCCGATGCTAGTCTCCGCACCGCGTACTTACGTGATGCAACTGAATATGTCGTTCTAATTGAAAATTGAAAATTGAGAATTGAAAATTACGGATACATGTATTAATTTTCAATTCTCAATTTTCAATTTTCAATTCCCCAAAACTTCCTCTATCACATGCGGATAATGCGCATATTCCAGCGCATGCACTTTCGTTGCGACCTCTTCGGCAGTATCGGCAGGCAACACTTCACATGTAGCCTGGAAAATGATATCGCCTTCGTCGTAATTCTCATTAATATAATGGATTGTAATGCCCGATTCCTTCTCTCCGGCAGCCACGACAGCCTCATGCACATGCATGCCATACATACCCTTTCCGCCATGTTTCGGCAACAAAGCCGGATGGATATTAATGATCTTACCCGGATAGGCATTCAGCAATGTATCCGATATCTTATTCATAAAACCGGCCAGGACTATCAAATCTATCTGATATTCTGCCAGTTTCGCCAGTATAGGCGTTCCTTCCACAAATTCGTCGCGGGAAAACACAAAAGAAGGAATTCCCAATTTATTGACACGGTCATGCACGCCCACATTTTTATTATTGGACAAAACAACTGCTACTTTAACAGTTTCACTTTTAGAGAAGTACCGGGCTATATTTTCGGCATTTGTTCCCGATCCCGAGGCAAAAATTGCTACGTTTTTCATATTTTCCTATGTTTTAGTGCACACGAAAAGATAAAATGTGCAGTTTTCCGCATTTTTAGTGCATTAAATTTGTTTTGTAACATAAAAAATTCTTTTCTTTGCACTGCAAATTTAAAAAGTATATTCGTATTTATTAATCTAAATTGAAAAAGTTATGTCTGAAGTTGCATCTAGAGTAAAAGCTATCATCGTTGATAAGTTAAGTGTTGAAGAAACAGAAGTTACAAACGAAGCAAGCTTTACTAATGATTTAGGAGCAGACTCTCTTGACACTGTAGAGTTGATTATGGAATTCGAAAAGGAATTCGGTATTTCAATTCCTGATGATCAGGCAGAAAAGATTACAACAGTAGGCGACGCAGTTGCTTATATCGAAGCTAACGCGAAGTAATCAATCCTTTTAATTAAAGGTATGGAATTAAAAAGAGTTGTAGTAACAGGTCTTGGAGCCATTACTCCTCTTGGTAATACCCTCGCAGAAACATGGGAGGGTATTATCAATGGGAAGAGTGGAGCCGGTCCTATTACGCAGTTTGATGCATCCAAATTCAAGACACAATTTGCATGCGAAGTTAAAGGCTTCGATCCGTTATCAGTAATGGATCGTAAGGAAGCCCGTAAATGTGACCGTTATAGTTTATTTGCAATAAGTGCCGCAAAACAAGCAATTGAAGATGCTGCTATGGACCTGGACAAAGAGGACAAGGACCGTATCGGCGTTATTTTTGCTTCAGGTATCGGCGGTATCAAGACATTTGACGAAGAAGTATTAGGATATGCGAAGATAAAAGATACGATCGGACCGAAATTCAACCCGTTTTTCATCCCAAAGATGATTTCGGATATCGCAGCCGGACATATCTCCATGCTTTATGGATTCCGTGGTCCTAACTTTGCAACAGTGTCGGCTTGTGCCTCTTCTACCAACGCGATCGCTGATGCATACAACTATATCCGTTTGGGTAAAGCCAATGTAATCGTGACAGGTGGTGCGGAAGCAGCTATTGCAGATTCCGGTGTCGGTGGGTTCAACTCGATGAATGCGCTGTCAACTCGTAACGATTCACCCGAAACAGCTTCTCGTCCATTCAGCGCAAGTCGCGACGGTTTCGTCATGGGAGAAGGTGGAGCATGTTTGATCCTGGAAGAGATGGAACACGCTTTGGCACGTGGAGCTAAAATATATGCCGAGATCGCCGGAACAGGATTGTCTGCCGATGCATACCACCTGACAGCCTCTCATCCGGAAGGATTAGGTGCAAAGTTAGTGATGCGTAATGCACTGGAAGACGCAGAAATGGCTCCGGAGGATATCGATTATATCAATGTTCACGGAACATCGACTCCGGTAGGAGATATATCAGAAGTAAAAGCGATCAAAGATGTATTCGGAGATCATGCTTACAAGCTGAATATCAGTTCAACGAAGTCTATGACCGGCCATTTATTGGGTGCAGCCGGAGCTATCGAAGCTATGTTCTGTATCATGGCAATCAAAGAGGGAATCATTCCTCCGACGATCAACCATGCAGATGGCGACGATGATCCTGAAATAGATTATAAACTGAATTTCACATTCAATAAAGCTGAAAAACGAGAAATACGGGCAGCATTATCCAATACATTTGGATTCGGCGGCCATAATGCTTGTGCTATTGTTAAAAAATTTGTGAAGTAACGTGTTTACACAACTATACAAAAAGATAAGGCTTCTTAAACACAAGAATAAGGAGCCTTATTCTTCTTTATATAAGATACTGGGATTTTACCCCGATAACATCCACGTTTATGAACAGGCATTCCTGCATAAATCTTCCTCGGTGGAAGCCAGCGACGGGAAATGGCTGAATAACGAACGACTGGAGTTCTTGGGTGATGCCATATTGGATGCCGTCGTGGCAGACATTGTGTATAAACATTTCCAAAACAAACGGGAAGGTTTCCTGACCAATACCCGTTCCAAAATCGTTCAACGCGAGACACTCAACCGCGTGGCAGTCGAGTTGGGCCTCGACAAAATGGTCGTTTATTCCGCCAAGCTGAGCTCACACAACAATCACATGTATGGAAATGCACTGGAGGCATTGATCGGGGCAATCTACCTGGATCAGGGCTACCGCATCTGTTACAATTTCGTCGAGAACGTAATTATCAAAAAATACATCGACCTGGATAATATAGCCCGCAAAGAGGTCAACTTCAAATCCAGCCTGATCGAATGGAGCCAGAAGAACAAGCTGGAGATCACGTTCGACCTGATAGAATCATTTGCCGATAACGACGGGAATCCGGTCTTCCAGACAGGTGTTACCCTGGCCGATATGCAAATCGGTGTCGGCATCGGCTATTCCAAAAAAGAATCACAGCAGAACGCTGCCAAGATGGCGATCAAGAAACTGCGTACCGACAAAGCTTTCCAGCAAGTCATTTCCGAACTGAAGAAGCAGACCGGCGAAAGCACTGCCGATCATGAGTTTGAGGATCTTCCGGAGGAGGATGCGACGACGGAGCATGCGTCGAAACCTGCAGAACAAATGAAGAGCAGCAATATACCCGAATGTATCGACGCTACGATCAATGAAGAAGTCCGGTAATTACTTACCGAACGAAATCCCCATTCTTTCCCCCTGAATGATCAGGTCATTTTCAGGAGTGACCAGTTTCAATTTGCCTGCTACTTCAGACAAGGCGATCGACTCCACTTTATCTCCTTTCATGCAGACCATACGTCCGAACTGACGGTTGGCGATCAATTCCGTAGCATGGCCGCCTAAACGGGTAGCCAGATTACGGTCGAAAGGCGAAGGATTACCGCCACGCTGGATATATCCCAGTACCGTATCGCGTGATTCTATGCCCGTAGCCGCCTCTATCGTATGTGTTATGTAGTCGGAAGGACGTTTCTTTTCCGGCGTTTCCACTCCTTCGGCAACAACCACGATCGAATAAGGTTTGCCGCGGCGGGCACGGTCGAGAATGGTCTGGTTCACCTTACCCATATCATATCCCAGTTCCGGCAATAAGATCACATCTGCCCCACCCGCCATTCCGGCATACAGGGCAATCCATCCGGCATGATGCCCCATCACTTCCACCACCATCACCCGTTTATGTGAACTGGCTGTTGAATGCAGGCGGTCGATAGCATCTGTCGCAATATTGACAGCCGTATCGAAACCAAAAGTTATATCCGTTCCCCAAACGTCGTTATCGATAGTCTTGGGCACACCGATGATATTCAGACCCAGTGCCGACAGCATACCGGCAGTCTTCTGTGTGCCGTTTCCTCCGATACAGACCAGGCAGTCTAATCCTAATTCTTCATAATTCTGTATAATGACCTGCGGCTTTTCACTTTCGCCGGAAGCGAGTAATTTGCGGAAAGGTTTTTCGCGCGAAGTTCCCAAAATAGTTCCTCCCAGGTTCAGGATGCCTGATAGGCTGCGTTCATCGAACGATTGAATATCCTTGTTCAGCAGTCCAACAAAACCACTATGAATTCCGATCACTTCCATGCCATAATGCATTATGGCAGTTTTACCTACACCACGAATCGTTGCGTTTATACCGGGACAATCACCTCCGGAAGAAAGGATACCTATTTTCATTGTTTTGTTAATTATGTATGCAACAAAGATATAAATAAAAAGAGAATGCCTACATTTGCAGCCGATACAAATAAAAAGAGCATGGATATTTTAACAAATACAATATCACTACTCTTCCGCCCCCGTCAAAAGGAGATCGAAAAATATGGGCAGGAGACTGACCAACTGCAACGCAAGCAGTTACGGTCATTATTATCTACAGCCCGCAACACTGAATGGGGGTTAAAACACGATTACAGAAGCATCCGGAGATACGAAGATTTCTGTCAGCGGGTTCCGTTGCAGCTATACGACGATATCAAGCCGTATGTGACCCGGATGATCAATGGAGAGAGGAACATACTCTGGCCTTCGGTCGTCAAGTGGTATGCCAAAAGTAGCGGCACCACGAATGATAAGAGTAAATTTCTTCCCGTCACTCCGGAAGTTCTCCACGGTTGTCATTACCAGGGAGGCTTCGATACGGTAGCCCTTTATCTCCGTAATAATCCGGAAAGCCACTTTTTCTCTAAAAAAGGATTAATCCTCGGTGGCAGCCACAGTCCTTCCCCAATCAATCAAAAATCCCATTGCGGTGACCTTTCAGCCGTATTATTGCAAAACCTGAGTCCGCTGGTAAACCTGATGCGTGTTCCTGCCAAACGGATTATCCTGATGGACGAATGGGAAAGCAAAATAAAAGCGATCGTCGACAGCACGTGGAATGAAGATGTCAACAGTCTTTCCGGCGTTCCTTCCTGGATGCTGGTTCTGATCAAATCGATACTGAAAAAGACCGGACGGGAATACCTGACCGACGTCTGGCCGAATATGGAGGTCTTTTTCCACGGGGGAATCAGTTTCGAACCTTACCGGGAACAATATAAAGCACTGATCCCTTCGGATAAGATGCATTATATGGAAACTTATAACGCATCGGAAGGCTTTTTCGGGATACAGGATGATCCTTCGGACCAGAGTTTGCTGCTGATGCAGGATTACGGCGTTTTCTACGAGTTTATCCCTATGTCGGAAGTAGGCACTCCCAATCCGACCGTCCTACCGCTGGAAGCCGTGGAAACAGGAAAGAACTATGCGATGGTCATAACAACCTCCGGCGGATTATGGCGTTACCAAATCGGTGATACGGTGCGTTTCACTTCACTTTTCCCGCATAAATTCGTTATTTCGGGAAGAACCAAACATTATATCAACGCCTTCGGAGAAGAACTGATGGTCGATAATGCAGACAAGGCAATCAGCAAAGTAAGCCATCAGACAGGAGCGGTCGTTAAAGAATATACAGCCGCCCCGCTTTTCATGCTCGACAAGGCGAAAGGCCGTCATCAATGGTTTATCGAATTTGAAAAAATGCCTCCTTCCGTGGAAGAATTTGCCACGTTGCTGGACAAAACATTACAGGAATTAAATTCCGACTATGAAGCCAAACGTTATAAAGAAATATCACTTCAGCCTTTGGAAATCGTTGTAGCCCACGAAGGTTCCTTCTACGAATGGCTCAAAGAAAAAGGCAAGTTAGGCGGACAGCATAAGATACCACGTCTCAGCAACGACCGGACGCATATCGAAGAACTGCTCGCTATCGACAACAGGTTGGATTCTCAAAACGCATAGGAAAAATAAATACCCCCGCCCTGTTCATTGAATGTCGGAGCAACCACCATATTCCGGGCAGCCCGACGGTTTACCTTGCGGGCAATGGCATTGCGGATGGGGAAATAAGTAAGATAAGCCAATTCGACAGAAAGGATACCGAATCCGGCACCCGCCACCACATCCGCCACCCAATGCCGGTTATTATACAACCGGGAGCCCGCGACAAACAGCGCTATCGCATATCCCGAATAAGCCAAAACCGGGCTGCTGTCTTTAAATTCCTTATAAGCCATATGTGCCCCCAGGAAAGCATTCGCCGTATGCCCCGAAGGAAAAGAATACGGACCGCCATCCGGACGCGTCTCTTTCACCGTATATTTCAAGGTACGTGTCATAGCCGCATTCATCCCTTCCGCCAGGGTGACAAGCATCAGCTGGTCCACCCAGTTATGCTTCTCCTTCCCCATCAGGTCGCAAACAAATACCCATCCGAGCATTCCCCATTCCAAATAATCGTCCACCCGTATTTTTTTCACATCGCTTTTTCGGGAGAAAAGATGGAAATCGTTCATCCCGTCGATAGCCGTTCCCACAGCCCCGACTGTGATCAGGGAAGCCGGAAGTATCAGATGTTTGGCATTAAATTTATATTCGACAACAGGCATTTTCTGTTTCAGGCTGTCCCGCTGTAAGGTCTCGCCCTGCGCACTGACAGGTGACAGACAGGCTATTATCAGAAAGATAGAAATATAAAAGGATACTTTCATTCTTACAGACTTTATTTTATTAAGCCACAAAGAAACAAAAAATAACCTATCTTTGTTTCTTCTATATGGTATATTGATATCCGTTTATAAACAATTAAAATCATTCATTCTGATGAAAAAAACGAGTAATGGGCTTATCCTATTGGCTCTGATCATGAGCGTAAGCCTACTTTCTTCCTGCGGACAACAAAAAGCAAAACAAGATTCGGGCACCGAACAAGACTCCACCGAAATGGTCGGTAATGACAAAGACGAACATGGCTGTATCGCCTCGGCGGGTTATATCTGGTCGGAAGTACAACAGAACTGCATCCGTTTATTCGAATCCGGAACACGCCTGGAAGCTGTCGACGGAAAATCATCCGCTTATCTGGTGTTCAGTCCCGATTCGCTGAAAGCAGAATTATTCTTCTCAAACGATACGCCGAGCGAAATACTCGACCGCCGTTCACTCCCTGCCGGCGATTATGCCTGGAATGTAGAAGACGATGACACCAAAAATGTACGCAGGATTGACGGGGTATGGACGATCAGCCAGCGGGGTAAAGAAATCTACCGGCAAAACCAAAAAGACGCCGACAATACATCAGGTGAAGTTCTGACACAAACGTATGAAGGTGTGTTACCTTGTGCCGACTGTCCGGGTATCCGTTACGACCTGACCATCCGCAGCCATGAAAAAAGCGGAGAAGGCACTTTCTCGCTCTCACAAACATACCTGGAAGCAGAAGACGGCAAAGATGCCACATTTGTCACAAACGGAAAATGCATCACCCTGCAAGGAATACCGGGAGAAAAGAATGTGACCGTATGGCAACTGGTTTCCGACAACGGCGATGAAGTCATGAACTTCCTTTGCGAGAACGATTCGACAATCACCCTGATCGGCGATGATTTCAAGAAAGCGGAAACAGAATTGAATTATAGTCTGAAGAAAATCCAAAAGTAACAAGCTAATAAAAGGAATTATAGAAAGTCCCTTGTCTTATCCATTTGGAAAAGCACACTGCCATAAAGCAAGAAGGTGTATCGTAGAATGAACTTCGACACACCTTCCCGATAATTTTATTGAAAAGGTAAATCAATTTTCAACTTTCAGATCCTTCTTTTCATCCAGTCCGCCGTCAAACTGATTATCCTTGATATCATAATTGGTCACACGCTGGAAGAAGAAACGATGGTTGTTCCAGTGGAAAGCCGGATATTGGTTGTTCTGTTTGATTACATTGTTACGGAAGACCAATCCGTCTACCGACTTCGCATACAGGATCGGAGCGTCGAATGTTTCAAACTCGTTATTCTCGATCACGATACCGCTGTGGAAATATTTCTTCTGATCTTTCAGGTCGGGTATTTCGGGATAAATAGAAATAACGGCGTTCGTGAACTGGAACATATTCGTCAACGAGTTGATGAACTTGTTATCACGGATCAGGACATCGTGGCAGGCACCCGTCTCAAACCAACCGTTGCAATCGCCGCACAGCAGGATAGCCGTACCGGAAGTATGGTCGAAGATATTCTTTTCGACAACAGTCTTTTTCGGGGTACTGAACAAAGAGCCGCGGGCACGGTTATTGCGGATCATATTGTCTGCAAAATAAACCTCCGGAGTCCACTCCAGGTTTTCAATGCCGAACGTACCGGCTTCGCTAATGGCAGGATCGATGGCTTTTTCAAAAACGATCTCAAACTGTTTGGCGCCATGTGCACTCGGTTTGTCCACGGATTTGATAGCAACGACTTTGTTCTGGTCGCCCAGGATCTCCATAGTCTTTGAATCGATGAACTGCACGGCATCTCCCGGGAATCCCCATTCAAAGCCATAACTCTGTCCGTGCATGTATTCACCGACCAATGTCTTGTCGTCCACACGTTTCTGCACTTTCAGATACGTGCCGTGCACATTGATCGCATCATCCATCATCCCTTCATATAAACCGCCAACGGAAATGATCTTTCCCTTACAACCGGAAAAATGGGTAGCGTCTGCCTGCGTTGTAAAATAACGGGGATCGCTGTCACCGCGAAGGCATACCGAGAATTTATCCAGCGTAATATTTTCGCTCATCTGAGCCAGCAAGCCCATTCCTTCTGCATAATGGACCTGGATATTTTCGAGCGTCGTATTCGTATCATAAGAGACAAAGATACCCGGTGTAGGACGACCGTAACCGCGCATGGCGACAACCGTTCCGGGGATCAGTTTTTCGTTTTTCCATTTCGTAGATTTGACCACGCGGGGAGAAACCTCTGAAACGCCTTTCGAACCGACAGCAATGTCGCTCGTCCGATAAACCAACCGTTTCGTGTCGCCTTCGAATGCAATTCCCCAGGCAGGAGAATGTTCCCATCCTTCCCCCTTCACGATAAGTGCACTGTCACGAATTTCATATTGTACCCAAGGAGCCACTTCATAGGTGATAGTCCCTGTTTCCGCATCGTTTTCCAGGACTTTCACCTGAGCGATATGCGGATTTTCAAAATCGATACTGAAGTTCTTCAATGTACAGTTTTCCGAGTTGACCAGTGAAACCGGCAACATACGCCCGTGGAAGATCAGTTCCGAACCTTGCCCGTCGAAAACAATGTTCTTCATGTTCTCGAAAGGAAGTCCCACCAGTTTCGGATTGTCCTGATCGTGGTTGGAGATAAAATACTCCTTTTGTGCGGCTCCTTCAGGATAAAAATCATAACGTCCCGGAGGCAGTACGATCGTGATCGTATCGTTCCCGATATGGGAAGCGGCAATCTGTTCCAACGCCTTTGCCATCAGAGGGGAAGCATTGCCTTTCTGGTCAGGGACAAGGCCGAAGTTCGACAAGTCATAGGGACTCTTCGTCTGTGTACAGGAACACAGCATTGCCAGACATACTAAAATACCAATAAAAGTTTGAGAGTTTTTCATATTACTTATTTTCTAACTATTAACCTGACAAATATACGGATTCTTTGCAACTTTGTTGCACCTTGTTTCCCTTACCTTTGTATCAGAAAAACAAATAAAAGAATAAAAGATATGGGACATTGTAATTGTAGCCACTGCCATAGTGAACCCAAAAGTAAAATTTCACCTTATCTTCTCCCGGCAATCTCTTTTCTTATGTTACTGGGAGGGATCGCCATGCAGGTGGCAGAAGCAGGATTCTTCAATCAAACGATACGATTTATATGGTACGCACTGGCTTATCTGCCGGTCGGACTACCGGTCATGAAAGAAGCGGTTGAGAGCATCCGCGAAAAAGATATATTCAGTGAATTTACATTGATGTGTATTGCGACACTCGGTGCTTTTTATATCGGTGAATATCCGGAAGGAGTGGCCGTCATGCTGTTCTACTCTATCGGCGAACTATTCCAGGGAAATGCCCTGGCGAAAGCCCGAAAAAACATCCGTACGCTGCTGGATGTCCGTCCTGAAACAGCAACCGTCGTACGCAATAACGAATATTTCCGGACAGCTCCCACCGATGTCACCCCGGGAGAGATCATCGAGGTGAAGGCCGGCGAACGTGTTCCTCTCGACGGAAAGTTACTGAGCGAGACCGCCGACTTCAACACGGCAGCCCTTACCGGAGAAAGCGTGCCGCGTACGATCAGCCAAGATGAAGAAGTGCTCGCCGGAATGATCGTAACCGACAAAGTAATCCGCCTGGAGGTAACGAAACCTTATAGCCAGAGCGCCCTGGCACGTATCCTTGAACTGGTTCAGAACGCATCGGAACGGAAAGCTCCGGCAGAATTGTTCATCCGCAAATTCGCACGCATTTATACGCCGATCGTGACTGGACTGGCTTTCCTGATCGTTCTGCTGCCTTATGTCTATTCCTTGATACAGCCGGACTTCCTGTTCATTTTCAACGACTGGCTGTACCGGGCATTGGTATTCCTCGTTATCTCCTGCCCTTGCGCACTGGTTATCAGCATCCCGCTTGGTTATTTCGGAGGGATCGGGGCGGCATCCCGGCAAGGTATCTTATTTAAAGGAGGCAATTATCTGGATGCCATCACCAAAATCAATACGGTCGTTTTCGATAAAACCGGGACGCTGACCAAAGGGATATTCGAAGTACAATCCTTATCAACAGCCGGTCATCTGTCGGAAAAGGAATTACTCCGCGTCATTGCTTCCGTTGAAAGCCGCAGCAACCACCCGATCGCCAAGGCGATCCTGAACTATGCTCGTCAGCAACAGACGGAGATCGAC
Source organism: Parabacteroides chongii (assembly GCF_029581355.1). NCBI lineage: Bacteria > Pseudomonadati > Bacteroidota > Bacteroidia > Bacteroidales > Tannerellaceae > Parabacteroides > Parabacteroides chongii. The sequence goes on along the minus strand of NZ_CP120849.1, from coordinate 1,838,114 downwards.
ACGACTATCGACACGACTGAATTGGCTGGTTACGGATTAAAAGCCGTGATCGACGGAAAGGAAGTATTGGTCGGTAATACCCGCCTGTTGGATTCGGAAGAAATTATATTTCACTCGAATGAAAATGGAATTTCTTCCGAGAGAAACTTTATTTTCTCCCGGTTGAACGAAATTCCTGAAACAGTCGTAGTTTGTGCCATCGACAAGCAATATGCCGGTTATATCCTCCTGGCCGATACACCCAAAGAGGATGCCGCAACAGCCGTTGAACAACTGAAAAAATTAAATGTTAATAATATAGAGATATTATCCGGAGATAAACAAATAATTGTGACTAACTTAGCTACCCGTTTAGGAATCCCTCGCGGATACGGAGACCTCCTGCCGGAAGGCAAAGTCGCTCACCTGGAAGAACTGAAGCGGAATCCGGAGAACCGGATAGCCTTTGTGGGCGACGGTATCAACGACGCTCCCGTGCTCGCCCTGAGCGACATCGGTATTGCGATGGGCGGATTGGGTAGCGATGCGGCGATTGAAACGGCAGACGTGGTGATACAGACCGACCAGCCGAGCAAAGTGGCTACGGCGATTCGCATCGGAAAGTTCACACGTACGATCGTATGGCAGAACATTGCGTTGGCGTTCGGTGTCAAACTGATCGTCCTGATCCTTGGAGCCGGTGGTGTAGCAACCATGTGGGAAGCCGTATTTGCAGATGTAGGCGTTGCCTTGCTGGCGATCCTCAACGCAGTAAGAATTTTAAAGACAAACAACCCCGACTGATATGGAAGTTTATTTAGACATACTGAACAAAAGAAAAATAAAGCCGACTGCCATCCGTCTGCTTATCCTGAAAGCGATGATGCAATTCGAGCGCGCCTTCAGTTCGCTCGACCTGGAAAATTATCTGGAGACAGTGGATAAATCGACGGTATCGAGGACGATTAACCTTTTTTTGGAGCATCACCTGGTACATTGTATCGACGACGGTTCAGGCTCGTTGAAGTATTCGGTTTGCGGAAACGAATGTAATTGTTCCGTGGAAGAACTTCATGCGCATTTTTATTGTTTAAAATGCCACAGAACGTTTTGTCTGCGCAATATTCCGGTCCCGATGGTGGAATTACCGCGTAATTTTACGCTGGAAAGTATCAACTACGTATTAAAAGGTTGCTGCGAAGATTGCTCAAAATAGACAAAGACACTATCTTTGCGGTCTGTCTTCCTACCGGTTACGAAAATACGGAAGGAAACTAAGCAACCTTTAAAGTATAAACAGATATGGAACATCCATTAAGTATTTACAACACGCTCACAAGAAAGAAGGAACAATTTATTCCGTTGCATGAACCCCACGTAGGCATGTATGTCTGTGGACCGACGGTCTACGGAGATGCGCACCTGGGACATGCCCGTCCGGCGATTACATTCGACCTGTTGTTCCGTTATCTTACACATATAGGATATAAGGTACGTTACGTACGCAACATAACCGACGTCGGCCACCTGGAACATGATGCGGACGAAGGCGAAGATAAAATCGCCAAGAAAGCTCGTCTGGAACAGCTGGAGCCGATGGAAGTGGTACAGTTCTATCTGAACCGTTACCACAAGGCAATGGACGCCCTCAATGTACTTCCTCCCAGTATCGAACCGCATGCTTCGGGACATATCATCGAACAGATCGAACTGGTGAAGAAGATTCTCGACAACGGATACGCTTACGAAAGCGAAGGTTCCGTTTATTTCGATGTAGAGAAATACAACAAAGATCATAACTACGGTGTCCTTTCCGGTCGTAATATCGAGGATATGCTGAATACGACCCGTGCACTGGACGGACAGGACGAGAAACATAACCCGATCGACTTCGCCCTCTGGAAATGCGCACAGCCGGAACATATCATGCGCTGGCCTTCTCCGTGGAGCGACGGCTTTCCCGGATGGCACTGCGAATGTACGGCTATGGGTAAGAAATACCTGGGACAGCATTTCGATATCCACGGGGGCGGCATGGACCTGATCTTCCCGCACCACGAATGTGAGATTGCACAGGCTGTTGCTTCACAGGGCGACGATATGGTTCACTACTGGATGCACAATAACATGATCACCGTCAACGGACAAAAGATGGGTAAGTCATTAGGCAACTTCATCACGCTGGACGAATTTTTTACCGGCGACCATAAGATGTTAAGCCAGGCTTATTCCGCCATGACGATCCGTTTCTTTATCCTGCAGGCGCATTACCGCAGTACGGTAGACTTCAGTAACGAAGCATTGCAAGCAGCAGAAAAAGGATTGAGCCGTTTGATGGACGCTTATAACCATCTGCAGAAACTGAGCGCTTCGGATGCCTCGACTGTTGATGTGAAAGATCTTCGTAAGAAATGCTACGACGCTCTGAATGACGACCTAAATTCTCCGATCGTTATCTCTCATTTGTTTGATGCAGCCCGCGCCATCAACTCTGTAAAAGACGGCAACGCAACCATCTCTGCCGAGGACCTGAAAGAGCTGCAGGACGTATTCCATACATTCATATTCGATATCCTGGGTATGAAAGACGAGGCTTCTGCCGGCGGAAACAACTACGAGACATTCGGCAAGGCAGTAGACTTGTTGCTGACAATCCGCCAGCAGGCAAAAGCCAACAAGGATTGGGCTACTTCCGACAAGATCCGTAACGAACTTACCGCCATGGGATTCGAGATCAAGGATACCAAGGACGGGGCAGAATGGAAACTGAGTAAATAAACAGGATATGACGATCAACGAATTTCTTCAGGGCGACAAGTTTGCCTTATTTGCCGGAGTTGAATTACTGGAAACGGGCAACGGCTATGCCAAAGCCCGTATGGAAATAAAGCCGATGCATTTGAATGGCGGCGGTGTTTGTCAGGGAGGTGCTATCTTTACGCTTGCCGACCTGGCTTTCGCAGCGGCAACCAACAGCCATGCCCGGCTCACGCTGTCGATTACTTCCAATATCAACTTCTTCAAAGCCGAAAGCAAAGGATTCCTGTATGCCGAAGCACGCGAAGTATTCAGCCACAAAAGGCTGGCCAATTGTGAAGTAAACATCACAAACGAAGCGGGCGAACTGATCGCCACATTCAGCGGTTCCGGATACCGGAAAGATACGGAGCTGCCGTTCGCCCCGATAGAATAAAAAACTATTGTTCTTTTATTTATCAATAATGTGCCAATGTTCAATTGGCACATTACTTTTTATTCATACCGCAACGACCGGGCAGGTTTGCTAAGGATTGTTTTAGCAGTCTGCCAGCCTATGGTCAACAGGGAGATCACACACAATAAAATCACCGGAACAAGGAAGAACCAGGCTTTCCAGGCGGTGCGGAACGAATAATGATCCAGCCAGCCGTCCATGACCCACCACGACAAAGGAAGCGCGATGACGACCGCTATGCCGATCAGAACAAAGAATTCGCGGCCCAACTCGTAGAACAACTGCATTTTCGATGCGCCCAACACTTTGCGTATTCCCATCTCACGCACCCTCGTCGAGCAGGAGAACATCACCAGCACCCAAAGCCCCATACAGGAAATGAAAATCGCCAGTATGGCAAAGAGGGCAACGATCAGACCGAAGACCTCATCCTGGCGGTATTGCTGGTCGAAGAACTGATCCAGGAAGAAATAGTCGTAGCTGGAATCAGGGAAATAACGGTCCCATATCTCTTCCGACTGTTTCACCAGCTCGCGGGGATTCGCATTCTCCATAACGACAGAAATATAACGTTGTTTCATCCAGCTCAACTTATCGTGCAAGGCGAACAGAAGAGGCGTATACCCCTTATTCAGCGACTGCTGGTGATAGTCTTTTACCACCCCGATAATCTGCATCGGCTGATCGACAGTCTCCACGGAAAGACGCTCGCCCAAAGCAGCCTCCGGCGAAGCAAAACCCAATGTACGGACAGCCGTTTCGTTCAGGACGATATTATAGACATCTCCTCCGAAATCCTCTGCAAAGCCACGCCCGGCAACAAATTCCAGGTCATACGCATCCAGATAATACACATCACAGTTAAGCATTTCCAATAAACGGGTCTGCTTCGTCACGTCGCTCAGGCGGACGATCGACAGGAAGTCGGTCACCTCCGTCCCTGGGACGGCACCTGAAACCGTTACATTCTTCACAGACGGCAATGCCTTCAACTCCCGTTTCATGGCAGTCAGCCTCGTAGCCATATCCTCGCAATGGGCAGGAAATTTCAGCACCAATGTCTGATCGACACGCACTCCCAGGGAAGCCTGACGCATATACTGCAGCTGTGCATAAACGATCAGCGTGCCGCACAACAACGCCAAAGACGCCGTATATTGCAGTACGACCAGCACCTTGCGGGTCAGCGTCGCATTTTTCGTATGCGTAAATTTACCTTTCAGCATTTTGATCGGCTTAATGCCGGAAAGGATCGTCGCCGGATAGAAACCGGACAGGAAGACACCCAGTGCAAATATCAGCAACAGTATCCAACCTAAAGAGGTCGTTACCCATACGGAGAAACCTAGATCGCGCGATGTCAGGTTATTGAATGCAGGCATCAGTGCCTCCATCAGCCCAAGCGCCAGGATAAAGGCAATCCCGTTCGTCACCAACGATTCAAACAGGAACTGCGTAACGATCTGCCGTCGGCTAGCTCCTGAAGCCCGGCGTATCCCGATCTCTTTGGCACGTTCCATCGAACGGGCTACCGTCATATTGATATAATTGATCCAGGCAATGCACAGGATCGCCAAAGCCGTACAGATCAGGACCAGCATGGATGAACGGTTTCCTTTCGTCTCCGGCTCATAGGCTTTCTGCGGAGTCAGATGGATATCTCTCAATTTAGTCAGCTGAATGGCCCATGTTTTATTCTTCAATGCCTCATCCGTCTTGTATTTCTCTGCCATCGCTGGGAAAGCATCTTCCACCTGCTTCCTCATTCCGGCAGATTTCAGAAGAACATACGAATACACCTCATGCCGGTACCAGTACTCATCCATCCATTTCGGAAGTGTTTCATAAGAGATCAGCATACTGTAACGCACATGTGAGTTGACAGGCATATCCTTCATGATACCCGTCACTTCGCATGCCTCCTCGCCGATATTACTACGGAAGATCAATATCTTCCCGATCGGATCGGCTCCCTTGAAATATTTACGGGCGATGCGTTCGGTAATAACCACCTTTTTCGGACCATCCAGGCAGGTGTTCTTATCTCCTTTCAGCAATTCGAAATCGAAGAAGTTAAAATAATTCTTTTCGGCATAACCTATATTCGTTTCACGATAGAGAAGCTCATTGTATTTAACGATCTGTTCGGGGTAATACTGGCTACCCACGCGGGTATAATCCTCTACACCGGCGAGATTGCGTTTCATGGCAGTTGCATAACCCGCCGAGCTGGAAGCCCAGTTGTCAGTCATCTCGCCGTTCTCGAAAAAGCGTGCTTCCACGCGGAAAATGCGGTCGGCACGGGTGTGCATATTATCGTAGCTGTATTCGAAAGCCACGTAAGTCAGGATCAGCAAGGCAGCCGCCATACCGATCGCCAGGCCGGTTATATTGATTGCGCTGAAGCCTTTCTTCTTCGCCAGGCTGCGCAAGGCGCTGTTCCAATAATTTGATAAGATCATATTCGTTGTTGTCTGATTATTTAGTGCCTTTCTTCCGATACTATCTTTCCATCCAGTAAATGGATCACCCGATGGGCATATTTCGCATCCCGCTCGGAGTGGGTAACGATCACAATCGTCGTTCCCTGCCGGTTCAGTTCGCTAAGCAGCTCCATGACTTCAACGCCATTGGTAGAATCCAGGTTACCTGTCGGCTCATCCGCCAGGATCAGGTTACAGTCCGTCACCACGGCACGGGCAATGGCGACACGCTGCTGCTGACCACCGGACAACTGTTGCGGGAAATGTCCGGCGCGATGGGCTATGTTCATACGGTCCAGGACCTCCATCACCTTCTTCCGACGGTCCGACTTCTTCCCGTTCAGATAGACCAGCGGCAGTTCTACATTCTCGAAAACCGTCAACTCGTCAATCAGGTTGAAGTTTTGGAAGACAAAGCCGATGTTTCCTTTCCGGAAAGAAGTCAGCTGGCTTTCGCTCATCTTATCTATCTCTTTCCCTTCAAAGTAATATTTGCCGGAAGTCGATGAATCGAGTGTCCCCAGGATATTCAGCAGGGTGGATTTGCCGCAGCCCGAAGGCCCCATGATAGCGACAAACTCGCCTTTCTTTATCTCCAGACTTACTTCATTCAATGCTTTGGTCTGTACATCTTCCGTTGTGAAGAGCATAGACAGTTTTTCTGTTTTAATCATATTTCTTTGTTTATAAATTATTCACTCCTCAAAATATACATCGGTTTCAAGCGGATGATACGCCATACCTGCCGCGCTACGGTTCCGAAAGCGATACACATCAACAGGACAAACACTGCCGCATAACTCCACCAGGGCAGTCCGATATGAAACGCATAGCCTTCGAGCCAGTTGTTCATCAGGAAAGCGGAGACAGGGACACCGATCACGGAAGCAATCACCGTCAGGAGTAATAACTCACGTGTCAAAACTACAAAAAGACCGGCTTTTCCTGCTCCCAAAACTTTCCGTATCCCTATTTCTTTCACTCTCGACAGGGTGGAGAAAAGCGTGACAGTCCACAATCCCAGGCAAGCAACAAAGACGGCAAGCAACGCCGAACCGGCAAACATCCATCCGAAATTCCGGTCTTCCTTATACTGGTTCCTGTTGAAATCATCAAGATAGAAATAAGAGAACAGCGAAGTCGGGAAGAAATCCCGGTAGGCTTGCTCGATCTCCGCCAGACGCGCTGCATCGGCTGTACCGTCCATACGGATGGAGATATAAGGTGTCCCGATAAACGGCACGCGTTCTTTGATGAAAAAAATGATCGGCTTGTAAGGCACGGCAAGCGACTGCTGATGATAATTACGGACCACACCGATCACTTGGAGAGGCTCTTCCACCACCTCCATCGCCAACTGCCTGCCCAAAGCAGCCTCATTGGAAGAAAAGCCTAACAAACGGACAGCTTCCTCGTTCAATACCACCTTATTCAGCTCATCCCCGTATTCTTCCGAGAAAGCCCTGCCACAAACCATATCAGGGGAATAAGTGGGGAGATAATCATAATCGACAGCGAACATCTGGATCAGTTTCACTTCCGACTGGTCGCTGCCATACGGACGATTGGTAAAATAATTGGCAACCTCCACGCCCGGAACTGCCCCGGAGACAGTGACCTGCCGGATATATGTCTTTTGTTTCAACTGCTTCTTAAAGCTCTCCATTTTTGCAGACAACTCATCCGTAAAAGAAGGATATTTCAGAACAACAATCTGTTTCATCGCAGCTGAAGCCGTTTCATTCTCCATATAACGAACCTGTGCGACAACAACGAAAGTACCTGTTATCAAAATAAAGGACGCGACGAACTGCACGACAATCAAGACTTTCCGCATCTTATTTCCTTTCCGGCTGTGTAAGAGCTTACCGCGCATAATGTCGGCAGGACGGATGCGCGTCAGAAGATAGGAAGGGTATAAACCGGTAAAGAAAGTTCCTAAAGCGATAATACTCAATACCGCCACCCAAAATCCCGGCAGTAAAAGGGTATTCGCTCCAAAATCGTAGGCAGCCCGTGAATAGACGACGGGCAGGAGCACTTCCAGCCAGCCTAATGCAATTCCGGCAGCCAGAGTATTGACAATGCCAGCTTCCAGTAATCCCTGGAAAAGCATCTGCTTACGGGAAGCTCCGAAAGCCTTGCGTACACCAAACTCTTTTCCCCGTTCCAAAAAACGGGCGACCATCAGGTTCAGCGCATTCACCCAGCCGATAAGCAACAGGGCGACCGCCATCACCGACAGGATATAGACGGCGGTACGGCTGCCCTTTGTCTCTTTCTCATACGATTTCTGCGGGGTAAGATGGATCTCTTTCAACGGGATCAACTCCACCCGCCAGTCTTTATGCTTCAAAGCGGCTGTCTTGTATTTATCTGAGATGGCGGCAAAGGCATCGGCTATCTCCTGCGGATTCTTTCCCGGCTCCAGGCGAACGTAGGTGTACACGCCGTGGACATACCAGATATCCTGCCGTTCTTTCGGTATCGTGGAATAGGAAAGGAGGAAATCGTACTGCAAATGTGAGTTTGCCGGCATCCGGTCGATAACGCCAGTGACCTCAAAATGTTGCTCGGCAGTCGCTGTCCGGAATGTCAGGATTTTTCCCAACGGTTCTGCCTCGCCGAAATAACGGTGGGCAGCATTTTCCGTCAATACGACTGTGTTGGGACGGACCAGCTGGCCTGTCTTCTCTCCTCTTTTTATAGGGAAGTTGAACAGTTCAAAGAAAGCAGGTTCGGTAAAGCAATAGCGTTCTTCGGCAAATTGCTTATCCTGATAGGTAACGACCTGTTCCCTGTCCTGTGCGGTGAGGCGGACGAACTTCTCGATTCCCGGGATCTCGCGGCTCATGACCGGTCCGTGTCCGAAAGCGGTAGTGGCCCAGTTATCGGTCAGTACTTTCCCTTCGTACAGGCGGCTTTCGACACGGTAGATGCGATCACCGTCATGAAAGGAGTCGTAACTCAGCTCGAACCGGACATAGAGCAGGATCAGCAGTGCTGCTGAGATACATACGGACAGACCGAGGATATTGATCACCGATAGTGACTTACGGGCCCGCTGGCTTTTAATGACTTGGGACAGGTAATCCATACTTTTCTTTTTTATTATCTGATTATAAGACGCTCGTTTTCGCCAAACAGTTCATAGCCTGAAATGATCACTTTCTCTCCGGGTTTCAATCCTTCGGTCACTTCATAGTATTGAGGGTTCTGACGACCGATCTTCACCGGACGGCGACGGGCTGTTGTCTCGTCTTCATCTACTACATATACATACTGTCCGCCGCTTGCCTGGTAGAAGCTGCCGCGGGGAATCAGGATGGCCTGTACCGGATCGCCCAGTTGCAGGTTCAAATGATAGGTCTGTCCGGCGCGTATATTTTCGGGACGGCCACCGGTAAAATGAAGGTCCGTACGGAACTGGCCGTCGCGTACTTCAGGATAGACTTTCGTCATTTCCATCTCATAGGTCTTTCCTTCACGTTCGAAGTTAGCAGGAAGGCCGGGCATGACACGCTCTACATAATGTTCGTCAATCCTGGCTTCTACCTTCAGTTCGGGAGTGATCACCTGGCCGATGCGTTCTCCCTGGGCAATAGACTGACCGATCTGTGCTTCCAGGTTACCCAGCTGTCCACTTACGGGAGCCTTCACTTTCAGGTTCTCCAAACGTTCGCGGACAAGTGCCAGACTTCGTTTCATATTCCGGATATTTTCATCCAGGCTCTCCAGCTGGCTACTGCGGAAAAGGTCGTCCTGACTGATACGCTGGTCCAGTACGACAAGTTGGTCGCGGGCACTTTCGTAATCTTCTTTTGCCAGAAGATACTCTTCACGGGCCAGGAGTTGTTTGTTGTACAAGCGTTCGTATTGTTTGTAGCGACGCTCTTTTTGTACCAGCTCCTTATTCAGGTTGATGCGTTCCTGTTTCAGACTCAGATGTTCCTGCTCCATGCTGATACGGGTGTTACGGAGTTCGTTTTCCTGATAGGCAAGGTCGGCTTCACTTTGAAGGATGCCGATATTCAATAACGGGTTACTCAGGCGGAGGATCACATCGCCGGCTTTGACTTGCGCTCCTTCTTCAATCAGACGTTCTTCCACACGACCGCCTTCGACGGCATCCAGATAAATGATACGGTCCGGCAAGACCTGTCCGATCACACGGATATAGTCGTTAAATTCACCCTGAATGATAGTGGAAATCGTCAGCCGCTCTTTCTCGACCTTCATGGAAGAAGAAGTATCACGAAAGATAAAGTAAAACACGCAGACAAGCAGGAAAACGCCTCCTGCTACAGCGTAAATATGTTTCTTTTTCAAACGGGATTTCCGTTCGATAGGGGTGTCCATGGTGTTGTTATTCATATATCTATATGTTTATTCAATTATTATTTATAAAAACGACCCGGTCCGGTAAAATTCGACCATCCGATGCTTCAGATCGTACTGCAGTCGGGTGCGCACCAGTTCTGCCTTAGCGGAAATATACAGGTTACGTTTCTCCATCAGTTCAAAAACGGAGATCATGCCTTCCTCCCACTTTTCCTCATTCTCTTTCAGCGTGGTGGTCAGTGTTTTCAACTGCAGGACAGCCTGATGATACTCTTCCGCCGAAGCCTGGAGGGTAAGGCAGGCATCTTCTATTTCCTTATATAAGGATATACGTTGCCGGTCGTTATTATTTCTGATCTGCTGCAGGCGGAAACGTTCTTTCCGGACTGCCGTAAAGCGGGATAAGCCGCTGAAAATAGGGAATGATACTCGTAAACCGATATATTTATTCCAGTTATTTTTCATCTGCTGCCCGAAAGAGACGATATGTCCGTCGGCATTGCGTTCCGTATCGTAATAGCCCGAATAAAGGCTGAAGTCTGCCCGGATCGTGGGAGAAAAAGCTCCGGATGCAATAGCCAACGACTTCCGTGATGCGCGTTCCCGCAAGTCCATCATCCGAAATTCGGGAAGTGCAGTCTCCGACTCGGCATAGATATCCGGAGCCGAATAGCTACTGAGAAGCGGCGGTTCTTCTCCGCCAGCATCCTGGTCGGCAATGGACAACGTATCCGAATCACGCATCTGCAGCAACTCCTTCAACGCCAAAAAAGACAGACGTTCAGTCTTCTTCTTCACTGTCTCCTGATAAATATCACTCTGTAAACGGGCTTTCACCTCCTGCAGATCCGACGGTGAACGAAGTCCCAGGTCCACATATTCAAGCATCTGTTCATGATACCGTTCACTCAGTTTACGTTGTTCGGCAGCCAAAGCACTCATCTTCCGGTCAAAGATATACACATAATAGGCATCCATCACCTCAAAAGCCACCCGATTCTCTTCCGCTTTTTCCGTTACGCCGCTCAATTGCCGGTTCAAACGGGTGAACTGCGCCCGGTTGATACGTTTGAAACCATCAAAAACAGGTAAGGAGATATCCACTCCCACCGTGCTTTCCAGAAAAGAAGAAGTAGTGTACAGATTCGTTTTCGGATCTACCGAACGTCCCATCCGTTTTCCGAACGCTCCGTTGGTACTGACCGTAGGCAGGAAGTCACCGATTGCCGCCGTAAAGTCTTCACGGGCAATACGGGTATCCAAACGGCTGTTTCTCAGCGTCAAATTCTTCTCTATAGCATAACGCATACAGGAATCGACCGTCCAGGAATCCTGGGCATGTGCAGTGACCGCCGAGCCCAACAGTAACAGCCCCATAACCAGTAATCCGTATTTGGTTGTTATTTGTATTTTCATCATACAAATACAAGAACAAATGGCATGCCATATTTTTCATCAGTTGATTATCAAATACCACAGAAAGATATCATCTGTAAAGTGTAAAATATATTGACACGCAATTGTCAAATATTTTGACGTTACAGAGCGCACACAGAATAGACAAGGGAATATGTTCCTATTTAGAAAAAGGTGAGCTATATATAGAGAGAGAACACAGATGACATAGATTCCCCAAAAACTCGTTTTAAACGAACCCATATTTCGTTTTAAATGAGTTTTTTTTCGTTTAAAACGGATGTTAAGCTCGTTTAAAACAAGTTTTCGCTCGTTTAAAACGAGATTTGGGCGCCCTAATTGACCTACTGGCATTAGATCATTAATAATCATATGATTAGCCGCGATTTAATATAAAAGAAATAGAGCTACCCCGTTTCCGTGCTTGACACGGGATTGCGAAAGCCGGCAAAGCAACACTTAACAAAATAACATTCTCTCAACTGTCAAATATTTTGACGCTCATTTGCAAAGTACCCCGGAAGCCGATACCTTTACAGAAAAATTGACGTATGCAAAGCGGAACAGTTCTTATAGTAGACGATAATAAAAGTGTGTTGACCTCACTCGAATTATTACTGGAAGACGAATTCGAACGAATTGAAACAGCTTCGAATCCGAACCGGATCCTGTCTGTTCTGGATACAATGCCGGTCGATCTCGTTCTTCTCGACATGAATTTCTCCGCCGGAGTCAATACCGGCAACGAAGGCTTATTTTGGTTACGCCGTATCCGGGAAATTGCTCCCGAACTGCCCGTTATCATGCTTACCGCTTACGGAGACGTGGAACTGGCAGTCAAGGCACTGAAAAGCGGAGCAGTAGATTTCATCCTCAAACCCTGGGACAACGATATCCTGCTGGAAAAGATACATACCGCATTACAAGCCGCCGAGCAAGAACGGATGAAACAGAATGCCGGCAAAAGCAGCAAGACCAGCCGTCCCTCCGAGCCCGCCATGATCATCGGCCACTCTCCCGTCATGATGAAGCTGATCAAAGTCGTGACCAAGGTCGCCAAAACGGATGCCAACATATTGATCACCGGCGAGAACGGTACAGGCAAAGAAATGCTCGCCCGCGAGATACACCGCCTGTCTCTCCGCAGTCGTCGGGAAATGATCAACGTCGACATGGGAGCCGTCAGCGAATCGCTCTTCGAAAGCGAACTGTTCGGACACGAGAAAGGCGCTTTTACCGATGCCCGCGAAAGCCGTCCGGGCAAGTTCGAAGCTGCCAGCGGAAGTACCCTGTTTCTGGATGAAATCGGTAACCTGCCTGTCAGTCTGCAAGCCAAACTGCTCGCCGCCCTTCAGAACCGCGAAGTCACACGCCTGGGAAGCAACCGTAAAATACCGGTCGACATACGCCTGATTGCTGCCACCAACCGGAATCTGCCGGAAATGGTGAAACAATCGCTCTTCCGCGAGGACCTGTTTTACCGGATCAATACCATTCAGATAGAAATCCCGCCCCTGCGAAGCCGGCGGGAGGATATTCCCCTGTTCATCGATTATTTCCTGAAAAAATACACCACCCAATATAAACAAACCGGTCTGACGCTCCATCCGCAAGCAATGAGCAAACTGGAACGGTACGACTGGCCGGGCAACATACGCGAACTGCAACATACCATCGAAAAGGCCGTGATCCTTGCCGAGAAGAATGTGATCCGAGCCACCGACCTCTTTATCCGTCCCGGCAAAGCCGTCTCGTTCTCCGAAGCTCCCAAGCTGGGAGAAGTGGAACGCAAGGCCATCGAAGCAGCCATCACCCAGCATGACGGGAATCTGACCGCAGCCGCCGAACAACTGGGCGTAAGCCGGCAAACCTTATATAACAAACTAAAACGGTTCAACCTGTGAAACGGATGTTCAGCACACGCATCTATCTGAAGATAGTCTTCCAGGTGGCGATTATCGTGATCGTTGCCGGCCTGGGACTGGCCGGCATTGTCAGCGGCAAAGCCATCATCCTGGGATACGTCACCCTGCTGATCGCTTTATGGCTGATCGGCGTTCTCGTCTATTTCCTGAACGCCTCGAACCGCCGTATCCAGCTCTTTTTGGATGCCATCGAAGACAATGAATCGATGCTCTACTTTCCCGAAAACACCGGTCCCGAAGAACAACGGCAACTGCACACGGCATTCAACCGTATTCACAGCCTGATGACGGAAAGCAAGCAGAAAGAATTCGAACGCGAACTGCTACGGAAAGAATATGAGTCATACGATAAGCTGATGCACGTCCTGACCCACGAAATCATGAACTCGATCGCCCCAATCGTTTCCCTTTCGGGGACGCTCCTCTCCTACTACCGGAATAAAGAGACCACCAAAGGCCGCGACGAGATCACCGATGCCACGATCCGTAAAACGATCCGCGGACTGGACACAATCAAGAGCCAGGGACAAAGCCTCATGAACTTCACCCACTCTTACCGCCAGCTCGCTCATTTGCAGACACCCAATCCCAAGCCCTTCTCTTTATCCAATCAGGTCCGCAACATCGAGCTGTTGTTCCAGTCGGACCTCCAACGGTTACAGATCGGACTGGATATCCGTCTCTGCCAGGAAGAAATAACGGTGAATGCAGACGAAGAATTGCTCTCACAGGTACTAATCAATCTACTGAAAAACGCCATGGAAGCATTGGAAGAGCAGGATAACGGAGAAATCTCCCTCACCGTACAGCAACCCGGCAACACGACCCTGATCGAGATCACGGACAACGGCCCGGGCATTCCGCACAATCTGCAGGAAGATATATTTATTCCTTTCTTTACGACCAAAAACAGGGGAAGCGGCATCGGCCTGAGTCTTTCACGCCAAATCATACGTATGCACGGCGGCGAACTGCAGGTATATTCGCAGCCTTATACCGAAACGCGTTTCACCATCTCCCTGCCCTCAACGACGGGGAATTTCCACGCGTGAAGTAAGCGGATAACGTAATCCTTTCGACGATTTGTAATAGACCTCGGCAGCCCCGATCTTCAGTTTGGCGCGTATCTTGACCGGGATATGATTTTCGTCATCCCCGATCCATATTTCGGCAGCTGCCTTGCTCTGAGTGAAAGCATCGTCGTAGATATCTATAAAGAAATGGCGGGTGCGATATTTCAGCGTTTCGTTGCGTTCGACAATCTGCTGCCCGGTATAACGGAAACTGATATTGATACGGTCGCGCCCGATCGCTACATGGAAAGGAAACTCATCCCCATACTGCATCTTATCCCAGTCCAGCGACCGGAGATACATCGTGGCGCCCAGCATATCGAACATGCGTTGTTCCGAGACGATCATCGTATCTATCTTGGTCCGCGAAGGCGTATACCGGTGGGAACGGGCGGATATCTTTCCAGGCTCGTAAGAGAATTTCAGATCATCTATCAGATAATAATCATTCTCATTCACGCGCTTCTCGCTCCGGAGCAACAACATCTCAGGCGAGAAATAGCAGTCGATCGTATCGCGCATAGCGTATACCTTCTCGAACATGCCGGACGTGCGGAACAGCAGGCGGTAATGATAAGCCGGATCTCCTTCATAACGAGCGTCCTTGACAGAAAGCGTAGCCTGCCCCGCACGAGGCATCAGAATGCCCCATTTGAAATACAATTCGTATTGCACCACCTCACCGGCACTGAACCGCTCTTTCACCGGAATTGTCTGCGCCCCGGTCACTCCCGGAAGAAGCAACAACCAGACAAGCAGGAAGAAGCCGATCCCTTTAGAACGGCATTCCCATATTTCCACTGCTGTTGCGCGAAGAAGACTTCTGTTGTCCTTCATCTTTGTAATTT
Source organism: Parabacteroides chongii (assembly GCF_029581355.1). Lineage (NCBI taxonomy): Bacteria > Pseudomonadati > Bacteroidota > Bacteroidia > Bacteroidales > Tannerellaceae > Parabacteroides > Parabacteroides chongii. The sequence goes on along the minus strand of NZ_CP120849.1, from coordinate 1,822,835 downwards.
CTTTTCTTCTTGGTAGCCTCTTTAGGCTTATTCTTTGTAATTTCGATAGGTTTCTGTTTTGCCAGCGGGGTTGCTTTCACATTCCAGGTCTCTTCCACCTGCCAGTTCTGCATCACATTGTACTTCACCGGCGAATAGAAGACTTCTTCCGGCTGCCGCTTGTCGGCGTAATTACCGGTATCCCATTTGCCGTTGTCGTTCAGGTCGACCACCAGACGCACATAATATTTGTCCGGCTTCAGGTCCATAAACAGGGCTCCCCCGTTCTTCACCTTTACTTTCCGTACCGGTGTATCGCTACTGTTCAACAATTCGACATAAGCCGTCGTATCTATTCCTTCTATATTCAGATATAAATGGCCGTATTCATCTTCTTTCTTGATCTTAAATTCGCCCGAATACGGTTCATTCCATTTGTCATACAGGCTGAATATCGTCGCCGAATCCACCGACAACCGATACTCTTCACCGTATTTCCACGGACGGCGGATGAAATAGTTCAACGTATTGACGGAATCCCTGAAAAAGTCGAAATCGACCGGAGTCCAGACCGTATCCACCTTCTGGTCCAGATAAAAGACTTCTTTCGGCAAGTCGAGTACCGGCTCATTGAACGTCACCGAAACGGTATCGAACAGGTCCATCGAGCCTGGCGCATCTATCTGCATGCCGAGGAAGACGATCGGTTCCGGTTCGTCATCTTTCTTCTTTTTCTTCTTTTCCGGACGGCGACGCATCACAAACTGAAGCGTATCCGTTTGCGGACGGAGAATATTCAGAGAATCACTCTTCGGATAAGACAATTCCACCTGCAACGTATCCTGCTGCCACACCAGCGAATCGGTCAGCCAGAAATTGACCCCTTTCCCCTCATCCGTTTCCTGGGTAAAAAACCAGTCGGAATCCGCCGGATCGAAATTGAGCGGCTTCGGCAGCGGGATGGTATCCAGCGGAGCGTTGAAACGTATTGTCAACAAGTTTTCCTGCTGGCGTTCCGGTTTCAGGAGATATTGCCGCACGAAGTTTTCCTTGAACAGGCGCAACTGGATATCATCCGGAAAATAACGAGTATAGCCAACCGTCCGGATCGTATCGATGGTCAGGCTGTCTTTCCAAAGCGTATCCTGCCGGGTAGTCTGTTCCAGCGACGGGATAATGATAGAGTCGTTGAAAGCAATCTCTTCGCCCGGCTGGTCGAACTTATAATCGCGATTGACATCATTTAGACCGAATATACGATAGCTGCCCGGAGAAATATTACGGATGGTGAACTCTCCTTTATCGTTTGTACGCGAAGTACGGTCGAAAGGCAGTTTCACAAAAGCCGAATCTTCCAAGTTCTTATGCAGACCGATCGTGATACCGGGCATCGGTTCCAGGTTTTCCGCATTCAGCAGGATACCGGAAACTTCCAGCGTATCGATCACATCACCGGTAGAGAAGGCAAAAGAGAAATTCTCGAACACATTCTTCTCGTTATTATCGGATATCGAATTGGTAAAGTCGATCGTATAGGTCGTATTCTCTTTCAGTGTATCTTTCAGCTCGACCACCACCTTCTTTCCGGCAGCACGGATTACCGGCAACTGCATTTGCGGCGGTGTGATGATCACATTCTCCGACGGCTTATCCAGCTGCACCAGCTCATCAAACAGGATTTCCACCTTCTTCCCCTTATAGTTCTTCTGGTTTGGAGCCGGAAGGCTGCTGACAAATTTAGGCGGCATCTCATCATAAGGTCCTCCGTTCGGAGAAGCCATATTGGCACATGAATACATGGTTACCAACAGAAACAGCCCGCACACCGCCAGCAATAAATTGTTTATATATCTGTTACTCATTCAATCTCTTTTTAATCAGAGGGCAAAAATAGGGAAAAATCCGGTGACAAACAGTTATATATACGCTAAATAACGTAAGTTCACTATAACAAATCAGAAATTGAAACACCATTCATGCCACCATCTGCCCGGACAATTCCCTTTCTTCCGCTATCAGTCAGTCAAAAAAAACGTTTCTGCAAAACGGCCATCCTCGATAAGTCTCATAATAGTTATCTGTTCGATTTTGTTTGATTTATAAACAAAATCGAACAGCCGGCAGGTCTTTATATCACAGGCTTCACAATTTCAATACGTAATCCCAGTGCTTCAATAATTCTATAAAACGTACTTACACCTGGTTCTATAACCCCCTTTTCAATACGCGAAATATATGACTTACTTGCCCCAATACGCTTTGCCAGTTCTTCCTGCGTCACCTTTTCTTTTTTACGCGCATCGTGGATAATTTGACCCATACAATAAGAATAGGCTTCACGTCTAAAATTATCACGCTCGGAAGTTCCTACTTTGCCGAATTTTTGATCCATTATTACATCAACGCTTCTCAGATTTGCTTCCATAATATTCTTCTTTGATTTTTAATGCTTTATTTATTTCCTTAACCGGTGTCTTTTGCGTTTTTTTCTGAAACCCATTAAACAGAATAACGATCTTCCCTTTATCAAAACAAAAAAACACTCGATAGATATCTGACTTTCAGCATATCAAGTATATAGTATATCTTTTTAGACTCATTTTCGGTAAGAGTATCCATGAAGTCCCAAAAGTAACTTTTATATGCTACTATTTCTCGTTCATCATCCATAGGACAAAAGTATATAAAGTTTAAATATATTACAACTTCTACGAGATTAATATTTCAAAACATCCTGTTTCAGATACCTGAACCCGATCCGGCAATACAAACATTTCTTTTTCTCGCAGTACTCCCGCTTCAGCTGGATAAGTGCCTGGCTGTCTCCGGCATGGCAGGCTTTGATTCCTGCTTGCCCAAAAGCGGAAACGATCGCATTCTTTTCCGGCGGAAGGCTTTCAAGGATACGGATGGCACGGTCGCAATATTCCGGTTGTTTATTCCGGACACCATAAGCAAAAAGTATCGGAACCACCGTATTTATCAGCAGGATACATAAGGAATTTTCTCCCACCGGCTTTTCTTTCCGGAGGGAAACAGAACGGAAATTATAATGTGTCGCCCAATACTCGGATGGAGAAACACGGAGGTATTGTTTGATCTGGCCGATACTGCCGGCTGTCAGTATTTCGGAAAACAAGGTATCGTGCTGCGTCCAGACGGCAGTCAGTTGTGCCAGTTTCAGACAGGGAAAATTGACCGGACGGATACGCAGATTCTTAAACAGGAAAGGATCGAGCGGCGTCAACCCGAACTTATGACGAAGGAACCGGTATTCGCGTTGCAGCAAACGGTAGTAAGGACAGTCGAGCGCTTCGTCCAGCATTCCCGCCTGCCCGAACAGCATCGCCTCCACCTGCGAATAGCTGCCGCGTTGTTTCTGAATACAGCGCAACGGCAGGCTTTTCGCCAGACGTTCGAAAATATCGTTATTCACTCCAAAGCCGAAATTACGGGTTAAAGTAATATAAAAGACCTCGTTCCAATCGCCGCCATACAGGTCCAGCAGACGGAAAATATCAGCCGTCTTCCGCTCCAGCCGTTCACCTAGCAGGGCATCCAGCCAAGAGGAAATGTACAACGATTCTATTTCCCGGATATAGCCCAGGCACGGCATGGAAACTTCACGGTACAACAGCCAGTCCATATTCCTGACCACAGCCTCCGGAACAGCCAGTTTCAGCTGCGGGATCGGTTCGCCGTTCGTCCGGCACACCTCACAGTCCGAACACTCCACGACATGCAGCACCACAGCATCGTAGGCCTTATCCAAATCGTGCCGATGAAGCAGCCAGTCAGACGCTTTGGTATGGATTTCCACACCGCCGACCCACAGGGTATCGGCTATTTTTATCTTTGCATTGAAGAAGTCCGGTCCGGCATCGGAATTGAGTATTCCGGGATCGATTACGGATACAAGACGACCATCGGTGGTAAGAAGCGGCAGTGCCGGATACAGTTTGTATTTCCAAACATAATGTAATAAACGTTCCATATTCTTTTCAGAGTTAAGATTTATGCCACAAATCTAATTCATTTTCTTTATATTTGCACCCTATAACTAATTGAAAATTGAAAATTGAAAGTTGAAAATGAACAATAAACCTTATTTCATTCTCTAATTCTCAATTTTCAATTCTCAATTCTCAATTTTTAAAGATATGAAGATTGCACTTATCGGTTACGGAAAGATGGGGAAAACCATCGAACAAATCGCACTCAGCAGAGGACACCAGATCGTCTCTATCGTAGATATAAACAACCCGGAAGAATTTCAGTCAGCTAATTTCAAGAGCGCAGACGTTGCCATCGAGTTTACGACTCCTGCCACGGCTTTCGACAATTATATGAAAAGTTTCGCTGCCGGCGTTCCCGTTGTCTCCGGGACGACAGGCTGGTTGGACCGTATCGGCGAAATCAAAGAGAAATGTGAAAAGGAAGGCAAGACATTCTTCTATGCCTCCAATTTCAGCATCGGAGTAAACATCTTTTTCGCCCTCAACAAATACCTGGCGAAGATCATGAATAACTTCCCCTCCTACAATATCAGCATGACGGAAACGCATCATATCCATAAGCTGGATGCTCCGAGCGGAACGGCCATCACACTGGCTGAAGGCATTCTTGAAAATGTAGACCGGAAAGAACGCTGGACGCTGGAAACAGCCGAACAGCCGACCGACCTGCCGATCCACGCCATCCGCGAAGGAGAAGTGCCGGGTATCCATGAAGTGACCTACGAGTCGGATGTCGACTATATCAGCATCAAACATGATGCCAAGAGCCGTGCCGGCTTTGCCCTCGGCGCTGTCGTTGCCGCCGAATTTACAGCCGGGAAGAAAGGCTTCCTCGGTATGGATGATATGCTTCAATTTTAATTCCACAGATTAGTCTACAAATGAAAAAGTTTTCCAAGAAACAATGGATCAAGTTCGGCATCTCAGCCGTATTGTATATACTCTTTTCAATCTGGATGCAGAACCTTTGGTTGTTGCTAGGATTGATCGTACTGGTGGATATTTTCCTGACAAAATACATTCCCTGGGGAGCCTGGAAACAGTCGAAGAACCCGAGTGTGCGGAATGCACTGGAATGGGTGGACGATATCCTGTTCGCGCTGATTGCCGTTTATTTCATTAACCTGTTCATTTTCCAAAACTATCAGATACCGAGTTCTTCGCTGGAGAAATCATTGCTGGTTGGCGATTATCTGTTTGTGAGCAAACTGAGCTATGGTCCGCGCGTACCGAACACGCCGCTGTCATTTCCGCTGGTACAAAACACCTTGCCCTTCTTCAACTGCAAATCGTATCTGGACTGGCCTGAATGGGGTTACAAACGTGTCAAAGGATTCGGTCATGTGAAACGTGACGATATCGTCGTGTTCAACTTCCCGGCAGGCGACACGGTTGCCCTGAAACAACAGAATCCGAGTTACGACGAACTGGTCGCCATGTACGGACGCGACCGGATCTGGATGGATAAAAACACATTCGGAGAGGTGATCTACCGTCCCGTAGACAAACGCGAGAATTATGTAAAACGCTGTATCGGTTTACCCGGCGACACGATCGAATTACGAAATAACCAGGTATACATCGACGGCAAACCTGCCAAGAATCCGGAAAACCTGCAGTTCAACTACTTTGTTGAAACGGACGGTTCTCCCATCACGGAGGAACAGTTCCGCCTGATGGAGGTAAGTAAAGATGATCGCATACTGGCTACGAACAGTGGATTTTATCAGGACCTGATGTCTTTCCTCGGCTTTAAGCCGAATGAAAGCGGACAGTTCAACCCGGTTTACCACATGCCTCTGACCAAGAAAGCGCTTGCCATTGCCGAGAAACTACCGTCTGTGAAAAAGATCGTTATCGAACCGGATGCCTGGGCTGGAAATACGTATCCGGCATGGTACGAAACAGGCTGGTCACGCGATAATTTCGGTCCGCTGTGGATTCCGAAAAAAGGAGCGACCATCCCGCTGAACGAACGTAACATCGCCTTGTATGGCCGTTGCATCAAAAACTACGAGAACAACACACTGGAAGTAAAAGACGGAACCTATTATATCAACGGCAAGCCGGAAACAGACTATACATTCAAATATGATTACTATTGGATGATGGGGGACAACCGTCACAACAGTGCCGACAGTCGTTCGTGGGGATTCGTTCCGGAAGATCATATCGTCGGAAAACCGATCCTGATCTGGTTGTCACTGGATAAAGACCGCAGTCTGTTTGACGGTGGTATCCGCTGGAACCGTCTGTTCCGCATGGTACACCCTGATTAAAAGTTGACAGTTGACAAGGGACAGTTGAAAGTTTGATAAATTCGAAGCTCATCTGTCCCCCGTCAACTGTCATTTGTCAACTTGAATAATATGGCAAAACGCTCCTTTATATCTGCAGTAAGATGGCTGGCAACGATCGTGTTGCTGGCAGGAGGCGTTATGGCAGTCCGCCACTTTTGTGTGGAGTCTTTCCATGTTTCGACCAATTCTATGGAGACGGCGTTGCATAAAGGCGATTATATCCTGGTCAACAAGTTACCTCTGAAAGATAATCCCGGGCGCAACAGGGTGGTTTTATTTACCAGTCCGTTACTGAAAGATTCCGTTTCGACTCCTTTATTCCTGAGCCGTTGTATCGGTATGCCGGGCGATACGATCCGTGTCGCAAGCGACGGCTATCTGGTCAACGGAAAGCTCATCCCCCATTCGCCGCAATCACTTAACCGGTATATGGTGACAAAGGCAGGGCAGGACGAATTTTCGGCTATACAGAAGAAGCTGAACATCCCCGTCAGGGAAATGAAAGAGGAGGAATTTGGGCTCTCTCTCTATCTCACCTCTTTTGAAGAGTATCAGATCAGGGAGGAATTATCGGAAGAAGCCGATATCCGTTTTATAAAAGACCGGACAGACAGTTATGAGCTGATCGTTCCCCAAAAAGGAAGAGCTCATCGGCTCGATGCTGCCGCATTGACCGCCTGCCGTGAAGCGATCTTGGCCGAGGCTGGAGAAAAGGCTGTTTTCCGTAACGGAAAGCTATATTTAGACGGAAGGGAAACTACGTTTTTTTTCTTCAACCAGGATTATTACTGGATGCTTTCAGATAATACCAACGATGCGGTAGACTCCCGCCATCTCGGATTCATTCCGCACGACCATATCATAGGAAACGCCTGGTTCAGCTGGTACAGTCCGGACAGGCAACGAATCTTTAAACCCATAAACTGATCATGCAATCTGTATATATATCATCGGCCTATCTGGGTCCGGTACAACAGTACTGTAAACTTTTCCAATTTGAGAAAGTATGGATAGAGACAGCAGAGAACTATCTGAAACAAACCTACCGCAACCGCTGTACGATCGCAGCCGCCAACGGTCCGTTATCCCTCTCCGTCCCCATCGTCAAACCGGACACATTGAAATGCCCGACAAAAGATATCCGTATATCCGACCACGGGAACTGGCGCCATCTTCATTGGAATGCGCTGGTCTCGGCTTATAATATGAGTCCGTTCTTTGAATATTATGAGGAAGACTTCGCTCCGTTCTATGAAAAGAAATTTGAGTTCCTGTTCGATTTTAATGAGGAGCTACGCATGTTGGTTTGCCGGTTACTGGACTTGCAGCCGAACATTGCCTATACAGAAACTTATACACCGGAGGTAGAAAACGATTTCCGGGAGATCATCCGCCCGAAACACGAAGGGGAAGATCCTGACTTCATCCCGCAACCCTATTACCAGGTATTCCGGGATAAATTCGGATTCCTCCCCAACTTAAGTATTGTAGACTTGCTATTCAACACAGGACCGGAAGGAATACTCGTTCTGCGCGACTCCATCCGCCCTGCATAGCAGTTACTTGTTCAGATCTTCAAAAAGGAATTTACCGACGCTGAATTTCACACTCAGACGCTTCGGAATAATAACAACCTCTCCTGTCTTGGGGTTGCGGGCCGGACGACTATTTTGCTCTCTGGGAGAAAGAGTACCAAATCCTTTCAAGACTATCGGATCTCTTTGACGAAGTGCATCAGTCGCAACAGAACAAAATGCTTCGAGCATTGCATCTACATCTTTCTTACTACAACCACTTTCAGCAGCTATAGCTGCAATTAAATCTGACCGTTTCATTTGTTTTTATTAATTAAAGTACAACTTTGTAAAAAAATCTCTCTGATAAAAATTTCAGATTAGTTGAAAATTAACGGATACAAACGTAATCAAAATAATTTATTATACGCAGCTTTTATTTACTTATTTTACTCTCCGGACACAAAAAAGTAGACTTATTCCAGCCTTAATGGTAAAAAATAACCAAAGTGTGTATAAAACAACGCTTTTATTGATATAAACCGTTTTTTTTATTTAGTAAAGAGTATCTTTGCAAAACTGTATTTTAGGACCCAATAGCATTTACCTAACACTAGTATGCCTAAATTTATTTCAATATTATTACTTACTGTAATAACCGGTTTATCTTCCCGCCCACATTTGCAGGCACAAACAAACGATAGCCGGAAAGACAGCTTGCATACTATTTTGAAGAATATCAAAGAGCCATCAGAAAAGCTGCCGGTCTTACTCGAATTATCCCGTAGTTATTGGCAACAACCCGAAGAAGCTACGTTGTTGAAAGAACTTATCGATTTATCCGTACAACTCGATACTCTAAATTATATCGGTGAAAGCTACTCAAGATTATGCCGGTACTATTATAATGAATCTCAATTGGATAGTTTGATTTACTGGAAAAATCAACTGGATTCGATCTACCGCCGACATGCAATAACACCACCGGCTTTTTTCCAGACAAGACTATTGCTATGCAAATATTATCAGGGAATATTGAATTACGAACTAGCCATCAGTGAAGCTTTCAAACTGTTGAACGACGCTAAAAAGGCACAGGATGACTATGGCCTGATGCTGGCCAACCAATGTATCGGATTTGCATACCAAGGTATGGGGCGAAATAAAGAAGCGACCACTGCTTATAAGGAAGGTTTAATCTATCTGAAAAAGCTAAACTCCAACCCGGTTTATGAAATACAATATGTATCGGAAATTATTCCGTCATTCCTGGACGAGAACCTGCTAGATGAATCTCTCCAATTAATAAACAGATATAAAGAGCTGTATCAGATTGTATATAAAATTTACGCAGATAAAGGAGTTTCTTATCAGTCGATATGGCATAAATGGCTATTCAACAGTTATTATGCGGAATTGTACATGAAAAAAGGACAACTCGATAAAGCTGGAAAATATATTAAAGAGGCAGATAAATATATCGATCAGTCGACAGAAGAGAATATGAAATATCCATATTACCGCATAAAAGCCCTGTACTGCTATAAAAATAAAGACTACACTAATGCCCTCAAAGCCATTAATAGAGGACTGGATATCGAAGTTCAACCCCATTATTTAAAGCTGAAAATAGATATCCTGACAGCCGACGGACAAAAAGCAAAAGCCATTGCAACCTATGAAGAATTGTTTGCATTGAATAGCCGTATGAAAAAAGAAGCCTTCGAACGTCAGATACAACAACTCCGGTTACTGAATGATCTGAACGATCAGGAACGGCAGACTTACGAACTGCAGCGTCAAAACGATCAACTGGCCTTACGGACACAATGGGTAAGGATGGGATTAGGTATCTCTCTGTTATTACTCATATTGTTATTTATACGAATCCGTTATTATTTACGCTCCAATAAACTGAAAAATGCTTTGGAGTGTGAAAAGGAAGCATTGGTTAAATCAGAAAAAGAATCACGGCTGGCCAAAGAGAAAGCAGAAGAGGCCAACCGACAAAAGACTGATTTTATCGCAAAGATCAGTCATGAAATACGTACTCCATTAAATGCCATTGTCGGTTTTTCCAAACTATTAAGTGAGGATGAGGATTCATTCTCTGACGAAGAGAAAAAAGAATTTACAGACTTAATTAAAGAAAACTCCAAATTGCTGATGAATATCGTAAACAACATACTCGATCTTGCCCTGGTCGATGCCGGTAGGTTCAGCCTGAATATAAAAGCCTACGATGTGATAGCCTGTTGCCGGGAAGTCATCAGCGAAATCAACCCCTTTATGCAGCCAAATGTCAGACTAGTTTTTGAACCTCCGGTAGAAAAATACATGCTAAATACAGACCGGAACCGCTTCATGCAAGTCCTGAGGAATCTATTGGAAAATGCAGCTAAATTTACACGGGAAGGAGAAATAAATCTTACATTCGAAGAAGAAGAACATCTAATCCGAGTGTCGGTCACTGATACAGGATGTGGGATCTCCCCTGAAAAACAATCACATATATTCCATCGGTTTGAAAAGGTAAACGAGTTTGTCCAGGGTGTAGGTCTTGGATTAGCTATCAGCTCACATATCTCCGAACAATTTAAAGGGAGTTTATTTATAGATTCTGCTTATACAACAGGAGCCCGTTTTATTTTTACGCATTCAACGGAGCTGATAAACAACAAACAATCATGAAAAGACAGCATCTATCTTTTACATATCATGTCAGGATTTGGGCACTTATGATAAGGTTACTCCTACTTTTTCCCCTATCGGCACTGGCCATCAACTCACATATGGCAGAAATCGATAGTCTGAAAGCCATTTTGCCGGAGCAATCCGAACCACAGGAAAAAATTCCGGTATTATACCGTCTTTCTCTTCTCCATGAACAAAAACCAGAACAGATCGAATACCTGAAAAGATCGATAAAAGAAGCTGAAAAGATTGATTCTGTCCAAGCTGTTTATACAGCATTGTCGGACATTGCCACCTACTATTATAACCTGGATAAAAGTGACAGTCTGGCTTACTGGATGCACACGATCGACTCTATCGCCCGTGAACGCAATGAATATCCGGATGCCTTATTCAGGGCAAGAGCATTATACTGCCAGGATCTGTTATGGCACAGGAATTATGAAGAAGCAATGAACAATACTCATAATCTATACCAATTGGCTATAAACACGAAACAAAGTTACGGACTCTTGCGCAGTTCGGAATGCCTGGGCCAGATTTATCAAGCCATCCGTCGTGATAGCGATGCCGTGATCGCTTTCCAGGACGGACTCGACCGTCTGAAACAACAGGGAGGCGACAATGACACCGAATTACGTCTGATCGCTTACCAAATAGAGTCGAGCCTGCGGACCGATTCATATAAAAAGACCTTGGAAATGCTCGCGGATTATAAGCAGTTGATAGACAAATTAGATGGATTGAATAAAACACAAAACGGTTTATTCCCCGTCAACCGGGAATACTGGCTTTTATATTGTTTCTATACCGATCTGTATCTGAAAGAGAATGAATTGGACAAAGCCAGGGAATCCATCGAAATGGCCAGTCGCTTCGAAGGAAGTGAATTCGTAGAGGGAGACTATGCAGGAAAAGTATATCTGGCTGTCAAATCCCATTATTATGCCCGAACAGGTAATTTTACACTCGCTTTACATTACATTGACAAACTTTTAGAAAAACAGCGTTTACCGGAAGATTTACAATTAAAAGCCGATATACTGAAAAAACAAGGGAAAGAAAACGAAGTCCTGAAGCTTTATGAAGAGATCAGCGCCTATAATGACAAAAGTAACAACGAAATGTTTCTGCGTCAAGTGAACCAACTGCGTACATTACATGATATCAATTTCGATATCATGCAAAAAGACCAGATGAAGAATAACCAAAAGCAAATTATACAGAAACAAAATCAGTTGCTATTCTTCCTGTCTGTAATTATCATATTACTAATAACACTCTATATCCTATATATTTACAGCAACAGGACACAACGGTTGAAGAATTATTTACAACAGGAAAAAGAGGCTTTACTAAAATCAAAAGAAAAACTGATACTCGAAACGATACGAGCAGATGAAGCCAATCGCCTGCAAAGTTCTTTCATTGCAGATATGAGTCATGAAATACGTACTCCTCTGAATGCAATTGTCGGTTTTTCCGAGTTGCTGACAGAAAAGGGAACAACTCCAGAAGAGAAAAGAGAATATTCCGGAATCATTCAGAATAATACCGATTTGATGCTGACGTTAATAAATGATGTACTCAACCTGTCAATGATGAAAACGGGTGACATGAGCTTCAATTTGCAAAAAGTATTATTGAAAGATTGCTGCCGAAAAGCTCTCAACAGCATCCGGCAACATGTACGTGAAGGAGTGGTATTAACTTTTTCCCCTGCCTCAGAACAAGTGATTATCAATACAGACACTATACGCCTGCAACAATTACTAACCAACCTGCTAACCAATGCGGCCAAATTTACGGAAAAAGGAGAAATCAACCTGGCTTATACGTTGGAAGCAGATAAAAAGCACGTACGGATAACGGTCACCGATACCGGAACGGGTATTCCAAAAGAAAAGCAGGAAGAAATATTTAAACGTTTCGAAAAGTCGGACAACTACCAATCAGGCACAGGTCTCGGTCTCCATATATGCAGTTATATAGCAGAACATTTAAGCGGGCCGGACAGCATATTCCTGGATACATCATATACTGCCGGAGCCCGCTTTGTATTCATTCATCCTTGTGAGTCAGACAATGCCGTCAACGGATAGATGTCTGTTTGATCGCTTCCAGCAAATTCTCCATATCCTGAGGGAAAACATCCCCGATATTCCCGATACGGAAAGTGTCGGCATCCGAGATCTTTCCGGGATAAATCACAAAACCTTTTTGTTTCAGTGCTTCATAAAAAGCATGGAAATCAAAATCAGCATGAGGATACAGGAAAGATGTGATGATCGGACCCTGCGAAGCATCCGGCAATAACGTCTTGAATCCCAATGCACGCATGCCGTCTACCAATATACGGTGATTCTTCTTATAGCGTTCGTAGCGGGCTGCGATGCCACCTTCTTCATTCAGTTCCTTCATTGCCTGGTAGAAAGCGCGGACCACATGCGTAGGTGACGTAAAACGCCATTTACCTCCGCCTTTTTCCATCGTTTCCCATTGTGCATAGATATCCAGGGACAACGAACGGGCAACTCCTTTACAGGCCATCAGCTTTTCCTTCCTGGCGATGACGAAGCCAAAACCGGGAACTCCCTGAATACATTTATTGGCACTGCTCACCAAAAAATCGATATTCAGCTTCTTCACATCGATAGGCACGCCTCCAAAGCTGCTCATGGCATCTACGATAAACGTGATTCCCTTGCCACGGATCACTTCCGCCACTTCTTCGATCGGATTCAGCAGACCGGTCGTTGTTTCACTGTGCACCATAGAGAGATGGGTGATGCCCGGATTCGCTTCCAGTGCCTTGCGGGCAACTTCTCCTGTGATCAGCTCCGTTTCATGCAGAGAGACCAGCACATGATCGATATGATAATATTCAGCAATCTGCGCCATACGCTTACCGTATGCGCCATTGGCAAGGATAAGCAGTTTATCGGTCGGTTTCACGGCAGCTCCGATCGTTGCTTCCACGCAGTAAGTACCGCTTCCCTGCAAAAGTACGTCGGTATATTCGTTCTCATCCAGTCCGGCAATGGCCAGCAAGCCTTTACGGATCGGAGTTACAATTCCTTCGTTATAATCTTTATCCCAGGTGCACCAATCCTGAAGCATGGCCTCGCGTACTGTCTGTGAAGTACTTAACGGGCCGGGAGTCAGTAAAAGATAATTTCTCATTTCAATGGATATGTTATGTCTTTATTTTATCGGTTAATTTTCTCAATGCAAGCAGGCAGTTCGGTAATGTTATCCAATACGAAATGAGCACCTGCAGCCAGCATACGTTCGCGTACTTCGCGCTTCAGTTCAGCTAGTTCGTCGGCAGAGCGATGGTTGTATTCTTCTTCAGTAATTCCCATCTCGTTACTTCCCGTTACGATACCGATGCTCCAAACTTTCGCATTCAGGCCTTCTTTGATGTCGGCAATCGTATCGCCTACTTTCACAACATTATCTACAGACGGAATAGCCAAATCGATCATATTTTTATAGATCATATAAGGAGCAGGACGACCGGCAGGAACATCGTCGGGAGTGACCAGATTGTCGACCTCATAGCCTTTGGCAGCGGCATCGGGACGGACCACGTCCATCATAGCCTGTGTATAGCCGGTTGTAGAACCGATCTTTATGCCGTTCTCACGCAACAGTTTCATTGTTTCCAATACACCGGGTATCGGCGTGGTAAAGTTTTTCAGCGAGGCGAACAGATGTTTCTCAAAACTCTGATACATCTCGTTCACATCATCCATGTTCCAGTCGCGGCCATAACGGGCACGGAACTTATCACTGACTTCCGGCATATTCAGAATAGCCTTGATATGATCGATCTTGAGGAGTCCCATCGGCTCACGTGCCTGGCGGTACGTAATATCGATCCCTTTTTCTTCCGAGAAAACTTTCAGGAAAGCGTTCAATGGGGCAAAACAACCGAAATCGACAGCTGTTCCCGCCCAGTCCATAATTACACACGAAATCTTCTTCATAACTTCATTTATATACTGATTATTCTTTATATTCCGATATATCAAATTCAGGCAACGGTGATGGCATTCTGCGGAACGGCTTCAAGTGTCTCTTCCCTGGCGGCTGTCACACCTGTTTCTCTACGGAAACGCTGGTGCAAATATACAAAAGAACAAGCAAAAAGGATGCAACAAAAGATACCGACATAACCTGCCAGCTGGTTATAAAACAAAGCCCAATCGATATTGGGGTTGCAAAACTCCTTCAGGACAAGCACAACGACGGTTCCGGTATATCCCAGAAAGTCTGTCGTCACAATAAAGAAACCGACATTCCCGCGAATTCTGAAGCAAGCGATGAAACGGTCGAAAAAGATAGTCTGGAATGTCAGGTAGGTGATATACAGGCACAAACTCTGGATAAACAACCATGCAACAGGCGAAAGCCGGAACTGTTCCTGCCCGAAAGAGACGACCGACATCACCACCATTCCCGACATGATCAGGACAAACAATACAGACAGTGCCTTCAAATTGTCTTTCACGAAGACCATCAGACCGAATATCCCCAGGATAATCAATGTCACGATGCTGTCTATCTGGGCAAAGAGCCACGGCGAGTAACTGGATACATCTATTATATTCACCAGGAAGTCTTCCTTTATATCTCGCAAAACGACAATCGCGATATTGGCCACGAAAAGCATACTCAGAAAAGGCATATAGCTTTTGAAGAGCTCCCGCCGCTGTCTTCCGTTCAGGGTTTCGCGTTCGGACTTCATGGCGATATCCTCTTGGGTCGGCTTGGGAAGCCTGTTAAGTGCCCAACCCAGCAGGAGCAACAGGGGAAGTGCCACTGCACCGATCAGTGCAGGCATCCAAAACTCGCTTACATGCAGATGATTCATGACATACAATCCGACCGACTTCGCCGTCCCCGAACTGACCACCATACTGACACCCAGCAGACTCGCCAGAATATCCGTTACCCGCCGTCCTTCGATAAAGCTGAAAATCACTCCCCACATACATCCCAAAGAAAGACCGTTGAGGAACATCGCAGCCACATTGAACGGCGTTGAAAGCAATCCGAAAAGGATCAACGACGCTTCCGCCAGCAAGACGGATGTCAGAATAAACTTAAACCGCTCCTCCGCTTTCAACTCAGAGATCAGTTTGATACCGATAAACTTGGAGATCACATATCCCAGTATCTGGGAGATCGTCACCACCACCTTATAATCCAGGTCGAAAAATTCCGCATTCTCGAAAGAGGCTGCGGTGAACGGTTTACGGAGTGCATAAACCAAGGAATAAGAGAGCAAAGCGGCTCCTCCCGCCCAAAGGATAAAAAGGAAGTCGGAAAGGCGTTTCCGGGTCGTTTCATTTATCTGTAACAAATTGTTCATCTTTGTTGTCGTTTTATTTCCGGCAACAAAAATACCCTCGCGATATGACGAGGGTATTTCTATAATGTGACCAATCTGTTTAGATTTTGTTACAAATATGTTTCAGCCGACGATTGTATTTCATTCTTTCTGAAATTTACGGCTTACCTTGATCAGATTCGCGGTAAAAGATACGATATTCTGCGCCTCCTGTACCATGTTCAGGTAAACCATACTTACCTTGGTGCTGCCGCTTTGTCCCTGAATACGTTTCAGCTCGCCTTTCTTCAAAGCTGTAAGCTGGTTCGTCAAATCCACCGATTCGGCGATCACATCGTCCAAGCGATGATAATCGTTCTTCTCGATCATAGTCGCACAGCGTTTCAGATAAGTAACGATACTTTCCGTCATCTTACTGAAATCTTCTTTCTGGATATCGTTGAGCGGACTGAAGTTATTATCCACATGTTCCTTGCTCGGCTCCGTCATACGGCGGACACTGAATATGATCTCACTGGCGAAATCATTTCCCTGGTAATAATATAACCCCTTTTCAACGGCTATATCATGATCCAAATGAGTGACACCAAGAGTTCCGACTCGTTTTACCTGCTTCAGGTGGATTTTCTTTTCTTCCACGGCACTCAGGACCTTACGCAGTTCACGGAGATTCTCATTCATAAATCCGTGAACCGATCTATCCAGCATATCCGCAGTGAAGAGCAGGACAGATTCCAATTCTTCGCGACTATGTTCGCGGAACAAAGAAAGCGCTTCGCGTCCGTCGGTTGTTTCACGCAGTTTCGCAACCGTCGTATTGACTTCTTCTTTCAAAGCCTCTTTCTTCAGTTTCTTCTTATAGGCAATCTGATTACGGATCAGCATATAAACCGCTACACCGACCATGGCAACCATGGCGGCAATACCGCCGAAATAAATCAGCAAAGCAACCAGGAAACAAATGGTAAATGCTGCACCCGCCGTGATGAACCATCCTCCGATCACGGACAACACACCGGTAATACGGTAAACGGCACTCTCACGTCCCCAGGCACGGTCCGCCAGCGAACTACCCATTGCCACCATGAACGCAACATAAGTAGTAGACAGAGGCAATTTCAAAGAAGTACCCAGTGCAATCAACAAGCCGGACAACACAACATTGACCGAAGCTCTGACCAGGTCAAAACTGGCTTTATTTTCCAGGATGATCTCGTCATTATTGAAACGGCTGTCTATCCAGTCTTTTACGCGGGGAGGAACCACACTCAGCAGCGTACTGGCTGTGTTGTTGCATGTCCGGACCAGCACACGGGCAACAGGTGAAGTTCCGAAATTTTCATTTCCTTCCGTCTGACGGGACAAATCCAGCGAAGTCTTGATTACGCTCTGTGCCTTTTTGGATGTAGCCAATGCAATCACCATCACCAGCCCCGATCCTACCAGGAAATACCAGGGTGTCTGTGCCGGTTCGAGCAAGGAAGACATCAGGAACGTATCCGTCGTAGTCGTTCCCCCCTGTGCCATCAAATCTATATAAGAAGAATAGCCAGCCAAAGGAACACCGATAAAGTTCACCAAATCATTGCCCGCAAAAGCCAGCGCCAGGGCAAACGTACCCATCAACACCACTACTTTGAACACATTCACTTTCAGCCAGTGAAGAATCTGCATCAGGATCGTGAAACCGATAAAGGCACACCAGACAATCGTCTCCGTATTGCCATATACAGCTTCTTTCAATCCACTTGTCATGAAAGAACTTTCTTTCAATCCTTTTATCAGCATAAAATATAAAATGGAAGTAGCAGCCAGACCACCGAACAGAGCGATAAAGTATTTGGTATGTTTCTTATAATTAAAGGTAAAGATCAGACGAGAGATGTACTGCACTACGGAACCGAAGAAAAAGGCGATCGCGACGGACAGGAATATCGCCAGAATAACGGTAAATGCCTTATCCGTATTCAGCAGGTCTCCCAATTGCAAAGCCCCGTCGGAATGGGCTATTTTAATCAGAGCAAGTGCAACAGTACCTCCTAAGAGTTCAAATACAAGAGAAACAGTTGTAGAAGTCGGCATACCTAACGAGTTAAATACATCCAACAGAACAACATCCGTAAGCATAACGGCAAACAGAATGCACATTATTTCCGAAAAATAGAAGTGCTGGGGCTGATAGATCCCATGCCGGGCAATATCCATCATTCCGTTTGACAATGAAGCGCCGACAAAAATACCGATTGCGGCGATGACCATAATTACTTTAAATGATGCGGCCCTCGAACCGATTGCAGAATTAAGGAAGTTTACTGCGTCATTACTGACTCCGACCGACAGGTCGAACACCGCCAGCACAAAGAGGAAAATTACGAGGAACAGATAAAATGTTTCCATAAATGAGTGTTACATATTCGACGGCAAAGTTCTGAAACAAATATTTCACATGTGTTACACAGATGTTACAAACATGTTACAATCGTTAAAACACCCTCGTATTATTAAAAACCGTAAGAAAATAAAGTTATCACACTAAGGGTTTTTCCTTTCAAATACGACTATATTAATAAAGTTGTTAACTTTCAACTATTGAACGACTATAAAGAAGACATAGCAAAATGGATATGTGAAATGGCTTTGCACGATTCACAAATGGCCTTTAAATCGTTATACTTCACTTATTTTCGAAGGATGATGCGATTTACAACTCTTTATGTCTCCTCTGCGGTAGAAGCCGAAGAAATAGTATCAGATACTTTTCTCGCTGTATGGAACAACAGGAAATCTTTATTGAAAATAGCCAACTTTGATGCTTACATTTATTCTATAGCCAGACACAAAGCTATTAGTTATTACCGTACTATACATATGGAACAGATAGAACTAAATGAAATCTCAATCGATCTTTTCACATATACAGAAACAACTCCAGAGGATGACCTTATCTCTAAAGAGAGAATCAACCAACTAAATAAAGCCATCGATGCCCTTCCTGCTAAATGCAAAGCAGCTTTCAAACTGGTTCGTGAAGATAAACTTAAATATAAAGAAGTAGCAACTATATTAGACATATCCGTAAAAACACTAGAAGCCCATCTCTCTACTGCCATCAAAAAACTACGCGAATCACTCAAACAGGATAAATAAGTTACTAACTTCTCAAAAATAGTCTCAGACCGAAACTTATTATTCCAATTGGCACTCTTTTTAAAACGAGCAGCAATACAGAGTCTATTTTGTATCGGTCATAGAACTACAGATCGTAATCTAGAATGAAATTTGACTGGACACAGAATTAATTTGCTTGATTTACGAAACAAATCATCCTAACAAATCATATACATTTGTTACATAAAACTTATTGGGAAATAAGGGGGTCGGTTAAGTAAGAGAGGGGAAGAGCTGGAATTAAACCCAGACTTTCCCTTTCATTTTTTATATTTATCAGAACTAGAATATTTTCCTTTCTCCAATAGGGGTATTCACGGAATTCATGTCTTATTAATAAAAATACATACTTGGTCTATAACCAATATCTTTACAATATCACTTCAATTTTTTCCATTTTTTCGTACCTTTATAGTTTTATACTGTAAAGGTACGATTTTCATAATACATAATCCGGATCAACGATGAACAAGTATCCATTATCAGGAAAATGCAGAATCAGATACAATTTTTTACTATTCGCATAATATTTTTCCATCTGTAACTAAGGGTTTTTCTCCAAGGTTGCGACTATTTTAATAGAAGCAACAAAGATGGATAACAAAATAGATCATATTATAACAAAGGTTCTGACAGAAAATGCTTCAGCTGAAGATATTCTAGTCATCAGTAATTGGATAAATGAAAAAGAGGAGAATCGTCAAACATTCTATCTGCTGAAAAGTTATTGGAATGCAGATATTTCATCTAATCTATATGTAAATCCTTCTATTTCATTAGAGAAGTTGCAAGATAAAATAAATATACATCCAATTCCCAGGAAACAGTATTTACTATCAATCCTTCTCCCAATTGTAGCTTCTATTATTTTGATTATTGGCATTTCGTCTTTTTTTATTATAACCCATACAAATGAGAAAAATACGAAATATTATACTTATCTTACCAATAACAATAAATCAGAGTTCACCCTCAATGATGGTACAAAAGTCACATTAAATAAAAATAGTACACTCACTTATACAGACGCTTATGGTAAAGTTAACCGATCGGTTAAACTGGAAGGAGAAGCCCTTTTTGAAGTTACCAAAAACTCTGATAACCCATTTAAAGTTTCCTTTGAGGTAGGTAATCAACACAAAGGTACTATTAAAGTTTTAGGTACGGTGTTCAATGCTAAAATTGATACTGAATCAGAAAAAATCATTGCCACATTAATAGAAGGGGGGATATCTTTCGAAGGATCCGGACAAAAAGTTAAATTATATCCCAACCAACAACTGGCATTCGACTATTCAACCAGTAACATCGATGTATATGAAGTAGATATAGAAAAAGAAATTTCCTGGAAAGATGGCTTGATAAAATATAAAATGATCTCGTTCAGCAAATTAATAAAAGAACTTGAGAAGAAATACAATGTACAAATTATTATCGAAAACAAGCAATTAATGAAACCATCCATTACCATATCCGGTAGTTTTAGCGAAGAACAAACGCTAGATAAAATATTAGAAATAATTTCACGAAGCCTCCCTATAAAATGGAAAAAAAAGAATAATACATATTACATCAGATAAATCTTTATTAACGAAAACAGAAAGCCTATGGAGTATTAATAATGTTAACCTACAAAAACCGGCTATACTGATATAACCGGTTTATCGCAAAAATTTAATCCGCTTCAGTCGCTCCGCGACCAAACATTGTGACTGAAGCTATTATAAATCTTTTATCTACGCAAAATTATGGAAAATGTTTCTTACTACAGATCTTTTTTATCTAAAGATCTAAAAAAAATCATTCAGATTATGAAGATCACAGTCGTTCTACTATTTGTGACCCTGTTTCAGGCTGTTGCAATGGATTCTTATTCGCAGAATACGAAGGTTTCAGTTAATGCTGGACAAATCAAACTTTCCGAAGTTTTTTCTACAATTGAGAAACAAAGTGAATTCCTTTTCTTTTATGTTGACTCTGATATTAATGGCATTTATGTCAATGTCAATGCTCAGAATAAACAAATCAGTGATGTGTTAAATCAGGCACTAAAAGAGACAGATCTGACTTACACCATCAATGACCGCCACATAAACATAATGAAAAAACCACAAACTTCCCCAAAAACAAAACGAGTACGTGGGACAATTACAGATCAGAGTGGACAACCCGTAATTGGAGCCAATGTTCTTGAAAAAGGAACCGGTAATGGTACAATTACAGATATAGATGGAAAATACAGCCTGGATGTCGCGGAGTCAGCCATAATCGTCATTTCATTTATCGGCTATAACTCACAGGAAATACCAGTCGCAAATAAAAACAATATTGATAACTATTAGAAGATACTCAAGCTCTGGATGAAGTTGTAGTAGTCGGATATGGAGTACAGAAAAAGGTAAACTTGACAGGGGCTGTAGCACAAGTCACTGCCAAAGAATTAGAAAACCGTCCGGTATCAAACGCAACTCAGATCCTGCAAGGAACAATGCCAAACGTTAATATCACCTTCTCCACTGGTGAACCAGGAGCCGGAGGTTCTATTAATGTGCGTGGACAAGCTTCCATAAACGGAGGGGAACCACTGGTTCTCATCGACGGAGTTCCGGGAGATATAAACCGCGTAAACCCCAGAGATATTGAATCTGTATCCGTTTTAAAAGATGCTGCAGCATCTGCCATCTATGGAGCACGAGGTGCATTCGGGGTAATTTTGGTAACCACTAAAAATGCAAAGGCTGGGAAAATGAGTATCACATACGGGACCTTCTTCGCATCTTCGAAACCTACTGTACGAACTGATTTCATGACCACCGGATACGATGCCGTCATGTTGAACGACGAAGCATTCCGCAGAGCAACAGGAAACACCTACACCCGATATACAGATGAGGATATGGAAGAACTGAAAGCACGCCGCTACGACAATACTGAAAATCCGGAACGCCCTTGGGTTGTTGTTAAAAACGTGAACGGAAAAGACATTTATAACTATTACGGAAACTACGACTGGTGGAAGACCGTATTTAACGACCACCAGCCATCACAATCACATAGTATTAATTTATCGGGAGGAACCGAAAAAGTAAATTTCCTTCTATCCGGTAATTTTTATACTAAAGATGGCATCATGAAAATTAATACGGATAAATTTACATCTTTCAATTTCCGCAGTAAAATCAATGCCCAGTTATTCCCATTCCTGAAGGTCTCCAACAACACTTCTTATTATGATAAAAGTTACAAATACTATGGAAGAGAAGGAGGAGGAAATCCAAACTTCGTATATGTAACCGTACATGCATTACCATGTTATGCCCCTATCAATCCAGACGGAACTGCAACTTACAATACTCTAAAAAATAACTACTCAATCGGAGATGGACTTTATGCCATGTTACTTGATGGAGGTTCGCGTGGTCAAAAAGGGATACATGAATTCACGACAACAACCAGTATGGCATTAGATATAACCAAGAATATAAAATTAAATGCAGATTATACTTATTCATTTTACATTGCAGATGACTGGTACCGTTCGACAGTAGCACATTATTCTATTGAACCAGGCATTATACAAGAAGTCCCCAACTACAATACAGACCAGTTTAAAAAGACAATGTGGTTCGATCCGATGCATGTAGCAAACATTTATGCTAATTATAATCAAACATTTAGCAAACATACCGTCGGATTAACGGCCGGTATAAATTATGAAAATAAAAAACATTCACGGATGATGGCTTCCCGTAAAAATCTTATATCAGAATCTCTAAATGACTTGAATTTGGGCACAGGAGACATGTTGGTTGAGGGCGGAGCTTATGATTATGCTTTATTTGGAGCATTTTTCCGTGCAAACTACGATTTCAACGACAGATATCTCATTGAAGTGAACGGCCGATACGATGGAACATCCCGTTTCAAAAAAGGAATGCGTTATGGTTTCTTTCCTTCCGTATCGGGAGGATGGAGATTAAGCGAAGAAGCCTTTTTCGATAAAGCAAAAGAAGTCGTAAACAATCTGAAGATCCGTGCATCTTATGGTTCACTGGGGAATCAGGCAGTCAACAGTAAAAGTCCTAATTATTATCCATATATCTCTACGATGGGAATGGAACTTTCTAATTGGTTGATCGATGGACAAAAAACTCAGAATGTAAGTTCTCCCAACCCGATCATAGATAACCTGACATGGGAAAAAGCAACAACAATCAATGCTGGTATTGACCTGGGATTCCTAGATAACAGATTAAATATATCTGCTGATGCATATGTACGTAATACTACAGATATGCTTGTGCCAGGAAAAACATTACCTGCCGTATTCGGAGCCGCTTCTCCACAGCAAAATGCAGGAGACTTAAGAACCAAAGGTTATGAAATCGTAATAAACTGGAAAGATGAATTTTCTTTGAAAGGAAAGCCTTTTAATTATGGAGTATCTTTCGTTCTCGGAGATGCCGTATCCGAAATAACCAGATATGACAATCCTAATAAATTACTTGCAAACCATTATGTAGGTGAACGTTTCGGAGAAATATGGGGTTACAGACTAGATGGATTCTTTCAAACAGACGAAGAGGCTGCCAACTGGAAAATAGACCAAAAGCTGGTGAATACTCAAATCCAAAAAGCACCCGGTGAATGGGGAAAACTACGTGCTGGAGACCTGAAATTCAGAGATCTGAATAATGACGGAATAATCAGTCCAGGGAAAAAGACCGCTGATGATCCCGGAGATATGGAAATCATAGGAAACTCCGAACCCCGTTACAATTACGGCATAAATTTGAATGCTAACTGGAATGGTCTTGACTTATCTGTATTCTTTCAGGGAATTGGTCGCAGAGACTGGTATCCTAGTAATAATGCAGACAAGTTTTGGGGACCTTATTCACGTCCATATTTCTCTTTTACTCCAAAGAATTTCAATGACCTAGTCTGGACAGAAGATAACCCAAATGCCTATTTTCCGGTATTACGAGGTTACACAGCCTTAAACAGCGGCGGTTGTTTAAGAGACCCCAATGATAAGTATATACAGAATATAGGTTATTTACGACTCAAAAATCTGGTAATAGGATATACTCTTCCGGAAAAATGGATGAAAAAGATTGCAGTTCAACACTGTCGTCTCTATCTTAGTGGAGAAAACCTAATAACATGGACACCTTTTGTAACGGATTATATCGATCCGGAACAACCTGTAGCCGATTCCAACGGACGAAGTTATCCGTTATCAAAAACTTTCTCTATTGGATTGGATATCACATTCTAATTAATCATTTAAAGGAATTATCGTTATGAAAAATATCATTTACATATTAATCGCAAGTTGCTGTTTTTCTGCTTGTGAAATGGAAAAATATCCATTGGATGCTATCTCTCCAAACACATTCTTTAATACAGGAAACGACCTCAGGCTTTACACAAATTCTTTCTATAAAACACTACCTAATGCAGAAGGTGTATATAATGAAGCGGTAGACAATATTATAAAGATGGACTTAGCCGATGAATTAAGAGGTACACGCATCGTTCCGACCAGCGGTGGAAACTGGGTTTGGGAAGATTTGAGAAACATTAATTTCTATCTGGAGAACTCTGTTAAATGTAGTGATGAGAAATCGCGGTTACGTTATGATGCTATTGCTTATTTCTTCCGTGCTTTCTTCTATTTTGATAAAGTAAAGCGTTTTGGAGATGTTCCTTGGTATGATAAAGTCATTAATGATCAGGATACGGAAGCATTGGAAAAAGCCAGGAGTCCCCGTACGGAAATCATGGAACATATATTGGAAGACATCAACAAAGCTATTGAACATTTACCAACAGAAAAAACAGTGAACGAATTGTCTAAATGGACAGCATTGGCTTTAAAAGCACGTATATGTCTTCATGAAGGTACTTTCCGCAAATATCATACAGAATTTAACTTGCCGGATGCCGATAAATTCTTAAAAGAGGCAGTAAATGCTTCTGAAGAATTGATCTCGCAAAGCGGATATAAAATTTATTCTACGGGTAACCCGGATAAAGATTATCTCAATTTCTTTGCATCCCATGAAGCCATTCCTGCCGAGGTGATACTTGCAAGAGGGTATAGTGATGAATTTCAGGTATATCACAACCTGAATTATTATACAATGACAGCTTCCTACGGACGCCCGGGACTTGAAAAAAGATTGGTAAACAGCTATCTGATGAGAGATGGAAAACGTTTTACAGATATACCAGGGCATGAAACCATGTTTTTTACCGATGAAACTAAAAACAGAGATCCTCGCCTAAGCCAAACCATACGTACACCGGGGTATACTCGTATTGATGAGACAGAAACTCTTGTACAGGAATTCGGCTCTACAGTAACAGGTTACCAATTGATAAAATTTGTAACAGAGAGAAAGTGGGATACAAATCAGAAGGATATTAACGACATGCCCATTTTCCGTTTTGCAGAAGCACTTTTAATCTATGCTGAAGCAAAAGCCGAATTAGGGATTCTTACTCAAAATGATCTTGATATCTCCATCAAACCAATCAGAGACCGGGTTGGAATGCCTAATATAGATCTGACAAAAGCCAACTCAAATCCGGATCCATACTTAGAAAAGCAATACCCACATGTATCAGGTTCCAATAAAGGTGTCATTCTGGAAATAAGAAGAGAGAGACGTATAGAACTTGTTATGGAAAGTTTCCGCTGGGATGATATGATGCGCTGGAAAGAAGGGGCTACATTCACAGAACAGTTTAAAGGAATGTATTTTCCAAGCATAGGTTCTTTCGATCTGGATGGAGATGGGAATATCGATATACATATTTACAAAGACTCAAAACCATCATTAGATGGTAAATCAATTCAATATCTAAAACTGAATAGTGATATTACGTTGGAAAACGGAGAAAGTGGATGTATTGTTGTTAATCCCCATCTCAAAAAAGTATGGGATGAAAATAAAGACTATTTATATCCTATACCAATTCAGGAACGCTTATTAAATACGAATCTGACTCAAAATCCAGGTTGGAACGATGGGTTATAATTATTTTCATACAGCCATGAAGAAATATTTTTTACTAATCACCGGCTTGTTGCTGGGGCTAGCCGTTCATGCTCGAAATGACATAGAACCGAAAGAAGAAAACTCGTTACGTATAATGAGTTACAATGTACGAAACTGCCGAGGGATGGATGATATTATAAATTACCAAAGAGTTGCCGATATTATCAATCGAGTAAATCCGGATGTGGTAGCTGTACAGGAACTCGATAGTGTAACGGAGAGGAACCAAGGTGTATTTGCATTAAAAGAGTTGTCAGAAAGGACACTCATGCATTACGTTTATGGTGCTTCCATAGACTATCAAGGGGGGAAATATGGTATTGGTATTCTTTCTAAAGAAAAACCTTTAAATTACAAGACAGTAAAACTACCCGGACGTGAAGAAAATCGGTTGCTACTAATAACAGAATTTGAAAAATATATTCTTTGTTGCAGCCATTTCTCTTTGACCAAGGAAGATCAAATCTTGTCAGTCCCTATAATCTTTGAAGAATTAAAAGGTATAACAAAACCATTATTTCTTGCGGGAGATATGAATTCTGTCCAGGGATCACCGACACAAGTCGCCTTGCAAGAAAAGTTTATACCGTTGAATAATTATAAGGTAAACACTATTCCGGTGGTTAATCCAAACAGATGTATTGATTTTATATATGGATATAATAATGGGAACTCATACAGTGTTTTACAGCGTCAAGTACTTCAGGAAGAACAAACAGCTTCCGATCATCTGCCTTTATTCGTCGATGTACGTCTAAAAGCAAATGTTATTGACATTTTTCGGACAAAACCATATTTACAGAACCCAACAGGAAACGGTATCACCGTTTCCTGGCTGACCCATGTTCCGGTTCACAGTTGGGTCGAATATGGTACAGATCTGAATCTGAGAAACCGGGAAGAAAACATTGTTGACGGACAGATTATATGCAATAATAAGCATCATAAAATAAGGCTGGCTAATTTACAGCCTGGAAAAATCTACTATTATCGTGTATGTTCGCAAGAAATCACTTTATATGAAGCTTACAAAAAAGAATTTGGCAATACTGCTTATTCTGATATTTACTCTTTCACTGTTCCTGCAAAAGATACATCTGATTTCACGGCAATCATCTTAAATGATCTTCACAAAAACAACCAAGTTTTAGAAATGCTAACAGAACAAGTAAAAGATATAAACTATGACTTCGTTCTATTTAACGGAGACTGCATTGATGATCCGTATAACGAAGAACAAGCGGTTCGTTTTTTGTCCTATTTAAATGAAAAGGTGGGCGCAGAAAATACTCCGGTCTTTTATTTACGAGGTAATCACGAAATACGTAATGCCTATTCCATACAACTACGCGAACTATTCGACTATGTGGGAGATAAAACTTATGGAGCCTTCAACTGGGGAGATACACGTTTCATAATGTTGGACTGCGGTGAAGATAAACCTGACACAACATGGGTATATTATAATCTGAATAATTTTGATAAGTTACGCTCTGAACAAATCAATTTCCTAAAAAACGAACTAAAAGGAAAAGAGTTCAAGAAAGCCTCAAAAAAAGTTCTGATCCATCATATACCATTATATGGAATGCCCGAAAAAGCCTATCTTCCTTGTCGGGAGTTATGGGAAAATCTTCTTTCAAATGCATCTTTTGATATATGTATCAATGCACATATACATCGCTTTGCATATTACCCTAAAAATAGTAAGGAGAATAATTTCCCGGTAATTATCGGTGGAGGAAACAAACCGGAAAATGCAACAATCATGATCCTGGCTAAAAAAGGGAAAGAAATGCTTCTTACTGTTTTAGATACTAAAGGACAAATAATTAAAAAAATCAATCTATAAAATATCTCAAATACAAAGCAACATAATAAAAACTGACTCCAAAGATACTTAAAAAAGATCGAGACTAGCAATCATACAACAGCACTGGTCTTTTTAGTTACTTATTTAGTAAAGAATGTAAGCTCGGTCTATAACCAATATCTTTACAATATCACTTCAATTTTTTCCATTTTTTTGTACCTTTACGGTTTCATACTGTAAAGGTACATTTTTCATGAAACATATAGCAACCTTATTTCTGATTCTACTTATAACTTTACCTGTTTTCGCAACGCCCGACTCCTCTCCTATCAACTGGAAGCTATCCGGACGTTTACTTTTGGATGGCGGTGTCTATATTCATTCGCCTGAAGCATTGCACGCAGGTGCACATATTTCGGATGTACGACTAGCGGCAAAAGTCCGTATCTATTCCTGCTGGTATACCAAGATCGATGTCGGTTTTGCTAACAATAAGGTCACCTTGAAAGATGCCTTTACCGAATACGGGAAAGACGGAAACTACTTTCGTGCCGGCTATATGCTCGGTTATTACAGCATAGACCAATCGACCAGCACGAACGATCTTATCTTCAACACAGCCTCCAACGTATCCGAAACGTTCTACCCGGACCGCCGGATCGGTGTATCCTATACGCGTTCCCTCCCTTCATATTATTTATCTGCAGGCGCATTCTGCGGCGACGGCCTCAGCTTCACCGAAACAACCAAACCCGGTTACAACTTCTCAGGGCGTATCGTATGGCGGCCGATCAATTCGTCCGGACAATTATTTCATATCGGAACCGGTGCCTTATTCAAAGTACCGGACGAAGATACGGAAACACAGGCTCAACAAATCCGGTTAAAAAGTAAAGGTGTCACCTATATCCCTTCCCCGCGGACGTTAGAGCTGACTGTCGGAGAGGCGAGAAACCAGGTCCAGTCTAACGTGGAATGCCTGTTCTTCCGCCATAAATGGCTGCTTCAGACCGAGTTTTTATATACGAATATCCACCGTAAGAACCATAAGCCCTCCTATTCCGCTCATGGCGGCTATATTATGGGAGGTTTCCTGCTGAAAGGCACAAAGTACGCTTACGACACCCTCGATGCCGTACCGGTCATGCCGGAAGAACCCCACTCGATCCTGCTCGCCTGCCGCTATAATTACACCAATCTGAATGACTTCAGCAGCAACATGACAGGAGGAAGCCAGCACGACCTGTCGATCGGCATCAACTACTATTTCAACAAGTACATTTCCTCCCGCCTGAATTACGCACATCTCTGGATGGATAAATACTCGACATTAGGAAAATGCGAAATTAACATGATGCAACTGCGGCTACAGGTCCGGTTCTGATTGATTACTTCCTCCTATTGCAAGGCAAATACGTCTTTTACATCGCAATCCTACATAAAGTTTTAGAAAAGTATCTGCCATCTGTCACCCATCTTTGTAATAATCAGACATCCAGCAGATAAAGGCGTTGCAGATACTTTTTTTATCTGCAACAGAGTCTGTCATCTGTCACAGTAACCCTAACAAACTATCTGTTAAAAGGCAGACAACTACCTGTTAAGTCCCTACAAACTAACACAAAAGTCCCGACCTGCTAAAACCACCCTGTACAGGGTAGCCGACCAGGGTGTAGAGGCTGCCCGCACAGGGTGTACAGGGTAATCCGGCAGGGTGTAGAGGGTAGCAACAAAAGGTAAAGATTTAACACATAGTATCTCCCTGATTAACAATTAAGAGGTACAAGGGCTTCTTTTAATTCATTCTTTGACATACGGAAGGAGTCCGACTGTTTTTACATAATAACCGGCAACTCCCCAAAATATAACGTTTGCATACTTTTATTGCCTAAGTAAGCATAAAGATATTAAATAAAAAACTACTTTTGCGCCCGATTTGGTGATGCCGGTTCATTCTGTACCTGCATAAAAGGGAATTCGGTGACAATCCGAAGCAGTGCCCGCTACTGTAATACCCGTATCCGAAGAAAAGTTTCTTATGCCACTGTTTCGTTTATAAGAAATGGGAAGGTGCTTTTCAGGGTTAAGCCAGGAAACCTGCCAGATCAGACAAATAATCAAGCTTTCCCGGGCCAGGAAAGTGAATTATTAATTCTTATACAAACAATTTCGATGAAAAAGAAATGTTTACTCACAGCTGCTATCAGTTGGATAGTAGTATCTATGTTCGCTCAAACCGCCCTGAAAGGGAAAGTCGTAAACGCTGAAACCAACGAACCTGTCGTAGGAGCCAATATCCGCATAGACCATAGCCTGGCAGGATGCACAACCAATGGTAAAGGAGAATTCAATATCAGCAACCTGCCGGAAGGTGAACATACGCTGAGTGTAACACATGTTAGTTTCCTTCCCCAGAAATATACCGCAGACAGCCAGGATGAAAATATCCTGATCAAGATGAACGAAAGCTATATCAACCTGGGACAAGTCGTTATAACCGGTACGGGAACCCACCGCCGCATGACCAACTCTCCTGTCCCCATACAGGTGATCACAGCCAAAGACCTGGGAAATGCCAACGTAACCAACCTGGAAGATGCCCTGGTCAAACTGACTCCGAATGTAACAACCATGACAAACGGAATGGGAACGACACTGAGCCTGAACGGCATGAACGAAGACTATATGCTACTGCTGGAAAACGGTAAACGCCTGACCGGTGACGACCGTTATACACGTATCAATATCGCCAATATAAAGCGTATCGAAATCCTGAGCGGGGCAGCTTCCGCCCTTTACGGCAGCGATGCAATCGGCGGCGTTATCAATATTATTACAGATGATACCAAGAATGCAGTGAATGTATCCAACTACACCCATTATACCAGTAAAGGACGGTTCAGCGAAAATATAAATGTAGACGTAAATGCCGGTAAATTTTCATCTTATACTTCATACCAGCGTAGGGAAGCGGATAACTGGCAAGTGAATGATCTCGACGAAAACGGTTATAAAACAGGCCGCCCGATGTCTACCGGATTCCTCTCCGACAATATCAGCCAACGTTTTGCTTACAATGCAACCGACCGCTTATCTTTCTACGTACGTGGTAATTACTATGACTATAACACACGCCGACCGGAAACAGCTACGTATTTTAAGAAAGGAAAAAAGAAAGACGAAAACGGCAACCCGATCTATGAAGAGACACAGGCCTATACCTATAACATGGCGCATGAAACCTACACCTATGGTGCCGGTGCCAAATATATGATCAACAAATCCGCTTACATCGATGCCGACTTCTTTGCCGACAATTACACCTCAAAATATGACTATTTCCTCAAAACCGGTGATTTCAAGCGAGGCGATAAAGAAACCCGTAAAGAAACGACTTATTACGATGCAACCGTAAAAGGTATTTTCAAACCTAACACGTGGAATAAAGTATCCACAGGTATCGAGTATATCAATGAAAACTTCAGAAGCCAATCGGATAACATCAGCTTCAAGAGCATGTACACGATTGCACTTTTTGCACAGGATGAAATTACGATACTAAGAAACCTACAGGCAGTCTTGGGCGTGCGCTATCTCTACAATGAGAATTTTAAAAACTATGCCACTCCGAATGTCGCCCTTATGTACAAACTCAAAGGATTTAATTTCCGTGCATCGTACGCAACAGGCTTCCGTTCGCCTACATTGTCCCAACTATACGCAACGGACGAGTCGAAAACTTCAAACCGTTATACGGTTGGAAACCCCGACCTGAAACCGGAAAAGAGTAATTTCTTTTCACTGAACGGCGAATATACATGCTCACGTTTTTCAATATCGGCCACCGGATTCTACAACGATATTAAAGACATGATCGATTACCGCGTATTAAGCGATGAAGAGATTCACCAGATGGGACTGGATGAGCTGCATGAGAAATTCTCTACCATCCGCCAGCGCGACAATGTGAACCGGGCTAAAATCAAAGGGATCAGTGTAAACGCAAATATCTACGCAGGAGCCGGATTCACCGTAGGCGGAGGTTATATCTACACAGACAGCGAAGCAAAGACATTGGAACACGACAGCAAAACCGGAGCTGATATTGTCGTAATTACCCCTGTCGATAAAAGCGTAAAGAATGCTGCCAATATACATGCGCGTTGGGATCATGACTGGAACAACTACCACCTGAATGTAAACCTGAGCGGACATATCCAGGGCGAACGCTATTCCAGCACATACGGCTACGCCCCAAAATACCAGCAATGGGATTTGAACACCCGCCACTCATTCAACCTGGACGCATTTATCCTGGAACCGGGAATCGGTATCGAAAACTTATTTAACAACCGCGACGACCGCCCCTGGAACAGTAATTTCTCCACGATAAACCCCGGACGGGCTGTTTACATTAGTCTGGCTGTGAAATTTAAAAAGTAAAACAAATAGAAATCAAGGACATAGATACTACATTTTTTTAGTAAAAGAATCATATAATAAAATAATGTAGTATCTTTGCACTCGTGATTTAGTAATCGGTTTGTTTCGCAGACTGATTCAAGGGAATCCGGTGTAAATCCGGAGCTGTACCTGCAGCTGTAAATCCTCATTATGTTGGTTAGAAGTTCTAATGCCACTGTTTCAATAATCGAAATGGGAAGGTTTCTAACCAGAGGAAAGCCAGAATACCTGCTAAATTTATTTATAATAAACACCAAGCTTCCAGGTTCAGAAGTCTGTGTCCATTCGATTATACGTTCACCCACGTAAAAGCTTTTGTGACATTTCTTTTAAAAAAGAGAAACTTGATGTTTTATTTATTAAACTAAATAAAACACGATATGAAGTATCTGCTATCGGCTTTCATTCTACTATGTAGCATGCAATCTGCCTATGCGCAAAGTATCCTGAGTAAAGACGG
Organism: Parabacteroides chongii; assembly: GCF_029581355.1. Classification (NCBI taxonomy): domain Bacteria; kingdom Pseudomonadati; phylum Bacteroidota; class Bacteroidia; order Bacteroidales; family Tannerellaceae; genus Parabacteroides; species Parabacteroides chongii. Next base: position 1,789,998 of record NZ_CP120849.1, on the reverse strand, counting down.
GAAAGAACTGACGGTACAGTTGGACGAAGTCGTCATAACCGGTACCGGCACCGAGCATTATCTGAAAGATGCCCCCGTACAGACAGAGGTCATTACCAGCAAAGCGCTGGAACAATACCAGGCCCGCAGCATGGAAGACCTGCTGGGCGGCCTTTGCCCTTCGCTAACCTTCAATGAAGGCGATATGGGCGGACACTTGCAGATGAATGGTCTTGACAACGACTATATTCTGATCCTTATAAACGGAAAACGCATGAACGGGGATGTAGGCGGCCAGAAGGATCTGAACCGGATCAATATTGCCGACATCGAACGCGTCGAGATTGTAAAAGGGGCCTCTTCTTCTTTATATGGAAGCGACGCCATCGCAGGTGTCATCAACATTATCACCAAACGAAACAGGGAAGCGGTGAACGTCTCCAACACAACCCGTGTCGGTGAATATGGAGACATCCGCCAGAACAATACGGTCGGCATTCAAATCGGCAAGCTAAATTCGACTACTTCTTTCAGCTACAAGCATACGGACGGATGGAGAAACACAGACAAGGAATGGGACCAGCACCAGCTCAAGTCCGGTTCAGTCAGCAAGACAGTCAACCGTTCCGATAATTATACAATCAACGAATTTCTGTCATATAAGGTCAACGACAAACTGGAACTGACAGCTGAAGGTTCACATTACGAACGTTGGATGTACCGTACGTTCGGAGCCTATAAATATTATCCTTACAATTATTATTATCGAAACTATACATTCGCAGGAGGAGCCAAATGGAATATGAAAGGACGGAACTATCTGGCTTTTGATGTCGATTACGGCCGGTTCGGCTATTTCTACGACTACACGCACAATGCTTATACCGACTATTTCATCGACGGTAAGCGCGTGACCTTCTACGCCGGACAACGCCTCAAACAAAAGATACAAAAGCAACTGACCGGACAGGCAAAAGGCGTTTTCTATTTCGGTGATAACCATACGTTGAATACCGGTTTGGAATATCTGTGGGAAAACCTCGAATCGCCGCATCATATGGACAACCGCACCTCAGCCTCCGTCTATACGCTTTCTGCCTATGCACAAGACGAATGGCTCCTGACAGACCGCTTCATCGTGACAGCCGGCCTGCGAGGAGTATATCATAAAGAGTTCGCAGCCAAGCTAACCCCCAAAGTGTCCGCTCTCTATAAACTGAACGACTTCAACCTGCGCGGAACCTGGTCGCTCGGCTTCAAAGCCCCCACCACGCAGGAGCTATATTACGACTATATCGGCACCATGATGGGCAAATTAAAAGCCTATTACGGCAACAGCGACCTGAAGCCGCAGACCTCGCAATATGTTTCGCTGGGTGCTGAATACATCATCAATAAGTTTCAAATCAGCGTTACGGGTTATCATAACGCAATCCGTAACATGATTGCCCTGACTACAGTCCCGACCTCTGCCGAAAACAAGCTACAGGAAGTAGAGGAAACAAAGCAATACAAGAACCTGTCGAAAGCCAGAGTGTACGGCGCCGACATCTCATTTACCTACAACATCACCAAGGCTCTTTCCCTGGGTGGCGGATACAGCTACACCGACGCAAAGGCATTGTATGTAGAAGATGAATACGACACGCGCTACATGCAATATATCCCCATCGACGCCACTTCCCATCACAATGCTACGCTCAACGCGACCTGGAAGCATACCTGGAAGCGTTATCGACTGGGCATCGGGGTATACGGAAAATATCAGTCCAAGCGCTTCTATATGTCGGACAATAATGCAGACGGATACAACATCTGGCGCATCAACACAAGCCACTCTTTCCTGAAACTCAAACATTGGGACCTGACGGGAAATGTCGGTGTAGACAATATCTTCAATTATATCGACCGCACTCCTTTCGGACGCAATCGTGGAACGACCAGCCCCGGACGCAATTTCTATGCATCCATCACGGTGAAATTCCACAACAAGAACAAATAGGTCAACATCTTTTTAAATTTTATAAGTATGAACAAGTTTAAGTATTGCCTTATGGCAGCCGCTTTAATGACGGCAACAAGCGTAGGATTCACTTCTTGTAGTGACGACGACGATGTGGAAAGCACACAGAACCCCGCCGAAGAGTATGTAAAATCAGTAAAAAGCAAGGATACAGCTATCCTTCTCTGCTCTTTCGGAAGTACCTACAACGAAGCAACTCACATCTACGACGATATTGTTGATGAATTTAAGGCCGCTTTCCCCGATGCAGACGTTTATCTGTCTTTCTCTTCAAACACTTGCATCGGCCGTCTGGAAGCTACACGCGACAGCGCTTTCTACCACGTAGATACTTGGTTGAATGCCTTCGCCGAAGCCGGATACCCGAAAATTGCCGTACAGTCTCTGCACGTTATCCCGGGTGAAGAATATCTTGCCGTTATGAACGGTACTGTAAAAAAGGACTTCATGATACGCGACTATCCCAGTGTAAACGTCCTGAGAAGCGCCAACCTGCTTTCTACTGACGATGACACGGAGGCAGTTGCAACGACTTTGTACAACCATTACAAAACATCATTAGCAGACAAGCATAATGTCTTATTATTGATGGGACATGGTAATCCGGACGACAACTACAATGCCAACCAAAAATATGTTGACACCGAAGAAGCCATGCAGGCCAAAACGGAATTTGACAACGTATTCGTAGGTACTGTTGACTATGGTAAGATGTTGTTCTGGCCGTTGAACGAAGAAACTGGACAGCCTTTGGATACTCCCAACCCGGAATGTATCTACTCTAAGTTGATGAACTATTGCAAAACAAACAATCTGAAACCGGAAGAAGTAACCGTATTCCTGGCTCCGTTCATGTCTATCGCCGGTGACCACGCTCACAACGACCTTTGGGGTCTGGAAGAAGGTGAAGACTCAAGCAATGCCGCTCCTCAGTCGGACAGCTGCTGGCGTCTGAAACTGCAAAACATGGGCTTCAAGGTAGACCAGACTGAAACGCACCCGAGTGATCAGGCTGATGCCGACCACGGTATCGAAAACGGATGTAACATCAAAGCTCTGGGTGACTTCCCCGAAATCCGTCAGATCTGGATCAACCACCTGAAAGAAAACTGGAACAATCCGGATGCATGGCAAAACGGTGAAGATTATCAACCGGAATAAAGACAAAAACGAAAAGCAGGATAATTATTCCTGCTTTTCGTTTTTATAATATATATCTATGCCCCTTCTGCTCCTTACTTACAATAGTTCAGCACCTCTACATTCTTAATCGTACTCTTGAAATCACCTGTTTTCTCTAAAGGAAAGACCAATGTCCGTACATAACTCATAGAATCTTTTCCACCATTAAAGAAACGTTTCTGAATATTCAGTTCTTCTTTCAGGTCTCCGTTAATATACAAACGTGTTGTTTTTTCATCACCACTGATTGCTACGGATGCTTCCTCTTCGGGATAGAACTGATAATTGAATGTATTCAGATAACCGTCACGGGCAAAACCTAATTTACCGCTGACTGGATCGGACAAATAAAATACGGCATCGGGAGAACGGAATAGTTCTGTTCCGGGTTCCTCTTTAACGGACTGGACATCAAATGAAACTGTATAATGATAACCGATCTCTTTCAGCCCCGTCTTTGTATTCGGTTTTAAAACATCCTGGTTGTAGACAGCACGAGGCTTGTTTCCCATGCGTCCGGCAATATTTACACCGGGACCTTCGCCCAATGCGGTACGCTTCGTATTAAAGGTCTCGTAAGGAACCTTACAGTCTTTGCCCGTCCACATCTTAACAGCCAATGTCTGCATCGCCGGGAATACACGGTAGTGAATATCTTTCGTACTGATTCCGTTGCCTGCATGGTCGTTCCACACGGCAAACATTCCACCTTTGATCTGTTTGTGTCTCTCAGGGAAAACTTCTTTACCGATATGTGCCGGTGTCCAGTCTTTATATAATTTCTCCGTATTCAGATAATCGTAATAATAACCGGCAGCCGGAACGATATACAAATAACCGTCGGGAACACTGACCAGGTCATATCCCTGTTTGATCATCTCCTTCGGATCTGCATAGCCGTTATACCAGGCACTCATCAAAACGTTTTCAGACTTAACGGGAGTATCGCCGTTTGCATGGGTCAAAGCTCCCCAGACACAGGCCTGCTTGCCGAAGCCTTCTACAAAACGGATATAATGATCGGTGAATTCACGGAATTTCTCTACTACATCTTTCTTTTTATTCGAATATTCATCGGTTCCGATATGTACTCGTTTTCCGATAAAGACCGGATTTCGTCCTTCCAGATATTCACGGAACAGGCTATCGACAAACTGGTAGGTTTCCGGTTTGAACAAATCCAGGTGATCCATACCATATTCTTCGCTACCGATCTCCGGACGATACTGCGTCAGTGCCAATGAATGGGCGGGAACATCTATTTCCGGAATGATCTCGACTCCGAGGCTATCGGCCATCAGCTGAAAATCAATAAATTCTTTCTTTGTATAATAACCGTCACGGGCAGTCAGTCCAGGGAAAAATTCACTTTCCAGGCGGAATGCGGCATAGGTTTTATTCCAGTCATGTTCGAAATACTGTTTAAATGCATTGTCGTTCAGATGGATCTGAAAAGTATTCATCTTATAATAAGCCATCATCTTTACATAATCGCGCAGAAAATCCATCGGAATGAATTTTCGTCCGCAATCCATCATAAAGCCACGGATCGCATAGTCGGGATAATCGCGCATCGAACCTTTAGGCAATGCCTGATCACTGTTTTGTTCGGTCATTTGCAGGAGTGTACGGGTCGCCCAGTATAAACCTTTTGCTTTAGGAGCGGATACGTTTACACGGTCTGCAATCCGGACAGCATATCCTTCTTCACCCAATTGCCGGTCGCCGGACAAAGAAAAAACAAAATCACCGGCAGAAGCTCTGCCCTGTACAACAGTCAGTTTACGCCCGAACATCGTCTCATAATCTTCTGCAAACTGATTGGCTACACGGGCTACAGCCGAATCTTTCCCCTGCCAAACGATACGGGAAGTTGCCGAGGGTGTAAACATTCCCTGAGCACCTCTCCATTCCTGTAATTCCGGTATCACGAACGGTTTCTCATTATTGGCAGCAAAACTTTTCCCTAAAAAGAGAGTACATGCTGCAAAAAGCATCAAATAGCGTCTTATCTTCATCGTATTTTAAATTTAAGCGCACAATATTACTGCTTTTTAATCATCCGGACAAGCCTAAAATAAAGGAATAGTTAAAAGATGACTAATAAAAAGGCGGTTTCTGATTGATTTATTACTTTTGTGCTCAAAAACATATTAATGAGTTACAATTGGAACACACGGACGGAACTTTTACTCGGTGCCGAACGGATGGAGTACTTATCACATTGCCATGTGCTGGTTGTAGGATTGGGAGGTGTCGGAGCGTATGCAGCCGAGCAGATCTGCCGGGCCGGAATCGGACATATGACCATTGTCGATGCGGATACGGTAAATGAAAGCAATATCAACCGGCAATTGCCTGCTTTGCATTCTACATTGGGGATGCAGAAAGCTGAAGTCGTCGGCCGACGTCTACTCGATATCAATCCCAGGTTAAAGCTGACAATACTCAATGAATTCCTGCGCGACGAACGGACGGATGAAGTTCTTTCTTCTCAAAAATACGATTTCATCGTGGATGCCATCGATTCGCTCAGCCCGAAAGTGTACCTGTTGGCTTATGCCAACAAACATGATATTCCAATTGTTTCCTCTATGGGAGCCGGTGCCAAGCTCGATCCGTCGCAGGTGAAGATAGCCGATATTTCCAAGAGCTACAACTGCACATTGGCAAGGGCGGTACGCAAACGTCTTCACCATTTGGGTGTGAACAAAGGCATTCCGGTCGTCTTCTCTACCGAGTTCGCCGATCCGAACGCAATCGTAGAGGTGGAAAACGAACAATGCAAGCGGACAACCACCGGAACGGTCGCATATATGCCCGCCATTTTCGGTTGTTATCTGGCTTCCTATGTAATAAGAAATATCTAATATGATACAGACACAAGGCATTACCAAAAGTTTCGGGAATTTACAGGTGCTGAAAGGCATTGACCTGACCATTAATAAGAGTGAGGTTGTAGCGATTGTCGGTCCCAGCGGAGCGGGAAAAACAACGCTGCTTCAGATTATCGGTACGCTGGATACACCGGATAACGGACAATTGTTCATCAACGGGACCGAAACCGGCAAATTATCTGAAAAAGAACTGGCTTCTTTCCGCAATAAGAATATCGGTTTTGTTTTTCAGTTCCATCAGCTATTACCAGAGTTCACGGCACTGGAAAATGTCATGATCCCTGCTCTGATTGCACATGAAAAGGCTTCCGATGCAGAAAGAAGGGCGAAAGAGATTCTTGATTTCATGAAACTATCAGACCGTATGACTCACAAGCCGGCAGAATTATCCGGAGGAGAAAAACAGCGGGTTGCCGTAGCACGTGCGTTGATCAATAACCCGTCAGTGATCCTGGCAGACGAACCTTCCGGTAGTTTGGATACCAAAAATAAAGAAGAATTACACAGCCTTTTCTTTGAGCTACGTGACCAGATGCATCAGACATTTGTCATCGTAACCCACGATGAACAACTGGCGGCAAACACAGACCGCGTGATACATATCAAAGACGGGGTCGTTTTACAATAAAAAGAAAGAGTATAAATCAGTTATGGCAAATAAAGAGAGAGTCACTTTTGGTAGCAAAATCGGAGTAATATTAGCAACCGTCGGATGCGCAGTAGGTTTAGGGAGCATCTGGCGTTTCCCTTATATGGTAGGATCGAATGGCGGAGGTGCTTTCCTGTTGGTTTTCATGATATGTACTGTCTTGCTCGGACTTCCCATCATGATTACTGAATTTTTTATCGGCCGGCATTCACGCAGAAATGCAGCCGGAGCTTTCAAGGAGCTGGCACCGGGTACAAAATGGTCGCTGATCGGTTATAACGGTGTCCTGGCGGCTTTTCTTATATTAGGTTTTTATGCGGTGGTTTCCGGCTGGACGCTGGAATATATATGGCAGGCGATGACCGGTTCGCTGTCAGGAAAGACAACGGCAGAGTTTACATCAGACTTCGAGGCGTTTTCGTCAAGTGCCCTGCGACCCATTATGTGGACGATTGTCTTTATCGGACTGACGCATTTCATCATTGTTTCGGGTGTAGAAAAAGGGATTGAAAGGGCTTCCAAGATTATGATGCCAGCCTTGTTTATCATATTATTGGTCTTGTGTATCCGTTCTGTCACCTTACCGGGAGTGGATGAAGGATTGGCATTCCTGTTCAAGCCTGACTTCGACAAGATCACCTCTTCCGTCGTTCTGAGTGCGATGGGACAAACTTTCTTTTCACTGAGTATCGGTATGGGGTGTCTGATTACCTATTCTTCTTATTTCGGGAAAGAGACCAATCTGCAATTAACGGCGGTGCAGGTAACTGTTCTGAATACTTTCGTAGCATTGCTGGCAGGTATTATGGTATTTCCTGCCGTGTTCAGTTTCGGTATCGAACCGACTGCAGGTCCGGAGCTGGTATTCATCACTCTGCCCAATATTTTCGAACAACTGCCGTTTGGAAATATCTGGTCACTCATTTTCTTTATTTTACTGGCTTTGGCAGCATTGACCTCTACGATTTCTTTACACGAGGTCGCTACCGCTTATGTACATGAAGAATATCACATGACCCGAAAAAAAGCCGCCTGGATTGTCTCCATAGGGGTTGCCGTCATCGGCGCTTTGAGTTCATTATCTTTCGGCCTGCTTAAAGAATACACGATCGGAGGCATGATCCTTTTCGATGCACTGGATTATCTGACAGCCAAAATAATGATGCCTATCGGAGGTATGATGATCTGTATCTTCGTCGGCCTGCGGATTGAAAAGAAAGTTCTGAAAGAGGAATTGACAAACAAAGGGACAATCACTTTTTATTTCTTCAACACATATGCTTTCTTTATCAAATACATCGCTCCTGCAGCGATCGGACTTATTTTCCTGAACGAATTGGGACTGGTCAAAAAGATAACCGTTTTGTTTTGAAAAATAAACGATATAAGTTACTTGTTTATTGGCAGTAACTTATATCTTTGCAACAGAAACAGACGAAATATCAAACCATAATCTTTATAAACTATGAACTGGCGGGATTTACTTTATTTTTCAAAAGGGGAACGCAGGGCCCTTACTCTCCTACTCTGCCTGATCTCTATATCCTGGATCATTTTGTTGCTGACAGACAACAAACCTGCATATTTTGCCGATGAAAATAAAAAGGCAGCGGAACTGGTCCCAATGACTTCAGATACAACTGTAAACAGACCTGATTCCGGGAAGCGGCAAATACCCTCATCCGATAGTAAAAATAATTTCTCCCGAGAGAAAAAAGAATTTCATCCGAGAGAAACTAAAAATACATCCGAAAGGAAGTATTTTCCCCCAACAGAAAAATATCCCGTCGGAACTATCGTCGAGCTCAATACCGCCGATACGACAATTCTAAAAAAAGTACCCGGCATCGGAAGCACATTCGCCCGCCGGATTGTTAAATACAGAGAATTGTTAGGAGGCTTCTATTCCGTATCCCAACTTTGTGAAGTATATGGGATCGACGAGGAACGATATAATGCGATGAAATCGTGGTTTTCGGTAGACAAGTCAGCTATTTGTAAATTATTTGTAAACCGAGTTTACATCCAAGACCTCTACAGACATCCTTATATAAACAAGCAGCAAGCCCGCATTATCGAACAATTACGAAAACAAAAGGGGAAACTGACCGGTTGGGAGAATTTTCAGTTACTGGAAGAATTTACCGATACCGACAAGGAAAGGCTGACACCCTATCTGTCGTTTGAATAAGCAAAGAAGTTTATATACATTTGTAAAAAAGAAAGCTATGATTTACCTCAAACAAGTAAAACTGACCAATCCGGCAGAAGTGGAAGGACCGGTAGAAGACTTAAAATACCCGTTCCGCGCTGCAGCCGTACGCTATATCGAATCAATCGTTTTCCGTAAACCGGTTACTTTTCTGGTCGGTGAAAACGGTGCAGGCAAATCGACCCTGCTGGAAGGTATCATGTTCAAATATGAAGAACGCGACGAAGATCAACAAGGAATGCTTTATGACGGTGTTGAAGCATGGAAATCATACTCAAACGTTCTGCCACAGTGCATTCGCCTGATTGAAGAGCGGAAACCTTTCGACCACTTCTTTTTCCGCGCTGAATCCTTTTTCGATCATGCTGCCGAAATCGATGCCAAGTCGATGAAAGACATTCTGAAGTATGGACGTGATTATTCGATGGGAGCCTACGGCGGACGACGCTTACTGGAACAATCGCACGGGGAAAGCTTTCTCAGCACTTTCCTGAATTACGCAGGAAGAAACACTCTCTTTATCCTCGATGAACCGGAGGCGGCCCTCTCCCCTCAACGCCAACTGGCTTTGCTGGTACGCATCCATGAACTCGTCGCACAAGGCTGTCAGTTGATCATTTCTACCCACTCGCCGATCATCATGGCTTACCCGGATGCAGACATCTACTCGATCGACGAAGACGGGGCAAAAATTACTCCGTATGAGGAAACACAACATTATCAATTGACGAAGTATTTCTTAACTCATACGGAGCAAATGCTTAGGGAACTCGGATTAAGGTAAAATCACTTTTCCCAGGCATTCAGTATTTCTGCCACATATACATTATGCGGATTACCTGCCATCGCGCTATACCATTTTTCATACAAAGCCGGATCGACAAAGCAATTCTTATCCATCTTTGTCACATAGAGCGTCTTACACTCAAGTGTCAACCGCGACTCTTCAAAACAGGGGTTTCCTTGCTCAGTAAAATAGGGAGTCAACCCGGTTGCGGCAACTTTGTCAATATCACGTCCGGATTTAGAACCACAGATTTTATGTGCCGCTTTGTGTTCTTCTCCCAGGAAAGAGAGCGTAAAACATCCCTTTTCATCGACAAATTCACGGGTATATCGTTCCGGACGGATGAATACGAATACGACAGGTTTATTCCAAAGAAAACCTACGCCTCCCCAACTGGCCGTCATCATGTTAAACTTCTCCTTGTCGCCGGCACTTACCAGCATCCACTCTTTACCGATCATCTCAATAAAGTTGTCCTTGATCAGACTGGGTTCAATTGCTTTCATACATTATACGCTTTAATTTTTTTCAAAGGTACAAAGAATATCATTTACCCGTACTCATTACACCGGAGTCGTTATCTGCATTGTTCAGACGTTTCTGACCAGCCTTATAAGTTCGACCGAATGAGAAATTATAAGTCAATGAGACAACGAACAGACGCGAGCTTTCTTTGATATACATCGCTTTTTTATAAGATGCATACTGGTTCCAATTTTCTGTCTTCACCTTATAATTATCAGAGAACGGGTTAATTGCCCCTACTCCCAGCGACAGATTCTTATGACTGTAGCGCACCATTAACATCTGAATATTCTCACCGCCTTCCAAAGTTTCACCCCAAAACCAGTTCCAGTTCGTATTCATCTGATACATCAGCATGAACTTTTTCCAGGTGAGAGATGCCTGTGCTTCACAATACCAGTTCGTATAGCGGTGGGAATAAGTGTTTCCGTTGCTGATATAATGATTCACACCACCAGTAAACGAGAACTGCAGAATGTCTTTGATCGGTCCGATACGGAACATAGCCGAACCGGTCAGGCGTTGCCAGTTCTTTTGGTTATTCCAGGTCTGGATGATCTTATTGCCTTCCTGATATTTCTCGTCCATAATAGAATTGGGAAGATATTCATAGGCTCCGTCCAAATTGGTATAAAAGATACCTTTCTGATATTCATAAGTTAGTGCCAGGCGATAGCGCATATAAGCCTCCAGTTGCGGATTACCGCGTTGCAGCTGCAAAGAATCGATTACCTGCTCGATAGCACTCAAATTCCCCAATGAAGGAGAAGAATTACCGACAAAACCTCTCAAACGGATAAACGATTGTCCGGGTAAAGCATATTGTAATGTAAAACGAGGATTGAACGTATAATATTGGTAAGAATCATCTGTTCCATCCTGTTTGTAATAGGAACGCGACACACCAACCCCTAGCGTATAATCCAGCTTCCGGGCTTTTCCTTTGAATTCTCCGTAGAGATAACTTTCTGACTGATTCATACGAGTATTATAATCGTGCCCGTTGCGATATTCATTATTGGAAAACGACTGTGTATGGCGAATACCGGTACTCAAACGGTTCCCATTCTCCAGCTTTTTCTCATAAATACCTTCACCGATCACCGAATATTTATTTCCCGAAACACGATTATCGATATCCGTCAGCAGATCCTCACCACGACTTTCCTGATAAAAACGATGGGAAGAAGTACGGTTGTAGGTTCCAACCACATTAAAAACCAGCGTCTGATCGTTTTTCAAATTACGCTGATAATATAAGTCTAATGCAGGAACCTGATTATCTGAACTATTCAGGTCTACCATATTTACATAGTCCGACAAATTTTCCTGATTGGATAAAACACCGCGGTAATCCCAATGCGGTTGATGGTTATTCCAATAGCGGAATGTAGCATTGAATAAATACTTCTCGGGATCCTGTACGCTATAATTCAGGTTCAGATTATGCATGAACATACGGCCATGAGCCGGTTCACCTTCTTCTTTCCGGTGCAAAACCGTTCCGTCACCCAAATGAAAGATTTCTTCATTATCCCTGGAAAGACCATAAAAATCGCGCGGACCGATCCGATAGGAAGCACCGAACTCCGATTTCTTATGATTGATCTTCCCGGAAACCCGATGTTCTCCCCATAGGGCATTTACTCCCTGACTCATATCCACGCTGAAACTTCCCCCCGTCTCCGGACGACGAACAATATAATCGAGTACCACTTCCGCATTACCGTAACGTAATCCGGGATTATCATGATATTCAATACGGATGATATCAGAAGGCAACAACGATTTGATTTCATCCAGCTCCACTTTCACCCCGTTTATACGAAGCTGAACTTCACCGTTTCCCGGCACTTTAATTTCGCTTGACAACGGATTCACCTGTATCTTCGGCAGCATCAGTTGTTGCAACAGATCCATACCGTTGGTTGAAGCCTTTACCTGCCGATCGGACGGAAAAACCAGTTTCCGGTCGGAACGGCTGCTCGTATTGGATGCACTGACTGTAACACCATCCAAAGAGACCGCCGCATCCTCCATCGGAATATCACCCAACGTCACACTTTTATTAAATCCTTTTAAAGAAACATACTGCGTCTCATATCCCAAGCTGGAGATAGCCAGCAGATAATCACCGGATTTCACTTTATCTAAAACAAAATACCCCTTTCCATCGGTAGTTGTTCCAGTAATAAACGTAGAATCCATCGTTTGCAGAACGACATTGGCAAACTCAAGAGGTTCTTTGTTCCGACCATCTTTCACCAAACCTTTTATCCCTAAATTTTGAGCAAAAACTCCCTGTACCATGCAGCCAAGCAGCATGATCCCGAATATTATCCGTTTCATAAGTTTATTGTTTATTTCAATCTGCAGGGTGGCCTTCCCCGCTTTCTTGTTTGTTTCTGTTAGTAAGACGAAGCAACTCGAAAAAAGGTTACACAGAAGAAGCAAAAAAATAAAAACTCGGCAGAGAGCCCAAATCTCGTTTTTTCGTTTATAAACATATCCCACACGAAAATTCAAGAAAACCTGTATCTTTGAAACAAAACGAACAAAACACATGGATATATTAAACTCCTGGATCAGCGCCATCAACGATGTTTTATGGTCTTATATATTAATAATCATGCTATTGGGTTGTGCGATATGGTTTACCTTCAAAACCCGCTTCGTACAGTTCCGTATGATTAAAGAAATGATAAAATTGCTTGGCGACTCCACCGAAAAAACTAAAAACGGTGAAAAACATATCTCCTCCTTTCAGGCTTTTGCCGTATCATTAGCCAGTCGCGTAGGGACGGGTAATCTGGCCGGAGTAGCTACTGCCATCGCAGTCGGTGGTCCGGGTGCCGTATTCTGGATGTGGATAATTGCTCTGCTGGGAGCTTCCAGTGCCTTTGTAGAATCCACATTGGCGCAATTATATAAAAGAAGAGGGAAAGACTCTTTTATCGGAGGTCCTGCCTATTACATGGAACGTGGACTTGGATTACGGTGGATGGGAGTATTTTTTGCCGTATTGATCTCTATTACCTTCGGTTTTGCTTTCAATTCCGTACAAAGTAATACGATTTGTGCTGCGTGGGAAGGGGCATTCGGATTCGATCACAGGATTATTGGCGGGATATTGACCGTATTGACCATTCTGATCATTTTCGGAGGCATTCAGCGGATCGCCAAAGTAAGTAGTATCATTGTTCCGGTCATGGCTCTCGGATATGTAGCACTGGCATTGGGCATCGTACTTTTCAATATCGGGAAACTTCCTGCCGTATTGGAGTTGATCATTAATAATGCCTTCGGATGGGAACAAGCCATTGGCGGCAGCATCGGCGCAGCTCTGATGCAAGGTATCAAGCGAGGATTGTTCAGCAATGAGGCCGGTATGGGTTCCGCTCCGAATGTAGCCGCCACGGCTGATGTTTCTCACCCGGTAAAACAAGGTTTGATCCAGACACTAGGCGTTTTCACCGATACATTGATTATATGTACCTGTACAGCTTTCATTATTCTTTTTAGTGGTGCACCGCTCGACGGGTCAGTTAACGGCGTACAGCTTACGCAACATGCACTAACCAATGAAGTAGGAAGCGTGGGAAGTATCTTTGTCGCCATAGCAATTCTGTTGTTTGCTTTCAGCAGTATCATCGGTAACTATTATTATGGCGAAGCAAACATACGGTTTGTTACCCAAAAGAGGAGCGTATTGTTTACATACCGCCTGTTAGTCGGTGGAATGGTGATGTTCGGTGCATTGGCAAGCCTTGACCTGGCATGGAGCCTGGCTGATATAACCATGGGACTGATGACCATTTGCAACCTGATTGCCATCTCCCTGCTCAGTCGCCAGGCATTCCTTTTACTGAAAGATTATATTGCCCAGAAGCAAAAAGGAATAATAAGTCCTGTTTTCGATAAAAACAGTATCCCGGAACTTACCGACAAAGCAGAATGTTGGTAAAAGCATCATACATTTTGTATGATACAAAATGTATGATGAAAATATTAAATAGCCCGAAAACTGTTATTGATAAATCAAACTAAACAACCGTTCCGGAGCAAAAACCTCGTTTGCTACTTCCTGAATATCTTTTATGGTAAGGGCTTCAATACGGGCAAAAACCTCCGGAAGCGTGTCATAACGGTTATAATGCAGGAAGCTCTTCCCCAATCCCAGGAAAAGCCCTTCCTTATTATCACCGGAAACACCTAACTGCCCGATCACCTGTTTCTTGGCTGCTGCCAGCTGCGTTGCGGATAAACTATTATCCCGCAATTTATCCAGCTCTTTATAAACCAGGCGTAAAGCTTTCTCCATATTTTTCGGGTCTGTTCCGAAATAAATACTGGCCAATCCGGTATCCGTATAAGAAGTGACATTCGATTCGACATTATAGACCAACCCGTGCTTTTCCCGAAGCGAGACATTCAAACGGTTGTTCATACCCGGTCCGCCCAACATATTATTAAGCAGGAACAAAGGTATTCGTTTTTCATCATGCATGCTATAAGCACGGCTACCAATCAATACATGTGCCTGATGTGTATCCTTATGAACCTTCCTAACACAAGGTTCAATTGCACTGGGAACAATACGGTTACGCGGAGCTACCGGAAAAGCAATATCCGACAAAAAACCTTCGGCCATCTTCACGATCTTATTGAAATCAATCCGCCCCATCGAAAAGAATACCATATTCTCCGGTGCATAAAAACGACGCATGAAAGAACGACCAGACTCAGAGTTAAATGTCAGAAGAGAGGCTTCATCCCCCAAGATATTATGTCCCAAAGCGTGCCCGTCATAAAGTAAATTCTCGAATTCATCGAAGATAAGTTCAGATGGACTATCCTCATACGAATTGATTTCATCCAGAATGACATCCACTTCTTTCTCTATTTCCTGCTGCGGAAATTGAGAATGGAAGATTAGGTCAGTCAACAATTCCAGGGCACGCTGATAGTGCTCTTCCATGAAGATGGAATAAACAAAAGTCTCTTCTTTGGTCGTATAGGCATTCAACTCGCCGCCAACATTCTCCATCCGGTTCAGTATATGCCATGCTTTCCGTTTTTCTGTACCTTTAAACATCATGTGCTCCACGAAATGTGCCAGGCCAAACTCGTTCGCCTCTTCATCACGCGTTCCGGCATTCACCGCAAAACCACAGTACGAAACCGGTGATTCCATCGGCAAGTGTACCATACGAAGACCATTGGGTAAAATATGTGAGAAGTAATGCATTGTTTTCTTTTTACGTTACAAACGCACAAAGGTAAAACAAAATACCCGCTTTGGTTAATCACCTGAGTCAGATTTTTCAAATTTCAGACAAAGATCAAGGATTTAGGATAGATTTATATTGATAAGTATTATTTCTTCGTACTCTAACCCTCAACAAAAAATATCCCTATCTGTTTATCAAAACTTCTTTTTACCCCATTCTCTTCTCAAAGAGATATATCCTGACAAACATACACACAGACCTGATCCTATAAATGCCATATCACCTTTAGAGAATGGATCCTCTAGCAAATTATTAGCAGCTATAATCATAATGACCAACTCTATGATCATAATCACTCCCCAAGCAATCATTGAAAGAGTCAGATTCCACCTTGTCAAATTATTTCTCATATCATAAAGCATTTAATCTTCCGTCCTATCAATAAGACGATATTTCTGTAATTCACCAAACCTGACAGTCATTTTCATAAGTAAAAATCCTCCCTTCTTTTCCACAAGCATGGTTATGAAGTAAAAGTAATGAATTTTCCGGAACATTATCACATGTCAGCCAATAATTTTCAGAGAGTTTCTTCCCCTAATGACTTCCAGCCGCCATTCCTGTAAAATTTTTCCTTCACCACCTCTTCACCAGTAAACGATTAGGTCCGCCATTTAAATGTCCCATAAACCTTTTCCAAAAACACTGCCTCTGTATAATATTTCCATTCGATCATTCATTCGTTTGACATATATCAAACGAATAAAGCATATATGTGTTCTTTTCATTTGATAATTATGCTTCTTTCATTCGATAACAATAAAACGATACTTTGTATGGGAGAAAAATAGAATCTCCAACTATCAAAATATAATTACCCTACCCGTATTTTAGATTTCTATACCGGGTGTTGGATGGGAGAAGACCAGGAAAACAATATATTAATAGGAATACCTATCTAACCAACCGATTAAAATAGTATTTTTGCAAACTGTTAGAGATAATTGTATAAATAATAAAGTAGCTATGTCACACGAAGTAATCGCGAGCATCCTGCAACAGGAAGCTGAAGCAGTCCTGAATATCCCGGTAACCTCCGGCTATGAAGATGCAGTAACTCTTATTGTCAAATATGTCCATGAACTCGGCGGAAAGCTGATCACCAGCGGAATGGGGAAAGCCGGTCAGATCGCGATGAATATTGCTACCACATTCAGTTCTACCGGAACGCCTGCTTTCTTCCTGCATCCCAGCGAAGCACAACACGGCGACCTGGGTATCGTACGTGACAACGATATCATGCTCCTGATCTCCAATTCCGGAAAGACCCGTGAACTGCTGGAACTGGTCGACCTGACACGCGGACTGGTGCCCGATATGAAATTTATCGTTATCACCAGCAATTCGGAAAGCTCATTGGCTAAAGATGCTGATGTATGCCTGCTTACCGGAGCACCGAACGAGGTCTGTCCGCTCGGTCTCACACCGACTACATCCACTACGGTGATGACCGTTATCGGAGATATCCTGGTTGTCGGTACGATGAAAAGGATCAATTTCAACAATAAAGACTATGCCAAACGGCATCATGGCGGTTATCTCGGATCAAAAAGCCGCGAGCAGAGCAAGAACGAATAGATTATAAACAGACCATTTATATATGAGAAAAGTTATTGGCATCGGAGAAACCATTCTCGACATCATCTTTAAGGACAACCAGCCCCATGCAGCCGTACCGGGCGGATCAGTATTCAACGGATTGGTGTCGCTCGGCCGTCTGGACGTTCCGGTTTCTTTCATCAGCGAGGTTGGAAACGACCGCGTAGGCGATATTATCCGCAAATTCATGGAAGAGAATCATATTTCCACGGAACTGGTAGACCGTTTCCCCGATGGGAAAAGTCCCATATCGCTGGCTTTCCTCGACAATGAGAACAATGCCAATTACATCTTTTATAAAGATTACCCCAAACAACGGTTGGAAGTACCGATGCCGGTCATCAATCAGGACGATATCCTCATATTCGGTTCCTATTATTCACTGAACCCAGCCTTGCGGGAACGAATGGTCGAGTTCCTGGAGTATGCCAAAGAACGGAAAGCGATCATCTATTATGACCCTAATTTCCGGAAAGCACATGCACATGAGGCGATATACCTCACTCCCACGATCCTGGAGAACCTGGAATATGCAGATATCGTACGCGGATCGGACGAAGATTTTCTCAATATCTTTGGAAAGACAGACGTAAACAGGGTCTATTCCGATCATATCAAGTTCTATTGCGAACGGTTCATCTCCACACACGGAGCAAACGGAGTCAATCTATACACAAATAAATTATCCGAACATTTCGATACGGACCCGATCGATCCCGTCAGCACCATTGGGGCCGGCGACAATTTCAATGCCGGCATCATTTACGGACTGCTTAAATACAATATCGGATATCATGATCTTCCTACCTTAAGCAAAGAGACATGGGAAAAGATCATCCGTTGCGGCATGGATCTGGCATCTGAGGTATGCCAAAGCTATGATAATTACATTTCTAAAGAATTTGCGGCTTCATATCGCAAGTAGTCTTAAATATCATTAACTCCCGTACGATAAAGAACAGGATTTATTATCTTTGTGATGTATGTATGCTAGAAAAACAATGTTAGTAAAGATTTTCTCTCTGTTTGCTTGTGTTGCACTATTCACGGGTTGTTCTTCCAACAATCCTGAAATACGGGCGATATGTCTGCGCGATGATATAGGTAATTATATCCTGAAATGGGAGACGGAACCACAAATAGAAGGTATACTTAAAATGTATGTTTCCGACAATCCCGAAACATTCAACAAATCCCTGCCCGCAGGATACGCCAACATCAAAGACGGCGTGACGACTTATATCACCAACGACAACATGTCGCGTAAATATTTTTTGTTGTCTTTCAACGATAAATATTTTAAGACGCTCGGAGCCCGCTCCGTAGCCATGGACAGCATACAGAACGTACGTGAAATCGGGGGCTACGGCACTTCCCATAACCATCAGACCACCCGCTGGGGAAAGGTATTCCGCTCCGGACAACTCAGTTCGCTGAGCGAATGGGATTCGATCCGCCTGAACAATCTGCATATCAAAACAGTTATAGACCTGCGCGGGAATGATGAACTGGCAGTTAGTCCGCTACGTTATTCCAATGCAAATATTATACATATCCCTATTCCGATCAAGAATATGGACAATGTAGTCGCCCGGATACAGGAAGACCGGATGCGCAAAGGAGACGGACTCCTGTTCATGCAGGATACCTATCTGCAATACGTGACCGATTACAGCGAACAGTTTGCCAAAGCGCTCGATGTTTTTCTAGAAGAGGATAACTATCCGATCCTGATCAACTGCTCGATGGGAAAAGACCGTACAGGTTATCTGACAGCCATGCTGTTGTTTGCCCTCGGCATACCGGAAGAAACTATTGTAAGAGATTACATGGCTTCCAATGAAAACATCAATATCGGACACCTGGCCTATATGGCGCGCGACCTGAGCACGAATGCACAGGAAACGATCACCACGCTGGTCACTGTCAACGAAGGGTTGATCGACCTGGTTCTGAAACGGATCCGGAAAGATTACGGCTCGGTAGACAAATATCTGTCAAAAGGCTTAGGACTGACAGAAAAGAAACGGAACGCGTTAAAAGATATTTTGTTATATTAATGTGAATCCGAATTATTTATCTACCTTTGTACCCTCTGAATTTATTATATATACACATATCACATTTTGAAAACATTTGAAGAATTAGGAGTTGCCGCCCCCATATTGAAGGCAATCCAGGAAATGGGTTACGAATCGCCCATGCCGGTACAGGAAGAAGTGATTCCTTTCTTACTG
This sequence comes from Parabacteroides chongii, assembly GCF_029581355.1. Lineage (NCBI taxonomy): Bacteria > Pseudomonadati > Bacteroidota > Bacteroidia > Bacteroidales > Tannerellaceae > Parabacteroides > Parabacteroides chongii. The sequence goes on along the minus strand of NZ_CP120849.1, from coordinate 1,770,617 downwards.
GGAGAAGACAACGACGTAATTGCATTGGCACAAACAGGAACAGGAAAAACAGCCGCTTTCGGGCTGCCCATCCTGCAGAAGATCGATGTGACAAGATATCAGCCTCAAGCACTCATACTTTGTCCCACCAGGGAACTTTGCCTGCAAATTGCAGACGACCTGAATGATTACTCCAAATATATCGACAACCTGAAGGTGCTGCCGGTATACGGAGGTTCGAGCATTGAAAGTCAGATCAAGACACTGAAACGCGGTGTACACGTAGTAGTCGCTACACCGGGCCGTCTGTTGGACTTGATGAACCGTAAGACAGTCGATCTGAGTACGGTAAAGAACGTGATCCTCGACGAAGCGGACGAAATGCTGAACATGGGTTTCACCGACAGTATCAACGCGATCCTGGCTGAAGTACCGCCCGCTCGTAACATGTTACTTTTCTCCGCTACCATGCCGCAGGGCATTGCCAGCATCATGAAGAAGTACATGAAGAACCCGAAAGAAATCGTTATCGGGAACAAGAACGAAGGTAACAAGAATATCAAGGATATTTATTATATGGTTCGTGCGCAGGACAAATACCTGGCACTGAAACGTATTGCCGACTATTATCCGAATATCTACGGTATCGTTTTCTGCCGTACCCGTAAAGAAACGCAGGAGATTGCCGACAAACTGATACAGGACGGCTACAATGCAGACTCGCTGCACGGCGAACTGAGCCAGGCACAGCGTGACTACGTGATGCAGAAATTCCGCGTAAAAAATATCCAGCTGTTAGTTGCTACCGACGTAGCTGCCCGCGGACTGGACGTGGACGACCTGACGCACGTGATCAACTACGGTCTGCCCGATGAGGTAGAATCGTATACCCATCGCCGCGGACGTACGGGACGTGCCGGAAAGACGGGGATTTCCATCTCTATCTGCCACGTAAAGGAAAAAGGAAAAATCCGCTTGATCGAGAATATCATCAAGAAGAAATTCGAGAAGGGTGAAATGCCCAGCGGACACGATATCTGTGAAAAGCAGCTTTTCAACCTCGTAGACCAGATCGAAAAAGTAAAGGTAGACGAAGAAGAGATTGCCACACTGATGCCGCAGATTTACCGTAAACTGGAATGGCTGGACAAGGAAGACATCATCAAACGTGTTGTTTCGCTGGAATTTAACCGTATGATCGACTATTATAAAGATGCTGACGAAATTCAGGAAGTAGACGAACGTGCAGCCCGCAGTGAACGTGGAGAGCGCGGAGAACGTCGCAGCCATGCGGCTGAAGAAGGTTTCTCACGCTTCTTCCTCAACTTCGGTAAAACAGACGGTCTATATCCGAACCAGCTGATCGAACTGGTCAACAAATGTGTTCCGGGCAAGGTTCGCATCGGTAAGATCGACCTGCGCGACAACTTCTCATTCTTCGAAGTAGAAGAAGGCGAAGCACAGCGTGTCATGGACAGCATGAACGGTTTCGAAGTTGACGGCAAACGTATTTCCGTAGAACCTGCCCAGGGTAAAGGCGAAGGCGGTGGCAGCAGAGGCGGTCGTGGCGGCTTCAGCCGTGGCGGAGGTAACACACGCGGCGGAGGCAGTGGTTCAAGAGGCGGTTACAAAGGTGGCGGAGGCTACAAAGGCAGACGTGATGGTGGTTTCAGCGGCAGCACTACCGACAGACGTAACAGCGAGAAACCCTGGAGACGCGAAACTTCAGACCGTAACGCACGTAAGAAGAAATATTAACCTTTTATATATCAATCAAAAAGGGCGGAACCGTTATCGATTCCGCCCTTTTTTTATTTCACATCAACCATTCTGCAATACATCTTCTTTAGCCGGAGCATCCGGTTCGGGAGTAGATGCCGGATTGAACGGATCGAAGTAATAGATACCTAATGTCTTCAGGTAATCCAGGAAATACGGTAATTTCTTCATGAACAGACTGCATTCCTTTTCTTTGGCAGGTGTCCAACCGTCTTCCGCCACAGCAACCAAGCGCGGGAAAGTCATAAAATCCAGACGTTTCGTATCCGCCACACGTTCCGTCCACAAAGAGAACTGCAAACCCATCACCTGGTCTTCATAATCTTTTGTCAGATGGATAATAGGTTCGGGGAAACGGTACACATCTTCGATCGTATTATAACCATTCCACAGACGACCGACATTGTGTTCTCCGTATTGAACGAAATCCGCATAGAACGGACGGCGCGGAGTCATAATCACCTGGTAGCCATTCTCAAGAGCCTTTACCAGCTGATGTTTGCGATCATGACGCCACCACATAACCACTGCCTTGCCCGGAGAAACACCGGCATCGATGATTTCGTCCCAACCGATCATCGTCTTTCCTTTGGAAGCTACGATATCAGCGGCACGGTTCACGAAATAATGTTCCAGCCCCGTTTCATTCTGTAACTTCTTATCCTTGATGAATTGCTGGATTTCCGGATCGGTAAACCAGCTCTGATTGCCGTAATGGACCTCATCTCCACCGATATGAATATAAGGAGAAGGAAATAAAGAAACGATTTCATCGAGCACATCGCTGATGAACCGGTAAGTCGTTTCCTTGCAGGGATGGAAGGTGAAACCATCCCATTTGCCTTCACCGCCACCGGATAATTCCGGATAGGAACGGCTGACAGCAGTCGCATGTCCGGGCATATCAAATTCGGGAACGACCATAATATGACGTTCTGCCGCATAGGCTACGATTTCCTTAATCTCTTCCTGCGTATAGAATGTAGCGGGAGCTTTCGGATCATGCCAGTTGCCGATAGCACCGACAGAGGTCAGTTTCGGATATTTCTTGATCTCGATACGCCAGCCCGGCTCGTCGGTCAGATGCCAGTGAAAGACGTTCATACGAAGGGAAGCCATGATATCCAGATACTGTTTCACCTTCTCTTTTCCGAAGAAATGGCGGCTTTCGTCCAGCATGAAACCCCGCCAGCCATAACGCGGCTGATCGGTGATCTTACAAGCCCGCACTGTTCCTTTGCCGAAACGTGCCAGTTGTTTCAAAGCTTCTTTCGCATAAAACAGGCCGGATTCGGAAGAGGCTTCCAATAAAACCGACTCGGGAGTAACAGTCAATGCATACGCCTCGTCCGGCATACGCAGTTTCTCATCCAGTACCAGGCGAATCGTTCCCTGTGAAGGAGTGCCCGACAATCCCAGTCCTTTCAGTTCGGACGGAAGTTTTTTAGCCAGTTGATCGGCATATCCTCCGTTTCCGGTTACCAGGGATGCAATACCTACTGTAAAGGAACCTTTTCCCCCCGACACCTTCGCGGGAGTGGGAAACAAGGTAAGCTGAGCCAATGCCGGTAAGGTCAGGAATACCAGCAATGCGACGATAGAAAATAGTTTTCTCATGGATTATAATTGTTATGTTATCGTACACATCTTAGATTTGGGCAAATATATGGATTTATTCCGATACAGTTTGTATCTTTAGGCACTAAATCAAATGACAAACACATGAACAGATTGTTTATCCTTATTCTTACACTTATCTGCCACTGTCTCATCACCACTGCGCAGGAAATAGAATATGCCCGGCCGGTCAATACACCGGAGAGCTGTACAAGTATTATGGTCGGCAAAAAAGCGTCGACGGACGGTTCGGTCATGACGAGCCACACCTGTGACGGAAACTACCGCACCTGGATGGAAATCGTCCCGGCAGCCACTTACGACCGCGACACAACCGTTGCCATCTACAACGGACGGATGCACACCGAATATCCGAATGACCTGACAAATGTGGAACTGAAAGGGAATATTCCCCAGGCACGCTCCACCTATCAGTTCCTGAATACCTCTTACCCTTGTCTGAACGAAAAGCAGCTGGGTATCGGTGAAACCACGATTTCCGGACGGAAAGAGCTGGTAAACAAGAACGGTATGTTCATGATCGAAGAACTGGAAAAGATCGTCCTGCAACGTTGTTCGACAGCCCGCGACGCCATCCGCCTGATGGGTAAACTGGTGAAAGAATACGGTTACGGTGATTCCGGCGAATGTCTGACCATCGCCGACCCGAACGAAGTGTGGATATTCGAGATATTCGGAGAAGGCCCCGACAAGATCGGCGGTGTGTGGGCTGCAGTTCGTATACCGGACGACCATGTCAGCGTTTCGGCGAATATTTCCCGCATCTCCACGCTCGATTTAAAGGATAAAGACAATTATATGGCTTCGGATAACGTGTTCGAAGTCGCTAAAAAGATGGAATTATGGGATGGAAAAGAGCCGTTCCGCTTCTGGAAGGCTTACAGTGGCGGAAATTATTTCGGCGAACCGAAATCTTTCAGCCTGCGTGAGTTCTTTATCCTGAACAGCCTGGCTCCTTCCCTGAAACTGGCTTACGATTCGGAAGAGCTTCCGTTGAGCGTCAAGCCGGATAAACCGGTTGCCGCCACCGATGTAATGGCGCTTTTGCGTGCTACCTACGAAGGGACGGACTGGAATACGACGAAGAATCTGAAAATCCTCGCCAAAAAGAAAGACAGTACGGAGAAAGACACGATAACAAGTCCGGCAGCCAATCCCTGGATGACGACAGACATGATCAATATGCTGAACGGTGTCAAAGACGGTACTGTGGACCGTAACCGCCTGGTAGCTGTTCCGCAATGTTCTTATTCGCATGTGATCCAGTTGCGCAGCTGGCTACCTGATGCTGTAGGTGGTGTTGCCTGGTTATCTTTCGATAATCCGGGACAGAGTCCCCGTATTCCTATTTTCTCCGGAACCACCGCACTTCCGCCCAGCTTCGGTATCTGCGGGCAGCACCGTCACCGGAAAGATGCAGCCATCTGGTCGTTCCGTGAAGCCAACAAACTGGCAACTGTCCGCTGGGGACTGACAAAAGAGAAAATGCAGGCAGCCATCACCCATTTCGAGGAGAAAGGACAGCGGGAATTACCTTTTGTCGAAAGCCAGTACCAAGAGATACAGCAGGCAAAAGGCAGCGAAGCCGCCAATACTTTCCTGACCGGCTATACTTCCGACTTTGCCGGAGCAACCATGCAGCGCTGGGAAGATATGGCAGACGAGTTCTGGAAGATGTTCGCAAGAGGGTTTTAAATACTGAATTATATACATATCATTAAATCATATCTTATGAAAGCACTATTTATCTCTTGTGCCTTGCTGCTTTCCACTTTCAGCGCGTTTGCACAAGGTTATCAGTTTACCGAAGTGGTGACCGTTCCGGCTACCCCGGTAAAGAACCAGGCTGCTACCGGTACTTGCTGGTGTTTCGCCACTACCTCATTCATGGAGTCGGAGCTATTACGTATGGGTAAAGGCGAATACGACCTGTCCGAAATGTTCATTGTCCGCCAGAAATACATGAACCAGTTACAGGATAATTACCTGCGTCGTGGTGATGGGAATATCGGACAGGGTAGCCTTTCGCATACTTTCATGAACGCCTACCGCCAGGTCGGTATCGTTCCGGAAGAAGTTTATAAAGGAATCAATTATGATTCCGACCGCCACAACCACGGTGAAATGGTTCAATATATGAAAGCTATTGCCGATGTTGCCGTAAAAAACAAAAAACGTAGTCCTGAATACGACAAACTGATCAAGAACCTGTTCGATACCTATCTGGGAGAACTGCCGGCAAAATTCACATACAAAGGAAAAGAATACACTCCCAAGTCGTTTGCCGAATCATTAGGATTAAATATGGATGATTATATCGAACTGACAAGTTTCACCCATCATCCTTATTATAAAAAATTCGATGTGGAAGTACCGGACAACTGGGAACATTCCCTGATGTACAACCTGCCGCTCGACGAGATGATCGAAACGGTAGATTATGCCTTAAACAACGGTTTCACCGTATGTTGGGACGGTGACGTAAGCGAAAAAGGCTTCTCTTTCAAGAATGGCGTAGCCATCAACCCGGAAGTAAAGAAGGTGGAAGACTTCTCCAATACCGACCGTGCCCGTTTCGAGAAGATGGACGAGAAAGAACGTCTGGAAGAAGTGTATAAATTCGAGCAGCCTTACCCCGAAATCAAAGTAACTCCTGAGATTCGTCAAGAAGGTTTCGAAGCATTCGTCACTACCGACGACCATCTGATGCATCTGACCGGTATCGCCAAAGACCAGAACGGTACAAAATATTACATCACCAAAAACTCCTGGGGCACAGACCGCAATAAGTTCGGTGGTTATCTGAATATGTCAGAAAGCTTCGTCCGCGCCAAGACCATTTATGTAATGGTACACAAGGACGCAATCCCGAAAGCGATCCGAACAAAATTAAGTTTATAAGGGAATATCATTCATTGAGTTCATTTAGTAACCACACATCTTATAAATCAAACGGGGAACAGGTGAATGCAACAAGTGTTTTTGCATTCACCTGTTACTTGTTTACATCAAACCATATCCGCAAAATCACAAAACAAGGGTAAAAAGAGAGCTAATATGGAACAAAATGAGGGTAAATATATAAAAAGTGCGCCGGACGTTTAGAATAAACACCGAAAATGTTGCACCGGTTTATCCGTAGAGGAAATCAACAAATTATAATTCCTATTTATCGCCCAAACAGGGGAATATGTTGCATAAATCGTGTTGTTTCGTTCTATAAAACACCTATTTCGGAAAAATATGAGGTTTTTTACTTGTTGATTCAGAAAAGCTCTTTACCTTTGCAACGATTCCGTAGTGGGCAGCGGCTCACGATAAAGCGGTTTCAATTACATATTGCAAGCATTTTACGAAGATTATTCTTGTTCAGAAATCTAGCAAATTTTTAGTACAACGGAATAATGGACAGTAAATGCTTGCGCTGATTACGTATAAGTGTATCCACCATTTTTATGGGAGGATTGTTATTATATCGTATAGGCGCGAGCTGTTGTTCTATTATTGTTGTACGGGCTTTGCTAGAGCCTCTGAGCAAATAATAGACACGCCCGCGCCTTTTTTATGCCCGTTCATAATCATTCGCGGGGGTGTTCCCCCCTTCGTAAAATTAATTGTTAGACGTTTTTTTACTCTATTTTATAAACAATTAATTTTAAGATTATGAACAAAAAGTTTTCTACTTTATTGACCTTCGGGCTGCTGGTGGGTGGCTCGTTGGTAAGTGTAGCAAATGCGGCTGGCGAAACAAAATTGCCGTTGGGAAATCCTATTTCCGTATTCAAAAATGGGACCTACTTTGTAGTGCAGGATGAGGATAATTCTAACGATGCTTCAGTCGATGACATTGTAATGGGATTTTCAAAAGGAGCTACCGATGCTGAAATAACCGCAAATGCCACTAAAGCATTGGCGAGTGTAGATAATGACTTGGGAGTAGTTTTTGAAAGTGGAGACACAGAAAAGAACTACATCTGGAAAGTGACACAAACTAAGGCTGGTAAAGCTGATGCCTATACTTACACTTACACTTTCGAGAATTTAGGAACAGGTAAAAAATTGACGTTGCAAAGTGATAAAGCAACTCTTTTAACTAACTATTCTGACATCAACGGGACTTTCTCTAATTTCGCATGTGCTAATGACATGAAAGCCCCTTATAGTTTAGGGACAGTCTTTACTATTAATGGTGCAACCGAAGCCACCGGAGGTTTAAAACTAGCAGACAAAAGCATAACATTCTCTGATGCTAAAAATGGAGGCGGTAAATTTATCCTTTATTCAATTGCCCCAACCTCAGTAACTGCATCCAACCTGAACAACGCAGCTAAAGGCGCTTTCACTTTGAAGTATGACAAATCGACAAACAATCCGTTTGCAGGTGCGCTGAAAGCGTTTAATGTGGACACAAGGAAAGTAACTGGGTCAACAGAAGGTGTTTACTTTGCAACCAGTTGGCCAAAGTCATTGGATGAGAAGGACGTGATTGATAATTTAGCTGATTTCAAGAGCTGTACATTCATCGCTGCTGATCCGAAGTCAAACTACAAGATTAATGATTTGAACATAGATGCCGGTGAAGGTTTCGGTTTTGTGAACGTAAAGGGTTCTATGTTGTTGACTACACCTGATTTAACGGCAATAAAGAAAGGATATGTATTGAGCAACAATGCCGCTTTCAGCGTAGAGTTGGAATACAACAATACAACAGACTATCAATTGTCATTGACAGGCGCTAGTTTCGTTTCAAAAGACGGAAAATCTGTTAAAACAATTGCCGGTGAATTGATCATCGCAGCCTTGAACGACCAGCAGGGTAAATATGTAACAACCGTACTGGAAAGCAATGCAAACTTCGACAGCTACACTTCAACTTGTACTATCGATGCTGCTAACCTGCAAACAATAGACAAACTGTTATCTACAGATAAAGCATCTGTATTCAATATCAAGTTCTTAAGCAAGAATGCAGGTAACAAAGATGCTACTGTATCTGAATACAACAAGTATCTGGGTGTGAACGGTAAAACGGAAGTGTTCTTCGCTCAGGGTGCTGATTTCGTAAACCTGGATGCTCCGGAAAACCAGTGGATTATTGTTGATGCTGACAAGGATGCCAACAGCTTCACATTCCAGAACAGAGACTTGGCCGACCAGAAATTTACTGTTCAGTTGGTTAAGATTGCAGGTAAAGATAATCAGTATGAGGTGATTGAAAATGCTGATAAAACATTCGGTTATGCTTGGGTAGACAAGGATTCTAAAGAATATGAAACATCTTCGACTGCTGCTGATCTGGACGGCACAACCATCGAACTGACAGAAGCAACTGTTAACCCGACAGCCGGTTTCGTGACAGACGAACTGGATAACTCAGGTTTGATGAAGTTCGTTGCCACTTCAAGCAATCCGCTGATTGCTGACAAATTGTATCTGGGTAAAGGTACAACTGCACCTACTTTAGCAATGCACAAAGACGTAGCTGATACTTATCTGTGGACTGTCGTTAAGTCTGAAGTAAAACCTTTTGTTGCTTACAACGACTATGCATACTACAATGCAACAGACAAGAAAGTAGAATACAAACTGAACGGTGATACAATCAAAGTTTCTCTTTTCAGCTTCAAACAGTATGGCGTAGATAAAACTTATTTGGATGTTGATGCTACTAATGCTGATCCTGCCAGCACTTTGCAAACAGAAGAATGCGAAGATGCAGCAGATGCTCAGTTGTTCTTGATCAAAGCGAACAAGAACGGCACTTATTCGTTGATCGAAGTAAAAGATGGTAATACTGAATATCGCGATGTTGTTGCAGACGAAAATGTTAAGACATTCTCTGTCAATGGAACTAAAGCAACTGTTGATAACGATGCTAACGGTGTTTCCGTATTCTACGATTACACTGCTGACTATGCTCTGACAATCGAACCGGAAGAACTGACTCCGAGCTTGAAGCATGAACCTAACTACGTAGCACTGAACGCCAGCAATAGAGGTTATGTAGCTATGGATTCTACTCTGTATGAAGGTATCATCGCTCCGGTTAGCACACTGAAATCGGCTTACAACGCAGAACAGCTGACTTTCAAGTTGGATACTGCTGACACTGACGCTATTGTACCTGCATTCTATATCTCTCACAAAGGTAACTTCATGTACAATGCAAAAGACTCTGCCGACTACTATAACAATGGTACTGCAAGCGCTGAAGGCAACAGAAATTACCTGTTGAAAGACGGTGAAAATGAATATGCAAAAGCTATCTTCCGTGCTGCTACGCTGGTTGCTTCCGATACATTGGCTACAACTGTAGGCGGAAAAGATGCTGCTGTAACAGTAAACAAGACTAAAGAAACTCTGGGCGGTCTGAACAACTTCAAGTTCAATATCGTACAGCAGACTAAAGAATCTGAAGGCGAATACGTAATCAAGAGCGTAAACGACAGAGAGTATCTGTTCAACCTGAACGGCTTCTTAGGCTTCACTGCCGATGCTGCCAAGGCTTTGGTTGTAAACGTAGAACAGTCTGAAGCTCCTGTAGCTAACGAATCTATCGAAGCTGCTTCTTCTGTTAAGGTTATCGCTACAAACGGTGCCGTAATCGTTAAGGGTGCAGCCGGTAAGAAAGTTGCTATCAGCAACGTACTTGGTCAGACAGTTGCTAACACAGTAATCGCTTCAGACGAAGCTACAATTGCTGCTCCGGCAGGTGTAGTTGTAGTAGCCATTGAAGGCGAAGCTGCTGTTAAAGCAATTGTAAAATAAGTAACTATTTATAATCAATAAATTTAAATTGACCGCGCATCGTCAGGGCGGGGTTTACCCGCCCCCTGATAATTACCCCGCGAGGGCGAACAAGCGATCAGTATTAATACTAAAGTAATGAAATAAAGTTCTTCTGTTCTACCTCTGCGAAGAGCAAAAACAGGCAAAAAAAGCCCGACTGGTTTATTCCGGCCGGGCTTTCTTTATTCGCTCCCCCCCTACAAGGAGTTTTTTTTACACTGCAGGATTGTCCATTCCTACATTCATTTTGCATTCATCGGTGGGTTTCATTTCCATTCACCCCTTTATTTGTGTATGTTGCAACAGATAAAGTTCTTTTTGTCTTTCTATCTCCCGTCGCAACTGTTCTTCGGTGGGGAGATAGAGTTTGTATTTAGTCGCGAATATCTGCTCGTTGCCTTTCAGTATTGAATAGCGCGCAATGTCTGCGTCTGTTTCCGAACAGAGAACAATTCCAATGGTCGGATTATCACCTTCCGTTCGTTTCAGTTCGTCATACATACGTACATACATATCCATCTGCCCTACGTCTTGATGCGTTATCTTTCCGACTTTCAAGTCCACGAGCACATAACATTTCAGTACTACATTATAGAATACGAGATCAATGAAATAGTCCTCGGCATCAGTGCGAATATGTTGCTGTCGGGCAACAAAGGCAAAACCACGTCCAAGCTCCATTAGGAAGTCTCGCAAATGTGTGATGATACTAGATTCCAACTTGCGCTCTGAAAAACTTTCATCAGATTTAAAACCGAGAAACTCTGCCACTAACGGACTTTTCAGGATTTCTTCTTTCTGCGGAACAGCCGCTTTCATATTTTCTTCAGATAATATCGGCTGCTTAAAATGACGCTCATAATATTGTGTCGAGATATTCCGGCTCAATGTACGTACGCTCCACATTTGCTGCGATGCGTTTTCCAGATACCAGCGGACAGCCGCCTCATCCCCGACCCGAAGAGTTTGGTATATATGCGTCCAGGTAAGATTTGGAAATCGTGATTTCCAAATCTCATAATTCGGGACTATTATATAAAACTGTCGGAATGCCCGTAGATAACGATCGGAAAATCCACTCCCATACTCATGTGTCAGTTCCTGAGCAAGCATTTTAATCAATTCCTTACCATATTCGGCACGCTCTTTTCCATGCTGTTCTTCTTCCACGATACGCCTGCCTATATTCCAATAGGTAGTAATCATTGCCGTATTCACTGCTGCATAAGCCGTAGTTCTACCTGCATCAATGATGCATTTTATCTCTTTGATAAAATCAAAAGAGTGAGAGTCTATTATTTGATCATTATTCTCTGCCATGGATTTTGAATCTAATTTTTTCATAATTAAGCGTTTTTATGTTACGTAATTCGCAAATATACATAATTAATGGATGGATAAGAATAGTAAGTATATTTATTATCAATAAAAAGCAATTGCCATGCCGACAAACAGCATATACTAACAGCCTTCCCTCCCCCTTTTAATCGTTGATAAAGGAGATACTACCTGTTAAGAAAGGAGGAACTATGTGTTAAGTGCTTATATTTTGTTGCTACCCTGTACACCATAGCTGATTACGCTGTACGCCCTGCGTGACTACCCTCTACACCCTGGCTAACTCCCCTGTACAGGGTGGTTTTACTAAATAGGGACTTTACTCCTAATTTGTCGGGATTTAACACGTAGTTGTCTGCCTTTTAACAGATAGTCTTTTAGCAGCACTGATGACAGATGACAGACTCCGTTGCAGATAAAAAAAGCATCTGTCACGCCCTTATCCACTGAATGACTACGTGTTACATCAACGAATGACAGATGACAGATACTTTTCTAAAAACTTTGTGTAGAAAGTTATTTTTCTCGTGGCTACCGGCTCACGTTCGTGAAGCAGTATTCGGTGATATGGCGATACTTCTTTGCCTCATCTATCAGGATAGAGGGGAAAGCCGGTTGGTTAGGCGCATCCGGATAGCCCTGTGTTTCAATGGCTATACCTGCACTGGCATAGTAAGGGGTATTACCTTTCCCGATGTCCGTACCATCCATAAAATAACCGTTATACACCTGGACGGAGGGCTGGTTGGTATATATTTCCAACATTCTTCCGGAAAGATCATCAGACAGACGGGCGGCAAAGCTCAATTCTTCGGGTTCTTTGGTATCCAAGATATCCAAGGCATAGGCCAGGGAGAAACCTTTGTCCTTTTGTATCTGCGGATGTTCCTCAACCAATGACGAGACAATGGTACGGGGCGAACGAAAGTCGAGCGAGGTTCCGTCTACCGGTAACAATCGGCCTGTAGGAATTAATTCACCGTCGCATTCTATGATAGCAGAAGCGTTCAGAGTCAGGTTATGGGATAAGACATTTTTCCTCTCTGCCGGAGCGGAAGGAGATTGCAGGTTGAAGAAAGCATGATTGGTCATATTAACAGGAGTCGGATGGTCGGTCGTTGCTTCGCATTCCATCCGCAGGGTATTGTCCGCTTTCAACAGGTAAGTAACCTTCACTTGCAGGTTGCCCGGATAGCCCTCTTCACCGCTTTGTGAATTATTTGTGAACTCGACGGCTTCCTCTCCGGAAGGAGAAATATATGTACGGAATTTCCAGTAACGGTTGTGAAAAGCATCGATTCCACCGTGTAAATGGTTACGAACAGGTGTACCGTACACATCGTTGGAAGCTAACAGATACTCCTGCCCTCCTATCCGGAAACAGGCATTACTGATCCGTCCGCAGACACGACCGACGATAGCACCGTGGTATCTCTCCCCTGCCGTCCGGTAACCGTCTATCGTATCGAACCCAAGCACGATATCCGACAAGCGACCCTCCCGGTCGGGTACCCACATACTTACCCAACGTGCACCGTAATCGGTGAACTGGGCGACAAGACCGTTACGGTTCCTTAATGTGATCAATTCAGCGGCAGGGATCAATCCCCCGCCGCTGAATGTCGATGCAGATAGAAGTTTCATATAAGAAGCTATGCTTTATTATTGTTTTACGATCTTGAAGATACGGCTTTTGAAAGCTCCGTACAACGGAAACTCGACACCTATATTCATTAACTGGCGGCCTTTATAAAGACCTTCCATGCCGTCGATCCGATAAGAAGCATCCGCTTCCAGTCCGCGTAGTTTCACCTTTTTGGGGCGTTTGGTCTCCGGAATGGCGTTGTCAGGATATTCAGCCAGGTTATATACGAATACTACAGATTCCGTTTTCGGCTTATTGACAAACTGGAGCACGCTCCGGTTATTTTCATAGGGGGAAACGAGACGGTAATGGTCGCCTTTATGAACCGTTTCACGGATCTCTTTATACAGGGCAATCTTCTCACGAGCCGTTTCTTTCTCCTTATCGGTCCACTTTGTTATGTCATAGCCGACACCCAGCACACCGCACATGGATACGTCGAATTTAAATTCCAGCGGATGCTTCTGGTTATGCCAGTCCTCCTGCGTCACCCAACTGATCATGGAATTGGACGGGAAAGCATTCAGGAAAGAATACTGGATGAAAGTTCGTTCCACCGGATCGGTATTATCGCTTGCCCAACAGAAATCGGTACGTGCCATCATACCCAGGTCCACTCTTCCCCCGCCACCGGCACAGTTCTCGAACCACACATCCGGAAATTCGGCACGTAGCGTCTCAAACAGGCGGTACAGGTTTTCGATATATTTGATACGCACAGCCCGTTGCTCGTCAGTCGGTGCAGACAGGAAACCCGGTTCAGTCACCCCGCGGTTCATATCCCATTTGATGAATTTGATATTGTTTTCACGCAACAGAGTAGAGAAGCTGGTATACAGATACTGATAGACATCCTCACGTGCGAGATTCAGCATCAGCTGGTTACGTGTCTCATGACGGGTACGGTTGGGATAATGGAACACCCAGTCAGGATGCTGACGGTAGAGGTCGCTGTTCGGATTTACCATCTCCGGCTCTATCCAGATACCGAAATCCAGCCCCATAGCATTGATCTTATCGATCATCGGCTGCAGGCCGTTAGGGAATTTATTCTTATCGACCGTCCAGTCTCCCAGACCGCCTTTATCGTTCACACGGCCTTTAAACCAACCATCGTCGATCACGAAAACCTCGACACCCAGCTCTTTAGCGATCTTTGCCAATGCCAGCTGATGCTCTTCATTCACATCAAAAGTGGTCGCATACCAGCTATTATACAAAACCGGGCGTACCTGGTCGCGATGGGAAGGATACAGCACCTTTTCACGGGTAAAAGAGGCCAGGTTCTGTGAGACACCTTCCATTCCCCGATTGGTATATCCTATCATCATTTTGGGGGTAGTAAAACTTTTTCCGGGCTGAAGAACCAGGAGTTGATCCCAGAAACTGATACCTCCGGTCACCTGTACCTCGCCGGGAGCATACTTTTCGAAATCCATCCGCCAGTTGCCGCTATACTGCAAAGTACCGAACCAAACTTCCCCGCAGGTCTCTTCCTGCTCGCCTTCCGGCCTTATCGCAAAGAAGGAAGAACCGTATGAGCGCAGGTCTTTTGTCTGAATTGTTTTCAGTCCCTGGGTCAGTTTGGTCACGTTCATCTGGTATTCGTAGCCCCACCTGCCGGACAAATGCGTCAGTTCATAGGCATTCTTCGGCAGAAAGAAGGTTCCGGACTGGGCATTTTCGATATCGATACTGCCTTTCTTTCCCGTATTCTTTATCTCTATCCACTTTTCCAGCAGATCGTATTCCGGAAGGACACGGATATATTCCGTTACCGCCAGCGGATAAAACTTATCTTTCTGATGGATAGCCAACGTCGTGTATCCATCCTGTGTCAAAAGCTCCGAACCGGCATAAGTCAGCTCTATATCCCTCACCCGATCTTTAAAGACAGCTTCCAGCATCGGAGTGGTAGCCGAATAGCCGCCGCGAACCGTTACTTCCTCGCCTAACGGATGACGAAGCATGTCCGGATCCTGGCTTTTATCACCGAAATAAAACATATTCACGACTCCCTGTTCAGACACACGTATCTGATAAATAAAAGAGCGCGTAGACAATGTCCACGACTTTCCGTCATTACCCGTTGTAACAGCAGACTGTTGTGCCCAACCCATCCCTGTCACCAGTACAAATAACACGATAAACAGCTTCTTCATAAGTTACTTTCTTTTTACATTAATCAATAAATATCTTCCGGTTTGCTTGTTTCCGCAGAGGTTCCGCCTATAAGCAATCGGGACAAAACTCCCGATTCCATCGTGTTTGACGGGTTAAATGCATCGCTTTTCATATATTCAAGCAGACTGAAATATAACTGACGCGCTTCCGGGCGTTGCTTCCAGTCAGACAGCAAATCCATAGAACAGAACAGGAGTTTACCCGCTCCGACTTTCACCTCAAACAGATTCGACAAGCGGCGGTTATTGACAAAATTATCGACAACCTCCACCAAAGGCGTTACAGCAGGCAAGCTATCTGTCACGACCGTCCGGGACTGTTTCAGCAACGACCACCATTGCCAGTCGGTATAGTTGCCTGTCGGGAAATGGCGGAATGCCGGATGCGTGGCATCACATAAGATACCCATCGAACCTGCCTGTTTCGGGAAATGAACCGGACTCCAGAACACCGGAACGAATTTGCCTTCCAGTCCTTCCACCTTCTTATAATCGGGGTTATACAATACTTTCTTTCCGTCGGCTAACGCCTTTTGAGCCTCCCGTTGGTCACGAGTAACGATGATTTCGCCCTTTTCAGTTGTCAACTCTGCCGGATATACCCAAACAGACCATTCATTCCGGTAAGGCGTATCCTCCAATGAAAGCGACAAAGTCAGGCGGCCTGCTTCCTTCCGATTCAAAGGACAACTGATCGCTACAGGCAATTTGTTCAATCCGATGGAAAGGGGCTGACAAGCGATCTTTCCCTGATTCATCTCTTTTCCCGCCTCATCTTTCAATACCCAGGAAAGAGATTGCCCGCTCAGCTCGCGATCGGTAAAGTTCGCAATCTCCACAGATGCCGTAAAAGTCTCATCGTTTGTATAAACAGCTTTCGGAAAACGTGCCAAAGGAGTTACCGGAGCACATGCCTGACGGAAAGTCTCCGCATCGGTTACCCCCTTACTGTCCCAAAAGGCATCCAACAGACCGACCAAAGCCGTTCCCTGTCCGGGAAAGTCGTGCAGGTCCAGCAACTGGAAACCACTGCAACCAGCCGTTTTCATCGCACGTTCTATCTCTTCCTTATAGAGAATAGATGCCAGATAACCGGATGCTTTCAGGTAATCACCGGCTTTATCCAAAAGACCTTTCTGTTCCAGTTCCTGTCTGACACCTTTAAAGTTCAGAGGGTCGAGTACACCTGTATATTTATCTATCTCCTTCAGGTTCGGGAAAATGGAATACTGTCCGATCTCGTGGGTGATCAACGGAACGGTCATGCCCTCGACGGATGCAACATAATCTTTGTCAAACGAAGGTGACTGGGTATCGAACACACCCTGACCACGTACCCAGCCTTTCTTTGTCCATTGCGTGATAAAGAAATCATCGTCCGGTTCGGGCCAGTCACCATGACCTCCTTCAAAGGTAAAGGAGGTAGTTGTATATAGATGACGCGGGTCCTGCGATTTGACATGTTTCAGTAATCCGGTCAGGAAATCAAAATCGGGTTGCAACTCATTACCCAGACTAAAGAAACAGAAAGAGGGATGATTTCCGTATTCCGACAGGATACGGTCGGCTTCAGCATACAGGAATTTGTTTGTCCGGGCTTCTTCACCCACTTTCAAAGACCAGAGAGGCAGCTCCACCTGCAGATAAAAGCCCAAAGAATCCGCCACTTGAAAAGCGGCTTCCGGCGGGCACCAGGAATGGAAACGGAGATGGTTCAATCCCCATTCGCGGGCAGTCAGGAATACTTTCTTCCATCCTTCCGGATCCATCGGCGGACGACCGGTAAGGGGGAAAATACAGCATTCGAGCGTTCCCCGCAGAAATACCTTTTTCCCGTTCAATAACAGATCTGACTGGTTTCGGCTAAATTCACGCATACCAAACCTAACACTCCCTTTTGCCTTCTGTGAACCAGCTTCCACCTTCAGATCCATTGTATATAGAGTAGGGTTAAATTCACTCCACACTTCTATCGAATCACCCATCGGACAGGTGATGTTCACCAGGTTTTCACCTGGCTGAAAATCCATCTGCTGCTCGAAAGAAGATATTTGCAATCTGCTTGTTGAGTTTTCCACCTTAGCTGACAACATACCTTCTATTCGTTCACCTGCATTAAAGACCTTACCTTGTATGCGGATTTGCTTACGGGTGATATCCGGATACACCTGCAGATTGTCGATGGAAAGGGCCTCTTTTGCAGTCAGAGATATTTCTCCGATGATACCGTTCCACATGATCTGCGTTTCGTTGGTGTAGGCATGTACCATATCATTGACAGAAATATCGTGTTGTTTCCGGTTATCGACACGGATCGCCAGCTTGTGTTTACCGGGTGTCAGATAGTCCGTCAGGTCGAAACGATGCGGACTGATCAGGCTTTCACAAGTTCCCGGCACAGGTTGTCCGTCTATCCAGACTTTCGTCTGCCAGATAACGCGTTCCAGTTTCAGTTCGATAGATTTGTCTTTCCAGTCCGATGGAATCGTGATTTCACGCGAATACCAGGCGGGACCGACATAGCTGTTCCGACGGGTCAGGTGAAGTATCTGCGGCTTGCCGACTGAAGGAGGCAAACTGTTCGGAGTGCCGTAGCCTGCCTCATCGGTAGTCCCCGGTAACTCTATTTTATCGGTAAACGAATGTTCAAACCACTTCTCCGTTACTCCGACATCAGTACTGTCCAAAGCAAACTGCCACTCTCCGGCTAAAGAGAGTTCAGATGATCTTTCCCTGCAAGAAGAAAATATCATCAGAGATATGCATACAAATAGAAGTTGCTTCATCATATTTTGTTGTTCTAGTAATTTGGTTATTGTTAGTAAGCTATCCCCTCATCAAAGGAACCTGTAACAACCAAGACCTCCTATTTATTGGATCGCTCAAGACCTCCTATAGTCAGATCATTTCCCGATGTATCTGTACTCCCTGATGGTTATTATCCATTTCGGCAGCAATATTGAAATACTTCATTGCTTTTTCGGTATCTCCCAAGCCCAGGTGGCCTAATGCCATCAGGTAATTGCAGTGGATACGGTTCTTTTTGTTCATATCATCTTCCCAAATCTGCAAGTCCGGCAGGGAGACGGCGAAGTAATCCATCTTAAAGACATCATACACATGCTTTTCACCATAGGAGATCAGATTGTTGAAGCGACCGCGTGCCTCGTCTTCACGACCCAGTTTACGCAATGCCAGTCCCTGATAGAATATCTTATCCGGCTTCTGGTCGTTGTAATACATAGCGGCTGCAGGCTGACTGTTTCCGACACTGGCTTTGAGGAATAATCCGGTTGCTTCTTCATTGCGTCCCAATCCCTGCAAAGCACAAGCTTTATAATAATTGAAATCATTCTCCTGGGCACCGTACAGTTTCCCTTCTCCAAAGTTATGCGGATAGACGAAACATTCTTCTATCAAGTTCAATGCATCCTGATATTTCCCTTCCGACAGCAATTGCTTCACCAACTCTACGCGGGCAAGCTGATATTGGGCAGGAACTTTACCTTCTCCCCCTTCCCACGGATGGAACTTGCGGGCATCGATCATGCGGATGGCTTCTTCATACTGTCCAAGCTGGTTGAGTAAAGTGACATATTCCAGATACAGGTCATCGCGCTCGAAAGCGACTTCTTTGTGTTTATCCAGGAAAGCCAGCCGATCGGCATGCGGACGGTTCAAGCGTTTATACAGTTGGTCAAGCTCCATCAGAATGCGGGCGTCTGTCGGATCGAGGGCAAAAGCCTTCTCCAATAAAACAACTGCTTCTTCCTGCTTATTCAGTTTATTGAAATAAGCGAGCGAAAGGTTACGCAATACGGTCGGGAATGTTTCATCCTGCTTCTTCGAAGCTTCCCAACAGGCAATCGCTTCCGGATACTGACGTTTGTCGTACCACAAATTGCCCAGGTAATACAACGCTTTCGGAGCCTCGGCTGCAAAATCAACCACTGCCTGAAGAGCCAGAATAGCTTCCAACGTATTCGGGAAACAGCAGTCTGGAATTTGCTGTTCAGCCTCACGGATTGCCGCCAAAGCCTCTTCCTTCCGATCCAAACGGATCAGGAACCAACTCTTATAATAATGTAACATCGTCTGATCGGCAACCTGCAAATCGATGGCCGTCTCAGCCACCTTCAATGCTTCTTCCCAGCAACCTGCCGATGCATAATCGAGTGCCAGCTCGCTATAATTATGTCCTTCCGGACGCATCAAAGCGACCAGTGCTTTCAGATCGGAATCGTTCCCGGTTATCAGATACTTTTCAAAGCCGCAACCAAAGTTGAAACGGTCGATACGCAACGATTCGTCGATCAACGCAATCGCCTCATCGTTTCGTCCCAAGTGACGAAGAATAATAGCCTTCAAATGACGTCCCCGCAGGTTATGCCAGTTGCGGAGCAAGGATTTATCTATTTCATAAAGAGCTTCTTCCCACTCTTCTTTTGCAGCTGATAATTGGGCGAGAGAATAATAGCCGGCATCCTGCCAGGCTGCATTCCAACAGGCTTTATAGAAAAAGTCGTATGCTTCTTCATTCTTTCCCTGATATTTCAGGGAGAGGCCCAGGTTGTATAACGGTTCGCCGTCATACGGATTTGGATTCCGCTCGGTCAATGTCTTCACCGCCTGACGCAGATAAGGTTCTGCCTGGGCAAACTGTCCTTTACGGATCAGCCACAAACCCATTGCATTATTATTGCGTACATCGGTCGGATCGCGGCGGATGGCTTCCTGATAATAATCCGTAGCCGAATAGGTGGCATGGCGATACTGTTCCAGATGCAGACCGGTCAGGTAGAGTTGTTCGGTAGTCCGTACATCTTCCGGATCGAGTGCTGCTTTCGCAGGTTCGGGAACTTCTTTGATCACATCCGGTTCAGGTTCCCATGTCAATACCTGTTTGCCTTTTGCATTACAGATACAAACCTTCACATCGCACAAACTGTCGACAGGAACAAACTCCTCCAGTACATTTTCGGGGGTGATATCACGGGTAATATCGAGACAGGTTTCCCCTGCTTTTTCGATGGTAATATGCAGCTCCTTCTGTACCGAAGTGGCAAATATCTTTAATAAAGCGCCCTTTCCATCGGGTTCTATGTTCATCAGAAGATCGGAAGAGGCGTTCTTTACGACACCCAGTTCGCGGTAAGGCATGAAGTACTGGGTGAATGTTTTTTCTTCGTAAGGTTGCAGCCAGGTGAAGTCGGGCTGATTGTCGGTATAGACACCGGTCATCAGTTCGATATAAGGGCCGTCGGTATCCGTCAGGTTGCGGTCCCAGGCTTGTCCGAAATCGCCGTTCCCCCAGGTCCACTGTTTTTTACCCGGTGAGATGTGATGGTTCGCCACATGCAGGACACCGGCACGGGTATCGTTCTCATAGCCTCCCACAAAGTTATATTTGGAACGGATCGCCATATAAGAGGTAGGAACCGGGATATTCTTGTAACGGGAAATATCCACGCCTGCCGAATAGTCCATCTTATAGTAAGTGCCCGTAGCAATCGGGTAACGCGAAACATCCCGTTTTCCATGATCGAAAACGGCGTTTACATCGGCAGGAAATACCGATTGATAGGCATCATTTACGGCAACTGCCGGGTTGGCCCACCAAAGGAAGGTCTGTGGAACCGGAGTCGGATTATACAATTTCCCCTGTATCTCCAATACTGCACGTCCCGGACGCAAGGTAAAACCTGCCATCCCTTTCTGATGGAACATCCGTTCGCGTTCGCTTACCCAAACGATGGCACTTCCATCGGCACAACGTTCGATCGTATAGTCGATCGGCAGGAACGTACTCGGACGGTGATGTTGCGGCCAGTTAAACTCGATACCGCCGGAGATCCACGGTCCGGTCAGTCCGACCAAAGCGGGTTTGATAACATGGTTATAGTAGATGAAATGGCGGTTTTTGATCTTATCGTACGCCATTTGTACCCGTCCGCCCAGCTCGGGAAGGATCATCACTTTTATATATTCGTTTTCCAGCCAGACAGCATGGTAACTCTTTTCCTCGCAGGTATCCTCTATCTTTTCAACCACCGAATAAGGGTAAACCACACCACTGCTTCCCTGGTAAACACGCTTCTCCAGGAACATCGGATTCTTTTCAGCTTTGCCAATACCGTAGGTAGGAAGAAGGATATCTTCTTCCCAAACTTTCACATTTTCAGTCATTTCAGTATATTTATTTCGTTAATTCTTTTTCCAGTTCCTCTAAAGTTTTACCTTTTGTTTCAGGAAGTTTCGCACGGATAAACAGGAATCCGCCCAGACAGATAAGACCATACAGCCAGAAGGTTCCCGAAGCACCCACCGCTTCATTCAGTATCGGGAAGGTATAGGTCAACAGGAAGCAGGCCACCCAAAGGAAGAAGGTAGAGATCGCCATTGCCATCCCGCGTATCCGTACCGGGAATATTTCGGAAAGAACCACCCAAACCACCGGCGCTAGCGACATAGCATAGCAGGCAATAGCCATCACTACCAATAGAAGCATCGGCCAGCCGCTCATTTCCAGGAAGTAGCAGGTACCTAATACCGCATAAATAATGGCCAGCCCGGCAGAACCGACAAACATCAAGGTACGTCTGCCCCATTTATCCACCGTATAGATAGCGACGAAAGTAAAGATCACATTAGTCACCCCTGTCACTACAATATTCATCAGGACATCAGATACGGCATAGCCTGCCTCTGAAAATATCTCATGTGCATAATTGAAGATCACATTGATACCACACCACTGCTGGAAGATAGCCAGTACGATCCCGATCACCAATACATTCCGGACTCCCGGCTTCAAGAGTGCACTCCAGTTTGCTTTTTCCTCCTTTTTATCGGTCAATTGGGCTAATTCGTTCAAAGTCTGATCGGCATACTCATTGCCACCGATACGCAGAAGAATGCCTCGTGCCTGTGTGGTCTTTTGTACGGTTGCCAGCCAGCGAGGACTTTCAGGAATAATAAAAGAAAGGACAAAAAACAATCCTGCCGGAACCAGCTCCGCCCAGAACATCCAACGCCACGCCCATTCGATACTGTTTGCCGTCAACGTTTCGCCTCCTTGTGTAAAGTATTCTCCGATCTGCCAGTTTGCCAACTGTGCCATCAGGATACCTAATACGATTGTCAGCTGATTGAGGGAAACGAATTTTCCCCGGACTGAAGCCGGAGCTACCTCAGCGATATATACCGGCGATACGTTCGAAGCAATCCCGATACCGAACCCACCGATGATACGATAAATAATAAACCAGGTAAAACTGTCGACCGCCCCTGTCCCATAGGCCGACCATACAAAAAGAAAAGAAGCGATGATCAACATTTTCTTGCGCCCGTATTTATCACTCCATTCTCCGGACAGTAATGCACCCACCAGGCAACCGATCAAAGCACTACTCATAGCCCATCCGCGAAGAGCGGCAGAGCCTTCCAACCCAAAGAACGGTTCATAAAATATCTTTGCACCACCGATCACCACCCAGTCGTAACCGAATAGCAATCCTCCCATGGCAGAGACGAGACAGATAAGTAATAAATAAGCTGTTGTTCGCTTCATGACAATAGAATTAAAGTTATGGTGCAAAGAAACGGTCTTTTCTTCAACAACGAAATAGATAAAATCAGCTTAAAGATGGACAATATTCCGATTTAATCATATCTTTGCAAATATCTATAAATCTGGTACCATGATCAAACTAAAAGACGGTTTTAGCGGCGAACGTGCACTTGTGCTTCCCCAATCGGTTGTGCAGGAGATGGAGAAAGATGCTCTTTCATCGATCCTGCATATTACAGACATAGGTTATTATCCGAAAGCCCTGCATCATTTCCGGGAACGTACGGAACCGGTCAGCCAGTTCGTTTTCATTTATTGTATAGAAGGAGCCGGCTGGTTTCGCGTCGGCGAACAGGAATGTACGGTAAGAGCAAATCAATATTTCATACTGCCTGCGGGAGTTCCTCACGCTTACGGTTCGGACGAGAATAATCCCTGGACAATTTACTGGATACATTTCAAAGGGAAACTAGCCTCTTACTTTGCCGGGCAGGCCAGTCGTCCGATAGAGATCAAGCCGAGCGTACAGTCCCGTATCAGTAACCGGAACGATCTTTTCGAAGAGATATTCCGCACACTGGAAATGGGATACAGCCATGAGAACCTGTTGTATGCCTGCTCCGCCTTCCATTATTACCTGGGGTCTTTACGCTACCTGCAACAATACCGCGAAGCGGCCCGCAACGAATCGGATGCAAATGATATCGTAACAGCGGCCATCCATTATATGAAAGAAAACCTGGAAAAGAAACTGACATTGGCCGACCTGGCAACTCATATCGGTTACTCACCATCCCATTTCTCTGTTCTGTTCAGTAAACGTACCGGATATGCTCCACTGACTTACTTCAACCAACTGAAGATCCAGCAAGCTTGTCACTTACTGGACTTCACCGATATGAAAGTCAACCAGATCTGTTTTAAGATAGGAATCGAAGACACCTACTACTTCTCCCGCCTGTTCAGCAAGGTGATGGGGATGTCACCGAGGGAGTATAAGAAACAGAAGAAGGGGTGATTCATATGCTCATTAAATATCATGAAATTAATTAGTTTCTCATTTCAAACTCACTTATATTTAATTTTTTGTTCTATTAGTTGTACAGGACCAACCAATCCTGCAGGCTGAAGAGGAGAATCCTTTCGGTGGTAATACCAGATATAAAAAGCTTTCCGTTCTTTAGAAGGACGGGGTTGTTTTTGTATAAACCAATCAGGAAAAGCTTTCATCGCTCTCCCCATTTCAGGACCACGATCTTGCCCCCATTCAAAATCTGCGGGGTATTGTTCATCTCCGATCAGGCGATTTGCCCAGTTGTTGGTCACGGCTATTTCCAGTCGGTTGTTTCCTGACTTTAACCATGAAGTTATCTCTATTTGATAAGGTGGATACCACAAAACCCCAACATGTTTATCATTAATCCTAACTTCCGCTATATCATTCAATTCTCCTAAATCGAGTATAATCCGCTTATTATCATCTATTAAAGATTTGTCAATCCCTATTTCCTTTTTATACGTTGCTGTACCAGAGAAATATTTTATCGAAGGCTCTGTGTGCTGGCTAAAATCAGATAATACAGGAAAATTTTGTTCAAAAGTTGTATCCAATTTAGGTTCAAAGCAGACTAGCCAATTACCTCCTAGCTGATAACTGGTTTCCTGCATTACTTCAACAGCCGGTAATACTAAGTTCCTGTAACCATGCTCCTTCTTTCTCGGAAAAACCACAAAGACAGACTCGTCCGGATAAAGAGTCAGATTAATATAAGTAGAATCACCTGATTCTTCCCAATCATATATCTGTCGAATAATACCACTATCTGCATGCCACAATTCCGGGACTCTATTCTTCACATCAAAAGCGAAGCGATTGTTCAAATCAGAATGGGTCGGATTGATAACAAAATAGATTTCGGCATCTGCCATACTTCTATGTAACACATTTTCGTTTGTAGAGATAAAAGCACTCTCCTGCAATAACATTTGACAACGAGCAAGATAAGTAAAATAAGCCTTTCCAGGCTTGATCCAGGTCTGATTTCTCCCAAAATGAGTTCCCCACCAGCCCATGCCCATACCCGGTTGATAGTCATCCTCAAATGGCTGATGAACCCAATGATGCAAAAATAACAGATTAACACCAGAAAGAAAACTTCCATCTGTGGAATGCTTAAGGAAAGCCGGATCTTCTGTATACTGACTGATCTCCGGACGCCCAGTAAATGCTTCTGCACCCACTAACCTTTTCCCTGCTGTTTTCGCAGCTTCAGTTATTTCCGAAGATATAGCACCATCTTCTCCAATCCAGAATTCTCCTATTGGTAAATCCGCAATCGGCACACATTCCGTAGTATTAAAAGGTCCAGAGTAAGGCTCCCAATAAAATTGTAAACCAGCTTTATTTATCATCTCTTTAGCAACCATCCAACCATTATCAATATATAAACGATTTACAACGTCTTTAAAGTCTTCATCAAACCTATTGATCTCCTCATTCTCTTTACAGGATTGTTTCAAAGCAATCCAAGGAAGTGGATCATATCCTTTCCGTTGAATAAAGGCATCTCTAAATCCAGGAGTCCAGTTTTGGTCTCCCGCTTCATAACTATCAATCAAAATATGAGTGAAAGTCGTCCCTATATAATCATGTAAATATTCGGTCAAAGGGTCTAAAAAGTTTTGCCAGTGATACAGGTTTTGTTCCCTGCTCATTTTATCCGCTTCAAGTACTTTCCCAATCAAGTCATCCGGCAACGGATGAGGATTTGCCATGGTCGGTGCATATCCAATCCGATACACTGTCCACATCCCGCCTGGAACATTCCATTTGAACAAGCCATTTGAATCCATAAAGCCAGAAACATTGATTACCTCATTAATCGATACTTCAGATTTATCAGGAACAGCCATAACAGCGATATCTCGATAAAAAGTCGCTTGTTTATTACTACTTCCCCACCCTTTATAAATCGGCAATTCGGGTTTCTCCAAAAAAAGTTCGACCAGTTGACACCCTTTTATCTCTGTTCGGCTGTAAACCAGTGTTTGCATACCTCTTTCCTCTGTAATCCAAGGTCCTCCAGTTGTCGAATACCCCGGAGTATTTTGCATACCTAATTTCAATCCTAGTCGCTTTGCCTCCGAAGCTGCATATTTCAAAGCTTCCCAGTAAGCCTCGCTTCGATAGATCTGCTCCGGCCAAGGATTATTTTCAATCGGGACTTGCGACTCCTGAACAGCTGATGTCAAATTAAAAATAGTTGCTCCTCCAATACCAGCCTCTTTCATGGCTTCCAAATCTTTTGTTATTCCCCCCTTTGAGAAATTGCTCCCCATCCAATGCCACCATACATAAGGACGATAGTCCATAGTCGGTTGTTGAAACATTCCAGCCAACTCCTCAATTGTTATGCTTTTTCTCCCCTGTTGGCAATCAGAAGCCGAACAGGAACACGACAAAAGCAATACGGATAATATATATAAAATTTTATTCATAATTTCTTCAATTAAAGGGAAAGGGAGTCTGTTTTATCTACCTTTCCCCCAATTATTTACCAACCTTGATTTTGTTTCAAATCTACATCTTTATTTGTATCGATAACAGATTGTGGAATAGGCCATACACTAAACATTTTATTCAATGTATTACGCGGATAATCCCAATAAGAATATCTCTTGATACGATCAATAGCAACCGTACCTCCCATACGCAATAAGGTATTCCAACGACTCTCTTCGTAAACCAATTCACGAGCTCGCTCATCCAATATAAGATCAACATTTACATCCGAACTCGTTACCAGATAGCTACATTTTGCCCGTGAACGTAACATATTAATATCCGATGCTGCACCAACATTATTACCCATACGCATCTTGGCTTCCGCACGCAAAAGAATGGTTTCAGGTAAACGGATCAGATAATCGTCACGAAAAATACTACGCAATGTACCATCTGTAGCGGGCATATAAACATCAGGAGCTATTTTACAAGATATAGGATATAACATCGTATAAGCTGCATCTGCTGGTTGTCCATTTTCATCTATCCGATAAAGAACTTCCCAAGGAATCTTTTTACCATAATATTCCGATGTCTTTACATTTCCCAAATAAGTTCGATGAAAAACAGCTTCAGAATTACGTAAATCATCACCCCATTTATCTGCATAAATCAAATCACGAGCATATGGTGTTGGAGTTATCTGGGACATGCCGAAACCTCCTACATCTTCCCTATCTCCCGTAATATATGCTGCTCCCTGATCTCTGAATACCGGTCCATAAATACCCGGATAATCCAAACAAGCCTTTTTACCATCGGATTTATACACATCATAATCAGACTGAGCACACCAAATAGCTTCCATATTTCCTTGCTGATAATCCTGATTGCCAACCTGAAACAAATCCCAATAAACATTTCCATCTATTGGATAACCCGCAGAGGAATAAGTATGATCTGGTGTTTGCTCTGCCACTGAAGAAGCATAATAAAATTCAGGATGTTCATCTTTACGCGTCCCAAATCGCTCCGTCATAAGACTATATATTCCGGAATCAATAACATCATTAGCATACAAAATTGCTTTATTATAGGTAGTGGCAGCATCTCCCCCTTCTGATTCTTGTAATATCCCCTTATCCAAATACAACTGACAAAGGTTATGTTGTGCCGCAGCTTTTACCAAGCGTCCAGCTTCTGCAGTCTTTTCCGGCAAATCATTCAAAATAGCCTCCATTTCTTCAATAGCATACTGATACGTTTCCATTTGTGTAGAACGAACATAATCATAACGCGGAGTAGTTGTAATCTCTGTCACCAAAGGGACACCGCCAAATA
The DNA here is from genome assembly GCF_029581355.1 of Parabacteroides chongii. Taxonomy (NCBI): domain Bacteria; kingdom Pseudomonadati; phylum Bacteroidota; class Bacteroidia; order Bacteroidales; family Tannerellaceae; genus Parabacteroides; species Parabacteroides chongii. The sequence goes on along the minus strand of NZ_CP120849.1, from coordinate 1,742,850 downwards.
ATTCACCTAAATTGCGATACGCAAAAGCCCTAAAAAAACGAGCTTGTGCAATAATATACGCTCTCTCCTCTTCCGAATTCCATACAATATCTTTCCTATCGGCAGCATATAAAGCCATATTCGCCGAATTAATTAAATAATAAAATGCGGCATAAGTATCCTTAAACACAGCATTCTCCGAATTAATTATACTATAATCGTTAAAACGATAATTAAACCGTATCGTCGGGACATCAAACATATCAGTTCCATTCCCCATACTGTATGACCATACATTTAACTCCGAGGAATTATCATACGGACAATAGATATTACGAACCAGTTGATAACAAGTCGTCACAACCTGATCAACTTGTTCTGACGTTGAAAATACATTATCAATCGTATAAAATGTTTCCGGATCTTCTTTTAAAAAACCTGCATCATCGCAACTTACCCCAAAAAAGATTACCAATAGCGACAAAACAATATGCTTGCTATATATTTTTTTCATTACCTTACAATTTAATAGTTAGAAACTAAGATTTAATCCTAATGATAAACTGGTCGCAACAGGATATGTTCCACTTACTGCCGTACTGCCCGTTTCAGGATCCCCACTTTGATAACCAGTAATAGTTGCTAGATTCTTTCCGGCAAGATACAATTTGAAATTATTTATACCAAGATTCTTCACCCATGGCTGGTTAAATGTGTAGGACAACGTCACATCTTGCAAACGAACATAAGCCCGACTCTGCAAACCGAGGAAATAACCGTCACCTGTAAAAGTTGCTGACGGATATTTATTATTAGGTTTTTCTTCTGTCCAATAAGGTATATATATACCATTTGAAGCAAAATAAGCTCTTTCCCCAGAAGTAATATATGCGTGGGGATTACCTTTTTGAAAATATCCATTACCACCAAAAACACCGGTTATCATTATATATAATTCCCAATTCTTATATTGTAAAGTATTATTCAGGTTCAATTTGAAATTAGGGTCAATACTTCCTAAGATAGTACGATCCTCTGAATCAATTTTTCCATCACCATTTTTATCAACATATTTTGGAGTACCAGCAGAAACTCCATTTACCTGCATATACTCTACATCATTAGTCTGAACAATACCATCCTGTTCATATCCGAAAATAGAATGAATCGATTCACCAATAAATAAGCCATTCCCAAGATCATCATCTTCTTTTCCATCGCCATTCAGATCCTCACCATAAAGATGGACCAATTTATTACGATTCAACCAAAATGTCAAAGAAGAGCTCCAGGAAAAATTTTTATTTTGAATATTAACACTTCGAACAGTAGCTTCAACCCCTTTATTCCTCACTTCTCCCATAGAAGAAAGCATACTGCCAAAACCTGTCATAACAGGAATTGTCCGAGTAAATATTTGATCGTTTGTTTTTGAAAAGTAAACATCTAAATCAACAAATAGGCGACTGTCAAACCATGTGGATTCAAAACCGACATTCCATGCATCCGTTGTTTCCCAACCTAAATTTGCATTGCCAATCGAATTCTGATGGATACCATAAGAAGGTTTTCCTGAGTTATCAAAAGGATAGTATATACCGCCTGACTGTCCATTACTTACTCTTGAAAGTGTAGAATATCTACTCAATCCCTGATTACCATTCTTACCCCATGAAAATTTTAATTTCATATCATTCAAAAATCCGACTTTTTTCATGAATGTTTCATTACTAATACGCCATGCAGCTCCTACAGCTCCAAAGTTTCCCCATTTGTTATTCACCCCAAAAACAGATGAACCGTCACGACGATAAGAAGCTGTTAAATAATAAGTATCATTGAACGAATAAGAAACACGCCCAAAATATCCGACATTAGTCTGTTTCCAGTTATCTTGCGATATTTTTTGAGTTGTAGCATAATGAAGTCCATTTAATCCTAAAACTGTATTCCCATTCGCCGCGAAATCGGAACCGGACAAATTCTGACATTCATATTTTGTATAGTCACGGGTAGCAACAGCTGTTAGATCAATACTATGTTTGCCAAATACTCTATTATAATTCAATATATTATCAATCACATGGCTAGAAACCCTTTCATTAGCCATATAACCACTAGCACTACTTAAATAACTATTTTGGGTTGTAGCCGAATAACGATCATCATTATCATAAGCCCCGTTAGGAACAAAAAAAGACTCATGGGTAAATTCTCCGCATTTCCTATAATCCAAATTACCAGCAAAATTAAAACGATAACTTAATCCGGAAATCCAGGGACACTTTACTACAGCATAAGTATTAGCACGAAGATTATCTCGGTAATCAACATTTTCTTTTTTGGTTTCGTCATAAATCCCCCATAACGGATTTATATTCCCACGGGTACCGTCCGGATTTGCTTCTAATAATCCATTAGGTCTGTACATCATTCCATAAGGAGACAATATTGCTGCATTCCACACAGTTACTCCCAAACCTGAATAATCCGGTCTCGTATAGGCAGCATCCAAACCTATCTGCAACCAATCTGTGATATTTGCATTCACTTTCGCTAATACCGAAACACGCTCAAAATCATCACCTTTGATAACACCCTCATTTTTTGTATAAGTAGTAGACAAATAATAATTCATATTCTCACCAGCTCCAGAGATGGCAGCCTGATAATCCTGTATCCATCCGATTCGTGAAATTTCATCTAACCAATTTATTTCATTTCCAGACTTCATATTCAATTCCTCCTGAGGAGTCAAAAAACTGTAATCCGAATATCCGTTCGCAGCTGCCACTGCATCCAACCATTGTTCACCATTCATTAAATCCGGTTTAAGATGCCATGCCTGCATACTCCCACTTATATTTAAATGAATGACAGGTTTACCTGTTTTTCCTTTTTTAGTAGTAATGATAATCACACCATTGGCAGAACGAGAACCGTAAGCAGCTGAAGATGTCGCATCTTTTAATATGTCAAATGATGCAATATCATTGGGATTAATATCATTCATATTTCCTAAGAAAATAACTCCATCCACAACGATTAACGGATCATTTGAACCGGAAATAGAATTTTGCCCACGTACTTGCATAGAAGGTATTCCTCCTGCTGAATTTGTAAAACCAATATCCAGGCCAGAAACATTTCCTTTCAAAGATTCCAATGCATTCAAATTACTTGTTAACGCTATCGGAGAATTTTCTAATTTTACAGAGGCTACAGAACCTGTAAAATCTTTCCTTTTTGCTGTTCCATACCCAATGACAACAACTTCATCCAAAGCTTGCAAATCTTCTTTTAGTAATATATTCAATTGAGTCTTATTCCCAATTTCGACTTCCTGTGTTACATACCCTATATAAGATACAAGAACCAATCCATTTCCTGAAATCTCTAGTATAAAATTTCCATTAATATCTGTAATTGTTCCTATACCCGTACCTTTTATTGATACATTCGCACCGATAATCGGTTCGCCGTTTTGATCTTTGACAACACCTGTCACTTTCTTTGATACTTGTTGGTTCGACATATTTTCAGATGTAACAGTAGCTTTCGCTAAAGTGATATTCTTACCCACCACTTTATAAACCACACCTGTACCTTCAAATACTCTGTTAAGAACTTCAGAAACAGGTTCATTATTCACATCGACAGAGACTTTCTTATTCACATCGACTTCATTCTTATCATACACGAACAAGTAATCGGTCTGTTTTTCTATTTCACTAATCACTTTCTGAATAGAAAAATCGTTAGCCTGTATCGAAACCTTCGCATTCTGCGAGTTAGCTTCAACCGCAAAAAGTGTATAAACACAAGTAAACAAGGCAATAATAGTGATCTTCATAATACGAAATATATGTTTAATTTCACGTATAGATTGTCTGTACAAAATATAATTCATAATTTTGTAATTAATAAGTTGTTAGTACTTCGATAAATATCCCAGTTCGGGGTTCTAACCCATAACCGGTAAGCGTTGGCGCGCTTGCCGGTTTTTCATATACTTTTTATGTCATAGGCAATCAGATTTAAAGGGTTACACAATAAAGTCAATGAATAGTAATCAGATTCTTCTCCTCATCTTTCTTATAAGTGAAATGGTTTGTCAATTGCAAAACATTTAAGATATGATCCAGACCATCCCTCGTCCGGAACTTACCCGTACAATGCCGTTTGTTCTCCAGTACGGATTTATTTTTTACATCGATGTTTACATCAAAATATAATTTCAGTTTATCCAGTACTTCGGTAAGCGGCTCATCAAAATAGAGAATACCTTCGCGCCAGAGGTAATAATCCTTACTTTCTATGGGAACAACCGATAGCCCGTTATTCCCAAGCACGGCACGATTGTTAGGAGTAAGAGACAGGGCACGGGCTGTTATACGATCCGATATTTCAACTTTTCCTGTTAACAGGGCTGTCTCAAATTCCTTCGATTGCTTATAGGCATTTACATTAAAGGAGGTACCCAATGCCTTAATATCATATATAGATGTCGAAACAATAAATGGTTTTTCCTTATTGGCCTTTACTTCAAAAAAACCTTCACCTTCCAGGGTTACCTGCCGTTTTCCCTCAACGAAGCGAGTAGGAAAATTCAGTGTACTCCCGGCATTCAGCCAGACTTTAGAGCCATCGGCCAGTGTCAACTGTGCATTCTGTCCGGCCGGCACATGTACGGTCTGCATGGCAATATCTTCTTCCGTGCCCGGATTGAACCAGTAATTCAACGTAAATCCCAAAACAAAAACAGCAGCAATCTTCACCGCCTCCCGCATAATACTCCGCCACCTGAACTTTCCTTTCAGCGACAGTGTGACAGTTTCCGGTTCTTCGTACCAAAAACCAATTTCATACAAACGGCACAGCTGCTGATAATGTTTCATATTTGCCACATCAGCATCCAGCCATTCCGTGATCAGGCGGGACTGTCCTTCCGTTGTACGACCTTCAAAATATAATTGTAATAGTTTATCGTCCATATTCTTTTGCTTTACATATATAAGACGACAGCCGGAGAAAGTTCACTAGTACCGGACGAAAAAAAAATTTCATTCGAATGAAACTACTTTTTCGTCCGAATGAAACCCAATTCAATTAAGCAGGAAATAAATCAAAGGCAGATAATCTTTTAAAGAAATGCGTAACGCTTTCAATGCTTTTGCTATATGATAATCGACTCCTTTTACCGTGATACCCAGTGCTTCGGCAATTTCCTTGCCGGATTTCTGATCGAAACGACTCATCATAAAAACCTTGCGGGTCTGCGAAGGCAGTTCTTCTAAAGTCCTGGTTAGGATCTGTTGGATCTCTTCTGAGAAAATATCATTCGGGTTACAGGCTTCAAGCGTCGAAATACGGATAGATAATTCCCGTTGTTGCCATGCCGCCATGGCTTCAAAGGCTTCTTCTATACTGGTCTGCTTTTTCAGATAGTCAAGTGATTTATGTTTGAGTATGGTCAATAACAGAGCAAGAGGCTTCTCGACAGGCTCCTTTTTCATCGTTTCCCACAACTTGATAAGAGATTCCGTTGCTATATCTTCAGCCACCAAGTCATTACGAACATACAACCGGGCAAAGCGGTATGTCTTATCATAATGCTTCACATATATATTGTTAAATCGTTCGATCTCTGACATTGTTATATAGTATAGACAATACAAACTTACATAAATATCCCAAACTGCAATACAAACGGAACCAAATATAATAGGGAGATAGCATCAATTACCCTCCTGCAAGATTAAATTACCCCGCAGACTGTATGGGTTTACTGGAATATATTGTACATTTGTATTGATTCCCTATTCATATCACAGCTGTGATACAAAAGAAACTCAACTGTGATACAAACGGAATCCAACTGTGATATGAAAGAAACACAGCTGTGATATGCAATAAAACTGTTAAATAACCTTTTACCAGAAATTATTATGGGAGCTAAATACGCTTTATATGAGAATCCTAATCCCAGAAAAGATGGGAAGAAACAGCCTCTACATGCTCGAATCGTGCCTAAAGGGACAATCCGTACACCGGAAATTGCAGAAGAGATAGCCGATAGCTGTGGTTATTCCACGGCTACGACCAAAGGAATGCTGGATGCTCTGGCAAAAGTGATTTCCAAGAACCTACGTAGAGGATATACTGTGGAACTGGATGATCTCGGCTCATTCTCTATCTCGCTGAAATGCCGTCCGGTAATGGACAAGAAGGAATTACGTTCTTGGTCAGTACATTTCAATAATGTCCATTTTAAAGGAAGCAAAAAGTTGAAAGAACAGTTGAAACCCCTAGACCTGGAACGCGATTCGCAAGCCGGAGCTACTCGTTATTCTCCGGAACAACGTAAAGGTCGGATGCTGAACTCTATGGAAGGGAAAGAATACTTTACGGCTGCACAATATATGCGTTTGAACGGATGTAACCGTTCCACTACCATACGCGATCTGAACGAGTTGATCGAAGATGAGAAAATAAAAAAACTCGGCCATGGAAAAACTGTATTATATGTATCTGTAAAGGGAAAGGAGGAGGTATGACACAACTCTCAGGAATAGAGAATGCTACATTCTCAAAAATCTATCTGATCTATTTTCCTAAGCTTGTACGTTTTGCACGGGAATATGTAATATCTATTGAAGATGCGGAAAACATCGTACAGGATATTTTCATGTATCTTTGGGAACACCGGGATATGCTGGATTCCCTGACCAATCCGAATGCCTTTCTGTTTACTCTGACAAAAAACAGATGTATTGATTTCTATCGTCACAAAACATTCATAGACAGCAAGAATGAATCGCTGGATAACCTTCCGGAAAGAGAACTAAAATTAAAAATGGAGGCATTGATGCAATTCGATGAAAATATTTTTACGGAGAAGGAAATAGAAGACTTACTGGCTAAAGCAATCGAACACCTGCCGGAGAAATGCCGGCAGGTGTTCATTCTGAGCAGAATGAACGGCTTAAAATATGAAGAGATAGCCACACAAATGGATATTTCCGTCCATACTGTGCAAAACCACATTGTAACCGCTATACGTAAACTGAAAGTTGAGCTAAAGGACTATCTCCCTCTCTTTGTTTTCATTATCTAAAATCTTTTCAAAAAAAATTTACTTTTTTTCTGTTTCCGACTAGTAGATGGCCGGAACTTATCCGTCATATAAACAGAACAAGCACTAATAACATGAATGAACAATTAGATAAATATTTCCTCGGAGAACTTTCAAACATAGAAAAGAGAGCACTCTTCGATCAGATAGAATCTGATCCGGCTAATAAAGCCGAATTTATCCGGATGCAGAACACAGTTACGGTATCCAAACTCGGAGAGCAAAGTGGAGATAATGAATGGGCCACACAAAAAATGGAAGAACTGGGAAGCCGGATCAACCACAAAAAGACCCGTAATCTTTATCTCAATCTAGCTAAATATGCGGCAGTGGCAGCTATTCTTCTCGTCAATATCTGGTTACTCACCGATAAATTCATACCCAAAGAAAAAACCGTACTCTATACAAAAATAGAAGTTCCCAAAGGTCAACGTATCTATATGACACTTCAGGACGGGACGAAAGCATGGTTAAGTCCCCGGTCAATTATTAAAATCCCGAATGAGTTTAGCAATAAAGAACGTTCGGTTGAACTGGATGGAGAAGGTTTCTTTTCAGTAACAAAAGATACGGAACGTCCTTTTATCGTTAAAACTAAACAATATGATATAAAAGTACTCGGTACCAAATTCAATATATTCGCTTATTCAGAAAGCAACCGGTTTGAAACAAATCTGGTAGAAGGTAGTGTACAGGTTATCAACAATAACAGACCACAGGAAAATGTCATTCTGAAACCAAATGAAATGGTCTCCCTTTTTAATGGTAACCTAATAAAATCCACCGCTTCATTCAACAATGAAGAATATTTGGAAAGTGGAATATTCTATTTTAGTAATAAGAAATTTTCTGAAATACTGGATTATCTGACCTTATGGTATAAGGTAAAATTTGATATCAAAAATACAGCCCAGATTGATCAGTATGTATCTGGAAAATTCCGTCAAAGTGATGATATTGAAAGGATATTGAAAGCACTTCAGGGCGTTCACCATTTCCGGTACAAAATAGTCAACAATGAAGAAATCGAAATATTTTAATAAAACAAATATTCACCTAAAATTATAGTGCCTATGAAATAGAACCAGATCATTCCACAGGACATGGTATAAAAAAAGGGGCAAGTGTTACCAGCACCTACCCCCTAAGTCAATACCTTCCTTTTTTCATGTATTCCACAAACATTTAAAAACAGTATTAACTTTTAAAGCTATGAGCAAAGTTATGAAAAAAAACTTATTGCTATTGTTCAATCGTGTCAATTATATTGAATTAAAGCATACAATTCGTATTATGAAAATAACGACAGTTCTCACATTAATTGCAATTTTCCAGCTAAGTGCCACTTCTTTGCATTCCCAAAATGCCAAAGTGAGCATCAGCAGGAATAATCTGCCACTCAAGGAATTTATCCATGAGATAGAGAAACAGACCGATTATCTTTTCATGTACAGTGAAAAAGAGATCGATCTGCAAGAACAGGTACAAGTCAAAGCAAAAAACAAACCTGTTTCAGAAGTACTGGAAGAGGTATTTGCCGACAGCCAAATCAAATATAACTTCAATGAAGGATATATTTCCCTACGAAAAGCAGAAAAAGGATCAATCAATCAGGAAAAACGAAAAATATCCGGTATTGTTAAAGAAACAACCGGTACTCCTATTATCGGAGCTAATGTCGTAGTGAAAGGGACTACTATTGGTAGTGTCACAGATATAGACGGTCGTTTCACACTGGATGTTCCGGCAAACGCAACCCTTACTATTTCTTATATAGGCTATCTGGCACAGGAAATCGCGGTCGGAAACAAATCGGATTTCTCTATCCTGCTAAAAGAAGATAGCGAAACATTGGATGAAATTATCATTATCGGTTATGGTACCACTTCTGCTAAAAAAATGGTTTCTGCCGTCACATCCGTAAAAGGAGAAACATTACAGGACTTACCTTTTCCGAACGTCGCATCCACCCTGCAGGGACGGGCTTCCGGCGTAATCATCCAGAACCAAGGCGGAGAACCGGGTAGTGAACCTAAAATATCCATTCGTGGCGGTGGTGACCCGTTATATGTTATCGATGGTATCATTACCACAGACTGGGAGTTCAAAACATTGAACTCAGAAGACATTGAAAGCATCTCCATCTTAAAAGATGCTGCCTCACTGGCTGTTTACGGTTCACGCGCAGCAGACGGTATTGTTTTGGTTAAAACAAAAGAAGGTCGAAAAGGCAAACGGTCAATAGTCTACTCTTTCAATGCACAGTACAGCCAGCCAACTGTTTTACCAAAGAAACTGGATGCTTACACATATGCAGATGTTCAGAACCAGGCAGCAATAGCAGACGGATACGGAGAATACCATCAATTCAGCAAGGAAGAAATGGATGCCATCCGAAACCAGTCCGATCCTTACCTGTATCCGAATACAGACTGGTATTCGTTAGGATTGAAAAACTTCGCTCCGGAATACAGACATTCTCTATCTATGACTGGCAATCAGAAAGATGTCAACTATTATCTTTCATTAGGTCTTTTCGACCAAGGTAGTTTGTACACTTCCGATGCTTTGAATTATTCAAGATACAATCTCCGAAGCAATGTGAATACGACTTTTGAAGAAATTGGTCTGAAAGTATCTTTCAACATCAATGCTGCCATGGAAAAGAAAAAATACCCTTCATTTTCTGCTGATAAAATCTGGGATCATCTGAATGCCAAATCACCTTTAGATCTTGCCTTCAATGAAGATGGCACTTTAAGTACGGTATCTGATAACCCGTTGATGGAAATGGATGAACGCTCCGGATATGATAAGAACGACGGAATGTACTTAAACACACAATTTGCAGCCGACTGGGCATTGCCTTGGGTGGAAGGTTTGTCACTTGGTTCTATGCTTTATTACCGCGTCAATTCCAGTCATATAAAAAAGCTTTCAGCCCGTGCTCCCCAATATGGTAAAGATGGTACATTGTTGGAAGTAACAAAACCATCACTAAGAGAAGAATCCTATACCGGTGAATCTTACCAATTTGAATTAAATGCAGCTTTCCAGCGTACATTTGCCAATGTGCATTCAATTGATGCCAAGGCGGTATTTACCCTGGCTGAAAATACCGGACATAATTTCTGGGCTTCCCGCAGAGACTATCTGTCGACTACCGTCGATCAGTTGTTTGCCGGCTCCAGCACGACCATGCAAAATGCAGGAAATTCGGAAGAAGGCGGTCGAATGGGATTGGTTGGTCGCTTGAAATATGACTTCGCGAACCGTTATTATATAGAAGGTAGCTTCCGCTACGATGGTTCGGATAATTTTGCTCCGGGACATCGTTGGGGATTCTTCCCATCTGTCGCTTTGGGATGGGACATCACAGAAGAACCTTTCTTCAAAAAACTCAATCCGAAGAACGTTGATCTCATAAAGCTACGTGGTTCTTACGGACAGATGGGGACAGAGTCCGGAGTAAACCGATTCGGTTATCTGTCCACTTACAATATGGTTGAAAATGCAATCTGTATCGGTGGAGATTTATTATCCGGATTTAATGAAGGAGGACTGACATCCCCCGAATTATTAAGCTGGTACACACGTAATTCTCTAAACTATGGTATTGATGCGGCCTTCTTCAACCATCGGTTAAAAGGTTCCGTCGACTATTTCTTTTATGTAACCAAGGGGGGATTGGTTAGTCCGGAAGACCGTTACACGACTCCGCTGGGGACCAAATTGCCACAAATCAAGTCGAACAATGAACATCGTCGCGAAGGCTTTGAGTTATCCATGAGATGGAATGATAATATAGGTTCGGATTTCCATTATGAGATCGGAACAAACATGACCTATTACAACAATTTGTATGTGGTAAAGCAAGAAGAAGCGTTATCTACGCTGATGAACCCGTATAAACGCAGTACACACCAAACGGATTATTACAAAGTCATACTTATCGACAACGGTTTGTATCAGTCGCCGGAACAGATATTGGGTGTACCGCGCAGGTTAGCATCTTCCGAAACAAAATTAGGAGATATCGTTTATCAGGATCTCAACGGTGACGGAAAGATAGATGCTGAAGACCAGATACGTTACGGTATGCCTACCGCTCCTCATTTTACCTATGGCGTGGATTTTGCATTCTCTTACAAAGGATTTTCTCTATCCGGCCTGCTCTACGGAACAGGTAAACGCAACATGGAATTCGGTGTCAATACCCAAAAAGACGAATCCGTCCATGTAAAAAACGAATATCAACTGGATTATTGGAGAGAAGATAACAGGGATGCACTTTTCCCGAGAAAATCGTTATCAGCAAGCGTTAACGGAGGTAACAATCAGGTAGAATCGAGCTTCTGGGTGAAAAATGCTTCATTCCTTCGTTTGAAAAACTTGTCACTATCTTATGATTTCAAATACAAGCTGTTGAAGAATGCAGACTGGCTCAGCATGTGCCGGGTAAACCTGACGGGAAGCAACCTATTTACCATTTCCGGAGTTTCAGACTATTTCGATCCGGAAACGACTTCCACAAACGGAGGTTATCCGGTACAGCGTGTTTACTCTATCGGTGTAACAGTCGGATTTTAATAAAGGTATAACAATTGAATTTTAATAATATGAAAAATATGAATATTAAAACAATATCAGTGGCCTTACTAATAGGGTGTACGGCTTGTAGTGACATTCTAGACAAAGGTCCGTTAGACAAATTTTCGGAAAACGATGTATGGGAAAGTGCGGAATTGGCACAAGCCTTCTTGTATCCCTCACTCAATTATGCCACCGGACAGTTGGTGTGGAATGATAAATGGACGGACAATGATGTCATCCAGGATGACGGAGACGCTTCGAACGTAAATAAAGAACAGATCGACCGATATTTTGATGCCGGCTGGAACCCTGGGGCAGATAAAGATAAAGCCGGGGATATTTATACCAACATCCGCAAATGTAATCTCATGCTCCAAAAAATGGAAGAAAACACGACCTTCCTGGAACAAGATAAAAATTACCTGATTGCACAGGCTAAGATGCAGCGTGCCATGATCTACTTCAGCCGTGCTCGTTTGTTCGGAAAACTGATGATTGTAGATCGTGTACTCGATCCAGAAGAAAAGATGGAACTGCCCAGAACGGAAACAATCAAGGACACGTATGATTTCATACTGAAAGATTTGCAGGATGCAGCTGCCGAACTGCCCTCCTCCATTAAAGGCTCCGAGACAGGTATGCTTACTCAAGGTGCAGCCTATGCATTAATGGCGGAAGTAGCACTTCACGGTGCAGCCTATATCGAATCCGGTCAAGATGAGTACTACAACATTGCAAAGAAAGCCAGTGAAGACCTTTTTGCCCTCGGAGAATATAGTTTGGATACCGATTACGAAAAAATGTTCAACGAGTTCGATTATGCACTCAATTCAAAAGAGATTATTTTGGCCCAGTTCAGGCATGAAAATAACACAACGTTCGCAGATACCTGGATGCAGAATCTTGTTCCGAATGTGAACAATGATAAACTGAAAGAGTTTGCCAATCCTAAACTGAATGATAGTTTTGAAGGATGGATCGGTACATTTCCTTCCGTTGACCTGGTAAACGATTACGAAGTCAGAGACACGGACGGAACAGCCAAAGACTGGGATCAAAGTAGTTTTTACAAAAGCTGGCAACAAAATGGCGGATATGTTTCGGACGCTATTTATAAGAACCGGGACAATCGCTTCTATGCAACTGTCGTACAAGACTCAAGCCATTTTTTCAACAGCCTCGTAACGATGCGCGCAAAAGGTAATATGCATTGGGATAGTAAAGCCGGAGGTGATTGGGGAATGGCTCTAAACGGATATGTTTATCGCAAAGGTATATACACGGCAAAACCGTTATTGAATTCAGACCCGACTTATTATCATTACGTAGTTCTGCGATTGGGACGCTCTTATCTGAACTATGCTGAGGCAATGTTACGTTTGGGTAACATCTCTACGGCAATTGAATATATTAATAAAACCCGCACAGTACATGGTGGAATGCCGGAACTTCCTTTGAACTTGTCTTCTGAACTTGCCTGGAAAGCCTATAAACGTGAACGCCGTATCGAGTTAGTACATGAAGGTGACAGATATTGGAGTCTATTGCGATGGGGAAAAGCCGACAAAAAAGATAAAGTGGAAGAATTGACAAAAGCTCATCACGCTATCAGTATTTCCGAAGACGGAAAAAACTTTGAAATTATTCCTTTACCCTATCAGAGCTCTTCCAACGAACGTATCTTTACAAAGAAAAGATATTTGTTCCCGGTTCCTGAAGGAGAAAGAGTAAACAACCCGTCTCTCGATCAAAACGAAGGATGGTAACTATTTATAAATATCTTACAAAACAACAAGAAAAATGAAAGCATTGTATAATTATTTAGTTCTACTTTTATTGATCGTCATAAACACTTCTTGTCTGAAGGCCGGTTTAGACGAACTGGAAACATACAGTCAGAATGATATTACAAATATTCGTTTTGAATACAGATGGTGGGATGAAAGCGAGAAAAGACTTCGTGTTATAGAAATGGCAACGGAAAAAACGATTAATGTGGATACAAAGGAAATAGTATGTTCAATAAAGGTTCCAGATGCTACACAAACTTTTACCGCTCCCATCAGAGAGCAGGTTTCTTTGACTACATTAGCAATTAATGTCGACGTGTCTTCAGCTGCTCGTATCACTCCAATAGATGGTGCTCCGACAATGGGAACATTTCCCTCCGATTTTTCTGCAAAAGAATTTGTATATAAAGTTATAGCAGGAAATGGGGATGATGCAAACTGGACAATCAAGATTACGAATTTCGTAAAATAAGAAAATTTCATAAAACAGACTCTTTATATTCTAAAAGCTGGGTTAAGAAGGAGAAAAATCCTTTTAACCCAGCCTCTTAACTAAATTCAATATTATCGGGAATGAATAAAATATGCCTATTATCCGCTTTTTCTCTTATCGCGGGGGGAATCTCCGCCCAACATACGATAGACCTAAGTAAAGTTTCTTCTCCTTCTACCCAATACCTGACATTAGGTAATCCAGGGCCGGCCGGAAAAGAAATCCGTATAAATAACCTGTACATGGATGAAGGAGGAATTCCGAAACTCCCTGTCATGGGGGAATTTCACTACAGCCGGATGCATCCAGACTATTGGCGAGACGCTTTACTGAAAATGAAAGCTTCCGGTATTAACATCGTTGCGACCTACTGTATTTGGTCATTACATGAAGAGACGGAAGGCGAATTATCCTGGGAAGGTCATCTCAATCTCCGGCGTTTTGTTGAATTATGTAAAGAGTTAGGGTTGAAAGTACATCTCCGCGTCGGCCCCTATTGCAATGCAGAAATCAAGAACGGAGGACTTCCTGACTGGATTGTCGAAAACAAACACCTCAAAGTTCGCTCGAATGACCCTCTATACCTTGAATATACGCGTCGATGGTATCAAGGTTTATATGGACAGATCAATGGCTTGCTATGGAAAGATGGCGGTCCGATCATGGCTCTTCAACTAGAAAATGAATATGTAACAAGAGGAATGATCGTCTCTCATTTAATGAACTTGAAGAAAATGGCTGTCGAAATTGGTTTCGATGTACCTCTTTATACCATGACTCACTGGATGGACAGTGAATATCCTAAAGGAGAAATCGTGCCTTACGCCGGCTTCTATATTGAAGCACCGTGGACTACCACCGGAAAAGAAGAAATGCCAACTTCTAACTTTGAGTTCTTTACTTACAATCGTTTATCCGATAACATCGGCACAGATATCATCAAAATCGAAGGAGACGTAGAATCATTGAGTGGAGAGAACAACGATTCTCCTTTCTTTACCTGTGAAGTCGGTGTCGGGTCAACCACATTTTATCACCGCCGCGCAGTTGTCCCTGAAGAACTGGCGGGAGAAATGATTAATTTACGCCTGGGATGTGGGGCTAATCTAATGGGATATTACATGTATGTAGGTGGCTCCAACCCCGTAGGAGAAAAGAGAACCTTCCAATCTTCCGGACCACGGATCAGTTACGATTATCAAGCACCGATCCGTGAATTTGGAACATTAGGTACTGTTATGCAGGAAACTAAAAAATATAATTATTTCATGAATGATTTTGGAACGACATTGGCACCATCCATCGCTTATCTTCCCAAAGAAAATCAAAATCGTGATAATTTACAATGGGCTGTTCGTAACAATGGGGCTACAGGATACTTATTTTGTTCGAACTATTTATACAGAAACGGTAAGAAAGATTATAAAAATGTTCAGTTTTCCATAAAGCTGAAAGATGAAACCATCCGTATGCCGCGTAAAAAAGTGACAATAAAAGATGGAACTTATTTCCTTTGGCCGTTCAATCAAGAATTGAGCAATGTCTTATTGAAATATGCAACCGCACAACCTATTTGCTCTTTAAAAGAAGATAACAACGATACCCATTTCTTTTTTGAAGACGATTATATTCAAAGTGAATATCTAATAGCAGACAAAGAAATACTGGATGTTAAAGTAAAAAACGGCAGTTGTAAAAAAGAGAAAAACGGATATTTTATCAATCAGTTAACTCCTGGTAAAGAATGCGTAATCGAAATCACTAAAAAGGACGGTTCGACGGTACGTTTCGTGACATTGACGGAAGAGGAATCTGACCATATATGGAAAGGAACTCTAAAAGGAAAAGAATTTGTTGCTATCACTCATTCGGCATTGATCTACGACAAGGACAAGATCACGCTTATCGATGATCGGCCTGCAACAGAAATATGGATGTACCGGAATGGTTCCTTCAAACAACAAAAGTATCAGGCAGCCCCACGCAATCTGCAAGCCACTTTCCGTTCAATCACACCTATGGAAAAAAGTCAGTGGATCCGACCGACAGAAGGAGATAAAGTAAAACGCTCATTTGTTCTGAATACATTCTCTACGATAGAACAGGCCTATTTACGCTACGTCTCTCCAACTTCTGTCCGTTGTATTCTAAACGGTAAAGAGGCTAAAACGACTACGATGGACCATTATTCGTATGCTGACGTAACTTCTTTACTTCAAAAAGAAGACAATACGATAGAGTTCTCTTTACCGACAAATAAAAGTGTCATGGCCGAGATTGAAATTCTCTTGAAGAACGGCGAACGTATTATATGGAATACAGATGCAACCTGGCTATCGGCAAAAGACAATCAACCGGTAATTATCGCAAAAGAAGAAAAAAAGGTTGTCACTTACGATCCGAAAGAACACATTGCCCTCTACGAAATAAAAGCTCCGAGGGTATCTTCCGGAGAAGAAGAAACACGCATGTATATCTCCTACAAAGGGGATATAGCCAACGCATACCAGAACGGTCGGTTAATAGGAGATTCATTCTATGACGGTACAGACTGGATTCTTAGCTTAAGTCGGTTAAAAGAAGCCATTGATGTCAACCCGATGGAAATCCGCATCAACGGGTTAAAATCGGCTGACGCTCCTATTTATTTTGAAAAAAATGTTGATCCTGCCGATTGTGTAAATCCTACTATTTCCGGTATTCAGGTAAAACAGGAATATCGTTTCAAAATAGAAATGGATTCTATTTAAACTCATGTAAACAGGGCACAAGAAAAGTACGCAAACGTTTGCGTACTTTTTTTGTGAAAATTAAGTGTAAAACAATATATTCCATTATTTTTGAGCACTGCTAAACCATTGACAAAACAATATAAAATATAGACTCCTATGGAAAACTCAAGAAGAAACTTTTTTAAGAAAGGACTTGCCGGAGCATTGACATTAGGCACTGCCTCCCTTGCCAGTCCCGCAACGGCTTTATCAACAAAGGCAAGCGCCTCCCGTGCAAAACGCATTGTTTTAATCTCTCTCGACGGCATTTGCGTAGACGGATATTTGAAAGCAAAAACGCCCAATTTGGATGCACTGATGGCCGAGGGTTCGCTTTCACTAGAGACACGTGTGGTCATGCCTTCGGTCACATTACCCAACTGGACCAGTCATCTAACCGGGAGCGGTCCGGAACAGCACGGTGTAGTGGACAACAGCTGGGAAATAACCAAATTCACATTACCCGCTATAGAAAAAGATAGTGCAGGATATTATCCTTCGGTATTCAAAATATTGAAAGATACCATTCCTACGATGAAAACAGCATTTTACTATAACTGGATCAATCTGTTCTATCCATATAACAAACAATATTTCGACGAAGTAAGTTATCTTGAACAGGATGCTTACATACCGAATTATGAAAAAGCATTGTCCTTCCTGATGGCAAACCGGACAAATCCGACTTTAGTCTTTCTCTACTCTGTGCATACCGATCATGCCGGACATAAATATAAATGGATGTCTCCGGAATATATCCGATCGATTGAAGAAGCAGACATCGAGATCGGCAAGTTTATCAATAAAATGAAACAGGAAGGAATGTATAAAGATACTCATTTCATGTTTCTCACAGACCATGGCGGTATTAATTACGGACATGGCGGAGTCAGCACAGACGAAATGATCGTACCGTGGGGAATCACTGGTCCCGGAATAAAAAAAGGATTCAAGATCACAGAAGCCAATAATACGGTAAATACTGCAACAACTATCCTGCATCTGTTCAAGGTTGATCAACCTTTATTCTGGACTGGAGAGGTAATAAAATCGATATTCAAATAATCCAATAATATTACAATGACAACATTCAAAAGTTTTCTACTTCTTTTGTGCATAAGCTTCTCTCTGCAGGCACATGCACAGGAAAAAGTAACCAAGCGCGAAGTCCTGTCCCTCGATAAAGGCTGGAGCTTCCACAAAGGGGATATCCCTTATCCAGTCATCAAAGGCCATAATGCAACTTACCGGAACGCCAAAGCCGGATATGTAAGCGGAGCTGCCTCTCCAAACTATGACGACTCTTCCTGGCGTATAGTCGATTTACCCCATGACTGGGCCATCGAAGGGAATGTGAATCCGGATGCCAACCTCTCCCAGGGATACTACGACCGCGGTTTTGGCTGGTACCGCCGCAAATTCAAACTCGACCCCGAAGACAAGGGGAAACATCTTGAGATACAATTCGACGGTATTTCAACCCATGCAACCATTTGGGTAAACGGAACTGTACTGCATCGCAACTGGTGCGGATACACCTCCATGTATATCGACATCACTCCGTATGCAACTTACGGAGATGAGATCAATACAATCGCCGTACGCGTGGATGCAGAAGCGCAGGAAGGCTGGTGGTATGAAGGAGCGGGAATCTACCGTCATACATGGCTGGTCAAACGTTCGCCGCTGCATATCATTACCGACGGTGTATTTGCTCATCCAGTAAAGAAGAACGACAGCCAATGGGAAATACCTGTGGAAGTTACTTTATATAACTCGGGCAAGTTACCGGCTGACGGAGAAGTCGAAGTCACCCTGTTCGCTCCCGATGGCAAACAAATGACAACACAGTCAAAAGCAGTCTCTGTCACTGCATTAAGAGAAGGCATTACCCATCTCCCGCTGACCGTATCAGACCCGAAACTTTGGTCACCCGACAGTCCTAGCCTCTATAAAGTAAAGACTACAGTGAAACAAAACGGCATTGTAACCGATGAGGTCGAAACCAAATGCGGCTTCCGTACCATCCGTTTCGATAACAATACAGGTTTTTGGCTGAATGGAGAGAACATCAAGATAAAAGGTGTTTGTAACCACCAGGATCACGCCGGAGTCGGTGTTGCCGTTCCCGATGCCTTTTGGGAATTCCGCCTCCGCAAATTGAAAGAGATGGGAGTCAATGCCTATCGTGTAGCTCATAATCCGGTTGCCAAAGAGTTTATGGCTGCTTGCGACAGCATGGGTATCATGGTTTTAGATGAAAACAGATTGTTCAACACTTCACCCGAATATGTGCGTCAACTGGAGTGGCAAGTACGCCGCGACCGTAATTGTCCAAGTGTCATCCTTTGGTCTGTTTTCAATGAAGAACCGATGCAGGGCACGGAAAACGGGGTTGAAATGGTTCGACGTATGTATGATGTCGTTAAAAAGATGGATCCGACTCGCCCTATTACGGCAGCCATGAACGGAGGATTCTTCTCCAAATACAATGTATCACAAGCGGTAGATGTCGGCGGATTCAATTACCAAATCGAAAGTTACGACCGTTTCCATGAAGAGAATCCGGAACTTCCTCTGACCAGTTCGGAAGATGGTTCGGCCTTTATGACCCGAGGAGAATATAAGACAGACTACGAAACACACGTGATGGATTCCTATGACACTGAATGTGCCGGCTGGGGTGCTACGCATCGCAGAGCTTGGAAAGCTGTGAACGAACGTCCCTGGATGGCCGGTTGCTTCTACTGGACCGGATTCGATTATCATGGCGAGCCGACTCCGCATCGCTGGCCAACAGTCAGTTCCTTCTTCGGCATCATGGACTTATGTGGTTTCCCCAAAATGGCTTATTACCTGCATCAGGCACAATGGGTAAAGGATAAGCCAATCCTGGAACTGGTCCCACACTGGAACTGGCCTGCCGATTCCATCGGAAAACCGATCAAAGTAATGGCTTTAAGCAATGCAGACAAAGTGAAACTGTTGCTGAACGGCAAAGAAATATCCGAACAACAGGTAGATCCCTACGAAATGAATACCTGGTTCGTTCCTTACAAGCCGGGTAAACTGGAAGCGATCGGCTACAAAAACGGCAAGATCGTTTCGCGAACGAAGGTGGAAACGACTAAAGAACCTGTCCAGGTCCGCCTGACTCCGGATCGTAACAACCTGGCAGGCGACGGAAGAGATGCCATGCCTATAACCGTAGAGGTCATTGATTCCAAAGGCCGTCACGTCCCGACAGCCAACCATATGATCGAATTCACCGTAACCGGTCCGGCAGAAATCATCGGTTTGGGAAATGGTGACCCCAATTGTCACGAACCGGAAAAAGGGAATAAACGCAGCCTGTTTAATGGCCTTGCACAAGTGATCATCCAAAGTAAAGAAGGCGCAGGAACAATTACTCTGACAGCCTCCACTCCCGGATTAAAACCGGCTGCGATTACAATCAATGCCGACCAGGTCGCTCCTATTCCATCCATTGCTCCTGAATTTCCGCCTATGTTGCTGAATAAATGGGTTGCTTCTCCCCTTTCGACCGAGAAGCCTGATGCAACCCGCCAGATAGCAGACAACGACATGAACAGCTGGCAACCGGTAGCAGGTAATGAACTGATCAAACTGGAAAATGCCAACTTCGTTATATTACGTTCCACGTTCAATCCCTATGAAGCACATAAGACAGAAGGTGGAAGTATCCTCTTCAAACAGTTGACGGGGAAAGCAGAAATTTGGTTGAACGGAAAACAGATAGGCTCCAAGGCATCAGATAAGGAAGAAGACTTTACAGTCGAGTTCCCTGCAGTAAACGAAAGATGTGACCTGCGAGTATTACTGAACGGAACAACAGACAGTGCCGTAGGCCTGAAAGGTAATGTAACAGTCCGGACCAAACGGGCTGTCAAGTAAATATTTGCTGATATAAAAATGGCGCAAATCATCATTGAATGATCTGCGCCATTTTTATATTCTTAGTTTTTTACAAACGAATCACAAACTCGTTATCTAACCAGCTGCAATTCCTTGATCAAGCGCGGGCATTTTCCCCATTTGTCGATCATGTAAAGGACATAACGGATATCTACTGCGATACAACGCTGCAAGTCCGGTTCGAATGCGATATCGCCACTCATCGCTTCCCAGTTTCCATCGAAAGCAAGACCGATCAAACGGGCGTTTTTATCGAATACAGGGCTTCCTGAGTTTCCACCGGTAATATCGTTGTTCGTTAAGAAGCAAAGCTGTAATTCGCCGTTTTCATTGGCATACTGACCGAAGTCTTTGCTGCGGATCAGATCCAGGATTTCCGGCTGAACCCAAAATTCGTCATCTTCCGGATTCTCTTTTTCAAGAATACCTTTTTCTGTAGAGTAATAATCATACCAGGCAGCATCATACGGACGGTAACCGCCGATGGAACCGTAGCTCAAACGCATAGTGAAGTTCGCATCCGAAGAAAGGGCCTTTTCCGGATACATCTCTTTCAGTCCGGCAAAATACAGACGCTCGCCTTTAGCGATTTCGAAATGGGCATCACCCATAAACTGCTGCAATTCGAATAAAGAAATCAGCGTAGACAAGCTCAGTTCGGCTGCCGGATCTTTTTTCAGTTTCGCATACAGTTTAGGATCTTTCAGCATCTTCTCGATCTTGTCGTATGATAGCAAGGAAGTCTTTTTAAAGACATCTGCTGCATATTTAGCATAATTGCCCTTATACTTTTTATCGATCTTCTGATAGATATCCGGCAGATACTGGGCAGGAACACGTTCTTTCACTACCTGCATCATGGCTGCCAGTACTTTCTGATCGAGCGTAGCATCATAATCCTTAAAGAACGGCTGGATCTTATCCTGCAGAATGCTGTCTATCTCTTCCGGAGTAGAACCATTTACATCCACTCCCTGAACCATACGTGCCAGACGCACTATTTCAGTACCGCTCACAAATGCTTCAGACAAATAAGTGGAAACATTTCTGTATTCATCTGTCGAAGTATATCCTTTTTCCAATAATTCCAGTACTTCTCCATATTTTTCTTTACGCTCCGGTGTCTGAGCAACCCAGGCTGCAAAAGCAGCTTCTTCTTCCTTCTTACGGTCTATCACGTTCAGGTTAGCCAAACCGCGGTTCATACCGATCGAGTTCTTCCAATAGTTGGAACTTCCTGCATATTTAGATGCATATTTAATGCGAACTTCATCGCTGGCCAACATAGCTTCTTTCCAAATAGCCTGCTTCACGCCACGCACCTCGATACGCGGTTTATTGCTGTCTTCGATACGCTGTTTTACGCCCCATGAACTCAGATAGCGGTCCGTACTTCCCGGAAAACCGATCGTCATCGCATAGTCTTTATCCTGATAGCCCTGCAGAGATACTTCCGCTACATATTTAGGACTGTACGGCTTGTTGTCTTTGCTGTATTCTGCCGGTTTATTATTGCCATCGGCATACACACGGAATACAGAGAAATCACCCGTATGACGCGGCCACATCCAGTTATCCGTATCGCCACCGAACTTTCCGACAGAACTGGGCGGAGCAAACACCATACGAACATCGTTGAATACATCGTAAACAACCAGGAAATACTTGTTATTATTGTAGAAAGGGATCACGTCTGCCGACTGAAATTCCGTATTGCCGATAGAGTCGCAGATTACCTGTCCGATAGAATCGGCAGCAGCCAAACGCAGATATTCTTCTTCAATATTCGCGATTTCACCGTTGATACGGTCACTGACATCCACTGTCTCACGCAGGTATCGGACACTCAAACCCGGAACGGGCAACTCTTCTTCCTTACTCTGCGAAACAAAACCATCTTTCAGATAATCATGTTCAACACTACTCAACTGCTGGATCGAGCCGAAACCACAGTGATGATTGGTAAAGACCAATCCCTCTTCCGATACGGTAATACCGGTACATCCGCCACCAAAAATCACAACAGCATTGGCCACACACGGGTCAGTTTCACTGTAGAGCTGCTTGTAGGACGGAACAAATCCAAGTTCCTTGATCCTCGCCAGGTTCTGTTTGTTTAATTCCTTCAGAACCCACATACCCTCATCGGCATATACCTGGCCTGCAGCAATCAGAAGCAGTAAAACTGCCCATACCTTCTTCATAAAATTCATTCTTTATATTTATTCGATTAGTAATTTGATATTCTTTGCATTCACACGGGCCTCCAACCACTCCCGTATTTTTTGTTGTTCTTTTTCATTGATACGTTCTTTACTTTTCAGGTAAACCAACATAACCGTATCCTGCTTCATGCTGTCGGTAGTCATAATATAGGTATTCGAACAGGAGGCTTCGAGAACGGCCGGAAATAATACTTTCATTTCCGGGATCAGTTCGGATGTGATACGTGAAGCATTTTTATAACGGTCGACCGTCTTTTTCAACGAATCGATCTGTATGGACTGTACACGTAAAACTTCTTCACTATTCTTATAAAGATCCTGCATCAACATGCTTTTCAGTTCATTTATATCTGTGGCTTCCTGTCCAAAACCTTGCTGGACAACTAATGAAACATCTTTCAGTCCATATTTGCGAAGCCGGCTCCGTGCTATTTCGATCATCGGGTCCGGCACGTTTTCACCGATCAATACGACCTTCACCTCCTGCTTCTCACTGGTATTTGTCACCGTTTTGCTTAATATCTGCGTATTCGGGAACGCCAGCTCTTCCGATACGAAATTGGTAACCCGGTCATTGAAATAACTGGAACGGATCAGGTTATAACTTAAGAAAAGACTGGGAACGATCGTGAAAAATACGATCACACCGACATAGCGCGTCACCACTTTCTCACGTTGCTTATCCAGGAACACCTTTTTAGGGTATTTCAAAAGCCGGACAACCACGAAAGTAGCCAGGCTGATAAATACCGTATTGATGAAATAGAGATAAAAAGCTCCGAAGAAATAATACAGATTACCACTTGCCAATCCGAAACCCGCCGTACAAAGCGGAGGCATCAACGCCGTTGCGATAGCCACACCCGGAATCACATTTCCCTTACTTTTGGTAGAACTGGCAACAATTCCCGCCAATCCACCGAAGAAAGCGATCAGGACATCATACACGGTCGGTTGCGTACGCGCCAACAATTCACTTTGTGCCTCACTGATTGGTGAGATCAGAAAAAACAAGGTTGAAGTGATTACACTAAAGACAGTTGCTGTCAGAAAATTACGGAAAGAGCGCTTGATCAGTTCAAAGTCATAGATACCCAATCCAAGACCGAATCCCATAATAGGTCCCATCAACGGAGAGATTAACATCGCACCGATAATCACCGCAGTAGAGTTGGTATTCAACCCCAATGAAGCGACAAATGTTGCAAAGATCAAAACCCAAAGATTAGTACCTTTAAACTCAATACCTTTCTTTATAGATTCAACTGTTTCCAGTTCATTTTCTTTCTCTTGGCGAACGTCAAAATTACGAACAAAGAAGTCGCGTATTTGCTTGTGTAACACTCCTTTTTCCATCCCACTAACTTGTATTTATAAATACTCCGACTAATAGCCTCACCTTAATCGTGCAAAGATAGAAATTGTATATCGAAATAAAAAATAAGAAGTGTGAACAAGAATAAGTTGTTCAAAATTAAAAGAATTGTTGATTTTCAATTAACTTTGCGAATGAGCAATCACATTTTACGACAAGAGTTCATTTTAATATCTATATAAATAATGAAACGCTACTTAATTCTTATATATCTGCTTAGTTACGTCCTGTCTGTCGTAGCTAATAATTCTGCGACTAAAGAAATCTTAAACGCTGGTTTAAAATCAGTAACCTCCGCCCGGGAAAAGCTGGAAATACTGACTAACCTAATGGATATCTCCCGTCAAGAGGAACAAGTCAACTATGCCAAAGAACTTTATAAAGAAGCTATTGCCGAGAACGACGATTACTATAAAGAAGCAGCTCTTACTGAAATTCTTCGTTTCTACGTCAACAACGACATCAAAGACAGTACCGATGTCTACATGGACGAGGCAAAACGCGAACTGAAAGGGAAAGCACGCGATTTTTTGGTTACTTATATGCAAACGATCATCGATGTACGTGTCGTCTTTTATACAGAAGGGGAAAGCAGAAAAAAGTTGATAGAACAATACCAGCTTAAACTGGAAACAGACAAAGATTTGTCACCACTGGAAAAAATGTCCATCAATTACCTGTTGGGAATGGCATACAGCAACCGCGAAGAACCGGGTAATGAAGAAAAATTGCATAACGATATCTGTACACGCTTTAAAGAGGTTATAACACTTTCTGAAAATATCCCGCTGCAATATTCTTATCTGTTCCGCCTGAACACGTTTAACCTCCTGACGCTCTATTCACTTGATCCGACAGACCAGGCCAAATACGCCTTTCAGTATCTTTACATGCAAAAAGAATATGCAGAAACAAAAGAGATGAAAAAGCGTCCTTATGTAACCAAACGACATCTGCTCAATGCCTATTCCTGTCTGGCTTGTACCGCTAAAACATTCGGTAAAGATATGGCAACTTCCTATTATCAGCATTTTATGGACTTGAACAGGCAATATCCTGAAGATGCCCCCTTTTCTGCAGATTACGATCGACTTTTCACATCGCTTAATTATTACCGGACAACAGATCAACTCTTGAAAGCCACACAATATTGCGATTCCGTCATGCATTATTTCCGTACAGCTGACTTCAAAATTGACCTGTCCGATCATATCATATCGACTCTGAAGGATAAAATAGATATGCTCGACAGCCTTCATCTTTATAAGGATGCTTATCAGGCTCAAAAAGAATATACCCTGTTGCTGGACTCTACACGGATCAGGAACATGAACGAGAAGCTGGAAGACCTGGAAATCAAAAAACGGGTAGATGAACTGGTCATTGAAAAGAAAGCATTGGAAATCGATCTGCAAAAGAGCAGAAATCAACTCTATATGTTCCTGTCTTTATTCATCCTGGCCGTCAGTTTTGCCATTTTTGTCGCATTTCGCTTATGGAAAATTAAAGCTTTATATATAAAACTGCAAGAATCTAACCTACAAGTAATCCTTGCCAGCGAGAAAGCCCAGGAAAGTGAGCGGATGAAAAATGCTTTCATTAAAAACATGTGTCATGAGGTCCGGACACCATTGAATGCGATCAACGGATTTGCCGACCTGATCACGGAAGAAGATATTACAGCCGAAGAAAAACAGGAATTCAGCAAAATCATTTTCGAGAATTGCAACCACATCACTTCCATGATGAACAGTGTTCTGGAAATTGCCCAACTGGACAGTAATAAGGAAGAATTATCATTATCACCGGTCAATATCCACCTGCTTTGCTCTTGTGAAATGGAACAATTGAAGAGGCTTAACGGAAAAGAGGATATTGAATACCAGATCGAAGGCGACCGGCAAAAAGATATGGCTTACACCAATGCAAACCATTTCAGCCTCATCCTGTCCCACCTGTTGAACAATGCGAATAAATTCACCGACAAGGGACACATTACCCTTGCTTACAAAGCAGAAGAGGAACAGAACCGGATGGTAGTTGAGATCACAGACACCGGTTGTGGCATTTCCCCTGACCAACGTGAATGGATATTCGAGCGGTTCACCAAAGCAGACGATTTCGTTCCAGGTTCCGGATTGGGATTATACCTCTGCCGGCAGATTGCACACCGTATGAAAGGTAAGATTTACGTAGACCCCGATTATACAACCGGCCTACGTATCATCCTGACGCTCCCCCTCAAACCGGAATAAATATTCGGGAACTATTTCTTTTTCCCAAAATAACGTCCGACATAGGGTAATTCCTGTAACGGCAAATCACGTTTCACCACGATACCGACAAACAGACAAAGCAGCAAAGTACGGTATCCTAAACGCAAAAACTCCGATTCTATCGTCGGCAACATGCCGGCGAGATAGAAAGCGACGGCTAAAACAGAATAGATAGCTGCGGATTTAAGATCGTATTGTATCGGGAATTTCTTCTGGCCGATAAGATATGAAAGAAGCATCATGATCAGATTACTGGCAAAAGAGGCCCATGCACAAGCCATATATCCGTATGTTGGAGCAAAGAATACAATAATCAGAATCGTAGCTATACACCCGATCGTTGAGAAATAAGCTCCCCACTGGGTTTGATCAATCAATTTATACCAAAACGAAAGATTGAAATAAATACCGAAAAATAATTCACCCAACATAACGATAGGTACCACACGTAATCCCGGATAATAAGCTTCTGCCACAAAATGCTTTAATATATCGATATAGAACATGACTCCCAGGAATATGATCAATGAAAAAATAATGAAATACTTCATCGCTTCCGAATAGGACTTCTTGCTGTCATCATCCTTATTCTTCGCAAAGATGAATGGCTCATAAGCATAGCGGAACGCCTGGGTAAACATCACCAGTACAACAGCTATTTTAAAGCAGGCACCATATATTCCCAGCTGTGTATTTGCCAACTCCTTATCTTCAAACAGAAAAGGAAATAATATCTTATCTGCCGTCTGGTTAAAGATACCGGCTATTCCCAAGATCAATATTGGGAAAGAGTATTTGAGCATTTGACGGAGCAAAACGAAACTGGCTTTTTCACGCAACCCCGGAACCATATCCGGAATAAGCAAAACAAAGGTTACCACCGAAGTTATCACATTAGCAATAAAGATATAACCGACCTGGTAATCGGGCATATAAAACCAATTAACCAAAGCCGGAAGATGATCGGATAACCACGGACAAACTATTAAAAAGAAAAGAACCAGGATAATATTTAAAAAAATATTGAACAGCTTTATAGAGGCAAAACGAACCGCTTTTCCCTGATATCTCAGAAAAGCAAACGGGATACAGCAAAAGGCATCTATCGCTACAATAGCCGCCATCATTCCGACAAATTCCGGATTCGAAGCATATCCCAAAGAATTACTGATAGGATGCAAGGCATTAAAAATGATCACCAGGAACAGAACGGAAGTGGAAGCTATACTAAACAAAGTGGTAGCATATACCCGCATCGGAAGCGTTATTTCCTTCTTATTCATAAAACGGAAAAATCCCGTTTCCATCCCATAAGTAAGTATAACCATCAACAACGCCGTCCAGGCATATAAATTCGTAACGATCCCAAAATCACTCTCCGTTGCCAGTACACGCGTATACATCGGCACGAGCATCCAGTTCAGGAATTTCCCTACAATACTGCTAACGCCATAAATCGCAGTCTCTCCTGCGAGCCGCTTCATTCCTCCAGCCATAACTAAACAATTGATAATTGATAATTGACAATTGACAATTAAAATAAAGAACCTATCACTCCGTCACCCCGCGTCCGTCCCAAATGGGTATAAGCCAGTTCCGTTACCTCGCGGCCCCGCGGTGTGCGTTTGATAAATCCTTCTTTGATCAGGAAAGGTTCATATACTTCTTCCAGCGTTCCGGGATCTTCACCTAAAGCCGTAGCAATAGTCGTCAGGCCGACCGGACCTCCGCCAAATTTGTCTATAATTGTTGTCAGTAACTTATTATCTATCTGATCCAGACCGTATCGGTCAATATTTAACGCCTCCAACGCATAGCAGGATATAGCCTTGTCTATTTCGCCGGAACCTTTCACCTGTGCAAAGTCACGCACACGACGCAACAACGCATTGGCAATACGAGGAGTTCCACGGCTACGGGAAGCTATTTCCTTGGCCGCACTCAGTTCGCATTTTACATTCAGGATATCCGCACTACGAAGAATGATCTTCGTCAATGTCTCCATCTCATAATATTCGAGGTGCATATTGATCCCGAAACGGGCACGCAACGGACTGGTCAGCAAACCGCTACGGGTAGTTGCCCCCACCAACGTAAAAGGCGCCAAGTCTATCTGGATGGAACGGGCGCTCGGTCCTTTATCGATCATAATGTCGATCCGGTAATCCTCCATAGCCGAATACAAATATTCTTCCACGATCGGACTCAGACGGTGAATCTCATCGATAAAAAGGACATCATCCTTTTCCAGCGAAGTCAGCACACCCGCCAGATCGCCGGGCTTATCCAACACCGGCCCGGAAGTCACTTTAAAACCTACTCCCAGTTCATTGGCGATAATATTCGATAATGTCGTTTTTCCCAGTCCGGGAGGTCCATGCAGCAATACATGATCCAATGCTTCTTTACGCATACGGGCAGCCATTACAAAGATTTTCAGGTTCTCGACTACTTTGGCCTGTCCGCTGAAATCGTGAAAAGAAAGGGGACGGAGTGCATTCTCGTACTCTCGTTCACTTTCCGGCATACGGGTATCTCTTATATCAAAATCGTCTTCCATATTTTTGCTCATTGCCTCGCAAAGATAGTAAATATATTCGCTTTACACCGGATAGCCGCCTATTAGCAAATACAAATTTCTTCCCGATGCAAAATACAATTACCATGTATACTAATCTGAAATAGATAAAATTCCCTACATTTGTCGGGAACGTTAATTGAACACCCATGAACAGTGCATTCCTTCGTTTCAGGCTCCGGCAGTCGGGAAAGTTTATCCGTGAAATTCCTGTGATCTATCTGATTGCGATAACAGGCATTTTGCTTATCCCCGGAATTGCACTGTACCAATTTACAAAGGAATTAACAGGAAGCCTGATCATAGCAGCCCTCTTGCTGACACTTCTGGCTTTGTTTCAGTTAGGGAGAAAAGACTACCATTTCATCTTTCTTGCTGAAAGGAATGCCTGGAAAGTATTTTGCATGGATTACATCTTATTATCCTTACCGTTCTTTATTATTATACTGATAAATTCATTCTGGTATATATCGCTGGCAATTATAATAGGATGCCTGGGAGTCAGTTTCATAAAACAGCCTTTTCACCGGACAAAGAAAGGGATAGATTCTCCTGAATGGATACCGGCAGAAGCCTTTGAACTACGGTCAGGAATACGAAAATACGGTGGCTTGCTATTGGTTCTTTATATCAGTGCATGGATAGGTCTGTTGCTGCCTTTCGCCTCTTTGGCTTCATTTTGGTTTTTGACAGTTATATTATCCGATCTATTCCGATTTTCAGAGCCGGTACAGATACTCTGTGCACAGGAACTCCCAGCCAATAGGTTTCTGCACAGGAAACTGTTCCTGTATCTTAAATTATTCTTCTGCGCGATAATTCCCGTTTGCGCGATATATACGTTTTTATATCCGGAACACTGGTGGCTTATCCTCACCTTTCTAGCCGCAATATCCCTTAATATATCGTTATTCATTGTAAACAAATATGCCCATTATCTGCCTGGCACTAAGATAACAGGAGGACAAGTGCCCCTTACTATTGCTGTAATAAGCATTTTCCTTCCGGTTCTTTTACCGGTTATCCTGTTTTTCCTGATCAAAAACTATCTGGCGGCACGCCGGACTCTAACAACCTATTTATATGCTTACAATCCGGAATCTACAAGTAGAATATAAAAAAGAATCTCCTGTCCTGAAAGGGATCAACCTCTCGATGGAACCGGGTAAAATACATGGTTTGGTCGGCTTGAACGGTGCAGGAAAGACCACCTTGCTGAATACGCTTTATGCTTTCATCCGCCCGTCCGAAGGCTCGGTCCTTTACAATGACACAGCTCTGAAAAGAAAAGATATAGCGTATCTGGAAGCCGAAAACTATTTTTACCCTTATATGACAGGACGGGAATACCTGAATCTTTTTCCGGCAGGCAAAAACGGATTTGACACAGAGAGCTGGCAACAGCTTTTCCATATTCCACTGGATGATATCACAGAGAACTATTCCACAGGGATGAGAAAGAAACTCGCCTTGCTGGCCGTCCTCAAACCGGATAAGCCGATTCTGATCCTGGACGAGCCATTCAACGGTTTGGACCTGGAAAGCGCACACATCCTCACTCTTATCCTGCAACAACTCCGGGAAGGAGGCAAAACGGTGTTGGTTACATCACATGTTTTCGAAACATTGACTTCCAGCTGCGACCAGATCCACCATATCGATCACGGCACAATCGACCATAGCTATTCCAAAGAGCAATTCGGAATGCTACAGGAGTTACTCTATTCTACTATAGAAAACCGGGCTTCCGATCAGATAAGAAAACTTATTTAAGAAGAAGAGAGAGATTTGAAATTTATTTATCTATTTTTGCCATATAATCATATAACTGTAAATAATATAGCCATGAATACAAAATTCCTCATTACAAATGACTGCACACGTAGTGAGCTTCTTAAAAAGAAAATCATACATTTCTACATTGCCAATGGTGATGCTACAATTGCTGAGCTATGTAAAGAAATGGATTTAAGTATCCCGACCGTCACCAAACTGATCGGTGAACTACAAGAAGATGGTTATATACTGGACTTCGGGAAACAAGATACCAGCGGAGGACGAAAACCGAATATCTACGGACTGAATCCGACATCCGGCTACTTTGTGGGTGTAGACATATACAAGAATAAAATAAATTTGGCAGCCGTTGATTTTAAAGGGGAAAAAGTTAGAATAGAAGAAAACATCCCTTATTTAATGGAAAATACACCGGCCGCACTTGAATCTCTATGCCGGTTAATCAATACATTCATCGATTCGCTCCCGATAGAAAGAGAAAAGATATTGGCTGTCGGAGTAAACATCTCAGGGCGTGTCAAACCAGTATCGGGATACAGTTACAGTAGATTCTATTTCGACGAAAAACCTCTTTCACAAATACTGGAAGAACGTATCAAGATAAAAATATATATTGAGAATGATAGTCGAGCCATGCTGTACGGCGAATATATGCAGGGAATCGTCAAAGGAGAAAAAAACATACTATATATAAATATGAGCTGGGGACTGGGACTTGCCATCCTTATAAACGGGGAACTTTATTATGGTAAATCCGGTTTTTCCGGTGAATTCGGACACTTCTGTTTCTTTGATAATGAAATATTATGCCATTGCGGCAAAAAAGGTTGCATTGAAACCGAAGCTTCCGGTTCTGCACTTCATCGCAAACTGCTCGAAAAATACAAAGAAGGAAGCAGCACCATCCTGGCCAAAAAAATAGACCAAAACGAGGAGATCACCATGGAGGATATGATAGAAGCCATACAAAAAGAGGATGTACTATGTATCGAAATACTGGAAGAAATGGGCGTCAACCTGGGAAGAAGTATTGCCGGACTAATGAATATCTTTAATCCGGAACTGGTTGTATTAGGCGGTACATTATCCCTGACAGGTGAATACCTCAGTCTGCCGGTCAAGAGTGCCATCCGTAAATATTCACTGAATCTGGTCAGTCAGGATACAGAGATTAAAGTATCTAAATTAGGTGAACGTGCCGGAGTGCTGGGAGCATGTTTATTGTCCCGAAGTAAGATACTCGGTATGATTCGCTATTGATCATCCTGAAGTGCATTGCCAAAACCTTACAATTCACAACTTTACATTTCCTGTTGTTTATGTTTTTACCAAACTGGCAGGTCTTTGGTATTTGGTTTGTTATGCGCTTATTAATAAATAATATCCTTAAACAAAAGCCATATTATTAAAATATTTTATTTATATTTGCCGCATATTTAAAACAACAGCAACAATAACTATTAAATACGAAGTACCATGGAAAGAATTAAAGGTCTGATCGATGCCCCTTTTACTCCGTTTTATGAAAATGGAGAAGTGAATTACGAACCCATTGAAGCTTATGCTAAACTCCTAGTCAACAACGGATTAAAAGGCGTATTCATCAACGGATCATCCGGCGAAGGATACATGCTGAACGAAGAAGAGCGCATGAAACTGGCCGAAAGATGGGTGGAAGTTGCCCCGGAAGGATTCAAAGTGATCGTACATGTCGGAAGCACCTGTGTAAAAACAAGCCGGAACCTGGCTGCTCATGCTCAAAAGATCGGCGCATGGGGAATCGGTGCCATGGCTTCTCCTTTCCCAAAAGTAAATCGCGTGGAAGAATTGGTGAAATATTGCGAAGAGATTGCTTGCGGAGCACCGGAACTGCCTTTCTATTACTATCACATTCCGGCCTTCAACGGCGCTTTCCTTTCTATGGTAGATTTCCTGAAAGCAGTAGACGGGCGTATTCCTAATTTTACCGGTATCAAATATACGTACGAGAGCCTGTATGAATATAATCAATGCCGATTGTACAAAAACGGCAAGTTCGACATGCTGCACGGACAAGACGAAACGATTCTGCCTTGCCTGGCCATGGGCGGTGCACAAGGTGGTATCGGCGGAACAACCAACTACAACGGCAAGGAATTGGTCGGTATCATCGAAGCCTGGAAAGCAGGTGACCTGGAAACAGCCCGCGAAAAACAAAACTTCTCACAGGAAGTGATCAACGTGATCTGCCATTATCGCGGAAATATCGTAGGAGGCAAGCGCATCATGAAACTGATCGGTCTGGACCTCGGCAAGAACCGTACGCCGTTCCAGAACATGACCGATGCCGAAGAAGCTGCCATGAAAGCAGAGCTGGAAGCCATCAACTTCTTTGAAAGATGTAACAAATTCTAATCATTATGGATACAAAAGCAAATATAGCCCAGCCTACCGAATATCTAAGCTATTGGGGCGACGTTTACAAAAATGATTTCCTGAACGATGTCATGCCATTTTGGTTGAAATATGGCATCGACAAGGAAAACGGCGGTTATTTTACCTGCCTGAACAGGGATGGTTCATTAATGGATTCCAACAAATCCGTATGGTTCCAGGGGCGTTTCGCTTTCATCCTGGCTTACGCCTATAATCATATCGAAAAAAATCCCGAATGGCTGGAGACATGTAAAAACGGCATTGACTTCATCGAAAAACACTGTTTTGATGAAGACGGACGTATGTTTTATGAAGTGACGGCAACCGGCATTCCGGTACGCAAAAGAAGATATGTGTTTTCTGAAACTTTTGCTGCCATTGCCATGGCTCAGTATTCCATTGCATCGGGAGACAAAAGCTATGCGGAGAAAGCCGTCCGGTTATTCAAACAGATTCTTTATTATAAAAATACACCGGGATTGCTGGAACCGAAATTCCGTGAAGGATTCGTTGCCAAAGGGCACTCTTTATGCATGATCCTGATCGATACGGCTGCCCGTATCCGCGAGGCGATCGATGACGAGATCCTCACCAAACAAATAGACGAATCCATCGACGAGCTACGCCGGGATTTCATGAAACCGGAGTTCAAGACCATCCTCGAAACAGTAGGACCTAATGGTGAATTCATCGATTCGATACCCGGCCGTACAATTAATCCGGGCCATTCCATCGAAACTGCCTGGTTCATTCTGGAAGAAGCCAAATACCGGAACTGGGACCCCGAACTGAAAGAGATGGGGCTGACTATCCTCGACTGGGCCTGGGAATGGGGCTGGGATAAAACATACGGCGGCATTACCTATTTCAGAGACTGCAAGAACCTGCCTCAGCAGGAATACTGGCACGATATGAAATTCTGGTGGCCTCAATGCGAAGCCATTATCGCCACATTGTATGCCTATGAAGCCACCGGCGACAGTAAATATCTGGAAATGCACCGGATGATCAACGAATATACCTATGCCCGCTTCCCGGACAGGGAGTATGGTGAATGGTACGGTTATTTCCACTACGACGGAACTCTCTCCCAGCCAGCCAAAGGCAATATGTACAAAGGCCCGTTCCACATCCCCCGGATGCTTCTGAAATGTAACTTGCTTTGCCAAGAAATTCTTTCAAAATAATATGAACAGCCTAACCAAACTTTGTTTTCACCTTATAAAATAGAACGAAATGAATAATAAAAAGATATATCCCTGGGTCGTTGTCGGTCTGTTATGGGGAGTAGCCCTACTGAACTATATGGACCGGCAGATGCTCTCCACCATGAAAGATGCAATGATGATCGACATCACCGAACTGGAATCGGCAGCCAACTTCGGTCGCCTGATGGCCGTATTCCTTTGGATTTACGGATTCATGAGCCCTGTAGCAGGTATGATTGCCGACAGGGTAAACCGCAAATGGCTGATCGTTGGTAGTTTATTCGTCTGGTCGTTTGTAACTTTGATGATGGGCTACTGTACCACATTCAACCAAATTTATTTCCTGCGCGCCTTGATGGGGGTAAGTGAAGCTTTGTATATCCCTGCCGGATTATCTTTGATTACCGACTATCACCAGGGAAAAACCCGTTCATTGGCAGTGGGTATCCACATGACCGGTCTTTACACCGGCCAGGCTCTCGGAGGCTTCGGAGCCACGGTAGCAAGCGCTTTCACCTGGGAAACGACTTTCCACTGGTTCGGTATTGTCGGAATCGCCTACAGTGTCATCCTGATCCTGTTTCTGAAAGACAAGAAAGACCATATCGTTCATAAGATCAAAGAAGTCGGTGCAGCCGTCGAGAATCCGGTCAAAGGAGCCCTCAAAGGGATGGGGATGCTGTTTACCAATATATCATTCTGGATCATCCTGCTTTATTTTGCAACTCCCAGCTTGCCGGGTTGGGCAACGAAAAACTGGCTGCCGACCCTGTTCTCGGAAAACTTATCCATAGATATGTCGGAAGCCGGACCACTGTCGACCATCACGATCGCTTTGTCATCGTTTATCGGTGTTATCGTCGGTGGCATCCTGTCAGACAAATGGATACAGACGAATGTACGCGGTCGTGTCTATACCGGAGCAATCGGACTGGCTTTGACCATTCCATCGCTATTATTGCTCGGTTTCGGTCATAACTTCCTGATGATTGTAGGAGGCGGACTTTGCTTCGGCGTCGGTTTCGGTATCTTCGATGCAAACAACATGCCGATCCTCTGCCAGTTCATTTCTCCCCGCTATCGTGCCACAGCTTACGGTATCATGAACATGACAGGAGTATTTGCCGGAGCTGCCATCACGGATCTACTGGGCAGGTCGACGGATGCCGGAAATCTGGGACATGATTTTGCCATGCTGGCAGGTCTTGTAGCCATTGCTTTGCTGATCCAGATATGTTTCCTTCGTCCGAAAGTGGCAAATATGACGGATTAACAATAAGAATATCAATAAAAAGCTCCAAAGGTAATCGTATTCATGTCCTGAATTTATTACCTTTGGAATCAGCATTAACTAATTCACAGAACAAATATCATGAAAAAAAGCATCTTTTATCTCTGTCTTCTATTCATCGTGCAAACCGCCATTGCTGCAGACAGCCTGTATGTCAGGGAGCAGCAAATCCCGATTCTGATCGATCGTACAGACAATGTGCTGTTGGAAATGCGTATTCCTGCACAAAAAGGGGATATCTTAAATAAACTGACTCTTCAATTCGGTAATGAAACAAATACATCCGACATAAAAGCAGTCCGGTTGTTCTATAGCGGAGTCGAAGCACCTTCAAGGGAAGGGACTCATTTCAGTCCAATCACTTACATAACCGGATTTACCCGAAGAAATAGCCAGGCAGCCAATCCGTCCTATTCCGTTAAACAGGATGAAGTAACCGCTCCGGGCAATACCATTACACTGACATCCAAACAGCCGATGGTAAAAGGTACAAACTATTACTGGGTGAGTATCGAGATGAAGCCGGAAACCTCTCTGCTGTCAAAAGTGTCTTTCACACTTCCGGAAGCAGTCATCAACAATAAACCGATGGAAATCACCTGGAGCGGCAAAGCAGAATCTCCCCGTCGTGTAGGTGTAGGCGTACGTCAGGGAGGTGATGACGGTTCCGCAGCATTCCGTATCCCAGGACTGGTGACAACAAATAACGGCACTCTTCTGGGTGTTTATGATATCCGCTACAACAGCAGCGTAGACTTGCAGGAGATGGTCGACATAGGTGTAAGCCGTAGTACCGACAAAGGACAGACCTGGGAACCGATGCGTGTTGCCATGACCTTCGGTGAAACCGGCGGTTTGCCTCATGCACAGAACGGCGTAGGCGATCCTTCCATCCTGGTAGATGAAAAGACAAACACGATCTGGATCGTTGCCGCCTGGACGCATGGCATGGGTAACGGACGTGCCTGGTGGAACTCGATGCCGGGCATGACTCCCGATGAAACCGCCCAATTAATGCTGGTAAAGAGTGAAGACGACGGCAAGACCTGGAGCGAACCGATCAATATCACTTCACAAGTAAAAGATCCTTCCTGGTACTTCCTGTTGCAGGGTCCCGGTCGAGGTATCACCATGCAGGACGGCACATTGGTGTTCCCGATCCAGTTCATCGACGCTACCCGTGTCCCGAACGCCGGAATCATGTACAGTAAAGACCGCGGAGCAACCTGGCATCTGCATAACCTGGCACGTACCAATACGACTGAAGCACAGGTGGCGGAAGTCGAACCGGGTGTACTCATGCTGAATATGCGCGACAACCGGGGAGGCAGCCGTGCCGTGGCAACCACCAAAGATCTCGGAAAAACATGGACAGAACATCCTTCCAGCCGCAGTGCACTTCAGGAGCCGGTATGTATGGCCAGTCTTATCAAAGTGGATGCCAAAGACAATATCACCGGAAAGAAACTGCTGTTGTTCTCCAACCCGAACACAACTAAGGGACGTAATCATATTACGATCAAAGCCAGCCTGGACGGCGGTCTGACATGGCCTGCCGAACATCAGGTATTGCTGGATGAAGCAGAGGGCTGGGGCTACAGTTGCTTGTCTATGATCGACAAGGAAACGGTGGGAATCTTCTACGAGTCAAGTGTTGCGCACATGACCTTCCAGGCCATCAAGATAGCTGACCTGATTAAATAAAGAAGGATGAAGCAAAAACTGCTCATAACATTTATACTATGTTTATGGCTACCGGCGGTCTATGCTGACGGTAGCCTGAACTTACTTCCCTGGCCGCAGCAGGTGGATTGGACGAAGCAGACCTTCTCCGGCAAGGAGATTTCCCTCTCGCTGGACGGCAACACCGAACAAATGGTTACCGACTGGCTGCAGGAAAGCAATATCGGCATAAATCCTGCCAGCAGGAAAGTGTTCCGGGTAACTCTTACCGACAACTTTCCGGAAGCGAAAATAAATCCGGAGGAAGCCTACAAACTACAGGTTTCATCGCAGGGAATCTCCATCGAAGCAACCACCGAACAGGGAGTGTATTGGGCTATCCAGACGCTCCGCCAGCTGACGGAGAAAAAGGGTGACAAATCCTATATCACAGGATGCACCATTACAGACTGGCCCGCTTTCCGTATCCGCGGATTTATGCAGGACGTAGGCCGTTCGTATATCTCGATGGAAGAACTGAAACGCGAGATAGCCAAACTGGCACAATATAAGATCAACGTATTCCACTGGCACCTCACGGAGAATCAGTCCTGGCGCCTGGAAAGTAAAATCTTCCCGATGCTCAACGACAGTATCCATACGACTCGTATGCCGGGTAAATACTACACATTGGAAGAAGCCAAAGAACTGGTCGAGTTCTGTAAGCAACATCAGGTATTACTCATTCCCGAATTTGATATGCCGGGACACAGTGCCGCTTTCATCAGCACCTTCCGCCACGACATGCAAAGTCCGGAAGGCATGAAAATACTGAAACTGCTGATTGAAGAAGTGTGCGAGACATTCGATGTGCCGTACCTGCATATCGGAACCGACGAAGTGAAATTCACCAACCCGCAATTCGTTCCCGAAATGGTTGCTTTCGTACGGTCAAAAGGCAAAAAAGTAATCTCCTGGAATCCGGGATGGCACTATCAGCCGGGAGAGATCGACATGATCCATATGTGGAGTTATCGGGGTAAGCTACAGGAAGGAATCCCCGCCATAGACTCACGTTTCCATTATCTGAACCATTTCGATACTTTTGCCGATCTGCGCGGATTGTTCATGAGCAATATCTACCGTCATACCGAAGGCAGCGATGATATGGCAGGTGTGATCCTGGCTGTCTGGAACGACCGCCTGGTACAACCGGAAGAGAAAATCATCAACGAGAACTATCTGTATCCGAACATGCTGACCATTGCCGAACGTTCCTGGAGAGGGGGCGGCTATGAATACTTCGATAAATACGGCACGAATATGCCTCCGGAAAGTAGCGAGGAATACAAAGCATTTGCAGAATTCGAGCAGCGTCTGCTCTGGCATAAAGAACATCATTTCAAAGGTTATCCGTTCCCGTACGTTAAACAGACAGGTATCCGCTGGCGCATCACCGATGCTTTCCCGAATAACGGAAACAAGGACAGCATATTCCCTCCGGAAACCGAATTGAAAGACAGTTATACATACGAAGGAAAGACATACGGCACCAACGACACCGAAGGAGCCGGAATCTATCTGCGCCATGTATGGGGCAACACAATTCCCTGCTTCTATAAAGATCCGCAGGAAAACCATACCGCTTATGCCTGGACCTGGGTTTACTCTCCCAAAGACCAGGAAGCCGGTGCCTGGATCGAGTTCCAAAACTACGGACGCTCGGAAATGGACCTCGCCCCGCCACAGGGACAATGGGACTATAAAGGAAGCCGTATATGGCTGAACGACGAAGAGATACTGCCTCCTGTATGGACAGCTACCCACAAGGAGAAATCGAATGAAGTTCCGCTGGGGAACGAGAACTGTGTAGGCCGTGAACCGACGAAAGTCCATCTGCAAAAAGGATGGAACAAAGTGTTTATGAAACTGCCTGTAGGGGAATTTCGTCTGCCGGAAGTACGGCTCGTCAAGTGGATGTTCACCTTCGCACTCGTTACGCCGGACGGAGAAAAAGCAGTGGACGGACTGATCTACTCGCCGGATAGGAAAAGATAAACAGATCATCATACAATGAAAAAAACTCTTTTATTACTATGCTTGTTACTCTGCACGACCGCCTATGCTCAGAAAAAGATCAAGGTGGCTTGTGTAGGTAACAGTGTAACCTACGGTGCAGGCATAGACAACCGGGAAGTAAACTCGTATCCGGCACAATTACAGCGTATGCTGGGAGAGGATTACGAAGTAATGAACTTTGGAAAAAGCGGTGCCACCTTACTGAACAAAGGCCATCGTCCGTACTGCGAACAAGAAGAATATAAAGCCGCTCTCGACTTTGCCGGAGACCTGGTTGTCATCCATCTCGGACTCAACGACACCGATCCGCGCAACTGGCCGAATTATCGGGATAACTTTGTCGCGGATTATCTTTCTCTGATCGAATCGTTCCGGAAAGTAAACCCGGCATGCAAAATATGGATTTGCCGGATGACACCGATCTCGCATCGCCATCCTCGTTTCAAGTCGGGTACACGCGACTGGTACTGGCAGGAACAGGCGACGATCGAAGAGATAGCCAACCTGGGAAATACCGGATTGATCGATCTCCAGGCAGGACTTTATAACCGTCCGGATCTCTTGCCCGATGCCCTGCACCCGACAGCCGAAGGGGCAGGTATCCTGGCAAAGATGATCTGCCGGGAACTGACCGGTAATTACGGAGGATTGCAAATGCCCGTCACTTACTCAGACAATATGGTCCTGCAACGGGAAAAGCCGTTGTCCGTCTCCGGAACAGCCAACACTGGCGAAAAAGTAACCGTACAGATTGCCGGGCAAAAGAAAGAAACCGTAACTGCTTCCAACGGCAAATGGTCGGTCACACTCGACCCGATGCAGGCAGGAGGCCCTTACGAACTGACCATCGAAGCTTCTTTACCGACAGAGAAAAAGAACAAGAAGAAAACCCAGACCTCCCGAAAGCTGACTTATAAGGATGTACTGGTAGGTGAAGTATGGCTCTGTTCCGGCCAGTCGAACATGGCTTTCCGGGTAGACGAACTGGTAGACAGCCAGCGTAAGGAATTGACCGGATATGCCGGTAAACAACCGCAAATACGCCTGTTCAATATGGAGCCACGCTGGTTCACGAATGCGGTGGAATGGGATGAAGCGGTAATGGATTCGCTCAACCGACTGCAATATTACCATGACACGCAATGGACGGTATGCAACGAACAGACAGCCGACAGGTTCTCCGCCGTAGCTTTCTCCTTCGGACAGATGCTTTCGGATAGTCTGCAAGTTCCGGTCGGACTCATATTAAATGCCGTCGGAGGTTCGGGTACGGAAGCCTGGATAGACCGAAAAACACTGGAGTTCGACTTCACCGATATCCTGTATAACTGGACAGAGAACGATTTCATCCAGGATTGGGTACGCGGCCGTGCCGCCCTCAACATAAAGAAATCGACCAACAAACAACAACGACATCCGTACGAACCCTGTTACCTGTATGAAACAGGCATCGAGCCATTACAGCAATATCCGATCAGAGGAATCATCTGGTATCAGGGTGAATCGAACGCACAGAATATGGAGACACACGAACGCCTGTTCCCATTATTGGTGAATAGCTGGCGGGAGAACTGGCAAGAGGAACTACCGTTCTACTATGTTCAACTGTCGAGCATCGACCGTCCGAGCTGGACCTGGTTCCGTGACAGCCAGCGCCGGATGATGCAGGAAATTCCCAATTGCGGAATGGCGGTAAGCAGCGACCGGGGCGACTCGTTGAATGTACATCCACGATACAAACGTGAGATAGGGGAACGCCTGGCCCGTTGGGCATTAAACCGAACCTACGGACATCGGCTCACTCCGTCAGGCCCGCTCTTCCGTTCGGTTGAGTTCAAGGACGATGCCGCCTATATCACCTTCGATTATGCAGAGGGCTTGCATACTTCCGACGGACAGCCGATACGGACCTTTGAAATAGCTGAATACGACGGGTTATTTGTTCCGGCAGAGGCTGAAATTGTCGATGGAAAGGTCAAAGTCCGGAACGATAAGATCGCCCGTCCCCAATTAGTCCGCTACGGATGGCAACCTTTCACCCGTGCCAATCTGGTGAACGGGGACGAACTTCCGGCTTCCACATTCAGATCCAAAGAGTAACTTTATAGTAATAACAAGATGTACGACAAATCAATAATAACCGGATGGTTGATCCTCCTGCTTTTTTCATTGGCAGGATGTAACCATTCTACATCTGAAAAAACAACAAACATCATGATCAACTGGAATAAATTACCCGACCTGCCGGGCATGGCAGATACCGCATCACTGGGAGTATCGGCTCCGTTTACCGGCATAAGTAACGGAATGCTACTGGTAGCCGGTGGTTGCAACTTCCCCGACAAACCTGTCACAGAAGGCGGTGCAAAAAAATACTACAGCGACATATTCGCCCTCGACCT
The DNA here is from genome assembly GCF_029581355.1 of Parabacteroides chongii. NCBI lineage: Bacteria > Pseudomonadati > Bacteroidota > Bacteroidia > Bacteroidales > Tannerellaceae > Parabacteroides > Parabacteroides chongii. The sequence goes on along the minus strand of NZ_CP120849.1, from coordinate 1,700,845 downwards.
TTCCAACCCGGCCGGCGGATGGAAAAAAGCGGGTAATCTTCCTTTTCCGGTAGCCTACGGCGCAGCAGTTACTACCCCCGAAGGTATTATCTGCATCGGAGGAAACAATAGCGACACCTTCTTCCCGGATGTACGCCTGCTATCCTGGAATACGACCGATGAAAAGGCGGAAATCAATATACTGCGATCTCTTCCGGCACCCATGGACAATCTTTCTGCAACCTATACAGACCACACGGTGTATGTTGCCGGAGGAAACGAAAATATGCTTCCATGCAATAGTTTCCTCTCCATGGACTTAACAGCAGGAAGTAATTGGGTAAACCTGCCTGACTTCCCGGGAGCCGCCCGCGTCCAGCCTGTTTTAACAGCCCAAAAGTCAGCAGACGGTGTACGCATCTACCTAGCCGGAGGTTTCCAGCCCATTCAGAACGATACGGAAGCGATCGTACCTCACGATATGCTCTCGTACCATCCGGCAACAAAAACGTGGAGAACGGAAGCAGAACTGCCTTTATTCAAAGATGGAAAACATCGCACCTTCACCGGAGGTTGTGCAGTCTCTTATAGCGACAGTTCAATCCTGCTGATGGGTGGTGTCAACTACGACCGTTTCCTTGCCGCCGTCAACCGTCCGAAGCTGATCGAGGCAGCCGAAGCCAAAGGAGACACGACTTTGGTCAATACGTTACAGGAGGAAGGCAAAGCTTATATGCACCATCCGGTGGAATGGTACAAATTCAACACAGCTTTGTTGCAATACAACACATTCACTAAAGAATGGACCGATCTGGGCGACTACGAACCATTAGCCCGTGCTGGAGCAGGAGCCATACTCAAAGGCGACAGCCTCATCATCGTCAACGGCGAATTAAAGCCGGGTATCCGTACCCCACAGGTCAACCTGGCCATCATAAAATAAACGCTTTCTACATAAAGTTTCAGAAAAGTATTTGTCATTTGCAATATCCCGGTGTAACACACAATTACTCAAGGGATAAAGGCATGGCAAATACTTTTTTTATTTGCAATGGCGTTTGTCATCTGTCATAATATACACAAAGTTTTTAAAAAGTATCTGTCATCTGTCACATCGCAATGTAACAAGCAGGTTTACAGGTAGTAAAATATGGCAGACGTTTCTTTTTATCTGCAACTGCATCTGCCATCTGTCACCGGTATTGCAGGGGAAAGTTTATCTGTTAATAGTCAGGCTACTACCTGTTAAGTCGGGAGAAACTAATACAAAAGTCGTTACTCAGTAAAACTACCCTGTACAGGGTAGCAAGCCAGGGTGTAGAGGGTAGCCACGCAGGGCGTACAGCGTAATCGGCCAGGGTGTACAGGGTAGGAATAATGAGTCAGGACTTAACAGGTAGCTCCTCCTTTATTAACGATTAAAAGGTGCAGGGGTTGGTACTACTGCGTCTCCTAATACGATCTGAATAGGTTCACATCTAGAAAAATTTGAGTCTTTTTTATGAGGCAAAGCCTCATGCCGTAGGCTCTATTTTGCCGTTTGCTTCAGCTGACGGATAGATTAATACCCCGGCTTTGCCGGATTCCTCTGTGGGTTTTAACCCCTTTAGACATATAATGGTAGTCCCTGTTTTAAAGGGGCTTAAGCCCACAGAGGAAAAGGCTTTGCCTCCTGTCTTTATATCCGTCGGTTAAAACCGACGGCAAAAGAGAGCTTGCGGCACAAGGCATTGCCTTGTAAAGAAAGATAGCTCATATCTGATAAATTTTGAACTAATTGCTATCTCTTTTGGCATATTGGCAAATTAGAAGTTAGTGCCGGGCTTTCCTGTATTCTTGCCTTTCAACCGTTTTATATCTTCATCCAATTCTTTAATACTGTTTAAGCGTTCCAATGAGCGTTGTATCTGTTTATACTTATCGTATTCTTGTCCTGCCTTTTGAACGGCTAGTTGATGAGAAATACAACCGGCATCCTCCAAAATGCTCTTTTCATTGAGAGTCAAAACGAGCTTCAGTTTTTCTATCCAGTCCCGCATATACATCGGCTTGTGAGCCATTGCCTGTGCTTCGGCATAAGCCAGAAACTGTTCGACAATCAGCTTCAGCATATTTATCTCGTCTTCACTCAGATAGTTTTTACTAATGGAAATATCCGCTTTATGCACTTTATCAGGCTGAGAAGTATTGGTCAAGCCCATCATTGGCAAGTGTTACCTCTGCGGACGGGTCATAATCGATACTTGTCGCATAAATATCTTTGATCTGCTGATAAAAGACCCGTTCGGAAAGCCCTTTGTAGAAAAATCGGAAATTCCGATTTTTCTCATACTACTATCTTCTAATAGTTCTCCTTCCTGATATATATTTAAAATATGCTCATTAATGGTAGAACGAGATTTCCCAAATAACGTACTCATTTGGTCTATTGTCAACCACACGGTTTCTCCTTCAAACAAAACATCCACCTTGATCGTTCCGTCCTGAGATTGATATATTAATACCTCGTTGTTTTTATTCTCCTCCATATACCTGCAATGATTATTGAATATTACTGCTTGCTACGCCAAATATACAGATTTATTTATGTATAATGAAAGAAAAGACTTACAACGTTTTCCTATTTATATCATACCCAAACAGCGCAAAATCCCCCAGACACGGATCATCGGGAAAGACTTCTTTCAGGGCTTCGGTTATCTCGATGGCTGTTTTTAAGGTGGCATTCTTTTGAGCGGTCAATCCCAGTTCCAAGGATATCTGATGGACATGTGTATCTAAAGGAATGATCAGTTCATGGGGGCGTATCGAGGTTCCCCAGATTCCGAAATCGACAATACCGTCTTTCCGGACCATCCAGCGAAGGAACATCGCCAGACGTTTGCAGGCGGATGTACCGGTCAATACCGGAATACCTTCGATACCCGAAAAGACATCCTGTATCTTCGTAATCGGATTGGGGTATGGACTGGTAGCCAATGCGTCTTCCAGCGATTCATGTTTTTCATAGATACATTTCAACCGCTCGCACAATTGCCGGAGATGGGAGTAGGTGTAGAAACGGTAAAAAGTATCCCTTTTGCCCGGTTCCACCGCATTTCCCGGCAAGTCTTTATAACCTTCCTCCATGATCCAGCAGTACGGACTGACACCCATCACCGCATGCAGTTCGTTTGCCTTCCGCAAGATCAGTTCCCGTCGTCCGTAAGAGATCCAGGAAGTGAGAAAGGCGGATATTTCTATGTCTTTCTTTTCGGTGTACCGGTGCGGAAACTGTACCGGATCGTCCGGGATAAAGGTATCTACGTTATATTCTTTTGCCCAATGGCGGAGCTTTTCTTTTATCTGTTCATCCATCTGTTATTTCTTCTTCAGGAAATACTGACGCTGATCCTCCGGGTAATGCTCGATGGCATAGCGGAGCGCTGTGCGGGGGAGACGGGTGGCATACTCTTCCAGGAAAGCGGTTAAAGTCTCCCGGTCCTTCTTTCCAACCTCACGAAGCATCCAGCCCACAGCCTTATGCATCAGGTCATGTTTATGCGACATCAGTTTTTCCGCCAATGCCAGCGTATCGGTATATTCACGATTACGGATAAACGTCACCGTCGAAACCATCGCGATGCGTTGTTCCCACAGGCAATCGCTTTCCGCCAGTTCATACAACCGGGAACGGTCTTTATCCAGCAAATAAAGACCCACCAGATGCGGACAAGTTACATCCACCAGATCCCAGTTATTGATCCGGCGGGCATTGTCGAGATAGAAATCATACAGTTTCTTCCGGTCGGCTTCCGAAGCCTTTTTGAATTGCTCGACCGCGATCAAAAGGGCACAAAGGCGTGCTTCGTGATATTCGCTATTCATCAGTTTCTGCAATTCCGCCAAAGGTGTTTGCTTGTTCGCCTTTGCGATGCTGCGGGTGAGGGGAACGACCAGTCCGAGGAATACATCGCCTTCGGCATACTGTCCCGGCCCCGTTTTAAAGAAACGTTGCAGGAAAACAGCCTTCTCCGGATTCGCCATCGAGAGAAGTTCGCTCAATACAAACTCCGCCGTCATGGACGCATGACACGTGATACGGGACGGTCGCCTTCCAAAAATCCGATAACGTTATTGCAAACCGTACGGGCCATGACGATACGTACATCCAAGGTCTGCGTTCCTATATGCGGGGTCAATACGACATTATCCATTTCCAGCAGTTCCGGCAGCGGATAATCGCCAAATTCAAATACATCCAGACCGGCACCATGAATCGTTCCGTCCTGCAAAGCCTTCACCAGCGCCTGTTCGTCTACCAACGGGCCGCGGGCGGTGTTAATCAGGATAGCGGACGGCTTCATCTGCTTCAACTCTTCTTCACCGATGATATGATAGGTGTCGGGGGTATAAGGAGCATTCAAAGAAACGAAATCGGATTGTGCCAAGAGTTCCTCCATAGAGGCGTAAGTCACGTTCAGTTTCGTTTCTTCATCCACATATAACTGGCGACGGTTATGGTAAATCACTTCCATGCCACAGGCGTTCGCACGTTTGGCAAGCGCCTTTCCAATACGTCCCATACCTATGATACCCAATGTTTGTCCGGTAATATTCACACCCAGATTTTCGAGTACGCCTATTTTCATTTCCTTGCCTAAAGTGCGCAACTTACGGTCGCATTCGGTAATGCGGCGGGCGGTGTCGATCATCAGACCGAGTGCTAGGTTGGCGGTAGGGGCGGTCACCGGGTCAGGGGTATTGGCTACCGTAATACCTTTTTCCAGGCAGTAAGCCACATCGATATTATTGTAACCTACTGCGTAATTGGCCACCATTTTCAGATTGGGTGCATGGTCTATCAATTCCTTGTTCACCGGAAAGTCGAACATGGAGCATAATACATCATACTCCGGAATCATTTCGAACACTTCCTCATAGGTGAAATCTCTTCCGTCGGGAAAAGTCACATCATACTTGCTTTCCAGCTCCGTGAAGCCTTCACGGAACATGTCGTAGGTTACTAATATCTTTGTCATAAGTCATTACGATTATTATTCGGGCAAAAATACAAATCTATCGTTAATAAATTCCTATTTTTGTGAGCATAATATTAAAACAGTATGGTTCTAAACTACATTTGGATTGCTTTCTTTCTTATCGCATTCGTTGTCGCACTGGGAAAACTGATCTTTGCAGGCGATACAGTGGTATTCACCGATATCATTAATGCCACATTCGATTCAGCCAAAAGTGGATTTGAAATATCATTAGGCTTAACAGGTATCTTGTCGCTTTGGCTAGGCATTATGAAGATAGGTGAAAAGGGAGGGGTGATTCAGTCGTTTGCCCGGTTGGCTGCCCCGGTGTTCAGCAAACTCTTTCCCGATATCCCCAAAGGTCATCCGGCAACAGGTTCTATCTTTATGAACTTCTCCGCCAACCTGCTGGGACTGGATAATGCAGCGACTCCGATGGGATTAAAAGCGATGCAGCAATTACAGGAATTCAACACGGACAAGGAATCGGCCAGCAACCCGATGATCATGTTTTTATGTATCAATGCTTCCGGACTGACACTGATCCCTATCACGATCATGATGTACAGGGCACAGCTGGGAGCCGCCAATCCATCGGATGTATTCCTGCCGATCATGCTGGCGACATTTACTTCTACACTGATAGCTATCCTGGCTGTTTGTATTAAACAGCGTATCAATATCCTTCAGAAAAACCTGCTGTTATTCTTCGGAGGGATGGCTGCCTTTATCGGAGGGCTCGTTTGGTTATTCAACTCGCTGGAACAGGAACAGGTATCGCTTTATTCGACTGTCTTCGCCAATACGTTATTGTTTACCATTATCTGCGGATTCATCGTAAGCGGCGTACGCAAAAAGATCAATGTCTACGACACTTTTATCGAAGGGGCCAAAGAGGGCTTCAAGACAGCCATAACAATCATTCCATACCTGATAGCGGTACTGGTAGCCATCGGCGTATTCCGTGCATCGGGTGCAATGGATTTTGTGATAGGAGGTATCCGGACAGGAGTAGAGGCGGTAGGGCTGAATGCCGATTTTGTCGGTGGATTGCCAACCATACTGATGAAGCCGCTGAGTGGTAGCGGTGCCCGTGGCATGATGCTGGATGCAATGCGAACATATGGAGCAGATTCGTTTGTCGGACGCCTTTCGTCGATCGTACAGGGTTCTGCCGATACTACTTTTTATGTGGTGGCCCTTTATTATGGCAGTGTAGGAATCCGCAACACACGGTACACGGTACAGTGTTCTTTACTGGCTGACCTGGCGGGGGCTATTGCAGCAATAGCGCTCACTTATTTATTCTTTGCACAGTAAACTTCCATAGTATCAAAATGTCACTACTATACCGGGTAAATCGGATTACTAGTGCAGGTAATTGGAATTAGTATACCGGGTAATATTTTTTAACAAATCATTCTGATAAAGAAACAAGATAAATAATAGCATTATGGCAATATCATTTTACGCGGAAGACATCGAACTTCCGGCTATCAAAAAGAGAGCTGTCAGCAGCTGGATCAAAGCGGTGACAGAAACATACGGGAAAAAGACAGGGGATATCAGCTATATCTTTTGTTCCGACGAAAAGATCCTGGAGGTAAACCGCCAGTATCTGCAACACGATTATTACACCGATATCATCACATTCGATTACACCAGCGGCAACAAAATATCAGGTGATCTTTTCATTAGCCTGGATACAGTGAAAACAAATTCAGAAAAGTTCGAAACACCTTATAACGAAGAATTGCACCGCACGATCATCCACGGAATTCTTCATCTATGCGGCATCAACGACAAAGGCCCGGGGGAGAGGGAGATCATGGAAGAAAACGAAAATAAGGCTTTGGCTATCTTGCCGGAGGAATGCCGGGAGGGGTGATCCCGGCATTATTATTTATCTATTTATATCAAAAGTTCTTCATATTCTTTTCAATTTCCTCAATAGTAGGAAGACTGCTTCTAAATGTCTCTGGTAAAATATTATTCAGATCATAAGCAGATATACCTAAAGGTTTTTGTATATCAGCCAAAGTATATTCAGCAATTACATCTTCTTTGTCTTTACATATCAATAAACCAATAGTCGGATTATCATCCTTATCCCGCATCTGCCTATCAATAGCTGTTACATAAAAATTTAATTTACCTGCAAATTCAGGTTCAAACTTCACTGTTTTTAATTCGACTACAACAAAGCACTTCATCCTGAAATGATAAAATAACATATCAATATAATAAGATGATTCACCGACCTGAATAGGAACTTGACGTCCTACAAAAGCAAAACCGGTTCCAAGCTCCAATAAAAATCGAGTAAGATTGTCTGTTAAAGCCTTCTCCAATTCTTTTTCTTTATATCCTTCCGTTAATGTAAGAAAATCAAAATTGTAAGGATCTTTCAACATATCTTGTGCAAGTTCACTTTGTAAAGAAGGTAAAGTTGAGGAGAAGTTTGAAATAGTTTTCCCTTGTGATCTATATAAATCAACCCCTATATAATGGATTAAGATAGCACGACTCCAACCCTCCTGTAAGGTCTTTTTTATATAAAACAATGCTTCTTCGATAGATTTGCATTTAGTTATTATTTCAGTATGATGTCTCCATGGAATTTCTGCTACAAACTGTGGCATCTTTGATGAAGATTCTGCACCAACTTGGTGCAGTTTTATATTTTCACCAGAGTAAAACAAAAACCACTTCTTCATATACCACAAATTACGAGAAGAAAAACCTTTGATTTCCGGGAAGGCCAGCCGTAGATCAAGACTTAGTTGTTCAATAATTCCATCTCCCCAATCAGATTCGGTCTGTTTCTTTACAATATCAGAACCTATACTCCAATATAGTTCTAATAATTCAGTGTTAACCTTTACAGCAGCCTTTATCTGACTTTGTTTGATACGTTTTTTGAGATTAGCCAACCATTGCTGATACTCATTGTCCGCTTTAATTAAATTGTTCATAGTCTCGGATTTGTTATTAATAATTATGTATGCAAACATAGTATTTTTTTATTCTTTATCATCCTATTCAGTTCATTATTTATATTTATGTTCAAATGTTACATTATTACTCACTCGCAACTACCATTTACTCATTTCCCGGCCACGCAAGAGTCTTTCTCTCTACATTTGGTCTGTAATCTAATTTTTCATCTTAAATTTACAGATATGAAAGTAAGGCTCTTATTTTTATTCGTATGTCTGGCATGGAACGGATGGGCGGAATCATTCACTCCTTACAGTCGCGATTCTCTTAAAAAAGGGGATTGGTTCACTTTTGAGTGTGTTCATTATTATCCTTATGTAGCACCGGGAATCCAGGAAGAGATTCCCTGGAGAGCAGAGAATATCCGGAGGGTCATTATCCGGGCAACGGTGATAGACAGAACGGATAAGTCTATTTCTATCGATTATACGCTGGATAACCTGTATGATTGTCACAATGATAAAGAGAAACAGGGATTTTATTATTTCGACAATCGTTACCAGCAGGATTTCGGTTTTAAAGACAGTACCTCTGACAAACAGATTCTACATGTCACATACGATCGGAAGAGTGGAAAAGCACTCACTTTCGACAGAACGAACTCACTCTACTCCTATTCGAAAACGTATATTCCTTTCGGAGTAAGACAAGAGGGATTATCAGCCAATACGGATGTATCTGTTCAGGATTCTTTAAATCTGGACAAGCTTGTCACCTCGACAGCCAACGATCTTCTGACCGGATGGAGTGAGGGCCTACCTAACTTTCCGACACCGAATACACGAATTATCGAAGCCTCCTTCCCTCTTCCTCCAAATACGGAATTTACCTGCTGCAATTTAGATCTCGACACATCTGGAGATTCAACCGTTCATAAAAAAATATTTATCCCCTACCCGACAGAATACAAAGTCGGAGAACAAAAAACGCTATTACTAACTCCCGGAGATTCCATTGTTCAGGACAAAAAACTATATACAGATACACATCGCATCCGTTACGAAGGACGAGGAAACGAGCAAAACAACTTCCAATACGGCTATCGAAGGTTCGCCAACCTCTATGAGTCTGACATATTTGCTTTCAACCTCAGACAACCCGACGAGCTGGAAAAAGCTTTCCAGTCCCGTAATGCTCTTTTTCAAACGGTCTTGGAGAAAGATTTTGGAAAGATGGACCCCTATTGGCGAAAGGTATTCGAACGCTCGGAACAGTATCTCAAAGGAGCTGTTATCCTACAACGCTATATGTATTACACCGACAAAGAAGACTGGCATAAAAGCGGTTTGCTCAGCTGGCAAGCCCCCCACTTTGCATCGGTCAATCCACTTATCGATTATGCATACAACCTGAAAAAACCGGATGCTGCAAATTATGACTATTTCCTGTACGAGTATACTATCTATAAAAAACAGGAACTCAAGTCGGATAATCTACGTCTGAACAAGCAGAAAGAATTAACTCCACAGGAAGACTATCTATTAACTAAACAAATCCTTTCCGGTTATCCAAAATATCAAGTAAACAAAGTTAATCTAAAGGCTTTAATGGGTGAAAAAATGCTATCCGAATTAGAAGCGGATTACAACGATTTTATCAGTTCCTGCCCGGATACCAGCCTGACAAACGATCTAAAAAAGACATACAACAAGCTGTTACCTTTTGAAGCCGGAAAGAATATTAAAGAAACCGGTCTAATTATAACCGACAGCCTGCACCTGGCGAAAGGAAACGACCGGAAATACATCCTGTTACAACTATTGACATGGGATGGTCTTCCCGCCAATATTCTCCAAAACGCACTCGACTTGAAACAGCGTATTGAAGCGGAAGGACTAACTTCCACCATACAACTCGAACTATACTCAAATTTCTCCTCTCATAATGCGGAGAAGGTAAAGCCATACAAAGCTATACCCAGCCAGCAAGCACAAGATTTAAAGTCTAAGGGTATCTACCCACTCACCATTCTGATGTGCGAAGACGGAACTATTCTCTATCGGAGACTCTGGGATTTTGACATAGACACAATCATTGATTTAGTAAAAAAAGACCTGAGCAGAGAAGACAAATCCTTTAACGATTTCATAAAAGGATTCAAAGAAGGTGTTATAGGTGCGTTTTTACTCGCTGCGATCATCGGTCTTATTTACTATTTCCGAACCAAAAACAAACAAAAGCAGGAGCTTAACCGCCGTCGTATCCGTGAACTCGAACTCCGTGCGATCCGTTCCCAGATGAATCCGCATTTCATCTTTAACGCACTCAGCTCGATCCAGAATTTGATCAATCGCTCCGCCAATCAGGAGGCGAATAAATATCTGATCGACTTCTCCCGCTTACTGCGGAAGGTACTGGCCACATCCGAAAAGAAGCTTGTTCCCCTCTCCGACGAGATCGAACAGCTACAGTTATATTTGAAACTCGAACAACTTCGTTTCCCCTTCTCCTATTCCCTGACAGTAGACGAAAACATCCAGCCGGATACGATCGAGATACCAGGAATGCTGATACAACCTTTCGTTGAAAATGCAGTTAAACACGGAATCGCCCCGCGTGGTACCGGAGAGATTACAATTCGATTATCTTTGCAAAACCAGTTGTTGATAATCGACATCACCGACGATGGTCCCGGACTGAAAACAGAAGAGAACGGAGGTTTCGGTATCCGTGCCGTCACCAACGAGTTCGAAATATTAAAGACTTTGTACAATACGGAAATCGGTGTTACAATCGAAAACAGGCAGGAAAAAGAAGCTGTCTCCGGTTGCCATGTCCGGTTATCCATTCCTTTATAACGCAAAATATGAATACGAAAATAACCGCAACAATTGTAGATGACGAGCAGGGAAACCGGGAGAACCTGCTCCGTATGATCAGGACCTATTGCCCGCAGATCAGCATATCGGCCATCTGCAGTTCCGTTACGGAAGCTCGTACCGTCCTACCCGAAGCAAAACCGGATATCCTCTTTTTGGATATCCGGCTGGGTGACGATACCGGTTTTTCCCTTCTGGAAAGTCTTCCGGATATTCCTTTTGAGGTGATCTTTGTAACCGCCTACGACAGCTATGCGATCCAGGCAATCCGTTTCAGTGCACTCGACTATCTATTGAAACCGATCGACCCGGAAGAGCTAACACATGCCGTAGACAAAGCCATCCAGGTAGTCTTGCGGAAACAGGAAAACAAACGGATGCAGAACCTCCTGCAGAACACGCGGGCGATAGACAAACAAAAAAAAATAGCACTGTCTGTCGCCGATAAAATAGAGTTTGTAGAGATCGGCTCCATCATCCGTTGCGAGTCGGAAAGCAACTATACGACTTTCTATCTAAAGACAGGTGAGAAACTGGTTGTCTCCAAAACATTAAAAGAATTCGACGAGCTATTAACCCCTTATCATTTCCTGCGCGTACACCAATCGCATCTGATCAACCTGGATGAGATCAAAAGTTTCATCAAAAGCGACGGAGGATATATCCGCATGAAAGACGGATCGTCCATCCCTATCTCCCGGCAACGGCGAAACTACGTGATGGATGTTTTAAAGGAATTATGACCGAAACCTTTAACGAAACAAAGCATAAGCAAAATATCCTTTGGGATGATGACTAAAAGGCGGAGTATGACTATCTTTGCAGAAGAAACAAAGATAATTACGACAATGACTTTCAATTACGATGTGATCGTGGTAGGTGCCGGTCATGCAGGCTGTGAAGCCGCAGCAGCTGCCGCCAACCTGGGTTCGAAAACGCTTCTTATCACAATGGACATGAACAAGATTGCACAGATGAGTTGCAATCCGGCCGTAGGCGGTATCGCCAAAGGACAGATCGTTCGTGAGATTGATGCACTGGGAGGGTATATGGGTATTGTTACAGACCGTACCGCTATTCAGTTCCGTATGTTGAACCGGAGTAAAGGACCTGCCATGTGGAGTCCGCGCTCACAAAGCGACCGTGCCCGTTTTATAGATTGCTGGCGGGGAATACTGGAAAATCTTCCCAATTTATACATGTGGCAGGATACCGTCCGCGAAATCCTCCTGGATGGTGACACCGTTTGCGGCGTTAAGACGAATATGAATGTAGAATTCCGTGCGAAAAGCGTCGTTCTGACCAACGGCACTTTCCTGAACGGTCTGATGCATATCGGACGAACGCAAATACGCGGCGGACGCATCTCCGAACCGGCAGCCACCGGATTGACGGAACAACTGGTTTCATTAGGTATCAAATCGGAACGGATGAAGACCGGAACCCCGGTTCGTATTGACGGAAGAAGCGTACATTTCGATGAAATGGGCGAACAGCCGGGAGAGAACGATTTCCATAAGTTCTCCTATCTCGATATCCAGCCGCGTCCGTTGAAACAGCTCAGTTGCTGGACGACTTTCACCAACGAAGCCTGTCACAATATTTTGCGCGAAGGTCTCCCCGACTCTCCGTTATACAACGGACAGATCCAGAGTATCGGACCGCGTTACTGCCCGAGCATTGAAACGAAGATTGTCACGTTTGCCGACAAGAACCAGCACCAGCTGTTCTTAGAGCCCGAAGGTGAGACGACACAGGAGTATTACCTGAACGGTTTCTCCTCTTCTCTCCCACTCGACATTCAGCTACGTGCCCTACAAGCTATTCCGGCATTCAGGGATATCCATATCTACCGTCCGGGATATGCCATCGAATACGACTTCTTCGATCCGACGCAGTTACATCATAATCTGGAAACAAAACGAATCCGCAACCTGTTCTTTGCCGGACAGATCAACGGAACCACGGGATACGAAGAGGCAGGCGGACAAGGTCTCATGGCTGGTATCAATGCTCACATCAATTGCCACGGCGGAGAACCATTCATCCTGGGACGCGACGAAGCCTATATCGGCGTGCTGATCGACGACCTCGTGACGAAAGGTGTAGACGAACCTTACCGTATGTTCACCTCCCGTGCCGAATACCGCATCCTGCTCCGGCAAGACGATGCCGATATGCGACTGACGGAAAAATCCTATCAGCTAGGTTTAGCCAAACAGGATCGTTACGAGCTGCTCACCGAAAAGAAAGAGCAACGGGATGCGATCATCCGTTTTGCAGAGAATTACTCGGTAAAGCCGCAATACATAAACAGCGGATTGGAAAACCTGGGGACAACCCCACTCTCTCACGGTTGCAAACTGATCGACCTGATTCCCCGCCCTCAGGTTACACTGGAGAATATTGCCGAACTCGTTCCGGCCTTCCGTACAGAGTTGGATAAAGTATCCGTTGCACGAAGGGAAGAGATCATCGAAGCGGCAGAGATACTGATTAAATACAGCGGTTATATCCGTCGCGAACAAATCATCGCAGACAAAATAAACCGCCTCGAAAATATCCATATCAAAGGCAAGTTCGATTACAATTCGATCCAGTCTTTATCGACGGAGGCACGGCAGAAACTAACACGAATAGACCCGGACACGATTGCCCAGGCAAGCCGTATTCCAGGCATCTCCCCGAGCGACATCAACATCCTGCTGGTACTGCTCGGAAGATAAAACGCGAATTGTTCCACGTGAAACATTTACTTTAGGTAAAAGAAGGTAAAACACTGGGAATAGGACAGAAAGAGTAAAACAAAATGAGTGCGGAAACTGAGAAACATATTAAAATGATCCTTTCGATCCTGCCGGACAAGCCTGGTTGCTACCAGTACTTCGACGAGAAAGGAACCATCATTTATGTAGGCAAAGCGAAGAACCTGAAGCGTCGTGTATCCTCCTATTTCAACAAGGAACACGACAACAACAAGACGCGTGTATTGGTAAAGCAAATTCGCGACATCAAATACATTGTCGTAAACACAGAAGAAGACGCCCTCCTACTCGAAAATAATCTGATCAAACAGTACCGCCCTCGCTACAATGTATTGCTGAAGGATGACAAGACCTATCCTTCCATCACGGTCAAAAACGAATATTTTCCGCGCGTATTCCAAACCCGGAATATAGTAAAAGACGGTTCGCAGTACTACGGTCCCTATCCGTCTGTATATACAGCCAAGGTCATGTTGCAGATGTTGAAAGAACTTTATCCGTTGCGCACCTGCAAATATCCGCTGACACCCGAATCGATTGCAGCCGGAAAATACGATGTTTGCCTGGAATACCATATCAAACGTTGCAAAGGACCTTGTGTCGGATTGCAATCACAGGAAGAATATCAGAAAAACATTTCCGAGATAAAGGAGATACTTCGCGGAAATATTTCGCAGATCAGCAAGCACCTGTATGAAGAGATGCAGACTTTGGCTGCCGAGCTAAAATTTGAAGAAGCGCAGAAAATAAAAGAAAAGTACGAAGTGATCGAGAACTACCGTTCCAAATCGACGGTTGTTACTCCTTTGTTACATAATATAGATGTATTCTCTTTTGCAGAAAACGAGAAGTCTGCCTATATTAATTTCATGCATATCGGTAACGGAGCCATCGTTCAGGCTTATACATTCGAATACAAGAAACGTTTGGATGAAACGAAAGAGGAACTGTTAAGCCTGGGCATCGTAGAGATGCGTGACCGGTTTAAAAGTACGGCACGCGAGATCATCATTCCCTTTGAAGTGGAGATGGAACTGGGGAATGTTTCTTTCACGGTGCCGCAACGCGGAGATAAAAAGAAACTGCTGGAGCTTTCGGAAATGAATGTAAAGCAATTCAAGGTAGACCGTTTGAAACAGGCAGAAAAACTCAATCCGGAGCAACGGAGCACACGTATCCTGAAAGAAGTACAGGACGCTTTACACCTCCCCAAATTACCGATACACATCGAATGTTTCGATAACTCGAATATACAGGGAAGCGATGCCGTTGCCGGTTGTGTTGTCTTCAAAATGGCGAAACCATCGAAGAAGGACTACCGCAAATACATCATAAAAACAGTAGTCGGTCCCGACGATTACGCCTCCATGAAAGAGGTGGTACGACGCCGTTATCAGCGGGCGATTAACGAAGGTTCTCCCCTGCCCGACCTGATACTGACTGACGGTGGAAAGGGGCAAATGGAAGTGGTCCGCGAAGTGATCCAGGACGAGCTCCATCTGGATATACCGATAGCCGGTCTGGCTAAAGACGGAAAGCACCGGACTTCGGAATTGCTTTTCGGCTTCCCTCCTGTCACGGTAGGTATGCCGATACAAAGCCAGATGTTCCGCTTCTTCACCCAGATACAGGACGAAGTGCACCGCTTTGCCATCACGTTCCACAAAGACAAACGAAGCAAAAGCCAGACGCGTTCCGAACTGGACACCATCAAAGGGATCGGGGATAAAACAAAAGTATTACTTTTACGCCAGTACAAGAGCGTAAAAAGAATCCGGGAAGCCAGCTTTGAAGAATTGAAAGAATTGATCGGTGAAGCGAAAACAAAAGCATTAATAAATGGTTTAAAGTAATTAGATAGAATGAGAACAGTTATACAACGTGTACAGCATTGCTCCGTCACAATCGACGGAGAACTCAAATCCCGGATAGGGAACGGAATGCTGGTATTGGTCGGCATCGAAGACCGCGATACACAGGAAGACATCGAGTGGTTGTGCAAGAAGATTGCCAACCTGCGCATATTCGACGATGAAAACGGCGTTATGAACCGTTCTGTGATCGAATCGGGAGGCGAGGTAATGGTGGTCAGCCAGTTCACCCTCCATGCCTCTACAAAGAAAGGAAACCGCCCTTCTTACATCAAGGCATCCAAACCCGACTTTGCCATTCCGATGTACCAAACGTTCTGTGACGAGATGGGACTGCAAATAGGCAAGCCCGTAGCCACCGGCGAATTTGGGGCAGACATGAAGATCGAATTGTTGAACGATGGGCCGGTCACGATCCTGATCGACTCGCAAAACAAAGAATAAGATGGCAGATATTACCCTGCAACAGGCCCAGGAGAAAGTAGACCAATGGATCAAAACATACGGTGTCCGTTACTTCAACGAACTGACGAATATGACGATCCTGACCGAAGAAGTAGGTGAACTGGCGCGTATCATGGCACGTACCTACGGCGAACAATCGTTTAAGGAAAGCGATAAAAACCGCGATTTAGGCGATGAAATGGCGGATGTACTATGGGTATTGATCTGCCTGGCAAACCAGACCGGCGTAGACCTGACAGCAGCCTTCGAAAAGAACCTGCAGAAGAAAACCTGCCGGGATAAAGAAAGACATATAAACAATAAAAAATTAGATGTATGACACACGAACACAATTGCAGTTGCGGTCACGAACATGATCATGAACACCATCACGATCACGAACATGAGCACATGGATAAATACCATGAAGCGTTCGCTAAATTCGATCCCGCCGGAACGGAAGAGATAGTAGGGAAACACGTTGCTTCGATCCTTGACAAGCATGAAAAGGAGAACTTCACTCCCGACGTTCTGAAGCAAATCCACGGATTCATCGACCTGACCTCGCTGACCAGCATCGACACAAAAGAAAGTATATGGAAGCTGGTAGACCGCGTAAATGATTTCGAGGGTACTCGTCCCGACGTACCGAATGTCGCAGCGATCTGTACCTATCCCCTCTTTGTGGAAACGGTCAAGCAAGCATTGGCCGCACAGGACGTAAAGATAGCTTCGGTAGCCGGAGGATTCCCTTCTTCTCAGACATTCACGGAAGTGAAAATAGCAGAAACAGCCATGGCTATCATGTCGGGAGCCGATGAAATAGACGTGGTTATGAATCTCGGATACTTCCTGGAAGAAAATTACGATGAATTGGCAGAAGAGATACAGGAGATCAAAGACAGTTGTCGCGAAGGCAAGCTGAAAGTCATTCTGGAAACCGGTGCCCTGCTAACTCCGGAGAATATCCAAAAGGCTGCCATCCTTGCCCTGTATTCGGGTGCTGATTTCATTAAAACATCGACAGGAAAGGGTTATCCCGGTGCAACCCTGGAAGCCGTTTATACGATGTGTAAAGTGCTCAAAAAGTACCATTCCATCACAGGTAAACAGATCGGCATTAAAGTATCCGGTGGCGTTCGCACAGCAGAAGATGCCGTTAAGTACTACACGATCGTTAAAGAAGTACTGGGGAATGACTGGCTGAACAAGAATTTGTTCCGTATCGGCGCCAGCAGCCTGGTAGAAGATATTGAACACCGATTGGGAAAATAAGGGTAAAGTTATAACCTAAAAAAGGGACGCAGATTGCGCAATCTGCGTCCCCTATCTAATATACAATCTATTTCTGTCGTTCCATAATATAATCAGCCAGTGCAAGCAATCCCTCGCGGGCATCCGATTCCGGAAACTCCATAAGCACTTTCACTGCCTTATCATGAAACTCTTTCATTCGCGATTCGGCATATTCGATACCTCCATTCGCCTTGGCAAACTCGATCAAAGCATCAATATTTGCAGCAGAGAAATCTTTATCGTGAATCATTTTAAGGAAAGAAGCCACTTCCTCTCTCCTGCCCTGCTCCAGCGCATGCAACAGAGGCAAGGTCACTTTCCCTTCCCGTATGTCATTGCCGGTAGGCTTTCCGATATTCATTTCCTTATAATAATCGAAAATATCATCCTTGATCTGAAAACAGTATCCCAGGTACTCACCGAACTTGCGGCATTTACGCACCAGCTCCGGTGAAGCGTCTGCCGATATAGCACCGATCTCCGTACAGGAAGAAAGCAGAGTAGCCGTCTTTTTCTTAATCACCTGCATATAGCAAGCCTCGTCGAGGATACTTTCCTCGGCTGTCTCCAACTGTTTGATCTCGCCTTCCGACAGGTCGCGTCCCAGGTTGGATACGATATTTATGATTTGCAGATTACCCGTCTGGATAGAACGGATCAATGCGGTAGAAAGGACATAATCTCCCACCAGAACGGATATACGATTATCGAAAATAGCATTCAGGGAAGGGACTCCCCGGCGTTCTTTCGTTTCATCTATTACATCGTCATGTATCAGGGTAGCCGTATGCAACAATTCGAGAAAAACAGCCGAATTGATCGTATGATCGGTTACTTTTCCACAAGCTTTTGCTGTGAGCAATACCAGTAACGGACGAACATGCTTACCGCTGGCATGCAAGATCTGGTCGATAGCCGATTGCAGCCGATGCGTCTCGCTACGAAGCGAATCCGCAAACTCATCGTTAAAGCGTTTAAACTCTTCCGCAACCGGTTGTTCTATTTTCTTTCTGTCATTCATAATGTTTCAAAGATTCGCAAAAGTAACAAAAAGTATTGAGTAAGCGAGTTTTTTCGTACATTTACCGTCTATTGTCACCCTAAAACGTGTTAAAAGAGATGAAGCTATTCCTTATAGACGCGTATGCACTGATCTACCGGTCGTACTACGCATTTCTTAAAAATCCGCGGATCAACTCGAAAGGCATGAACACTTCTGCCATTTTCGGGTTCATCAACAGTCTGGAAGATGTGTTGAAACGTGAGAATCCAACGCATATTGCCGTTGCTTTCGACCCGAAAGGCCCGACATTCCGTCACGAAGCTTACGAATTATATAAGGCACAGCGGGAAGAAACGCCGGAAGTGATCCGGCAGTCCGTACCTATTATCAAAAATATTATCGAAGCCTACAATATCCCAATCCTGGAAGTTCCCCGTTTCGAAGCCGACGACGTGATAGGCACCGTCTCCAAGCAAGCGGAGAAAGAAGGATTCGAAGTCTATATGATGACACCGGACAAAGACTATGGCCAGCTGGTGTCCGAACATATATTTATGTACCGCCCTAAATTCGGAGGCGACTACGAAGTGATGGGTGTACAGGAAGTATTGAATAAATACTCGCTGACTTCGGTCGACCAGGTGATCGATCTACTGGGACTGATGGGCGACAGCTCCGATAACATTCCGGGATGTCCGGGTGTCGGAGAAAAGACAGCACAGAAATTACTCGACGAGTTCGGTTCCATCGAAAACCTGCTGGAGAATACCGACAAGCTGAAAGGCTCCCTTCAGAAGAAAGTAACGGAGAATGCCGAACAGATCCGTTTCTCCAAATTCCTGGCAACGATCAAGACGGATGTCCCCATTCAGTTCGATGCCGCGCAATGTATCCGGGAAAAACCGAACGAAGTGCGTCTGACCGAGATTTACACTGAATTAGAGTTTAGAACATTTATTAACAAAATGTCCGGAGAGGAGAAAAAGCCTGCCCCTGCTCCTGCCCCTAAAGCAGCCAAAGGCCCTGTTCAAGGCAATCTCTTTGACTTATTTGCGACCGAAGAGCCGAGTGTTCCCAAATATTCGACTCTCGCGAGCTTAAAAACCATCCCTCATAATTACAATATCGTTGATTCTGAAGAGGATAGAGCTAAATTAGGGCATTTTTTACTGGATCAGGATTTTTTCGCTTTTGACACGGAAACCGACGGCATCGATCCGCTGACAGCCGGATTGGTCGGAATGTCGTTCGCAGTCAAGGAAAATGAGGCATGGTACGTCCCGGTTCCTGCCGACAAGGAAGAGGCAGCAAAAATTGTCGCCCACTTCTCCCCTGCCCTGCAAAACCCGAAATCACAAAAAATAGGACAGAACATCAAATTCGATATCATGGTCCTCCGCAAGTACGATGTCCGGGTAGCGGGCCCGTTGTTCGACACCATGATCGCCCATTACCTGCTCAACCCGGAGCTGCGTCATGGGATGGACTACCTCGCGGAGACTTATCTCAAATATAAACCGGTTCCCATTACGGAACTGATCGGCCCGAAAGGAAAGAACCAGTTATGCATGCGCGACGTGCCGCTCGACCAGATTGCGGAGTATGCCGCCGAAGATGCCGATGTCACATTAAAGTTGAAAAACTTCTTTGCCCCCGAACTGAAGAAGGCAGGGATCGAATCTCTTTTCTTCGACATCGAAATGCCATTAATATATGTACTGGCAGAAATGGAGCAGACAGGAGTCAAACTCGACACGGTCGCTTTGAAACAGTCATCGGAAGAACTGACCGAAGCTTTGCTCAAACTGGAAAAAGAAATCCATGAACTGGCAGGAGTAAAATTCAACATCAATTCCAGCAAGCAGGTCGGCGAGATCCTTTTCGAACGGCTGAAGATAGAGGAAAAAGCAAAGAAGACAAAAACCGGCAGCTACAGTACCAGCGAGGATATCCTGGAAAAACTCCGGTCGAAACATCCGGTCGTAGACAAGCTGCTCGAATACCGGGGACTGAAAAAGTTACTGAGCACCTATATCGATGCGCTGCCCGAACTGATCAGCCCGGTAACAGGTAAGGTCCACACATCGTACAACCAGACAGTCACCGCCACCGGCCGTCTGAGTTCGACCAACCCGAACCTGCAGAATATCCCTATCCGGGATGCACTGGGACGTGAAATCCGTAAAGCCTTCATTCCCGACAATGCGGACTGTACTTTCTTCTCTGCCGACTATTCGCAGATCGAACTGCGCATCATGGCGCATCTCAGCAACGACGAACATATGATCGAAGCCTTCCGCAGCGGAGCAGATATCCATGCCGCCACGGCTGCCAAAATATACGGTATTCCGGTAGAAGAAGTCAGCAGCGATATGCGCCGTAAAGCGAAGACAGCCAATTTCGGAATCATCTACGGTATTTCGGTATTCGGCCTTGCCGAAAGGCTGAACATTCCCCGGGCGGAATCGAAAGAGCTTATAGAAGGATATTTCAAAAGCTATCCGGGCATCCGCGATTACATGGACGAAAGTATCCGCATCGCCAAAGAAAAAGGGCATGTGGAAACGATCTTCAAACGCAAGCGGTATCTGCCGGATATCAATTCACATAACGCTATCGTCCGCGGTTATGCCGAGCGAAATGCGATCAACGCCCCCATCCAGGGCAGTGCTGCCGACATCATCAAAGTAGCCATGGTACGTATCTTCAATCGTTTCGAATCCGAAGGCTTGAAGAGCAAAATGATCCTCCAGGTACACGATGAATTGAACTTCAATGTCTGCAACGACGAATTGGAGAAAGTAAAACAGATCGTCCTGGAAGAGATGGAAGGTGCCATCAAGCTACAGGTCCCACTGATTGCCGATTGCGGCGAAGGGGTAAACTGGCTGGAAGCACATTAAATACAATTTACATTGTAGCAACCATTCCGGATATAATGAATCAATATGTGATAATTATAGAAAGATATATGAACTATTTTAATAAGAACCAGGTACGCGGATGACGCGGATTGAGCGGATTTGAACGGATCGGATCATTTAATCCGTTTTGATCCGCCTAATCCGCGTCATCCGCGTACCTGGTTCTTTTATTGCAACAAATAGATTCATTTCTGATAACAATTGAACCTATTTATATTGATTTCAATATGGATTTAGCATCTAATAGGTCTGTAAGGGCGGGACAGACTAGCCCAAGTAACCTTGGGTATAAGTAAGCTAAGTTGTTTTTTCGGCACAAACAGGCTCACATTTGATCATAATGAAACATTCATATTTAATAAAAACTGAAAAATGATCAGAAATTACATATTCTTAATCCTGACTCCATGCATATTGGCCTGCTGCTGTTCAAAACCTGAAGTCACAGTAGAAAAAATAGACATACAAACTGTTTCTCAAACCTCAATAGAAGAGGAAGCATTGACAGACCTTCCGGACCTCTTTGCCCCTCCCCTTCATCTACTGAACGATACACTGCTTTGCCTGTTGAATCCGCAGGATGCATCTTCCATCCGCATCTTCCGGACGCAAAGCAAAGAGATGGACCAATATACGCTGAAAAGGAAAGACACTTCAATCGCTATATCCCCGGACAGTCATTTAAATACTAAACTCGACTATCTCAACCGGGCAAACAATGTCTACTATGAACTGATCGTCAACAACGGACAAATGTCGATCGCCAATTTCATCCGCCTGCGGTTAGGAGACTTTTCTCCCAG
Source organism: Parabacteroides chongii (assembly GCF_029581355.1). NCBI lineage: Bacteria > Pseudomonadati > Bacteroidota > Bacteroidia > Bacteroidales > Tannerellaceae > Parabacteroides > Parabacteroides chongii. Next base: position 1,678,920 of record NZ_CP120849.1, on the reverse strand, counting down.
TGAAGCATACCAAACCGAAGATAAACGATTTGTCTGCCTGGGTCCTTTCATCAAAGGTCTGCTGAGCGTATATAACAGTGACAAACGGAGTAAAGAAATGCTCTTTTTCGGAAACTATCCCGTGATTGGTCCCGAGTATCAATACAAAGAATATCTCGATTTTTTTCAAGGACATCTGGCCAGATATGACAATCAGTTTGTATATGCCAGTACCTACTTCGGCTATCTTTCATCCTATATCTATAAAAACAAACGATTAGTCAAACAATGGGAAAAGCAAACATCCGATTTTTTGTTTCACAAGACACCCGACCGCATCCGGTTCGATAGTCTGCACCACGAGGGATTCGGGTGCGTCACGATGGGGAAAGAACATATTTATGCTTTCAGCCAATACCTGTCTGAAAAACATCAGAAAGAAAACGGAATACTCATCTTCAACAGGGATGGCAAACTAGTTTCCCATTTGATAATAAAGAATCCGATGGTTTTTCTTACTGTAGACAGCCAGGAAAAAAACTTGTATGCCGTTTCCTACAATTTGAAAGAAGAGAAACTATACATTGGGAAGTACAATCTCCCGGAAAGTCCGAAATAGAACCATCCTATAGATCTGTTTTCTCATCTCCCTATAGATATTTACCTGAAACAGGTGACCTAAATTGAGTAATATAGTTACAAAAAGTAGATAACACCCCCATTTCGCCCTCATTTACACCCCCATCTTGGCATTCCGCACACCCGGGTGTAAAAGGGGACGAGACCCGGGTCTCGGTAAACTTATATCATTATCTTTCTGATCTTAAGTCATATACTTAGTCAAAAAAGTCATAAGTCTACACACAATGAATGATAGTTATGATAGATGGAATGATAGTTATTTTTGGCAACTATCATAATACAAAGAGTTATCATTCAAGGCATTAAATCAGAAAATGATAGTATGATAGTTATTTTATAAATTATACTTATAGTATATAGCGCTTAAATGTCTTCTACAAAACGAACGGGATACTGCTCCCAGTACTTACTGTAAACCCGCTCGTCATTCCCGTCAAAGTTCAATTGGTACATTCTGAATGTAACCAGGAAATCTTTAGGTTGCCATTGCTCTTCATAAGAATATTGATACTTCATGCCTATACTCTGCATGACCTTCCCACTTCGAGGATTGTTTACATCGTGCGTAGCGGTAATATACCGGATATCTGTCTGTTTCAGCATATCCACCACCGCCCGGCAAGCCTCTGAAATAAACCCTTTATGCCAAAATTCTTTTCTGAGCCCATACCCCAAATCATGGCTATCATCACCGCTTACATGGACATATCCGATCGGGACATTGTCTTCTTTCAAACAAACAGCATACTGAAATCCTTCTTTCCGGACATAGCTATCCAGGTACTTCTTTTGAAGATACACTTTTGCTTCCTCTATGTCTGTAAGAGGAAACATAGGTAAGAAAGTATTCACTTCCTTATCACTCAGGATAAGAAATAAAGCTTCTGCATCTTCTTCGACAAACTGGCGTAAAATAAGGCGTTCCGTTTCTATAAGCTCATTCATCTCTTCCTGCTTTTCTTGCATAACCTTCTATATATCATTCGATAGGCAAAGATAATCATTCATGCAAAAAATTGATTACCTTTGCACACCAAAACGAGGTGAAAGGAATATAATTGACAATAAAAAAAATACTATAATAATATGGCATTACAATGTGGCATCGTAGGTCTTCCGAACGTAGGGAAATCTACTCTTTTCAACTGCTTATCGAATGCAAAAGCACAGTCTGCAAATTTCCCGTTCTGTACGATCGAACCGAACGTAGGTGTTATCACCGTTCCCGACGAACGTCTGAACAAGCTGGCAGAGCTGATCAACCCGAAACAGATCGTTCCTACTACGGTAGAGATCGTCGATATCGCCGGCCTGGTAAAAGGAGCCAGCAAGGGAGAAGGATTAGGGAATAAATTCCTTGCGAATATCCGTGAAACAGATGCTATCCTACATGTGCTGCGCTGCTTCGACGATGAAAATATCGTACACGTAGACGGTAAGGTAGACCCTGTACGCGATAAGGAAATCATCGATGCGGAACTCCAGATCAAAGACCTGGAAACGATCGAAAGCCGTATTGCCAAAGTGCAGAAACAAGCCCAGACTGGCGGTGACAAGCAAGCTAAACAAGCCTACGAAGTATTGATAAAATATAAGGAAGCACTGGAACAGGGAAAAAGTGCCCGCACAGTTACGTTCGAAACGAAAGACGAACAGAAGATTGCCCACGAACTCTTCCTGCTGACCAGCAAGCCCGTCATGTATGTTTGTAACGTAGACGAAGCGAGTGCCGTAAGCGGTAATAAATATGTCGATGCAGTACGTGAAGCTGTGAAAGACGAAAACGCAGAAATCCTGGTCGTAGCAGCCAAGATCGAGAGCGAGATTGCCGAGTTCGAGACTTACGAAGAACGCCAGATGTTCCTTCAGGAAATCGGACTGGAAGAATCGGGTGTAAGCCGCCTGATCAAATCCGCCTACAATCTGCTGAACCTGCAGACCTATCTGACTGCCGGTGTACAGGAAGTACGTGCCTGGACATTTGAAAAAGGCTGGAAAGCTCCGCAATGTGCCGGTGTGATCCATACTGACTTCGAGAAAGGATTCATCCGTGCGGAAGTGATCAAATACGACGACTATATCAAATACGGTTCGGAAGCAGCCGTGAAAGAAGCCGGAAAGATGAGCGTGGAAGGAAAAGAATATGTCGTACAGGACGGCGACATCATGCATTTCCGCTTCAACGTATAAAAAGACATTACGTCATTAGATAAGAAGCCGTTCCCGTTATCAGGAACGGCTTTTATTTTTTGAATTCCTGTACTGCAACGGTGTGACACCAAAATACTCCTTAAAGCATTTTCCCATATATCCCGGACTGGAAAAGCCGGCTTTCCAAGTTATTTCCGAGATGGTCAGATCGCTGTTTTCCAGGAACCAGGCACATCTCCGCAACTTTATCTGCAGGATAAAGTCATTCAGTGTCAGTCCGGTGATACCTTTTATTTTAGCCCCCAGACGCGTACGTCCCACCGCGATCTCACGGCACCACATATCGATATTAAATTCCTTATTCTCCATATTCTCTTCAATGATCCGGACAGAATCTTCCAGGAGCTGCTGGTCCAAACGGTTCGTAGCCAGCTCAGTTGGAGTCGTCTCCGCCTCCGTACGGAAACGAGCCTGCTGCCGCTTCAGAGTAGCGATGATGTTATTACATTTCAGCAATAATAACTCGATGTTGAACGGTTTCATTATATAATCGCTTGCACCGCATTTAAGCCCCTCCAAAGCACTCTCCAGATCGATACGGGCAGTCAGTAAGATGATCGGAATATGCGATGTTTCGAGCTTCCGCTTCAGGCGCTGACACATCACTGTCCCGCTGATACCCGGCATCATCACGTCGCTGATGATAAGGTCCGGCTGCATCTCCTCTGCCATACGAATACCCTCTTCCCCATCGCACGCCTTATATACTTTATACCGGATAGAGAAAGCCTCCTCCAAAACTTGCAGCAAATCTTCATTGTCTTCCACAAGCAGTACGGAAAGCGACTTCTCCGTTTCTTTCGTATCCGGCAGCTTGTCCATAGATACGACATCTGGTAAATCGGGCATCCCGATCACTTCTTCCCGTTTTACTTCCTGTATAGGCAGGACGTCGACCGGTTGCGTCTCCGTCGATTTCTGCTCGGAAGTCAGATGCTCGTCCCCCAGCCGCAGCGTAACCGTGAAAGTCGTACCTTCTCCCAGTTCACTCTTCACCTCGATCTGTCCTTTATGCTGCATGATTATCTCCTGAGTCAGTGCCAGTCCGATACCACTTCCCGATAAGGATATGCCGGTCGCATTATCCGCCTGGTAAAACCGTTCGAATATATGAACCTGCTGGCTCTGGGGAATACCAGAGCCAGTGTCGGAGATACGTATCTCCACAACTTCTTTTTTACGAAGTATGCTCACGGTGATGGTTCCCTCTTTCGGGGTAAACTTAAACGCATTCGAAAGCAGGTTGTTAAACACTTTACGTATCTGTACCGGATCGAACCAGACAGGTATCTCTTCATCCATCGTTTCGAGCCTGTACTGAATCCGGTTCGTCACGGCATAGTCCTTGAATGAATCAAATATCTGGCGCATAAAAGCAACCAGGTTCTGCTGACTTGCATGGAAAGGCATTTTTCCCTGTTCCAACCGCCGGAAATCGAGCACCTCCGTAATAAGCTGCTGCATCTGCGCCGTATATTGCCTCACCTTCAGCAGCTTGCTTCGGAACGTACCTCCCAGGTCGTAGTTCTGCAGGATCAGGTCGACCTGGCTGATCATCAGCGTAAGCGGAGTACGCAGTTCATGCGATATGTTGATATAGAATTTCAGCTTCATCTGGTTCAGCTTCTCTATACGTAATTTCTCCCGCTGTTCGAGCTCCAAAGATGCCTTCAGGAACGCCCGGCTCCGGTTAAAACGGATCAGCCAGACCAGGAACAAAAGGACCAGCAAACCATACAGGGTAAAAGCGTAAACCGAAGCATAGAAAGGAGGACGGACGCGGATAGGCATGACGATCTGCTTGCCGTCTCCCACCTCCCTCAGCAATAAATTATAATTCCCCGGAGGTATGGAGGTATACACTATCTGCTGATGGCGGGTACGCGTCCACTGCTTATCCAGTCCTTCCAGTTTATATTCGAACAGATTCTTATCGGCATACCGATAGTTGGTCGAAGTAAATCCCAGCGTGATGTTATTCCGGTCGTAGGGAAGAGTAAGACGGGAGGTATACGAAACAGCTTCCCGCAGGATATTCGATGAAGGCGACGGATAGACCGGCATATTATTCACGGAAAGACTGTTGAACGAGATGGAATAAGAGACCTCTACAGGAGCCAGTCCGAACTCTTTCGTAGCAATCATCCCTTCCACACCTCCGATAAAGATCATGCTGTCTTTGGGAGACAGATACACTCCGCAATTGGAATTTAGCCGGTGCAGCGGAGAGGAAGTTCCCAGCAAGGTATGCGTACTTTTTCCTGTTTTCATATCCAGCAAGGTAATTCCCCGGATAGAAGTAACCAGCAGCCGTCCCGTAGGAGTGATCAAAGCCCGGAAAGGCTCGTTTGTCAGCAACTGACCTTGTTCCTGGTTATAGCATGTCCAAAAATCATTCATCGGATCATAGCGTAAGACCCCCACTCCCGTCACGACGAAATAGAGATTCCCCCTACTGTCTTCCGTAATGTGCGGAACCGGCTTCTTTCCAATCATACTTTTCACCGACGGTATCTCTTCGGCAGTCCGGGTATCCATCCGGATACAAAGAATGTCCTTATTGGCAGGAGTAAGCCACAGCCTGTTTTCGTTATCCAGCCAGGCGGAACGGATGGTTCCATCGGTCTGATTAAGCAGTTCGGGATCGGAGAATAAATGAGACAGCTGCTGGGTTGTCAAATCCAGAAGGTATAATCCTGTCTGGGTTATAACGATCAGATTACCCTGCCAGGGTATCAGGTCCGTAATGATCCGTTGCCCGTCATCCTGCAGTATATCTGTTCCCAGCTGTTTCAGATGACCGGAAGAGGAATAACAATACAAGCCGTGGCGGAAAGTACCGATATACAACCGGTCGTTTTCAGCGTCATACCAAACGGACTTGGTCGTACGGCAAGGGATACGCAAAAGGCCCGGGTCGAAATATTTGACCTTCTGTGTTGTACGGTCCAGGCAGTTCAACCGTCCATGTTCAGTAGCAATATACAGATTGCCTTTCGTGTCCTCAGCCATCTTACCGAACAGGAAACCATCCAGGCTCTCCGGATCGTCGGGAGAAATACCGTAGAATGTATAATCTTCGGTATTCGGATTGAAGTAACTCAACCCGCCATAATAGGTTCCGACCCACATGCCTCCCTGCCTGTCCCTGAAGATCGCATACACCGATGAATGCTTCAACGACCAGGAAACCTGTTCCTTATGCGACAGATGATAACAATCCCGAAGAGACGAGTTTACCACAGTGATACCGGCATAAGTACCGATCCAGATGTTCCCCTTGATATCCTGATCGATAGTACGTACCTGATTATTGACAAGCGGATGGGCGGCATCGTTCTCCCGCATGGAAATCCACTCTCCTTCACTGAACACTTTGGCACCATTGGATAATGTACCTACCCACAATCTCCTCCAATTATCTATAAACAAAGAAGTGATCGATTCATCTTCCAGCAGATTCTGAAAAGTCCCGTTTGAATAGTTATACAATCCTTTCGTCGTAGCCAATAGCCAGCCGTCATCCATAAAATGCAGATCCCGGATGATCAGTGTAGAATCAGGCAAAGCACAGATCTTTTCCGATACGCCATTGGATTTATAACGATACAATTCGTTCCTGTTAGCATAAAACAAGGCTCCATGATGGTATTCCAGAGCATGTGCCTGCACCGTTGTCAGCCGGAACTCTTCCGTCCGCATATTGAAAAGGACCAGCCGTCTGTTGGCCAGCATATAAATACATGAATCCCCGTCTCCACAAATTCCGTGGATGTTATTGTCCTCGACCTCATCCAGATAGTTAGAGAGGCGGAAAGAGCGGACAATTCTTCCGTCATACACATTAAAATTATCATTCCCGAACCAGATAGCTCCTTTAGCATCCTGATAAATAGAAATGGCTGAAGGCTGTGTAAAACCGTCGTTCAGATCGACATGTCTAAAATAAAGCTCTTTCGCCGACAGCGGTAATAATGTGCATAAACAGAGTAGTAGATATAAGTATTTAACCCCCATAAACATAGATATTTAATGCAAAATTAACTCATTTTTAGCGGCAAGCAACAACAATCGCGGACATTAACTAAAAGCCAAATAGTAATATCCGTCAAAAAAATAGCAATATCCGTCACTAACGGCATTTACCATTCTATCAACAGATTCTAATACGCCTTTCTTTCAGCACCTTATAGTTTTGCAGCATTGAAAATAAATTTTCTTGAATCTAATTAAAGATTTGTTTATGAAAAAAGTATTGAGACCTATCGGACTTATTTTACTGTCCGGCGCTCTCTGCTCTACCGGACAGGTATTTGCAGCAGACGGCACACCGGAAACTGTCGCCAACATCGCTCAACAAAAGAAGCAAGTAACAGGTACAGTTACCGACGCATTCGGCCCTGTAGCCGGAGCTTCCGTTTCCGTAAAAGGAACCAGTGAAGGAACTATTACAGACATGGACGGAAATTTCTCCATTTCCGTAGCGCCAGGAAGTACACTTTCTATCTCTTTCATCGGCTATGTTACACATGAAATCAAGTACACGGGACAGACATCCCTGAACGTAACATTGAAAGAAGATACCCAGACAATCGACGAAGTGGTTGTTACCGCCATGGGTATCAAGAAAGAAAAAAGAGCCCTCCCTTACGCCATGAGCGAACTGAAGGCAGAACAGATCCAGACTGTTCCCGTACAGAACGTAGCCACCTCTTTATATGGTAAGGCTGCCGGTGTACAGATACAGCAGACAGCCATGGGACCTACGGGAGGTACCAAGATCCAGATCCGTGGTATCAACTCGGTGGAAGGTAACACCCGTCCGCTGATCGTTGTCGACGGTATACCTATCAACGACGTAGATTCTAACTGGGCCGGTCGCGAACGTAGCGAAACACAACAAGGTTCTGCCCTTAACGACATCAACCCGGACGACATCGAATCGATGTCTATTTTGAAAGGTGCAAACGCTGCCGCCCTGTACGGTTCACGTGCGACCAACGGGGTAATCGTGATCACTACCAAACGTGGCGGCGAAGGCAAAGGACTGGGCATTCAGGTAGGAACTTCCTATACGTATGACCAACGTGCTTTCATGCCGGAACTCCAAAACGTATTCGGTGGCGGTGACAAACCCTATTTCACGACAAACGCAGACGGTCAAAACATTTATAACGGTGATACTTACCGTAGTTTCGGTCCGCGTATGGACGGAACGGAAGTGATTTGGTGGGATGGCGTAAAACGTCCGTATTCCCCGCAGCCGAACAACTACCGGGATGTATTTAAAGACGGTTTCAGCAACAACAACAGTATCTCTATAACCAACGGTACCGATAAGAACAGTATCCGTCTGGCCTATACGAATATGAACTACGGCGGTTACCTGGAAAACTTCAAGCAGAACAAGCATAACTTCAGCTTCTCCGGTAACTTCAAGGTGCACGAACGTCTTACGTTCGATGCTTCCGTCTCATTCAATATCTCGGATACGAAGAATCCGCCTACACGTATCGACCGTGTATCCAACTACCCGATGCCTCGTAACGAAATCACTCAGTTATGGAAAGACCATTACAAGAATGATGAAGGTTATTTCCTGACAGACCAGATATCGAGCATCAACTCCGGAAACCGCGACAACATCATCAAATACCTGATGTGGCAGCAGAACGAAAACGAATATACGCAAAAACGCGAACGCCTGATCGCTTCATTATCTGCCAACCTCAAGATATTCGACTTCCTGACTTTCCGCCTGCGCGGTGGTACGGACCGTTACCGTGACGACAAAGAAAACAAAGAATACTTTACTAAATATTCGGATCCTTCAGACATGAACAGCCTGGAAGGCACCTACCGTAAGGAAGATGCGCACTACCAGAAAAACTATGTGGAAGGTTTGTTGATGTTCAACAAGGCAATCAATGAAGATTTCGACGTGTCTGCCAACCTGGGTGTTTCCGGTGAAGATATCACGGAATCGAAAGTAATCTGGGAATCTCACGGATTGAAATACAACGGTATGTTCTCTTCCAACAATAACAAGAGAGACCCGAAGGGTGCCGGCAGAGACAAAGTCGTTAACCAAGGTGAGTTCCTGGGAGCCGTCTTCGCCTCTGCACAGGTTGCTTACAAACGCTTCCTATATTTGGATTTGACCGCCCGTAATGACTGGTCTTCCCGTCTGACAGCCGGTAACCGCAGCTTCTTCTATCCGTCTGCGGGTCTGAGCTTCGTGTTCACGGAAGCATTGGATCTGCCGGATTGGTATAACTATGGTAAGATCAGAGGATCATATGCAATCGTGGGTAACACGACACCGTCTATCTACTTTACCAACTCTGAATATCAGTACGGATCATTCAACAGTTCAATCATTACGAATGAGTTCAAAGCAGACGTTCCTCCTACCAATATCGTTCCGGAAAAGACCTATTCATGGGAAGTCGGTCTGGAAAGCCGCGTGCTGAACGGCCGTTTAGGATTAGACCTCGCTTTCTATACCAACAAAACCAAGAACCAGATCATCACCGTTCCGGTGGCTCCTTCTACTGGTGCTACAGGCATGAGAATGAATGCCGGTGAAATCGGAAACCGCGGTGTGGAACTTCAGCTTACCGGTACTCCTGTTGAAACAAAGAACTTCAGCTGGGAAGGTATTCTGAACTTCGCCTATACGCATAATGAACTGCTTTCATTGATCGACGGCATGGAAGACCGCCAGATCAGCAACCCGTGGAGTGCCGCTATCTTCAAAGCTGTTCCGGGATATGCTACACCGAGTGTATTTATCCGTAAATGGATACGCGATGACCAGGGAAGAATCGTTGTGGATAAGAACGGAAACTATCAGCAGGAATCTGAATTTACTTATGCAGGCAGTGCAGCCCCGAAGTTTACGGCAGGTTTCACGAATACATTCCGTTACAGAGACTTTTCTTTAAGCGTACATATCGACGGTTCATTCGGCGGTAAACTGCTTTCATTCACCAATAATTTCCTGAAAGCATCGGGAGCAGGTAAGGAATCCTTATGGGGACGTGATGAAGAATACGGCGGTCTGGCTTATTACATTGATAAGAACACAAATCAAAAGATACGCCTGGACAGTCACAGTGCTTCAGCTCCGGCAAATGCCCTCGACGGACGTGTACGCCACGACGGTATCATTGTTGACGGTGTAAACGAGAAAGGAGAAAAGAACGATATCATCGTATCGGCAGCCGACTATTACAACTCACGCTACAACCGTAACGGTTCTGAAGACAACCTATATGACAACACCTATATCAAACTGCGTGAAATGAAATTATCGTACCGCGTTCCGAACAATATCGTTTCTAAGATCGGTCTGCAGAACCTGAATGTTTCATTGATCGGTAGCAACCTGTTCTTCATTTACAAGAATGTTCCTAACGTGAATCCGGAAGCAACATTAGGTACAGGCGGTACGAACCCGTATGTGGAATACACTTCTTACCCGTCAGCCAGAAGCTTCGGTTTTGCTATCAACACCAGTTTCTAAACCAAGTAACTTATTCATAATAAAAACAGTAAACTTTTATGAAACATTTAATATATAGCCTGCTTTTAGGTACTGCCGTAGCCTTCTCTTCCTGTGAAAGCAAACTGGATGACAAGCATGATAATCCGGATGGATTTACCACGGCAGAGATCGAATACCTTTTTACCAAAGGTGCATTAAAAACGATCGAAATCGATTACGCCGATACCTGGAATTATAACTTTCGCCTGATCGGAAACTATATCCAGACAACTGCTCGCCAGGCAGGAAAAGACCGTGTCAACCTGTACCAGAATATCCAGGACGATAAGGCACGTTGGGAAAATTATTATGTAACACGTATGAGCACTCTGACCGAGATAGATAAAATGTATGCTACTCTGTCACCGGATGAACAAGCTAAATATCAGATTTTTGTCGAAGCCGGTAAGGTTCTGAAAGCATACAACACGGCTATCGCCACCGACTTTTTCGGAAATATGCCTTACACGGAAGCTTTCACTGCACGTAATGTAGTCTATGGCGGAAGCGTAATCTTCAAACCGAAATACGATACTCAGAAAGATATTTACTATTCTATCCTGGAAGATCTGAAATCTGCAGCTGCTTATTTCAAGACAGCTACTACCAGCAATACGTTCAAGCAGCAGGATATTATCTACAAGGGTAACTGCGACGGCTGGTACAAGTTTGCCAACTCACTGCGCCTGCGCTACGCCATGCGTATTTCAAATGTCGATCCTGATAAAGCGAAACAGGTATTGGCAGAGCTTTCACTGGATCAGCTGATCACCAAAAACGCTGATAATACTTATATCATGGTTGACAACCAGAGTACTGCACCTGACGGTATCTGGCGCGCCATGAGAGAGAGTCATTCGAAAGCTCACAGCTATTACATGTATCCACCGGAATTTACCGTCAACTTATTGAAAGAAGCCACCGACCCACGTTTGGTAGTATTCTATCAGCCGGCAACGGATGACGAAGGGGATGTTTATGAAGACAGCAAAGAGATCATCGGTTATCCTTCGTCGGCAGATAAAGCCATCGCTTTGGTGAACGGTCCGAACGGAACAGAGCTTTTCAAGATCTACGGATGTCTGAATACGGTTACTTTCCGTAAGAACTATCAGTTGCCGGTAGGTATCGGCATGACGGCTGCCGAAGTTTATTTCTGCCTGGCAGAAGCTGCACAACGCGGTTTATTCAGCGGAAACGCTGAAGAGTTCTATAACAAAGGGGTTATCTTATCTATTCAGAACTACTACGAATATTATAAGAACAGCGATGCGGAAAAGGGTAAAGATATGGACATTGCCAACAGAGACGTATCCGACGGTACTTTGGGTAGCTGGCTGGCGACTTCAACATTCAAATTCAACCCGGCAAAGGCTTTGGAACAGATCGCAACCCAGAAATGGCTGCACCTCGGCTTCCTGCAGATCTACGAAAACTGGGCTGAATACCGTCGTACGGATTTGCCTGTTTTCGATGACGACCGTGAAAACGGTGTTCTATTGAACAAAGAGAATGCCCCGGTACGCTTTTTATATCCTTCAAAAGAAGCATCCATGAACACGGAAAACTACAACGCACAATCGGAATACAATAAGATTGGTGCTCGTTTGTGGTGGGATGTAAAATAAGTCTCACTCCCTGAACTTTAAGCATTGACCGTATGGTTGATAATTGTTACCTTTGCGCTAATGATTACCGGCCATACGGTTTTATATTATGGATATATTCAATAACAAACAGAATAAATACCCGAAGAAAAGCATGAATTTTAAGTATTTGTTATTAGCTGCCGCCTGCCTGGGAACCGGAGCTATACAAGCCAAAGACTCGATCTACAAAAAAGGGTGGATAGATCTCAACAAAAACGGCGTGAAAGACGTCTATGAAGATCCGGAAGCTCCTGTCGAAGCACGCGTACAAGATCTGCTCAACCAAATGACGCTGGAAGAAAAGAGCTGCCAAATGGCTACGCTCTACGGTTTCGGACGTGTCCTGAAAGATTCTCTCCCTACCGAAGGATGGAAGAATGAAATCTGGAAAGACGGTATTGCCAATATCGACGAACAGTTGAATGGCGTAGGAAGTGCCCGCCGCAGGACACCGGAGATGATCTATCCGTTCAGCAACCACGCCGAAGCGATCAACAAGACGCAACGCTGGTTCATTGAAGAAACCCGCCTGGGTATTCCTGTCGACTTCTCCAACGAAGGTATCCACGGGTTGAATCATACCAAAGCGACTCCCCTGCCCGCTCCTATCAGCATCGGTAGCACCTGGAACCGAGACCTGGTTCATCAGGCGGGAGACATAGCCGGTAAAGAGGCAAAAGCGTTAGGCTACAACAACGTGTATGCCCCTATCCTCGACGTAGCCCGCGATCCTCGCTGGGGACGCGTACTGGAAACGTACGGAGAAGATCCTTATCTGGTTGGTGAACTGGGCACACAGATGGTCAAAGGTATCCAGCAGAACGGTGTCGCTTCTACCTTGAAGCACTTTGCCGTTTACAGCATCCCGAAAGGCGGACGCGACGCGGCTGTCCGTACCGACCCGCATGTGGCTCCCCGCGAACTACATGAAATACATCTCTATCCGTTCAAGAAAGTAATCCAGGAAGCACACCCCAAAGGCGTCATGAGCAGCTATAACGACTGGGACGGCGTACCTGTAACAGCCAGCCATTACTTCCTTACAGAATTATTACGTCAGGAATATGGTTTCAGAGGATACGTGGTAAGTGACAGTGAGGCGGTAGAATTTGTACAGACCAAGCATCACGTGGCCGATTCGTATGAGGAAGCCGTACGTCAGGTGGTAGAAGCCGGATTGAACGTCCGTACCAACTTCACCCACCCGAAAGATTATATCCTTCCGGTACGCAAGCTGGTTAAGGAGGGTAAATTATCCATGAAGTCAGTCGACCGTATGGTAGCCGACGTATTACGTGTCAAGTTCGAACTGGGACTATTCGATTCCCCGTACGTAAAAGACCCGAAAGCAGCCGACAAGATCGTAGGTGCAGACAAACACCGCGACTTCGTACTGGATATGCAGCAACAGTCTCTCGTCCTGCTGAAGAACGAAAATAACCTGCTGCCGCTGGATAAGAACCAGACAAAGAAAGTGCTTATCGCTGGTCCGCTGGCAAAGGAAACCAACTATATGATCAGCCGTTACGGTCCACAGGGATTGGATAATATCACGGTTTACGACGGCATCAAGGATTATCTGGGCAACCAGGTTGAAGTAGCCTACGCCAAAGGATGCGAAATAAAAGATGCCAACTGGCCCGACAGCGAAATCGTCCCCACCGCACTGACGGATGAAGAAAAGAAAAGCATTGCCGAAGCGACAAGCGCTGCTGCCGATTGTGACGTGATCATCGCCGTATTGGGAGAAGACGAATCCTGCACTGGCGAAAGTAAATCGCGTACCGGACTCGATCTTCCGGGTCGTCAGCAACAACTCCTGGAAGCGTTGCATGCCACCGGCAAACCGGTCGTACTCGTTCTGATCAACGGTCAGCCGCTGACCATCAACTGGGCAGACCGCAACATTCCTTCTATCCTGGAAGCCTGGTTCCCCGGCCAGTTAGGCGGAGAAGCGATTGCCCGAACATTATTCGGCGATTATAATCCGGGCGGACGTTTATCCGTTACCTTCCCGAAATCGATCGGACAGATCGAGTTCAACTTCCCGTTCAAGCCGGGTTCACAGGACGGACAATACTTTGCAGGTCCCAACGGCTCGGGAAATACCCGCGTAAACGGTGCCCTTTACCCGTTCGGCCATGGATTGAGTTATACGACTTTTGCTTACTCAAAACTGTCGGTTAAACAGGAAACACCGTACTCACAAAGCCCTGTAACCGTGACTGTAGATGTAACCAATACGGGTAAACGTACCGGTGACGAGGTGGTACAGTTGTATATCCGCGATAAAGTCAGCAGCGTCATCGCTTACGAATCTGTTCTGCGTGGCTTCGAACGTATCTCCCTGCAACCGGGCGAAACGAAAACCGTCACTTTCGTCCTTCTTCCCGAAGATCTCCAGATCCTGGACAGACACATGGAATGGACCGTCGAACCGGGTGAGTTTGAAGTCAGAATCGGTACCTCATCTACCGACATCAAGTTGAAAGATACATTCGTCGTAAAGTAGCAAATGAGTGATATATACAAGTCGAGGGCCGGATGGTAAATACTGTCCGGTCCTCTTCGTTTCTCCCTCTTTTATGCTTTATTAAAAAAAATCCTTACGGTTACTATCAACCGTAAATAGAAAAGGGATACCCAAAAAGGATACCCCCTAACACTGAAAAGATTTGTTTTTATTCTAATCCATACTTTTGTATCGCATATTCTCCCAAAACTTCCAGGTAATGCAGACACTTACTAACTACTTTTTTCATAGCGCTTCTCTTATTATTTAAAACGATTTGTATCATAAAACATGTCATTCAGATATGTTTTACAACACAAAAGTAGTAGTAATATACATACGTTATACCAGCCTCTTCGGCTTTTAACATCATTTGCACAAAACAGACAGCCGCTTTTCGAAAGCCCTTACCCTATAACATATTTCGAATAAGGCAATTTACTCAGCAAATAAACAAACAGCCACGTCGCAGCCAGTGTAAAGACAGCCGATACGGGAACAATGGCAGGTATAGGAATATGCAGCCAAAGCGTCAGTAAATAAGACGGTCCCACAAAGAAATAATGTACACAATAAATGCCGAACCCGAGTTTGGTCAGATTAGCCAATGCACGGCAAATCAAAGGAGAAGTGATACGGACCTTTTGCATCAAAAGGAATATGGCAGCCGTCATCAGCATCGCATTCGGGGAGCAATAGGTGAAAAACAACTCCATACCCTCTTCACTCACATTCGGATCCGAGGTCATATACCTGAAACCTACAAAAGTAGCCAAATAGCCGATCAGGAACAAAGGCACAACGATAGCCAGTGTTTTTCTTATCGACCAGTCATTGCCTTTCCCTAAATAATGCCCCAGCAACAAATACCCGTTGAAGCCTGCAAAATAATAGAACAATCCGTAAGCGTTCCATGAACAGGTTCCGAACAGATAATGGGACACAAACTCCATCAGATAAGGAATAAACAACGAAACGCCCCAGATCAGCAGAAACCACCGTTTTGCCTTATCGGAAGCCTTTTCTACCCAGGCAGAGAAGACCGGCATATAGAGATACAGACCGATCAAAGCATAGATATACCACATCGGCGTTGCATAAACGGTAAACGTGAGCGGTATCATGGCTATATCTTTCAATCCGTCAGCCAGGGAAGCCGAAGGATCGGGTGCCCAGGGAAAGAAATCGGTAACCAGTTCAGGACTTCCGCCTACCCATTGGATAAACCACGGAGCCAGATTAAACAGTATCGACCAGATCAGGAAAGGGAAAAAGACCCGCGGAATGCGTTTCTTATAAAAGAGAGAAGCCTCCTGCTTCAGCGGAAGCAATAAAAAACCGGTCATCATGACAAACAGAGGCACACAGGCTCTCAACATAGATCCGTAGGCCGATCCCCAGAAATTAATTTCAGGATTGGCACGCGACTCCGGAGAGGCGTTAAACGGGTCCGTACAATGACAGGCAATCACCATCAGGATAGCAACGAAACGAAGAGCGTCCAGCCAGACTATATGCGGACGGGCAGTAGTAGTGTTATTCATGACAAGTTTATTTTCAAACAGCCGTAAAAGTAAGCATAGTTCTGTATATTACGAAACTATTGTTATCCTCTTTTATATTCGGAAGGTACAATTCCCGTCTGCTTGATAAAAGCACGACGGAAAGTACTCATGGAGTGAAAACCGGAACGTTCGGCAATCTCCTGGATACTTGCCAGCGGTTCGGCATCCATCAGACGCTTGCTCTCCTCTACACGGAACTGGTTCACATAATCGGAGAAAGACATACCCAGCTCTTTATTGAATAATTGTGACAGATAAGAACGGCTGATAGGAAAAACCCGCTGCAGATCAGTCAAGCGCAGGTCATCGTTCAGATAAGGTTTTTCGCGTTCAAACCAGGCATTCACCTCTTCCGCATAGCGTTTGAAAAGTGCTCCCCGCTGCTCTTCATCGTCATCATCTTCCTCCTCGTCATCGTTCGACGGAAGATCCCATCCGTTCTTAAAAGAATGCTCCAGCCGGATATTCTTGAGAAATAAGGCCTTATAAAAAAAATAAAACCAGACAACCAGCATGACGGCCTTAATAACGACATACAGGATTGTCCGATCGGTCAATAATAAGACCACATAAAGAAAATAGAGAATTGACAATATGATCATCGTTCGCTTCAACCAACGCAAATCATAGCTTTCAGGGTCTGAAACATTCTCACTCAGATAAGCGGTATATTCATCGGCATACTTTACAACCAGATATATCGGCAGAATCATATAAAAAAGAGTAAGTGCCAGCACCAATAAACGCAAAAAGACATCCAGATTAAAATGCGTAAAGACATCTTTTATCGAATAAAAAACATGTATTTCCCCACCCGATAAACGATAAGCAAGATAAGAAAAACCACCTATCACGACAGGCGAAAGGAAAACGGCAAAACGCCTTAAAGTAAGAAAACCGGGACGTAGCTTTTCGATCACATAACAAGCCAGACAAGCGGTCACCAGACAGCTCGCAATAAGTATGTCAGGATGGAACGCTTCCTTTGCCTCATCCACGTAAGAATTAACAGAAATTCTGATTACAGCCATCAATGCCCACATAATCATACTCCATGCTAAAATAAGTCGTGCCCGGTTGCCAAATGACCTCAATAGCATCATAATGCCACCCAATACGCACAGGCCTATTATCTGCATACTCAATAAAAACTGTATTTTGTCCAGCATATGTTATCGCCTCATTTAAGTATAAACAATTTGAATCTTCAAATGGTTGATTTGCACTCTATTTAGACAATTTGACGCTTCTGGATTATTTGCACCATGCGTTTTTATACCATTTCATCGTGGTTTTATACCGTATGATCTCCCTTTTTCCTCAAACTGCCGGATATTTGCAATATGAAATTTGATACAAAAATAGCATAAAAGTATGAGAAATTTATTACTATTTATTACACTGATTTCCAGTTTGGCAGCTTGCTCTCACGATAGCAATTTCGCAGCCATTGAGAGTATTAGCGCGAAAGAAAAACCATTAAAAATTATTACACGTATTTTAACTACAAAATCGGCGAATTTCGTCCAGGAATTCAAAGACGGATCGGAAATAGGACTGCTGATCACACGCGAAGACGACGGTGGTCTTTATGACGAGGATAGTGATTATATAAATGTAAAAGCGAAAGCAAATTTAATTAGTAATAAAATCTCCTGGCGGCAAACGCCGGAAGTCACGCTTAACTTTGACCCAGCCATCGTGTATGCCTATTATCCATATCAGTCGCAAATGAGACTGAGCACGGCAAGTATCCCTGTAAAGATATCGCCGGATGCCACTCAGACACGCGACTATATGTACGGCACACACGCTCTCGGCCAGAAAGCAGTAAACAGCATCTCCCCGATGGTCTTGCTGAATATGGAACATGCCCTGTCGCTCATCTCTTTTCAGGTCAACCTGGAAAAAACAGAAGAAGAAATTTATGAGTTAAGCGCTGTCCAACTGGGAAACAAAGCCGGAGGTACGGCACTGATATGCAAAGGTATGATGGATATCAGGACCGGACAA
Source organism: Parabacteroides chongii (assembly GCF_029581355.1). Lineage (NCBI taxonomy): Bacteria > Pseudomonadati > Bacteroidota > Bacteroidia > Bacteroidales > Tannerellaceae > Parabacteroides > Parabacteroides chongii. The sequence goes on along the minus strand of NZ_CP120849.1, from coordinate 1,660,800 downwards.
ATCACCGGAACGGCTTGTTGCAGCGTCGCTAGCCGGCTCAACCTGGAGGAACCTGTCACACTGACAAAAGAGTTCTGTGATCCGCAGCAGATCATGGTGATCCCGACAGCATCGGGTACCACGGCAGAGGGTGACATCGAGGCACTCTTTACGATCAACGGAACTTCGTACAAATACAAAATTCCCGCAAAGACTGTATGGGAAAAAGGACATAAATACCTCTACAAATTAACTCTCAGCGGAGAGGCTCTTACATTGAAAGAGGTATCCGTTACGGACTGGATACAGGGTAACGGCAAAGATGCTACAAGCAGCATTATGTAAGTTTTATTTTATGTTTTGGTTATGGTTTAGAATCTCTGGGTAACCGTATTTTGTTGGAATGCCGATGATCTGCTGTCCGGATGTACGGACGATAAGTCTGATTGGACAGACAGCCCGGCATTGCAAGAAGAAATAGGGTTTACCGTAAAAAGGAAATAAGGCCTCCATCCCTGCCACGACATCCGGCAGAGGGCCGAAGAACATCCTTTCAACAGGATTCTATAAGTGTAAACGCCGTGGCAAGTCGTTCCATACTTCTTGCCACCGGCCACTACACCGATCCGACCATCCGGGAGCTGACAGCGGTCAGTCCTTCAAAAAAGAATTAACGAACTAACTCGTGAGAGTTACGTATACATTTAATTAATACTAAAATAGTAGTAATGAGCCGGCCCCGAATACCGCGCCCTGCACTCAACAGGACGCATATTCCCTCTCAACTTATCGCCGACAACACTCTTTTATTTGACTATAAACCTTGCCGGGGCCGGTTTCATTTATACTATCCGAAAAAGTGTTTCACCCTAATGGAACAGTTGTTTCTCCTAGATGAAACACTTGTTCCATTAGGGTGAAACACTTTTTATTTTGAAATGTAAACATTCAGCTTTTTACACAAAAAGATTCACATTCTGTATATTTTCCTTACATTTGCTCCATTGCGACTAGCATTGAAAACAAAGAAAGGAAATGATCGGGACTGAGATACACAATTTCAATACGTTATACACCAAATTCTACAGAAAATCCTTTCTGTTCACTAAATCGTATGTGCATGACGAATGTATTGCCGAAGACATTGTGTCGGACGTTCTGATAAAATTATGGGAGATACTAAAAGAGAAGGAGATTGAACATATCGAAGCCTTACTCTTAACCACATTGAAAAATAAATCGCTCGACCACCTGAAACATGAAGCGATTAAAACGGAAGCGATCAGCACCTTAACGGATATGAAACAAAGGGAACTGGATATCCGCATTTCTACCTTGGAGGCTTGTAACCCGGAAGATATATTCTCTGCAGAAGTACAGCAGATCATCACCACTACCTTAGCTCTCCTGCCGGAACAAACCCGTCGTGTTTTTGAAATGAGCCGCTTCGAAAATAAAACAAACAAAGAGATAGCAGAAGAACTGGAAATCACTGTCAAAGGTGTTGAGTATCACATCACAAAAGCTTTAAAACCACTGCGGGAGAATCTGAGGGATTACCTGCCTCTCTTCTATTTCTTCTTTTTTTTCCATTAATTTTTCATATTCCACTAGGGTTATCAAAAGATGAATCGTTTTAATAATAACGAGGCACAATACATGCTTCAAAACATTGAAAAGAAAAAATGGATCTGGATATACTACATAGATATATAGCAGGTGATGCAACCCTCTCAGAAAAAGAAGAAGTTGCCCGCTGGCTGGATGCTGACAAGAAAAATATGAAAGAGTTTCTTGCACAGCGAAAATTATACGATATATCTATCTGGCAACAGGAATCGATTCCTGTTGCCAAAGGGACAGTCCCTTTGGCAACAAAACAAAAGCGATGGACATTTCGAACAATAGCTACCGAACTTTCGAAAATAGCAGCCATCTTCATTCTAGCCTTTACCGTACTTTATTCATTTATGATAAACAAAGACAATTCAGATCCAGCTATTATGCAGACAATTTTCGTTCCACCCGGCCAACGTGCAGAACTTACGTTAACCGACGGAACCAGAGTCTGGCTGAATGCTAAAACAACATTTACATTCCCCAATAAATTCACAGCTAATACCCGTAATGTAACTTTAGACGGTGAGGGTTATTTTAATGTAACAAAAGATACAAAAAAGCCATTTTTTGTACAAACAGAAAAATACGACATCAAGGTACTTGGTACGGAATTCAATGTAACCGCTTATTCCGGTTCACCAGACTTTGAAACCGCCTTACTAAAAGGAGCAGTTGAAGTATCCTCGCCAGCAACATGTTCAAAAGTTCACCTAAAACCCAACACACGTACTTACGAAAAGAACGGAGAATTAAAAACAGGAATAATCGAACACCAGTCTTATTTCCTGTGGAAAGAAGGGTTGATCTGCTTTTTCGATGAACCAGTTGGCAAAATGATAAAAAAACTGGAATTATATTACGACATAAAAATAGATGTACAAAATAAAGAATTACTCAACAACCGTTATTCTGGAAAATTCCGGACAAAAGACGGTGTAGAACATGTACTTAAAGTGCTTCAGTTAAGACATAGATTTAGTTATATCAAGGATAACGACTTAAATCTAATTACAATTAAATAATTAATCACAAAAATAATTCGCCTATGAAATAGAAGACATGAAAAAACGAAAACCGGAAAGTGTTGGAGCACTTTCCGGTCTAAAGTAAGTCAATACCTGACTGCTTTCCTTAAACATCTAAGTATTAACTAACAAATTGACAAAAGTATGAAAAATATTTTGTTAAGAGATTCTTTTATTCCACTTAAACCACATTTTAAACATATTTTGCGTAGTATGAAATTAGCTTTTGTGTATCTATTTATTCTTGTATCCGGAGTATTCGCAACGGAAGCCGATTCACAAACAATGAAAGTTTCTATCGTAGCGAAAAATATTTCGACACAAGATCTTATGCAGGAAATAGAAAAACAAACCGATTACTTGTTTGTTTACAACAAAAATGAAATAAACCTGCATCATAAAGTAACTGTCAATGCAGCAGACAAAACTGTTGCAGAAGTCTTGAATCAAGCATTCGATCAAACTGATATTACCTATGCAGTAGAAGGTTCTAATATCATGCTGATGAAGAAAGGAGAAGAAAACCGTTCTTCGGCAATCGCACAACAAAAAACACGTACAATTAACGGTGTCGTTACCGATACCAATGGAGAGACGATTATTGGAGCTAACGTATCCGTTAAAGGCACAACTATCGGTACTATCACGGATATTGACGGTAAATTCTCTTTGGAAGTACCCGAAAATGCCCAGTTACAAATTTCCTACATCGGCTATTTAACTCATGAAGTAACTGTTGGAAATAAAATATCATTTGATATACAACTTGCTGAAGATACGCAGAATCTAGAAGAAGTAGTTGTGGTCGGATACGGTATACAAAAGAAAACAAGTATTTCCGGCTCTATCGCAACCATTGCACAGGAAGATATCAAAAAGGCTTCAACTTCCAATTTAAGTGAATCGTTGGTAGGACGTATGCCGGGTTTGATTGCCGTTAACGAATCGGGAAAACCCGGATCGGGTTCTAAATTGTTAATCCGCGGACAAGGAACCTGGAATAACAGTGACCCATTAGTGATCGTGGATGGTATCGAACGTGATTTCAGTAATCTCGACCCCAACGAAATCGAAAATATCTCCGTACTAAAAGATGCAGCAGCCGCAGCCGTTTATGGTGCAAGAGCTGCCAACGGAGTTATTCTAGTAACTACCAAACGTGGTAAAGACGGCAAACCTTCTGTCAAACTGGATACCTATTACGGTTTAAAAAGTGTGACACGTTATCCGGATCTAGCTAATCCGTACGAATGGGCTACAACCCGAAATAAAGCTTATCTAATGGATGGTGTTGATCCTAACGATACCCGCATATTTTCGAAGGAACAACTGGATAAATTCAGAAATGGCGAACAGGGAACCGACTGGTATAAAGAAACATTTAATAAAACCGCTTCCCAATATTATGCCAACCTCAATCTTTCCGGTGGTTCGGAACGGGTAAAATATTTCGTTTCACTAGGTCACCATAATGAAGACGGATTAATCGACAATTTTGATTATAAGAAATACAATTTCCGTTCCAATATTGATGCGAAGGTAACCGAAAGACTAAATATCTCGGCTGATGTAGATGCGAGTACTAGAACTTACGATACCCCTGGATGGAATCCTGAGGATTTATACCATTATGTAGCCCGTCAAAATCCGACTCTCCCAGCTTATCACCCCAATGGTTTACCAGCTAATACCAATGGGGAACATTTGCCGGAAATGGTACACAGTTCAGGTAATAATAAGCAAACATATAATGATTTTCGAGTAACATTCAAAGCTGATTACAAAATACCCGGCATCGAAGGGTTGGTAGCCAAAGGTATGTTCTCTTACGGAAAAAATTATATGTATAATAAAAAGTTCTTTATTCCATACAAAATGTATGATATAAATGAAAATGGCGATATTACAAATACCAAAGTAGTAGGTGAAAAAACCAAACTTGACGAAAAATTCGATCAGGGAGACGGTTATACTTATAACCTTTCTTTAAACTACAATCGTACATTTGGCAAACATGATGTCGGTTTACTTTTCCTATATGAAGAAGAATCTTCCAAAGGAAACGAGTTCTCGGCTTTCCGTACAAACTTCGTATCAAATTCAGTACCTCAACTCTCAGCCGGAGGCGATACCGATAAAACCAACGCAGGAAAAGCACACGAATGGGCACGTAATGGTTTAGTCGGACGTATCAATTATGCTTATAACGGAACATATATGTTTGAAGCATCTTTCAGATATGACGGCTCTATCACCTTCCCCAAAGGACATAGATATGGTTTTTTCCCCTCTGTTTCAGGAGCCTGGAGAATATCCAATGAATCTTTCATCAAAGATAACTTCTCGTTTATAGATAATTTGAAACTGAGAGCATCTTATGGTACTTTAGGTAATGACCAGGTAAAACTGTGGCAGTATATGTCCGAATTTGTATATTCTGATGTAGCTACTATCGGAGGAAACAATGTCAATAGTATTGCCGTTTACAAAGACTTATTCCCGAATCCAGATATTACATGGGAAAAATCCTCTACCTTCGACCTCGGATTGGAAGGTTTGCTGTGGCAAGGTTTGTTAGGGTTTGAAGTAGATTTCTTTGCTAAAAGAACCAAAGACATTCTCGCACCGCAGATTCGTACGATTCCGGAAACATTCGGAGCCACTCTCCCTGACATAAACTATGGTATATTGGATAATAAGGGATTGGAAATATCACTTACACATGCCAATCAGATAGGAGATTTTACATATCGTATTGGAGGAAACTTTAGCTTCGTTCGTAATAAAGTTATTCAGTTCGACGAAAGTGAAACGACCCCTGACTATTATAAAGTAGTAGGTCGTCCTTTCACACATACACTGAGCACCAGCGGTACAAAAGTGAATCTTATGGATAATACGACAGAAAAGATAGGACGCCCATACGCAGGACTTGTCGGAATGAAAGCAATCGGTATATTCCAATCACAAGAAGAAATCGATGCATGGCCTAAACAGTTCAACGGCGGACAAAAACCGGGTGATATAAAGTATGCTGATGTCAACGGTGACGGTATGATTAATGAAAACGACTTGATAGTGGTCGACCGTTACGGTTCCATCCCTGAAATTATCTATGGATTCAATTTCTCTTTAGGCTGGAAAGGATTCGAACTGACAGCCCTGTTCCAGGGAGCAGCCCATAAATCTGTTATGCTGGAAGGATACGGAACAACCATGTTCCTGGATGGTTCAAGTAACTATTATAGCTATTTGTCTGATAATTCCTGGTCACCGGAAAACAGAGATGCACAATATCCAAGAGCTTATGTAGGAGGTAACTCCAATAATAACAGAGCTTCAAATATCTGGATGAAAAACGGAAATTATCTTCGTCTGAAAAATATCGAACTGTCGTATACATTCCCCAAATCATTACTTGCAAAAGCAAAAGTAATCAATGGTTTGCGATTGTACATTAACGGCACAAACCTGTTGACATTCGATAAACTGGACATTATGGACCCGGAAATGACAGGTGGTTCGGCTCAATATTATCCACAAATGAAATCTGTAAACTTCGGTCTTAATTTCACCTATTAAAAAGAAGAAATCATGAAAAAATATATTCTATTATTCAGTGCAGCCTGCATGTTTTCATGCAATGATCTGTTTGACAAAACAAATTTGGAATCCATGGGATCCGACATAGTATGGCAAGATCCGGTTTTGGTAGAGACATATGTGAACAATCTATATGCTAAATATCCCACTTGGTCCCGAGAAGAAAATGACTTCACAGACGAGGCTAGAAACGGATACAGAACACATACAGCTTGGAATGTAGTCAAAGGAGAATGGGGATTGGAAAATAATCCAATGGCATACTGGAAGTATGATTATGTTCGCAAATGTAACGAGATCCTACAAAACATAGATGATGTAACCATGGAGGAAAGTCTAAAGAACAGACTGAAAGGGGAAACTACTTTCTTCAGAGCCACAGCTTATTTCAAAATGGTTATCCGTTATGGTGGTGTACCTCTTGTTTTAGAACCTCAAACATTTGAATCGGAAGATCTTTATCCGAAACGAGCCAGTATTGATGAAGTATTTGATTTCATAACCAAAGAATATCAGAAAGCAGCAGAACTCCTTGTAAACTTCAAGACTCCTGATAACAATAACTTCGGACGTGTAACTTGGGGAGCCTGCAAAGCAATGGAAGCCCGTGCCTTCTTATTCTGGGCAAGTCCTTTGTATAATACTACACAGGATATGTCTCGCTGGGAAAAAGCCAGTCAGTTAAGCAAAGAGGTCATAGACTGCAATTTGTATCAACTGAAAGAAAATGCACGCGATCTCTTCCTGGACTATCAGTCACCGGAAAACATCTTTGCCATTTACTACAAAATGCCCGAAAGATATAATGGAATAGATGCCATGTGTAAACCTTTAGGCATAGCCAATGGAGATGCCGCACACTGGGGACCACTGCAAGAGTTGGTTGATGCCTTCCCTACAATCAATGGTTTGGACATAGCTGACGACAGCACCTACGATCCTACCAATCCGTATGCAAACAGAGATCCACGCTTAAATGCTTTCATTGTAGTCAATGAAACAGAATATTGCGGTCGTACGCAGTATAGCTATTACGATTTGGGAACTATCGATCCATCTTTCCCGAAAGAAGAATCCGACAGATTCAAATCATGGGAAGCCAATGGGGAATTTCAGGATGCAGCCGGTTCGGCCCATAACTCTCTGACTTCTTATCTGTGCCGTAAAGTAATCAAAGAAGATCTTCCTAAAGACGGTTATTCCTATGGTTGGGGAAGCGAAACCCCGTTTATCGAAATCCGTTTAGGAGAAGTGTATCTGAATTATGCGGAAGCATTGAATGAACAGGGAGATATCAACGGCGCTTGCGAACAATTGAAAATAATCCGTCAAAGAGCAGGTATATTGAATCCTGAAGTCCCGGCCAAAAACAGGGCCAATAAAGATGAACTTCGTAAATTCATTCAAAACGAACGTTACATTGAGCTTTGCTTCGAACAGAAAAGATACTGGGACTTACGCAGATGGAAAGAAGCAACAACTCGTTTAGGTGGCAAGAAGTTCTCCGGCATGAAAATATATTTGAACTTGTTGGACAATTCAGACATCCTGGCTTCAGAAGCCTACAAAACAGCAACATTCGACAAGCAATTGGATATGTTAAGAAAGACATGGACATACGAACGTTATACTGTCGACGAAACAGCTTATGTATTCGACGAAAAAATGTATTTTATGCCTATACCGCGTAACGACATGGAAACAAATGGAAACTTGGTACAAAACACAGGTTGGTAATCTATTTCACAGAACTATAAAATTAAACAACAATGAAACATTTTATATATGCTATATTTGCATGCCTGTTCGTATTAACAGGCTGCAACAGTGAGGAGCCCGGTTACGGATACAAAGAACCGGTCGTATATTTCTCAAGAGCCGGTATTCAGGAAACCAATATATCTGGTAGTGAAATTCCGGTATCCGTCTATTGTAGTGGTAATCCGGACAGAGCAGCAGTTTCTGTCTCAGCCGAAATAGACAGGTTATTATACGATTCTTTTGAACAGAAAAGTGAATACCAATTGGTTCCTGAAAGTTTTTATACTGCTTCTTCCTGGGTAATAGATATACCTAAAAAGGAACAGTTAGGAACATTCAATATCCCTATTCAGACTTCTACTCTCAGTGCAGGCAAATATGTATTGCCTTTAAAATTGACAAACTCATCTCCTTTCAATATTTTGAAAGATAAAGATGTACTCTATCTCACGTTCATAATTGAATAAAAAGATCTGAATTACCTGCCTTTTCTTCGTATAGGGCAGGTAATTTTTTATCCGGATATACGAAATAAGAATAAAAGAACTCCTTAAAACAGAATATCATGAAGACAAAATTATTCTTTCTATTATGTATCTTTATTCTGTCTTCGGCAGGAATAAATACGTCGGCACGTGACCTTTCACCGGAAAAGCATCCGGATAGTTCCTCGAAAACATTAAAAAGAAGCGAAAGTTTTCTGGGTTTTCATTTTGATTTTCATGCAGGTATGGATTGCAATGAGATAGGTAAAAGACTCACGGAAGAAATGATCGATTCTCTGCTTTTACTCACCAAACCTGATTATATCCAAGTTGACTGTAAAGGTCATGCAGGCTATTCCAGCTATCCAACGCAAGTAGGGAATCAGGCCCCTGGTTTTGAAAAAGACATTTTGGACATATTCAGGAAAGTAACCCGGAAACATAACGTTGCTTTGTATGTACATTACTCGGGGATTTGGGACACACGCGCCATGCAAATACACCCGGAATGGGGCATTGTACATCAAGATGGCACATATGACCAGGACAAAGCAGCTTATTTTGGTCCTTATTCCGACAAATTACTAATTCCTCAACTAAAAGAGATAGCAGCCAAAGGTATTGACGGGGCATGGATTGACGGAGATTGCTGGAGTGCCATACCCGACTATTCCCTCTATATGCAACAGTTCTACACAAAAGAAACCGGCAAAAAGATAATGCCCAAAAACGGAGAAGAGGGTTATCCTGAATTTCTGGAACTCAACCGGAAAGCATTCCGTTTGTATATGAAAAAATACATGGATGCCATTCATGAAGCCTATCCCGGATTCCAAATTACAAGTAACTGGTCTTATTCTTCTATGATGCCCGAGAAGATAGACACACCTGTCGACTTTCTTTCGGGTGATGTCGCCGGAAAAAATGGTGTCTATAGCGCAGCTTGGGAAGCCCGTTGCCTGGCATTACAGGGAAAACCGTGGGATTTAATGTCATGGGGATTTAATTTTAACCAAACTCTTCCTTCCAATAAATCATTGGTCATGCTGCAACAGGAAGCCGCCGAAGTAATTGCCATGGGAGGAGGTTTTCAAACTTACTATCAACAAAACAGGGATGGTTCTTTAAAAACAATTTATTTCGACCAGATGAAAAAACTGGCTGCCTGGTGCCGTGCAAGACAAGCATATTGTCACCAAAGCAAAGCCATTCCGCAAATAGCCCTGTGGTATTCCACCCACGCATGGAAAAAGGTACAAAAGAGCTTATATACCAGCGGAGAAAGCAAACGGATGGCGGAAACACTCAATATGTTACTCGACGGACGTCAGACTGTCGAAGTATTAATGGATCATTATCTAAAAGATCACATCACCGATTATTCACTGGTTGTCTTACCTGAATGGTCGGATGTCGGGTCAGAAATGAAAGAAATCATTTTGAATTATGTGAAAAACGGTGGAAATCTTCTGATTACCGGAGTGGATGCCAGCCTGGCCTTTAGCAATGAAACAGATATAAAGCCTGAAGAATTCACACAAAACGGTCATGTATTCTTGTTTGCAGATGGCCAGAAAGCAGCATTAAATACCAGGTGGCAAAAAGTCATTCCCGGCAGTCAAACCAAAACTTTCGGCATAATGAAAACATGTGATGATCCTTACTACAATCAGGAAGAGACTTATCCAATGGCTACTATCAGTCCTTATGGGAGAGGAAAAATAGCCGCCATATACTGTGATCTGTCTGATCCTTATCAACAGAACCGTTCTGCAAATATGGCTCAAATATTTAATTCTCTTGTAACTACGCTCCATTCCAAACCATTGGCAACAATCAGCGGTAACGGTCGCATGCACCTTGTCTTAAATCAAAAAAAGAATGACTGGATAGTGAATATCATCAATATCGATGGAGAACATAACAATAGCCAGGTATCTGTTTATGATTCTGTTCTTCCTACAGGCCCTGTTGAACTAACAATAAATACGGATAAAAATATAAAAAAAGCAACATTACAGCCAGAAGGAAAGAAACTTTCTGTAAAAGAGGCAAACGGAAAATATGTTATATCTGTTCCTCCGGTTCGTATACATAGTATTATACAACTATCCTTCTAAAGATAATAGATATTATTCCTATAATTCAATATCCGGTTCATTTTTCACATGAATCGGATATTTTCTATTTATCAAAATATAACTATCCTACTATACATTCAAAAACGGACTTAGTTCTAGAAGAACTATATCCATAAAAGTAGCTATATTATTGATATCCTGAAATATGTAAATTGGTCCAAAATAAAAAAGGCTTTGTATTTTATTACGTGAATAAAATGATTTATCTCACACTATTAGGAACTTATCTCATAAATGACTTATATTTGCATTAAAAAAATAGAGTCAGTTCTTCTAGAACAAAGTTATTAATCAATGGAAATAAAGGCATTGGGTGAACAAAGGGAGAATATCAAATTCGAAGATATTTATCTCTCTTATTTCTCAAAAATGAAGCATTTTGCTACAGAGTACGTTATTTCGGATGAAGATGCCGAAAATATTGTACAGGATGTCTTCGTTGAACTTTGGGAAAATAAAGAAATGCTCAATATGCATATGAATCTTATTGCTTATCTGTTTACTACCATCAAAAACAAATGCCTGAATCATATCCGCCATAAAATAGTTGTGCAGAACACAGCCACAAAAATGCAGGAAGAATACCTTATTTCTTTACGAATGAATTTAGACTCATTAGAAACATTTGACAATAAACTTTTTTCTGATCAGGATATTGAAAAAATTATAAATCGTGCACTAGACTCCCTTCCTGAAAAATGCAGGACAATATTCTTCATGAGTAAAATTGAAGGCAAAAAACAGAAAGAGATAGCCCAGGAGCTGAATATTTCTATCAATACCGTTGGAACTCAAATAGGTATCGCCTATAAAAAACTAAGAACTGAGCTCAAAGACTACCTTCCGATAATGCTGTTTCTCCTCTCTTTATAGGAAATCAGAAAAAAAAATTACTTTTTTGTTTAACGATTTTCTTTTGTTCAGGTGTCTACTATATACAAGGACAAAATTATGGATGAACAAATAATAAAATATTTTCAGGGAGAGCTTAATGCTACAGAAAGATTGCAGTTTTTAAGACAGGTAGAAGCTGATGATGAATTAAAAAGACAATTCATCGAATATAAAAACATGCATGCTCTATTGCATTTTTCCGACCAGGCTAATGATAAAGAGGAGAACAGGCAAGGTTATATACTGTTTAACAAAATCATCCGGACGAAAAAGATACGCAGAATCATATCGCATGCAACTGGTTATGCAGCAGCTGCTGCATTGCTGATTTTATCGACTTACTGGGTTGCTTCCAGTCATTCCGATATCCAGCAACCTGTGGCGAGTATCGAGAATACCCTTTATGTACCCGCCGGACAACGAGTACGATTGACGCTACAGGACGGTACGGAAGTTTGGTTAAATTCTCAGACCAAATTGACTTACCCTGCTCTATTCTCCGGAAAAGAAAGAAGAGTAACCGTAGAAGGAGAAGCCTTTTTCGATGTCGCTAAAAATCCGGAAAAGCCGTTTATTGTATCTTCGCAGGGAGTAGAAATGAAAGTTTTGGGTACAAAATTCAATGTTTACAGTTATCCGGGAAAAGAGACTATTCAAACAAGCCTCCTCGAAGGAGGATTAAAAGTATATTTTCCGGATGCAGAATCCAAAGGAGTTACCCTTAAACCTGAAGAGCAAGTGACGATAAAAGGAAATCAAATGAAAATAGGTTCCTTACCCCATGCAGATTATTTTTTATGGAGAGACGGAATATATAGCTTCATCAATGAGCCGCTTATCGATATATTGAAGAAGCTGGAACTCTATTATGATGTAAAGATCATCGTTAAGGATCAATCGATATACAGCTGGGAATACACCGGTAAATTTCGTCAGAGGGATGGTATCGATGAAATCCTACATATGATACAACGAATACACAAATTCAAAATCAGCAGAGATGATGAAAATAATATTTTCACATTAAGCAGATAATATGTCTAATCATTAAAACAATATGCCTATGAAGAAACACTTTTAGAAGCGAAAACGGCAGATGCTGTAACATCCGCCGTTGGCAATCAAGTAAACACATCAAGTCAAAAATTTTTAGTATTCACTTAATTATTAGCAAAGATATGAAAATAAAAACTTTGTTACCACTCTTTATTGTACATGATCAACACTTTAAAGAATATTTTAGAATCATGAGAATATCGTTATTCATGCTATTCGTCTGTATTTTTCAACTTATGGCAACAAATACAGAAGCACAAAATGCCATTATGAAACTGGAAACAAATGTGATATCCATTGGGCAACTCATCAATCAGATAGAGAAACAAACAGACTATCTGGTGGTATTTCGTAACCGGGAAGTAGATACTGAACGAACAATAAAAGTCCAAAATAAGTCAGGAAAAGTTATCTCGTATCTAAAGGATGCATTCGAAGGTACAGACATCAGTTACGAATTCACCAACAAATACATTTTGTTATCTAAAAACAGTCATTCGGATGCCGTAAACAACAGCCTGCAGTCAAATAAAAAGATTACAGGTTCAGTGAAAGATAATAACGGAGAGCCTGTGATCGGTGCAAATGTTTCCATAAAAGGTACTACTAACGGAACGATCACTGACGTCGACGGTAATTTCAGCCTGGAAAATATATCGGATAATGACATTATTGTCATTTCATACATCGGTTATACTCCACAAGAGATCAGAGCCGGAAAACAAACCAGCATAAAAGTCATTCTAAAAGAAGATACACAAGCTATTGATGAAGTTGTCGTTGTCGGATTCGGTACACAAAAGAAAGTAAACCTGACCGGATCGATCGGAACTGTAAAAGCAGACGAGGTTTTAAAAGCCCGCCCTGTAACAAATGTACAAGAGTTGCTGGCAGGATCTGTACCGGGTATGGTAGTCACTAAGGGAAGTGGTGCAGCCGGTTCAGGGGCAAGTATCAATATTCGTGGAACATCTACTATCGGCAGTAGTTCCGGTGTACTGGTACTTATTGACGGTATACCTGGCAATATTTATACACTGAATCCTAACGATATAGAAAGTGTATCCATCTTGAAGGATGCCGCTTCTGCAGCTATCTACGGTTCACGTGCTGCCAACGGTGTCATTTTGGTAACAACCAAGGGAGCGAAAGCAACAGAACGCCCTACCGTTGAATTTTCAAGTAATATCGGTATACAGAATCCACAGTTCAAACTCGACTTCGTAGGTGCTGAAGATTTTATGCGCTTGTATGACCAAGCCATGATAAACGACGGAAAACAGGCTGTCTACGGCGAACAAGGTATCCAGGATTTGCATACGGGCAAATACGTAGATAATAAATGGCACACGGAAGTTATGAAAAAGGTCTAAGATATTGAAAATGAGCATAGGTTATTCGCTCATTATGGTAATAGGTTACGAATAAGAGAGTTATCTCCTTAAATATACTTCTGCGCGTTGCGTAACCTTCAAAGAACTCTTCAAGTACAAAAGTATAAATAAAACTGGAGATTACGACAGAATCTCCCTACTTTTTTCACTCTAATTTGGCTTTTCCGTAAAAGCGGTTTTATTTCGTCGGCACACCATCGCCAAAACAAGTTTTGACAACCATGTCCCGACTATCCGCATAAGCGAAGAAAAGGGCTTTGCCTCATGCCTAAACAACAAGTTTAGACTGATGAAGCAAGGCCCATTTCTTTAGGGCTTATGCCGCAAAGGTGCTTTTACGGATTTTCTGAGATTTTTTCTTTTTGCTGTTTTTTTGAGCCGGTAGCGGAAAGCTGCATGTGACCGCCCGCCCATAAATGGGACAAGCCGTCACCCACAGCAGGCAAATCGGGAAGAATGGTTTATTTGCCCGACCAAACGGGTTTGGTCAGACGGATAAACCATACTTCCTTGCATATGGTTTGCCCGGTTTCACGCTTCCGGCAGTATTTCCTTTCTCTTTGTCTTTTCTTCTTTTTGTGGATTTCTCTCTGAAGTTTTCTCTCGAATCTGCCTTTACTTCCGTTTACCTCCATTTTTACGCCTTTCAGTAGCCGCATCAGTCAGTCATTTTCGTTCTGGGCGCAAAGGTAATTCCGGGATTTTACGGGAATGCAAGGTCAAGCCTCCTGTTTTCTGGAAAAATCTCCAGCCCTGCGGGTAGTATTTTTCCGAAAAACCTTGCATCCCCTAATCCCTACCTTTTTGAGCACCCGAAACGAAAACGACCGATGCGACAGAAAGACGCATTAAAAAAAATGTCGGATAAACGAGAGGCAGATAAGATAGTTTGAAACTCAACTCCCTCAGCTCTTGAATCCGCATTAAAAACAAAAAAAATCAAAAACAACGTAGATATGACAGCAACGGCAAATTTCAGACAAGTGGCGCAGAACATAGGACTTGCAGTATGCGGTTTAATCGTGCGCACCGCCTTTGGGATGTTCGGCATCCTCTTGGGCATCATTTCAGAGATTGTAAACGGATTGTTCCGAGTGGCAATAGGTATAATCGTGGCTATCCTTTCCACCATTGCCTTCTTCGGTCTTATCCTTTGGTTATTCACCCTTTAATACTTACCGATATGGCAAAGAGAAACAGCAAGACAGCAGCACAGCAGTGCAGATACTATGAGGTGGACAACATCTTCGAGTATATGGTGGAAACATACATCAACGGCAATATATCCGTGTTTCGTAAACTCTACCACGAACTGAACAAGGACACCCGAAAGGATTTTACCGAATTCCTATTGAGCGAAGTGGAGCCGACCTATTGGAGAGAGATACTGAAAGAAACAATCTAAAACGACAGCGATATGAAAGGAACTGACCATTTTAAGAAAACGATACAGATGTACTTGGAGCAACGTGCAGAGGAAGACCAACTCTTTGCCAAAAGTTTCAGCAACCCTGCCAAGAACATAGACGACTGCGTGACCTACATTCTGAACTATGTGAAGAACAGCGGTTGCAACGGCTTCACGGACGGAGAGATATTCGGGCAAGCCATCCACTACTATGAAGAAAACGAGATAGAAGTGGGCAAACCGATGAACTGCCAAGTGGCGGTGAACCATATTGTGGAACTCACGGCAGAGGAAAAGGCGGAAGCACGGCAGAAGGCTATCCAAAAATATCAAGAAGAGGAAGTCCGCAAGTTGCAGAACCGCAACAGACCGGCAGCGAAAAAAGAAACTATTGTACAACCCTCCCTATTTGACTTTTGATTATGAAACCCAAGACACGCATACAAAAAGAGGTGGCAAGACTTTCCACCAACCTTCGCCCCATATCCGCGACACAAATTGATTGGGCATACCGCCATTGTGTTGAACATATCGGCTACCGCACCAAGAAAGGAAACATCACTTGTTCCGACTGCGGTCACGAGTGGCACAGCAACAGCGGATTATGCGATAGCCTTGATGGTTGTACCTGCCCCCAATGCCGTACAGAACTCAAAGTGCGAGACACCCGAAAGCGCACTCACAAGGAAACGCAGTATTTCAGCGTGATAACCACCTGCAAAGGCTATCAGTTAATCCGTGTGGCACAGGTCAGATGCGAGAGCAGGAAAGGCGAGCCGATGAAATTCTACTGCCACGAGGTTGTGCAGCGTTGGATTTCACCCAAAGGTATCATCACTGACATGGCTCTGCTTCGTGGCTTCGCTTTCTGCTATTGCGATGTATGGGCTTTGGATAGTAATATGGAGGTCAGACCACACAACAGCCTTTATGATGATGTGGTGGTGTGGGGGAATGTGTACCCCAATATGAAGATATTGCCCCAACTCAGACGCAATGGTTTCAAGGGCGATTTTCACGGAATTTCCCCCGTGCGTCTTTTCAAGGCTTTGCTTTCAGACCCAAGAATTGAAACCCTTATGAAAGGCGGTGAGATTGAGGATATGAAATACTTTCTTTTCAATCCAATGATAGCCGATGAATGTTGGGCGTCATATCTGATTGCCAAACGTCATAAATATCAGATACACAACCTCTCCATGTGGTGCGACTATCTACGTATGCTCAAAAAACTCGGTCAAGACCTCCGTAACTCGAAGAACATTTGTCCCGAAGATTTCATGGTGGCACACGATAAGGCAACCCGAAAGATTGAAGCCATACATGAGAAGGAACGGATTGAGCGACAGCGCAGGTGGGAGATTGAAAAGCGTGAGCGTGAGCAGCAGCGACAACTCCAACAAAAGAAAGATGCGGAGGATTTCATCGCCAACAAATCCAAATTCTTCGGATTGGTAATCACTGACGAGGAAATAATCGTCAAGGTGCTTGAAAGCATAGACGAGTATTACAACGAGGGCAAGACGCAGAACATCTGCGTGTTCGGCAGTGAATACTATAAGAAAGCCGACACCCTCATACTCTCGGCAAGGATTGGCGGTGAGATAATTGAAACCGTTGAGGTGGACTTGCGCACCTTCAAAGTTGTGCAGTGTCACGGCAAGTACAACCAAGACACCGAATATCACGAGCGTATCATAGACCTTGTGAACAAGAACGCCAACCTTATCCGTGAACGGATGAAAGCGGCATAATATAAACCTATAATATTGAACAATATGGAAGTAAGAATTGAAAGTATGGTTTGTCTTTGGGATGATACAATCCCAAAGATGTTCCTTGAATTTGTAAACCTTCTCACTCTTGCAACGAGTGAGGAGCAGTTAAGGCGAAGCGTAAAGGACTTTGCCGAGAAGCACGAACTTGACAAGTTCTTCCTTTACGGCTTCGGCTCACACCATTTCTATATGCACCAACGCTACACGAGCGACCCCGAAATGGTGATGCAGAACAGAGTGCTGTCAGTACATTTTTAACCTATAAACAGAATGGAATTATGACCAACGAAAGAGAAAAAAGAAACCGCTACTACAAGCATATTGTCAAAAGACATTTGAACGATATAAGGGAACATATCGGATTATCCACAAACGAAATGGAAAGGAGTTATTACAATACCCGTTATGCAGTCCAATTAAGTATCTATGCCGAAGCACTCGGCATACAAGAGAAGTATTTGGAAAGATTTATTCAAAAGTAAATGATATGAGTACACGAATGACCATCAATGGAGTGAGTACCTGCCAAACGGCAGGTACGGAAAAGTATGAAAGTTTCCAATTAGGTTACGGCAGGAAAAGACGCACCCTTGTGCAGTACGACTACCGTCATCACACGGACGGAGAACTTTTCTCTTGTGTGAAGCCCACATTGGGCGAGTGCCGAGCAGAAAGGGACAAGTGGCTTATGGCTAAAAGCAGAAAGGAGGACAAGAAATGAGCGTAATCTATCAGACTACGATTGTCAAGTTTGGCGAGCCTATCAAGGTATTGGACAGTATTTTCGAGGATGCCAAAGCGTGGGGAACGGACAGCCTAAAGGGATGGATAGACAACTATGAGAGCAGCAGGTTTACCGCCATTGACACCTACACGGCAGTCATAACAAGCGAGTACAATATGGAGTGTCTGTTGGAATGGTTGAAACGACATACACCCATTTCCGAGATAACCGAATGTTGAACAAGTTGGCGGTGTTCACACCGCCAACCATAAAGACTTGAAAACATGATAGCTAAGACCATTTGGAAGCAGATTGGTGGCAGACGCTTTGCCACTATGACGGGAAGCAAGGATTTCATTGATATGGGTAACGGCTTGCGCATGAGCCTTGCACGTAACAAGACGAGTGCCAACCGCCTTGACATTATCTACGATGCGGGAGCAGATTTATATAATATGCGTTTCTACCGCAAGACCTTCAACAAAAAGACCTTTGAGTGCAGGAAAACGGACATAGCCACGCACGAAGGCGTATATTGTGATATGCTGGAAGAGGTATTCACTATGGTGACAGGACTTTACACGCATTTTTGAGTGGTGGGCGGCGAGAGCCGCCTACTTTCTTTCATGAGCATAGGGCGGAAAAGAAAGTAGCAAAGAAACCTTTGTCCCAATCTACGATGTCAGTCTTAAAAGCAAGTTTTATGGAAGCAATTTGGTAAAACCAAAAAATCATCTTGCAAAGGAGCGGTGGCATAAGCACAAACATGATTTCCAATAACCTCACAAATGAAAACTTCATGGCAGGAAACATATGATAACTGTCTAAGACAAATGAAGTTGACGATAAGCGACAGGTGATACCTGCATATGCTTTTTAAAGAATTTGCTGAAAGATGCCATATCTGCAAAATTTAGTTCTTCGGATATTTGCTGGATACTTATCTCATGATTATCCAACATGTCCAAAGCATGATGAATGATTTCTTTGCATATCATTTCGTGGGGTGTCTGTTTAAACGCTTCTTTCGTCAATCGAGTCAGGTGCTTGGTTGAAACACACAAGTTATCAGCATAGAATGCGACACCATGTTCTGTAATGGCATTTTCCCAAATCAATTTCATGAAATTCATTAACAAGATGTCTTTTTTGTTAATAATCAGCGTGTTTCCGGCAGTCATTGCATTAGCACGTGAAAACATGAGATTTCCTTCTTCCAACATGAAACTACGGAAGTAAGTCTGTACTAAATCATTTCGATAGTAATGCTGTAATGATTCCAAACTTTCTTTTAACAAGACCATTTGCTGTTGAATACGATGTGCTTCTTCCTCAGTAAGATGTAAGATAGGAAACTTTGTTCGTTCTAGAAAATAATTTTCCGGTCCTGGTCGAAAGAGTTTTAGAGAGTTACGCGCAAACTTATAATTGGGAAAAAGACAATAAGCATGCAGATCGTCACTGCAAGATTTAAAGTGGATGGGAACACCTTCGAGCACATCCATAAAATCATTTTCCTCCATATTATAAGAACGACTATCAATAGAGAGGTTTATTTTGCCACTACATACCAATATAAATACTCGACAGCCTTCAATGCTTTGGCTTATCAATTGTTTTAATTCTTGACCAACAATTAATAGTACCTGGTTGGATAACATCCGACTAGGAGAAAATCTGGGAAATAATTCTTGTAGATTCATACATCGGGAACTTTATAAATGCAAATTTAGTGTTTTTCAATCGTTTTAAAAGCTGGATAATGTTATAAAATCATTCAATTGCTAATTTTAGTTGATTATGTCTCAAATGGACAAATGCTGGCGTTATTTGAATAACAGCTCTGTTTTTAATCATTCCTAATTTTGACGCAAAATTTAATAATAGTATTATATGAAGGTAAGTAGATTTTTAGTATTAGGATTGTGTGCCTGCTGGTTGCAAAGTTGCCATCAAAAGGAGCAGGTACGTGGGAATCAGGTGAATTATCCCTTGCTGACCTTGAAACCGGAAACCAGAACTTTCTCGGTAAAGTATTCAGCTGTTGTAGAAGGCAAACAAGATGTTGAAGTTCGTCCCCAGGTGTCGGGTACGATTACACAAGTTTGCGTGGAAGAAGGGGCTAAGGTTCGAAAAGGACAAGTACTTTTTGTAATAGATCAAGTCCCTTATCAAGCAGCTTTGTTAAAAGCAGAAGCAGCTGTGGCTACGGCTGAAGCCAATGAAGCCACAGCCAAACAGACTCTGGAAGGCAAAGAACTTTTGTACCGTGACCGCGTGATTTCCGAATATGAGCTTCGCACGGCCCGGAACAATTATAAAAGTGCAAAAGCTACCCTGATGCAGGCTCAAGCTGAGTTGAAGGATGCTGCCAATAATCTTTCCTATACCGAAGTAAAAAGCCCGGTGGACGGATATGCCGGGATGACTTCTTTCCGTATAGGGGCTTTGGTCAGTGCTTCTATGACAGAACCGCTTATTCGAGTCTCTGATAATTCTCAGATGTATGCTTATTTTTCATTATCTGAAAAGCAAGTGTTGTCTATGATGTCTCAATACAGCACATTGGATAGTCTGTTAGCTACATTCCCTCCGGTGTCACTGGAATTGAACGACCATTCCATTTATCCGCTACAGGGGAAAGTGGATGTCGTGAGTGGTATCATTGACAAGGTCACAGGAACAGTCAGCTTACGGGCTGTGTTTGATAATCCGGACAGGCGTATTTTAAGTGGAGGATCTGCCAATGTGGTCATACCCTATGAGCGTAAGCAATGCGTGGTTGTACCTCAAGAAGGCACTTACGATATTCAAAACCGTATTTTTGCTTATAAAGTTGTGGATGGCAAAGCTGTTTCCACTCCTATTCAAGTATATGAATTAAATAACGGATCCGAATATATCGTGGAAGAAGGTTTGAAGATCGGAGATGTGATTGTAGCAGAAGGAGCAGGTTTGTTAAAAGAAGGCACATTGGTACAATCACCAGTGGCTGATGAGTCGGAAAAGAAGGAGGAAAGCTTATGAAACTGCAACATTTTATTGACCGTCCCATTTTGTCCATGGTGATTTCTGTAGTCATTTTTGTGGCGGGATTAATCGGTCTATATGCTTTGTCTGTTGAACAGTATCCAGATATTGCACCGCCTACCATCCGGGTTTCTACCACCTATAGTGGTGCCAATGCCGAAGCGGTACAGAAAAGCGTAATTGTACCCTTGGAAGAAGCTATAAATGGAGTCGAAAATATGACCTACATGACTTCTACAGCCAGCAATACGGGCAGTGCGGAAATAACAGTTTATTTTAAGCAGGGAACTGACCCTGACATGGCTGCTGTCAACGTACAAAATAAAGTATCATCAGCTACTTCACTACTACCGGCTGAAGTTACCAAAGTAGGAGTAACCACCATGAAGCGGCAAAGTAGTATGTTGAAAATATTTGGCTTATACAGTCCGAAAGGGACGTATGATGAAAATTTTCTGACAAACTATCTGAACATAAACGTAAAGCCACAGATTCAACGCATTTCGGGTGTAGGTGAAGTAAATGTAATGGGAGGAGCTTATGCCATGCGTATTTGGTTAAAACCCGATATAATGGCCAGATATGAGTTGGTTCCCAGTGATGTTGAATCGGCTTTAGCCAGTCAAAACATAGAGGCTGCCGCAGGAGCTATTGGTGAAGATTCCCAAAATGTCTACCAATATACATTAAAATACCGGGGACGCCTGGAAACGGAAAAGGAGTTTGAAGAAATTGTCATAAAAGCTTATGCAGACGGGCGGGTACTGAAATTGAAGGATATAGCTACTGTAGAGCTGGGTGCGCAAAGTTACTCCTATTCGGGAACAGTCAATGGGTGTCCGGGAAGTACCTGTATGATTAATCAGATGGCAGGAACCAACGCCAATGAGATCATTACAGAAATTGACCGTTACTTGGAGGAGTTGAAAGAATCACTGCCTGAAGATGTGGAAGTTGTGGAACTCATGAGTACTAAAAACTTTTTGGATGCTTCTATTCATGAAGTTATCAAAACGCTGATTGAGGCCATTATTTTGGTAGTGTTGGTGGTGTATATATTCTTGCAGAACCCTCGTTCCACCCTGATTCCTACCATCAGCATTTTTGTATCATTGATTGGTACATTTGCTGTATTGTATGTGGCTGGTTTCAGTATTAACTTGCTGACTCTCTTCGCCTTGGTGTTGGCTATTGGTACCATTGTGGATGATGCTATCATTGTAGTGGAAGCGGTTCAGGTTCGCTTTGACGAAGGATACCGTTCACCTTATCAGGCCACTGTCAATGCTATGGGAGGTATTTCATCGGCTATTGTTACCTCCACCCTGGTATTTATGGCTGTGTTTGTCCCTGTCTCATTTATGGGCGGTACTTCGGGAATATTTTATACCCAATTTGGTATCACGATGGCTGTTGCAGTGGGTATTTCCGCCGTCAATGCCCTGACCCTTTCCCCTGCCCTTTGCGCCTTAATCCTACGACCCAATGAAATGCTTATAGAAGGACGTAAACCAGAGTTTTCCACTCGTTTCCGGCTGGCTTTTGACAGTGCCTTCCGTCGCATCGTATTAAAATATAAAATTGGAGCTAAATATTTCATTAAACGTAAATGGCAGGCATGGGGAGTTTTGGTTGCTTCAGTACTTTTGCTGGTTTATTTGATGGGAACCACTAAAACCGGTCTGGTTCCATCTGAAGATACAGGTTCTATTTTCATTAGCATGGATGCTCCGGCTGGCAGTTCACTTTCGGAAACACTGAGCATTATGAATGAAATAGAAGAAGAATTGAAAGAAATACCTCACATCGACAGCTTCAATAAAGTGGCAGGTTTTGGTATGGGTTCAGGCAGTGGAGCCTCTCATGGCATGTTCATTATAAAATTAAAACATTGGGATGAGCGGAAGACGGAAGCAGGGAGTGTGGATGCCATTTCTGCCGAAATCTATCGCCGTACAGCTCACGTAAAGAATGCGAAGATTTTTATATTTTCTCCGCCTATGATTTCCGGATATGGTACAGGAAACAGTTTTGAATTATATCTGCAAGACCGTTCCGGAAAAGGTATTGAGGCTTTAAGTGAAGTGGCCAATCGATTTTTAGAAGTCTTGAACCAGCGTCCTGAAGTGCAAATGGCCTACACTTCCTTCAGTGCTGATTTCCCCCAGTACCGAGTGGATGTAGACGAGGCGCAGTGTCAACGTGCCGGTACAACTACCGAAGAAGTACTGTCTGTATTGTCTGGCTATATGGGAAGCGTGTATGCCTCCAACTTCAACCGTTTTACCAAATTGTATAGAGTTATCTTGCAGGCTCCTTCAGACAGCCGGAATAGTATCCAGTCTTTGGATAATATTTATGTCAAGACTTCAGGGGGCATGGCACCGGTCAGCCAGTTTGTTACATTGACAAAAACTTACGGTTCTGAATCACTGACACGTTTCAACATGTTTTCTTCCATCAATATACAAGGAATGCCTGCAACCGGTTACAGTTCGGGTGATGTAATCCGGGCTGTTAATGAAGTGGCGGCTCAAACCTTGCCTACAGGCTACGGCTATGAGTTTTCGGGTATGACACGCGAAGAAAAACAGATGAGTGATTCGCATGACACCGTTATTATCTATGGAGTCTGTATATTGTTCATTTATTTGATTCTTTGTGCTCTTTATGAGAGTCTTTTTATCCCGATGGCTGTAATTCTTTCAGTACCATTTGGCTTGATGGGAAGTTTCCTATTTGCCCGATTATGGGGTGTCGAAAATAATATCTACCTACAAACCGGTTTGATTATGCTGATTGGATTGCTTTCTAAAACAGCCATTCTTCTGACAGAATATGCATCCGAACGAAGAAAAGAAGGCATGTCACTTACACAAGCTGCGGTATCAGCTGCAGGAGTGCGCCTCCGACCCATTCTGATGACAGCGCTTACCATGATATTCGGTCTGCTTCCACTGATGTTTGCATCTGGAGTTGGTGCCAATGGAAACACGTCATTAGGTGTAGGAACAGTTGGTGGAATGCTGATAGGCACCATCGCTTTATTATTTGTTACGCCTGTATTTTTCATCACATTTCAGTATTTGGAAGAGCGGGTAATGGGTAAACGAAAAGAAGATAGAATTTTATGAAAAGAATAGGATATTGTTTGGCATGTGTGACTCTATTGAGCAGTTGTCACATTTATCAGAATTATAAACGTCCGGAAGGATTGCCTGTTGACAGCCTTTATCGTGACTCAATAGAAATAACATCCAATGATTCAGTTACGTTGGGTGATATATCCTGGCAAGATTTATTTCAGGATGAGCAGTTGCAGTTGTGGATAGAATATGGTTTACAACACAATACAGACATACAAATAGCTATGCTTCGCACGGAACAGGCCAAAGCACAGCTTATGTCGGCTCGTCTTGCATTTCTTCCGTCATTGTCCTTATCTCCTCAAGGGACACTGACCAGCACTGATGGAGGAAAAACTGTAAAATCGTATGAATTGCCAGTTCAGGCAAGTTGGGAAATTGATTTGTTTGGAAATCTGAGAAATGCCAAGAAGGGCAGCCATACCTCTTTGCTGCAACAGCAAGCTTACCAGCAGGCAGTTCGTTCTGAGTTGATAGCTAACATAGCCAATGGGTATTACACTTTATTACTATTGGATGAGCAAATAACTTTAAGTCAGAAGACTTTAGAAGTTTGGAAAGAACAAGTGAGACTGATGGAAGCGAAATGGAAAATAGGTGAGGAAACGGAAAATGCCGTAACACAAGCTCGTGCCAGTTTATATGAATTGGAAGCTACCCATAATGATTTGTTGCGTCAGCAGCGAGAGGCAGAAAACAGCCTATGTACGCTTTTGGGAAAGACATCCCAAACCATCAAGCGTTCAAGTTTGTCAGCCCAAGAGTTTCCGCAACATTATAATATAGGTATTCCCTTGCGGCTGCTTTCGAAACGTCCTGATGTAGTACAGGCTGAAATGGTTTTAGCCAGTGCTTATTACAATACCAATCAGGCACGATCGGCATTTTATCCCAATCTGACATTGAGTGGTGAAGCCGGGTGGACCAATTCGTTGGGACAGGTTATCGCAAATCCGAGTGGCTGGATTCTATCAGCATTGGGTAGTTTAACCCAGCCTCTTTTCAACCGGGGTAAGTTAGTTTCTAACTTACGGGTTTCCAAATCAGAAGAACAGATAGCTTTATTGTCTTATAAGCAAACTTTATTGGATGCAGGAGAGGAAGTGAACAATGCGCTCTATGCGGTAGAGTCAGCCGGTCGTATGTGGAAATTCCATAGTCAGCAATGCAAGGAACTGGAGCGTTCTGTGCAGACATCCGAATCGTTGTATCAGACAGGAAATGCTACTTATCTGGAATTGCTGACTGCCCGGCAGTCTCTGTTGACTGCCCGTTTAAGCATGGCTACGGATAAGTTTACTCAGTTACAATCTGTCATAACTCTTTATCATGCCTTAGGAGGAGGTACTTTATGAATCTGGTAAATCATAGCATAGGTGTGCGGAATTTTAAGTACACCTTATTTGTTACGTTTTTATCAGGAATGCTAACAGCTTTTGGCCCCTTTGTAACAGATATGTATTTGTCTGCTCTGCCTGCCATGATGGAATCATTTGATACGTCAGCCTCCATGGTACAGCTCAGTTTGACATGTTGTATGGTCGGATTAGGATTAGGACAACTGGCATTCGGTCCGTTAAGTGATCGTTATGGGCGTAAACCTTTATTAGTAGGTACGATACTATTTTATATTCTATCTACCTTATTCTGTTTGTATTCCGATACAATTTGCTTATTCGTATTATTCAGATTGTTTCAGGGTATGGCGGCTTCGGGAAGCATTGTCATTGCACGTTCAATCGCTACCGATCTCTACGATGGGCATCAACTGGCGAAGATGCTGGCTGTTGTGGGTTCTATTAACGGTTTTGCACCTGTACTGGCACCTGTTATTGGTGGTATGATGGTGAAGACAACGGGTTGGGAAGGCATATTTGCTGTATTGCTTGGCATAGGTGTAGTTCTATTAATCGCTGTATGTTTTTTCCGAGAATCATTGCCCGTGGAAAGGCGTCTTCAGTCTACTTTCCTTCATACTATTTCTGACTATAAACCTTTACTGAAGAATCGTTCTTACATGGGCTATATGTTGCAGCTTGGGTTTGCCCAAGCTGCAATCTTTACTAATATAGCCTCAGCCCCTTTTATAATGCAGCAATATTTCGGTTTCACCCCTGAACAATTCAGTCTCTGTTTTGGAATGAATGCAGTTGCAATTGTTGTGTCAGCATCTGTTGGTGCAAAATTCAAGCAAATAGAGAAAGGAACGATGTGGGGTTGTTATGGATTGTTGTTATTTGCAGTTTCAGAAGCAATTGCTCTAATCTACGGATGTAATTTTTGGGTATATGAACTTCTACTTATAGGCATTCTGTTGTCTTTAGGCCTATGCTTCACTTGTTCAACAGCATTATCTATGGAATTTGGTCGCCAACATTCAGGTAGTGCCTCTGCATTACTTGGAGCTGTTTCTTTTGCATTAGGCGGTTTAGTTTCACCTTTAACAGGAATAGGAAACACTTGTTATTCTACTGGAATTCTATTTGTAATTTGTGCTGTAGGTTCGCTCTTATCACGTAAGTATGCTATAAAGAAAAAATAGTATTAGATGTTAAATATTGAAATTAAAAGTAAAATTAAAAAACACACTATCGGCTTCTTACCGAAAACTGACAACGCGTTTATGCAATAGATAACAAAAATCTCAAAAAGATTTGCTTGTTAGCGTGAATGCTGTAATGTCAGGAGTTCATTCTTATATTATGCGAAAAAACAATCTTGCAGGAACGGTATTTTTACAAGGAGAAAAATCCGATGAAGCCATCAACTTCATCGGATTTTTTTTGGTCAGATGTCTGACATATACTGATATTTATGGAACATACAGCAACGCAAACTCCGCCTTTCTCCGTTTAAGCAGCATGGCGTGCCGTTTACCATTATAATGACAGAAAGCAACATACTCATGGTAAATGTCCCTGTCACCAGCCTCCAGCTTTTTTATCAGCTGGCTTTTGGGGTATCGCCCGTTCCCCAAGAGCTTCGCCGGACCGACATTGAAAGCCAGCGTGCCAAGCAGCACGCTGTCACGTCCAAAATTTCGGAATATGCCGATGAACTTCCGCAAGTCTTTCCTTAACAGTGCGTCTGCCTGCCGTTTCGTCATCGTGCGTGCCGAATAGCTTTCACCTTTTTGTAAACGGTGTCCCCAACCCACATAGGGATAGCAGCTTTGGTCATGCCAGCCTTCAAAGTGGCGGGTACACAGAAACGCCCGTTCCATAAGCGGCAGACGGTAGATAGCCGCCTGCCTGTCCGTTCCCTCTTGGCGGTTGCTCTGTGCAGACACGGAGCAAACCGCCCAAAACGAACAGAGGATAGCCATGAACACACGCATCATCTTGGCATAGGTTTGAAGTTGCCGGCATACGTGACGGTCTGGCTTTCCCCTTCCGCATTCCGGTTGTTAAAATCAAATTCCAACTCAAAGGAATTTCCGAAATTATCTTCCACCACCACGATGAAATTATGCGCTTCATCGCCCGCTGCCGTGTAATACAGGCGGAACTTTTCGTTTTCGAGCAGGTAACGGTCGTTGGGAAGGAACGTGATGCCGTTATCCATTTTCAGGGAGCCTTCCCCCTCGAACTGGAAATAGCGGATGGTATATAGCGTGTTCGCAAAATCGCCCGTCTTTTTCAGCTCACAGCGGATTTCCACCGTTTGACCCTTCGTAACCTTGTTGGGTACCGGCATCGTTTCCACCGTGAAGGGATAGGATTGCTGGATGTCCATGTCATCGTCGCACGATACGGATGTGAATGACATGGCGGCGAACAGGCAAAGTGCCAACGCCTTGAAAAATGATGTTCTCTTGTTGTTCGGTATATTCATTGTCATTTGATTTTTAGATGGTTGATATTCTGTTTTTTCGTTGTCCGTTGCAGGTGCTCGTTCAAGTCCTTGCAACCGTCATAGAGGGCGGAGCGGTCTGCGACACGCCCGCCATACCGTTCTTTCAGGGCTTCAAGCGTCCTTCGTCCCGCATCGTCACGGTCAAGGAAACAGCCGATGCGCCCGTAACCGTCCAGATACCTCAGCGCCTTCTTCACGTTGGCGACCGAGTTCAGTACAAGGTGGTCGCACCTTTCGCCTATGCCGAGCGTGACAGCGGAAAGGAAGTCCATAAATCCCTCGTACACGCAGCAGGCGTCAGTGCCGGTGGTTTCCGTCCTTATCAGCGACACATCCTTCGGCGGCACGCAACCCTTGAAATGGCGGCTGCGGATTTCATAACCGCCCGCCACATTGGGGAAACCGACTGCAAAATACCTTTTCCCGTGCACACCATAGTTCAGGCGGCAGCAGTGACGCGATGCGACAACGTAAGGGATACCCCTCTCTTTCAGATATTCCGTCAGCGGAGAGAGGAGAAGCCGGGCGGCTTCCACTTCCTCAAAGACCGGCTCCGGGGGCTTCGGTTCAAAAGCCGGCAATGCCGTTAGCGGCATATGGGCGGCTTCCGATATGAACCTCGCCTGCACCATGAAATCACCGCTTCGGACAAACTCCCCGGCAAGCGTGAATATGTCGCCGCCCTTGCCCAAGCCGAAGTCGTACCAGAGCTGTTTCGCCACGTTCACACGGAACGAGGCTGTTCGCTCGTTGCGGTACGGCGCACGATACCACAGCTCGTTTCCGCTTCTTCGGACAGGCTCATGCCCCAACCGTGCGAGGAAGTCCGCAAGGGGTATCCGCTTCATGTTTTCAATGTCCGTCCGTTCCATACACGCCTTTCAGTTGATGATGAACTTTATGCCCACACCCCATTGGCAGTGCAGCTTCTTCGTGTCGCCACCCCACAGCAGGCGTTCCCTGAGATTGGCGAGCAGGGCGATACGGTCTGCCACATAAAACTCCACATCAAGCGTCAGCGCACCGCCATAGATGAAAGCGTCCCGGTCGTGCAGTGTGGCTCCGTCATACAGCATCTTCTTCCCCCAATTCACCGACTCATATCCGGCGAGAGCCGAAACACCCCCATAGACAAAAATGATTTTTCGGGCATCCGTCAGCAGTTTGAAGAAGTAGCCGCCCTCTGCCGTGAACTGCGCCACAGGTATGGCGGTGTCCTTGTACGGGGTGTTCTTCAAGAGATATTCGCCGCCGAACACCCACTTGTTTCCTCTTTTCGTATAGGTGGATAAAGCCGCCCCGAAACTGTACCCTCCGTCATTGCCGCCGGGCTTGAAGCCGTCCGTCATGTTCGCCCTGACTTCGATACCCTGCATTTTCGGCAGGCATCGTTGGGCGTGCGCCTGCCCCGTGAAAAGGGCAAGCGACGCGATGATGATTGCGATGTACTTTCTCATGGTCAGCGCACTTGAAGTTCGTCAATCGTGTTGGCACGCACCAGATCCTCGTTCTCAATCACGAAGGACTGGTGGCGACCGCCGTTCTTCTCGTTCAGTTCCACCACGAGGCACTTGTCATCGGGAATGGTGAACTTCGCCATCGTGAAGACCGTACGCTCGCTTTTTTTGCCCGGCACGCAGGTGGCGTAGTTCTGCGCACGGAGCGGCAGGATTATCTGCTCCTGCATGGCGGTACGCTTCGCCACCTTCTTGTCCACGATTTTCCACGTGATGTAGTCCACATCGAAAGGCACGTTGCTTTGGTTCTTGATTTCCGTGTGGAAATAGAGAAGACCGTTGTGCGTGTAGATGCCTTTCAGCAGGTACTGGATGCCGAAACACTTGCTGCCGATATGCTTCACCTCACGCTTGTTCTGCTTGTGTATGGACTTCATGATAAGGCGCACCAGCATCGGGCTTTCGCTGCCCAGCTCCTTCAGGTAGATTTCCTGCGCGTTGTTCGGACGGTTCACCGATTCCCCGTCGTGGATGAAGTCGCACATCTCCACGTTGAGCAGCAGCGGTTCGGCGGCGTACTTCACGTTGAACGTGTAGAAACTTCCGTCCTCCGTGATTACTGACATGTTGGTCTCGTTCGGGAAGTTTCTCACGGTAGCCTTCACACGGATCACGTTCTCCGCTCTGTCCGCTTTTCCGGCTATCAGGTCGGGAGAACCCAAATCCACATAGCGCACCTCTGCCGGAAAGATGATATGCACGGTCTTGTCGTAGGTCACTTCCAGACCGTGAGGGGGTATCATGCGGTCAAAAGTCAGTTTCTTCGTCAGACCGTGATACAGGTCGCCGTCCGCCTCCTTCTGCGGATAGACCTCCTTGGTCAATACCGGCTGTGCGTCCGTCTGTTGCTTACTTCCGTTGTTCTCTTCAGCAACGGTTACGTTCTCCTGCGCATGGACAGTTACGATGCCCATAGCAAGGGCAAACATCATGATTACTTTTCTCATATTACTTTGGATTTAGTGGTAAATAAAATTTTTGATTGGTTGTTTTCTTAATTTTCTTCCTGATAGAGCATGACCCTGTACCCCGATTTCAGATGTACTTTCACGGTACGCATCTTCTTGGATATGTATTGGCTTGTGCCCTGTATCAGCCCCTTGCCCAAATCAGAGGCAAGCTGCGCCCCGGCATTGGTGGAGATGTTGATGCTGCTGCCGAGTGAGCTTCCCATATTGGCGGCGACCTCTTTGACAGCGTTCAGTTCCAGCGAGTTCGGGATGAAGATGCCGGGCTGTCCGTCCGTGTCATAGACTGCCAGCTCTATCGGGATGATGCTGCCGTCATACTCCAGCGAACTGATTCCGATTTCGAGCCGTTCCCCCTGTATCTTGGCGGTGCCGACCACCACCGCATTACGGGGAATGATTTTATCCGCTATCGCCATCGGCTCCAGCAGCCGCAGCCTGACCGCCTGCCCGTCCGTCACGCTCTGCGCCCCATAGACGCAAGCCGACAAGGTGTTCTTGTCCGATATGGCTGTTCCGCCTACCGCTGTATTGAAGCCCCGGTTACGCTCCTGCGGGCAGGTAGCGGCAACCTCCGCATTGCCCGCAGGTTGTGCGAGCGAGGATACCACCTGACGTTCCACCTGCCTGACGGGTTCCGCTTTGTTCTTCCCTGCTTTCTGAACGGAGAAGGGTTTTGCCGTCTGTGTGCCGTTCTGTCCGCCCATGTATTTCGCTGCCAGTTCATAGGACTTCTCCATCAGTGCCACCTGCTCGTCCATTGTGGAAGCTTTTTCCTTTTCACTTTCCAGTTCCGACTCCAGCAGGGATATACGCTCCATCAGTTTCTCCATCTCCGCATCGTTCCGTGCGGGTTCTTCATAGAAGTTGCCGAGCGTGGCATTCAGGTTGCGGTAGGCGGCTGCGGAAGAGCGGATGGTCTGTGTGGCAGACCCGTCTTCCTTTCCTTCGGGAGTGGAGAGGTCGAAGCCGCCGCCATCCCCTGTATCTCCCGTTTCACGGTCGAACATGTCGCCCAGCTGCCGCACGGCATGGTCCCTTTCCTCCAGCCGTTCCTCCATCGCCGCCTGCTCGTAGGCTTTCAGTTTGTCGCCGATTATCTGGCGGTCTGCCTTGTCCGCATCCGGCATCTCGGTGTTGTAACCTCCCGTTCCCGGTTCCTGCTCCGTCTCGGAGGACGGGGCGAATATCAGCCACATCACCCCGATGAACACCAGCACCATGACGGGCAGCACGATCATTTTCTGACGTTGCAGCCTCTGTGCTTCGGTCAGCGGTTTACGCTCCTTTTTCTGTTTTTCCCTGTTGTCGGGCGCAGCCGTGTTTCCGGTATTGCCCTCAATCCTTGTTTCGTTCTTTGTCTGTTCCATACATATTATAATAAGGTGTAAAACTATTGTTCTTGTCAGGCTTCACGAACAGCTCCACCTGCCCGGCGTGGTCTATCCTCATCCGGCTGCCGTCACTCCTGCCGATGTCATGGACGGCTTTGCTGAAGGTGTGGAGGGCAAGCGCGGCGAAAATGGCAAACATGACCAGCACGATGCGCCTGCGTGTCTTCGGCGGCAAGCCGTCCAGATAGCTTTTGAGCCTTGCCACCCACATTTTCTTCTTGTCGTGGAGTTTCTGGTATGCGTTCCACTGTGATTTTCTTATACTTTTTCCTTTCATACCCTGTTACCTTTTGATTGTCTGCAAATCCTTGTTTTCGATAATGGTGAACCCCTCGATGGTGAATCCGTTCGGATTGTCGTCCGAACGGGACGAGTTGAGCAGCCGGCACGTGGTCACGAGGCTGCGCTCGGTGACGTTGCTCTGCCGGATGATCTTCTGCGTGGCATAGGTCACGGCACGGTAGGGATAGCTGTCGAAGTCGCACACCACGCTGTCCACCTTCAGCACCTGGTTGATGTTCCCTGTGATAATCCGGTTGTAGTATCCCTTCTCGGCAAAGTCCGAATAGTAGTGGTACACGCTCTTGTCCGCCAGCAGCAGGGCACGTTTCACGTTGTGCTCAATCGCGCTCTTTTCCGGCGAGAGCGTGAAGAAAAGCTCGTGGAAGCGGCGCACGTGTTCCCGTGCCTCTGCCGGACGGTTCTGCGAAAGGTCCTGCGAGAGTGCCAGCATCAGCGACTTGCCGTTGTCCAGTACATAGATTTTTTCCCTCTGCCGCTCCGCAAAGCGGTAGGAACTCCACACGCTCCAGACCGTTATCACGGTACAAAGGGCGAGGAAGACGATACCGAACAGGCGTATCTGCCTGAACGATGTTTCGATGTTCTTGAGTGACTTGAATTCCATTCTGTCTGATTTTATAGGTTATTTCCGTTTGAGAAGGCGTCCGGCGGTATGGTTCCATGCCGCCTTGCCCATATTTATCCCGGCACGTCCGACACGCCCGGCTGCGTTTCCTGCCGCAGCACCTGCGACACCCCCTGCAAGAGCCGCTCCGCGTCCGGCAAGCTGCGTCACACCGCGCCCGTAACTGCCCATGCCACCGGCTTGGATGATCCAGCCCGCAACAGTGGGTATCGTGAAGTAGCCGATGATGCCGATAATCATGAACACGATATACACCCCGTCGCTCGAATCCAGCGAGAAGTTCGGGTCAGCCTGCATACGCTCGATGTCGCTTTGCAGCATCAGCACCTGTATCTTCGCCAGTATGGTGCTGAATATGTCCGATACCGGAAGCCACAGATAAACCTGTATATAGCGGCAGAACCATTGCGTGAGCGTACTCTGGAAGCCGTCCCACACGGAAATGGCGAAGGCTATCGGGCCGAGTATCGCCAGCACCACGAGGAAGAACGTGCGGATGGTGTCTATCACGAGGGCGGCGGCTTGGAACATCAGTTCCAGTATCTCCCGGAAGAAGTCACGGATGTTCTTCTTCATGTTGTACATCCCCCGGTCTATATACATTCCAGCCATCGTCATCATGTCGGTGGGAGACCAGCCCAGTTCCTCCAGCTGCTTGTCAAACTCCTCGTTGGACACAAGGTAGGCGGTTTCCGGGTTGCGCACTTTTGCCTCGTATTCCAGCTTGTCTTTCTGCTTGCGGTATTCGTTCATGTCCAGCGTCTGTGTTTCAAGCAGTTTTGCAGTGCCTTGCACGACGGGTGACAGAATGCTGTTCACCGTACCGAGCACCACTGTCGGAAAGAACATGATGCACAGACCGACGGCGAACGGGCGGAGCATGGGGAACACGTCTATCGCTTCGGCTCTCGCCAGCGACTGCCATACCCGGCAGGCAACGTAGAACAATGCGCCCAGTCCGGCGATGCCTCTCGCCACGTCCGCCATGTCACCGCAAAGCGGCATCATCTGCTCGTAAAGCGAGCGCAATATCTGATGAAGGTTGTCAAATTCCATAGGCTACCAGTATCTTTCGTCCATGTTCCCGTACAGTCCCATGATGCGGTCGAGGTCATTCTTCTTCTTCGCACGCAGGTAACTCACGCTGATGTTCTTGTTGGTATAGTAACCCACAAGGTTACGGTAACGCTTCATCTTGGAGTAGCACCGCTCCACCACGTCCATGCGGTCCTTGTCGGTCATGGAGAGCGTGGTGATGTTCACCACGTTCTTCAAATCTGTCAGCACGTCGTTGCTCTCTTCCAACAGCTTCGCATAGCCGAAGGCGATTGCCGACAGCTCTTCGGGGGTGAAGTTCCCGTCATGGAGCATCTTCTGGAAGTTGTTCACATAGATGTCCGTGATGTCGCCCACCATCAGGATGGTCTGCTGTACCTTGCGGGCATCCTTGACGAGATTGTTCACCGATTTGAGCGCATCGTAATATTTCTTGCCCTGCTGGTAGATTTTCACCGTTTCCTGAAAGTTGTTCACCATGTTGGTGGCGGTCTTCGAGGTGTGGACGATGTTCTTCGAGGCGTTGATGATACCCTGCGCCAGATTGCCGGGGTCGCTCACCACCCATTGGGCGGAAGCCCTGCCTGCGAAAAGCAGGCACAGGCATACGGCGATTGCCATTCTTGTTTTCATACTCATATTCTTTGGATTTAGCGGTTGTACATTCTTATTCTTCTGCCGGGTTCTCCGGTTCGTGGCTTGCACGCACATAGTCCCCGTTCGGAGAGAAGGTCAGCACGTCGGTAGCCTCGTTATAGGACACGTCGATGCGGAATCCCGTGTTCATGAACAGGTTGCCGTTCTCCTCCTGCAGGAGGTAGGTTTCCGGTTTCAGCCTGCGGCGGATGCCGCTCCGTTTGAACACCGTCACCTTGTAGGCTTCGCCCTCCTTGTAGATGAGCACGTCGGGCTTTCCTTCCATGCTTGTCCAGTTTCCGCACAATTGGTCGCGGCGGTTATCCGCCATATCGCAGGATTGTAGCATCACGACTGCCAATCCTATTAAACACTCGCTGATTTTCAGCATCTTCATTCTTGAAATACTCATACGCTTTTCTTTTTTCGTTGATAAATCTGTTTTATTGATTGCTTATTGTCTGTTTCTCCGCCTTTCGGCAAGCTGCCGGATGGCGGCTTCGATGTCGCCGCCCAGCTGCTCCGCCAGACGGTAAACCTCCACCTTCTCCGTTTCCTCGGTGGTGTATGCCAGATACTCCTCCGCACTCACCTCGGTGGCATAGACCGCCGACTGCGTGTCACCTAAGCCTATCCACACCTCCTTGTAGAACCTTGAAGGGTTGTTCGCCATGTTGATGGAGAGTATCTGCGACTTCTCCTTCTCCGTCAGTCCGAGCAACGCCTGAATCTGGTCGAACTTGTTCATGTACTTTCTTTGGTCGAGAAGTATCTTGCAGTCCGAGTTGTTGATGATGCTCTCTTTAACAACGGGGGAGGAAATGATGTCGTCCACCTCCTGCGTCACCACGATTGCCTCACCGTAATATTTTCTGACCGTCTTGTACATATAACGCAGATATTCAGCCATGTTCGCCGAAGAAAGAGCCTTCCAAGCCTCTTCCACTATCAGTTGTTTCCGCACGCCTTTCAGCCGTCGCATCTTGTTGATGAAAGCCTCCATGATGATGATGGTAACTACCGGGAACAGTTCGCGGTTTTCCTTTATCGAATCAATCTCGAAGACGATGAACCGCTTGCCCAGCAGGTCGATGTTCTCCGTGGAGTTGAGCAGGAAGTCGTAGCGTCCGCCCTGGTAATACTGCCGCATGGTGGTCAGCATGTTGTCGATGTTGAAGTCTTCCTTCTCCACCTTTATCTCGCGCTCCGCCAGTTCCCTGCGGTAGTCGTCACGCATATACTCGTAGAAAGTATTGAACGAGGGCACGATGCTCCGGTCTGCCTTGATACGTTCGATGTAGGCGTTCACCGCACTGCCCAGTTCACCGCTCTCCGTTTTCGTCACCTTGTCGTCCTCCGACTTCCAGAGCGTCAGCAGCAGCGTCTTGATGCTGTCCTTCTTCTCCACGTCGAACACATAATCATCAGTGTAGAACGGATTGAAGCTGATGGGCTTCTCCTCCGTGTAGGTGAAATACACGCCGTCCGCGCCGCCCGTCTTGCGCCGTATCATCTCGCACAGTCCCTGATAGGAGTTTCCCGTGTCCACCAGTACCACGTGCGTGCCCTGCTCCCAATACTGCCTCACGAGGTGGTTCATGAAGAAGGATTTGCCGCTTCCGCTGGGCCCCAACACGAATTTGTTTCTGTTGGTCGTGATGCCTTTTTTCATCGGCAGGTCGGAAATATCGAGATGCAGCGGTTTTCCCGTGAGCCTGTCCACCATCTTGATGCCGAAGGGCGAGGGCGAACTGCGGTAATTGGTTTCCTCCGTGAAGAGGCACACCGCCTGCTCGATGAAGGTGTGGAAACTCTCCTCCGCAGGGAAGTCCGCCGCATTGCCGGGCATGGCCGCCCAGTAGAGTGTCGGGCAGTCGATGGTGTTATGGCGCGGCACGCACTCCATGCTTGCCAGCAGGCTTCCCACATCGTTCCTGATATGCTTCAGCTCCTCCGCGTCGTCGCTCCACGCCATGACGTTGAAGTGCGCCCGTACAGAGGTCAGACCGTAGGAATGGGCTTCGTTCAGGTACTGGTCTATCCACTCGCGGTTGATGCTGTTGCTCCTTGAATAGCGGGAGAGCGACTGCATGTTGCGGGCGGACTTCTCGAACCTCTGCAGGTTCTCCTCGCTGTTGTCGATAATCACATACTGGTTGTAAATGTGGTTGCACGGCAGCAGCAGCCCCACGGGGGAGGCGAAGGAGAGGCGGCAGTCCGAGCGGTCGGTGGACAGCCGCTCGTAACGGGTGTCTGTCGCCACCGTGCCGGGCAGGTCTTCCGCGTCGGAAAGGGTGTGCAGGCACAGCCGGTTGTCGCCGATGCGCATCTCCCTTGCCGAAAGCTCGATGTCCTGCAACGTGGCGTTATCTTCGGGCAGGAGCGAGAAGTACCGCTCCAGCAGCCCGGCTTTGCCGTCCGTCCCCACAATCTCGTCGGTGGAGAGGCGGCGCAGCCTGACAAAACCGCTGTCGTTCATGATGCGCTCGAACTGTTCCGTCGCCTCCATGAACTTCGCGGCGGTTTCCCTGTCCAGCTCCTTCGGGATGATATGCCCCCGGCACAGCGTACTGAAATTGCTCTGCATACGGTTACGCTCCTTTGTCGTCTTGGTCAGGTAGAGGTAGCACGTGTGTTTCAGGTACGGACGCTCGTTGAAATGACGCTCGAAGCTCCGCGAGAGGAAACTCATATCGTCCTTCTGCAACTCCGGTCTGTACTTCTCCTTGATGAACCAGTCCTGCTTGTGGACGACGGAGAAATCCGGCAAGACCTTGATCGCCTTGCACCAGCAGCCGTGTATCGCCTCGTACTCCGCGCTTGTCACGGTATAAAGCTCCGGCAGTTCCACCTCGAAAGCCACCGTGATGTCGGCGTCTTTGGAGATGATGCAGCCGTGTTCCACTGCCAGCAGCGGGAACCTGTTTTCCAGTGTAGTCATTTTCGATGTATTTCTCATGCAGTTTCTTCCTTTCGTTTACGTGTGAATAATCGGGTGATCCGCCGCCGGTTGATAAGGTATCGGGGATGGCTCCGTGCCGCTCCCAACTTCATCAGCCCGTGTTCGCCGTACCGGGCGTTCAGCGCGAAGGTCTGCCATACGAGGATGGAGGACGATACCGCACCGAAGCCGATACATATCCACTGGCCGATGCCGACCATGTAGAGGATGACGAACAGGACGAAGAGAACGAGCAGACCTCCGCAGAAGATGAAGAGGTACTGGGCTTTCAGTCCCTTGAACTCGACCGGACGGCCGATACCCTTGTTTATCGGGTATTCAGCCATACATTATTATATTAAAGGAAGAATGAGCGCAGGATGGTGGCGGCTACGATAAGGAAGATACACGCACCGAACCAGCTTGCGGCGGTCTTGGAGGTGTCGGGGTCTCCTGACGAGAATTTTGAATAGACTTTCACGCCCCCGATAAGACCGATCACCGCGCCGATGGCGTAGATGAGTTTCGTGGCGGGTTCAAAATACGAACTCACCATCGAGGTGGCTTCCGTGATGCCTGCAAGACCGTTTCCTTGAGCGGAAGCGGTAGCGGTGGCGGCGATCATAAGTGCCGCAGAGATGATAAACTTTTGTCTGATGTTCTTGTTCATAAACTGTTCTTGTTTTGTGCCGTCGAAAGGGTGGATGGTCCTTTTTCGGGCGGTTGATACTTGATTACTTTACTTTGGTTTAGTGGTAGCCCGTTTGTTTCTACGGACTTGGGTGTGTCCGTTGCGGATTGGCTGTACCTTGTACTGCCGTGCGCATGGTGTGATACAGTCTTACGTTTTCATTTCCATTCTTTTTAGTCGTTATACATAGTTTCGGAAATCGAACTCCTCGATATTGTCGGGAATCACGAACACCTTTTCCTTTTGGCGTGTCACTGTCATGTTCACCGTGTCCACGAAAACAGACATCGCCTTTGCAAGCCTCTCGCTCATCGCTTCATCGGTCAGGCGTTCCGTTATCCTTGTGAAAAGCTCTGTTCCGTCTAGTTCCGTCATGACCTTCCCGGCGTGTCGCATTTCCTCATCGGATGGTGAATCTTTCCGTATGGCGCGTACTGCTATGTCAATATCCTCGAAACTGCTTCCCGAAGCCTGCTTTTTGTCCGGTTCTTCGTCCTCCGGATCATCCTCTCCGTACTCCAGTTCCGAAGGTGAAATGCTCATGAAGGTCTCATCGAGCTTGTCTTCGGGTATTTGTCGCGGACGGGAAGCGGTTTCCGTGTTTCCGTCGTCAAAAGTAGCCTCTTCCTCCGACAGCTCAATGCCTTTTTCTGAAGTGGCAGCTTCCTGCGTCGGTATGGCAGTCTTTGTCCGGGTTGGAGCCATCTTGAAACGGCTCTTGCCGATGATGTCCGAGGTATCTGTGGGAGGCGTTTCCTTATCCTTTCCCTGCTCTGCCACCGTACTGTCCAATGACCGCCACAGACCGGCAATGTGTCTGAAGAAACGGATAAGTTTCGTTTCCATGATGCGGTCGTAGAGCAACAGGGACAGAAACCACACGTTGCAGGCAACCGATACGATTAAAAACACCTTTGTCATAGTTTCACTTTTTTGGCGTTTTCAATCTGCTCCGTGTACTGTGTCCCGTATTGTCGGAAATGGTCTCGGAGGATGTTGTCCACGAACTTGCCGATGCTTAAGCCGTTTCCCATTCGACTGGCAACGATGGCGACTTTCTCATGGATCTCGCGGCTGATGTATATACATTGCCGCGTTTTGATTTCCGATGCTTGCAGGAAAGTCGAGAGCGGTTTGTCTCTGCTTTTATCCTTGCGGAAGTCACCGCCGGTATTTTCCTGATTGTAGTCGGTTGTACACTTTGCTGCACGGGCAGCGGTTCTCTCTCTCTTTTCTGTTTGCAGGCAGTCTGCCTGACGGTTCTTCTTTGTTCTTTTCATACTTTTTTTGTTGTTTATTGGGTGTTTATAGGTTATAGGATTCCATATGCCGTTTGAACGATTCGGCTATCTCGTCTTGGAACAGCGTGAAATGGTGTGTCAGCACGTTGTCAAGAAAAGCCGCGATAGTCACCTCGTTGCCTCCGATTACATGAAGCATTTTCTGTATGCGGTCGTGGTATTCCTTGCGGATATATACTTGCTTGCCGAGCCTTGCCGTTACATTGGACCCGCACATGAATACCGTATCATAATCCGGTTTTTCCAGCTTGCCGTTCCTGCGCCTGCGTTCCGGTTCCTCTTTGTAGTGCGGGACAGGCAAGGAAACGGCTGCTTCTTGTGTCGCTTCTTTCGGAGGTGGAGAAGGTGCGTTTCCACCCGCACTTCTCGCTTCCGGTGGAATGCTTGTATCATCCAGCCGGAACGAGTTGATTACGGCTTCGCTGTCGATGTCCTCGATTCTTGTTTTCTTTGCCATGATATTCAGCTTTTAATGATACCGAGAATCTCATCCGCAAGTTTGTCAAGGTTACTGCCGCGTATCAGCGTTTTGTCCGCAGGGAAGGCTGTGGATCGGAATACCGCCTTGCGTTCTGCCGCCGTTTCCTTGCGAAAACGCTTGCTATCAGGCAGGTATGTTTCCAAAATAGGCAGGGCGAACTCGGCACAGACCTTGTCGTATGCCTTATACAGTTCTGTCTTTTCGCGTCCGTCCACCATGTTCCACACGAGATAAATCCCTTTGATGCCGGACTTGCCCGTACTTATCATCTGTTCGTTGATGACAGTGGCGAACTTGATGGAACTCTCCATCACCACACGGTCGGCGATGATGGGCGTGAAGATATAGTCCATTTTGGAAATGGTCTGTACCACGTCGGCGTTGTTGATGGTTCCCGGCAGGTCGAAGAACACGAAATCGAGGTCGGGCTGCGCTTCTACCAGATTTTCGGCGGTGCTTATCGCGTCTTCCGCACGGCTGCATCTGATTGGGTACGGATTTTTCTTCAACCGCTTGAGCTGCTCATACGCCAGCACCTTGTAATGCTCATCCTCCATGACGGCTTTCATGTCACGCTTGCGCATATCATGGATGCTGTACTGCGGAAAATCGCAGTCCACTACGGCTACGTTATAGCCTTTCACATAGTGCAGGTAGCTTGCCACAAGCACTGTCAGGGTTGTCTTACCCGCTCCACCTTTCTGCGTGGAGATTGCCACATAAGTTGCTTCTTTCATTTGTCTGATAATTTATTTGGTTATACATCTGTCCGGTAGCGGTAGCGTATTGCCATTCATACATACGCACGCACTTCCATTTATTTATTCACTCTTTAATCCGGCTGTGCCTGCGGGCATTCATCGGTCTGTCCAATCACCCACGCCTTTATCCGTCCGCATGGACGTGTGCTTGGAAAACCGGCTGAATATGTACACCTGTTTTCATCCGTTTGGATTGATGTCCGAACATCTGGCGGAAGGAGTGTATTTTCAGTCCCACATCCGAATCACGCTGCAAATAAACAATGAATTTTCAGTACTTGTATCACTTCTCCGGCAAGTGGCAGCATGTTGCGCCGATTGGCACCATTCGGCACACTTACGCCTCTGTCAGACACGGATTTATCACCCTAACTTTGCACCCGAACGGCAGGGTACGCAGCCGGTGGCGCAGCCCGGAGTTTGAAAGGCATTCCCCCAATCCGTCCGGAGGCGGATTTTTATGTTCACCTGAACATAGCAAGATGTCTTTTCAGCCGCTCAAAATATTTTGAGCAGCCACGAAAAGCACTTGCCCTTGCAGGGGGCGGGCTTTCCCTCCGAAGTCGGGAAGCCTTTCAGAACTGCGGTGCTGTAATCCGAAGCGGCGGCTTATGCCGTCAATCCGCTAAATCCAAAGTAATATGAAAGAGAAAAGGAAAAGCAAATCAGGGAGAAATCCCAAACTTGATCCGGCGGTGTACCGGTACACCGTCCGTTTCAACGAGGAGGAACACAACCGTTTCCTCGCCATGTTCGGAAAATCGGGTGTCTATGCACGGTCTGTTTTCCTCAAAGCGCACTTCTTCGGGCAACCGTTCAAGGTGCTGAAGGTGGACAAGACGTTGGTGGACTATTACACCAAACTGTCGGATTTTCATGCACAATTCCGTGCCGTGGGTACGAATTACAACCAAGTCGTGAAGGAACTGAGGCTGCATTTTTCAGAGAAAAAGGCGATGGCGTTGCTCTACAAATTAGAGCAACACACCGTCGAACTCGTGAAACTGAGCCGCCGGATTGTGGAACTTTCAAGGGAAATGGAGGCAAAATGGTCGCAAAAATCAGTGTAGGAAGTTCGTTGTACGGCGCGATTGCCTACAACGGGGAGAAGATTAACGAGGCGCAGGGGCGGCTTCTCACCACCAACCGCATCTACAATGACGGTTCGGGAACGGTGGACATAGGCAAGGCGATGGAGGGTTTTCTCACCTTCCTGCCACCGCAGATGAAGATCGAGAAGCCGGTGGTGCATATCTCTCTCAACCCGCACCCGGAGGATGTGCTGACCGATATTGAGTTGCAGAATATCGCCCGCGAGTATCTGGAAAAACTCGGTTTCGGAAACCAGCCTTATCTTGTATTCAAGCACGAGGACATCGACCGCCACCACCTGCACATCGTGACGGTCAACGTGGACGAGAACGGGAAAAGGCTCAACCGGGATTTTCTCTACCGCCGCAGCGACCGTATCCGCAGGGAACTGGAACAGAAGTACGGATTGCATCCGGCAGAACGTAAAAATCAGAGATTGGATAATCCGTTGCGCAAGGTGGCCGCATCGGCAGGTGATGTGAAGAAGCAGGTAGGCAACACCGTGAAGGCTCTGAATGGGCAGTACCGTTTCCAGACGATGGGCGAATACCGTGCGCTCCTTTCCTTATATAATATGACGGTGGAGGAAGCGAGGGGCAACGTGCGCGGACGGGAGTATCACGGGCTGGTCTATTCCGTCACGGACGACAAGGGTAACAAGGTGGGCAACCCGTTCAAATCCTCGCTTTTCGGGAAGTCCGCAGGCTATGAAGCCGTACAGAAGAAGTTTGTCCGTTCCAAATCGGAAATCAAGGATAGGAAACTGGCAGACATGACGAAACGCACCGTCCTTTCCGTGCTGCAAGGCACTTATGACAAGGACAAATTTGTATCCCAACTCAAAGAGAAGGGCATCGACACCGTACTGCGCTACACAGAGGAAGGGCGCATCTATGGGGCTACCTTCATCGACCACCGCACGGGATGCGTGCTGAACGGTTCGCGCATGGGTAAGGAGCTTTCGGCGAATGCCTTGCAGGAACACTTCACCCTGCCATACGCCGGACAACCGCCGATACCGCTATCCATCCCTGTGGATGCTGCGGACAAGGCACACGGGCAGACCGCCTACGACAGTGAAGATATATCGGGCGGTATGGGCTTGCTCACTCCCGAAGGTCCGGCGGTAGATGCCGAGGAAGAGGCTTTCATCCGGGCGATGAAGCGCAAAAAGAAGAAAAAACGCAAGGGCTTGGGTATGTAATCAGAGTATCAACAATTAAAAAATCAATGTATGTCACAACAAGAAGACGATTTGAGGGCATTGGCGAAAATCATGGATTTTCTGCGTGCCGTGAGTATCATTTTAGTGGTCATGAACGTGTACTGGTTCTGCTACGAAGCCATCCGGCTGTGGGGCGTGAACATCGGCGTGGTGGACAAAATCCTTCTGAACTTCGACCGCACGGCGGGGCTGTTCCATTCCATTCTCTACACGAAGCTGTTTTCCGTCCTTTTGCTTGCCTTGTCCTGTCTGGGTACGAAGGGTGTCAAGGGTGAGAAAATCACTTGGGGGAGAATCTGGACAGCATTTGCCGTCGGGTTCGTGCTGTTTTTCCTGAACTGGTGGTTGCTGCCCCTGCCGCTGCCGCTTGAAGCGGTGACGGGACTGTATGTCCTTACCATTGGAACGGGCTATGTCTGCCTGTTGATGGGTGGTCTGTGGATGAGCCGCCTGTTGAAACACAATTTGATGGAGGATGTTTTCAACAACGAGAACGAGAGTTTCATGCAGGAAACGAGGCTTATCGAAAGCGAGTATTCGGTCAATCTGCCGACACGTTTCTATTACAGGAAACGCTGGAACAACGGTTGGATCAATGTAGTTAATCCCTTCCGTGCGTCCATCGTGTTGGGTACGCCGGGCAGCGGCAAGTCCTATGCCGTGGTAAACAATTTTATCAAGCAACAGATTGAAAAGGGCTTTAGTCAATACATCTACGATTTCAAGTATCCCGACCTATCTACTATTGCCTACAACCATTTGCTGAACCACCCGGACGGCTACAAGGTAAAGCCGAAGTTCTATGTGATCAACTTCGACGACCCGCGACGCTCTCATCGGTGCAATCCCATTCACCCGGATTTTATGGAAGATATTACGGATGCCTATGAGAGTGCCTACACAATAATGCTCAACCTCAATAAAACGTGGGTGTGACCTGTAAAGTCACGTAATTGATTGTTAGACAGTAATATT
Source organism: Parabacteroides chongii (assembly GCF_029581355.1). Classification (NCBI taxonomy): domain Bacteria; kingdom Pseudomonadati; phylum Bacteroidota; class Bacteroidia; order Bacteroidales; family Tannerellaceae; genus Parabacteroides; species Parabacteroides chongii. Next base: position 1,616,935 of record NZ_CP120849.1, on the reverse strand, counting down.
AATTGCATGATTTAACCCGCTGTTCCGTCAGCGGTAGCCTACTATAAGGTGCATCTCCAGTGATGGGTTGTGCCAAGCTTATAGGACAAAGTACACTTTCCGAAAGGACAAGACTGAACCGTAAGGGAATGTCAAGGACGGTTAGTATCATACCGTTGAGTGGCGAGGCTGGATAGCATGGTTAACGTAAGTGAACTGACTTTAGCCGTCGTAAGGTTTGAAGGAGCGCAAGATACTTTAGCTCTCACCAAAAGGTAAGCAGTCGGATAACCCTTGCCCATGTTGGGGTTACACGGACACAGCACTGCCGGCGGACTTGGCAGAACCTAAACTATCCGTTTGTCAATTACGTGGAACAGGGCAAGCCTGTATCTCTCTCGTAAGAATGCGAGTAAGCGAACCGCAAGGCAAGCCGAATGGGGTGCAGGTATGAGATAACGGAAAAAGCGAATGCCACCCTGTAATGGGGTGGATACGGATTGAATCAACATCACGGGTTGTTATTGGTGACATCATCCGACACGAAAGTGGGCAGACTTCCGTATATGGTAACTCTTTACAAGATAACTTTTAGAACTTTCAAAAGGAGGAAAGCAAATGAACGAAACTAAAACATCGTGTGCGCCTGCTGATAGTAGGAATCTAACTTGGGACGGAATGGACTGGTCCAAGTGTGAAGCCTATGTCCGAAAGCTACAAGCGCGTATTGTAAAGGCTCAAAAGGAAGGCAGACATAACAAGGTGAAAGCCTTGCAGTGGATGCTGACCCACTCTTTTTACGCCAAGGCATTGGCGGTAAAGAGGGTTACTTCCAACAAAGGGAAGAAAACGTCTGGAGTAGATAAACAGCTTTGGGATTCTCCCAAGCGCAAGTACAAAGCAATCGGTGAACTGAAACGTCGTGGTTACAATCCGCAGCCGCTTCGTAGGGTTCACATCAAGAAAAAGAACGGTAAACTCCGACCGTTGGGAATACCGACAATGAAAGACAGGGCGATGCAGGCATTATATCTCATGGCATTGGAACCGATAGCCGAAACGACAGGCGACCGCTTTTCTTATGGTTTCCGCAAGAAACGCAGGACAATGGACGCTATCCGTCAGATTGATACGGTTCTAAACCGCCAGCATTCCCCCGAATGGATTTTGGAGGGAGACATTAAAGGCTGCTTCGACCATATCAGCCACGACTGGCTTCTTAATCATATCCCTATGGATAAGACGATACTCAGAAAATGGCTGAAATGTGGAGCTGTATACAATGGCAAACTATTCCCGACAGAAGAGGGTACACCACAAGGAGGTATCATATCACCGACACTTGCAAATATAGCACTTGACGGACTTCAACCACTCTTGGCTGAAAGATTCAAAAGATTATGGCGCAACAATAAGACATTCCACTACAAGGTAAACCTTATTCGTTATGCGGATGACTTTATAATCACAGGTCGAGATAAGGAGCTATTGGAAAACGAAGTCAAACCTATCGTGATAGAATTTCTCAAAGAAAGAGGGCTGACCTTATCCGAAGAGAAAACTACCATTACGAACATATACGACGGTTTTGATTTCTTAGGTTTCAATGTGAGGAAGTTTGGCAAAAGGCTATACACATCCCCGTCCAAAGATGCACAGAAACGCTTCAGGGCAAAAATCGGTGACATCGTTAAAGGACATAAAATGTGTAAGCAGGAATCGCTGATACGAATGCTTAATCCTGTAATCACAGGTTGGGGCAACTATTACCGATATGGTGCATCAACCGATGCTTTTCATGGTTGTGACAATCACATTTACAATCTCACGAAGAAATGGGCTTTACGTCGCCATCCAAAGAAACGCAAGTCTTGGGTTGCAGACAAATATTGGCATGAAATTCGGGGGCGTAAATGGACGTTTGCATGGAAATATGAAACCAAGAGCAAGAAAGTGAACTACCTGACCCTTAAAAGGTTGTCGGATATACATTATACCCCGTACAAGCAAATCAAAGGTGAGGCAAACCCTTTCGACCCGGAATACGATGATTATTTCTTTCAGCGAAAGGAGCAACAAATGCTGGAATCTCTCAAAGGACGTAAGTCTCTCTTATATTTATGGAACAAGCAGAACCGGATTTGTCCGTTATGTGGCAAGGAAATAGATTGTACAAAAGCATGGAACGTCAACGAAATATCTGTTGGTAGTTCGATTGTACGGCAACTTGTCCACAACAACTGCTACAAGCGAAATAAACGAAAATGTTGAAAGTATGAGCCGATTTCTAACAACAAATAGAAATATTGAGTTGCTTGAGCCGTATGAGGGGAAACTCTCATGTACGGTTCTTAGGGGAGAAGGGGGCAGCAATGCCCTTGACTTACCCGATGTGCAAAAGCAGGGCGACTTCTTCGTGGAGTCACCTATCATTCTGTTTGCCAGTATTATCTGGTATCTCAAAATCTATCAGAACGGGAAGTTTTGCACGTTTCCCCATGCTATCGAGTTTCTGAACCGCCGTTACGAGGATATATTTCCGATACTGACCTCTTATCCGGAGCTGGAGAACTACCTTTCGCCGTTCATGGATGCGTGGCTTGGAGGGGCTGCGGAGCAGCTCATGGGTCAGATAGCGTCGGCAAAAATCCCGCTTTCGAGGATGATTTCACCGCAGCTCTACTGGGTGATGTCAGACAGCGAGTTTACGCTGGACATCAACAATCCCGAAGAGCCGAAAATCCTCTGCGTGGGTAACAATCCCGACCGTCAGAATATCTACGGTGCGGCACTCGGTCTGTATAATTCCCGTATCGTGAAGCTCATCAACAAGAAGGGGATGCTGAAGTCATCGGTCATCATCGACGAGTTGCCCACAATATACTTCAAAGGGTTGGACAATCTTATAGCTACCGCCCGAAGCAACAAGGTTGCCGTGTGTCTGGGCTTTCAGGATTTCAGCCAGTTAGTGCGTGACTACGGGGACAAAGAGGCGAAAGTGGTGATGAACACTGTCGGCAATATTTTCTCCGGTCAGGTGGTGGGGGAAACAGCCAAGACGCTCTCCGAGCGGTTCGGTAAGGTGTTGCAGAAACGGCAGTCCATCTCCATCAACCGGCAGGATGTTTCCACCTCCATCAACACGCAGATGGACGCGCTCATTCCACCGAGTAAGATTTCCGGGCTTACGCAGGGAATGTTTGTCGGTTCTGTATCCGACAACTTCAACGAGCGTATCGAGCAGAAGATTTTTCATTGCGAGATTGTGGTGGATGCCGAAAAGGTGAAACGGGAAGAAAGTGCCTACAAGAAAATTCCCGTCATTACAAACTTCACGGACGAGGACGGCAACGACCGCATGAAGGAAACGGTGCAGGCGAACTACCGGCGCATCAAGGAAGAGGTGAAGCAGATTGTGCAGGAGGAACTGGAGCGTATCAAAAACGATCCGGTGCTGTGTAAACTGCTACCAGATAATGAGACTGTCTAACAAGTCCCCAAAATTGAAAATTATCCCTATCGAAGTTTGAAGTGACCCCCAAAAGTTGGATACAATTTTTTTGGGGGGCACTTCAGTTCTGACGGGTAAAATCGTAAAATTCGGACTTGTTAGACAAATACTTACGCGGTTTCAACCTCAGGTACTGAATCTATCGAATTGACAAATTTAACCAATTGCGGATCTGAATCTTTTTGTATGAGGTTTCGGAGACTCTTTTTCAATTCATAAGCATCATCCCCTGCTGTATTTATTAAATCCATATAAAAATCTTTGTTTTGCAGAATCAATGAACGGCATGCCCCATCGGAAATTACAGGTTTCACTATTTTATCAATAACGTCTCCAGCTTGACTTTTCAAATTACCATGCGATCTAAGCCATGTTTCGAAAAATTGAAACTTTATTGCATTGATAGTCTTTTTACCGATGCAGAAATCATTTCTTATATCGGTAACTGTCGATTTAATTTTTCGTTTATCCAATCTTTCAACTATATTCTTGAAACAATTAGGGAAAGGATTCAAACTTTGAGTTCCAGAAGCAATATCCATCAGAATCTTTTTGCCAAATTCAGTCAAGTTATCTGGCAAGGATTTGATTTTAGCCAGTAAATGTTTTATTGCGACAAACCAATAATATGATGTATGTGCTGTTCTTTGGGCGTATAATGTATCAACACTTATTTCAGACAACGCTTCGAACGCTATTTTATTGATATGATCGGTCAGGACATTGCTTATTTTAGTGGTCAAATCGTAAAAAGATGCGTCAGGAATTACATCTTTAATATTGTTCTTAGTGATATACTTATCCAAATCGGTATTCCACTCTGCTAAATGCTCGATAAATACCTCATCCGTTACACCTATTCTGTTCTTAATATCTTCAAATTGGGGCAATATGTCTGAGAGCAATAATTTATAGCCAAGTTTATGATTTACCATGTATTGTAGTGTTTCATTTAATAGCGGTATATTCCATCCCACACTATTTACTAATAAGTCTCCATGATCCACATAATAGTCCATGAGTTCTGCAACATATTTTATATCTCCACCCTCTATTAAGGAAACGGAATGACCATGTGCCAATTGCATGGCGACTAAATCGTAATATCCAGACTCTTTAATGTTTCGGCCATCAGTTTCTAATTCAGAATGCAACTGATTTATGTAGGTTGAATCTAACGTTACAGGTAAAGGTCTTTCTTCGTCAGATGCCAATAAACGATAGGTTGTAAATATAGCCCCTATATTATCTTTATTTACATTCTGTTCATCAATGCAATTCGTGATCGCTTGCAAAAGCGTTGGAAACGTATAGGTAGAATTATCTTTTAACGTTTTACAATATCTGCATGGTCGAAATTATCGGGTAGTAAGTTTGCCAAATAATTATCGAGCGCCTCCGAATTTGTTGCTACTTGATAATATTTATATGCTTTAGTTGTCGCGTTATCCCGATAGGCAGCATCTGTTGCATTTGCAGCTTGAATATAATCGATAAATGTATTTGGCTTGACTGTTTTTGCTTCAATCAATGACGTAAAATCGCACGCCAACTTATTTTGCGCAATAAACCTGTCTATTGCATCTAACGTTTTGAAATAGTCGCCGCCATTGAAGTCATTGAACCGAACTATCTTCTTATATAATTGAGCAATCACATGGTTTTGGCTTTCCGTGTCTAAATGCAACAGCAGTTCTTGGTATTCGACAGGGAACACCTGCTTCTCTATGGATTCTTTTAATTTCAATTGTGCTATTCTTTGCCATACACGCAGAATAACATCGCTCTTTCGAGTTAATTTATGCAAACAATGTATAATCTTATCGATAAGCGCATTGTCCATACATTGTATAACTTCTTCTAATACAGTGTCAAATTGTTTATTAGTCTCTGCATATTGATTTATGTCGTGGTCTTCTTCTCCGTTGATGCAGCCTTCAATATATTTTTTCAATGGAATTTGTCGAGCATCTTCAACATCGACACCATATACCAAAGCTGCAATTTCGCGTTGTGTTTGCAGATCATTGTTAATTATTGTTTGAATGCCATTCAGATAGTCGCCGGACAATATTTGTTCTACTGGATTTGCCAGAATATCCGTCTTCTTCAAACAGAACAATGCTATGTTTATCATCAAAATTTCGTTACACCACTCTTGTTTAAGAGCGACCATCTCATTGATATATGATATAATTTCCCTAACATTGGCATTAGGATTTACCAATCTGAATATCCGATTTATAGTTTCTTTCGCTTCATTTTCTGTTTCTCCAAATGCTTCAACAAACAGTTTGTTGAATATACTTCGATAGTCGGTAATAACAGGAGGAGCAACACGATAAACAATAGGGAAAGTTTTATTGATAAAATACTTGGTCAGTTGTTTCGTTTGTTCGTCGGTCTCATCTCCGAATGCACAAGCTAAATGTGTTTCATCGAAAGGAATAACAGCCCAAACATTTTCAAAACCGCTATCGGCGAAGAACGTATGGATAGAAGACCATAATTCTTTTACTTTTTCAGCGGGGAGACGATCCATGTTGTCAAAAACAAGGACTAATTTACGTTGTCCTTTTTCCTTGATAAAATCAGAAATGTCTTGCATCCATGTTTTGAACTCGTAAACCGTTGGTTCGTCTTCGCTCAAAGTCTCATAGCAAACGTCCTTTTCGACTTTATCTTGATAAATAGCTAACATATAACTCCATCCATATTTATGATCTTTGCTATATGCCCATTTCCAAACGCACAATGCAATAAGAACTGGCAGTGCAGCTATGATAATAGACAATAAAGAAAACCACCATGTTGTGGGTGTAGGTTTTACTGCATACGCAATAAATGTAAATATCGGAGTTAAAACTGCAACCAAAAATGCCGCAACCATACCATTACTGATAAGGGGATATTTTTCGGTTACGGTCTCCGTTTTACGGGCTAATAAATATTTCAGCTTTTCAGACCATGATACGGTTTTCGTACCTCCACCTTTGACTTTTATTGTTGCATTTCCAGATAGGATACCATCATCAATAAGTTTGCTTGTAAGCAATTCCAATATAGAGCGGCGTTGCAAGTCCTCTTGATGTCCCCATGCGTCATACTCAAAAAAGTAATAGTCGTCTGATAATTCACGTTCCAACATTTTAACCACGTTGGATTTTCCAGATCCCCAAATACCTTCGATGCCGATAATTCGAGGTAAAGTACATTCCTCATCCAATGAATCATTCTGACAAAAATGGCGAGCAATAGTTTTTGCCAACCTTTCTTGCGAACCTCCATCGAATTTGTCAATACCACACGGTTTATTTTGGATAAACCGCGGATATTGCTGTTTGGATTGTAGTTTTGTTTCCATATACGTAATTTATTGATTATACGAACTCCAAATAATTCTCCCGATTTACCACATGAAACTCGGCATAGGGATAGGCTTCTTGGAAGGCTTTCGGTGCGGCCGGCATTTTATTTCCCCACTTGAACTCCAAGGCGGTAAGACTGTCGGCACTCTCCTCAATCAGGTCGATTTCCTGTTTGTCGTAGGTGCGCCAGAAATAGAACTCCCTGTGCAGTCCCTCATTGAAGTTCGCTTTGCGCCGCTCTCCGATGATGTAGTTCTCCCACAGCGCACCGACATCCTGCCGAATGGCCAGCGGTGAGAAAGCCCCGATAATGGCATTGCGAATGCCGTTGTCGTAGAAGTACCACTTGCCAGCTTTTGTAACCTCCTTGCGTAGGTTACGCGAATAAGCCCCCAGACGATAGATAACGAAGACCTTTTCCAATAGGTCGAGGTATTTTTCAACGGTCGTCTTGCTCATGCCGAGTTGTTTACCTAACTCTTCGTAAGAAACTTCGCTGCCCAACTGAAAAGCTATCAATCGCAGTAGATCGCGCATCTTGCTCGAATTTTTTAAGCCGTCAATTGCTAAGATATCTTTAAGCAGGTATGCACCGACAATATCACGTAGGTAGTCTGTTTTACGTTCATAGTTCTCCATCATTACTACTTCGGGATAGGAACCGTAAATCAAGCGCGCTTCGAGGTTCTGGCGGGTTTCAAGTGCCGTTTCCGTCTGTGCGATTTCCCGTTGCGAGAATGGTGTAAGGAGAAATTGCGTACTGCGGCCGACCAACGGTTCACCAGTCTTATTCAGCAAATCGAATGACGAAGAACCACTTGCCAAGACACTTATTCCCGGTATTTCATCAACTATCAACTTCAGAATACTACCGATTTGTGGTATGTTCTGTGCCTCATCAATAGCCAGCAAATCAATACCATCCAATAAATGCCGATAATTGGCTATTGAGCGATTCTCCAATAGTGCTAATGTGTCGTAGTCTTCGCCGTTGAGCATCATCGTCCTACCTGAATAGTTGTCCACAATTTTACGCATCATTACCGTTTTACCAACACGGCGAGCACCAAAAATCAGTACTGCTTTATTGGGCGCGATTCGTGCTGTAATCTTCTCTTGAAGTATTCTATTTACTGTTTCCATACCTTATAAAATATAATGCAAAGATAATCATATTTTTTTAATTGGCGAATTTTACAAAAAAAACGGGCTATTAAATGGCGATTTTTACAACCACAATCTTATGGAAGTTGTTTCATTGTTTTTAGTAATGATATATGTTCATACTATGATGACTCAATAATTTACCAGACATACGTTTCTGAAATTTGTCCTTATAGGAATGAAAAACTCACATATATTGTGCTAATTAATATATAATTAAATGAAAATAAAAAGACAGGATACGAGTATTCCTGTCTTCTCATATGTAATGGATATTTTTTTATTTTCTCATCCGCTCCAACTCCTCATCACGCAACATTCTCTCGTTCAGTTTTTCCTGCATCCTGTCAATGAAATAGGTGCGGCTTTCGTTCTTCCGGCGTTTGATATCAGTGTAGAAGCGGTAGCAGTCTTTAGAATCAACCCCGAATATCTTATAGAGAAGTGGGGCGAGCTGTTTGAGCGGCATATTGCCGTTGTTGATGCAGCCCATCACGTCTATGCCGTAGATAAGTTCCACGAGGTCGATGGCATTGCCCGTCCATTGAAGAAGGCTGGCGGTGGTTTCTGTTGCGTTGTTGGCGGATATTAGTGGTGGCACTTGGGGCGTGGCAAGGAATTTCTGCATCTTTCTTACGAAAGACAGAGCCTTGCTGACGTAGGCGGCAATCTCTTTTTCTTCTGACAGATTACGTACGGGATGGTGCTGCAACTCGATTTCGATGTAGGCAAGCGCGATGACGGTAAGGTTCATGTCCATGCCGCCGTTGCACAGTTCGATCACTTGGGTGGCGAAAGCCGTGTATGCCGTTTCCATATTGCAGTCGCCGGCTTCGTTTATCAGGCGGAAAAAGTCGGTTTCCGCCAGCAAGAAATAATTCATGGTTCTGTCAATTTTGAAAATTACACTTTGTTTTCTGCGTGCGCGCACATGAATATAATTGGCAAAAACGCGGCAGAAAATAAAAAATCCAACACTCAATTTTACAAAGTGCTGGATTTCAGAGGTATAAAATTCAGTATTTTTTCACAAGGACAAATTATCTCCGACTTAAATTGTTTGTAATCGGAACATTTATTCTATTCCTGAAAATAGAAATGTATGCTTGCCGCACATTTTGGCTATCTTGCTTTTTTATCAAGGATATAGATAATGCGACATACACCGTTGGGATAGCTTTTCAAAGAGGAAAGCGTCCAGTGTTGCTCTGGCAGAGCCGACTTAAAAAAATGTCGTCCGCTTCCGGATATGAAAGGAACGGTGTATAGTATGATTTCATCCACAGCGTGCATCCGCAGCAGTCCGTTTATATAGTCTGCCGTGTCCGGTGTGGCTTCCGCGAGGTAACGGATGTTTGTGCAGTCTTTTCTCCATTCGTGCAGCATTGAAATGGAATAGTCCGGTGTCACACGGTAAAAGGCTTTCTTCCTGATTTCATCAAGACCGCAACGGTCAAGGCACAAATCCTGATGTGCTTTATCATATAACTCTGAAGAAAGACATCCGTCCATCGTCAGTACGGCGAGAATCTGAACTTTACCCATAATCGTTTCCTTTCGTTAGGCAAGGGTAAAAAAGTAGCGTGCAATTCACACTACCTTCAAGCGATGGCTCTGGTAAAGCCTTTACGGAGAGTACGTGAATGCACGCTATGCGTAAGCATAGCATAAGCATCACGCAATCGTCTCCGTAGTTCCAATTTACCAGATTTTCGCTTGAAACGCCTTGCGGTCTTATCCTATATGTTGGCGGCGAAAAGCTCCTGCCAATCGCCGTTTTTCTCAAATGTTATGCAAAGATAGCCAAATTCAGTGAATTACGGGCTATGATTGCTTGAATTTATATTTAAGTCCATACTCTTCAAGTTTGCTGTATAGTGTTGTCCTGCCTATGCCGAGCAGTTCTGCGGCGACACTCCGGTTGCCGTTTGCCTGTTTCAACGCACGCAATATCCGCTCCTTATCCTCCGCGTCATTGCGCAAGGCGAAGCTGACAGTAGAGGTCGGTTTCGTCACGGCAAGTTCCAGATGCTCTTTCATGACAACACCTTCCTGCGCCTGCAATACAGCACCCATAACTTTCTGCCGAAGTTCCCGCACGTTGCCCGGCCATGCGTGTGTCAGCAACGCTTTACGTGCTTCGGAACTGAACCCGCTCACGCTACACTCCAGCTCTCTGTTTGCCATATCACGGAAGAACTCTGCCAGCGGCATAATGTCTTCTTGACAGTCACGCAACGGAGGAACGGTTATCCCGAAGTCGTGCAGGCGGTACAGAAGATCCTGCCGAAAACGCTTTTCATTCACCGATACCTCCAAATCTTCATTGGTAGCAGCGATGATGCGGACATTGAAATTCCGGTCTGCCTTGTCTCCGACCGGGCGATACCGCCTCTCCTGTATGGCACGGAGCAACATCTGTTGGGTTTCCAACGCGAGGTTTCCTACCTCGTCCAGAAACAACGTGCCGCCTTCCGCCTCATGGAAATATCCTTTCTTGGCATTGTCCGCACCTGTAAATGCACCTTTGACGTGTCCGAAGAAAGCCGACGGTGCAAGCTCTTTGGAGAGTGAACCGCAGTCCACCGCCACAAATGGCTTGCCTGCACGTTTGCTCTTGTCATGCAACAGGTGGGCAATATGCTCCTTGCCCGTGCCGTTCTCACCAAATATCATCACGCTCATATCGGTGGCGGCTACCAGCCTTATGCGGTGCATGATTTTCTGAAAGGCGGAACCTTCACGGGCGAATATAGGCATACGGCGTTGTCCTGCCTGACGTTCTTTCAGTATGGAACGGATCAGGGGGACAAGTTTATCCTCCACAAGCTGTTTGGGAATATAGTCTATCGAGCCGAGTTTCATGCTTTCCACGGCGGTATTAACTTCGGCGTAGTCGGTCATAATGATGAAGGGCTGCATCTTTCCCTCCTTTCGCATCCAGCACAAAAGGTCTATGCCACTGCCGTCAGGCAGACGCAGGTCGGCAACCACGATATCATTATCTGTTGCCTGTTGCAGATGTTTCTTCGCGGTTGAGAGGTGGTAAGCCTTCATATTGCGGTAGCCCTCCCGTGACAGCATATTGCAGACATATTCGCAATACACGATGTTGTCTTCCACCACAATTATTTTTGTCTTATTCATCTTCGTATTTTCTCCTTTCCTCTTCTGCCAACCGTATTATTTCCACTCCCTTATCCAGCACGGCAGTCACGGCATGGCTTAACGCTTCACCATCCGGGAGAGCATCGCCACGAAGCAATCCGTAAAGTACATTCAGCGGTTGGTCGGCACGGAGCACCTCCCACGAACTGCGCAGGTGGTGGATCAGGGAATCCAGCTTTTGCAGGTCTTTTTCTTTTGCTGCATCCCGTACCGCCTGCATTTCCTTTTCTGTTTCAGTTATCAACTTTTCCAGCATGACGGCTTCATTGCCATAGGACAATAAGGCGGAAAAGTCCGGTTTCCCGTCCGGTGTCGCTTTTATGGCACACCTGTCGGAAACCTCCATCAGTTCCGATATGGAGAACGGTTTGAACAGGCATCCGGCAAAGCCTTTTGCCAATAGTTCCCCTTTGTTACAACTGCCCGAAGCGGTTGCCACAACCACCGGGATTGTTGGTGAATTGCCCACGTTGGACGAACGCAACAGTTCCAGCAATTCGAAACCGTTTATATCGGGCATATTCAAGTCTGTCAGCAACAGGCTGTATTCTTTCTGGCGTATCATTTCCATCAGTGCCGCAGCATCGGTGCAAGTGTCGCAGTGTATTCCTTCTTGGGAATACATCTCTTTCAGCATCAGAAGTAATACCTCATCATTGTCAATGGCGACAACATCATGGAATTTATTGTTATGATAAACAGGTGTATTGCTTGTATATCCAAGCTGTTCTTCAGCTTCCTGCATAGAAATTTCAACTGTGAAACGACTGCCTTTCCCTTTCTTGCTGTCTAAACGGATTGTTCCGCCAAGCATCGACACAATATTACGCATTATGGCAAGCCCAAGCCCGAAACCCTCCTTTGCGGCGGCATTTGATAGACGTTCAAACGCACCGAACGCTTGTTTCTGTTCCTCTTCTGTCATGCCTGTACCTGTATCTTCAACGACCAGTGTCAGAACTCCATTATCATATTCAGTAATCAAAGAAACACCGCCTTCTTCTGTGAACTTGACAGCGTTTGACAGCAGGTTATTCCCGATTTGTATTATTCGCTCTTTGTCGGTCAATACAATGGCATCGTGTCCAGTCTTCACGGACAAGGACAGCCCTTTGTTCACGGCAACAGGCATGAACTCCGTTTCAAGTGTGTGCGTGATTGCTGAAATCCGGCAGGGTGACAGACGGGGCTGTTCCTTGCCGTTGTCCAGGCGGAAGAAGTCAAGCAAAGTGTTAAGCATATCCCGCATACGGTCGGAGGATTGCAGTATGTTTTGGATATACTGCCCGGACTTATCCTCACACTGTTCTTTCCGTATCAGTCCGGCATAGCCTGTTATTGCTGTCAGCGGTGTGCGCAGTTCATGGGTGATAGTATGTACCGCCTTCTTCCTTGACGTTATCAGTGCCTCGTTCCGTTGTACGGATTGTTCCAGTTGCCTTATCAAATCAGTTGTCTTGTGCTTGTATTGTTTAATGCTTTTTGCATCACGATGTATGATGATGTAGGAAATTAACAACAATAGAAGAACGAATCCCATTAAACCGCCTACTTGCATAAATGACTTTTCACGCATGGCAACTATTTCGTTTTCCCGGCTTTGCAGTTCGGTTTGTACCTTTTCTTCTATTTGGCAAATCAATTCTTGCAGTTGTCTGTTAAGTTCTGCATTACGAGCTGCAAGGCTGTCGGCTTCTTCCGACAATTGGCGATCCTGCACTTTCTGTTCGCTGATTACGTTTCTATTGACCGAATGAAGGATAGTGGTTGATACTGCTGGAGTTACTTCCTTTTTTTTGCCGAATATGCCTAAGAAACCTTTTCGTTTTGGCTTTTTGGACTGTTCCTGCACACTTTTCTGTACAATAACCGGAATTTGATTGGCTATCTTCTTGTTAATAGATTGTTGTTCATCCATTAACCGGACTATCTGGAACATCTGTCGTTCCTTATCCTCTAAAAGACTGCGCACACTATCGATGCGCTCTGCTGGATAGGTGGCCTTGAAACGGCAGAGCATACTGTCCATTGCCATACGCCGTGCATGGTAATGCTCGATATCTTTATCGTTCCATTCCAGTATTGTTTCACCCAATAGAGAAAATTTTATCATTTGAATATTGATATTGTTTATTTCTTTTCGGAGCTCGTCTATTTTTTTATTGCCAAGTTCTAATGCTTCTATCTCCTGCCATTCATAGAGGCTATTATATGCCATACATCCGATAAGAATGGAGATAAGTATATATCCCAACCGTATTGCCTTATAGAAATTTCCTGACCGCTCCATTATTTTAATGACATTGATTTTTGGAACATGAATAAAAGTTTATCTTTTTCGTTCATGCGGATATTATCAGAATAACCGTCTTTTGTTATTTGATACCCACATGGCTTAACCATAAAAATGCCTAAGCCCTTAGTGTACGAACTTACTTCTGAGGCATAGTCTTTACTTGTATTTAATGGAACTTTCCCTTTAATATGACACCACTCATTATTACAACTGATGTCTTCAATCTCAGACATCAGTTTTTGCAAATCTGTAATAGCTTTGGAACTCGCTACTTGGGGTATCTGCAACTCAAAACAGAGCATCGGTTCGAGAATGTCCACACCTGACTGTTGCAAAGCCAGCCTGAAGACATAAGGGGTCAGCTGTCTGAAATCAGCAGGTGTACTTACCGGGCTATAATACTCGGCTTGAGTAAAAGTTACTTTCAGATCTGTCACTTCCCATCCATGTAAACCAGATTGGCAAGACATACGAATCCCTTCAAAAACGGCATTTTGAAAAGAATGGTTCAGATAACCATAGGAGATGTCACTTTCGATTTGCAACCCTGCCCCTAACGGTAAGGGTTCAAGAGTCAGCCCTATTGTGGCCCAGTAAGGGTTGGGTGGTACTTCGATCTGAATAATCTTATTGACCTTTTTTATAGGTCGTTCTTTGTAGATAGTCTTGATCTCATCAAAATGGACCTTTACGGAAAATCGTTCTTCCAGCAATGTCTGTATGATTTCCTTTTGGGTCAAACCATATAACGAGATTTCCAATTCATCACTATATGAGTTTATGGAAAAGGACAAAGACGGGTCTTCAATCCACAATGTATTCAGAGCGGATATCACCTTGCTTCTCTCTTCGGGCTTATTTGGCCGGACGGAGGATTTGAGAGCGGGATGCTGATGAGATAATCCTTGAATCAAACAAGGTTTAGCACCTAAATAATCTCCGATTCGAAAATCTTCTATATCTTCTACAATCGCGATATCATTGGCACCCACTTCATCAACATTTATCTCTCTGCCCTGATAAATAGTCTTTAGATTTTTAATCTTGATGAATTTTTCCGAATCGTTGATTCTTACAACGTCTCGAAGTCTCAGACTTCCGTCAATTATTTTAAGAAAACTTCTTTTATGCCCTTTGGGGTCATGCTCTATCTTATAGAGATAAGCTGAAAGTCTGTTTGAGACTGATGCCGGAGGAAGTATAAAAGAAGAAATGGCGTCCAACAACTCATTGATACCGATATTGAACATTGCTGATCCATGTAGCACCGGATAGACTTTGGCTTTTGCCACAAGAGCGATTATCGTATTCCAATAATCAGCCGGTGAAATTTCGCTATCCGCCAAATATCGTTCTAATATATCGTCGTCATGGTTGCATACAAATTCTTTGTATTCTTCCTTTATATATGTTTGGGAGCAAACCGGATAAACCGATCCATCGACAACAGTTTGCATAAACAGGACATCTTGCGACAGATTTGTTTTTATATCCATATACAAACGCTCCAAATTCACACCGGCACGGTCAATCTTATTGATAAATATAATTGTCGGGATTTGCAGCTTTTGTAAAGTACTGAACAGCAACTTTGTCTGCGCTTGTATGCCTTCCTTTGCGGATAAGATGAGGACTGCTCCATCAAGCATTTTGAATGTCCGCTCCACTTCCGCAATAAAATCCATGTGTCCCGGAGTGTCAATGATATTGCATTTCACTCCATTCCAGATAATAGATGTCGTAGAAGCCCGGACAGTAATTCCTCTACGTTTCTCTATATCCATAGAGTCCGTTATGGTGTCACCATTATCCACACGGCCGCACTTTTCCGTTGCTCCACTGGCAAACAGCAGATTCTCGGTTACGGAAGTTTTTCCTGCATCAATGTGAGCAAGAATTCCTAAATTTATAATATTCATTTGGATTAAGCAATAATATACTACAGTAGATGCATTGTCGAAACGCACCTTTTAATACCTCCTCGTAGCATATGAGAACTACAGGATTACTAACTCGTATTAATATGTATATTATTACTGCCGCATAACGATTACAAAATTACACGAAAATGCTGGAACAACCGAGAGAGATGGGAGAAATGACGCTAAAAGACTTTGTACCAATGTCGTTACGGTGTCAGATGAGGTCAAACCGAAAAAGCGGAAAATGCAAGGAAAAGCAGAATATAGCAGGAGAACGGTTTGCAAATCATTACCCAAGAAGATGTAAGATTTAATACATGTAGGACGCTATTGCACCGTTTGTCACCGTTTTGCGTAGCAAGGTTTAACTCGTTGATATTTAACTTTGCAAACAAAAAAACGAGTATGGCAAGAAGTACATTCAAAGTGCTGTTCTACGTGAACGGCAGCAAGGAGAAAAACGGTATTGTCCCCATCATGGGACGAGTGACAATCAACGGTTCTGTGGCGCAGTTCAGTTGCAAGCAGACCATCCCGAAAGCGCTTTGGGATGCGAAGGGCAACAGAGCCAAAGGCAAGAGTATTGAAGCGAGGGACATTAACCACGCTTTAGACAACATCAAGGCGCAAATCATCAAGCACTACCAGCGCATTTCAGACAGAGAGGCGTATGTTACGGCAGAAATGGTGCGCAATGCCTATCAAGGAATCGGCAGCGAGTATGAAACACTGCTTGGAGCGTTTGACAAGGACAACGCAACGTTTCAAAAGCGTGTGGGGACGGACCGTGTAAAAGGAACTTACATGGCAAGGGTTCGTGCAAGAAACCATGTGGCGGCATTCATCAAGGCTAACTACAAGCGAAGCGACCTGTCTATGCTTGAACTGACACCCGACTTCATCAAGGAGTTTGCCGTTTTCCTTTCCACCGACAGAGGATTGCAGAATGGCAGTATATGGACTAACTGCATGTGGCTGAAAGGTGTGGTCATGCGTGCGCACTTCAACGGACTAATACCGAGAAATCCGTTTGCGCAGTTCCATATAAGCCCTAACATAAAGGATCGTGAGTATCTGACGGAAGAAGAACTGAAAACATTGATGACACACGAATTTGCGGATGCCAAACTTTCCTACATCCGTGACATCTTTGTCTTTGCCAGCTTTACCGCACTGTCATTCGTGGATGTCAAGGGACTGACCACCGATGATATAGTGGAGGTGAACGGAGAGAAGTGGATATTATCCAAACGGCACAAGACCAAAGTCCCGTTCCAAGTGAAACTGCTTGACATCCCTTTGCAGATTATCAAGCGTTACGAGGAGTTCCAAACGGACAAGTCCGTTTTCCCGAATCTGAACTATTGGTCTATATGCAAGCCATTGAAAAAGATGATAAAAGAGTGCGGAATCACAAAGGACATCTCATTCCATTGTGCGAGGCATGGGTTCGCAACCCTTGCTCTAAGCAAAGGTATGCCGATTGAAAGCGTCAGCCGTGTGTTAGGACATACGAACATCGTTACAACCCAACTCTATGCGAAAATAACCACGCAGAAGATAGACCACGACCTTACAATGTTCGGTGACAAACTGAACCAATCTTTTGGGAACACAACAATGGCATAGGGCTATGGAAAGAAGTACCATCACAATAGACGAGTTCGGCAATGTTATTTTGCCAAATGACACAACCGATGTATGGATGAACGAATCCGAGTTGTTGGATTTGTTCGGTGTCACCGCCCCGACCGTTCGGGCAGGGATAAAGGCTCTTTGCAAAAGTGGCGCATTGAGGGAGTACGAGATAAAGCGTACCATACGCCTATCCGACAAGTGCAGCATGGAGTTTTACAACCTTGAAACGATAATTGCCCTCGCTTTCCACTTCGGCACATTCGGAGCAAAGCGGGTGCGCAATGCCATCATGAAAAGGCTGTACTTGCGAAAAAGAAACAAACCATCTTCTTTTCGTTGGGCAATGCCGAAATAGTCAAGCCCAAATACCTCTCGTAGATTGGGATGAGAGACTGACGTAATGCAGTCATTAAATCTGTACGTCAGCACAACAATACGACAGATACTCTGATTTTTTCTCCCGAAAAGCGAAATCCGACCATTCGCATTTCGGGAGTTTTTTTGTCTTTCCAATCCGACTCCATTGACAAACCTTTGAAAGTTTTTGTTCCGAGGGGCTTTTTTCTATATTCTGCTGTATTTTGCGTAACAACCTATTCATTAAATGATTATACTTTTGTGGCTGGTATTTTTCAAACTTAAAACCATTTGATTATGTCAGCTAACAAACAACAAGACAGCCACAAGCCGCCATCAGATGGCAGCGTGGCAAAAGAAGAGTTCATCCGAGTGGGAACATCGCTCTACAAGATTGTGGAGCAGCCGAGACTGAACGGAGGGTATGTAAAGAAACGCATCGCGTGGAACAACGAGACCCTGCGCCAAGACTATGGCAAGGACTACATCGGCAGCGTTCCCAAGTATGACGGTTTCTGCACCGTACCCGAACACATCGGCTACCGCCCTGTGGTCGGTAAGTTCCTTAACCTCTATGAACCGATAGACCACCGACCAAAGGAGGGTGATTTCTCGCACATCCAATCATTGATACGGCACATCTTCGGAGAGCAATACGAGTTGGGGATGGACTATCTGCAACTGCTCTACCTGCAACCCATCCAAAAGTTGCCCATCCTGCTGTTGGTATCTGAAGAACGCAACACAGGCAAGAGTACGTTTCTCAACTTTCTGAAAGCCCTTTTTCAGAACAATGTCACGTTCAACACCAACGAGGATTTCCGCAGCCAGTTCAATTCCGATTGGGCAGGAAAGCTCCTCATCGTGGTGGATGAGGTGCTGCTCAACCGCAGGGAGGACAGCGAGAGGTTGAAGAACCTCAGTACAACCCTATCCTATAAGGTGGAAGCTAAAGGCAAAGACCGTGACGAGATAGCGTTCTTTGCCAAGTTCGTGCTATGCTCCAACAACGAGTATCTGCCCGTAATCATAGATGCAGGAGAAACACGCTATTGGGTACGCAAGATTGAACGCTTGCAGTCCGATGATACCGACTTTCTGCAAACTGAAAGCGGAGATACCCGCTTTTCTTCATTTCCTGCAACACAGACAGCTATCCTCCGAAAAGGAAAGCCGTATGTGGTTTGCCCCATCCTTGCTGCATACAGAAGCCTTACAGAAGATAATCCGCAGCAACCGCAACCGATTGGAGATAGAGATGCAAGAACTTATCCTTGACATCATGGATAGTGTTGGTACGGATACTTTCTCTTTCTGCTACAACGACCTTCTTCTTTTTGCTGGTACACTCACAGGTAAAGGTGGAGAAGCACCAAGTCCGTAAGGTATTGCAGGAGTGCTGGAAATTAACTCCTGCACCGAATACGCTTACTTACAACACCTATCAAGTGGACTATACCCGAGAGTGCCGCTATTCTCCCATACGGAGGATAGGACGGTTTTATACCGTAACAAGAGAACAGTTGACAACACTCTGATTATTTTGATAAAATGATGAATAAGGATATAACTACACTGATATATAAAGGTTTGTACTCTCATCAAACATTCATCAAAAACATCTTACTGATGAAAAAGGAAACAGGTCAGGCAGACCATACGCTATATGGCAAATGATGATTTTCTCTTTTGGTAAGTGCTTTGATGAAACTATGATGAGGATGTATAATATTGTTATCCAATAGTTTGTCATACACATTCATCAATTCATCGGTTTTACAATCATCATCAAACCATAGGAAAATTATGAACATACAGGAAGTAAAGAACATACGCATTGCAGACTATCTGCAAAGTTTGGGCTATACGCCCGTCAAACAACAAGGCAACAGCCTTTGGTACAAATCACCGTTGAGAGAAGAAAAGGATGCCTCTTTCAAGGTAAACACCGAGCTTAACAAGTGGTACGATTTCGGACTTGGCAAGGGCGGCAACATCATCATCGCATTGGCAGAGGAACTATACGCAACCGACTATGTGCCTTACTTGCTCAATAAGATAGCGGAGCGAGTACCGCACATCCGTCCCGTATCTTTCTCTTTTCGCCAGCAGTCATCCGAACCGAGTTTCCACCAGTTAGAGGTGGGAGAACTTACCCATCCTGCATTGCTCCGTTACTTGCAGGAAAGGGGCATAAACACCGACTTGGCAAGATTGGAATGTAAGGAACTGCACTTCATCCATAACGGCAAGCCCTATTTCGCCATCGGCTTCCCGAATGTGGCTGGAGGGTTTGAAGTGCGCAACCGTTTCTTCAAGGGCTGCATCGCACCGAAGGACATCAGCCATATATGCCAGCAGGAGAACCGAGAGAAAAATGCCTAGTGTTCGAGGGTATGATGGACTACCTGTCATTTCTTACGTTGCGGATGAGGAACTGCCCGATCATACCCAACCTTGATGGGCAGGATTACATCATCCTTAATTCGATTGCCAATGTTTCCAAAGCCATAGACGTGCTGCATAGGTACGAGCGCATCCATTGCCTGTTTGACAATGACGAGGCAGGAAGAAATGCCTACTTGACTTGGCGAGAGAGTTCAGTGGTCGCATCTGCGACTTCTCCGACAACTACAACGGACACAAAGACCTGAACGCTTACCTGTGCGACAAGCCCATGTCCCAATCGGAAAAACCGATAACGGAGAAGAAGCAAGTCCAATCCGCAAGGCGGATGATACAGCCACCGAAAAAGAAAGGGTTGAAGATGTAAGGGGATGCTTGCAGCGGTACGGATATTTACCGATGGAAAATACCGTAGCTTATTAGGGAATTTTCCGAGCCGCATTGCAAGCAACGCTGAAAATTCCCCAATAAGCCAAAGAGGTTGCACCTCTCTGGACTCTCCAAGACCAACGGCAACAGCCGTACATAAGCAATAATCAAACGATGTTTCACAAGCAGAATAAGAAAGGAATTATATATGGGATTCGTAGTATTACACATGGAAAAGGCGCACGGTTCCGACAGCGGAACGACCGCCCACATCGAGCGTTTCATCATACCGAAGAACGCAGACCCCACACGCACACACCTTAACCGAAAACTCGTCACATACCCCGATGGAATAAAAGACCGCACGGCAGCCATTCAAAAGAGATTGGAGGAAGCAGGACTGACACGCAAAATCGGGAACAACCAAGTTCGGGCTATCCGTATCAATGTGTCGGGAACGCACGAGGATATGAAGCGTATCGAAAAGGAGGGCAGACTTGACGAATGGTGTGCCGACAATATGAAATACTTTGCCGACCTGTTCGGCAAGGAGAATATCGTGGCTGCACACCTGCACAGGGACGAGGAAACGCCACACATACATATTACCCTCGTTCCGATTGTCAAGGGAGAGCGCAAGCGCAAGAAACGTGAGGAACAGGTAAAGAAGCGGTATCGAAAGAAACCAACCAATGCCGTCCGCCTGTGTGCCGATGATATCATGACACGCTTGAAGCTGAAATCCTACCAGGACAGTTATGCCATAGCGATGGCAAAGTACGGTCTGCAACGTGGCATAGACGGCTCACAGGCTCGTCACAAGTCCACACAGCAGTATTATCGAGACATACAGAAACTTGCTGACAGCTTGAAATCGGAAGTGGTGGATTTGCAGGAGCAGAAAACCGAAGCGGAGCAGGAACTCAGACGAGCCAAGAAAGAGGTGCAGACCGAGAAACTGAAAGGCGCAGCCACCACAGCAGCGATCCACATTGCAGAAAGTGTCGGTTCTCTTTTCGGAAGCAACAAAGTTAAGATTTTGGAACGCAGAAACGAGGATTTGCAAGACCGCATCCTCGAACTTGAAGAAGAAGCTCGACACAGGAACAGCAACAGGCAAAGCACATACAGGAGATAACGGATGCTTACGAACAGCGGCACCGCAAGCTGTCCGAATTCGTGGATTATGTCAAGCACTATTTCCCGTATGTGGAGAAGCTGATGCCAACCATCAAATTTCTGCGTGATACGCTGAACTTTGGCGATGCTCTCATCAGAAAGTTATGCACGTTCAAGGATGTTTCCATCAAAGGGGAACTCTATTCTTGTGAGTTTAACCAGCATTTCAAGGCAGACAAAACGATATGCTCACTGAAAGAGGACAAGGAGGGGAATTTCAACCTCCACATAGACGGAGTTTCACATGTCAGTTGGTTCAGACGGAAGAAAGAGGAGTTTATTGAGAAGCTGAGACCACAAGCAAGGAGACAAAATCGGGGTATTAATTTGTAAATCAAAATAAAGTCCGTGATAGTTGAATGACATATCACGGATTTTTTATACTTTTGTATTCGGATTGGGGCAACCCTTTTCAAAGACATACGAGAAAAAGAAGAAGCGTTATGCTTATCTTGTACTTGAAAACGTAGGAAATTTTCAATCTGAATACAAGGATAGCATAGTGGTTCTCACGCTATAGCGTGGGCTGCTATTGTTACATCTGTATTCAAGGTTTCCTACGACCTTCAAGTAAGAGTGTGGCATACGGTTCACGCTTATTTTTAACAATTTAAACGTATCTAATTATGAGAGTATTAAAGAGAACAAGTGTATGTTTAAAGTGCATACTTGTCTTAACATTACTATTGTCTGTGCCAACCTACACAAATGCTCAACTAAAAAAAGTTGCTAAAATCGAGAAAGTGAAATCTTTTACAAATGGTTCTGTGGCGCTAAATAAAACAATTATAGATGAAGTAGAAGTGTATTCTGTAACTTTACCTAATAATTCAAAATATCATCAACCAATCGTTTTTTTTCTTGGCAGTAAAGATGAGATGATTAAAAATTTGAAAGACCTATCAGAAGCCTTAGAGACAGGAACAAAGGGTGAGGTCTTTGATTTTACGGTATGTGGAAAAAAATACCAACTTTCTTTTAGTCGTTCATTAGGACAAAAGTGCTTCAAAATCACGGGAGCCTATAAATGTATCAAGCGATTATGGTCGTTTTTTCAAAGCAACGATGGATGACATATTAGAATATATAGAAAACAAAAATTGATTAGCAGTCTAAAAGTATGAGCGATACAAAGCTTTTGTCATTATCAGAAATATTCAACAATAAAATTTTTCGTATTCCTGATTTTCAACGTGGCTATTCTTGGGAAGAACGCCAGTTAGATGACTTTTGGGAAGATATCCAAAACCTTAGCCCCAATAAAATACATTATATTGGATTATTGACAGTAGAACCAATAAATGCAAATGAGGTATCCAATATCGAAAAATGGAAAGATGATTTATGGCTTCTCAAAAAGGGCTGTCCGCATATTATGTAATAGATGGACAGCAGAGATTGACTACTTTAATTATCTTATTGCATGAAATTTTATGTACGTTTAATGACAATGAAGGCATTAATTACGGACAAAAGAGTGAATGGATAGACCGTTTTTTGTATCGTTCTTACAACCAGCTATATAAGTCTTTTGTATTTGGATATGAAAAGGATAATCCAAGCGATGAGTATTTCAAGACAAAGATTTTAGAACAAGAATCCTCTGCTGCAGACAAGTATCCCGAAACATTGTATACAGCAAATCTTATGTTTGCAAAAGAATATTTCAAAAATAGACTTAAGTCATTGAGTAAAGAGGATAAAGAAGCTATCTTTGATAAGGCAATAAACAGGTTGAAATTCAATTATTATGAAATAGATGACTCATTAGATGTATATGTAACATTTGAGACAATGAACAATAGAGGAAAAGATTTGTCTCATTTGGAACTACTAAAAAACCGTCTAATATATTTGTCCACTTTATTACATGAAGATGATGAAACAAAAGGACGATTAAGAACAGATATTAATGAAACATGGAAAACCATATATGAATATTTAGGTAAAAACAAAGATAATCCATTAGATGATGATGACTTCTTGTTTAATCATTGGATAATGTATTTCACATACGATAGAAGTCAATCTGATGTGTATGCCGAGTTTTTACTTAAGAAAAAATTCACCGCAAAAAATGTATTAAGTGGGAATATCTCAATTAAAGAAATAAGTAATGATAAAAAATAAACTGCCCGTAAGATACACGGGACAGCATTTTACTATAGATAAAGTGCTGATAGATGATGCAATTAAAATTGCGAAAATAAATGAATCCGACACTGTTATAGATATTGGTGCCGGAAAAGGATTTTTGACTGTTCATTTAGTTCGTCAATGCACAAATCTAATTGCAATAGAGAATGATAAATCGCTATTGTCCATTCTAAAAAACAAGTTTTCTAACAACACGAATGTCAAAATTATTGATTGTGATTTTAGATGTTACACCATACCAAAAAGAAATTTTAAAGTTGTGTCTAATATCCCTTTCAGAATAACTTCTGAAATTTTAAAATCCTTGATGTTTGATAGTGTTGAGCATTTTATGGGTGGTTCATTGATAATGCAACTTGAACCTGCCCAAAAGTTATTTTCAAAAAAAGTTTTCAATCCATATATTGTGTTTTATCATACTTTTTTTGATTTAAAACTTATGTATGAAATATCTCATGAGAGTTTTTTGCCACCACCAAAAGTCAAGTCAGCACTTTTAAAGATTGAAAGAAAAAAAATGTCAATAAGTTATGAATTGAAAAGAAAATATCTGAATTTTCTCACTTTCTTGTTGCAAAAACCCGATTTGCCAGCCAGAACTGTATTAAAGACAATATTCAGAAAAAGTCAAGTCAGAGTTATTGCTGATAAATATGGAATAAATCTTAATTGTCAAATTGTTAGTTTGGCTGCAAAACAATGGGAATGTTGTTTTTTGGAAATGTTGGAGAGAGTTCCTGAAAAAAACCATCCCTCTTAATTGTTAGTTGATTAGAGTCTGATTCAGTAAAACAAAATTATTTTTTTTACTGAATCAAGATTAACTGTTTAATACACCATTTTAGTCATTAAGTAACTTCTATTTTACTTCCATGTAATATCCACAGGATTGCGTCTCGGAATAGAAGTTATTTTATAACTTGAATATCCAAATAGCATTGGACAAGCCGCTTTACGTTCTTCTGGTATTGATAACAAATCCTTTAATGGTTTATAATTGTCTATAGCCAACTTTACGAATCCAGCCCAACATGTACCGATACCAAAAGCGGGCGCAGCAATATCAAAATGAGTCAAAGCAATAATTGCTTCGGTAGGGTCATCAATTGGCTCAATAGGAACATGTGCAAAAAGTAAATGGGGAGCATTATGGCAAATCAAATCCAAACCACTATCCCAAGTTGAAATTATTGCAGGTACATAATCTGCTAGAGGATGTGATGTGTTTTGAATAGTTCGCATCCAATCAACGGTTAAACTTGCAACACGATTTACCTCTGATGGTTTATGAATAACAATCCATTTTACTGGTTGTCCATTCCCTCCAGATGGAGCATAACGGGCTATATCAATAACTTTAGCAATTAACTCTTTATTAACTGTCTTTGAAGAATAATGTCTCACAGAACGTCGACTTTTTATATACAATGCTATATTCTGTGGTTCAATCTGACTATCCAAAAAAGACGTATTAATTTTTTCGTCAAGAAGGAAATCTAAGGTAAGAGCCTTCTGTGCACAAAAAGACTCACAATGACCACATTTTAAACAATAATCCAATTTTTCTTCAGGTATGGTTGGATAATTTAAGGCTGTCGATTTATCAATGATTCCCATTACACATACAGTTGCGCAAGTATTGCATTTAGAACATGTTTTTCTGTCTATAAGAATTTGTGGCATTTTTGTCTCCTTTAAATTTTATTCATTCTTGAGTTCAAGTTATAAATGCAACTTTTAAAGAAAAGGATTAATAGCTGCATAAGTAATATTTTTTTCAGAGAGAAAAGAGAGACAATTCCCTCTGTTCTCTGCTGAATGGATAAATGTTACTATCTTTGTTTTTATTGTCCGTCCAAAGAAATAAAAGTTGTAGATGAGTAAACATATAACCGAAAAGCAAAGGTATGCAATTTCTAAGATGTTGCAAGTTCCGATGAGTAAAAAAGATATAGCTGAAGCTATTGGAGTTGATAGGAGTAATATTTATAGAGAAATAAAACGCAATTGCGATAGTCGTAGTGGAAAATACAACCCTGATCTTGCCCAAAGAAAGGCAGATAAACGTAAGGTTGAAAAGAAGCGAAAGGAGGTATTTACACAAGCTATGAAGAAGCGTGTAAAAAAGCTTCTACGAAAGGACTTGAGCCCAGAGCAGATAGTGGGCAGAAGCCAAGTAGAAAATATAGCTATGGTATCTCACGAAACTATATATTGTTGGATATGGCAAGATAAACGACAAGGTGGGGATCTTCATAAATCTCTTAGAAGGCAAGGACGCAAATATTCAAAGCGTGGTTCTAAAAACGCAGGTAGAGGATTTATTCCGAATAGAGTGGAGATTGATCAGCGACCTTCAATTGTAGAGCAAAAAGAAAGATTTGGTGATTTAGAGATAGATACAATTATTGGAAAGAATCACAAAGGTGCTATTCTAACCATTAATGATAGAGCAACAAGCAGAGTATGGATACGTAAGCTATCAGGGAAAGAAGCCATCCCTGTAGCAAAGATTACAGTATGGGCATTACGAAAAGTAAAAAACTTAATACACACAATAACGGCTGATAATGGAAAAGAATTTGCAAAACACGAGGATATAGCACAAAAATTAGATATTAATTTCTATTTTTGTAAGCCATACCACTCTTGGGAGCGTGGTGCCAATGAAAATACTAACGGTCTTATCAGGCAGTATATCCCAAAGGGTACGGACTTTAGTGAAGTAACCAACAAGCGTATTAAATGGATT
Organism: Parabacteroides chongii; assembly: GCF_029581355.1. Classification (NCBI taxonomy): domain Bacteria; kingdom Pseudomonadati; phylum Bacteroidota; class Bacteroidia; order Bacteroidales; family Tannerellaceae; genus Parabacteroides; species Parabacteroides chongii. Next base: position 1,590,669 of record NZ_CP120849.1, on the reverse strand, counting down.
GAAAACAATCTAAATAATAGACCTCGTAAAAGACTTGGATACCTCACACCAAACGAAAAATTTAAACAAATTATTAATATGAATTCCGTTGCATTTGGAACTTGAATTCAGCATATAAAAAATTATATCGACAGCCTATCTAAGTGTGTAAAACAATGGTTCTACATATTTAACATCCAATATTCTAACCATTCAGATAGAATAAAAGAGCACATTCAGAAGTTAGAACGAGTTGGCTGGGGTGCTTTCCCTCCAATGATAATGGCTGTATTTACCAAAGAAACCAATGAGGATTTAATTTGGAATTTTTTAGATGCTTGTGAAAGATTCAATTTCTTGGTTTTTGCTGTATCACACCGTTCTTCAAATACGCAAAATAGCAATCTTTACAGAAAGACAAGAGAGTATTATATGGGACAGTTGGATATAGAAACAATTACGGCAGATATTGACTTTTTGACGGATGGGGAAGACGATGAAAACTATTATGGATGGTTTGATTTGGAAAGATTCAAAAATCATATAAAAGAACTATTCTCAAAAATGATAGAGAAGGCTTTTATTCATGGAGCGGACTTAGGTATTTTCTCTATGAATATGAATTGTACCTACAAGACAATGCTAATATGAAAGTCTCTTGGGAGGACTTTAACAAGAGAAAGAAAGAGGATACAATTGAACACATATACCCACAATCACCTAATGATATTTATTGGAAAAATCGTTTTGGGCATCTTAAACCTTCAGAAAAACGTCAGTATTTGAATTCTTTGGGAAATCTATTACTATTAAATCGTTCTAAAAATCAAAGTTGCAGAATTACGATTTTGACAAAAAGAAATGTCTGCTAAACAAAGACGGAAAAGAAATAGGATACTATAATGGCTCGTATAGTGAAATTGAAGTTTCTAAACATAAAGAATGGACTCGAGATGAAATAAAGAAGCGTGGTTTGTTGATGCTGCAATTTATGGAGGAACGGTGGAAATTTAGTTTTGATAATTGGAATATATCAAAAGAGGATATTCTATTTCCTTAACTGACAATTATTGATAATTATTGGGGTGGACATTTGCTGTTTCCACCCCAATATCATATATTTGCACCACGAGCTATTGCTTTGAAGCAAAATGAGGAAGAACGCAGCAAATGTCACAGTTGCCAAGTCATTACCTCAAAATTGGGTAATTCTCTCAAAGTCCTTTGTATAAGGAACTAACAAAGGTATTCCAAAGTTACACAAAAAAATATATCTAACAAAAGTGGGAGGATTTTTTAACTTTTTACCATAGACATTTTATTAGGGAAGCGTAGGTTCAACTGGCAAGTACAAATAAGTAGAAATGTTTGAACAACACCGTTTTAGGAAGTTGAAAAATCAAGTTTCTCTCTCGGTATAGCGTTTATTTTGGCCAATATCTTCTTTAGTTTAGCATTTGTGTATTTCCCATTCGTGTTCTATTTAGCTCCTTATTATGAGTATGTAGCAAGTTACTTATCAAATTCAGCCTCTTTGAGGGTCAAATATGGTTTTGCAAATGGTGACTGACAAGACATAAACAAGGTCAGCAGGAATTTTTTACATAAATGGACATGAATGTATATAACCTAAAATAAGAATAAATTTTAATAAGGGCTGCCCAAAAAGAAAAAAATGCAGTTGCCATCCTATAGATACTTGCAGAAAGGATAAAATTTACTTTTAGACCTTTTGGGATAGCCCTTATTAATACTTCAGATAAAATTCCTTAGGTTATATTTTCAATCCTTTGGACCGGGTTTCCTCCTTGGCATACAGTCCCGGACGCCCGATTATGACATGGTTGGCAACGATACTATCCGCCGGACTGCGTATCTGCGGCGGTGCATTTTCGGGATATTGCGCCTGCCTGTTCCTCACATCTTCCGCTTCCGGCTTGAGCTGTTGCCCTTCATTCTCCTTTTCTGCGACTTCGGGCGTGGGTGGCGCAAGCTCCAGCTGAATTTTTCGGTCAAGGGCGGCAAGTTCGGACTTCAACTGCTTCAGCTCGTCCTCCTTCTTCCACACCTTACCCGCTATCTCCTGTAACTGCGGTATCTCCATCTCCAGCACCTCGTTCTTCGCCTTGTACTGGTCGATGATGGAGGGTATCCTCTCCATCGCGTTGAGGAAGTTGCGGGCGGCGGCCAACGGGTCAGCCATCGCCAGATGCCCGTTGTTGTAGGTGTACTTGTAGTTCCCCTCGACCACGAAGCGGTTGTCGGTGAACTCCATCCCTCTTTGAGTATCCTTTCGCTCACCACCTTTATCGGAAAACCGTAAAGTTCACCGACCTGCGTGTACAACCCTCCGGTCGTGGCATTCTTGGCTATCTCCTGCAAACGCTTTCCGATGACCTTCTCATCGGCGGAATCCACTCCGTCCACCTTTATTATATTAAGGCGGTTGCCCTCCTTGTCGGTCTGCACCACCGACAGGAAGCGGTTCCAGTCCTCCGTCATGGCATCTATGAAAGCCGTGTTGTTGCGCAACTCGCCGGTCTTTGACTCCAGCTTGAACTCCGAATCACGCTTGCCCTTGTTGAACGACTTGCGTTCCCCTTCGAGCGATGCGATCCGCTTTTCCAGTTTCGCCTTGTCCAACAGGTCGGTATTGCCGGAGAGCAACGCCATGTATTCCGAGAAATTCATGCCCGATTTTTCGTCCATTGCCCCCTCGTCGATGGTACGCGCACCCATCGCACCGCTTTTGAGCTGGCTTATGAAAGTCTGCTTGCAGTGCAGGAGGTTGAACTTGTAGCTGTCCAGTGACTTCTCCACCGCGTAGATGATTACATCCACGTTGTTCCCGGCGAAATGTTTGGCAATCTCATTACCTGCCCTAACTCCGCGTCCGTCACGCTGTTGCAAGTCGGACGGTCGCCACGGCGTATCGAGATGATGGATAGCCACACACCGTTTCTGGGCGTTCACACCCGTTCCGAGCATAGAGGTAGAGCCGAACAGCACACGCACCGTCCCGGCGTTCATGGCGTCTATCACCGCCTTCCGCGCCTTGTCGGTCTTGCACTCCTGAATGAAGCGCACCTCGCTTGGCGGTATACCGTAGTCCTCCGTCAGTTTGCGCTTGATTTCCGAATAGACGTTCCACCCGTCGCCCGGCTGGTATGTCCCCAAATCAGAGAAAACGAACTGCGTGCCTTTCTGGGCGTCGTATTTTTGATAATACTCCGCGATCATCTTGGCACAGTGACTCGCTTTGTTGTCGGGATGATCTTCGTAATTCGGGTCTATCATGCGCATGTCGAGTGCCATTTTCCGGGCATAGTCCGTGGCGATGAGCATCTTCGCCTTTTCTTCCGTTTCCGAAAGCGGCAGCCTGCCCAACAAGGTGGCATCGCCCGTCTTGGCGAACTGCATCAGTTTCTGTATGAAGTCCTCCTGTTCCGGCGTGGGCGGTATATGGTGCAGTATCTCGTTCTTGGCAGGACGGTCAACGCCCACATCCTCCGCCGTGCGGTAGTCCGTGATTTCATTATAGAAGGCGGCAAGCTCCGGCACTTTGATGAAGTAGCGGAAACGCTCCTTCTGGACCACATTGTTCGTCACGTTAAATTCAAAATCCGTCGTCTTCTTGGCAAATATCGCCGCCCAAGCGTCGAAACACCTTATGTCCTGCCGTTCCAGCTCCTTCGGGCGCAGGTACTTGAACAGCAGGTACAATTCAGTCAGTGAGTTGCTGATAGTCGTGCCGGAGAGGAAGGTCGCACCCAAGTCTTTTCCTGTGCGCTCCTGTATGGTGCGTATGGCAAAGAGCATGTTAAGTGCCTTCTGGCTTCCCTCGCTGTTTCCCAATCCCGCCACACGGTCGTGGCGCGTGTTGAAAGTCAGATTCTTGAACTGGTGGCTCTCATCTATGAAGATGTGGTCGATGCCCATCTGCTTGAAATCCACCACGTCGTCCGTGCGTGACTTTATGGCGTGTTCCACCTTCTCCAGCTTCGCTTCAAGGTTGTGCTTGCGCTTCTCCAATCCTTTCAGCATCGCCCGCGACACGTTCTTTCCCTGCTGCCGTAGCACTTCGAGGTTTTCCTCCACCGTGTCAAGCTCTGCTTGCAGGATGCGCTGCTGCAATTCCGGCGACTGCGGTATCTTGCCGAACTGGTCGTGCGACATGATGACGCAATCGTAGTCGTTGTTCTTTATATTATTGAAGAAGCGCACACGGTTGGCGGTCGAAAAGTCCTTCTCCGAAGCGTACAGAATACGTGCGTTGGGATATGCCGCCTGATAGGTGGCTGCAATCTCCGCAACGTTGGCTTTCAGCCCGATAATCATCGGCTTGTGTGCCAAATTCAGACGCTTCATCTCATGCGCGGCGATGCACATTATCAGCGTCTTACCGGTTCCCACCTCGTGGTCGCAAATTCCGCCGCCGTTCTGTTTCAACATCCAGACGCAATCCATCTGTGAGGGATAGACGCTCTTGATACCCCGGCTTGCCAGCCCTTTCAGGTTGAGGTCGGGAAAGGTCTGATGGGAGCCGTCGTAGCGCGGGCGCACGAAACAGTTGAACTTGCGGTTATACATCGTCACAAGCCGCTCCTTGAACTGCGGCGACTGCTCTTCGAGCCATTCGGAGAAGCCGTTTCGTATCTCGTCAATCTTGGCGTTGGCGAGTTGTATTCCCTCGCTGTCGCGCATCTTGATGTCGTTGCCATGCTCGTCCTTGCCGATGGACTTCATCATGTCAGGGCAGGTGTTGTGCAGGGCGTGTTTTAGGAGGTGCATACCGTCATAGTTCCGGTAATACCCCTTCACGAGAAACTCGTCCGTGATTTTCATGGTGCGGTAGCCGCACACCACCGAAAACTCGTCCATGCTTGCGGAATAGGCGATTTTCACCTCCGTGTCGAACAGCCGGCTCATGTAGGCGGCATAGACACCCGCCGGAATCCAGCGTTCCCGAAATTGAAGTCCGGATCCTCGAAGGCGATGCGCTGCGGCTCGGCATCTTTCAGAGCCTCCAACGCCTGCTTCACCTCCGGCATACGCTCATTTTCGGGATTGTCACCCATCCATGCCTCTATGCGTTCCGCTTTCTCTATGACATTTCCGGCGATGAAACGGTCTTTGATTTCGTAACCGGTCACGAGCGGATTGTAGTAGATGCGCCCTTGCAGGGCAGTGAGCAAATCCTCCGCCGTGCTGTCGGTTATCTCCCGCATATAGTCGAGATTGACCGTACCATATTTGTTGAGCGACGCAGACAGGGCTTCTTCGGGAGAGCCTACGTTGGCATGGCTCTCCACCGCGAAGGAAACAGGATGCTCGAAGATGTCCGCCTTGACGAACTTTCCGTTTTCCATCCGTTCCAGCGAAAGGATGTCGCGCCCGCCCGCATCCATCATCACTAACTTCACGTTCTGCTTGGCGTTGAGGTTGCCGTAGCGCATGACAAACTCATCGTAACAGGTATTCAGATGCTCTCGCCACGGAACATTTGCCTCGCGCCGGAGCGATTCATAACGGTACAGACGCTCGTAGGCGTCACGCAGCGACACATACAACAACGCCTTTTCCTTCTGGTATCCTTTCAGGTCGAGCGGCTGGAATGTCGCCCCGTATGGCGTGATGTCTTTCAGGTAGCCGATGTTATGACGCCCCCGGTCAGCCACCAGCGACCCTTCGCGCAGGTGCATCTCCGGCGTGCGGTGGTAGGCACGCGGAGAAAGGTCCACGACTTCCTCCTTCGGCTTTTCCGCTTCGATGTCGGGGAAAAGGAAAGTCCCCACCGCTTCCGATGGGGTATCTGTAACGGCAGGTGCGGCGACTGCCTCCGGCTGTGTTTCCTCCTGTCGTCGCTGCTCACGGGAAGTTTCCGGCACGGCTTTCACTTCCGTCTTTTCCGCCACTTGTTTCTCGTTATGCTGCCTTGCCAGTTCCCGAAGTTCTTTCCTACGCTCCGGCGTCAAACCCATCATCATTTCATAGAAACCGTTGATGGGAGGATTGGTATCCCAGTCCAGTGTGGCATAGATGTCGTCCGGGTCGGCAGGCTTGGCGGTGTTCTCCGCTTTCACCTCCTTATTCTCCATTGCGGGTTTTGCAGTTGGAGCTGTCGGTGTAACCGTGACTTTCGGTTTGGGCGGAGTGGACTTTGCCGTAACTGCCTTTTTCACCGTCTTTTTCTTTTTGGAGGTTTTCGGTTGGCTGACCTCTTCCGTCATCCCCCAGAGGTCAAGCAGGGTGAGCTGCACGCCTGCGGAATATTGCGGGCGCGGTTCTATCTCCGGCTTTTCATCTGCGGGTTGCGGCTTTTCTGTCGGAGTTTCCACCGTCTGCGCCGAGGATACTGTTTCCAATTTTATGGCAGGACGCTCTACTTTATTTTGAACGGCAACTTTTCTTCCGTTCCTGCCTGCCGGATTGAACCCGAATACAAGCGCATGGCAAGCCTGTAATGGAAATCCTCGTCGAGCATACGGCGCAAATCCCCGGCGATGCCTGCTGCCTTGCCCTCGTGCAGATAAACCATAGCGGGCTTCCCGTAGGGGTCTGTGTCAAGTTTCGCCATCGTATGCACGATGCGTTCCGGGTGGTGGATGAAATAGGCGTTGTCGGTCAGGGCGGTTTTCGTGTCCGTCTGTATCACGGTCATCAGCCGCTCGTCCTGCGACATTTCCTTCTTGCTGAGGTTCTTTTGCAGGACAATCAGGTCACTGCCCACCTCCGTGCCCGCGTTGTCCGTGAACAGGTTGTTGGGCAGGCGTATCGCGGATACCGGATTGGCCTGACTGAACAGCTCGTTACGCACGGAGGTCTTGGTGCTATTCAATACCCCTTGCGAGGTGATGAACGCCACGATACCGCCGTCACGCACGGCATCCAGTCCTTTGAGAAAGAAATAGTTGTGGATGGTTTTCTGGGCGGAGCGTCTGCCGAAAGAGTCGCTCCGCTGAAACTCCGCGTCGAACACGGCAATGTCACCGAACGGAATGTTGGACACCGCCAAGTCGAAATAATTGTTGAACGGTCTTTCGATTTTCTCAAAACCGCAGGTGCGCATTTTCTGGTCGGGATAGAGATGCCTCAAGATTGTACCCGTGAGCAGATCCTTCTCGAAAGCCATCACATCCGCATTGGGGCTGTGCCGCAGCATGGAATCCACGAACACGCCGACACCTGCCGACGGTTCGAGCATACGGGCGGGGCGGACGCTGTAATCTGCCAGCACGTCCGCGATGGTGTCGGTTATCTCTTTGGGGGTGTAGAAAGCGGTCAGCACGGACGCTTTCAGCGAATCCACAAACCGCTTGTACTCTGTTTCGTCCTTGCTGTTCTCACGGATAAGCCTGTGCAGCTCCACCGTCGGGGCGAACAGTTCGAGGTCGGATTTCGCCCACCGGACGGCATCCGTCAGTTCCTTTGCAGGGTTGAGGATACATTTCAGACCGCCGAAACCGCAGTACCTTTGAAGTATGGCACGCTCTTCGGTTGTCGCTGTCCTATTTTCCCTGTCAAGGATGAATGCCGTCCGTATCGCCTCGATGTTGTCCCGCAGTTTCTGTTTGCGGTTAAACGCCATATTCGTCTAAGTAAAGGACGGTTGCTCCCGTCAGCTCCGTGTAGAGCAGGTCGTAATCGGAAGACAGGGCGAAATTGTCATCCGAGAGGTCATAGACGGAGAACACGTTGCCGACAAGCGGCAGCAGTTTCAGGACAAAGGCTTCACGCTTCTCTTCCGGCACTTCATCGGCAAACTCGTTTTCCACGACTTCGCGGAGGATGGCGTAACGGGAATAATGCAGCCCGCGCAGCAGCGTGTCCATCGCCAGTTCCTGCGCACCATCGGCGGGATAGCCTTCAAGCCGTGCCCTCTCATACGTTTCGGCGGCACGGTCGGCCCGTTCCCGTATGAAAGCGGTGTCGTCAGCCTGTTCAAACTTGTTCGTGCGGAGATAGTCCAGCAGGTACAGACCGTAATAGGAAAAGTCGGTCTGACCCTCGTTTTTCTTCTTGTTGTTCATTACTTTGGATTTAGCGGATTGATAATTAACGGGATAATCGGTTGGAAAAAGGAAGAAAAAGGCACTCGGTATCCCTCCGAGTGCCACCACTAAATCCAAAGTATGAGTGTAATCCGGTATCGAAGAACAATTCATTACTCTGAACAAGTGGCAAAGTTAATACTATTTCTTCCGTCCTGAAAATTTCTTGTCCTTTTTAGCCTCCGGGAACACAAAAGTCGTGTTATATTCCCCGTCAAAGGCGACAACAGCATCGAAACTCTTGCCCTGTTTGCTCTTGAACCCTTTGAGCAGCTTGGTATGCCCTTCGGTGAGCAGGTCTTTGATTTCATCGTCGGACAGGGTGCGTCCCGCTTTCAGCCGGAACACGGGCAGTCCGCACTCCGTGTTGTCGCAGCGTACCACCTTGCCGTAGAACCGCATCCTGCCCGTGCCACACTTGGGACACGCGCAGCCGGAGTCACGGCTGCCGAAGAGCTTGTCGCACGAGATCAGTTCGGAGGTTATCTCACGTGTGTACGCCTCTATCTCCTTGCGGAAGGTGTCGTCGGACAGTTCCCCGCGCTCGATACGCGCCAGCTCCTTTTCCCATTCGCCCGTCATGGCAACATCGGCGATGCGCATCGTCTTGACGACGGAATTGAGGGCAAGTCCTTTTTCGGTGGGAACAAGCGACTTCTTGCAGCGTTCCATGTAACCGCGCTTGAAAAGCGTTTCGATGATGGAGGCGCGTGTGGCGGGAGTACCGATGCCACAGTCCTTCATCGCCTGCCGCAGTGCGTCGTCCTCAATTTCCTTGCCCGCCGTTTCCATTGCCGAGAGCAGGGTGGCTTCGGTATGCAGCGGCTTGGGTTTGGTCTTTCCTTCGGTAATGGACGAGCCTTTCGGTGTCAGCGTGTCGCCTTCCTGCCAGCCGGGGATGGTAATTTCCTCTTTTTCCTCGCCATAGACGGCACGCCATCCGGTTTGCTTCACGACGCTGCCTTTTACGGTAAACTCCACTCCGGCACATTCCGCCGTGACAGTGGTCACATCCTTGACGCATTTCTCAGAGAATGCCTCGACCATGCGCCCGGCAATCATCTGATAGATGGTATTGTCCTCTTTGGAGAGGAAGAGCGGTTTCTCACCCGTGACGAGCAGGGCATGGTGGTCTGTCACCTTGCCGTCGTCCACGCTGCGGCGTGTCGGGGCGGCTTTTGCCCGCACCTTGTCTTTCCATTCGGGCTGTGTGCCGATGAAAGCGAGCAGTTTGGGAATTTCGGCAAACACGTCTTCGGGGATGTAGCGGCTTCCCGTTCTCGGATAGGTTATCAACTTCTTTTCGTAGAGTTTCTGCGCGATTTCAAGCGTCTGTTCCGCCGTGAAGCCGTGCTTGGCGTTGGCTTCTTTCTGGAGCGTGGTCAGGTCGTAGAGCAAGGGAGTTTCCTCCGTCTTCTCCTTGCGCTCGGCTTTCGTGACAGTGGCGCAACCTGCCGCCTTTACCTTATTATATAGTTCCATCGCCGGTTCTTTCTCTTTCCATTTCTCGGAGGATGAGAATTTCACGACTTCGCCGTCGCAACCGTCCGTTGCGATATGGAGCTGCCAGAATGCTTCGGACGTAAAGCGGCGGTTCTCCCAGTAGCGTTCACATACCATAGCCAACGTTGGTGTCTGCACCCGCCCCACGGAATACGTGCCGTGTCCGGCGGCGATGGATAACGCCTGTGTGCCGTTGATGCCCACGAGCCAGTCGGATTCGCTCCGCGCTTTGGCGGCGAGGTAGAGGTTGTCGTATTTGCTGCCGTCTTCGAGTTTCCGCAGTCCCTCGCGGATAGCTTTGTCGGTGAGAGAGCTGATCCACAGGCGCACGAAAGGAGTGGTGCAACCCGTATAGTGGTAGAGGTAGCGGAAGATAAGCTCTCCCTCGCGTCCGGCATCGGTCGCCACGATGATATGTTCGCTTGTGTCGAACAGTCTTTTGATGACTTTTATCTGCGACACCACGCCGCTGTCGGGCTTGTAACCTTTCTCCGTCCTGACCTGACGGGGGACGAGCGTGAATGTGTCGGGAATAATCGGGAGGTTGTCACGGACAAATCCGCGCACGCCGTAGCCGTCGGGCATGGCAAGCTGAACGAGGTGTCCGAATGCCCATGTCACGGCATAACCGCCTCCCTCGAAATATCCTTCCTCTCTCTTTGTCGCGCCCACGATGCGGGCGATTTCACGTGCCACGGAGGGCTTTTCTGCAATGATTGTCTTCATGTCTTCTTCTTTTTTGTTGATACTTTGGATTTTATTTTGGATTCAGTGGCGGACACGGGATTACATTTTCATGCCCTTGCCCGTTTTCTTCTGCGGCTTCTCCTGCTGCTGTTGCTGGCGGGCGTCCTTCGGGTTGGTCTGACCTTTCTGCAACGGCTCTCTCAGATTCTTTGTAGCCTCGTTGGTCTTGCCATCGTTGTTCACCGCCACCTGCGTGCGGCTCTCGTTGGACGGAGCAACCTGCTGTGCATTGTCAGGGTTCGTGTCGTAGCGGTACGGGCGTCCCTTCTCCGGGTTGAACTTGATATACATCGTGGCATGGAAGCCCTGCTTGTCGGTCACGTTCTCCAGCTTCACGGCTTTACCCGCCACATAGTCGGCTTTCTGCTGGTCGGTGAAGCTCACGCCGCTCCATTTGCTGATGGGGCGGATGCTGCCGTCCTCGTTCGTCCACGTGTTGCGGCGTTGCTCCTTCTTGGTCTGTGCGGCATTTTCCCCGCCCTGCGCCTGACTTTTCGATGTGTCGCCTTTGGTTTCCTGTGTCTGTGCGGTACGGGGCGACTTGCCGGTTCCCGGCACGAACTCCACGCCGCGCTGCTCCACGTTCACTTGCAGGGTGGTGACGAACTTTCTGCCGTCGTTGCGCTCGATGAGCTTGTCGCGTACGGGCAGTCCGGCGCGGAGCATGTCCCGCTCCTGCGTGGTGATTTCCGTCTTGCCGATGCGCTCCGGGATGCGCACCCTGCTTGCCGGAATGTCCGTGATTTCATTCGTCTTGCGGTCGATGCTGATGTAGGAGGGGATGATCTCGCCCGTTTCCCTGTCCACAATGTCCACGACCCTACCGAGATTGCCCGTTTCGCGGAGGTTCTTCCGGTCATTGTCGGAGAATTTGTGTTCCTTGTACTCATCCAGCTTCTGCTCCTTGCGGATGAAGTGCGGCACGAGGCTGATGTTTCCCTCACCGTCCTTCTTGAAGGAGAGGCGGGCGTCCAGCTCGAATGATTCGCCGCCGAAGGTCGGTTTGACCTTTACCAAGTCGGACTTGCCATAGTTGAGCATCTTCGTAAGGTCGCCGGACTTTTCAAGGTTGTCCCGCTTTACGCCCCATCTGTCCTCCAGCTCCTGCCAGTTGATTTTACTCTCGTCGATGGGCTGGTAGCCACGTTTGCCCTGCATCTGTTCGGATTTGTCCTGTTGCTGTTCTTTCCGTTGTTCCATGTTCTCCTGTTTTTGAGGTTCTTGTTTCTCTGTCTGTTGTGCTGCCATCTCTTCCTGCACCTTCTTCTCATAGTCGGAGGTGTCCACCTTGTGAGGGGCGAGCAGCTCCTTGTTCGCTTCGGGGTCTTTCAGCAGTTGCTTCATCACCTCTAAGAGATTTTCAGCTTGGTCTGCCGCAATGCGGTAGAAACCGAAGCGGCTGGGTTCCTTGCACTGCCGGAAGAAGTTCTTGAAGAAGTTGTCCAGCACGTCGCCATGTCGGTCGAATTGCAGGAAACTCTGCGCGTTCTCCGCTTTTGCGGGGGTGCGCTTGGGTGTGCCGTCCGCGTTCAGCCCGGCTACCACGCTGATCTCGCCTGTCTTCTCGTCACGGACTACCAGCACGTCCTTTTCGTCTTTTTTCTTTGCCATCTGAAAAATGTTTTAATGGGTTATTTATGAAAGAAATTATGGATACGAGCCTTGTAGAAGGCTATATCTTCCTTTTTGAAGTCCTTGATATGGTTGGAAAGGAATGTCAGCACGTCCTCCTCGCTGTAATAGGTCTTCTTGCCCAGCGTCTTGTAGGGCAATGCGCCTACGCTGCGGTAGCGTTGGAGGGTGCGTTTGCTTATCTGGAGCAACATGCACAAATCCTGATTGTCGAAAAGGCGGATGCTTTCCGTGATAGTGGGCTGTTTCCCCTCAGCCTTCATCGCCAGCAGCAGTTCGTCCTGACGGTCGAGCCGTTCCATCAGCTTCTGCATCCAGCCCTCGAAGTTGTTTCGTGTGAGCAGTTCCATGACCTATGTCCTCCTTCCTTTTGGTTTGCCGCCCGTGCGCAGCGTGTGGTTGTGGAACAGGGTGTCTATTGTCCCTTCCTCGTTCCTTACTGTGTTGTCCTCCAATAGCCGCAGTATCTCGGAAAGGCGGTAGCGGCAGCTTCCGCGTACCACCACATACTCGATACGGTGGTCGGTGCGCATACGCTGCATGGTGCGCTTGCTCACGTTGAGCATCTTCGCCGCCTGTGCCGTGTCAAGCAGCTTGTCTTCGGTTTCCCGCTTCCGTTTCTTCTCGTCCCTTGCCTCGCGGATGTACCCTGCGATGTTCGCAATCTGCGCCATCATCTCCTTGTAGGCGGAACTTTCCATTGTTATCACTTTCATGTTCAGTCCTTTCTTTTTGTTTCTGCGACAAAATTCGGCAATAAACAAAAGGGGCTTTAACAACTCACTACGTGACTCACGTAAGATTTTTGCGGAAGATGGCTCCGTAACCCGGTCAAACGGCGCAACAGGCAGCCTTTCAGCGGAAAACGATACGTCTTGTATGCCGTTTCGTTACCTTTGCGGCAAACTCTAAATGACATGAATATGGAAATAGTATCTATCGAGAAAAAGACTTTCGAGATGATGGTGGCGGCATTCGGCGCACTCTCGGAGAAGGTCGCCGCCCTGAGGCGCAAAAGCGACACGGGGCGCATGGAAAGATGGCTCACGGGCGAGGAGGTCTGCGGGCAGTTGAGAATAAGCCCGCGCACGTTGCAGACGCTGCGTGACAGGCGGCTTATCGGCTACTCGCAGATAAACCGCAGGTTCTATTACAAGCCAGAGGAGGTGAAGCGGCTGATACCGCTTGTCGGCACGCTCTATCCGCACGGCAGATGATTTGATTTATTCACCCACTGAATCCGAAGTTATGATGAACGAGAACAACGATGTTTTTACGATGGAAGACGAGCCGATAGCCTCTGTGGTGCAGGATATGCGCAAAGGCTCGAAATGGCTGTCCGCATTTCTGGAAAGCTACCGTCCTCCGCTGGACGGGGAACGTTACCTGACGGACGGCGAGGTGTCGGAACTGCTCCGTGTGAGCCGGCGCACCTTGCAGGAATACCGCAACAACCGCGTGTTGCCCTTCATACTTTTGGGAGGGAAGGTGCTTTACCCGGAAACGGGGCTGCGCGGGGTACTGGAAGCGAACTACCGCAAGCCGCTGGAGTGAGGCGGTTTCATGAAAAAGTAAACGGGTGACACCTTTTGTGGTGCTACCCGTTTACTTGTCTTATGGGGTATGTGCAATCAGCAATACCCGGCTTTTCCGTTCTGTATGAACATCACGTATGTCTGCCGTTTCTCTTGTGAGAGTGCCTTTCCCACCAGCCATGTGCGGAACAGGTGGGTGTTGTAGGTATTCACCCTGAAAGCGACCGGGATGATGATTTCAAGGGCGTACACGTCCGCGTGCAGCCCGTTTTCAAGCTGCATGTAGCGGCACACCTCGTAGTCGTTCAGCACGTCCGACTTGCGGACGGCTCTGATGGCGGCGTTCACTGCCGGGACGGTCGTATGGAACAATCCGGCTATTTCGGTGGCGGTCATCCACACGTCGTTACCGGTTACGCTGACTGCCTTGTCCTCGATGATGATTGTGTCACGTTTCATGGCTTTTCTTTTTAGATGGTGCAACCTGCAAATTCCTCGACGCCGTTCAATCTTGCGGCAAGGTTCTCCATGTCCTGATTGAGCTTCTCTTTGGTTATCTTTGCGTAAATCTGCGTCGTCTTTATGCTCTTGTGTCCGAGCATGGAGCTGACCGTTTCGATGGGAACACCGTTGGAGAGGAATATCGTCGTGGCTGCCGTGTGGCGGCTCTGATGCCACGTGATATGCTTGGTGATGCCGCAACGCTTGGCGACGGCACGGATACCGGCAAGGCACGTGTTATAATGCGGAACGGGAAATATCCTGCCGTCCCCGCACAGTCCCCGGTATTTGCCGATTATGCGGTTGGCGATGTCGAGCAGGCGGATGTTGGACACCACGCCCGTTTTCTGGCGGTTGATGTTTATCCACTCGTGTTCGTCGAAGTAGGTGCGGATATTCTCTTCCGTAAGGTTGCGCATATCCGCGAACGACAGCCCCGTGAAGGCGCAGAACAGGTAGAGGTCGCGGTACAATTCCTGTTTGGCGTTTTTCAGTTTCCCCTCCATCAGCAGGCGGATCTCATCTTTGGTCAGGAAACTGCGTGTTGTTTCCTCCTTCTTGATTTCATACTCGCGGAACGGGTCGCGCGTCAGCCACTCGTTGTTGATGGCGATGAATACCATCGTCCGTAACGGGCAGACGTACAGCCACACGGTATTGGTGCAGCAGTGCTTGTCCGTGCGCAGGAACATCTCGAAGTCGGAGATGAAAGCCGGGGTAAGCTCTTTTAGGGCGATGTCCTTCACATGGTAGCGGATGTCGAGGAACTCTTGCATGTGCTTGTAAACGGTGCGGTACTTCAGCAGCGTGCCTTTGGCTTTCATGCCTGCCTCCACCTGCTTCTCGTAGTCCTCGTTGTGCTGGCGGAACACCTGCATCAGCGTGTGGTAGCGGTGTTCCAGTCCGAGAAAGGCGTTCTTCACCTTCTCCGCCGTGACGAAGTTGTCACGCTCCATGATTTCCTGATAATGCCTGTTGATGCGTACCCGCATCTTGTCAAGCATACGGTTCGTTTCGAGTGCCGCCGTGCTTCTGCCCGTGACACGTCCACCTTTGGTGTCCCACAGTTTCGGATCGACAGTCAGTTTGCAGCTGAACTGTGTCTGGCTGCCGTCCACCGTGATGCGTCCCATGACGGGAACTGTCCCGTCCTTTTTCACTACCTGACGCTTGAGGTAGTAGATTACTGAAAATGTACTCTTCATTGTCCTTAATTTTTGGGTTTCAAAATTAGTTGGTGAAGAGTCCGGTGTTGGTACGCAAAACGGGGAGGAACGGCGCAATCTTTTTCCGTAACCTGATTTTTCGCATGAGTTATGGATAACTCACTATTCCTTAGAGCCTTGTTTCGCTATTCGTACCCGTTTGTCGCATTTTCGGGCATGGTTACGAACAAGTAACGTAGCGGCGTCAGGATTTGGCTTCGGCAGGGATTGTAATGGCTTCACGGATTATCGCCACTTCAACCAAAACCCTTGTAACTCAATTCTATCACTATATCTTTCCGCATTTCACTTTTTTGTAGTAACTTTGTATAAAGAAATCTACAAGAAGAATACCGTTATTAACAATACCCATGTGGCATTATCCGGAAAAGAAAAATCAATCTCTTACCGTTTCTCTATATCTAATGACTATCAAGACGGCAACTTACCGAACAATAACTATAACCGATTGATCTTCAAACCCGATATGCGTTTTCAGATTTTAAAGAACCTGGAGGCCCGTGCCAGCCTGCAATATACACAAACCAACATCAAGAATCCGAATGGCGGAACCACGATTTGGCAGACACAGGCAGCACGTATCTCACCGGTCACTCCTATCTATACGACAGACGGTTCGTATGCCACAGGCGGTGCTATGGGGGGCAATCCTATTGCCGGCGTCAATGAATCCGGATATTCCAAAGAAAGACATAAAGAGATGATGGCTATTTTCGACGTAAGCTATTCTCCGTTAAAAGACTGGAATATCAAAGGAAATATTGCAACTTACTCCCATAACACAACATACAAAGACCGTAAAAATACTTATTATCTGTATGATAATGATGGGAACATAGCAAAAACAGAAAATCAGGTTTCCTCATTGAAAGAAACAAATACTTACAATTTCCGTACGCAATTACAGTTTACAAGTGACTATTCTTTCAAAATCGCAACTGATCACAACTTTAAAGTATTGGCTGGTTATTCACAAGAATATTACAAGTCTGACGGTTTCTGGGCTTCTCGTGACAAATTGCCGTTTGACGGCATAGATGTACTGAACACCGGTAGCGACAATAAACAGAACGGTAGCGCTGACAGCAACGGTAACGAATATAGCAACGATGTAGCCGTACAGTCCTGGTTTGGTCGTATAAACTATGACTATCAAGGTAAATATCTGTTTGAAGCCAGTTTGCGTGCTGACGGTTCCTCTCGTTTTGCCAAAGGACATCGCTGGGGTATATTCCCATCTTTTTCCGGAGGTTGGAATATGCATCGTGAGGCTTTTATGATGTCTGCAAGCAATTGGTTGTCTGAGTTGAAGGTGAGAGCTTCCTGGGGTATATTGGGAGATGCAGAAAAGGTTGGTTATTATCCAACTGCACAGATTTTATCTTACGATCCTAAAATCTACGCTTTCAACGACAAACTTGTAGGTGGTGCCTATAATAATATAGCCGTAAACCCTAACATCACTTGGGAAGAATCCAAATATACAAACTTCGGTTTAGATTTCGGAATATTGGATCAGCGTATAAAACTGTCAGCCGACTATTTTATCAACCTAAGAGACAATATTCTATATCGTCCACCCGTACCAAGCGAGTTCGGTTTGAATGCCCCTTATTCAAATATGTTGAAGATGAAGAATCAGGGTATGGATATCATGGCCAGTTATCAGGATTCGAAGGGAGATTTCCGCTGGGGTGTCGATGTAAACCTCAGTTATTCTAAAAACAAAGTACTGGAAATGGGTGACTCGGAAAGATGGATTGAAGACAACAACAAAGTAACTTATCTGAACGACCGCTATCAGCTACCATACGGATACGAGGCTATTGGTCTGTTTCAAAGCGAAGAAGAGATTGCCAGCTCACCCGATCAAGGAAATGTGTTACCCGGTAACATCAAGTTCAAAGATCAAAACAATGACAATGTAATCGACGAAAAAGACCGTGTCGTACTAAACCGTAAGATTCCTGTAAACTTCGGTATGAATCTTTCGTTCGGCTATAAAGATTTTGACTTCTCTATGAATATGTATGGAAAATTGAACTTCAAAAAATATCTTCAAGGTTATGAAGGCTGGGCTTTCTACCTGACGGACAACGCACGTCCTATGCATCTGGATGCATGGAGTGAAACAAACAGGGATGCTTCCTATCCGCGTCTGACTTTGTCGAATACAGCCAACGACTACGATTCCAGATACAATAGTTTCTGGTTGCGTACAGCCGATTACCTGAAAATACAAAATATACAGATCGGCTATACAGTCCCGAAAAGCGCATTGGAACATGTCAATATTCAATATCTGAGATTGTATCTTTCCGGACAAAACCTGGCAACCATCACCGGTTATGACGGTTTCGACCCGGAAGGCGGCTGGTATCCGCTGGCAAGAACATTCTCATTTGGTTTTAATCTTCAATTTTAAGAATCATGAAAAAATATAGTTTAGTATTTTTATTAGCATCGGCTATGACATTGGGCAGTTGTTCTGATTTTCTGGATCGTGATCCTCTTTCACAGGCATCCGAAAATACATTCTGGCAAACCGAAGCGGATGCTTTGGCCGGGGTAAACGCTCTGTATCCATTATTACCCAATTCACGCGACTTCTGGAGAGATTGCCAAAGCGACAACTCATTAATGACAAATGCTTGGGGAGAAAGTGGTTTAGGATACATTTGCCAAGGATCCCACAATGCCGGTACCGGTTATCTGACAGAGGAATGGAAATACGATCATATCCGCAGAATATTGTATTTCCTGGACCGCCTGGAAGGCATGGATATAGATGAAGCTAAAAAGCAACAGTATGAAGGAGAAGCCCGCTTTATCCTGGCTCTGCGCTACTACCGCATGACACGTCATTTCGGCGACATCCCTTTAATCAAGGAAAAACCGATAGACCTGGAGGAAGCAGCACTACCACGTTCACCTAAGCAGGACGTTTTGGATTATGCACTGGAAAATATCAACAAAGCAATCGAATATCTGCCGGAAACATATTCAGGTGACAACATTGGCCGTATCACCAAAGGAGCTGCCCTCACATTAAAAGCAGATATGTATTTGGATATGGCTAGCTATGCCAAATTTCACAATGGACAAGAAGCGACCGATTTATGGAAAGAAGCGGCCAATGCAGCCAAGCAGGTTATAGACTTAAATCTGTACGATCTGGAAGACGATTTCGCGTATATTTTCAAAGCTGAAGCCAATAATAACAATAAAGAAGTTATATTGGCCTACCAGTACAAAGAAAATGAAATCACTCACATGTTACCAATCCTGGCTTCTCCGGCCGGGACAGGAATAACCGGACAGGGATGGGCCAGTTTCTGCCCGACTCGTCAGTTAGTAGATTCATACGAAATGACGGATGGAAAGAGTATTTATGAGTCAGATTCTTATGACAAAAACAACCCCTGGGAAAACAGAGATGCTCGTTTAAAAAAGACTTTCTTCTTACCAGGTTATGAATGCTTGCGCCCAAATGGATCTTATGAACCTTACATGCCTCATCCGGCTTATAACAAAGACGAAAGAATCAACCATGAAGGTGGTGGTATCACAGGCTATATGTATTTGAAATATAATGATCAGGAATTAATTAAACCGGATGCCTCATGGACTAACTTCAGCTTGTACAGATATGCGGAAGTTCTTCTGATTTATGCAGAAGCACTCAATGAATACGATCCGAATAATTCACAAATAGCATGGGCAGTCAATCAAGTACGAAAACGTGCTGAACTGCCGGGTGTAAATCAGTTAGTCGGCAATCAAGAAGCCATGCGTGAAAAGATTCGGGAAGAAAGACGGCATGAATTTGTTACCGAGCATAAACGCTATTTCGATATCCTACGTTGGAAAATTGCCGAAAAAGTATTGAACGAACCGGGATATGGTATTAATGAAGATGAAAATGCACCTATCGGAGACTATACGGTGAAACAATTCTTAGGACAAAACCGTACCTTTGATCCTGCAAAACACTATTTGTGGCCTGTTCCACAATCAGTACGAGACAAGAATCCCAATTTAGGACAAAACCCGAATTGGTAATCTAAGTGAAACTGAAAGACCGGTTATAGAGCCGGTCTTTCAAATAAACTATATTTTACACATGAATAAACTATATTTAATCGTGGCCGGAACAGTACTTTCCAGTATCATAGCGGTCCAAGCCCAGGAATGGAAGCCACAACAGTGGCCGGTACTAAAAAAATACGATCAAGAACATCTTTATCAGATAGCATTGCCGTTAGGAGGGATCGGGACAGGTACTGTATCACTAGGTGGTCGCGGAGAACTCCGGGACTGGGAAATCATGAATGTCCCGGCAAAGAAATACAGTACGGTAACAACCGGAAACAATGCTCCCTTCTTTGCAATCTATGCCAAACCGCAAAACCAGGAAGCTACCACAACCCTACTGGCCGGTCCTTTATATCCACAGGAATATCTCCATTATGAAGGACGACCTGTCAATCATCACGGACTTCCGCGTTTTGCCGAAGCCTCATTCGACGCAGCCTATCCTTTCGGACAAGTCTCTTTATCAGATAAAGATTTACCCGTAAAAGTCAAAATAAAAGGTTTTAATCCATTTATTCCGGGCGATGCCGATGCCAGCGGATTGCCTGTCGCTGTCCTCTCTTATGAGGTGACCAACACGACCGACCAACCGATGGACGTTGCTATCTGTGGTTCTATGCGCAATTTCATCGGTAAAGACGGAAGCAAATTTCGTACAGACTGGAAAGGAGATTACATTCCTACCGGAGTAAAAGACAACAAAAACAAATACATTGAAAATAACGGAATAAAGGGGATCTACCTTTACTCGGACGGTGTAGACAAAAACGACCCGGCATGGGGAACCGTTGCCCTTACGACCCGGACAGCCGGAAAAGTAACCTATCGTACCTCATCCAAAGCCGACAGTTGGAACAACGGCATACTAAACTTCTGGGACGATTTCAGTGCAGACGGCCTGCTGACAGAACGGAACAAACAGGAAGACGAAGACCCGATGGCTTCCCTATCCGTAAAAAAAATGGTAGCTCCTCAAAGCACAGAAACATTTACATTCTATATCACCTGGAATTTCCCGAATCGAAAAGCCTGGTCTTCCACTGTAGTCGGAAACTATTACAGCAATCAATATCCGGATGCCTGGAAAGCTGCAGAAATGATTATCCCACAAATACCCGAACTGGAAAAGAAGACATTATCTTTCGTAAATGCCTTGCTCAATACTTCTTATCCGGATGTCGTAAAAGAAGCTGCCCTGTTTAACCTTGCCACTTTACGTTCACAGACCGTATTCCGTTTACCTAGCGGGCATATGATGGGTTGGGAAGGTGTCATGGACCGTTTCGGCTCATGTGCAGGTTCATGTACTCATGTATGGAACTATGAAGTAGCAACTCCTTACCTTTTCGGGGAACTGGCAAAAACCATGCGTGACGTAGAATTCAATTATGCTACTAAAGAAAACGGTTTGATGAACTTCAGAGCCTCTCTCCCACTCTCGGAAGCAAATAAAGGTAACAGTGCTGCAGCTGACGGACAAATGGGTTGCATCATGAAAATATACCGCGAATGGCAGCTTTCCGGAGATACTGATTTCCTGAGAAACAACTGGGAACAGGTAAAGAAAGTCCTCGCCTACGCCTGGACAGACAAAGGATGGGATGGTAACCAGGACGGTGTTATGGAAGGCGCCCAACATAATACTATGGATGTGGATTATTACGGGCCCAACCCGCAAATGGGCTTCTGGTATATGGGAGCATTAAAGGCTGCGGAAAAGATGGCTACAGCCATGAAAGATAAAGATTTTGCAAAGAAATGTCATACTCTGTTCGAAAAAGGAAGCAGCTGGATGGACAAAAACCTGTTCAACGGTGAATATTATGAACATAAAATCACTGATCCGAAAACATTTGAATACCTGGACATGAATGACCCGAATGTCAAAATCCCCGCTTTCCAATTAGGTCCCGGCTGCCTGGTAGACCAGTTAGTCGGCCAATATATGTCCCATTTATGTGGATTAGGTTATTTGGGTAATAAAGATCACATCCGGACAAGCATGAACAGCATCATGAAATACAACTATGTCACGGACTTCAGCCGCCATTTCAACAATATGCGTTCTTATGTAATGGGCAATGAATCCGGACTGCTTATGGCCTCCTGGCCTAAAGGCCGCCTGGAAGTTCCATTCCCCTATTTTGCCGAAGTGATGACCGGATTCGAATACTGTGCGGCTGTTAGTATGATCTACGAAGGTATGGAAAAAGAAGCCCTCACCTGTATCCAATCCGTACGCGACCGTCACGACGGAGCTAAACGGAATCCTTTCAGCGAACCGGAATGCGGACACCATTATGCCCGTTCGATGGCAAGCTGGTCTGCTATCATCGCTTTAAGCGATTTCCAATACTCGGGTGTCGATAAAAGCATGAAAATTACAGATCGTCCCGGCAACTATTTCTGGAGTAACGGTTACGCATGGGGAACTATCCAGGTCACCGATAATGATGTAACCATCGAAGTCATCAACGGCTCACTCCTATTGAAATCGCTTACCGTCGGCAATAAAAAAGAAATGAAACTAAAACACTTCGATCTGAAAGAAGGAAATAAGCAAACAATAAAACTGTAAGGGTTATGAATAAACTGATTGTACTATACTGCTTGTTTGCTAACTTATTTCTAAGCAGTTGTCTTCAGAAAGATCCGGTAGTAACAGGACAGGCTTCCCGTCCTGACAACTGGCAAACCGTCCTGCAAGAAAAGCTCCCGCTATTAGGCCACCGCAACTGGATAGTCATAACAGATATGGCCTATCCGTTGCAGGCAAAGGAAGGTATCACGACCTTATACGCCAGCGAGCCTTATACGGAAGTGCTGGGTACAGTCAAAAACATGCTGGATAACTCCATGCATGTCTATGCCCATACCTATCAGGATAAAGAACTGTCTTTTCTGGAAGAAGACTTCTGTCCGGGAATAGCTGACCTGAAAGCAGAAATGAAGCAGGTTTTATCATCCTCCGAAATAATCAATATCGAACACGATCAGCTGATTGCCCGGCTGGACAGCATTAGTAATCTGTTCGAAGTCGTTATTATAAAAACAGGATTGACAAAACCCTACACCTCTACCTTCTTCGAGCTTGATTGTAAATACTGGGACAATAGTAAACAATCCATACTCAACGGACGGATAGCTGACGCAAAACAATCGAAATAGTCCGTTAATCCAACCTTGTACAGAAATTAATAAAGGGGCGAAACCTTCCCAGGTTCCGTCCCTCTTCTCTTTAGTACGTAGAATAGAAATTACATAAGTATGATTATGTGGGTGTATTTGTAGTACTAGTCGTATTCGTTGTTCCGCTTGTGCTATTTGTATTGGCAGTCTGAGTAGCAGCAGTTCCTGCAGCAGGAGCCTGTACTTTAACTGTTTCCCAATGGAACGGTTCGAACTGTGCATTCGGATCGACCCAGGATGCCTTTTTGGAAGCATAGATAATGAACGGGGCGGCAACTACAATTATTGCACCGATGATCAATACAGCAAACCAAACGGTATTACTACCGACTGAGATCTGGCTAGGCGGAATAAAACTCAAGATAAATGCCAGTAATGAACCACAGAAGCCAAGACCACCGATAAACCACATCAAACCGTTACCGTGTTTACCGATACGGAACGGACGGTTGGCTTTCTTCATCCGGTAACGTAATGCGATAGCTCCTGAGAACATCAACAGGTACATGATCAGATAAAGAATCACGGTCAGCTGTGACAAAATCTGGTAGAAACTCTGTACGGAAGGCATTACTACGAACAGCAAGCTCAATAAAGTAACAGCACATCCCTGAATCAACAGAATATTTTTCTGAACACCTATCTTGTTTGTTTTCTGGAAGAAAGGAGGCAGATAACCGGCTTTACCAACCGTAAAGATACCTTTTGACGGACCGGCAACCCATGTCAATACACCTGCCAGCACACCGAATGCCAATGCAATAGCAATGACCGGAGATAACCAGGAAGCATGGATAAATTTAAAGTAGTTATCGAAACCTACCAGCAAACTCTGTGTCAGGTTAATGTCTTTCTGCGGAATGATAACACCCAAAGAGAAAGTACCGAGCACGAAGATAAGAACAGTGATCAACGCACCGATAAATACAGCCTTCGGATAGTTCTTGGATGGATTTTCCACATCTTTCACGTGGATACCGCCCATTTCCATACCGGCATAAAACAGGAAGATACTGGAAGCAAGCACCAGGTTATCAAACTTAGAAAAGTCAGGAAAGAAATCGCCATGGAAGTCCATGTTTGAATGACCACCCATAGCCAGGTAAACAATACCAAGAAGAATCAATAGACCGGCCGGAAGAATAGTTCCCACAATACCACCGACTTTAGCAACCTTACCAACCCAGCTCATTCCCTTCAGTGAAATAAAGGTAGCCAACCAGTAAATGATCAACACCACTGCCAGCGTATACATTTTATTGGAAGCCAGTGTCATGTCGTGTACGTCATTCATCCCGATAAAGGCAATGGAAACGGCACCGAAAGTCAATACGGTAGGATACCAGATCGTACTTTCAATCCATTGTACCCAGATAGCGAGAAAACCCCATTTCTTTCCGTAGGCTTCCCCTACCCATCGGAAAACCCCACCTTGTTTGTCCTGAAACATCGCTGCCAGTTCGGCTGCCACCAACGACGTAGGGATCAAAAAGACAATTGCCGCAAATAGATAATAAAAGGCTGAACTTAATCCGTATACAGCCTCGGCTGGTAGTCCGCGGAGAGACACTACCGCCGTAACATTCATAATTGCAAGAGTAAAAACTCCTAGTTTTACTGCTTTTCCTACATTTGCCATGAATTTACTGTTTAAATGTGAATTTTGTTTTGTTTAGTTTCGCTTTAAATATGTCAGTAAAACAAATCGGTATTGTGTTAGTTTGTCAACAAGATGTCAAACTAGGTTAATTAACAGAATAGTGTTAAAAACAAAATGGGGCTTTCCACTGTTAGATAGCCTAAAATATTTTTATCTAAACGCCTAAATATTAAACACAATGAAGTCTGCTTTTAGCGATATTATTTATGAGAAAAGAGGAATATACGGGGTATTGCATGTTATCATTTTGTTACTTTCGCTATTCCTTATTGTAGTCATTTCAATCGATACATTTAAGAACATTCCTTTCATGACGCAGGGCTCGTATCTGAAAATACAGTTCTGGATATGTATGTTCTTCATTGCCGATTTCGTTTTGGAGTTTTTCTTATCAAAACGTAAATTATATTATCTGCAAACCCATTTTATCTTCCTGATCGTATCTATTCCTTATCTGAATATTATTAATTATTACGGAATCGAATTCTCTCCGGAGATCACCTATTTCCTCCGTTTTATCCCGTTGGCACGCAGCGGTTACGCACTGGCTATCGTAGTGGGATGGCTGTCATCGAACAAAGCATCCGGCCTGTTCGTCTCCTATCTGACGATGCTGTTGGCAACAGTCTATTTCTCCAGCCTGATATTCTTCGTGATCGAACATAAGGTCAACCCGCAGGTAACCGGCTACGATGATGCGTTATGGTGGGCTTTTATGGACGTGACAACGGTCGGTTCGAATATATATGCCGTTACTCCGACAGGAAGGATATTATCGGTCCTCCTGGCAGCATTAGGGATGATGATGTTCCCGATCTTCACTGTTTATGTAACCAGCCTGGTCCAAAATGCAAACAAAAGGAAAGCAGACTTTTACAAGATAGATGATACACCTGCCCCACAACAGGCAGTGGCATCAAAACCTGCTGAAGAGAAAGAATAAATAAGGAAAATGATACCAAATCCGGTATTGTTTCAGATAAGTTGCCTATATTTGCATATTATTGATATCATTATAGCATTAATATCATATATAGCAACTTATTTGATACAATGATGTATATTAAATTCATACCGGGAATTACCCGTAGCGAAGATATAATAACAGAATATGCCGCCCGCATTAAACAGCGCAGGCTCGAAAAGAATCTTTCCAGAAATAAACTGGCAGAGTTATCCGGAGTCAGCGCTGCCACATTGCGTAAATTCGAAGATGAAGGTAAGATATCTCTAGAATCTTTCATTGCTATTGCTGTCGCCCTCGGATACTCCGAAGAGTTGCTTAAATTAATGGAAACACCCCGGTATACAACTATCGAGGAACTGAATGACATCAATACCAATAAATCCAGAAAGAGAGGGAGAATATGATACGTGAAATATCCAAACTAAGCGTATATTACCATGACAGACTTGTAGGTATGATAGCCATTTCTCCCAAAGGTAACTGTGTATTTCAATATGACAAAGAATGGCTTACTGACGGTTTCTCAATATCTCCCCTAAAACTACCTCTCACAAACCAATTATTTGAAGCGCCTTCAACACCGTTCTACGGCAACTTCGGTGTATTTGCCGACAGCCTGCCGGATGGCTACGGTAGATATTTACTCCATAAGATGCTTTTGAAAGAAGGCATTGACGATTTTACTTTAAATCCACTACAACGCCTGAGTATTGTAGGCTCAAGTGGTATGGGAGCCTTATGTTATTTGCCGGAAACAGCAGTCGGTATATCCAAGGAGCTTCCCAGCCTCGACTCCTTACAGCAACTGGCTGATGATGTCTTAAATGAAAAGTCGTTGGATAACATCGACATTTTATATCACAACAGCGGAAACTCAGGTGGATGTCGTCCCAAATGCTTGCTCAATGTAGATGGTGAATCCTGGCTAATCAAATTCAGGCATACCTATGATCCGTCGGATATGGGACAGAAAGAATATCAATATTCACTTACAGCCAAAGCCTGTGGTATCAATATGCCGGAAACAAGATTGTTCGAAGGGAAATACTTTGGTGTAAAACGTTTCGACATCGACAACGGACAACGTATTCACACTATCACCGCAGCCGGATTACTGGACGTAGACTTTCGTTACCCTTCTCTCGATTATATCGCTTTAATGCAGGCAACCGGCTATTTAACCAAGCAGCAACCGCAGGTGGAAGAAATGTTTCGCCGGATGGTATTCAACGTATTGACCGGCAATAAAGACGACCATGCCAAGAACTTTGCCTTTTTATATATCAATAACGGTTGGCAATTATCGCCAGCCTACGACCTCACCCGCTCAGACGAAGGTTATGGCGGCGAACATACCACCTTAATCAACGGGAAAGGTCTCCCCGACTACAACGATATGATCGAAGCCGGTACCCGAATCCGCCTTCCCCGTAAAAAATGCAAAGAACTGTTCGATCAGGTATACTCAAACTGCGCAAAGATCATGTTAAAGAAATGGCATGATTTCTAATAAAAAAAGGCTGTGCCTAATTCCCCATGAAAGGGATAGCACAGCCTTATTTATGCCATGACAGCTGTTTATTCGCTTATGCGAACTTTATAGCTTTGGTCATTCAAACGGACAATGTAAAGACCTTGCGGCAATTGTATTTGGGCTTCGCTGGAAACCAGGGTTGATTTCACCAGCTGGCCTTGCATATTGAATACGTTCACCTGGGCAGTTGCTTCCGGCTGGATATACAGAATACCGTCTGCTACATATACTTTCTGAACAGAAGCGTTGATCTCTTCATTGGCTGTTTCCGTATTCTTGACAATGCCATCGATTTTAACAACCATATCAGCTGTTACCGGTTCTGTCACGTAATTCATGTTGGCATCCGGTTCCAGTGTTTTATCACCAACAGTTACAACCGGTTTGGATTGATTATATTCTTCTTCCAATACCAAAGAGAAACGGAAACGTTCGCCTTCTTCTATCTGGGCAGCACCTTCGCCCGGAGTGGTTGTTGCACCTGTCAAAGTAGGTAGGGTTACAGTATACAAAGGTAAGAGAGATGGATAATCGTTTTCTCTGAATAACCAAGGTTTAGCACTTGCAGGGAATTTTCCATTAATTTCGTTGATGAACTCCTCTTCTTTTATTACTTCAGCACTATTTGCATAGAAAGTGTTTTCTGATTTAGAGTCTCCAAATAAGAAAGCTGTATAAGCAGGCTCGATAGAACCTGTAGCCTCTTCACTCTTTAACGTGGTTACAGCGCTCCAAGAGTTTGACAGCATGCTTTTATAATTCGCAACGGCTACAAGACCTGCTGTATATATAGTTGTTTTACCACCTTCCTGCTTATTGTCTGCGATAGATGTGAAAGATTCTCCTACGCTTGCTACATGCTCTATCTGACAAGATTGAGCAAAAGCAGCCATTCCTGCTGTACGAAGTATCAATTCAGCTACATTCCCGGTAGCTTTATCCTCCATGGTACCACCGGTAAAACAATCAATAATATTTGAATTATACATCTCAGCTGCAATACCTCCGATCTGAACGAAACATTTTTCTCCGCCTTTTACTGCGACTTCATTCAGATACGTTCCATACGTGCGGCAATTCTCAACCGTACTATTAGTTAAACTAACAGCTAACCCACCAATGGCAGAACTGCTTACTTCCCCTTTAGCACGCACCGTATAGGTACCTTCTGTCGTACAATTGATCATTTTTCCTTCTACAACCTGAAAAGCTAGCCCACCTATCAGTACACTATAATCGGCACCTTCCAAATCATACTCAACTTTAGTGCCGACCATATGTATATTTTTGAGAGTTGCACCTTTGCAATATATAAAAAGAGCTCGAACTTGACTTTTAGAATCTTGTTTTTTTCCTGTTATTGTAAAGTTCTTGATCATATATCCGTCGCCATCATATGTCCCGCAAAAATAGGCTCCAGCTCCAATTACAGGCATTTTATCACCTTCTTCAAATACAATATCAGCTGTCTGCTTAAAGAATACCCCTTTCAAGTTTTCTAAAGACTCATTCTCTGCTTTTGAAGTCAACTCAGCTAATTTCTGCAAATCTTCCTTTGTCGCAATCTGATATGGATCAGCTTCTGTACCCGTACCACCGACAAACGTGGCAGCATCCGCTTTGGTTTGAATCGGTGCGACATAATCGAACGACTCGATCGGTTTATCAATCTTCATCGATGCTGATACACTCGCATCCACTTGTGCTTGCACACCACACGCAACAGCTATAAAGGCTACTGCCAAAGTAAAAATTTTCTTCATACTCATTTTAATTTAAGTTAGACTAATTATTAAAGTTAGATATATTTTCAGCGTTAACATTTTTTAGGCGCACCGTCTAACCAACGTTGGTTAGTCCGAATAAGAGTCATTGGTCAGCTTGCTTAACCAACGTTAGTTTGATGGTGTAACCAACGGCTCTCAGCTTCATTAACCAACAGTTGGTCAGAGAGGCTAACCAGGGAGGGGTTATTCGATTACCGGACGATCATCCTCATCGTCTCCACCTGGTTTTTCACCTACATACAGTAAAACAGGGAATGTATAAGTTCGCGGATCTTTGACCAGTTTATTACCTGCACCGGACTGGGTGGTAATACTTAATGTATACTCTCCGTCGGTCAATGTCGGAAGCATAACGGTCAGTTGCGAAGGATTGTTATGAATAAGCAACGGGCATTTCAGCGGATCACCGCTGATCGGAACCAGGAATACGCCTACATTTTCAGCATCTCCTGCTACCTTAATATTCGAGCCATTAATCACAGCAGCGCTACCTGAAGTCAATAGCCCGTTTAATTCGCCGGTCGTAGAATCCGTAATCGAGTTAATAACCGGACCGGTGATAGCCGGTCGTGTCTGTACCTGTACGTCAGACAATCTGTCACGCAGTTTTTTACTGGGGATGAAAGTGGCTGAAAGTTTATGTTTTGCGGGATCGAACGGAGCCTTTTCTCCGTCGAAAGCTCCCAAAATGCTCAACAAATACTGTCCTACGCCATCGATAACACTTTTGTTTTCAGCAATAGCTTCTACCTTTTCCTGATCAGCCAGGTCAAGGATGTTGACAATGGTTTCCTTACGATACTCGGTTCGTTTAGCCACGATGCGGTCAGCGATTTGTTCGTTACGTAAAGTCCCTGTGATGGCGGCTTTTGCAGTGTAGTCTCCTTTTTTCTCTGTGACGGCGTTGTCGTAGAGATCGGCGGTTAGAATGATCTTTTCAGCCATAATAATAAATGTTTATTGCCTGCGGTTAACCAGGCGTTTCCTTGTTTTGACCTTATTTGTGAAATAAGGGTAGTTCTTTGTATTGGATTTTTTGCGGCTGAGAGTAGCCTTTTCTCCTTTTGAGAAGAATAGTGTGTGTATCAATGTGAGTAAAACAGGCTGCTAATGATACACTCTCTACTCCTTTTCAAGAGGGAAAAGGTTACCCTTAGTACCTCCATGCCCATACATTAACCTAAGCCTCCTAAATTTTTCATAAAAGCACAAATCATCCCCTACCCATCTAATTATAAGCAGATAAGTTTGTTCTTGTTTAAATAAAAATATATCTTTGCCCCGTTTCCACACTAGTACAGGTCCTTTTTATCATGGCCTGCATCAAATGGGGCAAACACCCTTATTTCACAAATAAGGTCTCTTAAGCCCTCACTCCTACCAAACTATCCAGTCCCTTTATAATAATCTTGTTGGCAGCATTGAGCCTCGACTGGTCGAGTGCTTTCAGATAGAGGCGTGTTGTCCTTTCCGACGTATGGCCGAGGGCCTGGCTGATAACAGCTATCGGAGTGTCGTTACGCAATGCTTCTGTCGCCCAGGTGTGACGGAAAACATACGAAGTTAGATGGATAGGGATGACCAGACGTTGACCGATTTCTTTCAAACAACTGTTGTAATGATGAAGGGCTTTCTTATAGGCTTCATATTGCTGTTCCCCGTTACTGTCTTCGGACAGAACGGGGAAGAGATAACAGCTACCGGGTTGCATGTATTTATCGAGCAGTCGTTGCATGCCGGGGGTGATGCAGACACGTACCAGGGTACCAGTCTTACAGCGGTTGTAGACTAATTCACCGGCGATAATATTGTCGGCTGTCAGATGCGCCAGGTCGACAAAAGGCAATCCGCAAGCCAAAAAGGAGAAAAGGGCAAAGTCTTTTGCCATCTCCAGCTCATGACTATCCGACAAATCCATCTGCACAATCTCTTCGATCGTTTCCCTACGAAGGGCACGTTTGGCAGTTTCTCCTTGCCGGAGGTTGAGGTGTGCAAAAGGCGAAAGACAGTTCGACGGTGCCAACCCTTCGCGCACAGCCATATGAAAGATGGCACGAAAGCTACTCAGATAGCTGTTTATCGAATTTGTTTTCAGATGTCCCAATGACTGAAGCCAGTCACGGAAGCGATCGATCAAGCCGGGGGTGATACCGTCAAACGACAGGCTATCGTCACCCCAAAACTGCCGGAGCCAGTTAGAGGAAGCGCGATAAAGGTCGGCAGTCGAAAAATGCCCGGCCTTACGTTTACGCTTCACCAAAGTGTCGGCATAAGTGAAGAAAAAGGTTGTCATACTATATATAATTTAGAAATAAACAAAACAAGCCTCCCGTCCTCTGAACGAGGAACAAAGAGGCTTGCCAATTAAAAGAATAAACTGTTCTATTCAGTAATTGTTACCCGGTCGCCATTAAAAATGGACAGACCCAGTTTATTCATTATATATTTGATCGCCAACTGAGCTTTCACAGAGTTTCCTGCGCTGTCAATTGGTGGAGCGAAAGCAGCGATACCGAACAGGCCGGGCATTACACCCATTACACCACCACCTACACCCGTTTTTGCTGGGATACCGGAGGTATATAACCAGTCACCGGTATGTTCGTAGAAACCTACGGTTGCGATCAGGGATGTGATCTTCGGTGACAATGAACTGTCGAATATCTGCTTTTTAGATACCGGGTTCAGACCGTCATTGGCAATAGTAGCTCCGCAGACAGATAATTGAGCTGCTGTGATTCCCAATGAACACTGACGGGTATACAGGTCGAGCGACATATCCGGATCGTCGTAGATACGGTTGTAGTTCTTCAATAACCAGGCAATAGAGCGGTTGTTGAAGTTGGTGGCCGATTCCGACTTATACAGTTCGTCGATCAACTGGGGAGCGCTACCGCAAAGATCGGTAATGTTAGAAACAATGGCATCCCATTTTTTAGCAGAATCACCTATCGGCTGTACCATACTACAAGCTGTGATCGCACCGGCATTGACCAGCGGAGTAGAAGGATGATCCTTCTCCAGCAAGATAGCCATGATAGAGTTGAAAGGCAGTCCAGTCGCATCGGCACCGATCATTTCAAGCAATTTCTGTGCTCCGTACTGACGCAGAGCCAACACGGCTGTGTGTACTTTCGATACGGATTCTATACCGAAGCGGTATTCGGAATCGCCTAGCTGGATGATCGTCCCGTCCATCAGACAGACACTTATGCCGAACAGGTTCTTATCGATATTGGCCAGATAAGGTATGTAATCGGCATTCTTTCCGTCTGTGTTGTTCTTAAACATCTGGTAGGCTTCCTGAGCCGCTTCCTTTATTTGTGAAACGGAAATCTTTTTATCCATACTCAAATAGTTTACTTTGTTGATTTGGGAATACCTGTGTGAGTGAATACAGAACCTTTTACTTTTTGGTTTCTGTCCTGTGCAATACGGGTTGGAGTAGGATATTCCAGTTTTTCCAGGTCGGCAATAGCATTGCTGATGTCGCCCAGTAATTGATCTGCCATATCGCGGCTGAATCCCTGACGGACAACGATACGCATAACAACCCAGTTTTCAAGGTTTTCAGGCAATGTATATGCCGGAACCATCCATCCGCTCTGTTTCAGTTTATCCTGCAAATCGTATAATGTCCATTTGGCTGATTTAGCATATTCCGGTTTCAGATACCAGATAAACAATGGGTTCACCACTTCTTTGCTGTAATTCTGGAACGGAGCCATCTTGCCGATTTCAGCATGCAGGTAATCGGCTACAGCCATACTGTTCTGCTGTACTTCCTTGTAACCCTGGAATCCTAAACGGATGAACTGATAGTATTGTCCCAGGATCTGAGCTGCAGGACGAGAGAAGTTCAAACCGACCTGAGTGATGTTTGCACCTAAATAATTTACACTGAAAGACATGGAACCCGGCAGGTATTTCTTGTCTTTCCATACTACCCAGCCTAAACCCGGATATACCAATCCGAACTTATGTCCGGAAGTACTGATGGAAAGTACCCATTTCAGGCGGAAGTCCCATTTAACCTCCGGTTTCAGGAACGGCAGGATGAAACCACCGGAAGCTGCATCCACATGGATAGGAATATCATAACCGGTCTTTGCATTGTATGCATCGAGAGCGGTATCCAACGCTTCCACATCGTCGTTCAGACCTGTCCATGTAACACCCTGGATAGGAACGATACAGATTGTATTTTCATCACACATATTCAGGGCTTCCTGCGGGTCGAGTGTGATATGTTCCTGTGTCAACGGTACCTGACGCATTTCGATCTGCCACAACTGAGCGAACTTTTCCCATACAACCTGGAAACCGGCAGAGATGACGAAGTTAGGTTTGTCGACCGGTTTACCCTGAGCCAATCTTCTTTCACGCCAACGCAACCAGGCAGCAACACCACCCAACATACATGCTTCGGAAGAACCGATCGCCAATGCACCGGATTTCCACTGTGCCTGTTCGGGGCTGTTCCACAGGTTAGCCATGATATTGATACATTTTGCATTCATCACAGCGATACGCGGATACTCAGTTTCGTCGATATAGTTGATGTTGATTGCTTCGTTCATCAACTTCGTTGCATAATCATCCATCCAGGTAGTGACGAATGTAGCCAGGTTCAAACGGGGTTGTGTCTGGGCGAAAGTTTCGTCTTTTACCATCTGATACGCAATCTCCGGAGTGGTAGGACCATCAGGAATTACGTCTACTGGAGCTGGATGCAACATCGCATTCGAGCCAAAAATCGCAGTTTTGGCATCACCTTCTCTAAAACTTGAATCTTTCATGTCTTTTTGTTTTTAATTATTTAAGAATTGGCGCAACCGACATTCGTGCATCGATTTGTAGTGCAAAAACAGCCTCCATCGGCAATTGTTCTTCGATTTTGGTTAATGAGGGAATATTTGGGGTTTATTAAAACAATGTTATTTAAAATGAGGTAAATGGCACGCAGATGACACAGATCTGGCAGATTTACACGGATTAGAAGTTATTTTAAGAATAAGATCTGTGTTCATCTGCTTAATCTGTGTCATCTGCGTGCCATTTACAGACTTATATAACAATTCAGTAAAAATGAACATTCAGTCATAAGAATTGTTTTCTGTCTTATAAAACAGCTATTTTAAGTATGAGAATACAGACAGGACAGGGGACGATTCCCCTCATCACATTAATAGGTATATGGTCGATCTCGGCACTGAACGCGCTGCCGGGACTGGCTGTTTCTCCTATCCTGGGGAAGCTTTCGGCTATATTTCCGCATGCAACGGAACTGGATATACAGATGTTGTCGTCGCTGCCTTCCCTGTTGATCATACCGTTTATTATCCTGTCCGGAAAACTGACAGAGAAGATCAATAATATCTGGTTATTACAGATAGGGTTAAGCATCTTTGCCGTAAGCGGTATCCTGTATCTGCTCTCGACCAGGATGTGGCAACTGATCGCTGTCAGCGCCCTGCTGGGAATCGGTTCAGGACTGATCGTTCCTCTTTCTACCGGACTTATTTCACGATTCTTCATCGGTACCTACCGGACAAAGCAATTCGGTCTGAGTTCGGCCATTACCAATGTGACACTGGTGCTGGCAACCGTGCTGACAGGATACCTGGCGGAGATCAACTGGCATCTGCCGTTCCTGGTCTATCTCTTCCCGCTTATTTCAATCGTCCTGTCGTTCTACCTGAAAAAGAATATCAGTCCCCTACCCGCTTCCGCTACCGTTTCAACCCAAGAGAAAGGGAAAGAAAGCGACCCGGCATTCGGTAAGTTCGGCATACAGGTCAGACACCTCGTACAGATCATGGGGTTTTACGGGCTGGCGACTTACCTCGTTATCATTGTCAGCTTCAATCTCCCCTTCCTGATGAAAGAATATCATTTCACCAGCGGCAATTCGGGTATCATGATCTCCCTGTTTTTCCTGGCTATCATGGCTCCGGGATTCGTACTGAACCAAATTGTAGACTTCCTGGGTAAGAAAACGAAATTCTATTGCCTGCTCTCGATCGCACTGGGGATGCTGCTGATCCTGGTTTCAAGAACGGAATGGCTGATCGGACTGGGCTGTATCTTCACCGGACTAGCCTATGGCGTTATCCAGCCGATCGCTTACGACAAGACCACCCGCACGGCTATCCCGTCGAAAGTGACGCTGGCACTGGCTTTCGTCATGGCTATGAATTATTTGGCAATCCTGCTATGCCCGTTCATTATAAATGTATTCAAAGATATGCTCCATATAGAGACACAACAGTTTGCTTTCCTGTTCAACATGATTATTGCCCTGGCAGCTGCCGTTTGGGCTTATATCAAACAGGATTCGTTCCTGTTTAACGACAGGTTTTAGATGATGTAACGGCTTTAACATTTCCGGAAATGGCATTTAAATGGTGAAAGTTGACTTTTACGAAAGTAGAAATGACTTTTCAACGTTTAAAGTCGGTTTCTTAGGCCTAAGAAAGTAACTTTCACTATTGAAAAGTCATTTCTGAGACCTCGGAAAGTAACTTTCAACGTTAAAAACCGATTTCTTAGGTCTCGGAAACCGACTTTCACCATTCAAATGCCATTTCTGAGATCAAAGGAGCCTTTACATCCGATTTTTAATCATTAAAACGCCAATAAGATGAAGAATAAAAAAACAGAAGCCAACCTGAGTATGATCGTATCGAAAACCTTCAGCGGTTTGAATGCGAATGCACTCCGATATTTACTCCCTTTATGGATCGCACCGCTGACGGGTGTCATGTTCCGATGTGTTTTCGGAGCCCTTATGTTTTGGATAATCAGTCTGTTTTGGAAACAGGACAAGACAACCCTGAGGGAAAAAGTCACCCTGTTTCTTTTGGGGGCGATCGGGCTGTTCGGCTTCATGTTCTTTTATCTGATAGGTGTCAGCAAAACGACCCCGGTTTCCAGTTCGCTGTTCAGCAGCCTCCAACCGATCTGGGTATTCATCCTGTCCGTTCTCTTCCTGAAAGAACGGATCACGGCAATGAAGATCATCGGTATTACCATCGGATTGGGGGGCGCACTACTCTGTATCCTGACACAGAAAAGCGATGACCTGGCCTCGGATGCCTTTACCGGAAATATGCTTTGTATGCTCAGCTCAATTGCTTATGCTGCTTACCTGATCATAAGCAATGTCGTACTGGGCAGGGTCAGTTCGCTCAATATGTTGCGTTACAGTTTCCTCGGAGCCGCTTTTTCTTCACTGGTCGTCATGGCATTCACCGGCTTCGATGCACATCTTTTCAGCCATTTCGAATGGACTCCTTTCCTGGTCCTGATGTTCGTCCTCATCTTCCCCACAACGATCAGTTACCTGCTGATCCCAATCGGACTGAAATACCTGAGCACGACACTGGTCGCTCTCTACGGCTACCTGATACTGATCGTTGCCACCATCGTCTCCCTTTCCATCGGTCAGGACCGCTTCAGCTGGTACCAGATGATCGCCATTGCACTGATCTGCTCCAGTGTCTATTTTGTTGAAATAGCGGAAAGTAAAGACAAAGCCACTGCTTCAAAATAATTGGCATATTGGCACATTACCCCATTGGCATATTATTTTTTTCTCTTTCTTTGTAACAACTTATCCGTTGATCCCGTCTCTCTTATGAAGCTCTTCCAAAGCGCGCAAAAGGAAGACGGAAACAAACCGGATTAGTAATCATTTAATACAACAGAAAGATGAAACGATACTTTGTTATCCTGGCACTGATTTTGATCTGCCAGGCAGGAAATAGCCAGACAATGAACGACCTGTTCAAAGAATTTTCTAAAATAGAACAGATCAACCATGTCAAGATAGGCAATATCACCATGAAGCTTGCCAGCATGTTTACAGAAACCATGGGAGTGAACGGTATAGAAGTCATTGAATTTAGCAGCTGCAAGAACGAGATAAAAGAACGCTTTACCAAAGCGATCAAGGAATTGAAAGACCCTGACTTCGAAACAATGGTCACTTCCAACGATAAGGGCAGCCGTACAAAAGTAATGGTACGCATTGAAAAAGATATGATCCGCGAACTGGTAGTTCTCACGACCGGCAACAGCAACGCGCTGATCCGCATCAAAGGTAAGATCAAACCGTCCGACATAGATAAAGTAGTGAAAGATCATGGGAATGGATGCTGAGAACTTTAAACGAAAGTTCCTCCCCTTCCACCCCAAGCTCTTCCGGATCGCATACGCCCTTGTTGAAAACAAAGCAGACGCAGAAGATATCCTCCAGGATGCTTACTTCAAACTATGGAATAAACGGGATGATCTGCCCGACATCGACAATCCTGAAGCATTCTGCGTCACGCTGGTCAAAAACCTCTGTCTCGACTTCCTCCGTTCCCCCCGTGCCAATCGCCGGGAAGAAAAGATAGAAGAAGTTTTCATGCTGGCGACCGACTCTTCTCCGGAAAAAGAGCTGGAAACGAAGGATAAGGAACGGCAAATCCGGCAACTGATCAGCCGTCTGCCCGAAAACCAGCGGCAAGTCATCCGCCTTCGGGGAATAGACGATTGCTCGATGGACGAGATAGAACAGATCACCGGCCTCAATGCCGTAAACATACGCGTGTTACTCTCCCGGGCACGCAAAGTAATCCGGGAACAATTTGATAAAATATACGAATATGAACGATAAACAGATAGATGAATTAATCAACAAAGTCCTCCGGGAGGATCAGATGTTGCCGGAAGGGCTTTCCGAACGGCTGGAGCAACAGATCGACACCTGGGCTGCCGCTGAAAAGAAAAAGACGCTCCGCTCATCTTTCCGCCGCCGTTCACTCTACTGGATTAGCGGAACTGCCGCAGCAATCTTACTGCTTTGCGTCGGTATTGCCGGACTGAAAGACCTGGAGACAGGTAAACAGCATTTGGCAGATACCTACACCAATCCGCAGGAAGCCGCCATAGCCGCTGGAAAAGCGCTGGCTTTCATGTCTTCTAACCTCAACAAGGGAATCGATCAGATGAACGATGCCCAACAGGAAATAAATAATGTAAACCGTATTTTGAATAAACATTTAAATGACTGACAAGATGAAAACTAAAAATATACTACTCATCCTCTTCCTGTGCTGCACGAGCATTTGCTTTGCACAGAACAAACTGTTCGACAAATATTCCGAAATGGACAACGTCACTTCCGTATATATTTCGAAAGCCATGTTCCAGATGATACCCGACATGAAGACAAACGGTCTCAACCTGACGAATCTGAAAGGGAAGATAGAAGGCCTGCAGATTCTTACCACCCAAAACAATAGTATAAAAGAAACTATGCGTAACGATTTCGAAAGTCTGATCGGTAAGAATCACGAAGAACTGATGAGGGTGAAGGACGGCAAGACGCGTGCCACTTTCTACGTAAAGCAGAAAGGAGACCTGATCAGCGAACTGATTATGCTCGCCGATGCCGACAATAGTTTCAATGTGATCCAGCTATTGGGTAACTTCACCTTGCAGGACATCCAGGAAATTACAAAAGAAATGAATAAATAGAAGCAGAAAGTATCCCGGTTTTCAACAATCTTTGATATCGGGAATACTGCTTTATATCCCGACAAACGAACGAATCTGAAATAGAAATAAGATCATAAATCTATAACTTTAGGGTACAAGAGTAAAAATGAAACCATTATAAGCTATAGTAAACGCTCTAAAATGTTATATTTGCGAGACATTAGGTATTTGACCCTGATTATCTATCAAATAACAAACGAGTAGAGCAACGTATGAAAAGTGGAACAGAGAGGTTGAATGTCCTGATTATCCTGATTGCAATGTGCTTTTTATCCGGCATTGCTTTTGCTGATGATGGGACATATAAAAACGTACCGAGGGATATGACAGATTCCATATCCTATTCACGTCGTTTGATCCATAGGTTAGGTATCGACGGACGGCCTACTTATATTTTCCCAACCAACTCTTTCCTGCGAGGAGACAATATGGATATGAAACCTATCCGTAAATCCATCTCTGCCCATTTGAAATATTCCTTTCAATATTATCCGAACAGTTACACGGACCGAATTTACAGAGGTTCCTACCAAGGACTTGGACTGGCCATGTATTCGTTTGATAATAAAGAGGAAATAGGAACTCCCTTTGCCCTTTACCTCTTTCAGGGTGCACGTATTGCCCAGCTCAATCCCCGTCTGTCGTTCAACTATGAATGGAACTTCGGAGCTTCTTTCGGCTGGAAGCCTTATGAAGAATATGATAATCCGTACAACAAAGTGATCGGTTCGAAAATCAACGCTTATATCAATGCTAATTTCTACCTGAACTATATTCTTTCAAAAGAACTGGATCTGACAGCCGGAGTGGATTTAACGCATTTCTCGAATGGGAATACCCGGTTTCCGAATGCGGGACTGAATACGGTCGGACTGAAAGTGGGACTGGTATATAACTTTAACAGGAACGGCGATTTATTTTCCAAACCGTTCTTCCAGCCTCCTGTACCCCGTTTCCCTCGCCATATCAGCTATGATGTCGTCCTGTTCGGTTCATGGCGTCGGAAAGGTGTCTATGTGGGAGAAGGACAGGTTGCTGCCCCGGGAGCATTTGCGGTAGCAGGATTCAACATTAACCCGATGTATAACTTCGGATATAATTTTCGGGCAGGTGTATCGGTGGATGGAGTTTATGACGAGAGTGCCAATATCTATGCCGATCCCTACTCCTCTTCTTCTACCGAACAGTTTTACCGTCCGCCGCTCAGCTACCAACTGGCACTGGGACTTTCTGCCCGTGCCGAATATGTGATGCCTTACTTTACAGTCGGAATAGGCTTGGGAGGAAATGTAATACACCGCGGAGGGGATCTGAAAGGTTTATATCAGGTTCTAGCACTTAAAATCGAAGTTACCCGTAGTTCATTTATACATATCGGATACAACCTGCAAAACTTCCATACTCCCAATTACTTAATGCTAGGTATCGGATACCGGTTCCATAACAAGTATCCGACATTCCACCGATAAAAATAATTTGTCATATCCCTGAAAGTAAATTTAAATTGCCTTTTCTCCACCGAAGGAGACAGGGAAGAAACTTTTGTTTTCTCAGCATGAAACTGTCTTACTTCCCTGTTATAATCTTCCTTATCTCGCTTAGTTTGTTGAGAGCTTCTATCGGAGTAAGATTGTTGACATCGAGATTCTTGATTTCGTCGCGTACCTGGCTTAGTACGGGATCATCCAGTTGGAAGAAGCTGAGTTGATAACCTTCGGCAGCAGAAGCGATTTCCCGGACGGGCTTTGCTTTTACTTTTCCTTTACCTTTTGCTTTCTCTTTACAATCGATACTTTCCTGTCGATTATCCGTTTCCAGTTGTTTCAATATCTCGTTGGAACGTTTCACGATACTTTTCGGCATACCCGCCATCTTCGCCACATGGATACCGAAGCTATGTTCACTACCACCGGGAACCAGTTTACGCAGGAATATCACCTTATTGGAAACCTCTTTTACCGATACATTATAATTCTTGATTCGTTTAAAAGAACGTTCCATCTCGTTCAGTTCATGATAATGGGTAGCGAAAAGCGTCTTGGCACGGGCATTCGGATGCTCATGGATATATTCGACAATCGCCCAGGCAATCGAAATACCGTCGTAGGTACTTGTTCCCCGCCCCAGTTCATCGAAAAGAACCAAACTGCGTGAAGACATATTATTCAAGATGTTCGAAGCCTCGTTCATCTCCACCATAAAAGTAGATTCACCGACGGATATATTATCGGAAGCCCCGACACGGGTAAATATCTTATCTACCATACCGATACGGGCAGACTCGGCAGGAACGAAACAACCGATCTGTGCCATCAGCGTGATCAATGCCGTCTGGCGCAGCAATGCTGATTTACCCGCCATATTCGGACCTGTGATAATAATGATCTGCTGCTGCTCGCTATCTAGATACACATCGTTGGCAATATAGGCCTCACCCAACGGCAACTGCTTCTCAATCACCGGATGGCGGCCCGACTTTATATCGATCACATCCGAATCATCTACATTCGGACGGATATAACGGTTACCCTCCGCTACCTTAGCAAACGATAACAGGCAGTCCAGGCGACCGATCAGGTTAGCATCCACCTGGATAGGAGGTATAAATTCGGCAAGACAGGTTACCAGCTCGGTAAACAGGCGGCCTTCAAGGGAAAGTATCTTTTCCTCCGCTCCCAATATCTTTTCTTCGTACTCTTTCAGCTCCTCCGTAATATAACGTTCGGCATTCACCAGTGTCTGCTTGCGTATCCATTCAGCCGGAACTTTATCTTTATGTGCGTTGCGCACTTCTATATAATAACCGAACACATTATTAAACGCAATCTTCAAGCTCGGAATCCCGGTCTTCTCACTTTCCCGTTGTTGTACCTGTATCAGGTAATCCTTACCGGAATAAGCAATAGCACGCAATTCATCCAATTCCGCATTGACTCCTTTGGCTATGACACCGCCCTTATTCAGTAAAGCGGGCGGATCGTTATTGATCTCTTTCTCGATCCGGTCGCGTATCTCCGTACAGGCATTCAACTGTTCACCGATACGGGAAAGGCTCGGCTCGTCACTTGCCATACAAGCCTCTTTAATAGGCTCGATCGCCCGGAGAGCGACTTTCAACTGTACCACCTCACGAGGAGAAACACGTCCCACAGCCACTTTGGAAATAATACGTTCCAGGTCACCGATCTGTTCGATCTGTTCGTCCAGTATCTCTTTTACTTCCGGATGACGGAAGAAATAATCCACCACATTCTGGCGTTCCTGAATCGGTTTGACATCTTTCAAGGGGAACAGAACCCAGCGGCGCAACATGCGCGATCCCATAGGAGAAACGGTTTTGTCGATTACGTCCAGCAGGCTGGTGCCCTCATCGTTCATCGTACCGACCAGCTCCAGGCTGCGTACCGTAAATTTATCGAGTCGTACATAACGGTCTTCCTCGATACGTGACAGTGCCGTGATATGTGAAATATGTGTATGTTGTGTCTGATCCAGATAATACAGGATAGCACCCGAAGCAACCACTCCCAGCTTCAGATGTTCCACACCGAAACCTTTCAGGTTCTTTGTCTCAAAATGTCTCAGCAGGCGGTCGTTGGCGGCATCAGCCGAAAAAACCCAGTCTTCCATCTCGAAAGTAAAGAAACGGGGACCGAACACTTCCTCAAATTTCTTGCGATTATTACGTTCGATAAGTACCTCTTTCGGAGAGAAATTATTGAGCAGCTTGTCGATATAGTCGATCGTTCCCTCAGCAGTCAGAAACTCACCGGTCGAAATATCCAGGAAAGCGACACCGCAAACCTCCTTCCCGAAATGAACGGCAGCGAGGAAGTTATTTTCCTTATGATTCAGAATATTGTCATTGATGGAAACTCCCGGTGTGACCAACTCCGTAACCCCACGCTTCACCAGTTTCTTGGTCATTTTCGGATCTTCCAGCTGATCACAGATGGCAACACGCTTACCGGCACGGACCAGTTTTGGCAAGTAAGTATCGAGTGCATGATGCGGAAAACCTGCCATTTCGATAAACTGTCCCGGTCCGTTGGCTTTCTTAGTCTGTACGATCCCCAGTATTTCGGCACCTACTACGGCATCTTCGCCATACATTTCGTAAAAGTCTCCTACACGGAACAGAAGAACAGCATCCGGATGTTTCGCTTTAATATCGAAATACTGCTTCATCAATGGGGTTTCAACTATTTTTGCCACGGGATATATGCTTTTGTCATTAAATTTAAACCGTACAAAGGTACAATTTTTTACGAAAGTATGAAGGTAGGAAAAATAACATAGTCCAGTAAGAACTTTGTTAATACTGGATGCAAATATAGTAAATATTACTTTCCACACCTTATATCTAAGTTTAATAATCAATGCTTCTCCTAAATACAACTGTATTTGATATTATTTATGCCAATAAAAAAATACTGATTAAGTACCAATACGGGAATTAACCGTCATGATATCATCCCCTCAAAAAAATGATTTATCCTAATTAATAAAAGCATTCGCAAAAGAGAGTAGCTATAAATCAGCATATCAGACAAAGTTCTTACTGAACTAAATTAAAATCTACTCACTATGGCCTCAAATGAACCCAAAAAGCGCAGCATTACCGGCAATCTTGTTGCTAACATGCTGACAGAGCGTGAAGACGACTTCACTTTTAATGTAACTTACGTAGCAAACCGATCGATTGAAGACCTGTGTAAAATCGCAGCAAATGGAAAAAGTAAATTCTCGGCATCCGAATTATTGAGTGCTTATACCGATTTAAAGGAGGTAGCCAAGGAAGAATTATACTCAGTTTCTACCGTAGATCGCCCAGTAATCGAATAACCTTATCATCGACGATCATCGTCGAAATACTTAAAAATTACATTAATGAACATGGAAATAAATAATTCACTACATCTATCAATTAAGAGACTGCCTATATTCGTGTTTTTCTGTCTTATTTGTGGGTTGGTTCACGCAGAAAATACTCCCTGGGATGGAGTAGCAGCCAAAGCCATCGCTAATGAAGAAGGAGGTAATGGGCTGGATGTCAATCAACCTATTCTAATAGCTACGGCTGGAGAACTGGCTTATCTAGCGCAACAAACAAATGCCGGCGGAAAGGAACTAGAGTTGACAAACGGAGATAAAATAAGTGAATATACAAACTTTCAAGACCTGTATTTCCAGCTAACAGAGGATATAGATTTGAATAATAAAAAGTGGTTACTGATAGGTTGCAGTGCCGATGTTCCATTCAAAGGCTATTTTGATGGCAATAATAAAACGATAAGCAACCTGGCTAATATAACTGAATCTGATGATATTAATTATGCAGGTTTATTCGGATACATAGAGAACGGTTCCGTACAGAATTTGCATATTGAAATCGCAGAAGCAGGGCTGCATACAACTAGTGTAGGATATGTCGGAGCACTAGCTGGTTATGTTAAGGATAGCCCAATAACAAATTGCAGTGTAAAAGGAGGAGATATAACAAGCGAAGCAGACAGTAAACTCTCTAGCCAACTAACCGTAGGTGGCTTGATCGGACACATAATAACTAGCTACATAACTGATTGCCGTAGTTCTGTGAACGTGAAAGCTACTCTTACAGGTGGATCAGGCCTTATGGTTGGAGGTATTACCGGAATCAATGCACATTCATCTTTCACAAACTGCCACTATTCGGGTTCTGTTATGGCAGTCGATGAACGAAAGGATGCTTCTCCTAACAGTTATGCCGGAGGAATTACCGGTACAAGCGATTTATCACCTGTTGGTCTTGAGTCTAAAGCCAGTACAATATCCCAATGTACCGCCTGTGTAAATATATCTGCAGGTGCTTATGCCGGAGGCATTGTAGGAGATTTTTCAGAAGGGACTATAGAAAAGTGCTGGGTCAAAGGTGTTATCTCTACAAAAGAAACTGAAGGTCAGGCTGGGGGTATCGTAGGACACAATAAATATGGAGGAAAAGTTACAGAATGTTATAATTGGGCTTCTGTTACTGCTTCAGAGGCTGCCGGAGGAATTGTCGGATATGAATATACCACTTCTCTTTTTACTATATCAAAATGCTGGAGTTCAGGTGACATTACTGCTCCCGTAGTTGGTGGCATAGCTGGCTATATAGGTTTTGGCTCTATTGAAGAATGCTATACATCCGGAAATATAACGGGAAATTATGCCGGAGGAATTGCCGCATATGCTGGATCAGAAATCATCAAAAATTGTTCTTCGACGGCAAATGTAGTAGCAGAAAGCGAAGAAGAGGAAGACTCTTTTGCCGGAGGGATTGTCGGAGTGGGTCTCAAATATAGCAGTTACCAAGGAACATCCATCCAAAACTGTTATGCTACAGGCAAAATAAGTTCAAATTACGCAGCAGGAGGTATCGCCGGCCTAAACCGGAGTGATGCTGGAAGTATAACCCATTGCGTTGCACTAAACATAGAGGGAATAAGCGAAATTGCTAAAGACAAACTTTCTCTGAAAGCCTCTCCCGAAGTATCCTTGGGTCGCATAACAGCAGATAAACAGGGTACGCTCACCTCGAATTTTGCCAGTCCTCTTATCCCCGGAGATTGGACGGATGAAGCCTCCGGCAAAGACGGTGACGACCTTACTTCCACTAATTTCACACAAGGTAACGGAAACGCCTTTGACGGATGGGACGACACGGATGTCTGGTCGTTCGACCCTGACGGTATAAATCTGCCAATATTAAAAGTATTTGGTGAAAATTCTGCAGGTAAACCAGTACAACCGAACATTCCGAAGTCCGACTTTCTTACTTTTACCGTCAAGTATGATACGCCACAGAACGGTACGATAACTGTATCCTCTTCTACCGAAAATTTCATACAATCCGGTGCACCTGTTGCCGGAGGAACCGA
Organism: Parabacteroides chongii; assembly: GCF_029581355.1. Taxonomy (NCBI): domain Bacteria; kingdom Pseudomonadati; phylum Bacteroidota; class Bacteroidia; order Bacteroidales; family Tannerellaceae; genus Parabacteroides; species Parabacteroides chongii. Next base: position 1,545,812 of record NZ_CP120849.1, on the reverse strand, counting down.
ATTAATCATTTCCGCAACACCTAACGATGGGTATGAACTGACCAGTCTCAATGTAAACGATAACCCTTTTAAATCCGGCGATACTTATACTGTAACTGGTGATGTTAAAATCAGTGCCTCTTTCGATGTCAAACCGACTCCACCCGATCCCGACCCTGTAATACCTGATCCAGATCCTACGCCCACGGTTTTCCATTCGGTTACATTACCACAAGTGGAAGGTGCAACAACCGATCCGATAGCCGGTATTTATGAAGTGGAGGCATGGAGTAGTTTCCGTTTCTATCTTACGCTTGATAAAGAATATGATCTGTCCGAACCTGTTGTAACCACCGATCGCGGTGAAACCATCACTCCCCGAAATAGCGACGGAGCATATATAATAAAATACATTCGCCAGCCGGTTGAAATCTATATAGATAATATCGTTAAGAACCCCGACCCGGTAGCTAATGAAACGATTAAAACCGACCAATCGAAAGTATGGACGGAGGGAGGATGTCTGCATATTATATCTGCAACCACCGGACAACTGTACATCTATACGGTTGAGGGCAAACTGCAAAAGAAGCAACCTGTTATAACAGACGAAACGGTAACCATCCCACTACCGGAAGGATTCTACATAATTCGTATTAATAATGAACAGTTTAAAGTAATTATTTAGTAAATAATGCTTCCTTAGTCAAAGGGATAAAAAAATAGCCAAAACCGATAGAGTTTACTAGTCAGAGGGGATACGTCAAAGTAATATTTGAAACGTGTCCCCTTCTCTATTTATTTCAGAAAAAAAATATAACTTTGCCAACATGTCTGACAAGAAACATCTTAGATTCATGAAAAAAACTATTTTACTCGCTTCCGGCCTGATTGCGGCCATCCCTTTTGTGCATGCACAGAAAAACAAAGACAAAAAACCGAATGTCGTATTCATCCTGGCAGATGACCTGGGATACGGCGATTTGAGTTGTTACGGACAGGAAAAGTTCAGCACTCCCAACATCGACCAACTGGCACAAAACGGTATGCGTTTCACCCAGTGTTACTCAGGAACAACTGTCAGTGCCCCTTCCCGCTCCTGCCTGTTGACAGGTACGCACAGCGGACATACTCCCATCCGTGGAAACAAGGAATTAGACCCGGAAGGACAATTCCCATTGCCCGCCGATGCACGTACTATCTTCCATGTCATGCAGGATGCAGGATACAAGACTTCTGCCTTCGGTAAATGGGGATTAGGTTACATTGGCACTACCGGTGATCCTAAAAACCAGGGTTGCGAAACATTCTTCGGATATAACTGCCAGCTATTGGCTCACAGCTATTATCCTGACCATCTGTGGGATAACGATCAACGTGTCGAACTGAAAGATAACGTATTGGATGTTGAATATGGAAAAGGAACCTATTCACAAGACCTGATCCACTCCAAAGCACTCGATTACCTGGATAATTTAAAAGAAGACGAACCGTTCTTCATGTGGTATCCGACTATTTTACCTCACGCCGAACTGATCGTGCCGGAAGACAGCATCATCAAAAAGTTCCGTGGTATGTATCCGGAAAAAGCTTATAAAGGAACAGAACCGGGCAATCCGGGATTCCGTAAAGGGGGTTACTGCACACAGCTTTATCCGCATGCTACATTCGCAGCGATGATCTATCGCCTGGACGTATATGTGGGACAGATCGTACAGAAACTGAAAGACAAAGGATTATACGATAACACGATCATTATATTCGCCAGCGATAACGGCCCTCACATGGAAGGTGGCGCCGATCCTGATTTCTTCAACAGCAATGGCATCTACCGTGGTTACAAACGTGACCTGTATGAAGGCGGTATCCGTGTGCCGATGATCATCTCCTGGCCGGGACATATACAATCGGGAACAGAAACAAATTTCATGTGTTCTTTTTGGGATGTATTGCCTACTTTCGAAGAGATCATCCATCCGAAAGCAAAACAGAAAGAAATGGACGGCGTAAGCATGCTGCCGCTGTTGCAAAACCGCAAAGGACAGAAGGAACATGAATTTCTGTATTTCGAATTTCAGGAAATGAATGGCCGTCAGGCTGTACGCCAGGGTTCATGGAAACTGGTACACATGAATATCCGTGGAGATAAACCGTATTATGAACTTTATAACTTAGCAGCCGATCCTTCGGAAAAATACAACCTGTTGGATAAATATCCGGAAAAGGTGGCCGAGCTGAAAGAGATCATGGTACGCGAACATATTGAAGATCCGAACTGGCCATTGCTGAAAAAGTAAAAACCATATCGTTGGCTTCAACGATATGATCGAAGATAAATATAAAAGCAGGCTGGATTAATTAATAAAATAATCCAGCCTGCTTTTATTTATAATACCTAATTATTTCTTTACCAGTTTATGGCTACTTCGTCCTTCCACAGTCATAACTTCCAATACATAAACTCCGGCCGGATAGCTATCATAAGAAAGTGATAATTGAGTATTATTACCGGCTGATTGTTTTTTCATCAATCGTCCGTTCATATCATACAAGACCACTTCTTTAATTGCAATAGGGGCAGTTATCTGAACCGTTCCGGCTACGTCATAAGAAACGGAAACACCTGTTTCGGCTGTTATATTTTCCGTTGAAGTAGAAGGATCGGCAGCTACCACGATTTCACCGGTCGTATTGTTATTGCCTCTTACCCATTTCCATTCACTTCCATCGCTACTTTTATATAACAAACGGATACGGTCACCGGGAGCAATCGTTTTTGTGATCGTACAAGGAACTTCCTGTCCTACTCCACGTTCGATCTGGATAGTAACAGGCTCTTCACTGGAGATAAATTCTTTTGTATTCCCGTTTTTGTCTACAAGAGCGACAACCAGGTTACCTGAAAAATCACGGATACTCATATTGCCTACATAACCATACTGAACACCGAAAAGCTGATTTTCCTCAAAATCTTCTGTGGTGGCTTCAAGGCCGGCAAAGACTGTTCCCTGATTTTCCCCATAGAAAAAGGCTAATACATCCTGATAGGTAGAACCTTCCACCGGCTTTTTCATACTGATAATGGCATCCTGACCAAGCGAGAAACCACCTCCGCTATTACCACCAGTTCCCTGCACTTCGGGTTCGAGGACAGATAACAGGTAATACCCGTTAGCCAGTCCGCTCCATCCCCAGTTCACATGATAATAATCAGCATCGTTGTAACCGTCGATGATAAATTGATGACCTTCTTTCTGATCATTCTCACCACCATAGATAACAGGACGGTTATCATCCAGTTCACCTTTGATAATAGCTTCCCATTCGTCTTTCTGATAATTATCGCGTTGCAGGACATGGAGAGATTTATCGTATTTCATATAATTGACAAGCCCCTGGGCTGCTGTCAATGTTAAGGCACCGCTGTTACCGGGAGCATAATTCATTTCTGAGAAAACACCGCAATCGTACATCAGGGTGGCTACGTTTTGGGCCTGCTTAGTAGTATATTGCCCTGCCGTGTAGGTAGAAGGCATGTTATCCCACTGGTATGGAGTGTCGAAAGTAGCGGAAAGAGACAGATTATAAGTCTGCGAAGTATAAGAATGACTCCCCTGTCCTACGTCCGGCCATTTATGATATTGCATGGCGATAGCCGTCGAGGTGGCAACACATCCGGTCGGCGTACGCTGGCTGTTTACTACCGGGCACAAGTTATTATAAGGTGTCATCTGATCCCAAAGGACAGTTGTTAACAACGTTCCGGTCGATTTCAACTGCATCTTGCCCTGACGAACTTCGTTCCAAGCGGCTGTGACATCCTTCGAAATCTCCGGTTTATTTTCACGTATCCAGTTGATTTGACGCTGGTAACTTTCAAACCATCCACGCAGGTTGGACGGCATGGAGTCTTTTTCAAACAGTTGCTGCATACCATAACCTAGAATAGGATATACGGCATCATCACCGGCCACAACGACAAAGCCGTCGGCATCTTCACGGTTAAATACGTAAAAGGTAGCATCCTGTACGGAACCGGCTGATTTGGTAGCCGCTCCGGCATCCGACCAGACCAGTGTTACTCCCGACTCCGAAGCTTTTGTCTGCGGAGAATTACTTTTCAGGAAACTGAGGGCTACGCTCTTTGCCTGTTTTACATCAATAGGTGCAGCACTTATCGACATTGTCAACAAGGCAATAAAGAAAATAAAAGTACATCTTCTCATACTCGTCATTTTTTAGTTTAAACTTAGTTTGCGCTTATCAGAGGTTTGGTTGAAGGGCATTAATGGCGTTTTTACTTAATTCATTAATAAAGATGTTCTTATAACAAAGAAAGGAGAAAAATAGTTTCACTTGCCACTTTATTTGAGTGAGAATGCATAGATCATTAAAATAAGTATATCGAAATCTTCTGACAAATAAATATTATTCATACATTTAGCCACTTATTAATCACCAAAATTTATAAACTATGAATTTACAGGTAATACAAAACAAGATTTATGAGATCAGAGGTATACAAGTCATGTTGGATTTTGACTTAGCTGAACTTTATCAAGTAGAAACCAGAATACTTAATCAGTCTGTCAAACGTAATATAAAACGTTTTCCTCCAGATTTCATGTTCCAACTTAATGAAGAAGAATTTTCTTTGGTATCACAATTTGTGATACCAAAAAATGGTAGAGGTGGAAGGAGACTACTTCCTTACGCTTTTTCTGAACCCGGACTTGCCATGCTTTCCGGAATACTTAATAGTGACATTGCTATTGAAGTAAATATTAACATCATGCGTGCCTTTGTTCAAATGAGAAAACAGTTTATCTCAAATTGTGATAAACTGTCTACTAATAAGAAGCTATCAGAACTGGAGCAGCAAGTCAAATTTCTTCAGGAAGACATTGAAAGTCTCAGTAAAGATCATGAAAACTATGAGCAACATTTTGACGATATCTATCTTGCCCTGGCAGAACTTGCCTCTAAAAATAAAGAAAAGCCTGGTAACTCCAGACCGAAAATAGGTTATGTGAAGTAAAACAAAATAAATTGACTAACTTTGTGGCTTTAAACTGAAAACGATAAAAAACGATTAGATATTATGGAGTACAATTTCAGAGAAATCGAGAAAAAATGGCAAGAATACTGGATTGCCAACGGGGTTTATAAAGTGAAAGAAAACAAAGATAAACCCAAATACTACGTGTTGGATATGTTCCCTTACCCATCCGGTGCAGGACTACATGTTGGACATCCGCTCGGTTATATCGCTTCTGATATTTATTCCCGTTTCAAACGGTTACAGGGATTTAACGTATTACACCCAATGGGATATGATGCTTACGGTCTGCCTGCAGAACAATATGCTATCCAAACCGGACAACATCCCGAAGTAACAACCAAACAAAACATTGCCCGTTATCGCGAGCAAATGGACAAAATAGGTTTCAGCTACGACTGGAGCCGTGAAATCCGTACATGTGATAAGGAATATTATCACTGGACACAATGGGCATTTATTAAAATGTTCAACAGTTATTACTGTAACGACGAAAAGAAAGCATTACCTATCGAAAGTCTGGTCGAAGCATTTGAAACAGTAGGTACGGAAGGCCTGAATGTTGCTTGTGGTGAAGAAATGCAATTTACCGCTGAAGAATGGAAATCTAAAAGCGATAAAGAAAAACAAGCTATATTGCTGAACTACCGTATCGCTTACCTGGGTGATACAATGGTTAACTGGTGTTCCGAATTGGGAACCGTACTGGCTAACGATGAAGTCGTGAACGGTGTTTCCGAACGCGGTGGTTTCCCTGTTGAACAGAAAATGATGCGCCAATGGTGTTTGCGTGTATCTGCTTATGCACAACGTTTGCTGGACGGACTGGATACGATCGACTGGACGGATTCACTGAAAGAAACACAGCGTAACTGGATAGGTCGTAGCGAAGGTGCCGAAATCCAATTCAAAGTGAAAGATAGTGATATAGAATTTACCATCTTTACAACCCGTGCAGATACTATGTTCGGTGTAACTTTCATGGTATTGGCTCCCGAAAGCGAACTGGTTGCTCAGTTGACGACAGCTGAACAAAAGCAGGAAGTAGATGCTTATCTGGATCGTACCAAGAAACGTACGGAACGTGAACGTATTGCCGATCGTTCTGTAACCGGTGTATTCAGTGGTTCGTATGCTATCAATCCGTTCACGGGTGATGCAGTACCCGTTTGGATTAGCGACTATGTATTGGCCGGCTATGGAACAGGTGCTATCATGGCAGTTCCGGCACACGATAGTCGCGACTATGCATTTGCAAAACATTTCAACCTGCCTATCATTCCGTTGATCGAAGGCTGCGATATAAGCGAAGAAAGCTTCGATGCCAAAGAAGGTATTGTCTGCAATTCACCGAGACCGGATGTAACTCCTTATTGCGACTTGTCATTAAACGGCTTGACTGTAAAAGAAGCAATCGCTGCTACCAAAAAATATGTATCCGAACATCAACTGGGACGTGTAAAGATTAACTATCGTCTGCGCGATGCCATCTTCAGTCGCCAACGTTATTGGGGAGAACCGTTCCCTGTTTATTACGATGCCGACGGAATGCCTCAGATGTTACCATTCGAAGCATTACCGTTACAACTGCCGGAAGTGGATAAATTCCTGCCGACAGCCACAGGCGAACCTCCATTGGGACATGCAACTAAATGGGCTTGGGATTCTGTAAACAAAAAGGTTGTAGAAACATCCAAAATAGACAATAAAACAATCTTCCCGCTGGAACTTTGTACTATGCCTGGCTTTGCCGGTTCTTCCGCTTATTATCTGCGTTACATGGATCCTCATAATAATGAAGGCCTAGTAGATAAACAAGTGAATGAATACTGGCGTAATGTAGACCTGTATATCGGTGGAACGGAACATGCTACCGGTCACCTCATTTACAGTCGCTTCTGGAATAAATTCCTGTATGATATGGGAACAATCTGCGAAGACGAACCGTTCCGCAAGCTGATCAACCAAGGTATGATCCAGGGACGTTCAAACTTCGTGTACCGTATCAAAGATACAAATACATTCGTATCCCTGAACCTGAAAGACCAGTATGAAGTAACTCCTATTCACGTAGACGTTAACATCGTATCCAATGATATACTGGATATCGAAGCTTTCAAAAACTGGCGTCCGGAATATCATAATGCAGAATTTATACTGGAAGACGGTAAATATATCTGCGGATGGGCTGTTGAAAAGATGTCTAAATCGATGTTCAACGTAGTAAATCCGGATATGATCGTAGACAAATACGGTGCAGACACTTTACGTCTGTATGAAATGTTCTTAGGCCCGTTGGAACAATCTAAACCCTGGGATACAAATGGTATCGACGGTGTTCATCGCTTCCTGAAGAAACTGTGGGCTTTGTTCTATGGTAACACTGAAAGTTTGCAGATCACAGACGCTGAACCTACAGCTGAGGAATTAAAATCATTACATAAACTGATCAAGAAAGTAACATTCGATATCGAGCATTTCTCTTACAATACTTCTATCAGTGCTTTCATGATCTGTATTAACGAATTAGGCAGCCTGAAATGTAATAAGCGTGCTATCCTAGAGCAACTGGTTATCCTGTTGGCTCCGTTCGCACCTCATACTGCAGAAGAGTTATGGCATGAATGTGGTCATACGACTACGGTCTGCGATGCTCAATGGCCTCAGCACAACGAAGAGTACCTGAAAGAAAATTCAGTTACTTACGCTATCTCATTCAACGGAAAAGCCCGTTTCAGTATGGAGCTTCCGGCTGACATGCCCCGTGAAGAGGTTGAAAAAGCCGCTCTTAGTCATGAAAGCTCTGCTAAGTGGACGGAAGGCAAGACTCCTAAAAAGATCATTGTCGTTCCAGGTAAGATCGTTAATATCGTAATCTGATGAAAACAAGTAAATCTTATGCTATTTATTATTTTATAAAGGATTATCTGACGATTTTCCTGGGAACCATACTATATGGTTTCGGGTTCAACGCTTTTATCCTGTCTAATGAAATTGTCACCGGTGGTGTAAGCGGTATCTGCGCACTGATATTCTTTGCCACCGGCGGTGCAATACCGGTGTCGGTTTCATACTTTGTTATCAATGTAGTCTTACTATTAGCCGCTCTGAAGATTTTGGGATTCAAATTCCTTATAAAAACAATCTTTGGAGTATTCTCACTTTCCGCATCCCTGTCATTCTTTGAATGGCTGCTGAAAGGTAATCCCATATTACACGATCAGCCATTTATGGCGATCATGATCGGTGCACTCCTTTGCGGAGCTGGGTTAGGATTGGTATTTTCAGCGAACGGAAGTACGGGTGGAACAGATATTATTGGAGCAATTGTCAATAAATATAAGAATATATCTATCGGACGCGCACTGTTATTTTGTGACTTCTTCATTATCAGTTCCTCTTTTTTCCTCTTCCATAACGTGGATAAGATCGTCTTTGGTTTTGTTGAAATGATCATCAGTAACTATGTCCTCGACATGGTGCTGAACGGAAACCGCCAATCGGTGCAGTTCCTCATCTTCTCGCAGAAGTATGATGAAATAGCCGAGCGGATCATTCACGACCTGGACAGAGGATGTACCATACTGGACGGTGTAGGAGGTTATTCCCGTAAACCGGTCAAAGTGGTTGTACTACTGGCTAAAAAATCGGAATCAGTATCCATCTTCCGTCTGGTAAAACAGATAGACCACCAGGCTTTTATTTCCCAAAGTATTGTCCGTGGAGTTTACGGAGAAGGATTTGACCAGATAAAAACTTAAAATATTATTCAAACAATTAAAAGCACTTCCATACGTTATATATTTCGTACAGAAGTGCTTTTTTATTTAGATATTCACGCATATGAAACTCGTATTCGCTACAAATAACCAACATAAGTTGGATGAAGTACAAAAAATAACAGCCGGTCATACAGAGATAGTAAGCCTGGCTGCCATCGATTGCCATGACGATATACCGGAAACAGCCGATACCCTGGAAGGAAATGCTCTTCAGAAAGCCCGCTATATCAAAGAAAAATTCGGTTATGACTGTTTTGCCGACGATACCGGTCTTGAAGTGGAAGCCCTAAACAATGCTCCCGGTGTATATTCTGCACGTTATGCCGGTCCGGGACACAATTCGGAAGCAAACATGCAAAAACTTCTTTTGGAAATGAACGGTAAAGAAAACCGGAAAGCCCGTTTCCGTACCGTCATAGCACTTATCCTGAACGGCAAGGAGTATCTGTTCGAAGGCATCGTCAACGGTCAGATAACGAAGGAAAAGCGCGGAGCCAGCGGATTCGGATACGATCCAATCTTTATGCCGGATAACTATGCGGAAACATTCGCTGAAATGGGTAATGATATAAAGAATACAATCAGCCACCGGGCTGAAGCTGTAAAGAAATTGAGTGCTTTCTTATCTACATTATCAGAATAAATTATGAAAAGAATACTATATACTCTTCTGTTTTTATGCATGGCAATATCCTACACGACTGCACAGAAAAGCGTAGGGGAATGGAGTAGTTATCTGGCTTATTATACGACAAGCCAGATAGCCGAAGCTAATAATCATGTGTATGCCGTAGCCGACGGTTCTCTTTACAGTTATAATAAAGAAGATAAAAGTATCACTCATTATTCCAGGCAAACCGGATTAAGTGACAGTGATATAAGCTATATAAGCTTTAATCCGGAAGTCAATACATTACTTATCACTTATAGTAACGGAAATATTGACTTATTAGGAGAAAATGGTATTTATAATTTGTCTTATCTGCTAGACAATTCCAATATAACGAATAAGACTATTAATAATATTTATCTATATAAAGAGTTTGCCTATTTATCTACCGACTTTGGCATTATCGTTCTGAATATGGATAAAAAAGAAATTAAAGACACCTACAAACTAAATAAAAAAGTATATTCCGTTACCATGGATAACGAATATATTTATGCTGCAACTTCTACCGGTTTACTATATGCTTCATTGGATAGTAATTTACTAGATTATAACGAATGGGAAACTTATCCGTTATCTTCATCTGAATTTGATACGGATAATATCACTCAAATATGTTTTTTCCAGCAGAATCTTTGCCTGTTTGTCGACAATAATGAAAAAGGTATTTATTATCAAAGTACAGACGGAACAATAAGAAATTTATTGAAAAACAATAAATTAAAGAGTATGGTTCTTCAGAACAATAAGTTAATGTCTTATACTGATTCTGAATTATATATTTACTCATCTCTAACTGATAAAGACGTTGTTAACGTAGGAATCATTAATAATGTTTCTTCACTAAAAGATCCCAATGCTTATTGGATAGCTGCAGGTATAAACGGAATAAAAGGCATACAGAAGAAAAATAATAAATACGAAATAACTTTAGAAAATACCAATAACGATACTGAATATCCCAAACGGAATTTCAACTATTATATGACGACCTATAATAATAAATTACTTGTTATTGGAGGAGGACGTTGGGCAGATCGTTGGAATAGACCCGGCACATTTATGGAATATGAAGACAATAAATGGTTCAACTTCGATGAAAATACTATAAACCAAAACAAAAATGCAAATAAAGAAAATCAATTCAGGTATTTCTGGGATTATACAGGAATTGCTATCGACCCTAAAGATCCTGATCGTTATTTTATTTCATCTTACGGAGAAGGTATAGTCGAACTGAAAAATAAAGAACCTATACAATTATATAACCATACAAATAGTTTACTGGATTATGTAAAAAAAGATATTAATCCCTATGATTATGTACGTGTAGGCGATGTAACTTTTGATAAAGAAGGAAATTTATGGATGACCAATTGTGAAGTTGAATCCGTACTAAAAGTACTAAAAGCAGATGGAAGCTGGAAAAGTTTCCAATTCGATAATTATAAAAACGTATCTATGGTCGATAAGGTAACCATTACATCAAACGGATACAAATGGATCAATAGTCCTTACGGTTCGATACGAGGCATTTTAGTTTTCGATGACAAAGGCACCATTGATGATACTAGTGATGACGAATATCGTTACTATGATATATTTGTCGATTCAAACGGCAATATAGATGTTAGCGGTTATTTCTGTGTAACTGAGGACAAAAACGGACAAGTATGGATCGGCACAAACAGAGGACCTATCATCTGTACAAACTATCGGGATATTAATAACCTAAGATGTACCCGTATCATCCGGACAAACGAAGACGGAGAACCATACTATCTGTTGGACGGAGAGCAAATCAATGCTATCGCTGTCGATGGTGGTAACCGCAAATGGATTGCGACAAACAATTCCGGTGTATTCCTGGTCAGTGAGGATGGTATGGAAACAATAGCAAACTTTACAACAGCCAACTCCCCTCTTCCGTCTAATCAGATTAATTCATTAGCGATTAACCAGATCACCGGAGAAGTATTCATAGGTACGGAGAAAGGACTGGTATCTTATATGGGAGATGCTACCGAAGGAAGTGAAGACTATTCGGACATATACGCCTATCCTAATCCCGTCCGTCCCGAACACAACGATCGTGTAACCATCGTCGGACTTATGGCCGATTCAAATGTCAAAATAACGGATATGAAAGGCAATATCGTTTATCAGGGAAAATCCGCCGGCGGGACATTCACCTGGGATTGCCGCAAGAGAGGCGGAGGACGTGTAGCAACCGGAATCTATCTGGTATTATCTGCTACCCCGGAAGCCAAAGAAAGTGTTGTAACCAAAATCATGGTAGTGAAATAAAATAAAAGAGGCTGTAATCGCAGCCTCTTTTATTTTTATAAACCTAACTTTTCAGATATTTCCAACATCTTACGAATCGGTTTAATAGCCTTCTTCTGTACTTCCTCGTCGACAAATATCTCCGGCATTTCAAATTTCAAACAGTTATACAACTTTTCCATCGTATTCAGCCGCATGAAATTACATTCGTTGCAAGCACATGTACTGTCGTTGGGAGGAGCCGGAATAAACTCTTTCTCCGGGCTCTTTTTCCGCATTTCGTGAATAACGCCGCTTTCCGTCGCTACAATGAACTGTTTCTTGTCTGACTTGATAGTGTGTTTCAAAAGAGCGGCAGTCGAACCAACGAAGTCTGATACCTGTATAACGGGTTGTTTACACTCCGGGTGAGTGATCACTTCCGCATCCGGATACTGTTTCTTCAATTCCAGTATCTTTTCCAGTGAAAATTGTTCATGTACGTGACAGGCACCATTCCAGAGTAACATATTACGTCCGGTAATACTGTTTATGTAATTACCCAGGTTCCGGTCCGGACCGAAGATCATTTTTGTTCCTTCCGGAAAACTTTCAACGATCTGACGGGCATTGGTAGAAGTCACCACTACATCTGTCACCGCTTTTACCGCAGCTGTTGTATTGACATAAGAAATAACCACATGATCCGGATGTTGTTTTACAAATTCGGCAAACTCAGGAGCCGGGCAACTATCGGCCAGTGAACAACCGGCATTCAGATCAGGAACCAATACTTTCTTATCCGGACATAGGATCTTAGCCGTTTCACCCATAAAATGAACACCACAGAGAACAATAATATCCGCTGTTGTTTTAGCAGCCCATTGAGCCAACGCCAGACTGTCTCCCACGAAATCTGCTATATCCTGTATATCGCCGGTCTGATAATAATGCGCAAGGATAACAGCATTCTTTTCCTTACGGAGTTTATCAATGGCTTCCTTCAGATCTATGTCTTTGGGTACCGGTGCATCCATATATCCGATCGATTGATTTGTCAACATAGTATATCTATTATATTATTCTTAATTTAATTCTAAAGATAAATAGGATGTATATAATATCCTGTTAAAATGGTTCATATTTTAATCGTCCTTTCCTCCTTATGAGGATATAAATAATATATCAACAAAGTTATCATCTACTTTTATAGCTGATAATCTTTATTTTAATATACTTATCAACTCTATGTTGATAATGTGCAAAGGTAAAAACTTTATTTATTTCAGCCATCTAAAGCAGTGCAAAACAATCTTTAAAAGAAAGGGGAAAGAAACTTCCCTATTTATTGGCCGTCATAATAATTCTCCTATCCGATATCTCAATCGAGAAAAGCAAGCGTTTTTTATCAGCACTTACCAACCACCTGTTCACAGGATATCCACACGAGATTCATACACATACGTTTCACCTGTCACAGCCGTGCAGCACATTGGCACACAGACAGTTGTTGTGACGGCAGACGTTTCACATTTAAAAGACAGGTCTTTTCAAATGTTAAGACAGGACTTTTGTCTTTAAAAGACAGGACATTTAAAAACAAAAGACCTGTCTTTTTCAGCCGGTGCTTACCGAACCTAAAAGCAGTGCCTATCGGTTTACCGCCCGGTGCTTATGGAACCTTTGTAAAGACGTGTCACCATAAAGGAATTATATTCAAGTAGGTGAAAGCTGTGACAGGTGAAACGTTATTGCAAAGATAATCCTTTGTAACCGTATCCTTCCGTAATCCCCTCTTATTAGTTATCCACAATTATATATTATATTAATATTAATCTTTAATTTAAAAATAAAATATGATGTATATGATATCCTGTTGAAACAGTTAATACATTTTCGTTACAATATTTGTTTGAGGAGTTATTAAAGTATATGAACCGCTTATCAAGACGATACTAACAGTATAAAATATAGCTTTACTTCTGTTTTCCTTTTGTTTATAGACTTTATTAGTTTTATGTTGATAACTGATTGTGTGAAAAAGTTTGTTCCTGTTGATGGGTGTTGATACGTGTATAACTGCTGTTAATAGCTCGTAATAAATAATGGGTTATAAATGTTGCGTGTTTGAAATGGGGAGGAGTATAGGTAAGTATTTGAATAAAGCAAGAACTTTTTTTCATTTTGTGTTCACTACTTATCAATACCTTTTCAACGGCATATCCACATTAATTAGCTAATTTTGCAGACAAAGAAAAGAGCTATGCGTAAACTGAAAATAACAGAAATGAACCGCCTCACCCCGGAGGCTTTTAAAGAGAGTAAGAAGATACCTTTAATAGTTGTGCTTGACCATGTTAGGAGTCTGAACAACGTAGGTTCTGTTTTTCGTACGTCCGATGCGTTTCGGGTAGAAGCTATTTATTTATGTGGCATCACGGCTTGTCCTCCCCATGCGGAGATCCATAAGACAGCTTTGGGGGCTGAAGAAACTGTAGATTGGGAATATTTTAAAGATACACAGGAAGCTGTTGATAAACTGAAGCAACAAGGGTATATCGTTTGTGCTGTTGAACAGACAGTAGGTAGTATAATGTTGGATAAACTGCTGTTAGACAAGGATAAAAAGTATGCCGTAATCATGGGAAACGAAGTGAAAGGTGTTCAACAATCCATTGTTGATAACTGTGATATGTGTATTGAAATCCCCCAATACGGAACCAAACATTCATTGAACGTGTCGGTAACAACCGGTATTATTATCTGGGATTTCTTTAAACAGTTGTCAGAGTAATCCTCTTTCAACCAGGATAACGACCCGTTCCGTCATGGCATCTTTCCCTTTCGGGTCGTATTCCGATTTCAGGCTGGCTCCGAACATACCGGCAAACAAATTCCAGAAGCCTGCCCTGAAACCTCCCAGGTAAGCTTTCAGCAGATTATAACTGGATTGATTACATTCTCTGTCGATCAGTTTGATAAGTAGTTTGCCCTGCGAGAAAGTCAGCTTTTTCAACTCTGGTTTATATTCTTTGAACAGGTCTTTTTCCATCCGTTTCAAATGAGCTTGCCGGGCTTTGTCATCGGGAAGCGTTTCCATATATTCATAGGTTTCGATCAAGGTTTCATACACCATCTTGGCGTAAGGTAGTGTGCGTTTGACATCCCGTACTAGTTTATTATATTTCTCCTGTTCACGTTTATTTTTAAAACGCATTTGCGGAAAGACAAAGACTTCCTGCAAGTTAACGACAGGAATGGTATCTTTCCCGTCGACGTATGCCCGCT
This sequence comes from Parabacteroides chongii, assembly GCF_029581355.1. Taxonomy (NCBI): domain Bacteria; kingdom Pseudomonadati; phylum Bacteroidota; class Bacteroidia; order Bacteroidales; family Tannerellaceae; genus Parabacteroides; species Parabacteroides chongii. The sequence goes on along the minus strand of NZ_CP120849.1, from coordinate 1,530,769 downwards.
GCACACCTTCGGGAAGTGTATTTATTCTCAGCTTCTGTGCCTGGCTTCCAATTGCACAGAAGAGAAATAAAATGAGGATTTTATACCATCTCTTCTTTGTCATAGTTTACAAAAGTAGGTGATTTCCCAATAGCCTGTGCCGCTTTTACAGAATTTGACTAATCAGGCTAAAATGATAATTTAGTTGTTAATAAGTTGTGAACTCAATAAGAATCATTATATTTGCTTCGATTCTGATAAGTACAAAACCGATAGCTGTGAATAGTGTATATCTTTTTTGCATCAGAATAGCATTTTAATTAACAACCAAATATTCTTATCTATGAAACAATTCTTTTTTGTCTGCTTCCTGCTGGGGATTTCTCCCTGTTTGTCTGCTGTTGATAACCTCCGTTTGCCGGATATCCGTTGCATGGGAATGGGAATGTGTGGCGTAACGAATTCTTCCTTGTTCAATCCGGCTCTGGTTAGTCGGGAAAATTCTAAATCGGTTGATATCAATTACTTTAATTATTATGGGTTAAAAGAACTGGGAACTGTGAATGTGGCGTTCAGCTATCCGAATGACTTCCTTTCTGCCGGTGTTGATATCTCTTCTTTCGGTTATGACCAGTATCGTGAAAGTATGTTCCGGTTGTTCCTGGGTAAACCACTTGGTGAAAGATGGAGTATCGGTATCAGTTTGCAGTATATACTTCTGCAGACAAAACTGATGGAGGAAAGTCCTCAGTACTTGTCCGTCGATGTCGGTATCCTGTTTACTCCGGTTGAAAAGCTGTTGATCGGAATGTTGATACAGGATTTTCCCTCTGTCGAAATTCTAAAAAAGAATGCTGATATAGAATCTATTATCTATTATTCATTGCAAATAGGTTTTCAATGGGAAGTAATTAACAACCTGTTGATAGTAGGAAATGCGGAAACGGATAAACAGACTGCTGTGTCGGGACGTATCGGGATAGAGTATCAATTGATCGATCATTTTTATGTACGCACGGGAATAAGGACAACTCCTCTCCTACCTACTTTGGGAGTCGGATACCGGTTATCCGGTTTTGTAGTCGATGTAGCTGTCCATTATCATCCGGTGTTGGGAATAAGTACAGGTATTGGTTTAAAGTATTGTTTCTAATAAAATTGTAACTATGAAAAGATTGTTGACAACCCTGTTGATATACCTGTTAATAAGCAGTTATAACCTTAGTAGTCAGACTATATATTCTGTTGATAAGTGGATGGAATATATGGAAGAAATGGCTTTACAAACGGAAGATGAGGCTCGGATCGAAAATCTGTATTCTGACCTTTCTTACCTGGCGGAACATCCTTTTGAATTGAATACCGTCACTGAAAACGAGCTGAAACGTCTGCCTTTCCTCTCCGATCAACAAATAAACAGCCTGTTGACTTACCGTGTAAAATATGGAAAACTGGTTACTCTTTATGAATTAAAGAATATGGAAGGAATGGATTTTGAGACGATTTCCCTACTACTTCCATTTGTTTATATCGGGGATATATCGGTTGATAAACGTCCATTTACTGTTAAGAACCTGTTGAAGTATAATTCTAATGAATTGCAAATCAGATATGATCGATGTTTTCAACAGAAAAAGGGATATCGTTCATATCCGGATAGTATCCTGGAACAATATCCTAACCGGAAATATCGGGGCGAACCGTTCTACCATTCATTGCGTTATTCATATACTTTCGACGACAGGTTGCAATTGGGACTTGTAGCAGAGAAAGATGCCGGTGAACCTTTCTGGAACGCTTATCATAAAGGATATGATTTCTATTCGGTACATCTCTTTTTCAGGGATATGAATAAATGGTTGAAAAGTCTGGCAATAGGCGATTATAAAGTATCTTTTGGGCAGGGCTTGGTTATCAGTAATGACTTTACACCGGGACGCAGTGCAATAGTAGCACAGGCGGAAAGGCGAACGAACGGTTTTCGTCGCCACTTTTCAACAAACGAACAGGATTATTTTCGTGGAATAGCATCGACCATTGCTCTGAAACAGTTCAATATCAGTATGTTCTATTCTTACAGAAAGTTGGATGCCGGTGTTAATAACCGGGAAGTAAGCTCATTTAAAACAGATGGTTTACATCGGCTGGAACGTGATTGGGAAAAGAAACATACGATTCCTATGCAGACGTTTGGAGGAAATGTGCACTATGCGACTTCCAATCTTTCGGTCGGGATTACAGCGCTCTCCTACTCTTTCGGGAAATACAGGATACAGCCTGACCCGAAACCTTATAACTTGTTCTATTTCAGTGGAAGTAATAATATGAACATGAGCGTTGATTATATGTTGAAAACTAAGAAAGTGAAGTTTTACGGCGAAACGGCGATATCTTCCAACAAAGCAATTGCCACATTGAATGCTTTTCAGTTAACGCCTGTTTCCTATCTGTCTTTGTTATTATTGCACCGTTATTATGACAAGCGGTATCAGGCATTTTTCGGAAATGCGTTCGGTCAGAACTCTTCTGCACAGAATGAACAAGGTGTTTATGCCGGTATGCAATGGACACCTTTTGCCCGTTTCAAACTATCCATGTATGCCGATCTGTTTCGTTTCCCCTGGTTGAAATATGGTGTCGATTCTCCTTCTTTGGGGCAGGAATATATGGTTCGGCTGGATTATAATCAGGGAAAGAATTTGGCTGGATATATACGTTACAAGTACAGGAAAAAAGAGAAGAACCAAACTGTGGATAATGAGTCGACAGTAAGTATCCTGCCTTACTCCCAGCAACGTCTCAGACTACAGCTACTGTATGGGATCGGATCGGCATGGATGTTGAAAACGGCAGCTGACGGTGTTTATAATGATGAACAAAAAGGAAATCACAGCCTCGGTTGGATGATATCTCAGGGAGCAGGTTGGAAACCATCTTCTTTTCCCTTTCAGTCGGATATTTATATTGCTTATTTTCATACGGACGATTATTCCAGCCGTATCAGTTCGTACGAGAAAAATATCCTTTATGCATTCAGTATGCCTTCTTTTTACGGAAAAGGAATCCGCCTGTCCCTTTCCTTCCGATGGAATATACTGGACAAATTATCCCTTTCCGCCAAACTGGGACATACCTATTATGCTGACCGGAATATAATCGGTACGGAGCAGGAAGAGATAGAAGGGCATAATAAAACGGATATATATGTACTTTTGCGGTATAAGTTTTAAATCTTGAGGTCATAGTTTGCGACCTCAAGATTATAGTGATAGGCTGTCATGCTTTTAAGTGTGCTAAATAGTCCTAAAGCTGTCGAAATAAATAGGGCTATTATAAGAGCTTTTGTAGCTTTGTAACAATATTCTTTAGGATTAAACCGAACAGATAAAATAGATATAGCTATGTCAACAATTCTTTTTGATAAAATAGTATTCGGTCCGATACACAGTCGGCGTCTGGGTGTTTCTTTGGGTATGAACCTGCTTCCTGTGGATGGTAAACTTTGTTCTTTCGACTGTATTTATTGCGAATGCGGTCTGAATGGTGAACGTCGTACACATACCAAACTACCGGTCCGTGAAGAAGTAAAAAAGGCCTTGGAAGAAAAGTTATCGGCTATGCAACAGGAAGGTATTGCTCCTGATGTAATCACTTTTGCCGGTAACGGTGAACCGACCATGCATCCGGAGTTTGAAGGTATCATTGAAGATACGATCGCTACCCGCAACCGTTTCTTCCCGAATGCCAAGATCGCTGTCCTATCTAATTCGACAATGCTCCATAAAGAGGGTGTGTTCCGGGCATTGAATAAGATCGAGGATAATATAATGAAACTCGATTCCGTGCTCGATAGCCGGATCCGGCAACTGAATGTTCCGAATTCTCCTTCTTTTACATTCGATAAACTACTGGAACAGTTATGTCGTTTCAAAGGAAACCTGATTATCCAAACCATGTTTCTGCGGGGTGAACTGAATGGTGAATCGGTCGATAACACAACGGAAGCAGAAATCAGCGGCTGGCTCGAAGCATTGAAGAAAATAAAGCCGAAACAGGTCATGATCTATACCATCGACCGTGAAACGCCTTTGAAAGGTCTTCAGAAGGTTTCCAAAGAAGCATTGGATGCAATAGCCGACCGGGCACGGAAAGAAGGGTTTGATGTGACGGTTTCTTATTGAAACCTATTGCTTGATACCTCGAACCGTTTTAACAGCTTTGTCGGTAGTCAGTTTAAAGAAATAAACTCCTTTCGGCATTGTTTCAGCGTCTATCCATTCTATCGGATCGTTTATTTTCCGGACCATTTTTCCATCGGCTGAATAAATCTCTATACTTTTTATTCTCCGATGGTTCTTTACCTGTATCCGGTGTTTGAATAGGGTTGGATAAACATTGATATCCTCTTCTACCGATATGTTTTCAGAACTTACTGTTACTTCTGATACAGCCTTGGTCGCATTACTCTCTTTTAAATCATAAAGCGTTGAAACACTATAACTATGTGTGCCTGCAGTAACATCCCTGTCTGTAAACTGGCGTGTAGAAGTTGGAACGGTAACGAGTTTTTTCTGATTTTTATAAATGTTATATCCTGTAATGACTGGGAAAGCTGCAATGGGTTCTGTTGAAGCAGAACGGAGATCCGCTAATTTGCCATCCTTTGAAGTGACGGTAGCAGATATGATAAAATTATTATCATTTTCTTCATCTTTCAAATACTCCCACTGATTTCCGTCGAACGATATCAGATTACCTTTTCCATGAACAGCCGGTCCGTTGTCTACGTAAGCCGGTCCGTTGCTTCTGCTATATTTCCTTGCATAGATGGAAATGATCAGATCCTGACCTGCATTGATTTCGTACGGAGTTTTTAATTCAATCGTATTCGACCTGTTAGCCGTCACAGAACCAATCTCCTGTTGATAAGTACGCTCTCCTTGTTTGATATATATAGCATAATTTACATTAACAGCAGGAATGAATTTCACATTCGTCAGGAGCTTATTGTGGATATTGATCAGCTCCTCAGGCTCCCAACGCTGGCCGAAATAGAAAGGAGTACCCTGATATCCCAAATGTGCATAGGCATTTTGTGTTCCCCATCCGATCGTTTTTGTATATAAAGGAGCATTCCATTGTATCAGGACATGGTTGGAAGAAGAGACTTCAGCGGTAACGTCTGTCGGCGATTTGTAAGTAATCAAACTTCCCTCCTCTCCGGTTTGTGACAAGCCGGGGAGCTCGGTGGTACCGGTATTCAACGGATCCAGCCAGATATCCATACGGCCGGTATCGGCTTTGCTGTATTGGTTCCAGTGATAAGAAAACTTGCCGTACAAGTTATTACCATTTGTCAGGCGACAGGTAGAATTGCCTCCGCTCAATGTTCCGACTATCTGTTTATTCTCGTTGAAAAGAGGTGAACCGGAGGAACCGCCTTCCGTGACACCATGTCCATTGGAGGTTTTGTCGAAGATCACATTCCAGTGCCCGTTGGCAGCTCCGGTCGTGAACGTATTGTCTATCCAGGTCGTTGTCCTTACCGGACGGTCTCCGTATGTGGATATTTTCATGTAATCGCCTGAAGGATGATGGATATTAACTCCCGATGAGGGAGCGACCTCACTCCTGTTCCACCCGTTAAAATAAACGTTATAGCTTTTCGGGATTTTATCGTTCAGCAATAATAATAATCCGTCGGAACCACCTTCTATCGGAATACTGACGATGCGGCTGCAACCGGACATCGTTTTATACCCGGCAACGGGGGAAGAAGTCTCGCATCCGGTCTGTTCAAAATGAAAATAAAACACCCATTGTTTGAAGTCTTCTTCCGATGCTATTTGATCGTTGTCATAATCTTTCGTGCAATGGTAAGCGGATAAGATATAAGGTTTCATATCCTTAGCCGTATTGTTTATCAGCGAACCGGAACAGAGAAGTCCGGCATCACCTACCTTTTCAATCATTTGGCAGACCCCGTTCTTTTCATTCTGCCATTCCTCTCCTTCTTCACAATTGATATTTACCATACAGGAACTGGAAGTTCCCGGTCCTGTGCTTCGCAAATTACCGGATACTGTCAGATGATTATATCCGTATCCCACCTGGCTAATCGTTATCCTGGCTTTTTCACCGGAAGCAGCCGGTTCGTATTCAAGCGTAATATCGTCGCCTGCCACAAATTCTGTGGCAAACGCTTCTCCTTTCGGATTGGTCTGTGAAGTATAAGCTCCCAGCAAATGGGTCTTTTCGGCATTGTATATAAACAGTTTGCCACCTTCCGGAATGTAAAACGCATCATAATATAACATTAATGCAATAGCATCTTTTGCCTGCAGGCGTAATTGCCATATTTTTCCGCCGTCGGGCAAGGTTACCCATTGTCCGGCATTGTCCATATCTAAATTCGTATCTATCAAAGTGGAAACTGTCAGAGGAGCTCCCTGACTTACCCGCCATTCGTCGACAGCAATCAAATCTTCCACACTGAAATTTACAGGTATCCGGACAATCGGCGGCTCGCTTTTCAACCGGTTTGTATAGTTGAAGCTGACCGGTTTTCCTCCTTCGCTTATCTGCGATTTCACTTTACCGGCATGCAGCAGGAAGAGAAAAAGAAATATATAAATGCAATCTCTGAATAGCTTGTTCCGATTCATTATAGTTTGATGTAAATGCGTTTTTTATATAACCAATATCCCGGTATCCAGTTCAGTATGACAAAGAGGATTGCCCATGCCAATGAACCTCCGAAGTTACCGAACAACGGTGTCAGTACATCCGAATAAACATAAGAAGTCACTCCGCATTTATCGAGTACGACGGCAAAGACATCTCCCTGTACATAAAGGTATAACGGATTGATCCCGAAAGATTCAAAAAATAACGACCATTTCTTTTTTCCGTTGATATCGATAATCCAGATCAGCAAGGCAAGAAACAGCGATCCGAATCCGCAGGTGGTTAATACGAATGTGCTGCTCCATAGTTTTTTATTGATCGGGCAACCGTAACTGAGCAGGAATCCCAGGAATAGGATAATCGATCCGAACAGGAATAGGTTACGGATGATGAGTTCGTTATTTTTTTTGCTGTCCAGAATGATTTTACCGGCATAGAATCCCAGGAGGACGTGCCCGATACTTCCCAGGCAACTTAAAAATCCTTCCGGATCGAACGAGATACGCGTTCCGTCTGCCAGGTAATCGTGATACATATGTGTATTGCCGAACAGGAAGCGATCGACAACGGCAATGATATTATCTTCCGACAGCGTCGTGCTTCCGGTAAAGGCGAGGAGCATCCAGTAAACGATCAGAATACCGGTTGCCGTTTGCAGAATGTATTTATGATTGATAGCAAGCCCGATCAGTGAACCGATACCATAAGCCAGTGCAAGGCGTTGCATCACTCCCAGGATGCGTAGATTTTCGAAATGGGAGAATCCGTTGTAACAGATATGTGAGAAGATATTCAGTCCGAATCCGACCAGGAAGATAAGCACGGTCCGTTTCAGTATTTTTGTAACGCTTTCTTTGGAGAGTTTGAAGTTGTATTTGCGTAAGGAGAAGAACATGGAAACTCCCATAATGAACATAAAGAACGGAAATACCAAATCGGTCGGTGTCAAACCGTTCCATGATGCGTGGCGAAGTGGGGCATATACATACTCCCAGGTTCCCGGATTGTTTACCATGATCATTCCTGCAATAGTAATACCTCTCATTACATCCAATGAGAGTAGCCTTCCTGATTGTGCCATAACTTAGATTTTTGGGTTGTAAGATACAAATGTAAGTAAAAATCAATAGGCTTATATAATTTATAAAATAAAACATGAACATCAGGTAGAATGTACCTTATATTTTCCTATATTTATACGATACTCTTTAGTGGCCGATAATTGTGAGCCATACGGTTGATAACCATCAACCGCTGATTACCTGGCGAGGTAATTAAAATTAGTACGTAGGGTATTTCTAAATACTTCGGGTAGTTTGTGTAAATAGGTTTGATTGAATCAGATGATGACGTACTTATATCGTGTATTCTTTTGTTCTTCCTTTTTTATTGACTAATATTGCGGTACTTAAACGTTATGCTGTATGAAAAATATACTCTGCTTATTAATATTAACAATTACGTTTTTTACTAGTTGCCGGAATGAATCTTCAAGTAGATTCTGACAAAATAATTATTTTTGAGTAGGGGAATTTTGTCAGAATCTGTCTTTAAGGTAGATACAATTAAATAATCACTAGTATGAAAATCAAATTATGTATTTTAAGTATACTCATTTGTATGAGTGTAGTGAAGTTGAATGCCCAGTTTCGTTTGGGCGCTGAGGTAGGAATGAATGTTTCTTCTTTGGCTATTATTTCTAATTCGCATAATGTGGATGTGAGCGGGGGATTGTCTGTGGATTATTTGTTTAAGAATGGGACAGTGTTGCAATCGGGATTATTTTATTCCAGGAAAGGGGCTTCCGGGTTGTGGGATCAGTACAATTATTCCTGTGCATTAAGACAGGGTGATTTTCATTTGGGGTATGTCGAAATTCCTCTAATGCTAGGTTATCGCATTCCGGTGATGAATAATGTATATATAGTACCTGTTGTCGGTGCTTATTTTGCCTGTGGAGCAGGTGGTTGTGCAGAGGTAGATGTAATTGTTTCGAATGAAAACGGAACTGGGCGATATCCTGATAATTGGAATCCTTATAAAGACTTTCGAATGGAGTGGTTGGCAGACACGAAGATAAATGCTTTTGATCGGTTTGATTCCGGACTTCGTTTCGGATTGTCCGGAGAAATATCCCGTTTTGTTGTCTCTTTTGCCTATGATTTGGGATTGAAAAAGGTCTGGTCCGGTTTCGATACGGAAAGCTACAAGACAGATACTCATAAAATGAAGAACAGAACAGCAACCGTTTCTATCGGTTATAAGTTTAGTTTATAAAAATATCTGAGACTGAAATGTTCAGTCTGTCATGTCTTATTCGTTCATATTCCAACATCATTGGTGACTTTTTAAAATAAGAGGAACAGGACTGTTTATTCTATTATCTTTGAAGCATGAAAAAGTTAGTGGCAGCTCTGTTTATATACTTATTATCAGTTTGTTCTGCTTATTCTCAGCTGGCAATCAGACGTCAGCTGGCAATACCTAAACCGCCTGATTCCCTTGATCTGTCTTATTATTCAAAGCAGAGAGGGATTCAGGCAGGGGCGACTGTTTTCGGTATCAATATGGGCGTGTGGATCTTCGACCGGTATATACAGAAAGGGGATTTTGCCTATATCAACGGGCATACGATCAAAGAGAATTTCCGGCACGGTTTTATCTGGGATAATGACCGGATGGGAACGAATATGTTCCTGCATCCTTATCATGGCAGTTTGTATTATAATGCAGCCCGTTCGAACGGATATAACTACTGGTTATCGGGGGTGTATGCATTTGGCGGGAGTTTTATGTGGGAGATGTTCATGGAATGTGAATATCCTTCCACTAATGATATCATAGCGACCCCGATAGGAGGGATGGCGCTGGGAGAAGTGTTCTACAGGGCATCCGATCTGATCCTGGATGACAGGAAAACCGGGTCTGCCCGTTTCGGGCGTGAATTGGCTTCGTTTGTAGTTTCGCCGATGCGCGGTCTTACGCGTATTATCAACGGAGATGCCTGGAAGCGGAGACCTACGTCGGGCAGACAATTCGGAGTACCTGATGTGAGTGTGGATATTTCAGTGGGAATACGGGCACTCGAACTGAAGGACGATATTTTTGATAAAGGGGTCGGCTTAGCTTCCGAAATCAATATCGAATATGGCGACCGTTTCGATGCGGAGAATCGGAAACCTTACGATTACTTCTCTGTGAAGGCTGCGCTGAATGTACAGGCTTCACAACCGGTATTGGGACAATTGAATATTATTGGCCGTCTGGCAGGAAAGGAGCTGATAGATAATAAAAAAGACTATCTGAGCCTGGGGCTTTACCAGCATTTCGACTATTATGATTCGGATACTATTTCTGATGTATCTTCCAAAACTCCTTATAAATTTTGTACTCCGGCATCGTTCGGCGGCGGACTGATATATAAAAATGGGCGATTCAAGCGCTGGGACATAGATGCGTACGGCCATTTGAACGCAATACTTTTAGGTGGAGCGTTGAGCGATTATTACCGGGTGGACGAACGCAATTATAACCTGGCAAGCGGGTACAGCACAAAAGTCGGTTTCAACTTCATCTATAAGAAAGATAAATTCTCCGCATCTACCACCTATGAGGTCTATCATATGTTTACCTGGAAAGGATATCCTAAAGATATTGACTGGAATGATTTTAATCCGAAAACATTGAATGCACAGGGAGACCGTTCAAAGGCAATCTTGCATGCAGTCGGTTTGCGTCTGGATGTCAAATTGCGGAAAGGCTGGTATCTGACCGGCTCATTTATGAATTATTCCCGTCATACAGACTACAAATATTTTGAAGAGGTTTTTTCCCATACTTCGGAAGGACGTCTGATGCTGACTTATAAATTATAACGATTAGCACTTAACAGAGTAGAGGAATCGGCATTCAGTTTTAAAAGAAGCGGTTATTCAACCGCTTCTTTTGCTTTCTTTACTGCTTCATTGATATTGGAGCAAATATTTTCAGCACCTATTTTCTGCTCGAACCCTGATTTTTTCAGCACCTTCCGCACGTGTTCATTCACACCGGATAAGATCATGTGAATATGTTCTGACTGGGATAACCGGAACAGGCTTTCCAGGTTATGAAGTCCTGTTGAATCCATGAACGGAACTTTGCGCATACGGATGATACGTACTTTCGGTTTGTCACCCATACTTTTCATGATACCGTCGAATTTGTTGGCAATACCGAAGAAGAACGGACCGTCTATCTCATACACTTCCACTCCTTGCGGTAAGGTAAGTACTTCTTCATCGTGGTGAATTTCACCTTCGTCGGACAAGTCGATTTCATCTTTTGTCACTGATACATGAGTCGTTTCGGCCACCCGCTTCATAAACAGGAACATGGCAATTAATAGACCTATCTCGATGGCGATTGTCAGGTCGAAGATAACAGTCAGGAAGAAAGTTACCAGCAGGACGGACACGTCGCTTTTCGGATTCTTCATCAGTGAACGGAATGTACGCCATTCGCTCATATTATAAGATACAATGATCAGGACACCTGCCAGGCAAGCCATTGGGATATGCTTGGTAAGCGGTCCGAGGAATAACAGGATCAACAGTAATACGATTGCATGGATGATACCGGCAACAGGTGTGCGGCCACCGTTATTGATGTTGGTCATGGTACGGGCAATTGCTCCGGTTACAGGAATACCACCGAAGATAGGAACAACGATATTGGCTGCTCCCTGTGCGATCAGTTCCGTATTCGAATTGTGTTTATCGCCCGTTACACCATCGGCAACGGTCGCTGAAAGAAGTGATTCTATAGCTCCCAGCATGGCAATGGTAAAAGCCGAAGGAAGCAGAAGATTGATCGTTTCCATATTGAACGAGATCGCTTCCGGC